>DASRFL010000032.1:0-704061 GCA_035651555.1 Terriglobales bacterium
AGCAGACGGGTGGCAGTTTTGGACCCGTGAACATATTCCGGCTGCGGCGATTGTAGCCGAGTACGAAAGAGGGCATTTGTTATGTGAATCGAGGGAGCAATAAACCATGAGCGACCAACCAAAATGGGAGCGGCAAGAATCATGCCCGGAATGCGACGGCGATGGTTGCAATTATTGTGAACCACCGGCCAGCGTGGACTCGCCTGCTCCCAGCCCAGCGCGGCAATGGTTAATTCAGGGTGGCGGTGGTAAGGTTTTCATGATTATTTACTTGACAAGTTTTATTCCACTTGCTATGCTGATCTTGCGTTAAATCAAAACCCGCCTGATTAGCGGGTAGGAGGAAACAAAGATGCAAGCTTTCAAAGTTGTCACCGTCAAGAACTGCTCGTTTTACTTCTGCTCTCTCGCTTGTGCGCGACACCACGATTTCATTCCAAACGATGGCGAGTTCGTGATGGAGAGCGATTACAACACCGAAGAAAAGTGCGCGAATTGTGACATCCCGCTGAACGATACGACCCGCGCCGTGGGATATGCGATCCCCAATCAGAAGCCGTTGCGATGGGTTGGCGGAAGGGGAAAGCAGCAGACTCCTGAACCCGCGCCTTCCTTCAATCAACACCCGATGTATGAGAAATGGAAAAGCATCTGCCCGCACTGCCGAAGTATCCATACGGAGCATCTTGACGGCTCGGCAGAATTTGCTGTCCGGCTTCGCTGTACCCAATGCGGTACGGTGTTCACGCTCAAAGAGGCATTTGATATGGAAGTTAAGCGGCAGCGCCTTACTGCCCAAGGACGGTTAGCCATGAAAACTCCAAGCCTGCCGCTCTCGCAATTTAGCAAAAGCAAATCTGGCGTCTGTATTCCCTGCAATGAAGGGCCAATCGGGGCGTGGTCGGAAGGACGGCGTGGACGCTGGCACCAAACGGTATATCGCTGCGATGTCTGTGGAAACCCTGTATGTCCACGCCATCAAAAACAACACGCCAGAACCTGCGGGAGTCGTGAATCTGTCCCTTTCCCTGAGACGGCTATAGCGCGGAATATGCTGAGTCCGACCGCAGAGGATAACCCCGCAACGCGCAAAGCTGCCATCGCAAGCAGTGAATGCAAACGCTGCGGACACTCCGTCACTCTGCATATTGGAGCAACGGGATGCGGCGGGCACTTTAGTACAGGCAGGCTGCCTCAAGGGAACGACGGGGAATATTGCCAGTGCGAAGGCTTTGAGAAGGCTGGATAGGCTCCGTCCGTGCAACTCCGTGCGAACGGAGCGTCCGGCTAATCCCCGGCAGAGGCGGTACGAGAAGCCGCCTTCTTTTTCAACCGTTTCTTGATCTCTGCGACTAGCTTTTTGGTGGTAACTGGAATGACTCTGCGTGATCTCATGTCGCGTTTCTCCGATGAAGATTGTTGCCGGGATTTGCTTGAACGTTTGCGCTGGCCCATCGCCCCGAAGTGTATCAGATGCCAAGGTGAAGTCTCGCGGCGAGGCGCAATCTTGATCTGCTATGCCTGTCACTACGAATTTCGCGTCACTACGGGCACGATCTTCGGAGACACGAAGTTGCCCTTGGAGACATGGTTTCTCGCCGTCCTGTTGCTCTGTGAGGCCCGGAAGGGTATGTCTGCGAATCAACTCAAGCGAACCATCGGCGTGAGCTACAAGACTGCGTGGTTTCTCTGCCATCGCATTCGGTTTGCTATGGCGACCGCTGAACGTCCGCCACTGACTGGCACGGTTGAACTGGATGAAACCTACGTTGGCGGAGTCGAAAAGGGCGGGAAGCGTGGACGTGGAACCGACAAAGACATCGTGCTCGGCATTCGACAGCGAAACGGCGATCTGCGGTTCTTCCATGTCGAGGATGTCAAAAGTGGGACGCTGGCAAAGTTCGTTCAAGAACACGTCAGTGGGAACGTGGAAGTCATCATCACGGACGATTCCAGCAGCTACCCTCGTGCGCTTGATGATGCCGCGCCTCCCTTGTTCGGGAACATGCGGTCGAAGCACAAAACCATCAAGCACTCGGCTGGCGTCTACGTCGAAGGCGACGTTCATACCAACACGGTCGAATCGGCGTTCTCGCTGCTCAAGCGTGGCATCGTGGGATCGTGGCATAAGGTTTCGGCCAAGCACCTTTCGCGATATCTGGCGGAGATGGAGTTCCGCTTTAACCGGAGAAAGAACCGCGACCTGTTTACTGAAACCTTGCGTCATATGGTGACCTGTGATCCACTTTCATTTGCGGAACTCGTCAGGTAAATAATCGTGAAGGTTTTTACCTAGCATCGGTATATGGCCTTGACGACGACGGAGAAATGATTGGTGACGTTATAAAGTCATATTTTCACCCGAAAGTAGGATTTAGCGCGACCGAAGGTTGGAGGAAGAATGAGATAACCCATTGGCGTCCTCTTCCGTCGGTTCCCGAGGAGCGCAAGGACTGAATTCATTCGCTCAGAACATCGAGCAGAAAGGAGGCCAAATTGACGAAGGAAAGCCAACGGTCACGCTCGACACGGCTGCTCGCGATTCTAGTGATTGCGCTTCTAAGCGGCCATTCACCAATGAGCCAGAGTACGAACGCAATCTTAAGCAGTGTCTCAGTGAATTCAATCGGGCGCATCACACAACCTATAGCTTTGATCGTCCGGGCCTGTAGGCACCGTATCAGAGCCGGAGAACACAATACGGTGCATTATGAAGCCGAGGAGCGCAAGGAGGCGAAATGAAACTGACAATTTTGATCGCAGCAGTTTTGGTCGTAGCGGGGTGCGCAGGGCCAGAGCAGGTGGATCGGCTAAAGCGAGACGCCGAATCACGCCATATGTACTGGGAGATTTCACGATCAAGCGTGGGCTACTGCGCAGATGCATATGAGGATGCACTACGCGATCAATGGATTAGTTGCGGAATCAGTAAATATGGCGTAGCTGGTGATGTTGCAGAAATGTTGGAGACAAATGCCCCATCTTATCAACAGGCTAATTGGAGGGATACCGTGATAGTTCACGGAGACGGGCGCATAAAAAAGTGACGGATCGCCCAACCAAGAGCAAGTAACAGGAGTCAATATGTTGAAAATAATCATTGGAGTAGTTCTTCGCCACGCAAATCTCGTCGAGCTTTAAGGTGGAAAAATTGTCGGACGCCGAGTTCAAGGAAATCACGGCGGCCCGCGAAGAAGTGGATGCGGCCCAGGCCAAACTCGATGCCGTTGAAAAGAAAATCAAGCGAGCTCACGGCCAACCGCCTAACACTGGATTCACTACATCATCGTGCATTCAGGGTTCAACTGAAGTCGAGCTAAAGGGCGAGTATGCGCTGATAACCCACGAATCGCACTATGTGTGCGGGACTGACTAACACATTCGAGGACGGAGAGAAGCACTGCATCCTATTTGAGAGGGAGAAATGAGCTATGTGGATTTGGGCGGCTAATCATCCGATCTTGTTCTTTCTGGTAGTCTGGGCGGCATTTTCGACGCTAACAGACATCGGTGTAGCGCTGGCGGGGCGGAGGCGCAGGTGACCAACCTACGCCCATCTCGACGCGAGCTTCAAATATTACAACGCCGTGCTGATGGAATGGGCACGAGAGATATAGCGCGGGATCTACACATAAGCTTTTCTACTGTAAGAATGCTTTCCTTCCGGGCTCTCCGCCGGCTTGGAGCGGACAACGCTCCTCATGCTGTAGCCATGGCCATGCGGAGAAAACTGATCTACTGACAGCGATTCCATGTCCACCACCGTGCACAACCTCTCTTGTGGTATAAAGCCTCCGGCGAACACCGACGGCACTTTTTCACCACAGGAGATGGAGAAAATGGCGTGTCGGAGATTTCAGAAACCAAATCCCAAGAAGCATGGTGGCTGGTGGACGATTCGGGTCCGTGAAGATGTTATCGAAAACGGAGAGTTTGTCCGCCGTAACAAGCGCGTCCGGCTCTTGTCTGACAAAAAGACTTTTCGCCAGGCACAGCAGGAAGCGGAGTTATACCTCTCTCGGATCAACCAGGGACTTCAGCCCGTCGGTTCCTCTTCGATGTTTGAGGATTTTGTGCGCAACAAGTACCTGAAGTACGACCTTTTGCGGACGACCAAGGCCGCGCCTACGAAGGCGCGCTACCTGGGTGTCGTCGAAAACCATTTAATACCGCGCTTCGGAAAATTCCGTCTGCGGGATATTAGCCCACTGGTTCTGCAGGATTTCTTTACTGGGATTCCGCAGGATCCAAAACTCCGGTCGCTCTCTCGTGAGTCAGTTGCCAAGCTCCGTGATGTCATGAAAGCGATCATGCGTTCGGCAATCAAGTATCGAATGATTGTCGGCAACCCCATGGACGAGATCGAACTGCCGTGTGGTCTTGCCCAAAAAAACCACCACAAACCATTCCTTCGGCCAGAGCAGGTGGAGCAACTACTGGCGCTCATCGCCGAACCCTACGCTACGATGGTTTACGTGGCGCTTTGTTCTGGGCTGCGCGTCAGCGAATTGGTCGGATTAAGGTGGAACGATATTCACGAAGATGCAATCACTGTTGACGAGCGCTATTGTCGCGGTGACTTATACAAGCCAAAAACTGAAGCTTCCTGCACCACTGTTCCGGTTCCTGCAGCCGTTATCAGGCGAATCGAGGCGCTTAAGTCAATGATCGTGCACGTTCGCGCCGGTAGGTCCGTTCGCAAGTACCGCGTCGTGAAGTCCTGCGAACCTACGGATTTCGTATTTCAATCCGTAAGGACGGGATCTCCCATGCGGGATAACAACATTCTCAGTCGTCACATAAAACCGGCGGCCGAGACGCTCGGCATTCCTTGGGTTAATTGGCTGGTGCTGCGCAGATCGTTCGGCACGTGGCTAGTTAAATACGTGAAGGCCGACATCAAAGATGCCCAGGCGCAGATGCGACATTCGCGAGCATCGACAACTCTGGACTGGTACGCGCAGTTCGTGCCAGAAAGTCAGAGGAAAGTTGCTGACCGTTTGGGCGAGCTGATTACGGTGACGGTACAGTGAAACTGCACCCATTGCACCCAACACCACAATCGAGGTTTAGCGATAACGCCTTTAGATTGTGGTGGCCAGGGACGGAGTTGAACCGCCGACGCCAGCCTTTTCAGGGCTGCGCTCTACCACCTGAGCTACCTGGCCACTTTCCGCCGGCTTCGCTGAGCTAAGTTCGCCGGAAGCTTTGCGGGATATGAATTGCGATGCGGTGAGTGGTTACTGCCCACTGATTATAACAACGAGCCGAATTTTGCTCCAATGGCACTGCATTTGGAGAACACCGCTTTTCTCCTGCTCTACGTTCTTTTGAAAGAGTCCGATGAAACTGCCCGCGTTAGGCGATGCATCAAGGATGAGGTTGAATGACCTCTCCATTGACTAGCACAGTTGCGCATTTGTTGGCAGCGACCCAGTACGGAATCTCGCGATAGTCGCTCACGTCAAAAATTGCGATGTCGGCGTCTTTACCAGGATCGAGCGATCCTTTATTTCCTTGCAAGCCCAGCGACCAGGCGCCATTGATCGTTGCCGCAGAGATGGTTTCTGCAGGAGACATTTTCATCTGCGTACAGGCAAGTGAGAGCACAAACGGCATGTTGGTGGTTGGCGAAGACCCGGGATTGAAGTCGGTTGCCAACGCGACTGCAACGCCCGCATCGATTAATTTTCGCGCGGGCGGATAATGGCAGAGGCCAAGAAAATGATTCGCTCCTGGAACCAGGGTTGCCACGGTGTTGCTCTTCGCCAGCAGGGAAATGTCTGCATCGTCGACGTGGTCAACGTGATCGAGCGATGTTGGCTGCATTGAAAGCAGCTTAGCAAGCGGTGTGCGATTAAGCTGAGACACATGAGCGCGAATCCCCAGGCCATGACTCCGAGCTGCCGAAAATATTTCCAGCGAATCTTTTTCGCTGAATGCGCCGGGCTCGCAGAATACATCGACAAACTTGGCTAGGTTTTGCTTGGCCGCCTGCGGAATCATTTCTTCGCAGACCAGACGAACATATTCCTGTGGTCGATTCCTGAATTCGGATGGAACGACATGTGCGCCGAGGAAAGTGGAAACGACGGTTCCGGGCCACTTCGCCGCGGCGATCTGAATCGAGCGCAGTGATTTCAGTTCCGACTCGAGGGACAGTCCGTAACCCGATTTTGCCTCGACCGTGGTTGTGCCATAAATCAGCATTTCTCGCAGCACTAGCAGGATGTTTTCAGCAAGCGCGAAAGGGGCGGCGCGGCGGACACTTTCGATGCTTGCTAAAATTCCGCCGCCAGCCTCGGCAATTTCTTCGTACGTCGCGCCCGCGATTCGCTTTTCAAAGTCAACGAGCCTGGGAGTAGTGAATGCCGGATGAGTGTGTGAATCGACGAACCCCGGAAGAACAACTCTGTTTGAGCAGTCGATCTCGAGAACCCGTTTGCGATTCGCTTTAAGCCAGCCATCGCGAAAGGCTTCTTTGGTTTTTCCGACGGAAACGATCTTGCCACCGACGCACAACACCGCACCATCATCGACGATCTCCAATTCCTTGAGTGCTGGACCGCGACGGGGACCAGTATCTGCCGACACAGTTCGCAGAGTGAGCAACTGACGGATATTGGTCAGCAGAACTGGTTGAGCAAACTTAGTTTTGCCTATTGGCGTCTTCATCAGAGTCTTGGCGATGAACGGGTGTGGACGCCCGTTCCCCCACAATCAATGCTGGTCCGCATTCATCGGTACGGTCACGCCATTTTGGTTTGCAAACTGTTTCGCGGTTTCGTATCCAGCATCCGCATGGCGAATGATTCCCATGCCCGGATCGGTCGTGAGCACACGTTCGATTCTCTTGGCCATTGCTTCAGTTCCATCGGCAACGGTCACTTGACCGGCGTGGAGCGAATAGCCGATGCCGACCCCGCCTCCGTTATGAATTGAGACCCAGGATGCGCCGGCCGCGGTATTCAGCAGGGCATTAAGCAAGGGCCAGTCAGCGACCGCATCGCTGCCATCTTTCATACTTTCCGTTTCGCGGAATGGAGAAGCAACTGAACCGCAATCGAGATGATCACGACCCATCACGATGGGCGCTTTGATCTTGCCTTTTTTTACAAGCTCATTTATTGCCAGACCGAATTGCGCACGCTCGCCGTATCCAAGCCAACAGATTCGGGCGGGCAGTCCCTGGAACTTAATTCGCTTTCGCGCAAGATCGATCCAGCGGCGCAGAATGCGATTCTCGGGAAATAGTTCGAGAACCAGGTCATCAGTTACGTGAATATCGGATGGCTCGCCGGAAAGCGCAACCCATCGGAACGGACCGCGACCTTCACAGAAAAGAGGACGGATGTACGCAGGCACGAAGCCGGGGAAGTCGTAAGCGTTCTTTACTCCATTCTGAAATGCGAATGTGCGGATGTTGTTTCCGTAATCAAACGTGACCGAGCCCATTTTTTGCAGGCGCAACATGCCTTCAACGTGGCGCGCAATAGCATCGAGAGATCGCTCTTCATATCCACGTGGGTCCTGCTTGCGAAGCTGGAGCGCTTCTTCAAGCGGAATACCGTTCGGCACATAGCCATTTAGCGGATCATGGGCTGAAGTCTGGTCCGTCAGAATGTCAGGAATGACGCCTCGTTCGGCCAGCTCAGGAATAACGTCCGCGCAATTTCCGATCAGACCGACAGAAACGTTTTCTTTTTTGCGAATCGCATTCTTGAGAATGCGTAAAGCTTCGTCCAGCGTATTGACCATGAAATCGCAGTAGCCGGTCTTGAGTCGTTTCTTGATACGCTCGGGATCGACATCGATTCCAAGGAAGGCCGCACCGTTCATGGTCGCCGCCAGCGGCTGCGCACCCCCCATGCCGCCCATACCGCCGCTGACGATCAGTTTGCCTGAGAGATCGCCGCCAAAATGTTTTTCGCCCGCAGCGGCGAACGTTTCGAACGTACCCTGCACGATGCCTTGAGAGCCAATGTAGATCCACGAGCCAGCCGTCATTTGGCCGTACATCATGAGGCCGGCGCGTTCCAGTTCGTTGAACTTCTCCCAATTCGACCAATGACCAACGAGATTGGAATTCGCGATGAGAACCCGCGGCGAATATTCATGCGTCTTAAATACGCCGACCGGCTTGCCCGACTGAACGAGCAAGGTTTCATCGTTGTTAAGCTGCTTCAAGGTACGTACGATGGCGTGATAACAATCCCAATTGCGCGCAGCTTTACCTGTGCCGCCATAGACAACCAGGTCACGAGGGCGCTCGCCCACCTCCTCATCGAGGTTGTTCATCAACATGCGCATCGCGGCTTCCTGCTGCCAGCCTTTGCAGGAGATGGCATTGCCGCGCGGAGCGCGAATCGGCGCATAGGTCGGAATTTCAATATCGACTGGCATGAAGAAATGGTAGTGCGAACAGGCGAAGGGTTCAAATGCACTGAGCAACAGGCGAGATCGCTGGCGAGGGCCCCGACTCCGCTCAGGGCAGGCCAGCCCCACGCATCAGGTAGGCACTTTCAAAATCATGTATCCGCCGAGCAGGGCAAAAATTATGTCAGGTGACCAGGCGGCGAGAGTGGGAGGAAGCTGGCTGATGTTGCCCATGGCTTCAAACAGTCCCGAGATCACCGTGTAGACGACAGCGACTCCGATGGCGATTGCCACGCCGGCCATGGTTCCGCGTCGCCCGGCGGAAAGCGCGAACGGAATGGCAAGAACACCCATCACAAATGTGATCACTGGGAAAGCGATTTTTTTCTGGAGTTGTACTTTGAGCTTTACTACTTCGAAACCACTTTGCTGCAACTCGTGGATGTAGCGGCTGAGCTGCTCGTAATTCATCTCCAGCGATTGCCGCACTTCTTTCTTGAAATAGGCCGGCGGTTCGGACATGGCCGCGAACGTCGAAACGTCATAGCGATGGTAGTCCTGAATCGCTGAGCCGTGGAAGGAGCGCTCCCATCCCTGCTCACAAACCCAGCGGTTCAGATTGTCGGCCCAATGGGCGCGATCGGCATAGATTCGGTTGGTGAGCTGGAATGTCGCGGGGTTGAATTGGAAAACGGAAAGGGTTCCAAACTCATTCCGATCAGAATCGAAAGCCTGATAGTAATAAATCGTGGAGTGCTGGCCGAAAATCCACTTGCGATAGGGATTCAAATACGTCTGGGGCGGCCGGCCCTTGATGCGGTTGAGCAACGCGTCCTGCCGTTTGTTGGCATGCGGCAAGTAGAATTCGTCGGCGAGAAATAGCCCGCCCGCCACCAATGCTCCGGCGACGAGCACGGGAACGATGATGCGATAGATGCTCACTCCAGTCGCCTTTAGCGCCGTGACCTCGTTGTAGCGTTGCATCAGGCCAAGCGTGATCAAGATGGTGAGTAACACTCCGTACTGAGCAATGTTGTAGAGAAAATAAGGGGTGACGTTGAGAAGGTATTCTCCAACCGTCCAGGGTGAAATCTGATTTCGAAGAATATCGCCCAGCAGCTCGAACACGGTAAAAATGAGCGATAAGCCGACAAGCGCCCCGACGATCATGGTGAAATTGATGACGAAATCGCGTAGAAGATAATCGTCCAGCAACATCGGAAAGCTGGCGCTGAATACACGCTTACGGGTGACGGCGCGTTCAAAGGCGTTTTCAGAAGGAGTGGTTGGCAGAAGCAAGGTTCCACCGCGGAATCTGGTTTTCAGCGAAGCCCAACCGCCTTTTAAGTAAGGAATTTCAAACGGACGCCGTTCTGAGCGCCACAGAAGCAAAGCGCCGCAAGCAAGGAATACCACGTTTGCCATCCAGACTCCGAGGGCGGGCGACACTTTGCCTTGCCTTGCCAGCGATACGCCAAACAGAGAAAGGAAGTAGTACGCGAAAACCAAAATAATCGTAAGCACGAAGCCGGCGGACTTACCGCCCTTTTTCGCCGAAAGACCGAGCGGGAATCCGACAAGCGCCAGCACGATGCAGGCGCTCGGCAGCGCGAAGCGACGATAGAATTCGATCCAGTACCACCGCGAGAGCGGGGATTTCCCTTTGGCTCTGGCCATTTGTGGCAGCGCGAACGTCGGAACTTCTGAAATCGATGAAGGCGGCTGATCTTTGGCTGCGGTTGTGTCAGGAAGAGTGATGGGGAGGTCAGTTTCGGCAAACGTGGAGATCTGATATTTATCCGGCGTCGAAGGATCGGTCTCGTGCGACGATCCGTTCACGAGATGAAGATGAAGCGTGTTTTTCCCTTCGCTGACCAGAATTCCTTTTTCCGCAAGTGTGACCCGGGGCGCTGAGGGGTTGCTGATGTCGGCGAGAAAAACGCCTTTCCAGATCGCCGCACCCTGAGCGCTTTTTATGTCGTGCACGTAGAGTACACGCTGCGGAAAACCCTCATAAAAAACTCGCGGCTGAATTTCGAATGAGACCTGTGACCCTTTCAATTTTTCCTGAAGACGATTGAGGGCCTGTTGCGCTCGCGGCGCAAGATACAGGCTATTGCCGAGGGCCAGCAGCCATGCTGCGAGAAAGAAAATCGACAAGATACGCAGGAAAGTCCAGATTCCGACACCGCTGGCTTTCATCGCCGTAATTTCGCTGTCAGCGGCCAGCCGGCTCAGGCCGATCAAAATACCAATCAGTACTCCGGCGGGAATCGTAATCGTGAGCGCTTCCGGAATGATGAGCAGAAAAAGCTCTATTGCGCTAGGGAGTGGAGCGCTATTGCGAACCACAAGCTCAAGAATTTGCCCGAGTTCCTTCGTATAAATCACGAAAGTGAAGATTGCCGCGCCGATAAGCGCATGCGACGTGACCTCACGAAGAATGTAGCGGGTGAGAATGCGCATCTGCTTTTACTCGGAGTCTAGCACGCGTCAGGGGGGCTTTCGGCGGAGTTGAAGTTACGGCGGTCAGTAGCCGCGCTGCTTGTCGACAAGCCCGAGCAGGAGCTGGCCTACCAGATATCGACGCAGGTTGTCCGAGAAGTATGCATAGTGCCGTTCCCACATTTTGGTACTCATGCCCCCGGTGTGCGGCGTGATGAGCAGATTTTCCAGCGCCCACAACGGGGAAGTGGATGGCAGCGGTTCTTCGTCGAAAACATCCAGAGCGGCTGCGCCGATTGTCCTGCCGCGCAGCGCTTCGATCAGGTCCGATTCAACGATCAGCGGACCGCGACCGACGTTGAGCAAGCAAGCATCCGGCTTCATGGCAGCCAATTCTCTTCGGCCGATCATCCCCGTGGTTTGCGGCGTCACAGGGGTCGAAAGCACTACGTAGTCTGATCGGGCCAACAGATCAAGCAGCTTCGAAGCGGGAAGTACTTCTTCTACGAACTGCGGCTTCGGTTTTTCTGGATTCTCACGAACTGCAATCACTCGCATCCCTAAAACGGATGCTCGTTGTGCGACATTTCGTCCTATGCTGCCCAGGCCGACAAGGCCCAGAGTTGCTCCTTCAAGTTCGCGAGGACGCAGACGAGAATGCCACATTCCCTCCTGTCCCCAAACATGTTGCTCCTGAAAGCGAACGGCAGCCGGAATTAGCCGCGCGAGCGCGAAAAGCATTGCCATTACTTGTTCGGCGACCACTACTCCGTGAACGTCGCTGGAATTGGTGAGGATCACATTGCTGTTCACGAGCTTCGGAAACATGAATTGGTGCACGGCTGCCGATTGAGAATGAATCCACTTGAGCTTGCGGGCCGCCAGGAATTGTTCCGGACGAAGTGAAGTGCAAAACAGGACCTCTGCGTCGACGATTTCCCGCTCAAGAGTCTCGTAGGTATTTTGCTGAACGATTTCGAATGCGGGGAATTCGCTCCGCAGCTTTTCAGAAAACCATGTCGGCGCTACGAAATAATCAAGGCGATGAGATGTCAGGACAAGAAGCTTTCGCATTGAGCTTTACTTTCCGAGCTTTGTTCGCAAATCGGAACCGGTCATTTCTTTTGGTTCTGGGAGGCCGAGCATTCCTAAGATGGTCGGTGAAATGTCGCGCAGGGAACCGCCGGGTTTAAGAGTGAACTGCCTCGAGTTTTCTGCCACCACAATGAAGGGAACTGGGTTCGTGGTGTGATACGTGTGCGGGCCGCCTGTGACGGGATCAACCATCATCTCGGCATTTCCATGATCGGCGGTGATGAGCATCGCTCCGCCCTTCGCACGAACGGCGGATTCGATCCGCCCAAGACAGGCGTCAACAGTTTCCACGGCTTTGATTGTGGGTTCGAGTTTGCCGGAGTGGCCGACCATGTCGGCATTCGCGAAATTCACGACGATTACGTCGAATGTGGCGTCTTCCACCGCTTTAACGACAGTGTCGGCAATTCCCGCTGCGCTCATTTCAGGCTTCAGATCGTAGGTCGCGACCTTTGGCGAGGGCACGAGCTGCCGGTCTTCGCCAGGGAATGGCTGCTCGACGCCTCCGTTGAAGAAGTATGTGACATGCGCGTATTTCTCGGTTTCCGCTACGCGCAGATTTCGCATATTCATTTGCCCCATCACATTGGCAAGAATGTTGTTCAGCGACTCCGGCGGAATCACGACGGGCAGACTGAACTTCTTGTCGTATTGCGTCATGCAGACGTAATGCAGATCTTTGGGAACGCGGTCGCGGGGAATTGTGGCGTCGAGGTCTTCAGCCCCCTGCAGATCCCGGCCTTGCTGGTCATTCAATCCGCTGTTACGGGTAAGCGCGCGAGTGATCTGGCGAACACGATCGGCGCGGAAGTTGAAGCAGATGCAGGAATCGTCGTCGCGAATGGTGGTGAGTGGCTGGACTTTTGCATCGGTGCAGACGAAAGGAACGATAAATTCGTCGGTGACGTTTTTGTTGTAGGACTCCTTCACACCTTTTAGCGCGTCCGCGTACGCTCCGCCCTCGGCTTGCCCGAAAACCATGGCGGTGTAAGCCTTGGCGATGCGCTCCCAACGGCGATCGCGGTCCATCGCGTAGTAGCGGCCGCTGACGCTTGCGATCTTGCCGGTGTTGTACTCGCGCATGGCTTGTTGAAGCTGCTCGAGGTATCCCGCGCCGTTTGTGGGCAATGTGTCGCGGCCATCCATGAAAGCGTGAACGAACACACGCTCGACCTGGTTCTGCTTTGCCATTTTCAACAGCGCGTGAAGATGAGTTTGATAGGAGTGCACGCCGCCATCGGAGACAAGGCCGAAAAGATGCAACTGGCGGCCACCCGTGCGGGCATTCTTCATCGCGTTGAGCAGGACAGGATGCTGAAAGAACTCGCCGTTTTGGATCATCAATTCGATTCGGGTTGAATCCATATGCACGATGCGGCCGGCGCCGATGTTCAGGTGGCCGACTTCGCTGTTGCCCATCTGGCCTTCAGGCAGTCCGACGTAGGGGCCGCTGGTTTGAATCAGCGTGTTCGGATATTCACGCAGCAGGCGGTCGTAGGTCGGCTTGCGCGCGAGGGCGATGGCGTTAGCTTTAGTTTCGGCGCGGTATCCCCAGCCGTCGAGGATGATGAGAACAAGTGGTTTGGGACGGGACAAGCTTTTAGCTCCTGGCTTTTAGCTGTTAGCTCGAAGCGGTGAGCAGCGAGCGGTGAGCTTAAAGGATAGAGGATGCGGAATAAAGAATTTACCAGATTACCCGGCTTGAATAGTTCCGGATTGAAAAGTTCCGGATTGAGCAATATTTCTCATTTATCGGAAGCATCTTTGCGAGGGAAGAGCTCGCCATCATAGAACATTGCCTCAATCCCTGGATCGGATTCGTTGAAGTCATCCGGGACGGTGAATTCACCTTTGGCCGAACCAAAACCAAATTTCCTGTTTGCTTCAATGAGGCGGATTGCTCTTGGCGCGGCTTCCTCGCCAAAATGGCACTTAACTGCATCCTCGACTTTCGATCTAAGCTCTTCCAGCGTGTCGGCCTGCGCGAAGATGGAATGGCCGACGGCACGGGCTTCGTAGCCGACGTCGGTTGATTCCCAGACCGAGAAGATAACCTCGCTCTTGAGCATTTTTAAATTATACGGCTGTTTACGACAGTGGCTGAGCTGCGAGATCCGACTGGCACACCGGTACGCTTAGCTCATATCGGCTAAGTACCTTCTTTACGAGAGCTGGGAACCACGGCTGAGCGGTCGGGGACACGTAAACATTCTCAATCAGTTCCTCAAGATTTACCTTTTTCCAAATCGCGGGTTCCTCAGCTGGTCGGAATTCGAGACCCGACGCGACCGCAGGCCCGGCTTCAGCTACTTTATGCAGGGCACTCCAAACTGCTCTGAGCTCTCGTTCATAATCAAATGACCGCCGCTTGTACATCAGGGAGAAGAATGTGTTATTCGCAGGAATTTTTTCGAGATCGTAATAAATGTACTTGATTTCTCCGATGTGGACGTCGTTGTCCAAGGCAGCACGCAGCCGCAGGTAGGTGGACTGAATACTTATCGACTCTTTTGCGGTCGAATACACCTTCCACATCGCAGCCGATTCATGCTCACTCATGTGCCAGCAATTAACGTAGCTCCAAGCTTTGGTTAATCGCAGTAAACCCGCGTGCTGTTCGGGGTCTTGAGCGTGCTCTTTGAGAAACTTGTAAGTCGGGCGTGACATGGTTCCTTCGAACTTGTCCTCCAGGAGATCGCCGCGGGTGAAAAGCAAGCCCCTTTCCTCAAGCATGCTCACCAGCTGAGTAAAATCCATGTACCGCCATATTCGGATCTGTGGGTTGCTCGGCGGATCGAAAGCCGGATGCTGCCAGGGTGGTGTTAGCTGGTTCATCGGATTGCTTGTCGCCCTAAGCTCCTATAGTTCAGCGCCTTCAATCCCAGAAATCTCGACCCGCTCCCCAACTCTTCCTCAATCCTCAGCAACTGGTTGTACTTCGCCACGCGATCAGTGCGTGATGCAGAACCCGTTTTGATTTGTCCCGCTCCGGTTGCGACGGCGAGGTCGGCGATGAACGTATCTTCGCTTTCTCCCGAACGGTGGGAGATGATCGAGGTGTATGCGTTACGGCGGGCGAGATCGATGGCGTCGAGGGTTTCGCTGACCGTGCCGATCTGGTTCAGCTTGATCAGAATCGAATTCGCGATTCCTTTCTCAATTCCTTCCTGAAGAATGCTGGAGTTGGTCACGAAAAGATCATCACCGACGAGCTGAACCTTTCCGCCGATTTCTTTCGTAAGGTTCGCCCAGCCTTCCCAGTCATTTTCTGCGAGGCCATCTTCGAGAGAGACAATCGGATAGTCATTCGCCCATTTGGCCCAAAAGCGAACCATGTCGTCAGAGCTTTTCGTTGACTTGTCTGATTTTTTGAAAACGTATTTCCCGTCCTGATAAAACTCGCTGGCCGCTGGATCGAGCGCGATTGCGATTTCTTCTCCCGGTTTATATCCGGCTTGCTGAATCGCTTCGAGCACGACTTCGATGGCTTCGACGTTCGATTTCACCGAAGGCGCAAAGCCGCCCTCATCTCCAACGGCGGTGTTGTAGCCGCGCTTCTTCAGCACTCCCTTCAGCGTGTGAAAAACCTCTACGCCCCAGCGCAGCGCTTCTGAGAACGATTCTGCGCCGACCGGCATAACCATGAATTCCTGAAAATCGACGTTGTTGTCGGCATGAGCGCCACCATTCAGGATGTTCATCATTGGCGTAGGCAAAGTGTTCGCGCCTGCGCCACCGAGATAACGGTAAAGAGGAAGCTCGAAAGAGTTGGCCGCCGCGCGCGCAGCCGCCATCGAGACAGAAAGAATCGCATTCGCGCCGAGGCGGCCCTTGTTTTCGGTTCCGTCAAGTTCAATCATCTTTTGATCGAGCGTGCGCTGGTCGGCGGCGTCAAATCCGCCCAAGGCATCGGCAATTTCGCCGTTCACATTTTCGACTGCCTTTAGTACGCCCTTCCCGACGTACACATTCTTGTCGCCGTCGCGAAGTTCAATGGCTTCACGCTCACCGGTCGACGCTCCGCTCGGCACTATCGCCCGTCCAATCGAGCCATCGTCAAGCCAAACCTCGGCCTCCACCGTAGGATTGCCGCGCGAGTCGAGCACCTGGCGGCCACGAATTTCTGCAATATTGCTCATGGAATTATGGCGTCCTTTCTCAGAAGAAGTTGGGTCATCGTCTACGACCACTGCCGTAGGGTTGGCTGAGGAGAAGGTCAGGCGTCTCCCCGTCAGGTACCCTACACCTGTATAAGTTTTTGCCATTGCGGAAAACTGCGATTATAAATGATGCTTCGCTCAAAGCTTTGTTTCGCGCTCGTGGCATGAAGAATCAAACCGACACTCTTGGTCTCGGATCCATTGCTCCTGCATTCACTCTTCCTGCGGCGAACCGCACCGGCACCTTCTCGCTCGCTGACATGCTCAGGCGCGGACCACTGATGATTGAATTTATGCGTGGCACCTGGTGACCGAACTGCCGCAAGCGGCTGGCTCAGTTGGAGCCACAGAGAAGTGAGATCACGAGGGTCGGTGATCTGGTTTACATTGCAGCGGAAAAGAAGGACGGTATCTGGAAACCGGCAGAGTATCTTGCAAACAACCCCATTTCATATCCGTTTTTGCTCGACGAGGACCGGTCCGTCACCAAGGCCTATGGCCTTTTTCACGCACTGGGAACAGATGCGTTCCGCATCGCGCATCCGGCATCTTTGGTCGTGGACCGAGGAGGAATGGTGCGCTATATCTATCGCGGCGATGACCAGGTCGACCGAGCGCCCTTCGAGCAGGTGCTGAACGCGATCGAGAAACTGTAGCGCCAAATTGCGCCGCTATTGTGAAATTGCGATCATCTCTTCTTCAGGCAAGAGTTGCAGCTCCATCCATCCTTCAACCGGAAGGGCATCAACAGGCAGGCGATTCTGCCAGATGCTGAATCGCAAACGAAGCCTGGTTGCTGCTGGACTTGACGCCGCAGAGGCGGATTCAACCGGGGTAGCGTAGAGCAATACGAGCGGAATTTTGAATTCGAAATTGCGGCCGAGCGCGACAGCGGCGCCATCTCTTGGCAGCCGATCGCCGTTATCTGCAATGTGCCAGTCTGCGATGTTCGAATTGCGGACATCTACGTTCAGGCGCAATGCCCGCCGCGCCCGGGTTGCGTTTTCAGGCCAAGACTCAAGATTGACCAGCAGTTCGAAGTTGCCGGCAGGGGCTTGTTCGGTGAAATCCAGCCGGGCATATACATTTTCGTGGTCAATACCGGCATAGATGGAATCGAAAAGAAAAATCTTGCCGTGCATAGCTCCGCTGCGGCGGTCGGCGGTGTAGTGGGCCGCACCCATCCATTCGAAGTAGCGAACCATATCGCCGGTAATCCGCGGATGAATGTAGTAGGTTTGGGGCGTAACGGATGGCGTCACTGTGCCGCCAATGATGGGCTGGGCCAAATAGTCGGGAGGAGTTGCGCCCAGCGCCTGGTAGACGTTTGAGAGGTGCTTGCGATACAGTTCGTCGAACTCGCGGTCGTTCGCGGAGTGATGTTCGGGTCCGTACCACCAATTCCAGTCGCTCCCTTCGGCGATAAGCAATTCTTCGAATGCCAATTTGCGTTGCAGCTCGGAAACCTGTGGCGCGGCCTGCGCATAAAAGTTGCGGGCGTAATAGAGGTAATCCCATGCCTTGTTGTCTTCCGGAGCGCCGATCCAGACGTTGAAATTGGCGTGGATCCAGGAACCCGGCACTAACGAGTGCAGTGGGCGAATGTCCTGGTGGCGATCGATAGCCTCAGACACGGTAAGTGCTTCGATCGAAGAGTCATTCTGCATGGCATCGTAAAAGCGCCTAAGAAACTCGCGGCCAGACTCGGGATAGTACTCCCACGCATTCTCGCCATCGAGGATGATTGCAACCATCGCGTCGCGGCCGCTGCTCAGAACCGGACGCGCCGAATCTTTTATGTTGTGGATCAAGTGGTCGGCTGCATCCTTTGCCGGCATTGCTGAGTACACGAATCCGATCAGGTCAGAAATAGCATGATCGCGAAAGATAAGGTGCATTTGCGTCTGCACATTCTCATAACGATGGATCGTGTAGAGATTTTCTGCGGAAATATCGGGCAATCGGCCTTGTCCATCGCGTATGAAAGACATGCCGGTAGTGCGCGAGAGCACGCCCTCGTCGGTGGCCATCCAGTTCACGCCCAACTCTGACGCCATGCTGAGTACCTCTTCCGAAACGCTTCCTTCAGAGGGCCACACCCCTCGCGGCCGCAATCCGAAAACTTGTTCGTGCAGATCGAGCCCGCGTTTCAGTTGCTCGCGAGCGTCTTCGGGATGTCGAAATCGATTTTGAGGAAGAGGAAGGCCCAGCGTGGAGGCTGCGCCGGCATTCGTGTCACATACCAGAGGAAGAATCGGGTGGTAGAAAGGCGAGGTTGAGATCTCGATCCGTCCGCGTTGCGCGGCTTCCGCGTGGGCGGGCAAAACTCTTTGAATCAGCTCGCGCTGCTGCTCGATCACAAACTTCTGGTCCTGCAGTGAAAATCCACGTCCTTTACGAATGAGTTCCGCGATGTTTGGCTCGGCGAGAAAGAATTCATCGAACCAGGCAATTTGCGACAGGACCTGCAGGTCCGTAAAATCCTGCGGCTGGAAATATTTTTCAGCCTTCTCCGGCGATGAACCCAAGCTCTGAAAGCGTTCCCAAAGTTCGGCGTAGCGCGGATAGCGGCCGATCAGGTGCTCCGGATTGGCCTGGAACAAATATGCGAGTGCAAAGCGGCGCTCGTCAGGCGTGAGATCGCGTGCCGACCGGGCCGCGATTCGCAGAAACGGGTCCTCCGCGGTTCCGGTGGCGTATTCCTGGATTTGCGAAATGAGCGACGGGACCAGGTTGAATGTCTGATGGACCTGAGGAAACTCATCCAGCAGTTTCACCATCCCGTAGTAGTCTTTGAGTGCGTGGAGGCGCACCCAAGGGAGGCGGAAGGCCCCCGTGACGAGGTCTTTATAGTAAGGCTGGTGTTGGTGCCAAAGCACAACCACGCGAAGAACGGGCATCGGCGGCGGAGTTCCCCGATTGGAATGAGTAATGTGCAGTCTAGCACGCGAGGTGCTTTGTCCTCCTGCATCCAAGCATTACCATTGGACTAGATGGTTTTGTTAAGCACTGATTTAAGAAGATGACTACAAAAAACATCGTTTCAACGCCGGTGCGGCACGATGTGAGTGCCTTTTCTCCCGACGATCTCTATTTGTTCAACGAAGGAAGAAACTACCGCGCCTATAACCAGCTCGGGGCGCACCTTGCCAAGTTCAACGGCGAAGCGGGTACGTCATTCAGTGCGTGGGCGCCAAACGCTCGAAAAGTTTCGGTCATAGGAAACTTCAACGACTGGAACACCCAGTCGCACCAGCTTGAACCGAGAGAATCTTCAGGAATCTGGGAAGGATTTATTCCAGGCATCGGGAAGGGCTCTCTCTACAAATTTCATATCGTTTCCCACAATCATGGTTACATGACGGACAAGGCTGATCCGTTCGGGATTTATCACGAAGTGCCGCCGCGGACTGCATCCGTCGTGTGGGACTTGGAATATTCCTGGGCGGACCAGGCCTGGATGAAATCGCGCGCTGGCCGGCAGTCATTGCATTCGCCGATTTCAATCTATGAGGTTCACCTGGGTTCGTGGATGCGAGTGCCGGAGGAGGGCGGCCGGCCATTGACCTACCGCGAGATTGCGCCGAAGCTGGCCGACTATGTGAACCGCATGAACTTCACCCATGTGGAACTGCTGCCCATCATGGAGCATCCCTTCTACGCCTCCTGGGGATATCAGACCACGGGATATTTCGCGCCCACATCGCGTTATGGAACGCCGCAGGACTTCATGTTCTTTGTGGATTATCTGCACCAGCGAGGTATTGGAGTGATTCTCGACTGGGTACCGTCGCACTTTCCGTCGGATGCGCATGGCCTGGCGTATTTTGACGGTACGCATCTGTTCGAGCATGCAGACTGGCGCAGCGGATTTCATCCAGACTGGAACACTTACATTTACAACTACGGGCGCAACGAGGTACGCAGCTTTCTGATGTCGAGCGCGATGTTCTGGCTCGACAAGTACCATGCCGACGGGCTTCGCGTTGATGCGGTCGCGTCGATGCTATATCTCGACTATTCGCGCCGCGAGGGTGAGTGGATTCCGAATAAATACGGTGGACGCGAGAATTTGGACGCGATCGAGTTCCTGCGGCAGATGAATCTGGAAGCGTACAAGGAATATCCGGGGATTCAGACGTTCGCGGAAGAATCGACCGCGTGGCCGATGGTCTCGCGGCCGGTATATCTTGGCGGACTGGGATTCGGCTTCAAGTGGGATATGGGCTGGATGCACGATACCCTCTCTTACTTCTCCCATGATCCGATTCACCGCCGCTTCCATCACAATCTGCTGACTTTTCGCATGTTGTACGGTTTCAGTGAAAATTTCGTGCTGCCGCTTTCGCATGACGAAGTGGTGCACGGCAAAGGCTCGATCGCCGGCAAAATGCCGGGCGACGAGTGGCAGAAATTTGCCAACCTACGCCTGCTCTACGGCTACATGTTCGCGCAGCCGGGCAAAAAATTGCTGTTCATGGGCGATGAGTTTGGCCAAGTGCGGGAGTGGGGACATGATCTGAGCCTGGAGTGGCACGTGCTGCAATATCCTGTGCACTCAGGCGTGCAGAAGTGGGTTGAGCAATTGAATCGCATTTTTCGCGAAGAACCGGCGTTGCATGAGCTTGATTCAGATCCAGCCGGCTTCGAATGGGTGGATTGCAATGATACTGGCGCCAGCATTGTCTCATTGCTGCGAAAAGGGAAGCGGCCGGAGGACACAATTCTGGTGGTATGCAACTTCACCCCAGTGCCGCGGGAGCAATATCGGATCGGCGTGCCGTTCGATGGCTATTGGCGGGAGCTTCTGAATAGCGACGCCGCCGATTACGCGGGCAGCAACATGGGTAATTCCGGAGGCAAGAGGGCTGAGACCATTCCTACCCACGGTCGTCCATATTCGATCTCGCTGACGTTGCCGCCGCTGGGAGTGCTGTTTTTCAAGCTAGCCTAAGATTGCTACTCTTAATCCATGCCTACAACCGGAGACCGTTTCGAGCGCGCCGTTTCGATCATGGCACGATTGCGTGCTCCCGGAGGATGTCCCTGGGACCGCGAGCAGACATTCGATTCCATCAAGCCCTACACACTCGAAGAGACTTACGAGGTGCTGGAAGCGATAGACAATCGCGACTGGGGTGAGCTTCCAGGCGAATTGGGGGACTTGTTGCTGCAGGTTCTGTTCTATTCGCAGATGGCGGCCGAAGACAATCACTTTTCAATTGATGATGTTCTTGACCGGCTCTCGGCCAAGTTGGTCGATCGCCATCCGCACGTTTTTGGCAATGTGACGGCGGAGACTTCCTCTGAGGTGCTACGCAATTGGGAGGCACTAAAAGCAGAAGAAAAGAAAAAGAAGGAGCATGCTGGGAAGGCTGGAAACCGGGATTTAAAGAGCGAATCCATTCTCGCGAGTGTTTCAGCGGCAATGCCGGCACTGCTTGAAGCTCACAAGCTGAGTTCACGTGCCGCGCGGGTGGGGTTCGATTGGCCGCAGATTGGCGGCTTGTTTCACAAACTGCAGGAAGAGATGGAAGAGCTCAAGAATGAACTCGCCCATCTTCCAATTTCGGTGCAGGCTTCACAAACCGGAATCGCAGGATCGGGCAAGCCAAATATCTCAGAAGAAAGTCGCGGCAGGCTCGAAGAAGAAGTAGGAGATCTATTTTTTGTATTGGTCAACATCGCGCGGTTTCTTGCTCTCGATTCCGAGTCGGCGCTCAAGCGGGCGAACCGCAAATTCAAACGTCGCTTTCAATGGATGGAAGGGCAGTTGAGTTCCTGTGGCCGCGCTCTACAAGAAACGAGCACGGAAGAACTTGAATCGCTCTGGCAACGGGCCAAAGAACAGGAGAAGGACGCTGTGCAATATTCCCGATGAAAGTCGAAGCTATTACTCTTCGCGAATTGCGCCTGCCGCTGAAGCATTTCTTTGAAACCAGCTTCGGGCGGACGGAAAGTCGCCGTGTGCTGTTGGTTACGGTTCATTGCGAAGGAGTAGAAGGTTGGGGGGAATGTGTCGCAGGCGAGGGGCCGTTTTTCAGCTCTGAGTGGATCGAGACAGCATGGGTAACCGTACGGGAATTTCTTGCGCCGATGCTGCTGGGCCAGGAAATCACGGAGGCAAAAAACGACGGCGCACGGCTTATGTCTCGGGTGCGCGGCCACAACATGGCGAAGGCCGCACTCGAAAATGCTCTCTGGGATGCCGAGGCAAAAGGGAAGCAACAGCCGCTATGGAAGCTCCTGGGCGGCACGCGACGCGAAATCAATTGCGGAGTATCGATTGGCATTCAGGATTCACACGAACAGTTGCTGGAGAAAATCGAAGCGGAACTGGCAGCCGGCTACCAGCGAATCAAGGTAAAAGTGAAGCCCGGGTGGGACGCAGATGTTCTAGCGAAGATCCGGAAGCGCTGGCCGAAGATCCTGCTTAGTTGCGACGCAAATTCCGCCTACACTCCAGCCGACGCCGTCCATCTAAAGAGATTCGACCAGTTCGGCCTGCTCATGATCGAACAGCCGCTCTGGCATGACGAGATTTTCCAACACGCAAAGCTGCAGCGCGAGTTGAACACGGCCATCTGCCTCGATGAATCCATCCGCAACGCCCGCGATGCGGCAACAGCAATCGAGCTTGGCGCGTGCCGGATCGTCAATATCAAGGTCGGTCGGGTCGGCGGCTTCAGTGAGGCCATCGCGGTACACGATGCTTGCCAGCACGCGAGCATACCCGTGTGGTGCGGAGGCATGCTCGAGACCGGCATTGGACGCGCGCACAACATCGCTCTTTCGACATTGCCGAATTTTTCTCTGCCGGGAGATGTTTCGGCGTCAAAGCGCTACTGGTCGGAGGACATTGTCGATCCCGAGATCGTTGTGTCAAGCAGGGGAACTATCGCAGTGACTAATGCGCCTGGCACGGGTTACGCGCCGAAACTAGGTCTGATCGAGACGCTTTCGGTCAGAAAAGAAATCGTTCGCTGCTCCAGTTCGAAAAGCTACCGCTCACAGCACACAGTTTGATCGCCTTGATTTTTCGCGTCGGTTTTGCTGCTTTGGGTCTTTGCGCTTCTGTTTTTGTCGGCTTCCAGGGGCTGGACCACGGAATGATTTTCTGCAGCTTGTTTCTTAAGAAGATCGACACCTTGGGCAAAAGTCAAATTACCCGGCACCGGCTCAAAGTCGGAGAATGTATCGCTTGAATGTATGCTGAGTTTTTTGACCAGCAGAATTTTTCCCGTGAACGCCAGTTCCATTCGAGTGACCTCCCAGGAATGATCGCCGACATCGGCCTGGCGAACAAGGAAGCGGCCACCGGGATTCAGATGGCCTAAAATTCCCCAGCCAAATTCAACTTCCTTTTGTAGTGTTCCATCAATTTCCGCGATCCGCTCCTGCTTGACGTCGATCAAAAGATGACCGTGCATTCCCGTAAGCACCTGCTCGACATGCGTTGGCGGATTGTAGTTGGGATTGGGACGAAAGTTGAGCTGGACAAGCTCATCGCCTGGGCTGCCAAGGTCCTTCCGGCCTGGCTGGGTTCCGTCTCGCTCATACAAAAATGCGTCCGGCAGTGCGCTCAGAATGCGCTCGGTGTGTTCCGCATCTTCTTTTTCCTGCTTACGTTTCTTGCGCAGTTCAGAGGAATTTTGAACGTAGTTGGCGAGCCGCGCGTCTTCAGCCTGGCGTTCCTGATTATTCAAAGGACGGCCGTTCTGGGATATCAAAAGGCCGGCAGTGGCCTCGCGAGTCTCAACCAGGAGTTTAATTTGAGAAGACTGAGGCGTTTTCTTCTCGTCTTTGAACATGAAGTGCGCGCCAGAGCCGCTCTGGTTCGAGGCGATCTCATTATGAACCGCACGGCGAACCAAGTCGGTGGGCGCCAGCTTAGAGTCATCCGCCGCTGGAGCGGCTGCCGTGTACACGGCTGCTATTAACAACGCCCCAAAGCCGTATTCAACGAATCTGCCGGCGCCGAGCATACGACCTCTAGCCTCTTAGAAGGGAACGATAGCTCCGATGTTGCACGTGCACAAGTACTGAGATGTAGTTTCAGGCGCAGGAGGGTGAACAGATTGCGGTGAAGCTGGGCAAAGCGAATGATTTACAATCCTTTTGCTGCTCGGCGCGAACTTCACGGGAGGACACATGGGCACACCTGTAGCGGGCGATCTGGCAAACATTGGTAAGTCAGTCTCCATTCGCGGAGATATCACCGGGGGTGAGGACGTTTATGTAGATGGCCAGGTGGAAGGCAGTATTCAGCTGAGCGCCAATAGCCTGACTATCGGGCCCAATGGGCGGGTCAAAGCCAATATCAGTGCCAAGAACATCACGGTGAGCGGGTCCGTGGAAGGGAACCTTCAGGTCAGCGAGCGGACAGACATGCGCAAGACCGCAGTGGTCACTGGTGATGTTCAGACCCGTCGAATCGCAATTGAGGAAGGCGCCTACTTTAAGGGAAAGCTTGAAATTCTGCCTGAAAGCAAAGCCCAACCTGGCCAGGGAACCGTAACCGCCGTGGCTTCTGCCGCTTCCACCCGTTCAGCCCCCGGTGCGGGTGAGCCTAGTAAGTAATCTGGCCCAGAGAACACCCGTCAGGTTATAGTGAGCACAAGAGACGGGGCAAGGTTTGTCCCATAATTTTCGTGGATTCGGGACATCCGTGAAAGCTGTTCTTCAACTATGAAATTCTTCCGAAACACTCCGGCAGCCGCGCCGGAACCTAGACCTCAAGAGCGCCTGTCGAGGCGTTCCAGCGCGATGGCGGAGGTTTCTCGTGTGCTTAAAACGGAAGACTCGCTTTGTGTGCTCGATATTGGAGCGACGTCGGCCGGCAATATCCGATTCTTTACCGAGCGTGGACACCGAATATACAGTCAGGATCTGCTGGAAGCATCAACTGATCCTGCTTTGGCCAGTACCGGCGAGCAGGGCCTTCCCGTTCTCGACAGCAAAAAATTTCTGGACGAAAACCTGGCATATCCCAATACTCACTTTGATCTTGTGTTCTGCTGGAATTTAGCTGACTACCTGGACGAAAGCCTGGTCAGGCCGGTCATTGGAAGATTGTGGTCGGTAATGAAGCCCGGTTCGCTGCTGCTCGCTTTCTTTCATACCCGCGAAGCTGGGCCCGATGCGCCGTACTACCGCTATCACATAACGGCTACGGATACTTTGGACATGCAAGTTCTGAATTCGAGGACGGCACACAAAAAAGGGGGTTCGCCCAGCCGGAATTTTGCGCTGCAGAGAGTATTCAACAATCGGCACATAGAAAACCTTTTCCGCGATTTTGCCTCGATCAAATTCTTCCTCTCGCGGGACAATGTGCGCGAAGTTCTGGTTGTCCGCTAGCGTGCGACTCGACTGACCTCACCGGGTCATTCTTACAATCTGATTGGTTAAGAACGGGGTCCTCGCCAGAACCGAGAGCACCGGCTTGCGGACGGCGGGCGGGCAGCGGAGCAGGCCTCGCAACCGCGAGGAAGCTGTGAATACCGGGGCAAAGCGCTCCCTGTAGTTTCTGGCATATTGGTCTGAGGCTTCCTTCAGCGAACATTGGTTTTTAAAAAAAGTAATTAGAGATTCCGCCGCCAAGGCGCCGCTGCGCAGTGCCAGGGAAATTCCATCTCCAATGAACGGGTCGACGAAAGTGGCGGCATCGCCGACTTGCAGCATAGAATTTTGCAGGGGCTCTGGCGGATGGAAAACCAGGGGAGAGGTCGTAACCTGGTCGCTTGCAGGCAACCAGGCGGCGCTTCGAATCCTGAGTTCTGGATGCTGACTGAAAACTTCAGACAGAGAATTGGCGATATCTGCGCTGACCATGGCGCAAGCATTGATGCG
The DNA here is from genome assembly GCA_035651555.1 of Terriglobales bacterium. Taxonomy (GTDB): domain Bacteria; phylum Acidobacteriota; class Terriglobia; order Terriglobales; family Acidobacteriaceae; genus Gp1-AA145. The sequence goes on from DASRFL010000032.1 coordinate 25,929, forward strand.
GCCAGCCTGGCCGTCCCCAGCAATGGCTATTGGCTGGACGCCGCAATAGCCGCCGTCAAAAAAATACAAGTCCACTGAAGTCGGCGAAGAAGTCTCCTGGAAGTGACGCTTGAGTCCGATCCACTTTTTTCCTGCAACACTCTCTGAGATTCGGGCGCGTGTTGCCGCGCTGGTAAAGTTGGACCAACGGCCGCCGGCGTTGACGACGGCCTTTGCTTCATAAATCTGATCGCCCGCCGTGATCGCAAAGGGACCCTTAGCGTCCACCCGCTGAACGTTGGTCTCCGCCAATGTTTGGACCCCGTGAACCTGACAAGACGCCCATAGCGCGGCGTCAAGTTCGAACCGCGTGATGCTGGCCGCGGGCGGATTGATACTGGCTTGTACCACCTTTCCATCAATGAATATGCGGGCCTGAGAAATCGAGGGACAGTTGGCGGTCAGGATACGGCCAAGATCTACAAGGAGCTTACGCGCCAAGTCCAACGACTCCGCGGAAACAAATTCTCCGCAAACTTTGTGGCGAGGCAAACGGCCACGCTCGAACAGGAGAACTCGCGCGCCACTTTGGGCGGCCGTGATCGCAGCCGCGCAGCCGGCCGGTCCTGCGCCAATAATTGCCAAGTCAAAAGTCATGCTGGGGTTGCTCTTACTTCCATGCGATCAATCCCATTCGATAAAGGAAGCGGCTCTGGGACTCGACGTTTGCGGCGCCGCTCTTCAGAAGAAGCGTTCGCATTTCGTCGATGGTATAGGCCTGCCTGACCGAAGCCGGAGCATCGTGCCGGGTTAACCGGCTGCGATACAACGGCACACCGGCATATGCCAGTGCAAGATGCAGCCAATGACGCACCAGGTCGTTCACCAGAAAAGCCAAGCGGGAAACACGCAGCGCTTCGCGTGCGAACTGCACGACATCGGCGGGAGAAAGGTGATGGAGAAAAAGCGAACTGGATACCAGATCAAAGGAGGAATCGGCAAACGGTAATGCCAGCGCGTCGGCAACCAGCTTGCTCGACGTTCCGTTTCGTGGCAGATGCGATGCCACGCGATCGGAAAGCGTAACAGTTAGCTGAATGCCACGTTGCGCTATCTCCTGGGCTACATGGAAGGGTACAAATCCGTTTCCCGCCGCTACCTCAAGCAGAGACAGTTCTTTTTTCCCCGAGACGGCAGCTGCGGTGAGCACCAGGTCACGCGTGGTCGCGATTCCGCCCAGGCGTTGGTTGAACGACTGCAGGTCGCGCAGAGAGCCCATCACTTCAGTGGGTGTACCCGAATCGCTATCGAGCAACTCAGTTGTCCGCCGCCTTTGCACCTGAGGAATTCTAATGGACGAGGCGAGGGAGGTTTGTCAGGTGAACGTCAAACGGAAGATAACCGCGCAATCAAACTTCTGCCAGCTCTTCCTCAAGCAGTTGCTTGTTGTAGAGGTCGCTGTAATATCCATTCCGGTTGAGTAGTTCCTCGTGTGTTCCAAGCTCGACAATGCGGCCGCCGTGGAGTACCGCGATGCGATCGGCGTTACGGACGGTGGAGACGCGGTGAGAAATAAAAATGGTGGTGCGGCCTCTCATGACGTCACGCAAGTGGTTCAGGATTTTGTCCTCCGTCTGCGTATCTACGCTGGATAACGCATCGTCAAGCACCAGGATCCTGGGATTACGAATGAGAGCTCTGGCGATGGCGGTGCGTTGTTTCTGGCCGCCCGAAAGGGTAATGCCGCGTTCACCGACCATAGTTTTGTATTGTTCGGGAAAGCCCTCAATCTCGGCTGCGATATTAGCTGCCTCCGCGGCCCAGGTCACATCCGTATCACGCGCATTCTGCACGCCAAAGGCGATGTTTTCGCGGATGGTCTCACTGAAGAGAAAAGTCTCTTGAGGAACAAATCCGATATTGCGGCGAAGCATGGCCAGGGGATATTCGCGGACCGATCTGCCGTCGATCAGCACCGATCCGGGGTCGGCGTCATAGATTCGCGGAATCAGACTCACGAGTGTGGTTTTGCCTGAGCCTGTAGGACCTACGATTGCAAGACTTGTTCCTGCCGGAATATCGAGATTGATGTCGTGCAACACCGGCGTGCCGTTATATGAAAAATTAAGATTACGAATTTCGATGTCGCCCTGAAGCTCCTGCTCCAACAGCTCGGGCACAACATCTGAAGCGTCGGCAATTTCCGACTTCTCCTGCATCAGTTGCTCGATTCGCCGCAGAGACGCGGTGCCGCGCTGGAAAATATTGATCACCCATCCCAGGGCAATAATCGGCCACGTGAGCTGCGCCATGAATGTATTGAAGGCGGTAAATGCCCCTACCGTAATGTGGCCGTGCAGGACTTCACGGCCTCCCAGCCACAAAACCAGCACAATGGCTAAGGTCAGCATGGTCTCGAGCGTCGGCCATAACATTCCCATCAGCCGGACCAGAGTCAAGCTGCGCTTGATGTATTCCCGGTTAGCAACTTCAAAGCCGGCGATTTCCGCCTCTTCCTGAACGTAGGCTCGAATGATGCGAACTCCAGAGAAGTTCTCCTGCGCGCGGGCCGAAATTTCCGAAAACATTGCCTGGATACGTTCGAACCGCTCATGAATCCGCCGGCCGAAATATTGAATGACGATGCTCACAATCGGTAGCGGCAGAAATGCATAAAATGTGAGGCGAGAGCTGATGTGCAGCATGAAAACCAAAGCAAAAGCCGTAAACACAACCGTGTTCGCCGTGTACATGAAGCCGGGGCCCAGAAGCATGCGCACCGCGTTCAGATCATTCGTGGCGCGGGCCATAATGTCGCCGGTGCGTGTTCGTTGATAAAAGCGATGTGACAGAGTTTCGAGATGGAGAAAAAGATCGTTGCGAAGGTCAAACTCAATTTCCCGCGAAACGCCGATCACAATCCAGCGGATCAGGAACTGAAAGATGGCTTTGACGCCAGAGATTAGAAGCAGCAATAACGCGAGCGAGCCGATTTTGTGTAATGACACGCCCGCTTTGCCCATATCGTCGATCGCGCGACCTATGACCGGCGGAATAAGGGCCCACGTGCCGTTCATGATCAGCACGCAGATCGCACCCCAGGCGTAGCCGCTGCGGTACTTCTTTAGATAGGGAACCAGGGGAAGAAGGGTCTTGGGAAACATGAGCGGCTGAATGCAATTTTATCAGCATGAACAGCGGCGGTTGCGCGCGACCTAATTAGAGCCAGGACGATTAGAGCGGTGACGCTGCGCCGAAGGGGCGGGACTATCGGAAAAGCAGGCGATGCATGCGACGGTGAGTAGCACGACCCATAGGGCAAGGAAACCCCAGTTGGAATGGCTTAGGAATGAAATTGCTCTATCAACACTCATGCGCGTTTCCCGAGAGTGGAAGTCTCGATTTTGGAACGGCCGCCGCAAGCATTATGAGCCAGGATCACGCTTCGGCGGAGCGGAACTGAAGCTTTCCAGTTACTTCTTTGTATTCCCGCAAGATGTTGGCGATCGCGCGCAATTGCTCGTGCGGTGTCAAACTGCGGTCAATCAGCTCACGTTCGATGCGTCCAAGCCAATAGCCGATGGCTTCATCAATGCCGCCAGCGATTTCTGCCGCAATTAAACCCACGAAATCGGTTTGTGTTGTTGTGCTGTTCATTTTTCTGCACCAAAAAACCAATCAGATGTGGAAAGTGACAGGCCTCTCAGCCTGTCACTCCAGACTTCACCATAGAGGCAATTACTGTTGATCGTTTTGCGGAGCAGCCTGTTCATGATTCATCATGTGCTGCTGCATTCGCTGCTCGTGCTGGGCTTTGATCTCGGCCACTTTCGATTTCTGATCGGAGCTCAGCAATTGGTAGATTTGCGATGCAATTTTGGCGTGCTCGACTTCAAGCCGTGCATGGAGCTGCGACTCCTGCGTAGCAATCTTGGCAGCCGTAGCTTCGTCAAACTTGTCGCTGGTGACCAAGTCCATCATTTGCTTGCGCGAGGCGAAAGCCTGCTGCATGAGAGGCTTCATGGCGGTTTTTTCGTTTTGGAAAATCTGCTTGATCTGAGTCTTCTGGTCGTCGGTCAAATTAAGCTCACGCAAAGGTAATCCGAACTCGCCTCCGCGCATGAAATGTCCGTGCATGGCGTGGCCCTTTGGACCGGCGGCCGGCGGCGCGGTTTCATCCTGTGCCATAGCCATTCCCGTGCACAGCGCCAGTGTCGCGAAAAGAGCCGTAAATCTTGAATTCATGAATTTCATTCCTTCCTCCTGTAAAACTGAGTCCGTACGAAGATAGAAACACGGACGGGGGCTGGGTAGCGGTAAAGAGTGAGTCAATCGGAGTAAATGTTTGTAAACCAGCGGCTTGGGAGATTTGACGAATCTTTACCGGCCGGGAAGGGTTCGAGCTAATAGAATGAGTGCCGTGGAGCGGATTCTAGTTATCGATGACGACGCTGAGCTTTGCTCTCTGGTCAGCGAGTATCTGCGTCCCGAGGGCTTTCAGGTTGAAGCGGTACATGACGGGAGAGCCGGCCTGCAGCGCGCTTTGAGCAACGACCATCTTCTAATTGTTCTTGACGTCATGCTTCCCGGGCTCAATGGATTCGATGTACTGCGCCGGATCAGGGACAGTTCCCGGACCCCAGTCCTGTTACTCACAGCGCGTGGTGAGGATGTCGACCGCATTGTTGGTTTGGAGATCGGAGCCGATGACTATCTCCCGAAACCTTTTAATCCGCGTGAACTGGTGGCGCGAATCCGCGCCATCCTGCGGCGCTCGCGAAAGGGCAACGAGCACGAAGTTCCTGATGTAATTCGTGTCGGCGATGTCGAGCTGGATCCGGCGACAAGAACGGTGTTGCACCGGGGGAAGCCGGTTGATCTGACTTCAGTCGAATTTGAATTGTTGCAAGTGTTGCTGCGCGAGGCAGGACGCGTGGTTACGCGTGAAGCCCTGGTGGATGAAGTTCTTGGCCGCAAATTCTCGCCCTTCGATCGCAGCATCGATATGCATGTGAGCAAGGTTCGCAAAAAGTTAGGGGACTCCGATACAGGTGACCATATTAAGACGGTGCGGGGAGCGGGCTATATTTTTGCTCTGACACGTCCCAAGGCGAAAAACGCAACTCGATGAAAAGTCTTTTTCTCAGAATATTCTTGTCGTTCTGGTTGGTGGTCGCGCTACTTTTGGCGCTGGCAATTCTTCTGACCGTCGCGATGAGGCCCGCGCGGCAAACGTCGGCAATTGAGGCGCAACAGAACAAAATTTTGATCGAGGCAGTCGCTGCGTATCAGGCTGGCGGAAGCGACCAACTCCGAGACTTCCTGCATAGCGTGCGGGATTCCCAGCATATCCGCGCAGTGTTGTTCAGAGATCATGACAGTTTGCTGGGACACACCGCGCCGTGGTTTACCGAAGTAGTGGAGGGCCGTCGGCGGACTATTGACACGTTTCTGGGACGGCTGAACCCGCGCTTTCCGCATATGCTGAAGGTATCGACGACGGGTGTGGATGGTCATACCTACACTCTCGTCACAGAACTACCGCCTGGGCAGGATTTGCTGTTTGGGCCAAATGGCGTACCGGGATTGGGAATACTCATTGCGGTAGTGGTTTCCGGGCTCGTGTGCTACTTCCTGGCCCAGTTTCTCACCGCGCCGATCATTCGCCTGCGCAAGGCGACCCAAAAGCTTGCGGCGGGCGATTTGTCGGCCCGTGTTCCGGGTAAGTTTTCGGCCAACGGGGACGAAATCGCTCAGCTCATTCACGACTTCAACCTGATGGCGGAACAGATCGAGAAACTTGTAAACGCCCAGTCGCGGCTGTTGAAGGACATTTCGCATGAGCTGCGTTCGCCGCTAGCCAGGCTGTCTGTGGCGCTCGAACTTGCAAGGCAGCGTACCGGGCCGGAAAGCCAGAGCATTCTCGACCGCATCAGTCTGGAATCCAGCCGGATGAACGAGCTGATCGGAAGCCTGACTACCATTGCCCGGCTGGAAAGTGGCGCCGGGAGCATAAGGAAGCAGGCGGTCGAGCTCGAAGAGCTTGTGCAGGAAGTGGCCCGCGATGCCGCGTTCGAAGCCCAAACGCGCAATACGCAGGTGGAATGCGAAATACTGGACGAGCTTCCGGTGAACGGTGATGCCGCCCTGCTGCGCAGCGCAATCGAGAATGTAGTGCGCAACGCCACACGCTACACCGCCGAAGGCACGTCGGTAAACATTCGTGCCGAAAGGCAGCATAGTGGGTCGTCGGAAGAAGCGGTTGTTCGAGTCAGCGACTCCGGCCCCGGGGTCCCCGACGAAGAGTTGGAAAAAATATTTCAGCCTTTTTACCGGATTGACGATGCCCGCGGACGGTCCACGGGAGGAGTTGGACTGGGTTTGGCGATTACGGAACAGGCGGTCAGGCTGCACGGGGGCTCGGTGCGCGCATCCAACTTGCCTGAGGGTGGGCTACTGGTTGAGATCCGTATTCCTTTGCAGGCGTCGCAGGCAGTTCCACGAGAAACCCCTGTGGGAGCGGGGGAGAGATCGTAGCGGCCGTCGCTGCCGGTTTGCTCTTTTCTGCCCATTCCTGATAAACAATTGAATACTCAGGTTTCAAAATTTCAAGTGTCCGTAGGTTGTTGGTTCTGCCGTTTGAAGCCTCCGTCCGGACTTGTGGACGATCTCGCGTAAAGGGGCGACAGCGACCTGATCTGGTTACCCATCCTGCGATGCCAGGGCGAAACTCTGAAAGCTTGAAATTCTGGACCCGAAACACTCGAAATTTGAGATTTGTACAAATTTTCTCCTGGGGAAGAAGAATGCACATGAAGTTACGATGGTTGCTGGCGGGTGTGGCCGTGACTTCGATCCTGGCCTGGAACAGTTGCATAAATTCCTCAAAGCAACCGGCCAACACCAGCCTTATGTGGGTTGCGACGCAGGGAGACCAGAAGGTCCGTACTTTCACTCTCAACCAGGAAAATGGCTCAATCGAGCCGGTTGGCAACAGCAACGGGAACCCCGCGGCAACGGGTGTCCAGCCTACACAAATGATCGTTACCCCCGACGCAAAAACCATGTTTATCGTGAATTCGGGCGCAAATGGGACGGCGGGCTCGATCACGGCGTACACGTTCAATGCGGATGGCAGTCTGGCGGCCGCTGGATCGGGCGTTGCAGCGGGAGAAACGCCTATATCGATCGCCATTGATCCTGCTGGCAAATTCTTATTTGTGGCCAATCAGGGGCTTTCAACCGACGTGACCTCGGGAACCATTTCAGTCTTCTCTGTTTCGGGCACAAGTCTTTCGCCGGTCGGAACATTTCCCACGGAGACTGCCGGAGATGTGAGCGGAACCGGCCCCAGCGCCGTGGTTGTTTCACCGGTGGGTAACTTCTTGTATGTCGCCAATCAGTTCAGTAACACGGTTGAGGCTTTTTCCTACGATGGCTCAGGAAATCTGACTCTCATCAATAAGTACACGGCGGGCACGAACCCTAGCGGCCTTGCTTTCTCGCGTTGCGCCGGAGTCAGTTCCGGCACAGCTACTGCGTCTTGTCCCGCGGCGGACAGCAACAACCTGTTCGTAGCCAACGCAGGATCGAACAACATAAGTATTTTCAACGCGTGCATTCAAGTCTCGGGAACGTGTGCCTCACCGAACGGGACTCTGACGGAGATCCCGACCGGTTCTCCAATCGGCGCGGGTGTCGGTCCCGCGACAATTCTCGTCGATCCGACTTCGGACTTTGTCTATGCGGTGAACCGAGGCTCAAGCCAAGTCTCTCAGTATCAATACAGCCCGGCAACAGGCGTGCTTACGACACTCGGCACCAGTTCCGGTGGTGCATCCGTCTTTTCGGGTGGGATCACGCAGAACACGTCGAACAACACCAGCACGTTCAACTGGGTGGTTGTCAGCAACAACGGGGGCTCGAGTCTTTCGGTATTTCGCGTTGCGATTACCGGCAAATTAGCCGGACTTACCTCCGGCCAATATTCGGTGCAGGGACAACCTTCCGCCATTCTGCTCCGGTGAGCCGGGCATCTGTTCTGAACTGATCGCTATGAGCCCTGTGCGATTTGTTATCGTCATAGCTATGAGCACGGTATCGGTCGCGCAGGTCCTCACCCCACCCAAAGCAATCACCGACCCCAAGCAGATTACCGCCAAGCCAGATGCCAACGTCGAGCAGGGCGAAGAGGGACTTTCGCTCGACCGCCTGTACATGACCCGCCAGATCGGAGATGCGGCGTGGTCTCCCGATGGCAAGACGATTGTCTTCGTCTCGAATATCACGGGAAGGAACAACCTTTGGCTCGTGCCGGTTGCGGGCGGCTGGCCGACGCAACTCACGGTAAGCGATCAGCGCCAGTTCAATCCGGCATGGTCTCCCGATGGAAAGTGGATCGCATATCAGTCGGATTACGACGGTGACGAGCAGTGGGACATTTTTTTAGTCTCCCCCAAAACCGGGCAAGTAGTGAATGTCACGAAAACTCGGGAAATTTCTGAGGAATATCCGACCTGGTCGCCCGATGGACGATATTTGGCCTACATCGTTAAGCCGAAGACTTCGTCGGTTTTTGAAATCGACGTGTTCGACACCGTTTTGCGGGACGTGAAGCATGTCACGACGAACACGCCCGCGGACAAGATGAATGTGACCCCGATCTGGTCGAAGGACGGGAAGTATATCGCATACACGCAGGAGGAGGCGAAGGGAACGAACTCCAATATTTTTGTGGCCGAGGTTGCAACGGGGACCAGCCAGTTGGTCACGCCACATGTGGGCGACGCATTGTATGTGGCAAATGACTTTGGGCCGAATGGCAGATCGCTGCTGGTGACTTCAAATGCGGCGAATGGATATCAGAATGCCGGAATCCTTGATCTCGCAACCAAAGATCTCGCAACCAAAAAAATGAAATGGATCACAGAAGAGAAGTGGGAGATTCACAGCGGCCATTTCTCTCCCGATGGAAAAACTGTCACTTTTCGCGCCAATGTGGATGGATACGTCGATCTGTACTTTCACGATTTGGTAGCTGAGAAAACGACCGCGCTGCCGGTCGAAAAAGGCGTGAACTCATTCGGAGGGGCGGAATCGGCGTTTTCGCGGGACGGAAAGAAACTGCTTTACTACCACAACGGTGCGAATGCTCCAGCCGATGTGTGGGTTTACGATCTCGCGTCAGGGAGGTCCGTTCAAGTTACCCATTCGCTGATGGCAGGAGTTCCCGCCGATCACATGGTTGAGCCGTTCCTGGTGCATTATCCGAGCCGCGATGGCAAATGGACAATTTCCGCTTTCGTTTACGTCACCCGGAACATGCAAAGAAATGGGCAGAATGCGGCGATTGTCTACATTCATGGCGGTCCAAAGTCGCAGAGTGTCGATTCTTTCAACCGGTTCATACAGCACATCGTGAATCAGGGATATATGGTGATCGCACCGAACTATCGCGGCGGGACGGGATATGGGAAGGGCTTCGAAGACGCCAACCTATTCGATATGGGAGGCGGCGATCTTCAGGACGTTCTGGCGGCGGCCGATTTTCTGAAGCAGACCGGCTATGTCGATCCGAAAAAAATTGTCGCAATGGGCGGAAGCTACGGCGGATATCTGACGATGATGGCGGTGACGAAAGCTCCGGATGTCTGGGCCGCGGGTGTGCCGATTGTGCCATTCGTGAACTGGTTCACGGAGATCGCGAATGAAGATCCGGTGCTGCAACAGTCCGATCGAGCGACCATGGGCGACCCCGAAAAGAACCCGGATTTTTTCCGTGAGCGCTCGCCATTCTTTTTTGTCGATCAGATCAAAGCGCCGCTGTTCCTGTTGGCCGGAGGGCATGATCCGCGCTGCCCGAAAGAAGAGACTCTACAGGTTGTCGATGCGGTGAAGAAGCATGGCGGATTCGCAGATTACAAGATTTACGAGAATGAGGGCCATGGCTTTGCGCGCGTGGAGAACCAGATCGATGCCTATCAGCGGGTCACGAATTTTCTCAAAGCGCACGTGCCCCCGGCCGACTGCGGCTGCAAGCTCGAGTAACGGCTCCCTCCTATCGCCAGCCGGCGAACAGAGCCGCAACGGCACGCGAAAGGCCATCGATGGTGTACTCCTCGGCTTCAATGTGCACGGGCAATTCCAGTTCTCGCAATGTGCTTGATGTGATCGGCCCGATCGATGCGAAGTAAATTCCATCAAGTTTCGTGTGGGGCGGGCGCCCTCGCCCGCCAAGAAGCTCAACGAAATTCTTTACTGTCGACGAACTGGTGAAGGTGACAACGTGTGGTCTGCGTTGAGGATTGCCGATCAGCGATTCCAACAGCTTCTTGGATTTCGCCGGTACGACGGTCTCATAAGCTTCGACCACATCTACCACCGCGCCGATCTTTCGCAGTTCGCGCGGGATCACATCGCGCGCAATCCTGGCGCGCGCGAGCAGGACTCGCTGGCCCTCGACCTTTCCTCGCAGTGCGTCTACCACGGCCTCGGCGACGTATTTGGATGGCACAACCGAAACTTCCAACCCTAGCTTCTGGATGGCCTGTTGCGTCGCGGGGCCAATCGCTGCGATTTTCAAATGGGCGAGCTTTTGCCGAGAAATTTGCAGTTTCTCCATGCAAGCGGAAAGTGCTTCGACCCCGTTCACGCTGGTTAGAATGATCCAGTTGTACGTGGAAATCTGTTTCAGGGCTGTGTCAAACGGCCGGTAGGAGCGCGGAGGCCGAATGTCAATGAAGGGAATTTCGATGACGTCCGCGCCGAGCGCTTCGAGCTTGGCTGATAACGCACTTGCCTGATGACGAGCGCGGCCCACGAGAACGCGAACGCCGGCGAGTGGATTCCCCCGGGCACTCATGGTTGTTGAGGAGCGGCGAATTGCCGCCCGTAGATTTGTTCGAGAATGGCCGCGCCGCCGCGGCTCAGAAGTACGTTGGCTACTCTTTCACCGAGGCACTGTGGATCGCTGTCCGAATCAGACTCGTGAAGTACCTCGCGTCCGTCAGGGCTGGCGACCACCGCTTCAAGATGTAACGACGCGCCAGCATACTTCGCACTCGCCCCAATGGGAACCTGGCAACCTCCGCCCATTTTTGCGAGCAGGGCGCGTTCGCAATCAGTCTCAGTTCGTGCCGCAATATCTTCCAAAGGGCTGAGAGCGCGACGCACCTCGACATCTCCTGCGCGAGTCTCTATCGCCAACGCGCCCTGGCCGGCAGCAGGACACATGATTTCAATCGGCAAGATTTCACGCACCAGCTCCGTCTTGCCCAGCCGTCGCAAGCCAGCGATTGCAAGAATAATGGCGTCATACTCTCCGCCTTCGAGTTTGCGGAGGCGCGTGTCGACATTGCCGCGTAGGGAATGGATGCGCAGATCGGGCCGTATGGCGCGGAGCTGGGCTTCACGACGCAGACTGCTGGTGCCCACATTTGCATTCTGCGGCAATCCATTGAGAGAGGAATATTTCACCGAGCAGAGAGCATCGCGGGGATCTTCGCGCGCAGGAATCGCGGCAATCTCGAATTTTTTTGAGAGCTCGGTCGGAAGGTCTTTCAGACTATGGACCGCGAGATCTATTTGCCGGGCATCGAGTGCTTCTTCAATCTCCTTGGTGAACATGCCCTTGGCCCCGACCTTCGATAGGGCGACGTCAGTGATCTTGTCACCTGTGGTGTGAATGACTTCAATATCGATATCATGCCCTCGGTCGCGCAAATGTGCGGCGATATGATTCGCTTGCCAGAGCGCAAGCTGAGACCCGCGAGACCCGATTCGAAGACGCAACTATCGGCTCCTCGATCCAGACGTCGCGTCATTGCTTAGAGATTTCTCGGCCGAAGCGTTCGAAGCGGTTTTGTCCTGAAGATTGAAAATTTTCTTGAATGCGTCGAGCAACGTGGCATCTTCGGCGCCCGCGACAGCGGATTTCAAGCGAGTGATGGGCGTGTGGAGGATTTTATTGACTATGCCGTGAGTGAGGGCATCCAGTGCCTGTTCCTGCTCAGGTGACAGGCGGCCAAGCTTTCCGCGAACGCGGTCCAATTCAGCCTGCCGGATGGTCTCGACATAGTCCTGAAGGCTTACGATCGTGGGGACCACGTGTAAGGAACGTAGACGCGCCTGAAAGCGCTCGACTTCATCTTCGATGATGCCCTCGGCGCGCTCGGCTTCTTTCACCCTTCCAGCAGCATGTGAGGTGACGGCCTCCTGCAAGTCGTCGATGTCGTAAACGAAGATTCCGTCGAGCTTATTCATCTCCGGATCGACATCGCGAGGAACGGCAATGTCGATGAAAAACATCGGGCGATTCTTTCTCCTGTTGAGAAAACGCTCGCCGTGCTCGCGACGGAAAATCGCGACCGGAGCGCCAGTTGAAGTGATCACGATATCGGCCTGCTCGCAATGGTCGTACAGAGCGTCGAACCGAATAGCGCGTCCGCCAAACTGTCCAGCCAATACTTGAGCACGCTCGTAGGTGCGGTTGGCGACGAAGATTGGCCCTGCACCCCGCGCCAGAAGGTGCCTGGCTGCAATCTCTGACATTTTACCCGCGCCCACAAGGCAAACCTGTTTTCCGTTCAATGAGCCGAAAATCTTTCCGGCGAGATCGACCGCACACGATGCCACTGATACGTGAGACGATCCCACCGCAGTTTCAGTTCGCACGCGCTTGGCAACCGCGAATGCGCGGGTAAGCAGAAGGTCTAGATAAGACTGCACAGCCCCGAGGGCACGGGCGGTCGCGTAGGCTTCCTTTACCTGGCCAAGAATTTGGGGCTCGCCGACCACCATCGAGTCCAAGCTCGAGGTCACGCGGAATACATGCCGAACTGCATCCTGCTCGCGATATTCGTACAGGTGAGGTTCATAGGTCGAAGGCGACAAGCCGAATAGTGCGCGAAGAAAGTCTCTCAGGTCGGTGCTTCCATTCGCGGTGTGCGCCAGCACCTCAACGCGGTTGCAAGTAGAAAGGATCATCCCCTCATGTACGCCCGAGATTGCCAGTAAATTCTGCAAGGCATCACGGAGTTTTCCATCAGGAATAGCGAGTTGCTCGCGCACTTCGACCGGAGCGGTCTTGTGATTGACGCCGATGAGCTGAAAGTTCATGGCCGCGCCAGCCTGTGGATAGCGCTGAAGTAGTTCGCCGCCCAGGCGACGATTGCAGTTACGAAGACGCCCGCGGCAAGGTATGCTGCTCGCCGGCCGCGCCATCCCGCATTCCAACGCGTATAAAGAAGCACCAGGTAAACGGCCCAGGTAAGCACCGATAGCAGAATCTTGGGATCGCGAAAATCGATGTGACCGAAGCTGGCCTGAGCAATGACCATTCCCGCGATCAGGCCCGCCGTCATGAATGGAAACCCGATCAGCAGAGAACGGAAGCCGATCTCGTCGGTGACCTGAAGTGAGGGCAGACGTGCAAGTAATCCCCCCGGACGCTTGGACTTCAATATGTTTTCCTGGATCAAGTAGATCAGGCTGGCGCTGAAGCTGAGGACAAGCGCGGCGTATCCGGCAAAGATCAGAGAGATGTGGGCGATCAGCCAACCCTGACGGGCCACCGATGAAGTGAGTACAACTGGCTCCTGTGCGCTGAGGCCAACGAACGTCAATAAAAAGACGACAGGAAAGGCAACGATACCTGGAGAAGTGGTCTGGTAAACCATGTAGACCAGCAGAAAGACGACCATGATCAGAAAGCCGAGAATCGAAGCTGCCAGCGAGAGCGACGCCAGGCTCAACTCGCCAGACTGCTGCACAGTTTCCGCAATGGCAACGAAATGGAAGATCATGCCAAGATAAGCGGCATGGAGAGCGAGACTGTTGAGGATTTTCCTGCTGCGTGTGAGCGCAACCAGAATGTAGAGCAGCCCTAGGCCGTATAGAGCCAAAGCCACTCGCAGCCAAATGTTTGCCATTGGTTACGACCGGGACGACGGCTTCTGTCTGGCTCATTATAGCGGCTCAGGCCAATGCGCCTTCAACCGTCAGGCTTGTTTACACCGGGCAACGACCAACGTTATGTCGTCATGCTGTTCCTGCGAGCCGAATTTGCGGATCTCTGCCAGGAGACTTCCAAGCAAGGCGTGAGAGGGAAGATTGCGGTAGGTGCTAAGAGCGTCGAGCAGCCGCTCCTGGCCAAATTCCTCGCCGGCTTCGTTGAAGGACTCGGTCACGCCATCGGTGTAGAGAGCGAGCGTGTCACCCGGATTAAGATTTCGCTCGGCTGCCACGCAGTTGAAATCTTCAAACAGCCCAACGGCTGTGCACGTAGAATCGAGCGATTCAACACTGCCATCGTGCCTCAATAGCAGGCCTGCAAGATGCCCGCAGTTCGCGTAACGCAATCGCGCCTGTTTGTCATCGTACTCGGCGAAGAAGAGTGTGGCGTAGGTCTCGTCTGTAGTATTTCCGTGAAACAGCTTATTTACCGAACGCAGGAATCGTTCAGGCTGGTTCAGGACCAGTGGGACGTAAGGACGAGCCCAATACGTCGAAATCTGATTGTGGAGGTGTGCCTGCAGATTGGCCATCAAGAGCGCGGCAGCAGTGCCTTTACCTGAAATGTCCGCGATCAGCAAACCCAGGCGGTTATTTCCCAGGTCAAGGAAATCGTAATAGTCTCCACCGACATGTCGCGCCTGAAGGCAGGTTCCGGCATACTCGAGCGTGCCGATCGCAGGCTGGAACTGGGGAAAGAGCCGGGCTTGCACCTGCTTTGCCAATTCGAGTTCCTGAGCCGCCAGGCGTTCCAATTCGTGTCTTCTGGCGTGCGCGCGCCGTTCTTCCTCTATTTCATTGGTTACCGGTTCGAGGCTGAGAAGAGAAAATACATTTCCGTCGGGATCTTCAAAGTCGGCAGAAATAGCCCCCCAATCATGTGTCCGCGGATTGTCGCGAAACCGGACTCCGCGCCGGCACCACTCCTGGAATTTGGCAGAGACATTGTCTGTCATGAACACAATGTCGGGGGGCTGACCGATCGGCCCGGATTCTGAGGAACCTGCCGTTGCAAGTGAGAGGTTTAAGAATGCGGTCCCGTCCGGAGGAGACACAACCAGCCAGCGCTCGCCCGATGGGCGGAGAGTATCAAATGCGACCTCGAAGCCCAACTGATCGCGATAAAACCGCAAGCTGCGTTCCTGGTCACGAACGAACACCGTGACCGCGCCGAGACGCAAATAAGGGTCCTGACGGTCTGGTTGGAAGCTGCACTTATGTGCACGATGGGCATGCAGAACAGTGCTCATGCGCAGCATTATAGGGCCGATTGGCGTCGAATGACTCAGTTCCCAGGAGCAACTAACCCTGGGTATCCAGTGTTAGAAGGCCACGCGATTTCCCAAAAGCTTCCGGGTTGCGCCGGATCGCTTGCAGACTGAACGTAGTGGGCAAACGCCGGCGGTGGCAGAGAATCCAAATCGAGCGACCTTCTGCGATTACGCGGACGCGAATCAATGGCTCTGGCGAACATACGAAGCCGTCTGTACCCATCGAAGCGGCGTGCTTTCTGGGTCTTATCAATACTGATTGCGCTCTGCATCATCGCAGTTGCCGTGGTGCATCACTTCTGGCCCTTCACTGAATCGGGAGTACGAAACCGACTGGCTGAGGCTACCTCCGCACACGTGGAATTCGGAGCATTTCACGAAAAATATTTTCCGCCCGGATGCGTAGCGGAAAACGTGGTTTTTCGTCAGCAAGGAGATGAGTCGCCGGTGCTTACAATTCAGCGGCTTGATATCCGTAGTGGCTCTATAAAACTTTTTAGTCATCACGTTAGCCTTATACGTGCCGACGGTTTGCGCCTGGTGCTCAAAAAGACCGTGTTTAAGAGCACGCGAACTCCCGAGCAGGACACGACTGTAGACAAGCTCGTCGGCGATGATGCCGAATTGGAGGTGCAACGAGGAAACCAGGCGCCGTTGCAATTTCATTTTCATCAATTTCGTTTGGAAAATCTGGGCGAGAACGGAAGTACGCACTTCGCGGCAGTATTTGACAATCCATTGCCGCGTGGCTTGATAAGCACCTCAGGGGAGTTCGGGCCATGGAACAAGTCCAACCCCGCTGCAACTCCAGTTTCCGGCAAGTATTCCCTGGAGCACGCGGACCTGAGCGTATTTGGTTCTATCGCGGGCATTCTATCCTCCGTTGGAGACTTCAAGGGCACGTTCAAGAACATCGATGTGAAGGGCACGACGAACGCACCCGATTTTCAACTGACCAACACTAAGCACGGATTGCCATTGCAAACTCAGTTCAACGCGACCGTAAATGCGACCGCTGGTGACACGATCCTCAAATCGATACAAGCGAAATTTGGGAAGGACCAGATTGAGGCGCATGGCAGCTTTAACCGTGGCGCCGACGGCAAAAGGCTGGCCGTGGTTGACTTGGAGTGTAAGCAAGGAAGGATTGAGGACACCTTTTATCCCTTCATCAACGCAAGCGTCTCGCCCCTTACTGGGAGCGTTGCTTTTACCATGCATGTGGCGATTCGGGGAGGTAAAGAGCAGTTTGTAAAACGACTTCAATTGAAGAGCGATTTTCGGATTCGTGACGCGCGTTTCACGAATATGCAGACTCAGACGCGATTGCAAAAGATATCAGAGCAACCAGGCCAGAAAGATCCAGGAAACAGTCAGGAGAGCGAACCGGTGGATCTGGCTGGAAGGGTGACAGCCTCGGATGGGACGGCGCAGTTTACGGAGCTAACGGCACATGACCAAAACGCGTCGGCTCAACTGCGCGGTACTTATAGCTTGGTCACTGAGCGCGTGGACATGCACGGGAAACTGGCCACCAGGGCCAGCCTCACCAAAACCACCTCTGGCATTAAGGCCGCATTCGCAAAGGCCATTGAACCATTCTTCAAAAAAACCCACGATGAGAAAATAATTCCCGTGAAGATCAGCGGGACCTTTCACCATCCAAATTTCGGGCTTGATTTGACTTCGAAGATGTAAGTCAGCGCTTGCCGGATTTCTTCTTCGCAGCCGGCTTTTTTGCGCTAGTGAGCTTCGTTTTGGATTTCGGCGGTGCTTTCTCACTTCTTCCTTTTTCGGGAAGCTTCGGTGCAGGGGCTGGAGCTTTGGCCTTTTCCGCTTTTACGGGGGCGGCGAGCGTGGGCTGCGCTTTTCCTTTTTTCGCAGCCGCTGGTTCCGCTTTTCCTTTCTTTGCGGCAGTGGCGGCCGGCGGTTGAGCCGGGGCTCCTGCCTGTGCCGCTGCTTTGGCTGCGCGGCCGCGGCGGGGCGGAGGCGGTGGCGGCGGTGGAGGAGGCGCTAAAGGCTTCAGGAAATTCAGCCGCTCGGTTCGCGAACGCAATTTCCCATCGAGCAGGAGCATGAAAACTTCTTCTGCAATCTTTGGATACTCCGGAAGTTGAGGAGTGATCAGCAGCTCGGTCATTTCGGGCAACGGAATTTTCTGCTGAACTTCGCGCCACTTGGTGAAAAAGCTCTTTATCTTTTGTTGCACTACCTGCTGGCGCGAGGTGACTGCGAGGAAAAGCACCATTTCCTGCCGCGCATTTGAGAGCAACTTCCAGGTGCGCGATGGCGTAGAGGCTTCTTTGCCAGTGAGCCGTTTAGCCAGTTCTTTTGCATGATCATTGATATCGCGCCAGGCATCAACCAAGTCCTTGCGCGGGATCAGCTTGCGCATGTCGGCAATTTCTTTGTCGCTAAGCTTATCGGTAAGGAAGTACAACACCGCTGCCGGCGGATCGGGCGCGTAACCGAGTTCGTTCATCTGCTGCCGAGTCTTCACCAGCTCGGAAATGCCTTCGGTATCGACTTTGGCTAGAGTCCAGTGCGGGCTTAACACTTTCAGCCAGCCTTCTTTTTCGAGCACTCGAACCACATTCAGGGGGTCGTCTTCGTACGCCAGTTGCTCAATCTCGTATCCGATGGCCCGATTGGTGATGTATTCAATGTAGTTGTTTTCCTTGGCGGAGTCGTAACGGGCCTGGGTGCGCTCCTCGAGCGGCCAATGGAAGCGGGCAGAGAATCGAGAGGCGCGAATCAGTCGCGAGGGATCCTCGACAAAGGCATAATTGTGCAAAATGCGAACCAGCTTGGCTTCGATGTCGGCCGCGCCGTTAAAAGGATCCATCAGCAGACCACGCGAGCCCGGATTCAGTGACAAAGCCATGGCGTTGGCCGTGAAATCGCGACGGCGAAGGTCCTCGATGATAGTGGCGGGAGCGATGATCGGCGGCTTGCCGGTTTTTTCGTATTTCTCGGTACGCGAACTGCTGACCTCGGCGCGAACCGCCCCGGGCAGGGTCAAATAGAGAACTTTGCTCTCTTCGTCGCTGCCGCCGGTCACGGCCCCGGCGCGCTCGAATTCCTTCTGTAGCTTGAGAGGATTGCCTTGAACCGTAAAGTCAAGGTCCCGGATTGGGAAGCCGCTGATAATGTCGCGAACGGCCCCTCCGGTCAAGTAGACGTTCATTCCCGCGTTGCGGGCAATATCCTGGACCAGGGTGACGCCTTTTTGCTGGTTCGGCGTGAGCCGCAGCTCCATCGTGTAAATGTAGTCAGCCATTTTGCGGTTCTGAACTGCCCTGCTACATCAACTCGCTCGCACTAACGCTGGTATGGGATGCCGATTTTTCCACAGATTTCCACAGCACACTCTGTGGAAATCGGTAAAACCGGTTGTAAGTGCTTATGAATGAAAAGGTTAGTTTCATCTCGGAAGGTCGAGCGAACTACAAAAAATATCACAACGTTATTGTTTTGGCTACTATGAAGCGAGATACCCGAGTTTTTCGGCCGAGCGAATGCGAAAATCAAAAAGTATTGAGTAATTTTGCAATTGAGTAATTTGGTAATTTGATTCCCCCGCGAGGTTACCCAAATTACCCGATTACAAAATTCCTCCATGCCTTCCACCCATAAAAAGGTCATAGTTCGGAAAATTGACCGGGATACGGTCAACGGATACGTTGCGCCGGTCCATTTTGTGCATGACGGGAAAGTGGAGCTGCTGAATACGACAGGCAATGTGGTCGCGATTGAGGTGAAAGACATAAAGTGTGTCTTCTTCGTTCGCGATTTTGCGGAATCAGACTCGCTCGCGCGCAAGACGTTTACCACGCGTCCGCGAGCCGAAGGTCTGTGGGTGCGGATCAAATTCAAAGACGGGGAATTGCTCGAAGGGCTCATGCCCAATGATCTCAGCCTCACGACTGCGGAAGGCTTTCTCGTCAACCCGCCGGATTTGCGGTCCAATGTTCAGCGAATGTTTGTGCCTCGGGGAGCGCTCGAATCGCTGACGGTACTGGCTGTGATCGGCGCAACCAAACGTCCGCGGCGTGGGCCCGCCGACCTGCAGCAAGTGCCGATGTTCGGGGAGTGATCCGCTCATCCGTAGTGTCTCCAGGCCTGCGACGAACGACAGAGCATGGCATCTAATATGTTAGGCTCTACCAAGGTTGGACGTGTGCTCAATCAAGGACTTCAGATTTGATCAACAAGCTCTTAGGAAGGGTTTTCGGGACTAAGAACGAGCGCGAGGTCAAGCGTCTTTTGCCTCGAGTTCGGGCCATTGGTGCTCTTGAACCCGAGATGCAGAAGCTCTCGGATGAGCAACTGCGCGCGAAAACCGATGAATTCCGCAAGCGAATTCAAGACCACCTCAGCCGTCTACCTGAAGAGCCAGAGGCCGATTCTGACCGGTTAAAAGAACTCGAAAAACAGCGGTTCGATGCGATCAACGAGGTACTCGACGAAATTCTGGAAGAGGCTTTCGCCGTGGTGCGCGAGGCAGGCCGCCGCGTGCTCAACATGCGCCATTTCGATGTGCAACTGATTGGCGGCATGGTGCTGCACCAGGGGAAGATTTCAGAAATGAAGACCGGCGAAGGCAAAACGCTGGTCGCGACCCTGCCGGTTTATTTGAACGCGTTAGGCGGACGCGGCGTGCATGTCGTCACGGTGAATGACTATCTTGCCAAGCGCGACTCGGAATGGATGGGCCAACTCTATCGCTTCCTAGGGCTGAGTGTGGGTGTGATCGTCCATGATCTCGATGACCAGCAGCGCCGCGAAGCCTATGCTGCAGACGTGACCTACGGCACGAATAACGAATTCGGCTTCGACTATCTCCGCGACAACATGAAGTTCGACTTAAAGGATTGCGTGCAGCGGCCGCACAATTTCGCCATTGTCGACGAAGTTGATTCCATCCTTATCGATGAAGCGCGCACGCCGCTGATCATTTCTGGAGCGAGCGAAGAGTCGACCGACAAATACGCGCGTGTGGATCGAATTATTCCCCGGCTCGACAAAGGTGAAGAGCTGACGCCAGCGGAAGCGCGTCGGTTATTCGAGGAAGGCAAGGTCCGTCCTGATCAAGAAGAAGCATTGCGCAAGGAACTGGAGGAGGCCGCTGACGATCCGCAACGGAGAATATTGACCGGGGACTACGCCGTCGATGAGAAACACCGCAACATTACAGTCACGGACGAGGGATGGGAAAAGATCGAAGGCCTGCTTGGCATCGGGAATATCGCCGACCCGGAAAACTGGGACCTGAAGCATCACGTGGAAACCGCGATCAAGGCGCACGCGCTTTATCACCGCGATGTGGAGTACGTGGTGAAGGATGGTGAAGTCATCATCGTCGATGAATTCACGGGACGGTTGATGCCCGGACGTAGGTGGTCTGACGGGTTGCACCAGGCGGTGGAAGCGAAGGAAGGCGTCAAGATCGAACGCGAAAATCAGACGCTTGCTACCATCACTTTCCAGAATTATTTCCGCATGTACAAGAAACTCGCCGGCATGACGGGTACTGCGGAAACCGAAGCTGCAGAATTCGGCAACATTTACAAGCTTGACGTGGTTGTTATCCCGACCAACAAACCGTTGCTGCGCATCGAAAACCCTGACTTGGTCTATCGCACGGAAAAGGAAAAGTATTTTGCGTCGGCGGATGAGATCCAAAAGCTGAATGCGACAGGGCAACCTGTGCTCGTGGGCACGACTTCCATCGAGAAATCAGAACGACTTTCAGATCTGCTGAAGAAAAAGGGTATCAAGCACGTCGTTTTGAACGCGAAATATCACGAAAAAGAAGCTGAGATCGTCGCCCAGGCGGGCCGCAAGGGCATGGTCACAATTGCGACCAATATGGCGGGCCGCGGCACAGACATTCTGCTTGGCGGCAATGCCGAGTTCATGGCCAAGCAGGAATGCGTGAAGAAGGGCGTGGCGCAGTTGTTACGGGCGGCACAGGGAAAAATTCAGCAAGTCGATGTCGACGATTCCAAGAGCACTGTCTGGTACTACGCGGGCAGCGAATACGTGGTTGCGACTGATCTGTGGAATGAGACGTTTAATCGGTTCAAACAGCAGACCGACAAAGAGCACGATGAGGTAATCGATACCGGCGGACTCTTCATTCTTGGCACCGAACGCCACGAGGCACGGCGCATCGACAACCAGTTGCGTGGACGAGCCGGCCGCCAGGGCGATCCGGGCGGTTCGCGTTTTTATCTCTCCCTCGAAGATGACCTGATGCGCATCTTCGCCAAGGAGTGGGTTTCCACTCTTCTTCAGCGCCTGGGCATGGAAGAAGGCGTTCCGATCGAGTCGAGGCTCATCAGCCGGCGGATTGAGAAAGCACAGGAGGCGGTTGAAGCCCAACACTTCGAATCCCGCAAACACTTGCTCGAGTATGACGACGTAATGAACAAGCAGCGCGAGGCCGTGTACGGCTTGCGGCGACAATTGCTCGAAGGCGTCGATCAGAAAGACCTGATTCTTGAAGACTACGTCGCGGGAATTTTAAGCGAGCTGCTTGATCAGTATGCGGCTGTGAAGGTGCATCCTGCTGATTGGGACATAAAAGGCCTGAAAGATGCGATCTTCACGCGCTTTGGCGTCGACATTCTTGCCGAAGGGATTAAGCCTGAAACTCTGAACCGGCAGGAACTTGGGGATGCGATCTTCGACAAGCTGAAGGAGCGCTACGAAGCCAAAGAGAAGTTGATCGGTCCTGATGCGATGCGGTACCACGAGCGCATGATCATGTTGAGCGTGCTGGACCAGCAGTGGAAAGACCACCTGCTCAACATGGACCACCTCAAAGAAGGAATCGGGCTACGTGGCTATGGGCAGAAGGACCCGCTGGTTGAGTACAAGCGTGAATCTTTCGACATGTTTGAAGACATGATGCAGCGCTTCCAGGAAGATACGACGCGCTACTTATACCTCATGCAGATCATCACCCGCGAAGCTGCTGCACACAGTACAGAGCCGTCTACTCCACACGCTTTGCCTTCCAACGGTGACGGCAATGGGAACCGTCCTCCACGCGGGGTTTCAACCTCAGTCGATGACTTCGAAGAGGCTGCCCAGCGCCGCAAACGTCGAGAACTGGAACAGGCTCGCATGGCAGGAGCAGGAGAACGCCAGCCTGTGCAGCAAGTCGTCCGCAGCGGCGCGAAGGTCGGCAGAAATGATCCGTGTCCGTGCGGCTCCGGCAAGAAATACAAGAAGTGCTGCGGCGCGAACGGGTGACCACCGCCCTGGAAGTTCCCACCTGGTGCATCAGCGAATTTTCCACAGGGGCAACTTGGAAAACTCAATTAACGTCGAAACTTTCCTTCGAATGTAGGGTTCCAGTCGTCGTCCACCGGAGTGTTCTATGAATTCTTCGATTCGCTCCTTCTGCCGCGTCCTAACTTTTTCAATAGTTCTCTTACCGATAACCGTAGTTACTGCATACTCGCAAACTCAAGCTTCCTGCCAGTTCAAATTATTCAAGCTCCCCCAAAGCATTGCTTCGCAGCCGAATGGAATCAGTGATGACGGCACGCTGGTTGGCCTCGCAGTCGATCTCGGAGGAGGAGAACGGGGTTTCACACGTTCCCCGGCCGGAGCCGTTACCTACTTCAGCGCGCCGAATGCCGAGCCTACGTATAGGAGTTACACGTATTTCACTGGACGGAACGAGAGTGGCGTCAAGGTCGGCAATTACGCGGAAAACAAGACTGGGGCAGTTCAAAACGGCTTCATGTTAAGTGGCTCGAGTTTCACGTCTATCGCATTTCCGAAAACGGTGAGGGCGACCTACGCGAACGGAATTAACAAATGGAACAGCGTGGTTGGGTACTATATCGACTCGATCGGCAATGGTCACGCCCACAGCTTCAAGCGTTTCAAGAACGGCAGTTTCATCACCCTCAACTACCCAGGGGCAGAACAGACTTTTGCCACCGGAATCAATGATGGCGGCGCAATCGTCGGGTATTACTTTTCCGGCGCGCGTTCCAGTGGCTTTCTCTATCTGAACAAACAGTGGGCAACACTCAATGATCCCCAGGGCACCGCTACGGCCCTGTATGGCATTAGCAATGCGGGCGTGATTATCGGGCGCTCGAACAGAACCAAGCAGGGTGCGGCACTCCTTTACGAGAACGGCAGTTTCAAGGAAATTTCGGTCCCCAACTCGTTTTCCACGTACGCGTACGGAATCAGCCCCGATGGATTAATCACCGGCAGGACAAACCTGGACAACACTGCAACCGGCTGGCGGGGATTCACGGCAGCCTGCCGTTAGCGTATGTACCATGCGAAAAGCCCTGCAGTAACTTGGCTCCAGCTCACCTTAAGCGTGCTGCTTTCTATCCTGTAAGTCTCGTCTAAGGCTGCAACTAAGCAGGTTTCGACTACATCTCACTCGCGAAATTCGGTCTCTCCGCCCAAATCTGAGGCCGTATTCAAGGAGCACTCGCTTTTATGCAAGTCCGCAAAGCACGGTTCGCAGTTGCATCAATAGTGGCCATCGCTGTAGCGTTCTCAGTCCCGCTCGCTAAGGCACAAACCCAGGCTTCCTGTAACTTCAAAGTGTTCTCGTTAAACCAGTCTCATCCAAACAACCCGGCAACTCATCCCTGGGGCGTAAACGACAATACGACGGTCGTCGGCTACGGAGATTTTCCAAACGCTACGCCAGGGTTTAAAGCGTTCGTGCGCAAATCAGGAGGTGCAACCAGTTATTGGCTGCCGTCCGGCGCGCTGTGGAGCTGGTTCAATAATCGAAACAATAATGGCACGACGGTTGGCGGCTATGTCGATGCGTCCAAACAGGGGCACGCCGTCATTTTGCAAGGCTCGACGGTGACTGAGGTCAACGATCCCAAGGCCCAGCCAGGCAGCACAATGGTGCACGGAGTAAACAAATTCAACACAACAGTTGGGCAGTACACAGGCCTGAAGGGCAAGCAGAATGGCTTCAAGCGGTACAGCAGCGGCGGCTTCGTGGATGTTGACTATCCCGGATCCAATGAGACGCTGCCGTGGAGCATCAACGATAATGGCACGATCGTGGGCACCTACCACGGCAGTGATACTGAGGACCACGGCTTCATTTACCGCAATGGCAGTTTCGCCACGCTCGACTACCTCAAAAAGCCCTCTCAGACCGATTTGTACGGCATCAGCAATGCTGGGGTGATTGTGGGGGACGCGGCAGGGCCGGTTGCGTTTCTGTATAAGAACGGAAAATTTGAACGCATTGCGGTACCCAACCTGCCGCCGTCGGCGACGACTGTTCGCGGCATATCTGCCGATGGAATCATTAGCGGAGAAGTCTCGAAGTCTGGTCACTGGTATGGCTACACGGCTACGTGCCAATGAATCTTCTTCTGTAATGAGAGCGAAGCGCTGACTCCAATGCCTTCCTCTATGGGATGGCGTTTTCGAGGACCTTGCCGGACCCAACGGTCAGAACCGCTATCTCGGGGAATGCAGCATGAAAGACTTCACCACAATGTTATTCGGCTGCATTCCCGCCGGAATCATGGTCAGGAGGCCATATTCCCCGGGCTCTAATTTTCGTGGCTTGCGCTTTTGGATAACCGTTACATCTCCCGCTTGTGAATCGAGAACGAGCAAGTAATTCTGGCTTTGCGAGAGCGCCAGCCCATCGGGCTGACTCCCGACCGTCAGCGAAGCAATGACCTTTCCCATGTCAATGTCGTAAACCGCAACTGAATCGGAGCCAAAGTTGCTTACATATAGACGCGAATTGTCGGCGGAAACGACGCCGCGAGTTGGGTGCGTTCCGATCAGATAACTCCCGCTGACCTCGTCAGTCGTCGTTTCGATAATCGAAATATTGTCGGAATCAAAGTTGCAGACAATGAGCTCGCCTCCGTCGGGCTTTAAGGCCAGTGATGCTGGCGTTTTTCCGACATCGAGCAGGGCAATCAGCCTGAGAGTTTTTAGATCAATCGAGGCGACCTGCCCCGATCCGGAGCAGGCTACGAAAACCTTGCTGCTGTCGGGGAGAATGGCAACATCAGTAGGCTGACTGCAAGCATGAATCGTACCCAGCAAGGACAGCCTACGCGCATCGATCAAAGACACCGAATCGCCGCCACGATTGCTGACTACTACTATGTTTCCGTCCGGGGAAACCCGCGCCAGACCTGGCTTATCGCCCACTCCGATGGCTGCAATGACTTTTCGCTGGTCGAGATCAAGCACCGAAACATTGTTCGATCCTGAATTGGCGATGTATCCGCGTTTGCCGTCGCTTGAGACATCGATGAAATAAGGCAGGCCGTGGACACCGATGGTAGCGACCACACTATTTCGCTCAGCGTCAATGACGCTGACATTAGCCGAGCCGCTGTTGACCACGTAAATCTCATTTTTTCGGCCGTTCGCCGCGATTCCAGTGGGACTGTTCCCGACATGAAGAGTTCTCTCCAGGCGAAAAGTCCGCAGATCGATTATCGAAACGGTGTTGCTCTTGCCATTGGTTATGTACGCGTACTCGCGGTACCCGGGATCTAAGTTTGAAAGCTCGCGCTCGTGGAAATACCACCAGCCGAGGCCCGCAAGGATCGGCAGGATGAGAATGATGAGAAGAAGCTTGCGCACGCCGTCCAGTTTAAGCGAAAGGGAAGTTCACGGGCTCGGAAGTAATCTTTATCGCAGTTCTTCCATCACCTGATCGAGCACCGCGGGACCAGGGCGGACCACTGATGGCGGAAGTGTCGCCAGTGGTTGATCGGTAATGTTCAGCATGTCGAGGAACGTGGGCGCCTGCGTGTTCACGTAGAGAACGCCGGTAAGCATAGTGCCCTCTTCCTTCGCCTTACCGAGACGCGTAATCGCACCGAGCTTGTTCGTTGGATCATATTCCTCCTCAAGTTTGCGAAGGCGCAGCCGTGACCCGTCGTGCATGGTGACTTCGACCGTGGTGCCGGGATCGTATTCGACGGAAATGTCCTCGAAGAACGGAATGAAATTGAGCTCCTGAAGCGGCTCGTCGTGATCCAGCATGTATTTGTAAGACTTGGTTGAGCCTTCATGATCGTTGAAGGTGACGCACGGTGAGATCACGTCGAGCAGGACGGTACCGCGATGCGCGATTGCCGCCTTCAACATGGCGTGAAGCTGGCGTTTGTCGCCGGAGAACGAACGTCCAACAAATGTCGCGCCGAGCGAAATTGCCAACTCGCAGGTGTCGATGGGCGGAAGTTCATTAATGACGCCGGTCTTGAGCTTCGAGCCACGATCGGCGGTTGCGGAGAATTGGCCCTTGGTCAGTCCGTAGACGCCGTTATCTTCAATGATGTAAATAATCGGCAGATTGCGGCGCATGAGGTGAATGAATTGGCCGACTCCGATTGAGGCGGTGTCGCCATCGCCGCTAACTCCGAGCGCCATCAGCGAACGATTCGCTAGAACCGCTCCGGTCGCGACCGACGGCATACGCCCGTGAACAGCGTTGAAGCTGTGTGCGCGGCCGAGAAAATAAGCCGGACTCTTTGACGAACAGCCGATGCCGCTCAGCTTGGCGACCCGCTCCGGCTGCACCCCCATTTCATAAAGCGCGTCGATGATGCGCTCGGAAATTGCATTGTGACCGCAGCCGGCGCACAAAGTGGTTTTGCTGCCGCGATAGTCGAGCACTGCAAGGCCGAGCCGATTGGTTTTTGGCGGGGCTGGGGTGGTTGCCATTACTTCTCCTCCATCGCCGAAATTTCGTCAGTTATGGAGCGGGCGTCGATTGGAAGCCCGTCCAGCCGAGCCACGCTCCGTAGTCTCGGCACCAGTTCGCTTTCAAGGTCGAGCTTGAGCAGGCTGAACAACTGCGCGTCACGATTCTGCTCGACGACGTAGACGCGCTTGTGCGCCCGCACAAAATCTGCAACCTCGCTCGCAAATGGATACGCACGAATTCGCAGATAATCGATTGCAATCTTGTGTTCGTTGCGGAGCTGGTCACGGCATTCGATCATCGCCCAGTGCGAAGTACCGAAAGCGATTACACCGATCTCGGCATTCGGCGCTTTCTCGAGAATGGGAGCAGGAACAAACGAGCGCGCGTGTTCGAACTTTCGCCGCAACCGCTCCATGTTGTTTTCGTAGTCTTCCGGCTTCTCGCTGTAGAGCGCGCGCTCATTGTGGCCGCTGCCGCGCGTGAAATATGCCGCGGCGGGATGATCTGTGCCTGGCAATGTTCGATAGCCGATTCCGTCACCTTCCACATCCTTGTAGCGACTGAAGCTGCCAAGCTTTTTCAGGTCATCGGCGGTCAAGACTTTGCCGCGCTCAATCGGTTTCTCAGGATACGGGAACGGATCCGACATCCAGTTGTTCATCCCGAGGTCGAGGTCGGACATCACGAATACGAGAGTCTGATATTTTTCCGCCAGGTTGAACGCGTCCATCGCCATCTCAAAGCACTCATGCGGGGAAGCAGGGAAGAGCATGATGTGCTTGGTGTCGCCGTGCGAAAGGAAGGCAGTGGAGAGAATGTCGCCCTGCGACGTGCGCGTAGGCAGCCCGGTCGAGGGTCCCACGCGCTGAATGTCCCAGATTACGCCAGGAATCTCTGCGTAGTAGGACAATCCGGCGAATTCCGACATTAACGAAATACCGGGCCCGGAAGTCGTTGTCATGGCCCGCGCACCAGCCCACCCAGCGCCGACTACCATGCCGATCGCGGCCAACTCATCTTCCGCCTGGACGACCGCAAACGTCGCTTTGCCATCCGCGCCAATCCGGAAGCGCTTGAAATACTCGATCAGATTTTCGGCGAGCGATGACGACGGCGTAATCGGATACCAGCTCAAAACCGTGCATCCGGCAAACACGCAACCGAGAGCAGATGCAGTGTTGCCGTCGATAATGATCTTGCCCTGGTTCTTGTCCATGCGCTGGATGCGAAATGGATCTTGCTTAGTCAGACTGGAAGCGGCGTAATCATATCCGGCTTGCGCAGCGGCAAAATTCAGATTGGCGGCTTTCACTTTCTTTGCGAATTGCTTGCGCAATGCTTTTTCCACTTCGGCCATGTCAAGGTCGAGCAGCTTGGCCACGACACCGACATAAATCATGTTCTTGACCAGCTTGCGCAGCTTGGCTTCAGGGCAGACCGGGGCGACCAGTTTGTCGAATGGGACCGAATAGAAAATCAGATCATTGCGCAGCGAACTCAGTTTCAGAGGCTCATCATAGAGCACTGCGGCCCCAGCCGGAACGGACATCACGTCGTCTCGAGCCGTCTCGGGATTCATCGCCACCAGAAAATCAATTTCCTTCTTGCGCGCGACGTAGCCGTCCTTGTTAGCCCGAATGGTGTACCAGGTGGGAAGGCCGGCGATATTTGAAGGGAACAGGTTCTTGCCAGAGACCGGCACACCCATTTGGAAAATGCTGCGAAGTAGTACGGTATTCGAGCTTTGCGAGCCGCTGCCGTTCGCCGTCGCCACCTGAATGCTCATGTCATTTACAACGGGGGCGCGCCTGCGCTGTCCGGCGGCGTCGTGCAGCCCAACGTCAGTTGTAGCCATTAACCAGGGAGTCCTTCCTGCCATTTTTGCACAATCGATTGTGCAATAACGAATATCCCATCCTTGACGTTTTTGTCATTCCGAACTGCCTTAGCGGTGAGAATTTGCAGTTCAGGCGGGACTAGATAAATTATACGGCAGCTGATTGGATGTGAGTAACTGCTGATAAGGTGCGGAGATGAGCGGGTTTAGACGAGGGAATGAGTTGGAGCAATCGAATAAAAGGTTGTTCTTACATTTCTTTAAAATTTGGCGGTTCGGAACCAGAGACTTGGTCCGAACCACCAAATCACGCGGAAATCACGGTACTACGGCAAAGGTTCGGTGTCGCCGGGCAGGAGGCTGCCGCAATTCGCTGTCGGAACTCCGGCAAGGTTCGATGTCCCGCTTATTAACGATTTTGAATCACAGAACAAGTCCAGTACGTTACCACCCACTAGTGTGAGAGCACCGCCCGGTTGCACCTCGATTGTGGACAGGTTTGCTACAACTAGTCCGCCGTGAGCGCCACCCGTAACGCTTGAACCGGAAACAGTGGCATGAGAGTTGTTGCTGACAAGTAGTCCTTGGCCCTTGCTGCCGGAGATCAGTAGGTGGCCGCCTTGATCCGTCAGAGTGCTGCCGTCCGTGACGAAAACTGCCCCGGTGTCGCTTCCCCCAAGTCGGCCGGGGTTCGTAATTTGTAACTTGGTGTCTCCTACCTGAATCGCCGAGCCTCCTTGCGCTTCGACACCCCAGACGCTCGTCCCGGCTGGACTGTCGATCACGACTTCATCCGGCGCAGCTTTCGGAAAGTAGGTGGTGAAACTCTGAATATCGACTATGCCATGGTCAGCAGCAGAGATCCCTACCTGCATGTTACGGATGGTGGTGCTCTGAACAGTGACGTGGCCTCCGCCGGAAGCGAATATTCCGTCGTGAAAAGGCGAACCTGTCGTGCTTTTGATGGTTGATCTCTCGATGTGTACGTCACAAACGTCGAGCGCCGCAATTCCCGCGAACCCGAAATCGCGCACCGTCACATTGGCAACGGATACTTGGCTGGCTTCGAAAACGAAAACACCAAATGTTGCCGGACCATCCATGATCAAATTTCGGAGCCGGATGTCATTGCTGTTCTGTCCGATTGAAACACCTCCGAGGGCAGTGTTGGTGGTGTGGATTGCGAACCCGTTAATGGTGACGCTGCGGGAAGCGCCGATCAAGAGCAGGCTCGCAACGCCACCCGGTGGAGTGGTGCCCGGTTGTTGCAGCACGGCACCGGGGGCAGCTTTCAAAGTGAGGCCTTCGAATCCATTGATTTTCACGTACTCGGTGCAGGTGCCCTGCACCAGGACCGTGACTGGTATGTTCTTGGGCAGCTTGGACAATACAGCGTTTAGTGATTGGCCTGCATTGCAATTCACCAGTATCGTCGGCAAATTTTGAGCAGATAGCAACGATGCTGACAACAGGAGCCCGGCCGCCACGATGAACCGACGGTAAGCCCGGACTCTTTGTGACATGTTCCCCAACATGTTTCCTCCTTGTTTGTCGAATAAGACGGACTGTGCGACACCCCGAGAACTAGGCTTCGTGCTCGAACACGACCGAGTGAGGACCTGTAGACCTATAGACGTGTTACCTGGGACCGGTGCCCTTGAGGACTCACGTGAAAACAACCGCCCTAACGACGCGAAACGAGCATCGAGAACGTGGCCTATGCCGGGAGGATTATATGCTGAATCCGAGGACAGTCAAGACAAACGACGCATCGCGGAAATGGGAATTAGCCTTGCCAGTCGAGGCAGCCCAGAAGGATCCGAAATGCAGCAAATGGGTTACTGCTCAACGAAGAATTGCGCCATTTTCCTGAACTTCTCATAGCGCGAGGTCACTAGCTCGTGGGCGGGTGTGTGCTTCAGTGCGCCGAAGTGCTGTTGCAAGGCGTCATCTACCAGTTTGGCGGCTGCGTCCTGGTCGGTATGCGCTCCGCCGGGCGGTTCGGGAACGATGGCGTCAATACAGCCCAGCTCCTTCAGATCGGACGCGGTAATTTTCAGCGCTTCGGCCGCCAGTTCTTTTTTTGCTGCATCGCGCCACATAATGGAGGCGCAGCCCTCAGGCGAAATTACGGAGTAGATTGCATTCTCCAACATCAGCACGCGATCTGAGACTGCGATGGCGAGTGCGCCGCCGCTGCCGCCTTCGCCGGTGATGATGGTGACGATCGGTACTCTTATCCGCGCCATTTCGCGCAGGTTCAGGGCAATGGCCTCTGCCTGTCCGCGTTCTTCCGCGCCCAGCCCGGGATTTGCGCCGGTGACATCGACAAACGTGAAAATCGGCCGCGAAAACTTCTCAGCAATCTGCATGCCGCGAAGCGCCTTACGATAACCTTCAGGATTCGGCAGGCCAAAATTGCGAAAGACCTTTTGCTTGGTGTCGCGGCCTTTTTGCGTGCCGACGAGCAGTACTTCCTCACCGTGAAACCGTGCCATGCCGCAGACCATGGCTGGATCATCGGCATAGCGACGGTCCCCATGAATTTCGCTGAAGTCGGTGAAGATTTTTTCTACGTAGTCGAGGAAATATGGACGCTGCGGATGCCGCGCGAGTTCGGTCTTGATCCAGGCTTCGCGGTGGGAAATCTCCTTCCGAAGCAGCGCGACGCGGTCGCGCAGGTCGTCAATTTCTTTCCGAATTTCCGCGCTTTGGCCGTCCAGGGCTTCGAGCTTCCCCAGTTGCTGCTCAATCTTTTCAAGTTCCTGGGGAGCGGTCTCGTCGACCCCATCGCCGTTGCGAGCGGCGCGCCTGGTCTCCACCATGGAAACCAGAAGTTGCGCACCTGTGAGTACAGCGGTGATATCGGCGGTCTTCATCAAATCTATTTTCGCCGTAGCGATTTTAACCCTCAATCTGATGATCCCGTGATCCGATCATCTGATGATCTGTGGTTTCATGACCTCTACACCGCAGGCCAGTCGTCATCGTTTTCTTGATGGATTTTCAGACCGCCTGATCACCCGATGATCAAATGATCCGATCAGTTAATGATTCTTACCGCGCCGCGCCCGCAGAGTTCTTCCACACGGCCGATGAAAGCACGGTCTGGGAGCACATTATAGCCTTCCGCCTCCATTACCACCATGAAATCGCCTGAGCGTTCCACGTCGAATAATACGCGAGCCTCGCCTTTTCGTTGAGAAAAAAGGAGATGCAGCTGCTCAATGGTATTTTCTGAGGTATTTTCGAGCGGGATGCGAATGCGCAAGGACTTGGGGAGTGGCACTTTGGCTTCTTCGAGAGAGGACAGATCGCTGACCGTGAGTTTGGGATTTGCCCCTTCCTCGATGCGGACGCCGCCGCGGACCAGAACAGGAGTGTCGGTTAACCCTTTCAGGCGCTCCTGAACTTTCTTATAGGCCTCGGGAAAGATGAGCAGATCGATGGATCCGGAAAGATCTTCAAGCGAGCCTTGCGCATAGAATTCGCCACGTTTCGATTTTAGAACGCGCAGGTTGACGATCATGCCAGCCGTGGTCAAAGTTTCGTCCTTACCCGTAGAGGATTTCATAGCGGCAAGCTCGGCGGTTGATAGCGCGCGCAGGTCCTCGAGCTTGTCGCGATATTTCTCAAGTGGATGGCCGGTGATGAAAAATCCCAATATCTCTTTCTCGCTGGTGAGTCTTGTGTGTTCATCCCAATCGGGTATTTCCGGCAGGCGGTCTTCCTGCGGATTCGTTTCCTCCGATTGGAAGACACCGAACAATCCATGCTGGCCGGATTCGGCGTCGCGCTGTGCTTTCTGCGCTTGTTCGATCGCTTTATCCAAGACCGCCATAAGTTGAGCCCGGCGACCCAGGGAATCCATGGCTCCGCTCTTGATAAGAGATTCCAGCACTCGCTTATTGAGCAGGCGCAGATCAACTTTTTCGCAGAATTCGTATAGCGATTTGAATTTTCCTAACTCGTTTCTGGCCGCGACAATCGATTCGATCGCGTTATGCCCAACATTTTTGACTGCGGCCAGGCCGAAGCGGATCGCGCTTCCGTGGGGTGTGAAATTCGCGTCGCTGACATTGATGTCCGGAGGTTCGACGGCAATGCCCATCTCGCGGCATTCGTTAATGTACTTGACCACGTCATCGGTATTGCCAGTGACCGAGGTGAGCAGCGCGGCCATGAACTCGACCGGGTAGTGAGTCTTCAGGTATGCGGTGTGATAAGCGAGCAGCGCGTAGGCAGCCGAGTGCGACTTGTTGAATCCATAGCCGGCGAACTGGGCCATGAGATCGAATATTTTTTCTATCTTCTTCGAAGGGAAATTACGCTTTACGGCACCGTCGATGAAGCGCTCACGTTGCTGCGCCATCTCCTCCGGCTTCTTTTTGCCCATGGCGCGGCGCAACAGGTCGGCCTCGCCGAGTGAATAGCCGGCGAGAACATTGGCGATTTGCATCACCTGTTCCTGATAGACGATCACGCCCAGTGTCTCTTCCAGAATCTCTTTCAGCTCGGGAAGTTCATATTCGATCTTTTTGCGGCCGTGTTTGCGGTCAATGAAGTCATCGATCATTCCACCCTGGATCGGCCCGGGACGATAGAGCGCATTCAGAGCGGTGAGATCTTCGATGGAATTCGGTTTGTAGCGCCGCAGCACATCGCGCATGCCATGCGATTCAAACTGGAAGACGCCTGACGTCAGGCCGCTGTGAAAGACCTTCTCGTACGTGACTTGATCGTGCAGCGTGATTTTCTCGAGCTCAATCTGTTCGCCGCGCGTCTGCTTGATCAGCTTCAAAGCGTCGTCGAGAATCGTCAGCGTCGTTAGGCCCAGGAAGTCCATCTTCAGCAGGCCCATCTTCTCGATGGCCACCATGTCAAATGCGGTGACGATTTCGTCGTTTTTCGTTTTATAGAGCGGAACCAGTTCGTTGAGCGGCCGCGGGGAAATCACGACACCGGCTGCGTGCATCCCCGCATTCCTGACCAGGCCCTCGAGTTTCTTCGCGGTATCGATTAACTGCCGAATCTGCGTATCACTCTCATACGCCTGCTGCAAAGCGGGAGAGTCTTTGAGCGCGCCCTCCAGCTTGATGTTGAGCGTGGGCGGCACCATCTTGGCGATGCGGTCCACGTCGGCATAGGGAATGTCCATTGCGCGGCCAACGTCTTTAATGGCCGCTTTTGCCGCCATGGTCCCGAAGGTGATGATCTGGGCGACGTTTTCGCGGCCGTACTTGCGCGTGACGTAATCGATGACCTCGCCGCGCCGGTTCATGCAGAAGTCCATGTCGATATCAGGCATGGAGACGCGCTCGGGGTTCAGAAATCTCTCGAAGAACAATTCATATTGAAGCGGATCCAGATCGGTGATACCGAGCGAGTAAGAAACCAGCGACCCAGCCGCCGATCCGCGGCCCGGGCCCACCGGGATATTGTGTTCCCTCGCGTAGCGGACAAAGTCCCAGACAATAAGAAAATAGCCGGAGAACTTCATCTGCTGGATGATGCTGATTTCGCGTGCCAACCGCTGCTCGTATTCTGCGATCCCGTGCTTCAGCTTGCCGGCTTCCATCTGCGCCCGAATGCCTTCCAGGCGACGCGCAAAGCCTTCGCGCGACACGTGCTCGAAGTAGCTGTCGAGCGTGTATCCGGCGGGAACATCGAAATGCGGAAATGGATTGCTTACTTTCGCAAGCTGCACGTTACAACGCTCGGCAATGTCAAGCGTGCGCTTCAGGACATTCGGCGCATCTTTGAACACGCGGTACATCTCGTCATGGCTCTTGACGTAGAAACCGGTGCCCTCGAACTTCATGCGATTTGGATCTTGAATGCTCTTGCCGGTCTGAATGCAGACCATCACATCTTGAGCGTGCGCGTCATCCTCACAAAGGTAGTGGCTGTCATTGGTGGCCACGAGCGGTAGCCCGAGGTCCTTTTCAAGTCGGAATAGTCCGGGATGGATACGGTGCTCCATCTCCAGGCCCTGGTCTTGAATTTCGAGGAAAAAATTCTGCTTGCCGAAAATGTCGGTGTAGGCGGCGGCAGCGCTACGGGCAGCTTCGTACTTGTCCTCGGTTAAAAATTCCGCAACTTCCCCCTTCAGACAACCGGATAGCGCGATCAACCCTTTAGCATGCTCCGCAAGGAACTGTTTACTGACCCGCGGCTTATAGTAGAAACCGTGAAGTGAAGCTTCAGACGTAATCTTTACCAGGTTGCGGTAGCCTTCGTCGGTTTCCGCGAGCACCAAAAGGTGGTTATAGGTATCGCCCTCGGGTGGGGTGCGCTCAATGCGGTGATCTTCTTTTTTGCAGACGTAAAGCTCACAGCCGATGATCGGCTTGATACCGGCGGCCTTAGCGGCATTGACGAAGTGCACAGCGCCGAAAATATTTCCGTGGTCGGTCATGGCCACGGCGGGCATGCCGAGCTCTTTGGCGCGCTCACAGAGCTTTTCGACGTCACAGGCGCCGTCGAGCATGGAATAGTCAGTATGGAGATGAAGGTGAACGAACTGAGACATGCGTTACTTAGATTCTACTTTGCTGCGGCGGCCGGCGAAAGCCGAAAGGCGGTATCTGATGCGCGATTCCGGGTGTTAATCGTGTGAATCGCTGTGGAATTCTGGCGGTAAAAATCAAACCTTCGCCACGAGAATACGGAGAAGGCCGCACAGAAGCCAAAAGAAAAGGGCGGCGTAAAGCCGCCCTTAGAATGATCAAGCCGAGTTATTTCGAATACACGAAATGACCGCGGCGGTTTTGCTGCCAGCATTGCTCGCTGTGCTCGGTGCAGAACGGTTTTTCTTTTCCGTAGCTGACGGTCTTCACGCGATCTGCAGAAATCCCTGCAGCCACAAGCGCGTTCTTGACCGCACTGGCGCGGTTATCGCCCAGGGCGAGATTGTATTCGGTGGATCCGCGCTCGTCGCAGTGTCCTTCAACCGTGAACGTGATGTTCGGATGCTGTTGCAGGAATGCGGCGTCAGCTTGAATGGCCGACTGCTGATCTCCGCGAACATCAGACTTGTCGTAATCAAAGTAGACGTCCTTAATGTTCTGCGCGAACATCTGCTCGTCAGTCATCGAAGGCTGTGCTGGAGGCGGCGGCGGAGGCGGCGTATTCACCGTCACGCGAGCGGTGGCAGTTTGGGTCCCGCCATCGCCTTTTGCGGTTAGAGTGTAGGTCGTGGAGTCAGACGGCGACACCTGCTGTGACCCGTTTGGCTGCACTGTGCCTACGCCGTTGTCGATACTGACCTCGGTGGCGTTCGAGGTCTGCCACGTCAGCGTAGTTGACGTACCCTTGTCGACAGTGTCCGGGCTCGCCGTCAAAGACGCAGTCGGCGCGGGCGGCGGCGGTGGCGGCGGTGGTGGTGGTGGGGCCTGTTTCTTGTGGCACGCCCCGAGGAACATGAGTGCCCCCAATGCCACGACGAGGGCAAGACGTCTAAGCGTAGCTTGTTTCAATTTTTCCTCCCGAATGTTTGCGCGTTGTTATGATCGCGCCCTTCAATTTATGAAAGCGTTATGAAAGCCAGCTTAATGAACACATATCAGGAACACTGTTGTAAACACAAGTATCAAATCTACTTCCAGCTCCAGTCTGGTTCTGAATTGGTTCCGGAAGTGGTCAACTGTTTCTGATTACTGCCATCGGCCAACATCGACCAAATCTCCAGTGACCCAGATCGGGTGGACTGAAAAACGATGTGCCGGCCATCCGGCGACCAAGCGGGAAAATCATTTCGTCCGCCATCATGCGTCAACTGCACCCACTGTTTGCTGACGACATCCATGATGTAAATATCCTGGGCTCCTGGAGCGCCCGGGCCGTAATGGCGCATCCAGGAGATGACGAGAAACTGTCCATTGGGCGACCAGGCCGGCGAAACGGCATAGCCTTCGTCGGTCATCTGCTGAACGTTGGTTCCGTCAGAGCCCATGATGTAAATCTGCGGCAACCCCGAGCGGCCGCTGACCCAGGCAATCTGCGAGCCCGTTTTGCGGTTCCAAACCGGAGAGACATCGGGACCTTTGGAATTGGTAATGCGATGGATGTTCGCGCCGGACTGATCGACAACGTAAATTTCGGGGTCGCCTGAGCGCGATGACGAAAACGCCAACTGGCTGCCGGTCGGAGACCAGGCAGGAGAAAGATTCGTCCCAGCGAATCGGGGGAACGACACCAGGCGGTTCAGATCG
Source organism: Terriglobales bacterium (assembly GCA_035651555.1). GTDB lineage: Bacteria > Acidobacteriota > Terriglobia > Terriglobales > Acidobacteriaceae > Gp1-AA145. The sequence continues at coordinate 62,943 of DASRFL010000032.1, forward strand.
AAGGAGAACATGCGGATTTCCCAACCTGCCCCGGTAAAAGAGCTGAAGGCGAGCCGCGAACCATCCGGCGAAATATGCGGGGAAAGCGAAATTGTACCGAGGGTGGTAATCGGGTGCTGGTTCATCCCGTCGTAGTCCATTGCCCAGATCTCCTTGTGGCCGCTGCGCGAGCTCACAAAGTAAATCTGAGTTTCCGCGATACCGTTGATTCCGCCGCCGAGGCGAAGAATGATTTCGTCAGCAAATTTGTGAGCGATGACTCGGGCAGCCTGGGTGGTAGGCACATCGGTGTACTGCTTGCCGAGAACCTGGGGCGACGCCTGGTTCTTGAGGTCGTAAAGCCAGCCCTGAATGGTCATATTGTTGGCAGAGGCGTTGAGGTTGCCGAAGACGAGCATCGCCGCGTTCGCCGGAGGGACATTCCAGGTTTCGAACTTCACGTCCTGCGGCGCTCCAATTTGGCCGAGCGGATAGAAGCTCTTCGAAACCATCTCGAAGATGCCGGCATTGTCGAGATCGTTCCACAGCGTATCGTTGAACGTCTTAAGCAGTTCGGCGTTGCGGGGATCCTGCCCAGTGGCTTTGAAATCGGGAACGGCAATCCGAATTCGCTCTACGCCGAGGCCGGTTCCGGTTTTGATCCAGTCCTGTGCCGCCGAAGTCCGGCTTAGAAAAGCGACAATCGCCAGCAAGAATGCAGCGATAGCAAAGAGGCGCCACATCGGTAGAATGAAACATATCGTATTACGATAAGATTCCGGTTTCAAGAAAAACTCCTATACCTGATTTGGTTCGTGCGCGAGGAATTACTTTGCGTCCTTGAGGTAAAAGCTTTAACCGCAAGTTCGCAAAGAACACCCGCAAAGCTCGCAAAGATCATTTCTTATAATCAAACCAGAATTCGACACTGACCTTGCTCCCCGAATATTCAGCCGGCAATGGGCCGAAGGTGTCGATCCTCTGGATCGCCCGAACCGCCGAAATATCGAGCGACGGTACGCCACTCGATTGTTCAACTTCTACACGCGATGGTCGTCCACTTCGATCAATATCAAAGGTCACGTACACGCGGTTGGCGCTCTGAATCCGGGGATCGACTTCGTATTTCAGCCAGTTCTCGGAAACCTTCTGGTTCACGCCCCGCACGTAATAAGCGAAGCGGGACCCGAAGTCCCCGCCGCCACCGGTAAATCCAAAGCCGCCCTTTGCTGCGCCGCTGGTGAATATCGAATAAGGACCGCTGACCGGACCGCCCTCGCCGAAGGGAACGACGTTGCTCGCCTCTTGCTGCGGTGCCGGTGTCGGCTTGCGCTGTGTTTCCGTTGGCTGATGCACCGGTTTCTTTTTTGCGTTTTTTTCCGGGATTGCGATTGCTTCAGGCTCTTCGACCGCGGGCTTAGGCTGCGATTTCGAGACCCCCTTCGATTCAGTTGCCAGCACATTTTGCGTCTGCACTGGATTCGCCGGGAGCGGAACCGTGCTGACCAGCGTTACTCCCATTGCGCTACCGCCGCCTCCAGCCCCCCAGCTTGCGCCATGACCGCTGTAGGCGATCCAGGCATAACCAATGATGGCCAGGGTGACGCCGACGTGCAGGGCTGCCGACCAGGCAAGGTTGTGTCCCCAGCGCTCGTGTTCAAAGAAGATTTCACCGGTTGGCATGGGTTTCAAGCGGTTGCGTCACGATGCTGACGTTGGTGATGCCAGATTGCTTGACAGCATCCATGACGGTAGCGAAGGCGCCGAAGGGAACATCTTCATCGGCGCGAAGAAAAATAGATTGATGTTGCGGGTCGCGGACTTTCGCCTTCAGCTTCGCGGCGATCTCATTGATATTGATGGGATCGTTCCCAAGGAATACCCTCTGCTGCTTGTCGATGCTGATGACCATCCGTTCTTCGGTGATTTCCTTTACTGTGCGAGTCTTTGGTACAGCGACTTCGATCCCCGATTGCAGGACCGGAGCGGTGACCATAAAGATGATAAGAAGCACGAGCACCACGTCGACGAGCGGCGTGATGTTGATATCGGCAAGAGCGATCTGGGTGCGGCCGTCAGGTGCGGTGAAAGCCATTAACGCCGCACCTCCTCGGGAACTCGAGAAGCCACGGGCTGGCGCTCGACCGCGTTCAACATTTCGAGTGAGAAGTCATCGCAGCGTGCAGCAAACTCGCGAATGGAGCCGCCGATCAGGTTGTATGCGATGACCGCGGGAATCGCCACCACGAGGCCGCCTGCTGTTGTAATCAGAGCTTCTGAAATTCCAGGAGCTACGGCCCGTAAAGTTGCACCCTGCGCGACTCCTAGACCATGAAATGCGTCGATAATTCCCCAGACGGTTCCAAACAGGCCGACAAAAGGCGTTACTGCACCTGTGATCGCCAGCCAGGGAACATTGCGTTCGAAGCGCGTCATTTCTTCAGATGAAGCGATCTGCATGGCGCGCTGAACCGAGAGTGGATTTCGCAAGCCGCCAGTTGATCCCACCTGGCGTTCGAATTCCCGAAAGCCAGATTGAAATACGCCAACCAAAGGGCTGGGCCGGAACTGCTCGGAAGCAGCGTGCATGTCCTGCAGGCGCTGTGCACGGCGGAACGTCCGCAAAAACCTGCCACTCTGGACGCGGGCGCGCTTTATGACGCTCCACTTGGAAAGAATGATGGACCATGAGACCAGGCTGAAGGCCAGCAGGATTACCAGCACGGCCTGGGCCACGGCCCCGGTTTCGCGGACGAGATCAACGATGTCGCCGCCGATAAAGAGAGCAGGAAAGTGATACAGATGCATGATTTTTAGGGAAGCGCCAGATCACGATTATAAAGCAGGGAATCCGGCCATTCGCGCGGACGTATTCAATCGGTCAATCTGAAAGGGGCAAGGCACTCGCCGGTCTTCCCGGACGCATCATAAGCACGGTAAAGAATGTCAAATCCAGGAACTCAGATGAGTTCCTTGCAGGAGGGTTTATGCCCCATTACGGCCTATTACGCGACTATCGTTTTGAAGATCTCGAGACGGAAGATGATATTCGCGGTGCGACCATCTACGGTCGCAATGACGAGAAGCTCGGGACGATTGACGATGTGATCTTCGACCATTCCACTGGAAACATAAAGTACCTCGTGGTCGATACCGGCGGCTGGTTTTCGAACAAAGATTTTCTGGTCCCGCCGCACCGGCTGCACGAGTCGGCAAAGCATGACGGCGATTTTGCCGTAAACCTGAGCAAAGAGCAGATCGAAAGATTTCCAAAATACAAGGAGTCAGATCTCGATTCGGAAGAAAAATGGGACCGATACCAGAAGGAGTTTGATGACGCCTGGCATGCCGGCCCGGTGCAACATCGGGAGGGTTCCGATCGAGACATTACTCCGACGCCGGAAGAGATGCCTGAAGAACCCGGGTCGATCGGGAGCCAGTTGACACCGAGTGAGCGGGCCGAAGTGAACTCACGAATTATTCCGGCGGGCGCGGATGAGGTAACCATTCAATCGAGTGGCGCCGGAATTGGGTCGCGCTGGTCGAACTTCGAAAGTCGTTTGCGGCAGCGGCGACGCGATATAACTCACGCATGCACGAGTTGCACAGTTGGTCCCGCATCTGATCGAGCCTCAGAAAATGTGGCCGACGAGCGAAAGGCCGTGTAGACGATTGTTGGCGAACCATATTCCAAAATCCCCGCCCTGTCTCGCATAAACCGCGAGACAAGGACGGGGCACCCCGTCGGGCTACTCTTTCCCCATTACAGAATTACTGGCATTATTCTTGTGTTGTCGGCAGGCCACGAATGTCAGTGCCAACCACCAGTTCTGTACCGGCGGTCAGTTCGGGCGTCTTCCCCAGCCTGATCTTCGTCCATGGGGGCGAGCAGCGCACGCTTGCGCTTGATCACACGCCATTCAGCATTGGACGAAAGATGGATAAGGACCTGGTCATTGCCGACCCTCGTGTCTCCCGCGACCATGCCTTGGTCATTTCCGAAAACGGCAGCTTCTATGTCGAGGACCAGGGCAGCAAGCACGGCACATTCGTGAATGGCGAGCGAGTTGCACGGAAAGAACTCGAGAGAAACGACCGCCTAGAGTTCGGCGCGCGCGACACGATTTACGCGATTTTTCATCCGCAAAACGTCAAATCGAACGCCGCTCGGGATTTCCTCAGCCAGATTTCGGAAATCCATATTTCGGGTGATGTCAGCGATCTGGAGAAAACCAAAATTTTTCTCGAAGCCGCGCGCAAACTGAACACCACCAGCGTGCTGGATGAGATCTTGCTCACGCTGGTCGAAACCACCTTGAAACTGACCGGCGCCGAGCGAGGCTATGTTTTCCTGAAAAACAAAAGCGGCGAACTCAGGTTGGCTGCGGGACGAAATTCTAAGGGCGAGTTGTTGCTTGACGACACGACGATTTCGCACTCAATTCTGGATGACGCCCTGAGATCGAATTCCGAATTTCTGCTGAGCGATACCAGCCGGTCACTGGATCTCGCTGACCGGCAAAGTATCGTTGCTTACGATTTGCGCACCGTGATCTGCATTCCATTGCGCAAGTTGCAGGTGCAGACCCGTGGCCGCACCGCCGAAAGTGAACCGCTGCCGACGGGTGAAGCAATGGGCGCTTTGTATGTAGACTCACGTTTTGCGTCTCGCGATATCTCGAAGGTAAGCGGGGATATCTTGCATGTGGTTGCTACTGAAGCGGCTTCGCTGATCGAGAATGCGCGGTTGGTGCAGGCGGAAGAAGAATCGCGACGCTACCAGCAGGAGCTGGCGATTGCGGCGTCGATCCAGCAACGGTTGATGGCGGTGACGATTCCGGAGGTGCCTTTCGCGCGTCTTGCGGGACGGAACGTTTCCTGTAAAGAAATCGGCGGCGATTTTTTTGATGCCATCAATACCGATGAGGGACTGGCTGTCGTGCTTGCGGATGTTGCGGGGAAGGGAGTCTCTGCGGCTTTGCTGGCATCGACGCTTCAGGGAATGATCTATTCGCAACTGGTTGCCGGAACCCCACTCACAGAAATTGTGGCTTCGGCAAATCGGTTCTTAACCAGCAAACATATCGGCGAAAAATATGCGACGGTTATCATCGCACGGCTTCGCCGCGACGGTGAGCTTGAGTTCGTGAACTGTGGGCACATTCCGCCATTATTCGTCTGCGGCAAGGAAGTGATTCGGCCGGCGCATGGAAATCTGCCGGTTGGCCTTCTCGCCGGGGCGGAATACGAGAGCGATCACTTCAGCTTTCATGCCGGCGACCGGCTTGTGCTGGTTACTGACGGTGTTACTGAGGCGGAGAACGCAGGTGGGGAATTTTTCGACAACGAGCGCTTAGAAGCTGCTGCCAAGAGCGGGGATATGCATGCAATCTTCGCGGCGGTTTCTCAATTTTGCGGTGACACCCCGCTCAGCGATGACTGCACCGTAGTCGAAATGATCTTTTCCGGTCAATAAAAACTAATTCAATTTAGAATTGCGCGTTCCGCGAGGTGGACCATGCGAGCTTGTGCTTTGCTGCTACTTCCAGTTTTGTTTTTTGAGATTGCATTTGGACAATCGAATCCATCTGTCGACAGGAACCAGGATGAACTTACTCGCATTATGGGCTACTCCATGCTGCGCGGCGGCGCTTCAGATTTTCTGGAGACGCTTACGGACCGGATCGGCGGCCGGATTACAGGCACTCCCGAATCGAAGCAAACCGCCGAGCTCATCCTGAAAACATTGCAGGAAGCGGGATTCGACAATGCTCACTTTGAGAACTATGAGCTCAATCCTGGCTGGACGCACGGACCGGCAACGGCAGAAGTAGTGAGTCCAGTTCATCGCGCATTGATTATTGGTTCGTATGGTTGGGCGCCGGGGACTCAGGGAGAGATCGAAGTTCCGGTGGAAGACATCGGCGCGAGCGGTGATGGGCACTCGCCGTTGCCCGAACGAGTGCGGGGCGCTGCGGTTCTGGTGACCTTGCCGAGCAGCATGACATCGACTCTTTACGTTGGAACGAGAATGCTGCTTGCGCAGCAACTGGCGAACGCCGGCGCGGCGGCGATGATGATCGTTTCAGACAAGCCAGATCGCATGCTATATACCTCCGCATTCCTGATCTATCCGCGTGGGCCGTTGCCAATCTTGTCGATCCCCGATGAAGACGCGTCATTGCTTCGGCGTTTGCACGAGCATGGCCCGGTCAAAATCCGGTTGGATGTACAGAATTCATTCAGCACCGGCCCTGTACCGGAACGAAACGTAGTTGCTGACCTTCCGGGTTCGGACCCCGGCGAGATGGTCTTGCTCACCGCCCACTTTGATTCCTGGGACCCGGCACAAGGGGCAAACGACAATGGCGCAGAGGTCGCTACGATTCTAGAAGCGGCGCGAGTTCTGAAGATGCTGAAGATTCGGCCAAAACACACGATCCGCTTCGTGTTCTTTTCGGGAGAGGAACAATCCGATTTGGGTTCACGCGCCTACGTCCAGCAGCATAAGAAAGAACTGGACAGCATTTGGGCGATGATCAATTCAGATTCCGGAGTCCAGCGGCCGCTCGGATTGAAGCTTTACGGGCGCAACGATCTTGAAGCCAACACAAAGAAACTGCTGGCACCGCTGGCTGCGCTGAATGTGAACGGAGTGTTCACTGACGCGGATTTCGATTCTGACGAAGAGTCATTCATGGTAGTGGGTGTGCCGACTTATTCCATCGCGGTTGAGCCCGGCGACTACCACCTGCGCCATCACACGGTGATCGACACGTTCGAGCGCATTGACCCACAAATGCTGGCATTACATACAGCGGTGCTGGCGACCATGGGATATACGTTCGCCAATGCTGACGAGCGCCCTGGCAAACGGCTCAGTCCGGCTGAGGTGAAGGAGTTGCTGGAGCGGACAAAATTGGAGTCGCTGTTCGAACTCGACTACCCCGGCGAAAAACCCTACTAATTGCTGTGCTCAAGTTCGGCGGATGCCGGCGCTTCCGCTTTGACAATCGGAAGCCGGAACCAGAAAACCGATCCATGGCCCAGGTCGCTGCCGACGCCGGCCTGACCACCGTGATTCAACACAATATGCTTCACGATCGCGAGGCCCAGCCCGGTTCCACCCGCCTCGCGCGAACGCGCCTTATCAACCCGATAAAAGCGCTCGAAGAGCCTGGGCAAGTGCTCTGAAGCAATTCCGGAACCGAAGTCGCGAACATAAAACTCAAGCTCACCCGAGCGCTCGACCGCGCCAATTTCAAGTCTCTTTGTGCCTGAAGCGTACTTCAGCGCATTGTCGATGAGATTGGCGAAGACCTGATGAATGGCGTCCTTATCTGCGAGAACATGTGAATCCGGCGATTCGACAAGGTCGATCGTGAGCCCGCGCTGGCGCGCCATGTCGCTGAATGATGCCTGCGCATCCCGCAGAAGCTCGTGAGCGGAAATGGGCGCTTCCTGTAACCTGTCCTCGCCTGACTCGACCCGCGCCAGCGTCAGCAAATCCTCGGTGAGGCGACTCATGCGCTGAGCGTTGCGGCGGATGATCTCGAGAAACTCGCGCGATTTGCTATCAGGAGATTCGTCCATCAATGTTTCGGTGTACCCGAGCAGGGAAGTCAACGGCGTGCGTAGCTCGTGGGACACGTTGGCGATGAAATCGCGACGGGTGCGCTCCACGCGTGCCACCTCAGTGTTGTCGCGCAATACGCACACAGCGCCGCCTCCAGGCAACGGGGCAGAGGTCATGCCGAATGTCCGGCCAGGAACAACGGAGAACAAGGTAACGCTTTGCGGCTGCTGCCGGTCGAGAACATCGCCCACAGCGCGCAGGAAATCGGGATCGCGAACGGTTCGAATGACGGGTGTTCCAACAGAAATGGAACTCGCGGCAAGCCGCTTCATGGCGCCGTTGAACCACTCGACTTCGCGCTTCGACGAGACCGCAAGGACCGCATCCTCCATGCTGTTCAGCAGGGTTTCCAGTTGCATCCGGCTACTCTCGAGATTGCGAAAATTTGTCTCAAGCTGGCGTGCGGTTTTGTCCAAGGCGATGGCGAGCGTAGCGATCTCGTCACTGCCGGATTCCGGTAAACGCGCCGCAAGATTGCCGGCCTCGATCTCCTCGGCAAATTTCACCATCTTGCGGAGTCGGCGGGCCACACTCTCGGCTCCGACGAGCGCGAATGCAAAACCGACGAGGAGCGATATCCCCGATGCCTGAAGAAGTTGCCAGCGCACATGGCGCACAGCAGGCTGAATGGACGAAAGAGGATAAGAAAGCCGCACGGCCCCGATTGAGGTCGGCGCGGCCATGTAGCGGAATCGCACGCCCAGCGTGTGGCTCAGGCGGGTGTCGGCGCCCGAGCGTCCGGCGAGCGCGGCAACGAACTCGGGCCGGGTGGCATGGTTTTCCATGTCCTCGGCGTTGCTTTCGGAATCGGCGAGGACTTTTCCTGAACGGTCGATAATGGTTGCCCGATCACGCGATGCGGCAGCTTCCTCATTTGCCAAATGCTGAAACGAAACCTGGCTGCTCTCGTGGTCTACGCGAGCAGCAAACATCTGAACCTTCTGAGCGAGGTTTCGGTCGAGCTCACCCTGCAGTGAATCTTCCCAACTCCTCCGCACGAAAAGATCCAGGGCTGCGGTGGAGACCAGGACCACCACCACGATAAGCAGAAGAAGTTTTAGGAAAACCCGCTTGGTCACTTACGGACCTCGAACATGTATCCGGCGCCGCGCACAGTATGAATGTGCTTCGGCTTCTCCGGATCACGTTCTATTTTCTCTCGTAAGCGGCGAATGTAAACATCGACAATTCGTGGAGTGACAAAAGCCGTGTCATGCCAAACGGCATCGAGCAGGCTTTTGCGGGTAAATACACGGCCGGGGTGTGAGGCGAGAAATTCGATCAGGCGGAACTCGGTGGCCGTGGTTACGGCTGACTCATTGCGAACGGTGAGCCGCATCGCCGCGGTGTCAATGAATACATCGCCAGCGCGAACGGTTTCGTTCTTCAATGGCTGCTCAAAACGACGGAGAACAGCTTTTACACGAGCGACGACCTCCTTGGGACTGAAAGGCTTGGTGATGTAGTCGTCTGCTCCGATCTCGAAGCCGCGCAGCCGATCGGATTCAGCCGTGCGCGCGGTTACGAATACCACGGGAATGCCGGCGAGGGCCGAATTATTGCGGATGGCCTTCGCAACATCCAATCCGCTACTGCCCGGAACCATAATGTCGAGAATTACTAAAGCAGGCCGGCGGGTGTGCATCTCGTCGAGAAAGCCGGCGGAGGTCGGAAACCAGGAAACGCCAAAACCAGCTGGCTGGAGATGGTGTTTCAGCAACCCGGCAATATCAGGATCGTCTTCCAGAATAAAAATTGTCGGGTTGATCGGTTGTGCCATCAGTTCAGTTTCCGGCTGTCTGGTGCCCTGCTCCATGACGAACGTCCGCGCCACGAATCCAGAAAATCACGTGCTCAGCGATATTAGTCGCGTGGTCCGCTACTCGTTCGAGATTTCTGGCAATCGAGAGAACATCCAGGGCCTGAACGGCGCACTCAGGATTCGCGCGCATCGACTCTGAAAGGGTCTTGAACGCTTCCCGATTCATTACATCAACCGCATCGTCTGCTTCAAGCACCTTCTGGGCAATATCAGGGTCGCCGTCAATGAAAGAGCGGAGGGCATCGCGCACCATAGTTCGCACCCGCGTCGCCATGGCGGGGATGTCCACCGGAAGTTCGGAAGGCGGCAGCTCAATCATGTTCTGAACCCGTTGCACAATGTTCACGGCCTGATCGCCGACACGCTCGAGATCGGCATTGATTTTGAGAACAGCAAGAATAAAACGCAGATCAATGGCCATTGGCTGTTGCATCGCGAGCAGGTCGACGGCAAACTCGTCCACTTCGCACTCGGCGCGATTGATGGCGGATTCGTTGGCAATGACACGCTGGCACAGAGCAGGATCACGTTGCGAGTAGGCCTGCACCGCCAGATCAATGGCCTGTTCAGCCATTCCCGCCATAGCGAGAACGCGATGTTTGAGCTCGTCGAGCTCCTGATGGAAACGAATTCGTGTCATCCAAACCTGCCGGTAATATATTCTTCCGTTCGCTTATCTGACGGGTTGGTGAATATCTTTTCCGTCTTATCGAACTCAATGAGATTTCCCATTAAGAAAAACCCGGTGAACTCGGCTACACGCGAGGCCTGCTGCATGTTGTGAGTCACAATAACAATGGTGAACTTCTGCTTCAACTCGAAGATCAAGTCCTCGATCTTGGCGGTCGAAATTGGATCGAGCGCGGAGGCTGGTTCATCCATCAAAAGAACTTCGGGGCTGACGGCCAGCGCGCGTGCGATGCAGAGGCGTTGTTGTTGTCCGCCGGAGAGACTGGCGCCGGATTTCTTTTTCAGCAAATCCTTCACTTCATCCCACAGAGCGGCTTGCCGAAGCGAGCGTTCGACAACCTCGTCAAGAGTTTTTCGATTGTGCGTGCCATTCAGTTTCAGCCCTGCGGCCACATTGTCATAAATGGACATGGTTGGGAACGGATTCGGTTTTTGAAACACCATTCCAACCTTGCGGCGGACTTCGACCGGCGGCATCTGGTAGATGTCGGTCCCCGCGACCTGCACGCTACCTTCGGCCTTCGCCTCGGGATTGGTTTCGTGCATGCGGTTCAAGCAGCGGATGAAAGTGGATTTGCCGCATCCTGATGGGCCGATGACGGCGGTGGCATGCCTGGCTTCAACGGACATGTTGATGCCATGCAGCGCCTCGGCTTTTCCAAACCACGCTTTCAGGTTACGGACTTCAACAGCTGTAGGCATGTTCTTTAGCGCGCCCCTCCGAGCATGCGTCGCAAGAATACGAACCGGACGAAGGCAGTGGTTCCCACAATTATGATCACCAATGTAAGCGCGCCTGCCCAGGCCTGACGATGCCAATCCTCGTACGGGGAAATAGCGTAGTTAAAGATCTGCAACGGAAGGGCGGCGATCGGCTGGTTCGGACTAAAACTCCAGAACTGATTCCCGAATGCAGTGAACAGGAGCGGTGCAGTCTCACCCGCCACTCGGGCGAAGGCGAGCATGATTCCGGTGATAATTCCGGCTCTCGCCGTTGCGAGGGTAATCGATATCGTCGTCCTCCACTGAGAAATGCCCAGGCCGAGCGCTGCCTCACGGACAGCCTGGGGCACCAGCAAGAGCATCTGTTCGGTGGTTCTGGTTATGATCGGGACCATCATGATGCCAAGTGCGACTCCGCCCGACAACGCGGAGAAGTGCCGCTGAGTCAACACCACCAGCGAGTAGGCGACTAGCCCGACCACAATCGAAGGCACACCATTCAGCACGTCAGCAGTGAAGCGGACCAGGTTTCCCAGACGATTGCGACCGTACTCCGCCAAATAGATTCCGGCGCCGACTCCAACGGGAAGCCCAAAGAGGCTGCCGATCCCAAGAATCATTAAAGAGCCGACGATCGCGTTGGCCATACCTCCGCCTGCCTCGCCTACAGGCTTTGGAGTTTTGGTTATGAAACTCCAGTTGAGCGAACCCGCGCCCTTCAGGGCGAGATAGACAAAAATCGCGACCAGCGTTCCCACCACCACCACGGAAAGACCTGCAGCTACGCCGGTGAAGAAGTAGTCCACGAGCTTTCGGCGGAGACTCAGGCGTTGGTTAGACATTTGCTTTCACCGGTGTGCCACGAGTTACGCTCCACACCATCAGACCCGCAAGAATGTTCACAATCACAGTAACGATGAAAAGCGCCAGGCCGATTTCCATAAGCGCACTCAGGTAGAGATCGTCAGTTGCTTCTGTGAATTCGTTGGCGATCACGCTGGCCATTGTGTATCCGGGCGCGAGTAAAGATCTGGCGATCTCGGGACGATTTCCAATCACCATGGTGACGGCCATGGTTTCGCCCAATGCCCGGCCCAGGCCCAGGATGATCGCGCCAATGATCCCCGCCAGCGAATTTCGCAGCACACCCATTCGAATCATTTCCCATCGGGTCGCCCCCAGGGCCAGGGCAGCCTCTCGCTGGTGCTGAGGAACAACGGCAAGCACTTCCCGCGTGATCGAAGAAATGATCGGAATGATCATGATGGCCATGACTACGCCGGCAGCCAACATTCCTATGCCGTAAGGCGGACCGGCAAACAGGCCGGTCCAGGAAAAATATTTCATCAGCAACGGATCGACGTACACCCGCAGGAGCGGCACTAGAACAAAAATGGCCCACAGCCCATAGATGACGCTCGGAATAGCCGCCAGTAGTTCAGTGGCGAAGGAGATCGGTTTGCGCAGAGGACGAGGGCACATCTCAGTAACAAAAAGCGCGACTGCGACGGCGAGGGGAACTGCAATGGCAACCGCGACAAGCGACGAAACGAGCGTCCCGTAGATGAATGGCAAGGCGCCGAAGGAGCCCGAAACCGGGTCCCAATCGTTGCCAAAAAAGAAATGAATTCCGAACTTTTGCCAAGCTAATGATGACCGTTGTAAAAGTTCGATGACGATCAGAGCAACGGCCGCCAGGACGATCAATGCCGCCAGAAGCATCAACCCTTTGAAGCCGGAATCGAGATTGAATATCGGTTTCTTCGAGGTGAATGCCTCCCGGGTTGGGTTCACAAGAGAGACTTTGGATCCAGATGATGGCATGTGTAGTGTTGCCGTTCGGTCAGACCACCCGGTTCCAGGCGCACTCACCGAATCGTCTTGATCGCCTCTCGTTCCTTTTCTTTCACCGACTGAGGCAACGGAGCATACGAGAGCTGTGCGGTCATGGACTGCCCCTGATCCAACATCCAATTCAGAAAGTCCACCATCACCTTTTGCTTAGTCTTGTCACCCCATTCGGCGGGGACGAGCAGCCAGGTGAAACTGGAAATCGGGTACGCCTCTTTACTGGGCGCGTTCGTTATCGATACGCGAAAATCTGAGGGCATTGATTTCACCGAGGCGGCGGCAGCGGTTATGGAATCTAGATTTGCCTTTACAAAGCTTCCGGCGGCGTTTTGCACCGAGCCATATTGAATGTTGTTTTGCACCGCATACACCAGCTCCACATAGCCAAAGGCGCCATCCATTTGACGAATCATGCCGGCAACACCTTCATTTCCTTTGGCGCCAAGACCGACGGGCCACTTCACGGATGTCCCTTTTCCGACTTGGCTGTTCCATTCAGGGCTGACCTTGGAAAGATAATCAGTCCACACATAAGTTGTTCCGCTTCCATCTGATCTATGGACGACCACGATCGACTGGCTGGGAAGAGAAATGCCCGGGTTGACCTTGGCAATAGCGGGATCGTTCCAGGAACTAATTTTGCCTAAGAAGATGCCCGCGATCACATCGGGAGTGAATTTCAACTCGGTTTTGATACCGGGAACGTTGTAGGCGGGAACGTCGGCCCCGAGCACGGTCGGAAGGTGAATGATCTTGAACTTGGCGTCGGCCAACTGCTGGTCAGTCATGGGACCGTCGCTGGCGCCAAAGTCCACGGTCTTGGCCGTGACTTGGCGAATGCCGCCACCGCTGCCAATCGACTGATAGTTGATCTCAATATCCGGATGCTGGTTGTGGTACTCGTTAAACCACTTCGAATAAATCGGATACGGAAAAGTGGCCCCTGCCCCGTTTAGTTTTGTCTGGGCAAACGACGGCACTGCGAGCACGATCAACGCACACAACAGGAATGATTTTTTCAATGTAGTTTCTCCTGAAGCGTTGTAGATAAATTCGATTAAAGGGCCTGGATGGTTAAAGGAAGATGAACCGCAAGTTAACAGTTCACAAAATTAACTATTCGTTCGAGACGCTTTCTGGAAGGTGCTGACGTTTCAGGTGTTCCAGATAAAGTTGTTCCGCTGACTTCTCGCGCATACCGAGCAGGTGACGAACGGTGTGCCCGCTGACCAGGTGGCAGACTTCCTCGGCGGTATTTTTTACGTGATCAGCAGCGCGCTCAATTGCTTGCGCCATGGTGATGACGTGAACGCTATCCGGCCCACCGAATTGGAGTTGGGGTTCTAGGTGGCGCATCACAATCAAGTTGTGGAGCCGGTCTACCTGCTGGTCTGACCGCAAGACGTGGATTGCACGGGCGTGGTCGCGTCGGGAAAAAGCGGCTTGCGTATCCGCAAGCATCTTAGCCAGCATGGAAAGCATGTCGCCCAGGTCTCTCAGGTCCTGCATTTCGAGGCGTCCGCGGATCGCATCCGCGCGAGTGGAAAACGAAAGCAGCAGATCCCCGATTCGCTCGAGATCGATCATGCACTTCAAGCAGGCGAGCTTTTCGCGGGCTTCTTGCAGTGATGTATGAGCGACCTCGAAAGCGACTCGATCATCGATTTCGTGGTCGAGTTCATCCAACCCGCGCTCGCAGTCGATGACCGTTTGCAATGCTGACCGAGCGCCAAGGACGAGATCGGCTGCATTGTGGGCAGCCGAGATTGCCAGGCTGAACGCGCGGCCGGTCAGCGCTAACAGGGTCTGGCCCTCGGCTCCGTCATGGAGTGGGTTTACGCTGTGGTTCGACATTGCAATACCGCCAAATAAGGCCATATGAGTGATATGACGAGACGTGACTGCCCTATATTGAAGGACGCGTGTTTACAGCTTGGTTAATGGCAGATAAATAGTTGACGTGAAATACGAGCGAGCCCGCCGTTTGAGAGGGCGTGCAGCGTTTAAACTGTTTCATTGCTTGCTTGCCGAAGCTGGAGCGAGCCGGCTCCTCACAGAACAATGAAAATGTGCCGACGACAAATTCTTGGGGCATTCCTGGCGTGTGGGTTAGTCGCCGTGGGAGACAATAACGCCCCCGCGCCAACTCCTCAGGATGCAACCAAGATCGTTCAATTTCTGAGCACGACGATTTCGTGGTATCACCAGCGCGCGGCCGAGCAAAAATTGGCCAGCGAGCCCGCCGACCTGACTTATCTGCAGGAGAATTCCCGAGTCGCCGATCAGGTGGTGCAGCAGGCATTCGACTATGCGCGCAGCGTGGCGCAGTTGCAGAGCCGCCAACGTTCTCCGCAACAAGGCCAGCCTGCGAATGACAACAGCCAGGCGCAACGGCTGAATCAGGCGCTGCAAAAAGTTGAGCAGCAGATTCAGGATTCGCAATCGGAGCTACAGGCAAACCGGGAGAAGCTGACGAAGGCCCCCGCCTCAAAGCGACATGCGATCCAAATCCAGGTCGATGAACTGGACAGCGAATTGGGTTTGCTCAATGCGCGTCGCGATGCGCTGCAAACCATGGCGGAATTCGTCTCTTCCAGCGGAAATGGCAATCAGGTAGGACTACGCGCTCAGATCGAAGAACTGGCGCACTCGGTGCCCCCGAACTTGAGCGGCGCGGCAAATTCTGGCGGGTCGACAACTTCTTCATCCGCACCAGCGCCGATACCTTCGAAGGCGCCTCCCAGCGGACTGTGGGGCCTGATCAGCGACTTGTTTCACCTTTCCAGCAAAATCCGTTCGCTAGACGGAGCGCTCGACTCCACCGAAGCCCTTAAAAAAAATGGCGATGCGCTACGCGCCCCGTTGGTCAATGCGCTGAGAAATTTGATTGGTCAAGGAGATCAGCTTCTCGCGGCCGCGGACACTGCGGACACGTCCGCACTCGCCCAGGAGTCGCAGCAACTCGACGCGTTGACTGCGCAGTTCAAGCAGGTCACGAGTACGCTGCTGCCTTTGAGCAAAGCAGGCGTATTGCTCGGGATTTACGAGACCTCGTTGAAGAACTGGCGCGATTCGGTGCGTGACCAGGAGCACGATGAATTGCGTCAGTTGTTATTGCGCCTGGGAGTGTTGGCGCTCGCCATCGCGGTCGTCTTCGGAATCGGTCAGATATGGACACGGGCAAGTTTCCGCTACGTCCACGATACGCGGCGTCGATACCAGTTTCTGCTGCTGCGCAGAATCGTGATCTGGACCACGGTCGCGATCATTATTGTTCTGACCTTCGCCAGCCAACTCGGGTCGGCGGTGACGTTTGCCGGTCTCATCACCGCGGGAATCGCTGTCGCAATGCAGAACGTGATTACATCGATCGTGGGCTATTTCTTCCTTATCGGACGGTATGGGCTAAGGGTCGGCGATCGGGTCCAAATTGCAGGTGTAACGGGCGAGGTGGTTGAAATCGGACTAGTTCGAATTCATCTTATGGAACTGGGTGGGCCGGCAGATTCCCAACCGAGCGGTCGGATTGTCGCGTTCTCCAATTCCATTGTCTTCCAGCCCGGCCCGGGGATTTTCAAACAAATTCCAGGAACGAATTTCATCTGGCACGAATTGAAGCTGACTCTGGCATCGGAGACCGATTATCACCAGGCCAAAGAACGCATTATTCAGGCAGTGGAGTCGGCGCTGGCAAATTATCGGGAGGCGATCGCAAACCAGCGACAACTGGTAGAACGAAATCTCACCACGGTCTCTGCCGAACTGCAACCCAAGGTACGGTTACACTACACGGCCTCGGGCATTGAAGCGGTCGTTCGCTACCCGGTCGAAATTGGGAAAGCCGCGGAGATCGACGACCACATCATGCGAGAGCTGATGGCAGCGCTTGAGCGAGAGCCGAAAATGAAATTGGTCAGCGCTGAGATTCCAATCGCCAAGGCAAGCTGATTCTTCTCTGGTTGTCAGAAATCCTGAGTGCCTGAAAAGCCCAGCCCCTAGCGGCTTCTCACCGAGTGTGTGAAAAACATTTCACCACTAAAAAATTTCTTGAACGGCCCTGTTTTCATTGACAACCCTGCACGCTCGCTAGCAGAATACGTGCGACCCTGTGGTGCACCCCGTGATTTTTGCCTACCAGTTTTTCCCGCTGACACAGACCACTCCGGGAGCCTGTACGCAGCTTCACGTCGTGGATCAACACTCAATCGATTCGCAAAAGGAGCGAAAATGTTCAAACGCCTTCCAGTATCTGGCTTGGTTTTAATTGTCGCGTGCTGCATAGCCGCCAGTTTGTCTGCGCCAACGGCATATGCGGCCGGGAACAGAATTACAGCGCAGGTCAATGAATCGAAACTGGTACAACTCAACGGCAGCACGCATCCCATGGCGCGCCTGGAATTTGATCAAGGATCCGTCGCCGACAGCCTGGCGATGGAGCATATGTTCGTGCTGCTGCGCCGCAGCCCCGAGCAGGAATCAGCCGTCGAACGGTTAAGCGCACAGCAACATGACCCGCAGTCGGCGAACTATCGCAAGTGGCTTTCTGCCGACCAACTGGGCAGACTCTACGGTCCATCACGGGATGACATCAACGCCGTAGTCAGTTGGCTGACATCGCACGGTCTTCGAGTGAACGTGGTGCACAAAAGCGGCCTCGTGATCGACGTCTCCGGCAACGCCGCGCAAGTGCGAGACGCGTTCCATACTGAAATACACAACTACAACGTTCACGGTGAACGCCACATTGCCAACAGCAGTGACGTACAAATTCCCGCGGCGCTCGCGCCTGTAGTCGTTGGAGTGACCTCGCTGCACAACTTCTTCCCCAAGCCGCTCATCAGGAAACCGAAGGCGAATTTCACTTTCCCCTGCAATGGCTGCCCAGATGGCTTTAACGGGCAAGTGCAATATGACGAAGCGCCAGCCGACTTCGCCAAAATCTACAATGTTTCACCGCTTTACTCGAGCGGCGTTACGGGCAAGGGACAGACGGTGGTAGTGGCCGAAATCAGCGATATTCTGAATGCAGATGTTGCCACGTTCCGGTCCTCGTTTGGCCTTTCGTCGTTTTCGGGAACATTCAGCCAAATCCATCCTGGAACCGGCTGCACCGATCCTGGAAGAAACGGCGAGGAAGGCGAAGCAGCGCTTGACGCAGAGTGGGCGGGTGCAATCGCTCCTGATGCGGACGTAAAACTTGCTTCCTGCGCGAACACAGCAACTAATTTTGGAGCACTCATTGCCGCGCAAAACCTGCTCGATCAAACCACTCCTCCTCCGATCATGAGTCTGAGCTTCGGTGGTTGCGAAGCTGCTCAGGGCCCGGGCCCGGAGGGCAATGGATTCATCAACGCGCTTTGGCAACAGGCCGACATGGAAGGCGTCTCGGTATTCGTATCCACCGGCGACGGAGCAGCCGCTGGTTGTGATGATTTCAACACATCGGCGTTTGCCATAGCCGGAATCGCCGTCAATGGCCTCGCTTCCACTCCTCATAATTTTGCAGCTGGCGGCACCGATTTTGCCGATACTGCAAATGGCACCAACGCCAAGTTCTGGAAGGCTAGCAACAGCGGCAGTGGCGAATCGGCTAAGTCATATATTCCAGAGATGACGTGGGATGATTCCTGCGCCAGCAGCGTACTGTTCCACTTGTTCGGATTCAGCAACGGGGTCGATTTCTGTAATAGCTCAATCGGCGGAAATTTCCTCGACATCGTGGGCGCAAGCGGCGGCCCGAGCTTTGTTTACGCAAAGCCTGCGTGGCAGTTGCCGGTGCCGGGAATGCCGGCCGATAAGAAGCGCGATTTGCCAGACGTGTCGCTGTTTGCTTCCAACGGCTTTTACAATCATGCGATCCTTTTCTGCATGTCGGACGCGCCTGAAGGCGGGACTCCATGCAAATACAGCACGCCGATCGATGCTTTCTTCAACAGCGCTGGCGGGACGTCATTCACCGCACCCCAGTTCGCAAGCATTCAGGCGCTGATCAATCAGAAAGCGGGCGGCCGGCAAGGCAACGCGGCGCCGAACTACTACATGCTCGCGGCCAGCGAGTATGGCACCATTGCACACCCCAATACTGCGAAACTGACGGCCTGCAGTTCCAACAAGGGCGCCAACGTCGGGAACGGCTGTCTGTTCCATGACGTTACGCTCGGCAGCATTGACGTTCCGTGCTTTGGCACCAATAACTGCTACTTGCCGGATCCGAATGGTTTCGGGGTCCTCTCCGTAGGTGACAAATCATTGAGTGTTGCCTATCCAACACGCACTGGCTATGACTTTGCCACCGGATTAGGAACTCCGAACGTGACCAACGTGGTGAATGCGTGGCCGAGTTCACTACCGACCTTGTAGAGAAGCCGGAGTTGCAAATCCAAGGCAGTGGCGTTTCGCCACTGCCTTTTTTGTTCTCACTGGATTGTTAGTGAAGTAAATTCACAGAGCGGCCGGCGTATTCCAGAACTCGTCCGGGCAGGACGCCCAGGTAAATCGTGACTGCGAGACTCAGTCCCAGCGCGAGTCCCAAAGCGGGCGTCATTGGAGCGACGGGAGTGTCTTCCCGCGGTTCGCGCATGTACATGTAAACCATGATCCGTAGATAGTAGTAACCTGCAATCGCGCTATTCAGAACACCGATGATCACCAGGCCAACGAGCGGATGACTACCTTGCAAGGCCGCACTGAAGACATAAAATTTCGCAAAAAAACCGCCGGTGATCGGAATGCCAATCAGCGAAAGCAGGAACACGGTAAGGATTGCGGCCAGTCCTGGAGAACGGCGACCCAGTCCGGAGTAGTCTTCGATAGTGACATAACGCTCGCCCGCTCCGGCGAAATGTCCAACCACGGCGAAGGCGCCGATGTTCATGGCAGCGTAGGAGGCTGTGTAGAACATGGCGGCCGGAATGCCGTTTGCGGGCAGGGAAGCGATCGCCACCAGAAGATATCCGGCGTGCGCGATGGAAGAATATGCGAGCAGTCGCTTCACGTTTTGCTGTACTAGCGCCGCGATGTTGCCGATGCTCATTGAAAGTGCGGCGGCAACCCAGATCAGCCAGGTGCGACCTGGTGCTTGCGCTTCAAACATGATGCGCAGGAGCACGGCAAAGACCGCTGCTTTGGGGGCCGTCGACATAAAGCCCACGACCGGCGAGGGCGCGCCTTCGTACACATCCGGAGTCCAAACATGAAACGGCGCTGCGGCAACTTTGAATCCCAGGCCTACGAACATGAGCGCGACCCCGAGATACGCAAGCAGCGGACCGTGGCCGCCGGAGTATTCAGCCAGCGCAGCACTGATCCTTGCAATGCTGGTCGAGCCAGTCGCGCCGAACATCAGCGCGACACCATAGAGAAAAAATGCGGTAGCGAATGATCCCAGGAGAAAATACTTGACCGATGATTCGCTGCTGATTGCCGAGCGCCGCCTGAATCCCGCGAGAATGTACGTGGAGATCGAAGAAATCTCGAGCGCGATAAAAATCAGGACAAGCTCGACTGCTGACGACATCAGGGCCATGCCCACCGCGCCAAACAGAATCAGGCCGTAATATTCGCCGGCACGGATCTGCTGGACTTCCATGTACTCGTACGAGCTGAGGATGACAAGGATGGTCGCAGCGGTCACAACGAAATGGAAGAAGATGCTGAAAGGATCAACCCGGATCATTTCCCAGAATCCCAAACCCCAGAATTGCGGCTGGGCCTGGTAGAGCGTGGCGGCCAATGCGGCGATTGCGCCCGCGAGTGCAATGCCCCCGAGCGTGCGTTGGCTGCGGCGCTCGTCCATAATCGGGTCAAGGAACATCACCAGCATCCCGAAAAGCGAGAGTACGATCTCCGGCAGGATGCGGATGTAATCGGCTCCGCCCGGCAGCGCTTGCGTGGTTTGGAATGCGATCATCGGCTGACCACCTGAGTGATGGTTTGCAACGGCGTGAGGGCATTGTGCACAGCTGGGTCAATGGCATTCAACCAGAGCAAAGGCGCAACTCCCATAACCAGCGCGATGACTGCGGTCGGCCACAATGCGACTCGCTCGCGCAAATTCAAATCCGGAAGCGAAGCATTTTCCTCGCGCTTCACCTTGCCGAAGAACACCCGCTGATACATCCACAACAGGTAACAGGCGCTCCAGATCACCCCAGTGGCACCGACGATGCCCCACCACATCTTCGCCTGGAACGCGCCGCTCAGCACCAGGAACTCGCCAATGAATCCATTGAGCAATGGCAAACCGACAGAGGCGAGCACGATGAACAGGAAAAATGTGGAGTACGCGGGCATTGGAGTCGCGAGCCCGCCGAGTTCGGAAATTTCATATGTGTGCCGCCGCTCATAGATGATTCCCGCCAGCATGAAAAGACCGCCGGTTGAAATACCGTGCGCCAGCATCACAAACATCGCGCCGTTCAGTCCTGCTTGTGTAAAGCTGAAAATTCCAAGCACGACGAAGCCCAGATGGCTGATCGAGGAATACGCGATCAGCTTCTTCATGTTCGGCTGCACCATGGCGACGAGCGCGCCATAAACGATGCCGATCAACGCCAATATCACAATCCAGTACGCGTTCGCTCGCGATTGCTCGGGGAACAAGCCTAGATTGAAGCGCAGCAATCCATACGTGCCCATCTTCAGCAGAACGCCAGCGAGTAGCACGGAACCAGCCGTCGGCGCCTCAACGTGAGCGTCAGGCAGCCAGGTGTGGAAAGGGAACAGCGGAACCTTTACGGCAAAGGCGACGAAAAATCCCAGGAAAAGCCAGCGCGCTGCGCCCGCCAGGTTGGCAATCTGGCCGCTTTGAATCGCATGTTGAATGGCTACAAAGTCAAAGCTGTGTGGCGTGGTGTTTGCGTATAGCCACAAGATCGCAGCCAGCATGAATACCGAAGCGATCATCGTGTAAAGGAAGAACTTCACAGCTGCGTACACCCGGCGCCCGTGTCCGTACATGCCGATCAGGAGGGCCATCGGAATCAGCGTCGCTTCCCAAAAGAAGTAAAAGAGGAAGAGATCGAGCGAGACGAAGACGCCGATCATTGCCGTCTCAAGCACTAAAAGCAGAATGAAAAATTCCTTGACGCGCTCGTGAATCGATCTCCAGGAAATCAGAACGCAAAGCGGCGTAAGAAACGTGGTCAGAACCACCAGCCACATCGAGATCCCGTCCATTCCCATGTGGTAGTGAATGTTTGGAGTGGGAATCCAGGCAACATCCTTGTCGAACTGAAAGCCAGCCAGATTGCGATTGAAATGCGCTGGCAAATGCAGCGATACCACAAACGTAAGGAGAGAAACGATCAGTGCAAACAGGCGGATGTCGCGATCACGGCGCGGGAAGAACAGAAGCAATATAGCGCCGATTGCCGGCACAAAGGTGACCAGGGTCAGAATGTTGTTATCGAGCCAGTTCATTATGCGTGCAGGCCCACCCAAACCATATAAATAATGACTGCGGCAGCTCCAAGCGCAACCCATCCGGCATAGGAGCGCACGTTTCCCGACTGCATATGACGAACTTCATCTGAGAGTTCGCGTGCACCATCGGCGCTGCCGTTGAGGGTGGCATCAATCACGCCTTGATCGATGCCGCGCCAGAACACAACCCCTGAGATCGCTATTAGAGGCTTGACGAACAACCAGGCATACAGTTCATCGATCCAGTACTTGTGCGCGACCGCGGTGTATAGGCCGTGTATGGAAGTCGCAATTCGGTCGGGCAAATCCGTAGCTCGCCCGTAAAGCACCCAGGCGAGAAGCAAGCCTAAAAAGGCCGCAGCAACAGAAATACCGGTGAACATCAATTCAGTGCTATGACCGGTTTCGGGTTCTGCGCCTTCTGTTTGTTGCTCCGGTGGGACCGCTTCACCAGACTGAGCGCTCTGGTTGCTTACAAGAGGAGTTGAGGAGCGAAATACTGGGCCGAGAAACTTGTCGAAGCGATCGCTGCCACCGAGCGAGCCGGGGACTCCAATCCATCCGCCGACGATGGAAAGAATAGCGAGCACCACGAGCGGTCCGATCATAATGGCAGGCGATTCATGAATTCCGCCATGCCCGTGTGGCGCGGACACTCCTGTCCGCGAATCATCCCTTCCGAGATGTGTGCCATGCCCCGCATGTTCTTCATGCCCATGCTCAGCCCCCGCCGCTCCCCGATATTCACCAAAGAATGTCATGAACAGAAGCCGGAACATGTAAAAAGACGTGAGGAAAGCCGTCACCACGCCGACTAGCCAGTAGATCCAGCTCACCTGGTATGCACGCCATAAAATTTCATCTTTACTGAAGAACCCGGCGAACGGCGGAATGCCTGCGATTGCAACGGTGGCGATCGTCATCGTCCAGAAGGTCCATGGGATGTGCTTGCGCAGACCGCCCATCTTGCGCATATCCTGCTCGCCGCCAACGGCGTGAATGACGGAGCCTGCTGCGAGGAAGAGAAGCCCTTTGAAAAACGCGTGCGTCATCAGGTGGAAGATTCCGGCAGAAAATGCCGCAACGCCACAAGCCATGAACATGTAACCGAGCTGCGAAATCGTGGAGTATGCCAGAACTTTCTTGATATCGGTTTGTGCGATGCCGATTGTGGCCGCGAAGAATGCAGTCAGAGTTCCGATAATCGCGACCACCATCAAAGCGCTTGGTGCGCGTTCAAAAATTTCATGCGAGCGCGAAACCATGTAGACGCCGGCGGTAACCATAGTGGCGGCGTGAATGAGAGCGGAGACTGGCGTCGGGCCTTCCATTGCGTCGGGTAGCCAGACATAAAGCGGAATCTGGGCGGACTTGCCGCACGCGCCGAGCAGCAAAAGAAGCGCGATGGCCGTCAGAAATCCGGCGCCGCCGGTTTCAGCTGCGTAAGGCTTTACCGCGTCAAACACGGTCTGGAAATCCAAGCTCCCGAAATGCTTGATGATGAGAAACAGCGCGATCAGAAATCCGAAATCCCCGATCCGGTTTACGATGAACGCCTTTTTGCCGGCGGCGGCCGCGGAATCGCGCAGGAAGAAAAATCCGATCAGCAGATACGATGCCAGCCCCACGCCTTCCCAGCCAACGAACATCAGCAGGTAGTTGCTGGCGAGCACCAGGGTCAGCATGAAAAACATGAATAGATTCAGGTAGCTGAAAAATCGGTAATAGCCGCCCTCTTCCCACATGTATCCGACTGAATAGACGTGAATCAGAAATCCGACACCGGTAACGACGAGCAGCATCACTAATGAAAGCTGGTCAAGCGCAAAGGAATAGTCGATGCTGAAATTTCCCGATCGCAGCCAACTGGTGACCAGCTCGACATGCGGTAGCACCAGCGACGAGAACTTCGCCGCAATCCAAAGCGCCATGCCGAAGGCCGCGCCGCTGAAGACGAGCGCCACGGTCGCGACCATACGCCGCGAAAAGCGCTTGCCGAAGAACCCGTTGATCGCGGCCCCTACAAGCGGCAAAACAGGAATTAGCCAGAGATGAAGGTCAGGCGTCATAGTTTGAGCAGGTTCACCTGGTCGATGTTCAAGGTCTCACGCGTGCGGAATACGGCGATGATAATCGCTAGACCGACAGCAGCTTCCGCCGCAGCTACGACCATCACGAAGAAAACGAAAACCTGCCCGCTCAACTGCTGCCAGCGCGCGGCAAAGGCCACGAAGGACAGATTCACGCCGTTCAGCATCAACTCAATGGACATGAAGATGGTGATGATGTTGCGCTTGATCAGAAAACCGGTGACGCCACAAGCAAACAAAATGCCGCTCAGCACAAGGTAGTAAGAAAGCGGGACCACTCAGTCCTCCCTTCCCGGTTGTTGCGCCGATTCCGAGCGCGCGGCCAATACCACCGCGCCCATGATGGCAATCAGCACAAGAATCGACGTCACTTCAAATGGCAATAAGAATTGATGGAACAGAAGCTGCGCAATCTCACGCGGATGCCCAGGCAGCGCTCCGATGGACGCCGTCCCCGCATTCGAGCGCCGCAGCAGCGCCCAGCAGACGATCACCATTCCCGCGACTACTCCAGGAATACCAAGTAAATATGCGACGTGACTGCCACGCGTGCGCTCTTCTTCACCGGCGTTCAGCAGCATGATGACGAAGACAAACAGCACCATGACTGCGCCGGCATAAACAATCACCTGAATCGCCGCTACAAATTCTGCGCCAAGCAAGAGGAACTCGACCGCAAGCGATCCCATCACGACCACCAGCGACAGGGCGCTGTTAATGGGATGGCGCTGCAGGAGCAGATTTACCGCGCCTGCCACGCAGATCGCGCCGAAGACCGAAAATAGAATCAGATGAAACATTGAATTGAGTAATTTGGTAATTGAGTAATTGCGTAATTGCGCAAGTTAAAACCAAGAACCAAGCCGCGGCTTCAATTTACCCAATTACCAAATTTCACAATTACCAAATCTATTTCAACGCCACCACAATCGCCGTGACCATCAAGTTCGCAATTGCAACCGGCAACAAAAATTTCCAGCCAAACGCCATGAGTTGGTCGTACCGAAAACGCGGCAGCGTACCCCGCACCCATATATATATAAAGAGAAATACGAATACGCGCAGCACGAACCAGAACAGCGGCAACAGGTCCTGCACGATGGGCGGTCCAAACACCGGCCCACGCCAGCCGCCCAGAAACAGCAACGATGCCAGACAGGCGACGGTGATCATGTTCGAATATTCGGCCATGAAGAACATGGCGAATTTCATCGCGCTGTACTCGGTGTGATATCCGGCGACGAGTTCCGTCTCGGCTTCCGGCAGGTCAAATGGAATTCGGTTCGTTTCCGCATAGGCGGCAGTCAAATAGATAAAGAAGGCGACGATCTGTCCGCCGCGGAAGATGAACCAGTTGGGGATGAATCCCCAAAAATGTCCGGCTTGAGCGTCAACAATGCCGCGCAGGCTGAATGTGCCGGCCAGGATGAGAACACCAACCAATGAAAGCCCAAGCGCGATTTCGTAACTGACCATCTGGGCGCTGGCGCGCAGTCCGCCGAGCAGGGAATACTTGCTGTTTGACGACCAGCCAGAAAGCGCGACCCCATAAACACCGAGCGACGTGATTCCGAGTACCACCAGCAGCCCGATGTTTACGTCAGTGATCTGCAATGGCGTGCTGATGTTTCCGATGTGGATCCAGTTTCCGAATGGGATTACGGCAATGGAGCTGATGGCAAAAATCACCGCAATCATCGGGGCCGCAATGTAGAGTGGCTTGTAAACATGCGGTGGAGTCAGGTCTTCTTTAAATAGAAATTTCACGCCGTCGGCCGCCGGCTGCAAAAGGCCAAACGGACCGACACGCGTTGGACCCCAACGGTTCTGCATTCGGCCCACGACTTTGCGTTCCAGCCACACCGTGTAGGCGACAGCAGTCAACAGGATGAACAACACCAGTGCGATCTTGATGACAGAGACGATGATGTAGAGAGTTATGCTCAATTGGAATCTTTCAATTGAGTAATTGGGAAATTGGGTAATTGGGAAATTGAAAACCACCAGCATGAGCCGGTTCCCAATTACCCGATTACTAAATTACCCAATTACCAAATCCGTTCTTTCAATCGGCTAGTAGTCAGTTCTTGTACATCAAAGTTTCCAGCGACACTAGCCACTGGTCACTAGCCACTGACCACTGCTTTCAATCGGCCGGGACTTCTGCCGGTTCAGGGTTCTTGTTTTCAATAACAGAATTCAGCGTATTCGAATACCGTCCAACCGTTCCGGAACTGAAAAGATTGTTGTGCGCCGGTACGATCAGTTGCGCATCCTGCGCAGCGGCCGGACCCATTGCCTCAATCGAAGTATGTTGATCATTCCCCGCCAGCAGCTCGATTCGCGAGACATCGTATCCCGGCACGAGGCGCTGGATTTCATCGAGGGTTGCGAAGGGATCGAAGGGATTCATCTTTGGTTCAAGCCCATGCGCTTCAAGCCAAACGGCGTGGCGATCCGCTTCTCCGGATTGTGCCCCGCGCGATTGCCCCATGTCGGCGCGAACTCCGTGGCCGAATGGAACCAGTTTGTGAACATCGAACCCGATTGCGTCGGCGATACGAACGATCATCTCAAAATCCGGCTTAGTGGTCGTGACTTCGCCAGCTTTCTTCAGAATCTGGATATCGCCACAGGTATTGGTGAATGTGCCGGCTTTTTCATAAGCGTTCGCGGCGGGTAAGACTACCTCTGCGAGTGCCGCAGTCTCAGTCAGGAACATGTCCTGCACGACCATGAAGTTATTGGCCAAAGTTGCCGGATCAATGTTGAGCCGCCCGACTGGATTCGCGCCGACAACATAAAGGGCCTTCACCTGTCCGGATTTGGCCGCATCGAACATTTGCGCCAGGTTCAGGCCGGGTCTGGCCGGAAGCGTACCCCATTCCTGACCGAACAGGCTACTAGCTGAAACAGGAACGTATCCAGGCAAAAGATCCGGGTAGAGTCCCATATCTGCCGCGCCGCGCGAATTGGCGTAGTCACCGAGGCAAACGAGTTTGGCTCCCGGGACACTCGCAGCAAACTTTGCAAGCGCTCTAACGCCGGCGTCAGAAATTTCAGACCCAAAAATTATGACCAGCCCTTGTTCAGCGCGCAGCTTCTCGCGCAAGCCCTCCCAATTCTGATGGGAGGTCCGTCCCGGCCCGGCAGACAAGAAAGCTGCGAAGTCGTTGTAGGATCCACCGGGAATCTGCGTGAACTCGACCGCCTGCCGCCTTAACTTGATGTCTTCGGCGTTCACCACGTACAAGCGCGCATTTTTCAGCCGCACGTTGTTGCGGATCTGCCAGGCGAGCAGAGGATGCTCGTCCGTAGGATTGTTCCCGATCAAGAGAATTGCCGGCGCGTTGTAAACATCGCGCATGCTGGCGGTTAAACTCGGGTGCCCCATCCTTGTCTCCGCGTTCTTTGCGGAGACAGGGTGGGTATTTTGATCTTGTCTGTGGAGCGCCGCCGCTAATGCCGGGTAATCCGCCGTGCGGTGGTGGTCGATGTTATTCGTGCCCAGAGCCACGCGCGCAAATTTCTGCAATAGGTAATTTTCTTCATTCGTGGTTCGCGTGGACCCGATCACGCCGATGGCTTTGCCGCCTTCGCGCTCGAGAATCCATTTGAATCGCTTACCAATATGCTCGAACGCTTGCTCCCAGGTTGCGGGCGTGAGCCGTCCGCCGCGGCGGATCAACGGCTGCTTGATCCGGTCTTCGTGATTTGCGAAGTCGAATGCGTAACGTCCCTTGATGCAGAGGAAATCACCATTGATCCCGCTCTTATCGCGATTGTCGCCACGAACGATCTCCATGCCGGTGTCGGATCGGCGAACGCCAAGAGTGGTCTTGCATCCGTCAGCGCAGTGCGTGCAGGTCGTGCCGACGTGCTTCATTTCCCACGGGCGCGTCTTGTAGCGATACGCGCCTGAGGTGAGTGCGCCGACGGGGCAGATGTCGATGCACATGCCGCACTCTTCGCACTCCAGGTGATCTTCTTTGTTGGGGACAATTGTCGATACCACGCCGCGGTTGTCGACGCCCAGCGCCCACACATCCATGCCCTCGCCGCAGATGCGCACGCAGCGATAACACAGAATGCAGCGTGGGCGGTCGAAGTAGACCACCGGAGACCACTGCTGCTCTTCGCGGTGGGCCTTCAGTTCGATGAACTTCGACTCGGCTGCGCCGTAGGAGAACGTCATGTCCTGCAATTCACACTCGCCACCGGCATCGCAAACCGGGCAGTCAAGTGGATGGTTGCCGAGCAACAGCTCGACCATGCTTTTGCGCGCCTGACGGATTTCATCGCTGTCGGTCGTGACCACCATGCCCTCGGTAATGCCCGTCGTGCAGGCGGTCTGCAGCTTCGGCATTTTCTCGATCCGCACCAGGCACATGCGGCACGCGCCCTGCAGCGACAGATTCGGGTAGTAACAGAATGAAGGCACTTCGATGCCGACGGACTTGCAGGCTTCGATTAGCAGAGTGCCGGCGGGAGCGGACACAGCTTTGCCGTCGACAGTGATGTTTACGAGTTTGGGAGAATCAGGCATTGAGTAATTGGGAAATTGTGTAATTGAGTAAATTGATCTCTACAGCTTTGATCCTCTCTTCGATGTTTGTTGTGAGGCTGTGAAGATGGCGGCCAATTGCTTCGCCTCCGCCAACAACTCACCTGCCTTCTCGTCAGCTATCACGCCTGACTCGATCAAAAGTTCGAGCCAAAGAACCGCTTCGTCGGCTTCCTCCGCAACTACTCCAATTCGCGCGATGAACTCCGCCTTCGATCTTGCTCGGCAAACCGCACGATAATTTGCTGCAACCGACGTCCCGCATCGAAGCAACTGCTTACCTAGAACTTGAGTATCGGTTCTGTATGGCAAGGACCTGAAGAGTCGAATGATCCGCAGCGCAAACTTCTTAGTGCGCTCCCTAAGTTCCTCGGGTCTCGAACCCATGGCTTTTCAATTCCCCAATTACTCAATTCCCCAATTACTCAATCATGCAAACACTGGCAATCTCTCGACCGCGCCTTTTGCTTCAAACGGGCACGGTCGGCCTTCCAGGTGATCTTCAAATTCCTTTCTGAATTTTTTCACAATCGAAATTGTCGGCAGTGCGGCAGCATCACCCAGCGGACAGAACGTGCGACCGAGCATGTTTTCCGACAAGTATTGAATATTATCAATGTCCTTCTTAATCCCGCCGCCGCTGTGGAAACGAGAGAGTGTCTTTTTTAGCCAGTCAGTGCCTTCGCGGCACGGGATACACCAGCCGCAGCTTTCGTGCTGATAGAACTTCATGATGCGCAGGGCGAATTTCACCATGCAGGTCGAGTCGTCGACGATTACTACCCCACCCGAGCCCAACATGCTGCCCGCCTTCATCAGCGTATCGAAATCCATGGCGAGATCGATTTCGTCAGCCGTGAGCAGGGGGCAGCTTGACCCTCCGGGCACAACGGCTTTGAGCTTGCGGCCATTTGGAATTCCGCCGCCGACGTCATAAATCATCTTCTTCAGGTTGTAGCCCATCGGGAGTTCATAGACACCCGGCTTCGCGATGTTCCCACTTAGGCAGAACAGGCGCGTTCCGCCATTTTTGGGAGTTCCGAGATTTGCGTACCCCTCTGCACCGCCAAGAATGATTGGAGGAACGCTGGCCAGGGTCTCGGCGTTATTGATGACGGTAGGTCCGCCCCAGAGTCCGACAACGGCAGGGAAAGGAGGGCGAATCCGCGGAACGCCGCGTTTGCCTTCCAAGGATTCCATCAGCGCGGATTCTTCGCCAACTTCGTATGCGCCTGCACCGCCGTGCCAATAAACATCAAATTCGTATCCACTCCCGAAGATATTTTTGCCGAGAAAACCCTTCGCGTAAGCGTCGGCAATAGCCTTCTGCATGATCTCGGAAAGATAGCGATACTCGCCGCGGATGTAGATATATCCTTTGTGCGCTCCGACGGCGATTCCGGCGATCATTACACCTTCGATCACCGAGTGCGGATCGTGTTCGAAGATCAACCGGTCCTTGCAGGTCCCGGGTTCGCTTTCGTCCCCATTGCACAAAATGTATTTCGGCTTGGCGGAAGTCTTGGGTACGAATGACCACTTAAGTCCGGTATTGAATCCCGCGCCGCCGCGCCCACGCAATCCCGAGTTTTTGACCTCATTGATGACGGCTTCCGGCGTCATGCCGAGCGCCTTACGCACCGCCTTGTAACCGTCTAGCTCGACGTAGCGGTCGATATTCGTCGCGCCAAGACCAAAGCGCTTGGAGATCACCTTTACCTCGTCGGGATGGGAAACCAAATCAGCCATGGAAATTGAATCATTGAATCATTAAGCGATTGAATCATTGAAAACGTTCCAATGATTCAATGATCCGATCACTCAATGATTCAATTTACTGCGTTGTCTTCCTTCTATATTCGTCTAAGACCTTGTCCATCTTCTCCGGCGTCAGGTTCTCGTGAAAATCGTAATTGACCTGGACCGCCGGCGCCCAACTGCACGCTCCAATGCACTCGACTTCTTCGAGCGAAAAGAGCCCGTCGCGAGTTACGCCTTTGTGCGCGACGCCCAGCTTCTTTTCGCAACGTTCCATTAGGTCGTCGGCGCCACGCAATAAGCATGAAATATTGGTGCAAACCTGCACATTGAATTTCCCGCGTGGCTTCGTCGTGAGCATGGAGTAGTAGCTGATCACGTTATGCACGTCGAGAACCGTCAGATCAAGCCGCTGCGCGATTTCAGCGATTACCTCGTCGGAGAGGAAGCCGACTTCGTCCTGTGCGAAGAGGAGCGTAGGGACGAGAACGGAGCGCTTTGTCGGGTAATGCGTCAGCATTTGCGCGAACCGCGATTCGAATTTTTCAGAAAATCTCAACTCTATTGCTCGATGTCATTCCCAACCGCTTTAGCGGTGAGGAATCCGCTTTTGTATCGTCCCTACGGGACTTGTGTGGCGTTTCCTGCCTACCCAGGGCTTACGCCCTGGGCTAAATGATTCCGGCCCTCTGGGCCTGCGTTTTGCAGCTTCTCGGCCTCTCGTTCCTGTTACAAAGTTAATTTGGTTGGCCAACGACCAACGACGAACGACCAACGACTACCTGTCAATTTCTCCCAGCACAATATCTATGCTGCCAATCGCCGCTACGACATCTGCGATCAGCCGTCCTTCGCACATCGTTGGCAGAGTCTGCATGTTGGCCAGGCAAGCTGAACGCATATGGACGCGGTACGGCTTCGCCGAGCCATCGCTCACCACGTAATATCCCATTTCGCCTCGAGGAGACTCGACCGCCTGATACACCTCGCCTTCGGGTACCGCAAAACCTTCGGTCACGATTTTGAAGTGGTAGATGAGCGCTTCCATCTCCGTCTTCATTTTTTCGCGGTCCGGCAGCACCACTTTCGGAGCATCGGCTTTCACGCGGCCCGAGGGCATCCCTTCGAGCGCCTGCTTCACGATGCCGATCGACTCGCGTAACTCCGCCACCCGGCACATATATCGCTCGAAAACGTCGCCTTCTTTGCCCACCGGCACCTTGAATTTAAATTGGTCGTAGCTGGAATAAGGCATATCGCGCCGCAGGTCGATATCGACCCCGCTGCCGCGCAATGTCGGACCACTGGCGCCCAGAGCGATTGCATCTTCGGCAGAAATTTTGGCCACGCCTTTGGTGCGCATCATCCAGATCGGATTTCCGGTGAGCAGTCCTTCATATTCATCCACTCGCCCGGGGAAAATATCTGCGAACTTCTTTACGCGATCAAAAAAGTCGAGCGGCGGCTCGAGGGCCACTCCGCCGATGCGGAAGTACGAGGTCATCATGCGCTGCCCGCTGATCGCTTCGAACAACCGCAAAACTTCTTCGCGTTCGCGGAAACAATAAAGGAAGACCGTCATGGCGCCGATGTCCATGGCGTGGGTTCCGAGCCAAACCAGATGCGAGTTGATGCGCGTCAGTTCGTTCATCATCACGCGCAGCCACTGCGCTCGCGGCGGAATCTCGATTCCCAGCAGCTTCTCGACCGCCAGCACATAGCACAGATTGTTGGTCATGGGGCACAGATAATCGATGCGGTCTGTAAGCGGCACAACCTGGTGATAAAACTTGGCCTCGCAGGTCTTCTCAATACCCGTGTGCAGGAAGCCGATGTCCGGCATCATGCGGACGACGGTCTCGCCGTCGATCTCAAGCAGCACACGCAACACGCCGTGGGTAGACGGGTGCTGCGGCCCCATGTTCAGGATCATGGTCTTATCCTGACCGGGTTCTAGCGCGGGAGTGGGAGAGAGATGAGCCATAAAAGAATTTTTGTAATTGGGAAATTTGGTAATCGGGTATTTGGAAGCAACGAGCTTCGAGCAGGGAGCCAGCAGGATTCGCTCACAACTCGACGCTCACTGCTCAAAGCTGATTCAATTACATAATTACCAAATTACTCAATTTCCCAATCTATCGGTATCCCTCCACCGGATAATCTTTTCTCAACGGGTGTCCTTCCCAGTTTTCTGGCATCAACAGGCGGCGTAAATATGGATGGCCGTTGAAACGTATTCCGAACAGGTCGAAAACTTCACGTTCAAAATAATTTGCGCCAGGCCAGACTGAAGTCACTGAATCCAGGGCCGGCGTCTCGCCGCTGAGTTCTACCTTCAGCCGCACGCGCTCTTTGTTCTGGATCGAAAGCAGGTGGTAAATCACTTCGAATCGCGGCTCGGAAGGGTACCAATCGACGCAGGTGATATCCGACAGATAGTTGAATGGACAGTTCGAGTCGTCCCTCAGCAACGCGCAAGCTTCGCGGATGGCTTCTCGCGCGACGTAGATCGTCATTTCCTCGCGATCGAACTTTACTCCCGTAACTGCCTGCCGATTCCATCCTGTTAACCGCGCTACCGCAGGATGTTCTTTCAGTTGTTCGATATCAGTTACCGCCGGAGCGAGGGCCATTACCGCTCACTCCTTCCAGAGCCAACGAGTTCTGGTTCGGATTCGCGAAGGGAGGTTTTGCTGTGTGAAGATGGGACGCGTCGCGCATCGGAAATGGTCAACCCCCAGTCGAGCGCGCCTTTTTTCCAGATGTACCAGAAGCCGATGAGCACGATGCCGATATAGACGAACATCTCGGTTAGGCCGAAAACCGCCTGGCCCATTCGCTTGAGATCCTTCAGGATGATGGCCCAGGGATAAAGAAACACCGCTTCCACATCGAAGAGAATGAACAGCATGGCGACCATGTAGAACTTCACCGAGAAACGTTCACGGGCGTCGCCAATCGGCGTCATGCCGCATTCATAAGGAGAAAGTTTCGCCCGAGTCGGCCGCCGATAGCCGATAATCCAGGACAGCAGCACCAGAGCGCTGGCCAGAAGCCCTGCCAAAATGAAGTGGATCAGAAGCGGCAGGTAGCGGGCGAAATAATTTTCGGGCATAGGAGAGCTGAATAAATTTTCCACCAACAACTAAACGTTCTAGATTAGAGTTCGTGTGAAAGAGTGTCAAGCGAACGAGCGATGATGAGAGGCATACTTCAGATATTGTTTGTATTTCTCGCAGTTCTGAATCTGCGAGCCGCGAATGGCGCAAACAGAGACTTGGTGGGATGTTACGAGGTGACATCATTGAAATGGACTCCGGTGGCGGACTCGAGGATCCAACTGATCCCCAAAAAATTTCAGCTCACTGACAAATCCGCTGGTCCCGGAACGAAGAGTTTTTTCGACATGCACAGTTTGGAATCTGACCCGATCCCGCAGGAGCGCCTTTGGAGTTGGTCTCTGGCTGAAGAAACTATTCGCGGAAAGAGATTGCGGCTGGATTTCAGCACCGGTCTGGGTGGAATCAAGGGGATCGTCAGAAGGGCCAGAGACGGTAGCCTGAGGGGCAACATAAAGGAATATTGCGACAGCCGTTGCGGGTGGAAGCGTGAAACGGGCCATCTTATTGCTCGCAGAATCCCTTGTCCTTAAGCCCGGTTATTGAGAGTATCGAGCTCTAACGCCGAGACATTTGCCTGGCCAACTCCACTCGAAACGCCTGCTCCCGTTCATCAACATACTTCTTATATCCCTCTGGGTCGATGAACGGATTTTCTGCGCCTTGTTTCATGCGTGCATATTTGCTTTCCATGTCGTAGTAGTTCCCGTGGGCCCCTAGAAACACGTCGCAATGCAGGGAGCGCAGGACTTGGAATCCTTTCTCGTAATCCGGGGCAATTTGGGGATAGGCGGCGTTATCGACCAGCTTGTACCCGGGATTCACGTTGGGACTTCCCACGATCACCACGTCATAACTTTTGCCGGCATCCTGAATTTTCATCGTCCAGGTGGTACAGCCTTTCGTGTGACCGGGTGTGAGATGGGCCGTCAGCACTGTTCCGCCCAACTCGACCGTGTCGCCATCGTGCAAGACGCGGTCGACTTTCGTGGGCGGATAGAGCGTCCCAGCATCGTTGCCGTAAGCAAAATCCGCGCGGCCTCCTGACTCAACCACCGGCACGTCCGCATCCATCACCATGTACTCAGCGTGTGTAAGTTTTTTGATTGCCGTCGCTCCGGCGTCGTGGTCCCAGTGAGCATGGCTGATCAGCAGGATTTTGATATCGCTGAACCGGAATCCCAGGCTTTCGACACTCTTTTGAATTGCTGGCACCGACTGTTCCAGTCCGGCATTGATCAGGATGTGGCCCTTCGGCGTGGTCACCAGATAAATGCCCAGGCTCTTGCTTCCAACAAAATAAATATTGGCGATGACGTGGTGTGCAGGGAAGGACTCCAGGTATTCTGCTGCCGCCCGTGTGGGTTGAGCCGGTGCTTCGGCGAGGAAAAAAGCGCCAAACACCAGCCAGAGTCGAAGCAGGACTAATCTTTTTGCCATATTCGCGGCTCGCGTAGTGTAACAACGCCCGACCGGCGTTTCAGCCCGGACACTTGGGGGCACCAATTCAATAAACTGGCGGTCAGGGTGGGCTTACCAGACGTAACCTCCGTACTTCCGTAATTATTGCGCCCAATGACATTTTCAGGGACACTGTTACTGCACAACTCTGCATGATCTTCGGATTCAACACTGACATAAAGCACGACGACACTGTCTACCACGTGCAAAGCGAGGCGCGCGAAGGCGAAATGCTTTTGCAGACCCAGGTATTTGTTCGCGGCCGTTGCATCGGCAAGCGTGCCCAATCCTACGCGGAAAGGTCTTCGGGTTTTACCGATCAGGAAAAAGAGCAGCGCCTGCGCGACCAGCATCGGCTGGTGCTCGATGCCATTCGTGACGGCGATGTTGAACGCGTGTTCGATAACCGTGAGAGCCCGGAATCGCTCGCATTGGTCAAAGAGCTTGACGTTCAGTGGGTCAATTCAGATTCGATTCACTCTGAAGACAAGCTGTCGATGAAACTGCGGGCCACCGAGTCCGGGCAGGGAGTTGGCGGGGCACGGTTGACCGTAAGGCTCGCCCGAACTAACGCCGCCCCTTTCTACACGCAGGTGACTACGGACGATTCCGGTGAAGCCGAACTCGTCTTTCTCATCGAAGAGCACTCGCTTGGCGATTCCTCCATTCTGGTGCAGGTCAATTCCGCTGGCCGCACCGCAACCCGCAAGTTCCAGTTGAAGAAAGTCGAAGCCTAGAGCACTTCTTCACTCTCCAGAATTTTCGCTGCTTTCTAGTAGACTCGAATCCGTGCCATCTTCTTCCGCCCCTGCTTTGATCGAGTTACGCAACGTTCAGGTCGCTCGCGGGACCAAAACCGTTCTTCACGATTTCAATCTTCGGATCGACGCTGGAGAGCACGTTGCGATTCTCGGTCCCAACGGATGCGGAAAGTCGACGCTGATCAAGACCATCACGCGCGAGTGTTACCCGATCACAAGGCCGGACTCCAGTATCACGATTTTGGGAGAGGAGTTCTGGAACGTTTTTCAACTGCGGCCACTCCTCGGGATCGTGTCGAACGACCTTATGGCCTGGTGCACCGGTGAAGCCGTAGGGCGCGATGTCGTCCTCTCCGGATTTTTCAGCAGCAATGACGTTTATCCAAACCACCTGGTCACGCCGGAACTGGTCAAAAAAGCGGACGCCGCGCTGGCCCAGTTGCAAGTGTCTCATCTTGCGAATCGCTCGGTTGCGGAAATGTCCTCGGGAGAAGCACGGCGTGTGCTGATCGCCCGCGCTCTGGTGCATCAGCCTAAGGCTTTGCTGTTCGATGAGCCGAGCAATTCGCTGGACCTGTTCGCGCGACGGGGCCTACGGGAGACCATGAGTCGGTTGGCGCGGTCGGGAATTGGAATTGTGCTGGTGACGCATGATCTTTCAGATGTGATCCCGGAAATTGAACGGGTAGTTCTTATGTCACAGGGGCGCATCGTAGCCGACGGACGTAAAGATCAGATTTTGGAATCCAACCGACTTTCTGAAGTGTTCGGGCTAGACGTGGAAGTAGCCCGCCGAGACGGGTATTACCATCTGTGGTGAACTCCCCTGCACCAGGCGAGCGAATGAAACTGACCATCAACGGTGAACCACGTGAGTTCGAGAGTGTCCCCACACTGTCTGATCTCATCTCCCAACTCGGCATGAAAGCAGATCGTGTTGCGGTGGAGCTGAACCGCGAACTTGTTCGGCGCGATTGCTGGGCTACCACTCCGCTCACAGATGGCGACAAGCTTGAGATTGTCCATTTTGTTGGAGGCGGATCGCCGCGGCTATTCATTTCCAGCCGTCCCTAACTAGTTACCCTTTCTTTCCGTTTATCTAATTGAACTCCGACAACTTATGCCTACAATGTTTCAAACATTTTGTAAGTAGAACGTTTAAAACAATAGCAGGCGAAAATGCAGGGTTCGTTTACATCGCAGGATGTGGTCAGACTGACGGGAATCACCGCTCGCCAACTGCAGTGGTGGGATGAGCGGGGGCTTGTGGTTCCTTCCCGGCAGGGCCATCGTCGAATCTATTCCTTCGAAGATCTGACAGAAGTTGCGGTCATTTGCGAACTGCGCCGCAAGGGATTTTCGTTGCAGCGCATGCGCAAGGTTGTCCGCTTCCTGCAGAAAGAATTCAGTAAACGCCTGGCCGAAACCGTGGGGGGTTCGTCAAACTACCACCTGCTCACCGATGGCAGTGCCCTATATCTCGAAACTTCACCGCAACAGATCGTTGACCTGCTGAAAAACTCGCGGCAGCCGATGTTTGCCATATGCCTCAGCGACACGGTGCGCGAAGTAAAGGCAGTCGTGAGCGGACGCAAGCGTCCCGGCCGTTGTGCTCCCGAAAGAGTTCGTTCCATACGCAAGGCGAAATTGGGTTCCTGGCAGTGAATTTGCCCTGAGGAGGGTGGAATGGTTGCTGAACTCGAAATCCTGAACGAATGGATCCCGGAGCAAATGCAGCCCGGCACGATTTTTGTGCTGGAGAATGCAGGTCACATTGGCGAGAAAGAAGATCCTTACTGGGCCGTTCTCGCCTGTCCCGGCTGCGGCACCTTGGGGCTGATTACACGCAAGCAGATCGCTGGACTACTGGCGGTGATTTGCGGTTCGGGGAAATGCTCGGCGCAGTTTTTTATTCGCGACAGCGAGATTGTGATAAGAAAACCTTTTTAGTGATTCGTGGCTCGTGATTGGTGGCTCGGGAGGAGCCTGGGAGAAGCATTTGGCGATTGCAATCGGGGTCTGATCTCGGAACTGATCGCTTGTGACTGACCACGAACCACTAGCCACGAATCACGAATCACGAACCACTTTCTTCAACTCCACAGGCACCTGATCCACAATCTCGATCCCAAATCCTTCGAGCGCTACGACTCTTCGCGGGTGGTTCGTCAGCAACCTGATTCTTCGCAGATTCAAGTCCGACAGGATTTGCGCCCCAATGCCGATCTCGCGCTGGCGTTTGCGCTCGCTTTCGGGTAATGATGGCGAGCTTCGGTCATGATGGAAGGAAACGGCGTTTTTCTCGCCAACTTTCTCGACTGAAAATCCCCTCGCGGATTGGTGCAGGTAGATCAGCGCTCCGCGCCCTTCTTCGGCAATGGCGCCAAGTGAAGCTTCCAGCGTGTCGCGGCAATCGCATCCCGCTGAGCCGAAAACATCGCCAATCAAGCAATGGGCGTGCATTCTGACGAGCACCGGTTCCACGCTGTTCGAAATGTCCCCGCGAACGAGCGCCAAATGCGAATCGCCGCCGTCGATCTCGCTTTCGTATGCAATGACGCGGAACTCGCCATATTTGGTATTTACCAGCGCCTCGCCGACGCGATTGACATACCGCTCGTGCTGCATGCGGTAGCGGATCAGCTCCGCGACCGTGAGCATTTTCAAATCATGTATCTGGCAAAATTCGACCAGGTCGGGAACGCGCGCCATGGTGCCGTCTTCGCGCATGATCTCGCAGATAATTCCCGCGGGAACTAGACCAGCCATCCGCGCCAGATCGACTGAAGCTTCGGTTTGCCCCGCACGCACTAGCACCCCGCCTTTGCGTGCGCGGAGAGGAAAAACGTGGCCGGGACGTGCAAGGTCAGACGGGCGGGTCGCCGGATCGATTGCTACTTTGATTGTTTGTGCGCGGTCATAGGCCGAGATTCCCGTGGTCACGCCGAAGCGGGCATCAATGGCCTCGCAAAAAGCGGTACCGTAGTTCGAAGTATTCTCCGCGCTCATGGGCCCGATGCGCAGATGCTCAAGCCGTTCTTCGGTGAGAGTAAGACAAACGAGTCCACGCCCGAATTTGGCCATGAAATTTATGGCTTCAGGAGTGACTTTTTCCGCTGCGAGCACCAGATCCCCTTCGTTCTCGCGGTCTTCATCGTCAACAACTATGATCATGCGGCCGACGCGAAGCTCATCGAGCGCGGTGGGGACGTCAGTGAACGCAGGCAGAGCTGGCATAGAAGAATTGTAGCAATCCTTGTGCAATCCGAAACTAGTGCTTTTCAGCTAACTTGTGCTCAAGGCCCCTCTTTACCTCGGGCCATTCCGTATCCAGAATGCTGAAGTAGACCGAGTCACGCTGGCGGCCGTCCCAGCAGATCATATGGTTGCGTAGCGTACCTTCTTCTTTCGCGCCTAGGCGACCGATGGCACTCCGCGAGCGCTGGTTGAGCGAATCAGTCTTCAACTCCACGCGCAGGCACTTCCAATTTTCGAAGGCATGCCGCAGCATCAGATACTTGGCTTCGGTGTTTACCGCCGTGCGCTGCCAGCGTGGAGCGATCCAGGTAGAGCCGATCTCAACCTTCCGATTCGCCAAGTCCATATTCATATATCGCGTCGTGCCGACGATCTGATTGCCGCCGGTTTCGTAGGTCGCGAAAGGTACCGACAATCCACGCTCCCGCTCGCTCAGTACTGTCTCATTGAACTTCACAAAATCCTGAAGAGACTCGAATTTGTAAGGAATCCATTGAAACAGGTTCGCCACGTGGTCTTTCGCTATCTCCCAGAGCATGGGCGCGTGCTCAGGCCGAAGCGGCTCCAGGCGAACATGGGTTCCTTCGAGGGTAAAGGGTGCGATTGCGGGATGAGTACTCAAGCTGAAACCCCCACTGAGCTGGTACGTCTATACCTCTGGAGATTATCTTTGCATCCACTGAGGGGTTTCGTCATCTGACTAAAAGCTGGTAGCTTTGAGCCTTGAGCTACGGGCGCGAGGATCAGCCAGT
The DNA here is from genome assembly GCA_035651555.1 of Terriglobales bacterium. Lineage (GTDB taxonomy): Bacteria > Acidobacteriota > Terriglobia > Terriglobales > Acidobacteriaceae > Gp1-AA145. The sequence continues at coordinate 102,830 of DASRFL010000032.1, forward strand.
GGAACTTTGCGGTTGCTCGCAGCTCGTCGCTCACCGTTTGTGGCCATTTGAAGTCGTGTCGCAGCTGATTCTATGAAATCGCACTGTATTTCATTTCGCCAGATTCCTCATACGACGAAGCTTTTTCTTGACTATCTCGATTTCACCCCTGCTGCACAATCCTTTTATCCACGCTCGCCGCGATTTCTGGAGTGGGACAAAGATGAAAGTGGGCTCATTCAATATCCCGCAGAGCGTCGCGCGAAGGTGGCGGCCATTCTTGAGCGGCAGAACAAGCAGTGGGGCGCGTCACCGAAGACTTTGGAGAACATTGAGCGCCTTAGGTCTGGCGCTTGCGCGCTGGTGACCGGTCAGCAGGTCGGATTGTTTGGTGGTCCGGTATTTTCCATCTACAAGGCTCTAACCGCGGTGAAGCTGGCGCAAGAGGCCGAAAAGCTTGGAGTCAGTTGTGTCCCGGTATTTTGGCTCGCGACTGAGGACCACGATCTTGCGGAAGTGAATCAGATTCGGCTTCCAAATGCGGAGGCAAAGCTTGAGACACTGGGTTCCTCAGTGCAGAGCAAGCCCGATGTTCCAGTCGGGACTATTTCCTTCGGGCCAGAGATTCTGGAAGCGGTTGGCAGCGTAAAAAAGGCGTTGGGCGATTCGGAAGTACCGCATCTGGTTGAGCAGTGTTACGCGCCCGGGGAAAACTTTGGGTCGTCGTTTGCGAAGCTGTTCGCGCAAATCTTCGCCGAGTACGGGGTGATTCTGCTTGACGGCTCTGACCCGGAACTGGATGGCGTTGCGGCGCCGCTCTATCGCGTTGCAATTGATCGCTGTTCTGAAATCAACAAGGATTTAACTACACGCGGTTTGCAACTCGAAGCGGCGGGATTTCACCAACAGGTCCGGGTCACGGACTCATCCACACTTCTGTTTCTGGTCAAAGATGGAGTCAGAACTCCGATTCAGGCGGCAAAGTCAGAATTTGCCGCCGGCGATGAGAAATTTTCCAGTTCACAGCTCGCGGATTTAGCCTCATCCACTCCGCAAGTGTTTAGCCCGAATGTATTGTTGCGACCAGTTGTCCAGGATTATCTGCTACCCACGCTCGCCTACGTCGGCGGCGCGGCGGAGGTTGCATATTTTGCGCAGGGGGGCGTGGTCTACGAAAAATTGCTGGGCCGGCGTACGCCGATCGTGCCGCGATTTTCCGCGACCATTGTCGAGCCAAAAGCGCTGGGGCTGCTTGAAAAGAATCATCTGGATGCACTACAGATTTTTCAGGGGCCAGAACTAGTGCGTGAGACCATCGGCGCGCGCCGGCTCCCGCCAAATTTGCAATCTTCATTCGAGCAGGCGACGAAGGCGATTGAGCACTCGATGAAAGCGGTTCGCGAGGCGATTGCGCAGCTTGATAAAACTTTGGTGGAATCGGCGGACAACGCCGCGTCAAAGATGATTTACCAGATCACGAACCTGCAGGCACGCGCCTCGCGAGCGGAATTGCGACAGAGCGAAGTGATCAGCCGCCACGCCGAGATATTGAGCAATTCACTCTACCCAGACAAGACTCTGCAGGAGCGGGAATTCGCGGGCATTTACTTTCTCGCAAAGTATGGCAGGGAGTTGATGAATGGATTACTCGAACAGGTTCAGCCTGACTGCCTGAATCATCAGATTTTGGAGATTTGATTTTTCTTCGCGTAACTCCGTGTCCTTCGTGGCTAAGAATCCAAAGCACCAACCACAAAGGTCACCCTTCCACTGCGCTCAGGGAGGCTCCGGTAACGAAGGAAAGCAGCTGCGCAGAAGACTTTCGGTAAGCTATACGGAACCCCGCTAACTCTTAGACCGCCGGTTGCTGCTGGGTCATGCAGTGGATCGCGCCGAAGCCCCAGATCAAATCTCCACAGTAAATTCCAACCACTTCGCGGTCGGGAAAGATGTCGGCCAGAATGTCGAGCGCAACACGATCATTTGGATCGTTGAAGACAGGCACCAGCACAATTCCATTAGCGATATAGAAATTTGCATAGCTGGCCGGGAGCCGGCGTCCTTCGAAGTAAACCGGCGCGGGCATGGGTAGGTCGATGGTGGCGAGAGGTTTGCCGGATTCCGTGACCGCATCGCGTAGGCGGCGAATGTTTTCCCGGAGCGCGTCGTAATTCTCACTTTTCGGATCGGCATCAATGCAACTGACGACCGTATCCGGTGAAACAAAGCGAGAGATGTCATCAACGTGGCCGTGAGTGTCATCGCCGACAACGCCCCGGTCAAGCCAAATCACATTTGGAGTGCCGAGGTATTCCCGAAAAATTTCCTCGTAGTCACGCTTCTTCATTCCTCGATTGCGTTGTTGAACGCGGCTGAGCAGGCATTCTTCCGTGGTAATAAGCGTCCCGCAGCCATTCACGTCAATGGATCCGCCTTCGAGAACGACGCGATTGCCCCTGAACGTTGGCTGGATCTCTTCTGCGCCTACGGCATCTGCCATCAGGCTGCCAACTTTTTCATCGCGCTTCCAGTTGGGATATTTTGCCCAGGCATTAAAACGCCACTTGATTGCAGCGAGTTTGTGCTCTGAGCTTTTGCGGACAAGAGTGTCCGCGCCACACGGACGAACGAATGCGCAACCTGAATCCCGAGTCCAAACCCGATCTGTCGGCCAGCGATGAAAACGGACGTTTCGGTTGAAAGCGTGCGCCTTCTTGAGCACCGAGCGCGCAGATCTCTCGGCCACGGCATCATTCACTATCAACTCCACACGTTCGTTTCGGCTTAGATAGCGAATGATTTCCGCATAGACCCACGGTATGGGCTCGAATTTTCCCGGCCAGTCGAGTTTGTAATGCGGCCACGCGAGCCATGTGGCCGCGTGAGGCTCCCATTCCGCGGGCATGCGGATTGTCTTTGGTTGGTGCGGCAGTCTATTCATCTGCTCCGTTTTAGAAATATAGCAAGCGAACAACAATGCGGAGAATGACTGCCGATTCGCGCGGAACCTATTTACTGCGTCTCCGGGAGTCGCTGATCTACCTGCGGTAAGTCCGGAAATTTCGCATGAGGCTCCGTCTGGTACCAATAGGCAACCGAGGAGAAATTGTCTCCCCGGTCGTTGGCGTGACCGTGTTCGATGGTTGCGCGTAGAGATTTGGTGAATGGAATCGGCGAATCGAGATGAAATCTGTAAACCAACCAATGCGAGCCCTTTTTCTCCGGCTCGACCACAGGGGCTCCGAAGAGTCCGTAGGAGAATGGTTTTCCGCCGAAGTCCCAGGCGCCTAGAAAATAATCTTCTGTACCGGTGCCATTGATCGAGGGCAGTTTCTCGCCATCGACGAAGAACATATCGTCGCCTTCACCCCACCATCCGTCGGCGTTCTCAATGACTGACATGGCGACCCCCACAAAATGACCACGACCAGTCGCTTCCATCCAGACGTAGTTGTTCTTAGCGTCCAAATTGGTCTTTGCGTTTGCAATTGCCGCATTGGGCGTGGCTTGACGGTATTGGGCATGAAAATATGCGGTGCCTTCTGGCAAAGGGCTACTGAGTGACCGCCAGTCAATGTTCCAGTAAAGGGCGTCAATGCGTTCATGCCCCTCGTTCGTGACGGTTATGCGAGCGTGCTTCTGGAACGGCATTGGGAAAAAGCAGTTCAGTGCTTTGTCGGCGCCGACTGCTAAAGGGCTCGATTGATAGAGAAAGTATTCACCGTTGCCCAAGCCGAAGAAGTCGCCAATCGGAGCTTCAACGCTGGGCGAGGACTCTCCGTCCCAATAGATACGGAGGACAATTCGCTTGAGGTGATACTGTTCCTTATCAGCGATGGTGAACCAGATATGCGAGATCTGCCCGGGGCCATTCTCGTCAAGGACGGTGATCGATTCACCCGCCCCAACTGACCGAAAATCAGCATTCCCTCCGCTGCGGTCATAGCTCGAAGAGCGTTTCAAAACATAATCGTGCGCCCGAGGCAGGTCCGCCAGCGAACCGAAACCGATATCGGTCTGGGCGCAAAGGCCCAGGCAAAAGCATCCTGAAATCAACACGCCGCACAAAAGCTTTCCCATTGTCGCCTCCACACTCGCAATCAAAAAGACGCGGCATGATAGCAGAAATTCGGCAGCCGGCGGTTGGAAGGAAATCGTTAGATTCGGCTTGTTCTCATAACTTTCCTGATGTAACTTGCATCGTATTTACATAAAGTTCTGGTGAGTGGCGATTCTGGAGGTCCCATGCGTTTCTTAGTGATGCTCATTTTGCTGCCTGGCTTGGTGTTGGCACAGGAAAATACAAAACCAGGTTCTTCCCCCACACTGACGCAGGGACCGCACGCCGACGCCAACACGATTACCATTCCTGCCGGAACCAAGATTCCGATTGCGCTTAAAAACACAATTTCCACCAAAGCGAACCATGAGGGCGATCCGATCTATGCCCAGACCACCTTTCCCGTGGTCATAAATGACAGAATCATCGTCCCAGAGGGGACGTACGTACAGGGGAAGATCAGTTCCATCAAGCCCGCAGGACATATCAAAGGGCGCGCAGAGGTGCTGATTCACTTCACCAGCATGATCTATCCCAGTGGATATACGGTGCTGCTGCCTGGTTCAATCGACAACGCTCCTGGCGTTGATAACGGTAAGGTGAAAGACAAAGAGGGAACCATCCAGGGCGACAGCAACAAGGGTAAGACTGCCGCAACCATCGCGGCGCCCGCAGCAGAGGGGACGCTCACCGGCGCCGTCATCCACGGGGGTGAAGGTGCTTTGATCGGGGCTGGAATCGGAGGCGCCGTGGGCACTGCGATCGCCGCGCTAAGCCACGGGAATGAGGTCAAGATGGGGCCGGGAACTACGCTGGAAGTCGTTCTGCAACGTGATGTAGCGGTGGATTCAACCCGGATTAGCCACGTCGCTGCGGTGAGGGACTAGTCAGGGACTTACCCAACGTGTCAACCATTCATTCGGCCGTGGTCGGCTCAATCACGCTTGTGACTTCCGAAATCCTGTTCGCAGGAAAGCCACCCTGCATCGCGTGTTCGCGAATCATCTGCTCATTCGGCGCGCGATAGATGCAATAAATCTTATCTCCCGTCACGTAGCTGTGAATCCATTGAATTTCAGGTCCCAGCTTGCTCAGAACGCCACAGGATTTTTGTGAGATCGCGCGCAGCTGATCGGGAGTCAGCTTTCCGGCGCCGGGAAGATCGCGCTCGATTACGTACTTAGGCATGAAGCTGCCTCCGAAATAGAGTCGAGAAACGGAACGGGCAGCAGGAAGGCTATCAGGCGATGTGCGAAGTGTGCAAATCAGCCTTTGGCGGCTGCGGAGTAGGCGACGGGATAAATCTGCGAGTCAATGTCCTTGCGGAGATCGTCCCAGATGTGCTCTGGCATTTCGAGAAAGATTTTTACCACTTCAGGGTCGAACTGAGTGCCGGAGCAACGGCTGATCTCGGCCCGCGCTGCCGGGAACGGCTGCGCAGGACGATAGGGACGGTTCGAGCGGATCGCATCCAGAGTATCGGCGACGGCAAAGATTCGCGCTCCAAGAGGAATTTCATTGCCCTTTAGGCCCCGCGGGTAGCCGGTTCCATCGTATTTCTCCTGGTGAGAATAGACGATATCCGATGCTTCCTGCAGGAACGGAATACGGCGCAGAATCTGGTATCCGCGATAGCAGTGCTCGCGCATGATCGCCAGTTCTTCTTCGTTTAATGCGCCGGGCTTCCGCAGAATGGCGTCGGGAATCGCCATCTTTCCAATGTCGTGCAAGAACGCGCCACGCGCAATAACGCGAATCTGGTCCGAATTCAGCCCCATGGCTCGCGCGATGGCAATGGTGTACGCGGTCACGCGCTTGGAGTGGCCTTCGGTCTCGGCGTCTTTTAAATCGAGCGCATTACCTAGCGCCTCTAACGTGATGTCATAGGATTTTTCGAGCGAAGAAAATGCTTGCCTGAGTTGCTCGGTGCGGGTTGTGACCAGCGCTTCAAGATTCGTCTGATATTCGCGGTTCTCAACTTTTAAGCGGCGATTTTCAAGCGCCCGGCGGACGGTCGCCAGAAGCTGATCGCGCTCGAAAGGCTTGAGCAAATAATCGTATGCGCCATTGCGAATCGCGCCGAGCGCAACCGAAACATCGGTGACAGCCGTCACCATGATGACTGGCATGTCCGGAAAACGTTCCTTCGAAGCTTCGAGCAGCGCAATGCCATCCATCTCGGGCATCATCAGGTCGGAGAGCATGAGCTCGAATGGCTCTCCGTAGCTCAACATCTCTAATGCTTCTTTTCCGGATTCAGCCTGGCTGCAGGCGTAGTTCGCGGAGCTGAGCATCGCCGAGACGAAATCCCGGATCGGCTCTTCATCATCAACGATGAGAATGCGCTCGGCTGGCATGGGCTGGACCGACCTAGTGTATTGCGAATTGTACCTTAGGCGGGTGGTACCGAAAGTAACCAATGGTCATCCGAAACCCGAATGGTTACTAACTTGTCCATGCTAAAACGGAAATGGCTAACTACGGTCAAACTAGATGAGCACCATTGCGTGGCGCGTCTGGGAGTTTGTTTCCGGTCCCGCCTCACCCACATTCAAGGCCCGGGAAATCGCTGTGCTGCTGATTCTGGCGGCCAGCCTGTTGGTCTTTCGGACCTTCCGCGAGCGCTGCATGATCGCCTGGATCGCGGGATGGATTGCGTATCTGGCTTCGTACCACACGCTGATGGCGGCTTCGGGCCATCCCAGTATGTATTCCGTCCCCTTGGGGCGCGCGGGCTTCGTTTTAACCGTAGCTCTTTTTGCCGCCGGGGCTTTCATCTATACCGGTGGCCGGCAATTTCTTGTTCCTCTGCTTTCAATCAGCGCGGCTGTGATTCTGTTCGCCGGTATTCAGGCGATCTACTGGCCGGGCTCCGTCACCCTGAGATTTGCCCTGGAACTGTCCTACCGGCTCATCGCGATTGCGGCGGTCATCCAGGTGCTGCGTTTTCGGCGTGCGCGCAAGGAGATTGGCGCGTGGTTTTTGGCTGCGGGACTGCTTCTCGTGCATCTGGAATGGCAGCCGGTCAGCTCCCGAATCTCCAGTGACACTGGAATGCTTTTCGACGCACTGCTCGGACTAGGGATGCTGCTGGTGGTCTTCGACGAATTTCGCGTACGTACCCGTCGACTTGCAACTCTAAATGCCCTCAGTACCAACATTGCTCGTGCCGCCGAGCATGGTCCTATCGCCCCCGACGCGCTGAAGGACCTGCAGAAACTGATGGACAGCGACGCGATCTGGTTTCGTTTGCGCAACGGTCAGCGACTGAATATTTTTCAGCAGTCTGGGCTCTCGGAAGAATTCCTGCGCAACCGGGGCTCGATTTCGGCTAGCGATCTGGTCGAGGCCATACCTCCGGATGGACGTCCAATCGTGATTCAAGCCCACAGTACGGCGAAGCTGGACGCAGAGGCGGCCGCGGTGCTTGATTGGGAACGGCTGAAACAGCTAGTGATTGCACCGGTGCCGGGCAAGAAATCGATGGTGGGAAACCTCGTTATAGGCAATCGCACCCACAGGTCCTATGCTCCCGACGATTTCGATTTCCTGATGTCCTGTGGCCAGCAGCTTGGACTTGCCCTCGAGAACCTTCATCTGGTGGAAGAGATTCTGCGTTCCCATCGGCAATGGAGTAATACATTCGAGTCTATTCAGGACCTGGTTTTGCTGCATGACGCAGAATTTCGCATTCTGAAGGCGAATCCAGCGTTACTCAGAAAACTGCAAAAATCTCAAGCGGATGTTGTCGGCCAGCTTTGCGAAGCCATATTGCCAAAAACAGAGCTTCAGTGGACGAAATGCCCCTACTGCCATGGCGAGGAAGACGGATTTTTTGAAGGCGCGGATCCGTTTGGGGGCTTCTCGGTTGCTTCGACCTCGATCTATACCGACCAGGGAACGAAACAGAGGGGTACGATTCACGTAGTCCGCGACATCACCGAGCGCCGCGCCGCCGAGCAAAAATACCGCTCATTGTTTGAGCAGTTGCAAGAGGGAGCCTTTGTCACCAGCCTGACCGGCACCTTGCTCGACTGCAATGACGCTTTCGTCCACATGCTGGGACATTCGAGCCGGGACGAACTGCTTGGCCGCAACGTCGATGCCGAATTCTATGCCTCTCCCGAACAGCGCAAGACTTTCCGCCAGGAAGTGGAAGCCCATAACTTTGTGCGCAATTTTGAAGTTAATCTGCGCCGCAAAGATGGGTCGATGCTTACGGCCCTGGAAAGCAGCTTTGCTACCCGGGACGAAGAAGGAAAGGTCGACGGGTACCAGGGCTTTCTGCTCGACGTGACCGAAAAGAGGAATGCCGAAGACGAAATTCGGCGTCGCAACCGCGAACTGAATGCGCTGAATGCGATGGCAGTCATTGCCACGCAGAGCTTTGACCTGGATGAAATCCTCAACCTCACGCTTCGACAAGTCATTTCGGTCCTTGGGGCAGAGTATGGTTCCGTCTACTTGGCGGAGTCGCCGAACCAATTCCGTCGTCGTGCCAACTGGGGGCAGAAGTTGAGCGATCGGAAAAAATTGGCCGAAGCAAACTTCCCCGAAGGTCTGGGCGATCTGGTCATGGGTTCGCGAGCCGAGGTATTGACCGGCGACTATTTGCCTCATTTACCTCAGGCGGTTTCTGAATTTGTCCGCGCCGCCGATTCCGGCTCTACGTTCTGGGTGGTGTTGTGGGGCAAGGATTCGCCATTGGGTTTAATGGGAATCAGCCGCGGCGAAAGTCACGCCTACACTGCCGACGATGAAAACCTGCTGGTGGCGATCGGCCGTCAACTTTCGACGACGATTGAAAAAGTACGACTTTACGAAGAGACGTGCAAAGCCTACGACGATCTCCGCCGCGCCCAGGAGCAACTGCTGCAGAGCGAAAAGATGTCAGCCATCGGCCAGCTCATTGCCGGTGTCGCGCACGAACTGAACAATCCTTTGACCGCCATTCTGGGCTACGCCCAATTGTTGGAAACCGAGACCCTTGAAGCGCGTCCCATGGAATATGCGGGGAAGATCTTCAAGCAAGCGCAGAGAACTCATCGCGTAGTGCAGAATCTGCTCTCCTTTGCCCGCCAGCGCAAACCGGAGAGGCAACAATTCGATGTGGTCAAGGTATTGGAAGAGGCCCTGCTGCTGCGCGACTACGACATGAAGGTTGGAACCGTGAAACTGGAGCGGGAGATTGAAAACGGTGTTCCCGCAGTATCTGGCGACCCCCACCAACTGGAGCAGGTGTTCCTGAACATCATCAACAATGCCGTCGACGCGATGATGGAGGACAAAGGTTCCGAAGAACGCGGGCGCAAACTCAAAGTCTGCGTCTCCAGCAATAGCCATCACGTGCTGATTCACTTCGAAGATTCCGGTCCGGGGCTGAAAGAGCCAAACCGTATCTTCGAGCCCTTCTACACGACCAAGAGCGTTGGCAAAGGGACTGGCTTGGGATTGAGCATCTGCTATGGCATCGTAAAAGAGCATGGCGGCGAAATCTGTGCCAGGAACGCCGAAGGCGGAGGGGCAATCATCGAGGTGAAGTTGCCGTCCGCTGGAAGGCCGGTGGAGGAGACGCCAGCCGGGCATCCGATCCAAAAGCGAGAAGCCACACTCGGCGGCAGGATTCTGGTCGTGGAGGACGAAGAATCGGTGCTTGATTTCGAGCGCGACGTGCTGGCCGGAACCGGAGCGCAGGTGGTGACAGCAGCAACCCTCGACAAAATGACAGCAGCGCTCAAGCAGGGACCGTTCGATGCGTTGATTTTGAACGGCAAGATCCCTGGATTGACCAGCGTCCCTGAAACTTGCCGCTTGATCAACGAGAAGTGGCCTCAACTGTCACAACACTTCCTCCTCACCTTTTCCAGCCTGACCGAGTCGGATGTGCGCACCTACCTCGAAGAGAACAAGGTCCCATTCCTTGTGAAGCCATTCGAAGTCGGGGATCTCATCGCCAACGTGAGAAAGTTGCTGATCAAAGCACGCGCTGCCGCTGCGCGCTAGACAGACTCACGGCCCATCAAAACTCAATTCAACGCAGTCGACCCAGCGCCGCCTCGCGAATGCTAAAGTAGGCGTTCATCGAAGGCGGAGAGATCCCTCATTGGTCATCATCATCATGGGCGTCGTTGGAGCGGGCAAAACCACTGTCGGTCGCTTGCTCGCAGAAAAGCTAGGGTGGGAATTCGCCGATGCCGATCATTTTCACTCCGCCGCGAACATTGAAAAGATGAGCCGGGGAATCCCTCTCGACGACTGTGATCGCGCCCCTTGGCTGGCGGCTTTGCGTCGATCGATCCAAGGTTGGGAACTCCAAGGTAAAAATGTCGTTCTCGCCTGCTCAGCTTTGAAGCGCAATTACCGAGATGAACTTCGGATCCCTGGTGTTGAGTTCATCTACCTCGAAGGCAACTATCAAACCATTTCCCAGCGTTTAGGAGCGCGGCGCGGGCATTTTGCTACGGACTCAATTCTTAGGAGTCAATTTGCCGATCTGGAACCGCCTTCGCAGGCAATTACCATTGAAATCAGCCAAACCCCGGACGCCATGGTGGATGAAATTATTACGGCGCTGAAATTGTAGGCCTGTCGTATCCTTATCCGGCACCTGGCGACCAAACAATGACCACCACGCTGGCCCTCGATCTGGAAAAGAACACGGTACGCAAGCTGCTCTGGCGGTTGTTGCCGTTCCTGTTTTTGCTCTATGTGGTGAATTACCTGGATCGCATCAATGTGGGCTTTGCTGCTTTGCAGATGCGGCAGCAACTGGGATTCAGCGACCGCGTATTCGGGATTGCGTTCGGTATTTTTTTCTTCGGCTACTTCTTTTTCCAGGTGCCCAGCAATCTCGCTTTGGCGCGGGTGGGGGCACGACGATGGATTGCCGCCATCATGGTGCTGTGGGGCCTGGTCTCCGTTTTGATGATATTTGTGCGTAGCCCACGCACCTTCTATGTAATGCGGTTCATCCTAGGGGCCGCAGAGGCCGGATTTTTCCCAGGAATAATTCTTTATCTAAAACATTGGTTTCCGGCGACCGGTCGCGCTCGCGCGGCTGCCTGGTTTCTGACCGCGAACCCGCTGGCCGGCGTGATCGGAGGGCCGATCTCAGGCGGTTTGCTCGGTTTGTCTCGCTGGGGCCTTGCTGGCTGGCAGTGGATGTTCATTCTGGAAGGTGTTCCCGCGATATTTTTGGCGCTGGTTGTGCTTCGGACCCTGCAAGACAGCCCCCGCGAAGCTACCTGGCTTTCAGCGGAGGAACGGTCATGGCTGATTGAAGCCTTGGATCGCGAGCAGGACGAGCACAGGACAATGGCGCGCGCCGACGTAAAGGCAGGTATCATCGGGTTGAGCTGGCGGATCGCGCTGTTGATTATCGTGTATTTCGGCCTAACCAGTTCGGCCTACGGCATTATTCTCTGGCTTCCGAATTACATCCACAGTCTCACCAGTTTAGGCGGTTTTGGCATCGGAGTAGTTTCCGTGATTCCGTATGTGGCGACTGCAGCCGCCATGGTGTTCGTGGGCATGCACTCTGATCGCACTGGAAAACATCGTATGCATTTGGCGGGAACGGCATTTTGCGCTGCGGTGACATTAGTGATCGCCGCGTACACCCGTTCCATTGTTCCTGGACTGGCATTCGTGAGTCTGGCCCTGATGGCCACCTTATCGATGCAGGGACCATTCTGGGCCTTGGCCACGTCGCTTACCAGCGGCACGGCCGCGGCAGCGGCGATTGCCATAATCAACTCATTCGGAAATCTCGGCGGCTTCTACGGCCCATTTATCATTGGTTTGAAAAGAAGCGCAGGTGGAGGATTTCGCGGAGGCATGCTGGTCATAGCAGCTCTCCTGGCAACCGCCGGTCTGGTTTCGTTACTAGTTCGCCTGCCGAGCCAACGTTCTTCGCCGTCGTAGCTGAATCTTTTACAATGAAGGTTTCGCGAAACCTGTGACAGCCTCGACTGGCTCGAGGTAGCTCGGTAGACGGCGTGGTTAATAAGATTGATTCCATCAGAATCCAATCCTAAGCGGGAGTTTGTTTACTGGCGGGTCGAGGGAAGTCTGCTCGAGCTCACGACCGTCCGCCCGATAGCGTTCTTCACCTGGAATGCTCAGACCTTCTCTGAGCGCTGGCTGCGGCGTGGAATCGTCCTCTTGATGGCTCTTCTCCGGCCCTTTCTCTACGTTTTGAATCGTACCTTTGCCACGCGGGTGGTTTATTCGATCCTGCGGGGGATCAGTCGTGACCGGTTGGACTTGCTGGGAGATGAGTACTTTCAATACAAGCTCAAGCCGCAATTGAAAGCGGAAGGAGTCGCGCGCTTAAGAGAGCTTGTGAGTTCCGGGGCGCCGGTTGTGCTCGCCAGCCAGGGACTCGAGCATGTCATGCGTCCGTTGGCGCAACATCTGGGTGTGAAATGGATCATTGCCAATCGGCTGGATTTTCGTGATGGCATTTCCATGGGTCGCCTGTTAGAGCCGGTCATTCGGCCTCGAGGAATATTTGCTCGCGTGGCATCGTCAGGTCCCGATGGGGTGCGATCGGACGAACAGCTTGGGCAAGACCTGGGCATTGATCCTGCGGTGCTGCCCGCGGCGGTTATCAGCGCCCAGCGGTTCCAACAGCAAAGGCCACGCTCCATCGTCCACTTTGAACGATATCGGCACGAAACGCCGCTGTCGGTTCGTGATGCGTTTCGCGGCCGGAACATTCTTCTCGTCGGCGTTACCGGCTTTATTGGCAAGGTCTGGCTGGCGAACACGCTCATGGACGTTCCGGAAGTAGGCCGCATTTATCTACTCATTAGGCGGCAGAAATCGAACCCGGCGCAGCTCCGTTTCGAAAAGATGGTGGAGGAGTCGCCAGTTTTCGATCCGCTCTATGAGCGATATGGTCCGAAGCTCTTGCAATTCATCAATGAGCGCGTTCAGGTTCTGGAAGGCGATGTTTCACGTCCCGCGCTTGGCCTTGATCCCGAAGCTGCAGAGAAGCTACGTGGGAAACTGGACCTGATCATCAACAGCTCAGGCCTCACTGACTTTAATCCCGACCTGCGCGATGCGCTCGATTCCAATGTGGATGCCGCGGTGAACGTTCTGCAGTTCGTCCGCGAATCCGATCACGCCGGATTGCTCCATCTCTCAACCTGCTACGCGGCTGGAACCTGCGACGGTCGTGTTGACGAAATCGCGCGGCCGGATTACACGCCCGTCGGGCTCAAAGATTTTGATGCCGAGCGCGAATGGCAATCCTTGCACCGGCTGATCGATGAAACGCAACTGCGGGCTGAAGGACAGGAAGTGACCGAAAAGCTCCGCCGGCAGGCTGTGGGCAAAGAGCACGCGGCAAAAGACCTGCATGGGGCTGCGCTGGAAAACCAAATCCGAAAGAACCGGGTACGATGGCTACGGAATGAGTTGACCGAGGCAGGGAAGCGCCGGGCGGGGGAGCTCGGCTGGCCAAATACCTACACATTTACAAAAAGCCTGGCGGAATCGCTGTTGTTGAAGTATGGCGCTGACTTGCCGGTCGCCATTGTTCGTCCTGCTATTGTCGAAAGTTCGACAGCCCAGCCGTTTCGCGGCTGGAATGAAGGGATTAACACCTCGGCGTCACTGTCTTATCTTCTGGGAACCTTCTTTCGCCAGTTGCCAACCAATGAACGCAAGCGCCTCGACGTGATTCCTGTAGATGCGGTCTGCCGCGGCATGACCCTGATTTCAGCCGCAATCATCGAGCGTCGCCACGAGCAGGTTTATCAGCTCGCCACTTCGGTCACCAATCCCTGCGACATGCGGCGTTCAATCGAGCTGACTTCGCTTGCCCATCGCAAACATTACCGCGCTCTTGAGAGTATGGAATATTGGCTGCGGCTTCGGTTCGATGCCATTCCCGTATCGAAAGAACGCTATAACCGAATGTCGGCGCCGGCGCAACGGGCCATCATCAAATCCATTCAGCGCATCGCCGCCCCTTTGCCGTTCAAGAAACGTCCGCTCGCCAAGGCTGACCGCAACCTCGAAAAAGTTGAAAAGCTGATTGAACTGTTTGAACCTTTCATCCTGCTGAATGAACACGATTTCGTCGCCGAAAACGTGGAGAAGCTTTCCTACGCGCTGGTGCCTGAGGAGAAGCAGACTTTCGAATTCGACACGGCTTCGCTCGACTGGTGGGACTATTGGATCAATATCCACATACCCGCATTGCGCAAGTGGACTTATCCTTTGATCGAGGGGCGGCCCCTGGAGGCGCGTGCTGCGCGGCATTTGCAGCCTGCGAGCGGTGCCGAAACCGAAACCGTCAAAACCGGGACTAACGGAGCAACGTGGCGATATTCCTGACCGGGTCGACCGGATACATCGGCGCGCATGTTGCCGCCAACCTTCTTCACGAACACGGAGCGTCGCTGAACCTGCTGGTGCGCGCTCGCGATGCGCATGAAGCTGAAGATCGCTTGTGGCACTCTCTGCAACTTCACTTTGATTTCAAGACCTTCTACGAATACCTGCAGACCCGTATTCGCATTTTCCGCGGCGATTTGACCGACGATGCATTCGGGCTGGTGCGCGACGACTACGATCGCTTGGTCCACACGACGGATTCGATCATTCACTGCGCAGCCTCGCTCAATCGAAAATCTGAAAAGAGCTGTTTGAATGTGAACCTGCGGGGCACGCTTGAAGTCATTAAGCTGGGATTGCAGGTCAATCACTATCATGGCTTGAGGCGCTTCAGCCATGTGAGTACGGTCGCGGTTGCAGGCAAGCGGCAGGATGAGATTGTGACCGAGGACAATTCCATCGATTGGAACCGCTCGGACTACGATCCCTACGCGCGCACGAAAAAATTTTGTGAGCACATGATCCGGCAGCTCTTGCCCGAAGTTCCGAAGACGATTTTCCGTCCCAGCATCGTTCTCGGTGACAGTCGCCGTGCTGAAACCACGCAGTTCGATATGGTGCGCGCTTTTGTTTTTCTCGCAGGACTACCTGCTCTGCCATTGCGCCCGCGCGACCGCGTCGATATTGTCAACGTGGATTTTGTAGCCGACGCTGTGGCCCGGCTGCATGTGAAAGAACAAACGCAATTTGACACGTACCACTTGTCATCGGGCAGGGAGTCGCAAACCTTTCGCCAGATCACGGCGTCTCTGGCCGCAGCCCAGCAACGGCGCGGCCCGCTCTATCTGCCATTCGCGCAAAAGCCGTTTACGACATCTGTGAATGTTCTATCCAACCGTAAGAGTCAGATAGGCCGCGTCGCTGCTCTCATGAAGGTGTTCATGCCGTATCTTACGTTCAACACCGTATTCGACAATACGCGCGTAACCTCTGAACTCGGACGCAAGCCGGTGCCGTTTTCGCAATACAGTTATCCTCTCTTAAAATTCAGCCGCGAAACCAACTTCGCTTATCCCTACCAGAGCTGGCCGGCAAAGGTTGGAGGATCCGCCGCATGATGGACCAAATTCTCGCAGCCTGGGTCGCAAACAACATCCGGCGCGCGAAAGCCGCATACATTCTTGGCAAGGGAGAACGATGGCAGCCCGGCAAGAAACTCAAACTCCTTTTTGCCGGATATAACGGTACCCGCAACACCGGCTCTGACGTGCGCCCCGAAGAAACCCTTCGCCAGCTCCGCCATGTTCTAGGCCCAGATAATGTCGAGTTTGCGGTGATGAGCCAGAATTTCCAGCTCACCGACGGCTACTTTAAAGGCGCGCAACAGGTCCATTTGCCGGACGTATTCCCCCCGTTTATCACGAATGAGGTTCCCAAGCACCATGGCGTGGTTGTGGTTGAAGGCTCGGCTTTCAAAAGTAAATTTGCAAACGCGCTGGCAGCAATGATCATTGGCTCGCTCGGAACCGCCACCGCGCAGAACAAGCTGGCAGTTGGTTATGGATCTGAAGCCGGCTATATGGATCCGTTTATTGCCAAAATGTGCGGGCGCTACTGCAAAGATTCATTGATCATCACCCGCAACGAGGAGTCGCGCACTGTCCTCCGCAAGCTTGGTGTTCCGACGGAACTTGGCACGGACACCGCTTGGACCTTCGAGCCGCTGCCGACCGAATACGGGCGCAAAGTGCTTCGCGATGCCGGATGGGATGGAAAGCTGCCGGTACTGATCGTGTGTCCCATCAACCCCTTCTGGTGGCCAGTTAAACCATCACTTGCAAAGTATGCAGCGCACGCGGTAGCCGGTGCATACAAGGAGAGCCACTATCGCACGCTCTATTTTCATAAAAGCGGTCAGGATGTTGATGCCGCATTTGAGCGATATCTGACTGCTATCGCGAAAGCTGTTGATGCATTCCGTCAGCGGCATCGGGTGTTCATTGCTCTGGTTGCAACCGAGCAGCTCGACGCCCGTGCCTGTCACCGTGTCGCGGAAAAGCTCGGCGGGGCGGCAGTTTTCAGCTCCGAGAACTACGACATGTTCCAGATGGTCAGCATTCTTCGCGCCGGAAGTCTGATGGCTTCCTCCCGCTTTCATGGCATCGTGACGTCCATGCCGGCTTTGGTCCCATCATGTGGTGTCACCATGGATGAGCGCATCCGCAATTTAATGCGCGATCGCGGCCACGAACATCTGCTCATGAATGTGGATGATCCCGATCTTGAGCCGAAGCTGCTTGCCGCGCTTGAAGTCCTTGCCAAAGATGGCGAGCAGATCGCCCATGGAATTGGCCGGACCGTGGTCAAGAACTTAAAAACAATGGCGCGCATGGGCGTTTACTTCGAAGAAGAAGTGCGCCGCCGCTATCCCGAATTTCCCACGCGAAAGGGCGAATGGGGGTGGGAAGACTACCTGCCGCCGCTCGACCAAGGTTTGCGCCGTCTGATTGAGACCTATAGCGAAGTCAAAGCCACGGCGTAATGTGCCATGTCCTTCCTTGATCAAATTTTCTCCCGGCTGGAATCCTACCGTGATCAGGTGCTGCTCACCGAATTGCGGGAGCCTCCGGTTCCCGCCACGGGCGGGGAATTGTTGGCCCGAATTTCTCAGGCGCGTACTTTTCTGAGCGCGCAAGGCCTGCAAAGAGGCGACCGATGCGCGCTCCTTGCGGCTAACGGGATCGAATGGATTGCGCTGAATCTCGCCATCATGGCCGAGGGACTGATCGCTGTGCCCCTCTACTCACGGCAGGCGCCGGCGGAGCTTGTGGCGATGATGAAAGATTGCTCACCGGCGCTTATCTGCTGTGGCGATGCTGCCTTGCGGGATGGAATTGTTCAGCATTGGCCGGAGGTGCCGGCGTACGTTTTGTTTGGAGAAATCTTCGGCAGCAAGATCAGGTCAGAAGACGCGCAGACAAGAGTGTCCGCGCCTCACGGGCTTGCTGATTCCGATGTCGTAACCATCATTTACACCTCGGGCACATCCGGCGAAGCGAAAGGTGTGATGCTCACGGCGGGAAACGTAGCGCACATTTTGAAATGTACCTCCGGCCAGCTTGACGTTCTGATGAATCGAATGGGCCCGGGCGCAGCAAAGCAGGACCGGGTCTATCAGTGGGCGCCGCTGAATTTTGCCGCTGCATGGATCACGACACTGACCAGCCTTTTGCGCGGCAGTTCGGTTTCACTCAACATGGATTTGACCAAGCTTGCCGGCGAGCTGCGCGCGGTTGCGCCTGATTACTTCGTCAACGTCCCCGCCCTGCTCGAGCGTGTACGTCGTGCTGTAGACGAACAACTGTGGAAGACCGGCGGCATTGTGCGCACCATTTACCTCAAGGCGAAGGCCGCGTACATCCGCAAGCATGACGGCAAAGGAACGCTTACGGATTCAATCTGGCTGGCTGCAGCCAATGCAGGTGTGTTTCCGACCATCCGGAAAAAGATGATCGGGCCAAACTTGAAAGCGCTGATCTGTGGCTCGGCGCCTCTAAGCATCGAGACGCAGCTCTTTTTCATGATGCTCGGCATTCCCGTGCTCCAGGTTTACGGGCTCACCGAGACGACCGCCATCTGCACGCTCGACGATCCCCGCCACGTCGATCCCGGCCGTGTTGGCCCGGCAATCAGCGGAATCGAAATGAAACTCGGTGAAAACAACGAAGTCCTCGTTTGCGGTCCGAATGTTTTTCCGGGTTATTGGAACCGCCCAGTCGAAACCGCGAAAGTCCTGCGCGACGGCTGGTTCCACACCGGGGATCAGGGTGAAGTCAATGAAGCGGGGAATTGGAAGATCGTTGGCCGAATCAAGAACCTGATCATTCTCAACTCGGGACACAATATCGCGCCCGAGCCGATCGAAGACGAACTCCTGGCCCACCTTCCCAACGCGCAGCATGTGGTTCTAGTCGGCAACGGCCGTAGCTATCTTGCCGCGCTCGCAACCGGGGATCTGACCGCCGAGCAAATGCAATCTGCGATCGACGCCGTTAATCCCTCCCTGCCACATTACAAACAGGTGCGCGCGTTTCGCATCCTCGGCGAGCCGTTCACCATCGACAATGGCCTGTTGACCGCGAACGGCAAGCTCAAGCGTGACTTGATCTCGCAACTCTTCAGCTCAGAAATCGAAGCGATGTATGCAGCCAAGCGCAGCAACATTGCCTGATCGTTCCGGCTCAGCAATCTTCTGGCCCAACACTCCGGTTACTTGTTACTCATTGATTTTTTCGTTGCAATGAAGCTGGAGACCTCTATGGGGCGTATCTTCGGATTTATTGGTTTGCTGATGGTAGCCGGCATTATTTTTTACCTGACCACCAAACAGGCGCAGACCGTCTCTCAAATGGGTGGACGCGGCAATGTCCGCGCCGCCGCGGATGTCACGGGCGTGAAAGGCGACCTGATCGGCATCGCCAACGCCGAACGCCAGTACAACGTGACGGAAGGGAAGTACGGATCGCTTGACGATCTGATCTCCGCGCACTACATCACGGTTCACGATCGTCCGCCATTTTCTTACGATCTGCAAACTACCTCAAGCGGCTTCCGCGTGACCGCGACCCGCTCCGGCCCAGGCTCGCCTTCGCAATTTTGGATTGATGAAAACATGGAGATTCAAAGCTCAAACTGACTTCACTCTCCGACAAGACTTGCTTCGAACTTTCCGAATCCTTACACCTGGTTCCCGTATCATTACTGCGTGAGCTCTCCCGCGCGCCCAGCTTCCTGGAAAATTGTTGGCGGCTTCGCGATTATTTACATCGTTTGGGGATCGACGTATCTCGCCATCCGCGTCGGCGTGCTCGAAATGCCGCCGTTTCTAATGGCAGGAATGCGGTTCACTGCTGCCGGCCTGCTCATGTTCGCGTGGATGCGCGCCCGCGGCACACCTTCACTCACATGGACGGAGTGGCGAGGCGCCACATTGCTGGGTTTCCTGATGTTCCTGATCGACTACGCCTGTCTCTTCTGGGCTGAGCAGCGCATTCCTTCTGGAATTGCGGCGGTGATTCTCGCCATGATCCCCGTCTGCATAACGCTGATGGAAATTATTTTTCTGCGGACGATCCGCCTGACTCTGCGGCTCGCTACGGGTCTGGCAGTCGGAATTTTAGGCGTGGCAATATTAATGAACCCTCACTCATCCATGGGTGAGGCACCCATCGATCGGCGTGGCGCCGTCGCACTGCTGGTCGCGTGTTGCGGGTGGTCGGTGGGCACCATTGTGACCAAGCGGCTCACCTTGCCGAGTTCAAAAGCAATGAGCGCTGCTGCACAAATGCTGACCGGTGGTGTGCAGTTGCTCTTACTTTCCGCGATTGCCGGCGAGTTCAGCCAATTTCACGCCGCGCAAATTTCCGGGCGAGCTTGGTTCTCGCTGGTGTACCTGATCGTAGCTGGATCCATCGTCGCGTTTACTGCCTATGTCTGGCTGCTCTACCACACCTCGCCGACGAAAGTTGGAACTTACGCGTACGTTAATCCCGTGGTCGCGGTAATTCTTGGTGCGGCGATTGGCGGAGAGGCCGTTGGCTATCGGACGATCCTTGGCGCATTGTTGATCCTTGCCGGCGTGGCCGCGATTACGACCGCGAAGGGCAAACAGCCCGCTCAGGCGCCGACTCAGAGCCTCGATCAGCCTGCCAGGGCAGCTAGCCGTTGATCGCTTCAATTCTGTCGGGTGGTCATTGTGCGAAACAGGATTGCTGACAAGATCGTGGCGATCAGAATTGCGGCCAGCGAGCCGAGGCACAGGATGCACCACGTTGCCAGCACAAACTTCTCGATGTATGTGAGATATAACGAAAATGCCAGGCCGGCGACTGAAGCAATTAACAACATGCCTGGTGTTTCAGCTTTGTCGCGATAGAGCGTCGACAGCGCGAGAATCAGCACATAACCGAGCACGCCGATGAGGGCGACAGGAATGCCACCAAAAGTGGAATATGAGCTGCGATTCACCACGTCGCAATTAAATGAGGTTCCGAAGTCGCAGAATGAAGTTTTTGACGTAGCAACGTGGCGATAAAAAGAAAAAACGGAAATAGCGTCGCCCGCCGCCGCCGCTACGGCAATAGCATTCATCAGGCGCGAACGCAGCCTGGGTTGTGGGGAACTCGATAACTCAGCAGTTTCACTCACTTGAGCTTGCATCCAGTTTTCTCAGCCAACGACTCGAGGTGCAACGTTCCCTCAGCGCGCGATCCGTCAGCGAATTGCCAGGTCGGATATCCCTTTAACCCAGCTTGTTTGCAAACGTCGTTTTGGGTTTTCTGCCCGAGCGGGCTACACTCGACGTAATTCACGTATTGAAACGCGTTGCCGAACAATTCCTTCTGGTCGGCGCAATGTGGACACCACCACGCACCGTACATCTTCACGCCTTTGGACGTAAGACATTTTGCGAACCCATCCAGCGTACTGACCGGCCTGCGGTAAACCGCGAAATAATAAATGCCCCACGCAATGCCTGCGAACACGAGCGCCAGGCCGAGCCACATAAATCGCGGCTGGCGTTTTTGCGCGGCTGCAATTTTTTCCTGATCTGTATCAGCCATGAAAAGTCAGTCCTATGCTACGACATTCAGCGCGCTCGGCAGCACATCCAGGCTCTCGCAAAGCAATGTGATTACTTCGCCGTCGACCATCACATCGACCGGCTCGTTGAGATGAAAATCAATCCGGCGGGCCTTGCGCACTTCCGCTAATGGATGTTGTGTATGCGTACCGTCGTAAAGTTTAGGCAGATTCCGAATCAGCCCTACGCGGCCGATCGGTCCCCAGCGCACATACTCAATCAAGCCGTCATCGGTTTTTGCGTCTGGTGCAATCATCATGGTCCCGCCCGTGAATCGGCTGTTGTTGAAAGTTAAAAACAAGCAGGGCCTGCGATCAACTTCAGCGCCATCTACGCTGAGGGGAAACGGACGCCGGCGAAATCGCGCTAGGCAAATGAAAATTGAGGTCTGGTAACCCAATTCGCCCCAGGCGCTAAAACGTCGGGCACGCATGGTGGCAACGTCGGCAGTGAAGCCGATGCTGAGCAGATTGATGTAGTGCAGCGCGCCATCTTTATGCCGCAAGCGCAGCACGTCGCATTTTCGCGAGCGGCCCGCGATCAACGACTGCATTGCGTATTCAACGCCTTGGTCGCTGAAGTCTCGCAGAAAGGAATTTCCGGTACCGAGGGGAAGGAAGCCGAGAGTAGGTGTATCCGTTCCGGTCAGGGGGAATAATCCATTGAGAATTTCAAACGAAGTCCCATCACCCCCAACCGATACAAAACGTCTGTAACCTTCTCCCCAGGCCCGGCGCGCGATTTCCGTAGCGTGACCACACCTGGCTGTTTCGCGTACTTCTACTTGTATTTGTGCCGCGCGCAATCGCTCGAGAGCTGAGGGCAAGAGCTGCCGTGCGCGTCCCCCGCCGGCCGCCGGATTTACGATCGCCAGATACTTGTTCGAGAAATTCAAAGTTCTTTGATCGCTGAGCGATCGAAAGTGCTGCCGATTTCACTTGCCAGATCATTGCGCTTGATTTTCAGCGAAGCTGTGCGCGGGAAATCTTTGTTCCACAAAAGAAAACCGTGCACTCGTTTAAAGTCAGGTAAACGACGGTTCCGCGCGATGATCTCTTCCTTTAGAGAATCGGAAAAATCCTGCTTCTCCTCCAATCGCACGATAAAGACCAACTTTTCGCCGGTAAGTTCATTCTTCGGCCAGAGATAATTCGCCGCGAAGACACAATATTCCTTCACAGGAATGCCATCGAAAGCTGATTCGACATCCTCTGGATAAATATTTTTGCCGCCTTCAGTTACGATCATGTTTTTCTTACGGCCGAATAGACGTAAATGGCCATCACTATCGAGCTTGCCAAGGTCGCCGGTGAGCAGCCAGCCGTCAACGATGGTCTCAGCCGTGAGCTCAGGGTCGTCGAGATAATGCGACATGATGGTTTTGGTGTGCGCAGCGACTTCGCCGATCCCCTGGCTGTCAGGATTCAAAATGCGCAGATCGACACCGGGCAACGGTTTGCCGACGGTGTCCGCACGAAATGGTTTCAGATCATTCAGAGTTAGGCTGGTGCCGCCTTCGGTCAGACCATATCCGTTTGCCACCGGAATGCCCAGATCGTAAAAGAATTGGAGTGTAGCGGGATCCATGAAGGCTCCGCCAGTAAACATGCCCAGCAACTCACCGCCAAATGCTTTGTGGATCTGCGGTAGCAATTTACGGCTAAGCGGCACGTTCGGCCGCTTTCTTGTGAATGCCTTGTTTAGACCGATGAGCACCGGGAGAACCAAACGCTTGATTGCCGGCAACGAATCGAAATTACCTTTTATGCCGCGTTCCAGATTCTTGAGCACCATCGGGACCAAACTGACATAGGTGATCTTGTAACGGACAAACGCGTCTCGGACGAACTCGGGACGAAGCGTGCGCAAGTGGACAACACAAGCACCGCAGACGAATGGGCCAATGAAGCCCACCATGAAATCAATCGCATGGTTCGTAGGGAGAATGCTCAAGTAACGCACCCCCGGCCAAAATGGGTACCACGCCGCCAGGGACTTGCATTGCTCCAGATAGTTTTCGTGGGTTAAGACACAGCCTTTCGGTCTGCCGCCTGTGCCGGATGAGTACACGATGCAAGCGGTATCTTCCCTTTTTCGAGGAACGGGAATCGGATCGCCCTTGCGGCGAAATTCCTCCCAGCGGTAGCCGCCACGAAGATCGGCGCTCGGTGGCGCCTCCGTCACAAGAACGATCTTCAGTCGGTGGTCTTTGAATTCTGCTTCCTGGGTGATGGCACGCCAGAGGTAATACTCCACCACAAGAAACTTGGTTTGGGAATGCGCGAGAAGTTGCAAATGCTCCCTGGCGGTCAATTTGTAATCGAGGGGAACGAGCACTCCGCCGCAATGAAAGATGGCATATGCGCTGATCAGCCACTTCGACTGATTCGTCATAACGATCGCGACGCGATCTCCGGCGCGCAGTTCGGCATCCTGCAGCGCGCGGCTGAGTGGAGCCGCCATCTGTTTGAAATCGGAGTAGGTGAGGCGTGTTCGCTCGCGCTCCCGGTCAGCTTCGATCAGGCAGGTCTCATTGGGCCAGCGGTCCAATGCGGCGGTGAGAGCTGCCCCCAGCGATGTGAATTGATCGAGATTGAGCATGAAAGACTTATTTCATCACGGAGACACTGAGACACGGAGAACAACTTATTGAATCTCTGGATTCGGGTAGCCCCATTTTCGGCGAACCACTTGTCTCAACTCGGAGGAAAAAAGCATATTTCGAGGTCGTGGATTTCCTCCGTGTCTCAGTGTCTCCGTGGTGATTAGTACTTAGAGTCTTGCTTGGATCCGCTCCGCCAAAGTTCGAAAATCTGAAACTCCCTGCATCTCGTAATCCGGCAACTCGATATTGAAATGTTGCTCAAGCCGCGTGAGCAAACTGAGCGCCTGGAGACTGTCGATTCCCAGCTTCTTGAAGAAATCGTCATCCGCAGCAAGGCTCGCGCGCGGAACTTTGAACTGCGCCGACGCCAAATTTAGGACTTCATCGAGGGTTTGTTCTTGTGTTGGCATTCTGTTCCGGTAAATACGCCTTCCTATTTTTCATTCGTGTCGGACACCTGTGAATCAACCACGAAGCGCCCCAAGTCACATGAAGAAACCGCAGGAGCACCCGTCCTTCATGGAAGATAGGGTTGCGCATCCGTGCTCTCAACAAATTTCTTCAGACCGGCTTCGACCGCAGGCCGAGCAAATAAGTCACAAAACAGGTCGATTTCCTGACGCAATTGATCATAAGGTATCGGCTTCAGGAATTTCTTGGCGGCTGCGGCAGTGCTGCGATCGAATTTTGCGACTTGGGCTGCCGTGCCGCGGGCCACGCGCAAAGCCTCGCCTTCACCGACAACCTGGCTCAGCAGTCCGATCTGTTGCGCCTTGTTGGCATTGAAGCTGCGGCCTGTGAGCAGCAGATCGCGAACTACCGCATTGCCCAGGTCTCGCCTCAGGCGGGGAATTCCGCCGAAGCCTGGAACCAGACCCAATCTCAGCTCCGGAAAACAAAGTCGCGAGGTTTTGTCGGCAATGATCAGGTCGCAGACCAGGGCGAGTTCGAGCCCTCCACCAAAAACAATCCCATGTGTCGCCGCAATTGTAGTTAAGGGGGATGCGTCCAGGGTGTTCATCACATGGTGAATGCGCTCCAGAAAATTCCGTACCCCCGCAAGTGCCTGACCCTTCCCCATTTTCTGGGAGCGTTGATAGAGCTCTCGCAGGTCCGCCCCGGCACAGAATCCGCAGGCCAGTTCGCTGTGAATGATGAGCGCGTGAGCGGTTTCTTCCAGTTCGGGCAACGCAGCCGTGAACTGTTCCAATTCTTCAAGAGTTCGAGAGCCGATCTCGTTGCATGGCTCACGGCGTAAAGCAAGCTCGATGACACCTTCTTTGCTCGCCCAGGATAGTGTTTGCCCCTGAAACTGTTTCATGCTGTGAAAACGACAGCATACTAAAAACGAAGTTTATCTGCGCGGTGCACGATGCGGGAATCTGATTGGTTTGTGGCTCTATGAACTAGACTAGGTGCAAATGGCTTTCTCCGCCGCCCGGTTCCGGCGTTGGTTCGCGATCGCGATTGCATTGGTGTGCGTCGCTATTGCGGGCACGTATTTTTATACGCGGCACCGGGTCCAGAATGCTTTGAAGCAGGTGCCAGAAAAACTGAACGTTGAGGTGCAGCAGAGCGCTCAAGCTTTTACCATTTCGAAATCCGATCAGGGACGAACTCTCTTCAAATTGCAGGCCAACAAGGCGGTGCAATTCAAGGGGAATGGCCGCGTCGAGTTGACGGACGTAATGGTTACGATCTACGGACAGGATTCCTCTCGCTTCGATCAGATCTACGGAAAGAAATTCGAATACGATCAGCAATCGGGAGATGTTACCAGCACGGGCGAGGTTTCGATCGACCTGCAAGCCAATCCGCAAGGCACCGTCAGCGCCGATCAAGCCACACCCAGGGAATTGAAAAATCCGATTCACGTCAGGACCACGAACCTTGTCTTTAACCAAAAGACCGGTGACGCCAGAACGGACTCGATGGTCGATTTTTACGTTCCTGAACTGAAGGGATCGGCGGTGGGCGCCAGATACGACGCAAATCACAGTACATTGACCCTGGAGTCGAAGGTTGAAATGGTGACCAGTGGATCCAGGCCAGTCACGATTCATGCGGACCGCGCAGTTTTGACCAGGAGTCCGAGGCAGATTTTGCTCCAGACTCCGCATGCTCTGTCTGGTCGCCAGGAAGGTCAGGCCGATGAAGCCATCTTGTTCCTGCGCGATGACAACAGCCTCGACCACGTCACCGGGAGCGGCAATGTTGTCATCAATTCAATGCGGGTCAAGGCGTCGGCGAAATCGGTGCCGACGAAGAGCAGAGTCACGGCACAGAAGCTGGAAGTGGGAATGCGTCCCGGGAATCAAATCGAAACTGCGGTTCTGTCTGGCGGTGTGCACCTCACGACCGAGGGCCAGCAGAAATCGGAAGGTTCAGCGGGGCGCGCTGTGCTTACTTTCTTGGGAAAAAATGTGCTTCGCAAGATCCATGCGGACCAGCAGGTTGAGCTGTTGAACCATCAGGACAAGCGCGGGCCCACCTCGCAGGACCTTGAGATTACCGCTCCGGCTTTGGATGCATTTCTTACGCCCGGAAACCGGCTGAGCCGGGCGGAAACGAGCGGCCCGCCAGAAATTCGACTCATTCCTACCGGGAGCAAGCAGGGAAGCGCGACGCGTGTAACGGCCGATAAGTTCACCGGGGAGTTCGACTCGCTCGGACAGCTTTCGCAATTCCATGGTGAAGCTCACGCTCGAACGACGACCAGCACGCCTGAACAGAATGGTGTCCCCCAGGCTGATCGCGTGACCAACAGCGACAAGATTGACGCCCATTTTCGTCCCGGTACCGGAATCGACTCACTGATTCAGCAGGGGCATTTCACTTACAGTGCCGGAACTCAGCAAGCGTTCGCCGATCGTGCGCGATACACTCCAGCGGACCAAGTGTTACTGCTGACTGGTGCGCCGCGACTGGTCGATAGCGGTATGGAAACTACAGGTCAAACCATTCGCCTGAACCGAGTTACTGGTCAAGGGCTTGTCAATGGTGATGTAAAGACCAGCTACAGCGATTTCAAACCTCAATCGAACGGGGCTCTGCTGGCCTCCTCAAGCCCCATCCACGTTACCGCCGATACCATGACGGCCCACAACAGCCCGGCAATTGCCACCTACAAAGGAAACGTCCGACTTTGGCAGGATGCCAATATGATCGAGGCTCCCGCGATCCAGTTTCGAAAGGAGCAGCGGGTCGTAATTGCCGATTCCAGTTCACGAGAGAAGGTTTCTACGGCGCTAACATCCGTAGACAAGGCGGGAAAAATCACGCCGGTGCGAGTCACTTCCGACCACCTGACCTATTCGGATGCCGAGCGCAAGGCGCACTATGAAGGATCGGTGACTGCGCAGAGTGAAGCTGTGACTCTGACCTCCAATCAGATGGATGTCTTCTTTGCGCCTGGTTCGCCATCGAAGCAGTCTGTGGGGTCAGGGGCGTCCTCGCCCGTGCTCGCGGTTGGGATACCCGCGACCCCACAAGCACAACCGGGATCCGCCGCCAGACTCGAAAAGATCGTCGCCACTGGTTCGGTTCTGGTGACTCAGCCTAACCGCCGCGCAACTGGCGAACAGCTTGTCTATACCGCAGAGGACGACAAGTTCGTATTGACCGGCGGCCCGCCTGCGATTTTCGACTCCGAGCACGGCAAGACCACCGGAGCGTCTGTGACCCTCTACAGAAATGACGATCGCGTGATCGTGGAAGGCGAGAACGACTCCCCAGCGGTTACTCAGACCGAGATGAATCGCACCCGTTAAGTTTTCGATTCAGTGACTCTGCCTGGAGTGAACACTCAGAATTATGCGACGGTAGGAAGTCAATCGGATGACCTACTGCCTTTTGCCACGTCGAAGTGGCTGCGACCATGGCTTTAACGTCAAACTGGTTCGAGTAGAGAAGAAATCGGATCAGCGACATCTGGTCATCGGGTTCGTTGCCGATGTCGCTGATGACAATCACGCGAGGCTTGCCGGCAAAAAGCCGCAAGCTGCAAAAGACGGAGTGGCTAGCACTTTTAGTGCCGAACAATGCAAGATTACCGCCGTTTCGTTGACTTTGGTTAGGGTGGATGATAGGGTCAATTTTGATGGCGAGAGCAGTTCGCGTGCCGTCAAAGAGACCCGAGTGGAACGCTAAATGCAAACGCTGGCCGCCGACGAAATCTGTAAATCCTATCGCGGCCGCAGAGTAGTAAATGGCGTCAGCCTTAGCGTGAGACAGGGTGAAGTTGTTGGTTTACTTGGACCTAACGGAGCTGGGAAGACTACCAGCTTCTACATGATCGTCGGCCTGATACCGCCAGATACAGGCAGGGTCCTGGTGAACGAGGAAGAGATCACTGACGTGCCCATGTACCGGCGGGCGCGGCAGTTCGGCATCAGCTATCTCCCCCAAGAGGCATCGGTTTTCCGAAAGCTTACGGTTGAGGAGAACATTCTCGCCGTGCTGGAGGCGCAGCCTGTCTCCTGGCACGAACGACGCGAGACGATGGAGCAGTTGATTGATCAGCTCGGGTTGGAGCACATCCGCCAGAACCGCGGATACGCGCTCTCGGGCGGGGAACGACGCAGGGTTGAGATTGCAAGAGCGCTTTCGATTAAACCGAAGTTCATTCTTCTGGATGAGCCTTTTTCGGGAATTGATCCCATTGCGGTGCTCGACCTGCAAAAAATCATCAGCAATATGAAATCTGCCGGTATTGGCGTGCTGATTACGGACCACAATGTACGCGAGACGCTTTCGGTTACCGATCGGGCGTACATCATCAACGAGGGCAAGATTTTCCGGCATGGCACGCCGGAGCAGTTGGGAAGCGATTCAGAGGTAAGAAAAGTTTATTTGGGAGAGAGTTTTTCGTTGGTATAGGAAAGCAGTGGCTAGTGACTAGTGGCTCGTGACCAGTTCAACTGTACTTGCCACTAGTACTAACCACGAGTCACGAATCAGCAGTCACGTTTTTTTATGGTCTTGCTCCAGCCAAAGCTGCACCTGAAAGTTTCGCAGAGGCAGATCCTCACGCCTGGCCTCGTGCAGATGGTCAGTGTTCTTGCGCTCAACAAGATCGAGCTCAAGGACATGATCAATGCCGAGATGGTGGAGAATCCGGTGCTCGAAGAACTCGAAGATGCCGTTCCCCTGATCGATGATGTGGGGCGTAAAGAGGAAGAGCGCGAGCGCGCATCGACGGTGGAAGAAACGCCGACGACTCAGACTGAAGACAAGAAAGATCCATTTGAGGAGATCGACTTCGGTTCGTTCTTCAAGGATTATCTTGATCCAGGGTTCCGTAGTCCCGGTGATTTTGAAGAAATCGAACGGCCATCCTTTGAGAATTTTCTTTCCAAGCCCAGCACGTTGACTGATCACTTGATGTGGCAACTAGGCTCGATCCCGACTCGCCCCGCTGTTCGCGAGGCCGCGGAACTGGTTATTGGAAATCTCAACGAGGATGGGTACTTAATCGCGACTGAAGATGAGTTGCTGGGGATAACTCCGGCGGCTTCTCCTGAAACGGACGCGCAAAAGTCTGAGAACCTGGTCAAAGAAGCAGCCGCTTTGGGACTGGACTCAACCGGCGCTGACGAATTTCCAAGCGAAGCAAGCGTTTCTGCTGACAGTGTTTCCGGTTCAAGCGGATCTGAGATCTCACTGGGCGTGTCCAACGGCGCCGATGCCGCGCCAGCTACGGAGATGATTGCAGCCAAGCACGACTCGATTGAGCCTCCCACAAACGGTAAAAAGCCATCGGTGAGCGTGAACTTCACTCGCGAAGACCTTCGGGAAGCGATTGAAACCGTTCGCCAGCTAGATCCCTCGGGAGTGGCCTGCTGCGATTTGCGCGAGTGTCTGCTCTATCAGTTGCGCTATCACCAGGCGCAACTCGGCGAAAATGCAAACGGCACAGCCCAGGTAGTTGCCGACGCGATGGCGATCGTTGACCAGCATCTACGCGCGCTGCAGAACAAGCAACACAAAGAAATTTCCCGCGCCATCAATCGTCCTACGGAAGCAGTGCAAGTGGCGCTTGATTACATTCGCACGCTCGATCCCCGCCCTGGCCTTCGCTACAACAAGATCCAGCCGCATCTGATCGAGCCCGATGTCGCATTTGTTAAGCACGGCGACGAGTGGTTGGTGATGATGAACGACGAAGATGTGCCCACGCTTCGCCTGAATCCTGCCTACCGGAAACTTTTGAGTCGAGAGGGCAACGATCGCGACACGCGAAACTATGTAAAGGAACGGTTTAAGAGTGCGATCCAACTCATAAAAAATATTGAGCAAAGAAAGCAAACTATCTTAAAGGTTTGTTATTCGATTGTGACCCGCCAGCGCGACTTTCTCGAAAGAGGCATCGACGAACTCAAGCCGATGATGATCAAAGAAGTAGCTGAAGAGATTGGGGTGCATCCTTCCACCGTAAGCCGCGCGGTGGCGAACAAATATGCGCACACACCGCAGGGAGTTTTCGAGCTTCGCTATTTCTTTAGCGAAAGCGTGAATGGGCCGGAAGGCGGAAATACCTCTTTACTGATCCTGAAGCGTCGGGTAAAGAAGCTGATCGAGGAGGAGGACGCATCGAAGCCATTGACCGACGAACAGATCACTCGCATTCTGCAGTCGCAAGGCATTCAGGTCACGCGCCGTACTGTCGCCAAGTATCGCGAAGATATGAAAATTCCCAGTACGCACCAACGTAGAGTGAAGAAATGAGCTCCTAGCTTTTCCGCAATCCGCTTCTAAACCTGGCCCGGAGATTCCCGATGACCGTCGAATACACTGGCAGGCACTACGAAATCACTTCCGCCAATCGTAAAGAAATTGAAGCCGGACTGAGCAAGATAGAAAAAATTTTGCGCGGCAAGCTGGAGACAAAGGTCATTCTTGCCGTCGAAAAGCACCGTCACAAAGCCGAAATCACTGTCAGTTCGCGGGTCGGCCCGTTGGTCGGCGTCGCGCAAGCCAATGACATGGCCCTGGCAATCGGCGAAGCCCTGGAACATCTTGAAAAACAGGCGCTAAAAAACAAATCCCGCATCATCACCAGAAAAAGACATCCGCACAAAAAATGGGTCGGTGAAGCTGCCGTTGAAACCGCGTCTCCGGCAGTGGCCGCTATGGCGGCGACCTCTCCCACCGTCTCCATGGTCGTGCACAAGTTCCCGGCAGTTGCGAAGTCGACCGAGGTGCATTTGGTTCGCAGCGAGGAAGCGGTTGCCTTGCGGCCTATGACTCTCGAAGAAGCGATAAAGGAAGCGCATTTCCGCGATCGCGACGTCTTTGTCTTCCGTGATCCCAAGGGCAAGCTGATGATCCTCCATCGCACCCGCGATGGAAAGATGGAACTGATCGAAGCGCCGTAAGATCAGTGGTCAGTGGCTAGTGGTCAGTTCTCAGCGATTGGTAGCGACTGGGACGAATCGTTCCGTGATTCGTGGTTCGTGATTCGTGACTTGTGCTTTGTGGCTCGTGGTGAGCAGTTTCGCAGTGGGCTTGCAGGAGTAAGAACTGCAGACTATCCGTCACGAATCATGATTCACGTACCGCTCGTCGTTCCTTACCAATGAATGGCAACTGACCACTAGCCACTGTTCACTGACCACTGCACACTACTCACTGACCACTGCTCTTCTTCGCCATCGCTTTCAGGATCGGCCTTTTTGCCAGTTCGTCAATCGCGGGGAAGGATTTGGCCGCGATCAGAGTGTTTGCCCCGGGCATAGTTCCGGATTGCAGTGCCTGAGCGAGCATCTCGATGGCTTTGCCGGTGTTGGTAGGAACGATAATAGTTGCTGCAAGCAAACCCTGTTGCACCCAGGCCTGCCCGGTCTTGCGGACTCCATCGATTCCGAGAAACGGCGTTTTAACCCAATGCGCGCGTAGCTCCGAATTTTTGATGTCCTGGAATGCCTTCCGCGCTCCCATGGCCATCGAATCATCTTGCCCCGCGATCAGATCAATTTCCGCTTGTTGGGACGTCGATAATTTCAACCAGGAGCTAACTGTCTTGTACGCTCCGGTTTCCGTCCAATTCGCCTTCATCATCTTCACTTGAACGCTGGCGGGTTTGGTTTCGAGCATGCCGGAAGTGCGTTGCCGAGCTGCAAGACTTTCCGCCGGCCCCTGTACCAGGAGCATCGAACCACCTTTGGGAAGGAGCGCCGCGATCTGCTCGCCCTGAATGCGTCCGATCTGTTCGTGATCAGAGCTGAGCGAGAAAACAGGGGACTTGTAGGCATTGCGAAGTTCCGATATATATTCGACTTCACGATTTAATACCACCCAGCCGATCCCAGCTGCGGCTGCAGCCTTTGCTACCTGGGGCAAAGCGGTTCCCCCGACCGGTTCAAAGATGATTCCATCCGGATGTGGTTCGCTGGTGGACTGAATGACTTTCAACAATTGCTGGCTTTGCAGGATGGCGTCGTTTTCCGCGTACAAGAGTTGCAGATCGACACCCAGGCGTTTCGCCATTTCCTGAGCCGACTCCGCCTGCTCCATTTGATAGTCATTGTCGTTGGTGGTTAGCGAAACGACGAACTTCAACTTCTTCATATCTCCTCCGGGCGCCCGGCAATGCGGAATGAACTGTTAGCCTTAATCCTAAATCGCTTTTGCCGAAACCATTGGTGACCACAGTAACTTCAGGGAAGTGATGATGGTCGTGAGTATCTGAAGGCGGGGTGGTGCTAGAATTCGCGGGCCGAGGAAATCTATGTTGAAGCGCGTTTTGCTCTCCGTTCTGCTTGTTTGCCTTTCAGGTCTTGCTTTTAGCCAGGAGAAACTTTCGGTTCATTGGGAAGAATTGACCGGACCGGATTTCGTAAAGGCCATTGAGCGTGCCCAGGGCACATGCCTGCTGCCGTTCGGCATTCTCGAGAAGCACGGCCCGCATATGCCGATCGGGTCCGACCTTATTGCGTCTCGCTACGCCGCCCTGCACGCCGCCGAGCGCGAATACGCAGTGGTGTTTCCGGAGTACTACTTCGGCCAGATCTTCGAGGCGCGTCATCAGCCTGGAACCATTGCTTATAGCGCTCGGATTCAGATGGATCTTTTGCAGGAAACCACCGATGAGATGGCGCGCAATGGCTGCAAAAAAATCATCGTCGTGAATGGACATGGAGGCAACGAGCACTTGCTGCCGTTTTTCGCGCAAAGCCAGTTAGCGAAGCCGCATGACTACGTGGTTTACATCTTCGATCAGCGCAGCCCCGAAACTGGCGGTCCCGTGAAGAAGGACAAACTCGACATGCACGCCGGCGAGAGCGAGACCTCGAAGATGATGGTTGCACGTCCGGATCTGGTGCACCAGGACCGCGCCTCCAGTGAGTCTGGCGCAGATGAGCATCGCCTCAACCTGCCCGACACTCTATACACGGGCATCTGGTGGTATGCGCGATTCCCAAACCACTACTCAGGAGATGGCTCGCTGGCTACGCCGGAACTCGGCAACTTCCAGATGAATTGGTGGATCAACGCGGTTGTGGAAGCAATCCGCGCGGTGAAAGCCGACCAGGAGAGCCTGCGATTGCAAAATGAGTTCTACGAGAAGGCACAACGTCCGCTGGACACGAAGCAGTAAAGGTTGAATGACTCTCTATTGCTGGCTCAACCGAAGGTACACGCCCTGAAGGACAGCGTCCTACTGTCCAATAACCGGAGTAACATCGGCCAACCGTACAGGACGTAGTACGCTGCATCTGGGCCGCTGTGCGTCCGTGTTGCCTCAATCGGCTACGTACCTGTCTGCCCAGACCCGAATATGCCGCGTATTCCGATCTTAAAGCTTGGCCCTCAGGTAGAGGTCCCGCCGCCGAAGCTTGTCAGCTATACGCCGGCGCTTTCGCTGGAAAGCCTGCAACTTGGCATTGACAACATTCGGCATGACGTCTGGCTTAGCCCGGAATTTGCAAAGACCGCCGGCGTTCACATCGCCAAACTTATTTCGAAGTATGGAAATCTTGAGAGCCTGGCCGCCGCTGAGCCGCCCTCAAAAAGCATGTTTTCAAAATTTGTTCCTGGGCCGGCGAAAAAGGGCCCGGAGATCAAGCCAGTTTTGCTCGAATTGCACAAATCTGCGCTCAATCGGGCAAAGGCGGAAAACAATCCTGCAATAGATCAATTGGCTCGCGCTTCCATCATAAAATTTCTGCGCGCCGAGCTGGGTGCGCAATATGCCAAAGCCTTGGAGCGCTGCCGCGAAACGCTGAAGGGCTACGAGGGCGTGCGCCAGCAGAAGGCGCTGGAATATCGCGAGACGGTAGCGGCATTCCAGATCGCAAAAAAACACATCCTCCGCCGTGTTGGGCAAGAACTGTTCCGTCTCCTGCGGGACATCGAACGTGAAACGCTGGTGAGCATGAGGCGTTCTTTGTTCGGCGAGCAGCGCGATGCTGACTACCAGCTTTTTCTGCACCAATTCATTTTTCTCGAAGAGAGCCGCGATTCGTATCTGGCCGCCGAGCATTATGTTTTGATCGGAGGATTCGAGAACGATCCTGATTCATTTGGCAACCTTCGCGCTCTGGCCTGCGAATTTCTGAAGACCGTGGTTCCCGAAAGTGGCAATGGCGACGAAGCACAACTTGATGGATGGTTAAACGCCCCCGAAAACGCCGGTGAGCTGGTGGGGACCGGTGAGGCCTCGGAGCGCATCTACAAAGAACGCCTTCAGCTATGGGTCGAGTTGCTTGAGCGTGAAAAGTTGCTCGACTTTGCTATCGCCGCGTATGAAGTCGTTCCGTTGATTCCGGAATTTACCCCTTTGCTCGATCCCCAACAGCTCAAGTACGCCCTGGTTTTGCGGAAGGAGCGCGACCGGGTAGAGAAGCTGATCGAGGAGCACGGAAAGCTCTCCCGGCGGAACCTGAATGCTGCAGCAGAGCGAGTTGCTCAGTGCAGCGGCGCCCAGCGTGGCAAAATCGCCGCCCGCTTGCTTCGCGATTTCATGCTCTACCACCGCGATCGCCGCCGGCTTGACCTGCTGAATCATACTCTCGACAAAGTCAACCTGATCGGCAGTGAGAAGTTGCGCGACCTCTCCAGTCTCAATGGCACGTTATACGAATTTTTGCTTGCCGAGGAGAGCAAGAGCACCAACGACAAGCCGGTGGTGAGGCACGTGATCCTGAAGGCCGACGTGCGTGATTCGTCGCGGTTGACGCGATCGCTGCTCGAGCGGGAAATGAATCCGGCTTCGTATTTCAGCTTGAACTTCTACGATCCGGTGAACAAGCTGCTTGCGAAGTATGGCGCAACCAAGGTATTCGTCGAAGGGGACGCGATCATTCTCGCGATTCTCGAGCGCGAGGGTGACCCGGCCCTTTCAGTTGCGCGAGCCTGCGTGCTGGCGCGCGAGATGGTGGAGATCGTCGGCGGTTATAACCATTTGTTGCAGCGTGCAGGGCTGCCGCCGCTGGAGCTGGGCGTTGGTATCTCGTTTCAGGATTCTTCGCCCATGTATCTGCTGGATGGCGAGCACCGCATCATGATTTCCGACGCGCTGAACGAGAGCGACCGTCTTTCATCTTGCGACAAACGGATCCGAAAAGCGATGCACGGCATGTCGGTCCCGTTCAACGTTTACGAATTTCGCGCGAGTGATGGCGCCGACGCCGAATCGATGAAATATAACGTGGGCGGAATTCGCATCAGCGAGGCGGCATTTAATCGCTTGCGTACGGAAATTTCGTTTGAAGAATGCAAACTGGATTCGCCGCGCCTCTGGGGAAATGAACAGATTCGCTTCTGGAGCGCCATCGTCCCGGTTGGCGCAGATATTTTTCGCCGCTTGTTAATTCGCGGAACGCAGGCGCCCGTGGTCAAGCCAGCTGAATTCACCCTGGTTCGCTGGACGGAGAACTACATATACGAGGTCTGCACGAACCCCGCGATTTATGCTGCGCTTGAAAAATCGCTGGGACAGGCTAAGTCGTAAAATTCGGCGAGAATCAATAAAAATGCCCGGAACAATTCCGGGCTTCTGTTTTGCTCACATTTCCAACCGAGACTTCGGCCGTAAATTCACTACGGTGTGTCCAGTCTTGTCTATTCGATTTTCGAGCAGTGGGTGGACACTCCCTTCCAGCCAGTCCCATGTTTCACGGCGGTCATGCTGCAGATGATGCTTCGGGCGCGATGCTGACCCTCAATGGTGGCATCGTAGGTCTCTTTGAAGCGCGCAACACCCACATCGCCGATAACTTCGGATTGCACATCGCTGACATCGTTTTTGGTGAACTTATTGTTGGCCGGATCATTTGCATCTTTGATCAGTTGCGCCTTCGGAATCCACTCGCCGAAGCTCGTACCTTCGACATAACCGTCAACCAGGTTCGCTTCCATCCACTTGGCATCGTTGTCGGTCTGGGCTTTCATGCTTTCCTTTACAAATTTGTCGAAAGACGCCTTCGAACTGCTACTTGCAGCATGTTGCTGTGCGGCAAGGCCTGCAACGCCGAGGCAAACTACACAAATGAAAATCGCCACATTCTTTGTCATACGTATGCCCCTCCAGTTTTTGAATTCTGCGCTGGCGGAAACGGAAGTGGTCAAATCTAGCGTGCCGGCGCAGGAGACTTCCCGTGCGGCTGCAAGGCTGTCACACCTTTCACGTGAAGTCAATCGCGTCTTACAACCCCGCCTCAATCCTCGACCTCGGATTGAGTAAATCATGCTAGAGATGAAGATGGATTTCGAATATCTAATGGGAGGGTAATTAACAGGCCAAAAGTAAAGCCCTGAGCTTGGCCCAGGGCTTTTTTCGGACGACGTTTGCCAAACACCTAAATCATAGCCCGGTCAGTTAATGTTGTTCAAGCGCTTGTTCGCGTTGTCGAGTGACCTCGGAGGGCGAGGGAGTCGAACCCTAGTGGCTGAAACGCCACTTGAATGTTTGGCAAACATCGTCCAGTACCCACTGGTAACACCCTCCAAACGGTGCTTGCGCGAACCGATTGTACCGGCGAGGGTGCTATTCTCAATCGCTTTTCGAGGAAAACTATGAATGAAATTCCGTTTTGGAACTACTGCAGCGTAAACCTGGCTCAAGGTCACGTTCTTCACTTCCGAAAGCACCATCGACAACGCAAATTCGCTGAACAGGAGGTCGAGCAAGAGCTGGAGTTGGATTTTTAGGATTTGAGTAAGACTCTTGGCTAAGTCACTAGAAGTTCACAATCGGTCCAAAATACAATCGAGCGGATGCTTACTGTCGGATTGAGACGCGAATACCAATGGTTGGCCACGGACCGGCAATTTGATGTTCTTCAACTCTGTCCTGAGATTGTGCTTGGGAAATTCATAGCGATCACCTCCCTTGACAGCGGAGCCTTAGCTCTAAACGACGAAGAGAGAGCAGCTGGATGGGAGAGCCGGGGCGACATAGCGTATAGTCCCAAAGTTCAAGATATCACTGGCTTGCCGCGTGCTGGTTATGACGAATGGTACGTTTTTAAGACGCCTTCCGATCTTGGTACAAGCCATATAGCCGCGAACATCTTCGAAGTCCCGCAAGAGCACGGACACGTGAGCGTGTTTGTGAACTACGGCTTCGCATTATCTCCACCCGAGAGGGCACACCTCGCCGATTTATTCTGGGCACAACTCGAGAGGATTCGCCCGGAGTCTTACATATCGGACAACGATTATCTTACGTTCGTGAGCGCGAACAAGGCTTTGTTTTCCGGTGTTGTCGCCGCCGTGAAGGCGCTTCGTAATAGATCCAAATTCGAATGCGTTCTACAATCCCGCCTCAATCCTCGACCTGGGATCAAGCAAATCCCGTAGCGCGTCGCCGATGAAATTGAACGACAGCACCGCCAGCATCACGGCCACGGCTGGGAAGATCACGAGATGTGGTGCGTCGAACAGGTGTGCGCGGCCGTCGTTCAACATGCTTCCCCATGACGCTGTCGGCGGGGGAACGCCGAGGCCGAGAAAGCTCATGGTCGCTTCGGCAAGAATCGCTCCTGCCATTCCGATCGCTGCCTGAACAATCACTGGCTGAATGATATTTGGCAAAATGTGCCGGCCCAAAATCCGTAAGTCGGTTGCCCCAAGGGCACGGGCGGCTTCTACGTACTCTTTCTCTCTCGCCGCCAGCACTTGTGCTCGGACCAGGCGCGCGTACCCCACCCATCCTCCCAGGGACAAAGCCAACACAAGGTTGAAAATTCCCGGCCCACGAAACGCCACAAACGCGATTGCAATCAGGATTCCCGGAAACGACAGAAACGCGTTCATCAGCACCACATTCACGAAGCGGTCGATGCGGCCTCCGTAATATCCCGCGATCGAACCGATGACCAGACCCAAACCGAGAGATGCCGCCACCACGCAACTGCCCACCAGCATGGAAATTCTGGCGCCATAAATGAGCCGCGAAAGGATGTCGCGGCCCAGTTCATCCGAACCGCATATTTCCCGCAGCGAAGGCGGGGCGAGGCGGGTAGCCAGGTTGATCTGAGCCGGGTCCTGTGGCGCAATCCAGGGCCCGAAAATCGCGAAGACGATAAAGCAGGCCACGAAAACGCATCCGATCGCGGCCAACGGGTTGCGCCTTGCCAGGCGAGGCAGTGAGATCGCGTTTGCAGACATTGCTGTACCCAACGACACGCCAGTCTAGCAAACC
Organism: Terriglobales bacterium; assembly: GCA_035651555.1. Taxonomy (GTDB): domain Bacteria; phylum Acidobacteriota; class Terriglobia; order Terriglobales; family Acidobacteriaceae; genus Gp1-AA145. The sequence continues at coordinate 141,114 of DASRFL010000032.1, forward strand.
GCCCAGAAAGCACTGTAGTTTTGCCGGATTCTGCCGTTCTTGTACAACGGAGCAGGAACATTCCAGCTTCTTACCAATCGAACCGATAGTTGCCCCTGTTTTTTGGAATGGGTAACGCCTCGTGAGGTTTCGTTCGTGACTCAGTGCTATTACCTGTGTACAACGTAACACCACTTTTGGGTCATTGACCTTCCGGGTGGACGCCGATAAATTGAGTGCAGAGTTCCAGCTGTGGCAGGCGAGTCAACGTGGTTTCGGGGGTGGTGATATGAAAATCGTATACGTCTGCTACGCGGCAGTAGGTTTCGCGGTGGCGCGGTGGCTGTTCAAGCGTGAGCCGCTGCCGGTACAAGATCCGGTTTCAAGACTTCGAACCTCTGGCCTGTTGTAAAGCGCGGCGGCGTGCCTCTCTTCGTCTGGGCGCGCCGTCGCTGCGACCGTTTGTCGCATTACTTTAGTGTTCCATCCTTGCGTTACTCCTGCTGCGCTCTCGCTAAAATTGATTGATCCACTCTTATATCTGAATGAATTGGGTTTGATTCGTCTAAGTTCGCCTGAGGGTGGTCTTGCTCCCCATGCTTCGGCATTTCTACATTGCCGCCGTCATAACTGTGCTCTGCGCCCCGGCACTCCTGCACGCGCAAGATCAGGACGAAAATATTCCGCTAGGCGACCTCGCCAGGCAGATGAGAAAGTCGAAGCCCTTCGAACAGACGGAGGTCATTGATAACGACAACATCGTTCCCATGATGGACAAGGCTGAAACCGAACGGCTCGAAGGACTGCCGGTTTCTGTTGTCCACCGAGGGATTTTTACCACCGTCTCGCCTGATGGAAGCTGCAGCATTTCGTTCGACGCGCGCAGCATCAATCCCGCGAGCGTCGGCTACATCGCGACTGACCTGCCGCAGGATGAACTGGCAAAACTCGACGGACCGGCGGCGATTCACGACGGCCAACTCGAAGTTGCCGTCCACAACGGCACGCCTTGGGAACTCAGAGAGATTGTTGTCGGAGTCACGATCAGGCAATCCGTCGCCCAGCCACCGGAGTTCCGGTTTGCAACGATGGAAATGGGTTCGCTCGCTTTGACCTCGGCGCAGAAACTTGCGGATCCAACATTGATCTTCCATCTGAAGGGAAATAGCGCACCGGATTCTACTGGCGTTTTTCGTACGCCGCTGGCAGATTTCTCAGCAACCCAGGATTGGCATTGGACAATCATTTCCGCACGGGGAATTCCGCCGGCAGCGCCAGCAAGTCTGGCATCACAGTCGTGGCCCACGGCAATATCCGCCCCGGCAGCTCTTCACCCGAGCGGTCTGGCTGTGCCAACTGCGGAGAACCATTCCCCACCCGTTGAAACCTCTCAAACCAGCAACGGCGGCCACTGAGGAACGTCACGTAACCGCCTGGTCACCTCCCATGCAGAGTCCCACACTGGTTTATCTGCTGTTGTAAACTGAAAGCATCCTCTCCAAGGAAATCTAAATGAAGTTTGGCGTAATTATTTTTCCCGGTTCGAACTGCGACCACGACGCATTTTGGACCGTCGAGCAGGTGATGAAGCAGCCAGTCACGTTTCTGTGGCACGAGTCGCACGATCTCCAGAATTGTGACGCGATCATCGCCCCGGGCGGATTCTCCTACGGCGACTATCTGCGTACCGGCGTGATCGCGAAATTCTCGCCGGTGATGGAGTCTGTGCGCAAATTTGCCGATGCCGGCGGCCTTGTCATCGGCATTTGCAATGGTTTTCAGATCCTTTGCGAATCGGGATTGCTTCCCGGCGCTCTGATGAGAAACTCCGGACTGAAATATGTATGCAAACATGTATACGTCCGCGTGGAAAATCCGGACACATCTTTCACCAATGCGGCTAAGAAAGGCGACGTGCTTTGCATTCCGATCGGCCACATGGATGGCAACTATTTCTGCGACGATGCAACTTTGGCCCAGCTCCGGCGTGACGATCGCATCGTTTTCCGCTATTCAAGCTCGTCGGGCGAGATAACGCCAGAAGCGAACCCGAACGGCTCGCTAGACAATATCGCTGGGATCTGCAGTCCAGGGCGCAACGTTCTCGGGATGATGCCGCATCCCGAACGGGCGAGTGAAGCTGTACTCGGTTGCAAAGACGGCATTAAGGTCTTCGAGTCGATGGTCGGCGCGGCGGTACTGGCGGCGAGATAGCGGATTTCCCGCAGGCAGTAAGAGCAGCAAGCTTCGGGATGAGGCCAACTATTTGTGGGCACAGTTCAGCCGCAGACGTTAATTTGAAGACATCCGGGCCTCGGCATCTCTGGATTTGTCGCTTGCATCTATCCTGAAAGTTCTCCGTCTTAGGGCGAAACGAGGAAGTCCAACCGAACTGCTATATTACTTGTTCCAAAATTCTAGGAGACTTGAACCGAAGCTGATGTCAACACACCAGCTATTGCACATTCAGACCAGCCGACCAGCGTTGTTTCCAGCATTCAAAAGATTTTTGGCCTGGGCCATCGCGATATCTGTCCTTTCCGGGGTGTCCACGGCGCAGTCGAAGTGGATCCCAGGTGTCGAGGCCTTTGGCGGTTACTCTCATCTGAGCTTTCAAAGCAGCGGACTCGGATTCGGCAATGAAACCCAGATGAATGGCTGGGAATTTGCCCTGACGATTCCACATATTTATAGAGGATTCGGAATTACGGGAGACGTAAGCGGCCACTATTCCACCGCTCTCGAACAATACATTTACGCGGTCGGCCCACAATATAAGTGGGAGGTGAGCCGGTTTCAGATAACCGGCCATGGCCTTTTCGGCAAAGGCCAAACTCGTGTGCGTGAGGCGGGAAGCACTTTCGTTGAGCCATCGGACCGCAGCCGTGCGGTGCTCTTCGGAGGCGAAGTGGATTTGCCGCTCAACGACAGGTTTACTTGGCGGATGGTGCAGGCCGATTATGTCGTGACATCGGCCTTCGACGGAACGCAAGATAATCTGAGACTTTCGACGGGGATCATTGTCAGGTTCGGTAAGCACTGACTTCTTAAAAATGCACTTTAACCCTATAACCCGGTATCGAACACTGCGCTATACCGCAGCCGGTTTTGTGTTTGTGCTAGCGGGACTACTGACCAGTTGCTCCAGTGCGCCGGCTAGGTTTGGATACGTGGCCACTGGACAGGGTGTTTATGCGTTTCGCATGAACGCGAACAATGGCCAAGCCTCGCAGGTTTTTGGCTCTCCTTTTGTTGCCAAGACCAACCCTAACTCTCGGGCTGCATCCGCTGCAGCGGTAGTAGTGCATCCGTCGAATGGTTTTCTATACGTGGCGGACCAGGACATCAACACGATCTCGCTCTTCAAAATTGATTCGAGCACCGGCGCTCTGACCGAAGTTACGCCACGCACCGTTCTGAGCACTTCCTCTGGAGCGGTTGGATTGTCCCCCGCAGTCCTGGCCATGGATTCGGCAGGGAAATTCTTGTTTGTGGGCAACCAGGTTACGAATGACGTCTGGGTTTTTTCAATTGGCTCATCCGGAGCCTTGACATTCGTTTCGAGCGCGCAATTGGCCGGCCCGCCTTCGGGCCTTACGCTGGCGTCATCCGGTGATTTCCTTTACGTGCCGGTAGCGCAGTTTTCAGCGGTTTACGCTTTCAGTGTGAGTTCAGGCACATTGACGCAGGTGGGAACGCCTTTCGTCGTGAGCGGGGGAGTGGGAAATCTTGGAGTTGATCCTAATGGCCAATTTTTGTATGTGCCGAACCCCACTACCAATACTGTCACGGTGCTGCGTATTCAGTCAGATGGAAGTTTGGGCTTCGGTTCGGGTGCATTTGCAACCGGAACCACGCCGGTAGCAGCGGCCACGAATGCAACCGGTGCATTCGTTTATGTCGCGAATTTTGGCCAAACAAATATTTCGCAATTTCAACTGGATACTACGACTGGGCAACTGGTGGCATTGACGACGGCAAGCGCCGGCACAGGCACGCAGCCAACTGGAATTGTTGTCGACCCCGATGCGAAGTACATTTTCGTCATCAATCAGGAGGCGCGTTCCGTAACCGAATACACTGCCAGCAGCAACGGCACGCTTTCAACCACCGGCAATTCCGTACAACTCAGCGTAGTTCCGCGTTCGTTCTCAATAACAAAATAGTCAGGAGCAGGATGGTCCGCTTTGGCATCGTTGGCTTCGGATTGCATGCAGTCAAGCGTCTGATGCCAGGTTTTGCTCTCTCAAAGAATTGCAAGGTGACAGCCCTGTCGCGGCGCAACCTGGCGCAAGCACAGGAATCGGCGCGCGCGCACAATATCCCGCTCGCTTTTGAGTCTGGAGCGGAATTATCAAAATCGCCCGAAGTGGATGCGGTTCTGGTGACCACGCCGAATTCCTGTCATTTGCGGGATGTACTTGCGGCAATCGATGCAGGAAAGCACGTGCTCTGCGAGAAGCCTCTCGCCATGAATGCTGCTGAGGCCCGGGACATGGTCGAAGCTGCCCGCCGCAAGAAAGTGCGCTTCGGGGTTGCGCACGTGTTTCGTTTCGATGAGAGCGTGCACAGACTGCGCGAACTGGTCGCTTCCGGCGCGATTGGCAAGCCGATTTTTGCGCGTTCAGAGTTTTCATTCCCCGGCGATCCCTCTCATCCGCGAAAGTGGCTCCACGATGCCAGCGTCGCCGGAGCGGGCCCGATATTCGACATCGGCGTGCATTGTGTTGACACGTTGCGCGTGGTTTTGCAGGACGAGGTCGTGCGCGTGAATGCGACGGCAGTGAAAGACGATCGTTCGGGCAGCGTGGAATCGGCGGCTGCTTTGAATCTGGAGTTTTCCCGCGGAACAATCGGCACGGTCCTGGTTTCGTTTCGCGCCGACTATCGCACGCCTCTCGAGATTGTCGGCGACACTGGGGTGTTGTTTGCAGACAATGCCGTGAATGTGGAACAACCGGTTGAAATTCAACTGAGACGGGGGAAAGATCTGGTCAGTCGCGAATCGGCAGCCAATCGCCTTGCATATGCGTTGCAAGTGGATTCATTCGCTGACTGGATTGAAGGCAAAGCCCAATTTCCCGCGCCTGGGGAAGAAGGCTGGCAGAACCAGGAAATCCTGGACGCGGCTCTGCGGAGCATTGAAAACGGCAGAGTGGAAAGCGTGCCGCGAGTGGGGAATTAAATAGCGGAGTCATTTTTCCGCCGCTTCTTGCGACAACGTCACTTTCTCCCGAAGCGCAATATCCGCTGATGAATTTCCGACCATCACTTCATACGTGCCCTTGTCCGCGCGCCACTGTTTGCCGTTTACGTCGTAATAGGCAAATGAGCGCGTGTTGAGTGGAATTTTGAGCGTCTTCGTTTCTCCCGGAGCAAGTGAGACCCGCGAGAATCCCTTCAATTCTTTCGGTGGCCGGGGCACAGCTGAGTGATCCGGCGCTCCGACATAGAGCTCGGCAACGGCATCTCCACCGCGCGAGCCGGTGTTGGTCACATCGAACGAGGCACCGTGCTCGTCCGCTTTCAGGTTGCTGTATTTGAAAGTTGTGTAGGAAAGACCATATCCAAACGCGAACAGCGGCTTGGTCCCATTGTGATCATAGCCGCGGTATCCAACAAAAATACCTTCCTTGTAGACGACCCGATTCGAGCCCTTTTCGGGGTAGTAGCTATTGAACGTCGGATTGTCTTCCCAGTGCCGCTCGAAAGTTGCTGCCAGACGGCCTGACGGGTTCACGTCTCCAAAAAGAATTTCTGGAAGAGCACGTCCGCCTTCCTGTCCCGGATACCATGCCTCGATCACTCCAGCGACATCGTCGATCCACGCGGTCATATCGACTCCGCCGCCCGATGTTATAACGACGATCGTGTTTTTGTTCTTCGCTGCGACTCGCTTGATCAGTTCATTCTGCCCGGGCGGCAATTCAAAGGTGCGGTCCCAGCCTTCGGTTTCGCTTTGGGGAGTGAACCCCACCGCGAGCACAACCGCATCCGCCTTGGCCGCGAGTTCTTCTACGCCAGGTTGCACCCATCCTGCCTCTGGCACGATTCCCATACGGACGAATGGCGGGCCGAATCCGGAACCGGTATGGTGCTCAAAAATGATCTTGTGCGGCCCCGCATCGAGCGTCAAACGGCCTTGCGCGACGATGAATTTCTCGCTGCTCCAGTTATCGAGAACAAGCTTGTCGTCGACATACATGCGGAATCCACTGGGTGAGAATCCACCCTGCTGGACGAAAACGTCGAAATTGCCAGGAGCTTCGGGCACGTAGTATCCCGTCCAGCGCTCGGAGGACGGCCGACTGTGCAGGCTGGGAAAATCGATTTCATCGAAGTTAATGGATGAAATGTCGAAGGGCGTGCCTTCGCTGACGTGATTGGTCCGTCCCGTGCTTGCGGGCGTTCCGGAGAGATCTTCGTTGCTGAATTTTGCGAATTTCAACCCCGATCCGCCGCCGGATGCCTCCGTTTGGAAACTTGTCCTGATCACCGCCTGGCCCAGCGTGGTAATTCCTGGCGAGGAGGTGACGACCGCACTCGTTTTGAGATAGTCACTTAGGCCTTGCAGAAAGCTGACGGCCGCGAATGGCTGCACCTGAGCGCTGCCACCCCCGACTGGAACCGCTGGATATCCATCGGGCCCAATGACCGCAATCGTCTTGATCGCGCTTTTGTTGAGTGGCAGCATATTGCCTTCATTCTTGAGCAAAACCATCCCTTCAAGCGCAGCCTGGAGCGCAACATCGCTACCCTGACGATTGAAACGTGGAATAGTGAGATCGCGCTGGTCGCGGTCGGGCCAGCCGAATTCCAGTTCGGTGCGGATGATCCGCCGAACTTTGTCATTGATCGTTTCTTCCGTGACTTGACCCGATCTGACCGCCGGCAGCAGCTTTTCGCGATTTAAGAATTTTCCCGAGGGCATTTCGAGATCCAACCCGCCGTTGGCCGCTGCCACTGCGTCATACGTTGCATCCCAGTCGGACATCAGAATTCCCTGAAATCCCCAGTCTTTTTTTAGAATGCCGATGTTGATCGGACCGTTTTGCGTCATGTGCTGACCGTTCGTCAGGTTGTAAGAATCCATGACCGCGCCGACGTGCGCATCTTTTACTGCTGCCTCGAAGACGGGTAGATAGATTTCGCGCATGGTGCGTTCATCAATGATTGAGTCCGTGTTGTGGCGATCGAATTCCGAGTTGTTGCCCATGTAGTGCTTGACTGTCGCCGAGACCCCTTGACTCTGCATGCCCTCGATGTAGGCGACAGCAATTTTGCCGCCGAGGAACGGGTCCTCGCCAAAATACTCGAAGTTGCGGCCGTTTAGGGGCGAGCGATAGATGTTTACGCCGGGGCCCAGCATGAAATGTTTTCCCTTGGCGCGTGCATCGCGTCCGATTTGTTCGCCCACTTGCTGCGCCAGCGCCGGGTCCCAGGTTGATGCGAGGGAAATTCCGCCGGCCATCGCGGTTGCGGGCCCATCATTCCGAACCCCGATCGGTCCATCCGCAGTGTGCAAAAGCGGCAGACCAAGTTCGGGATAGCCGCGAACATCGAAGCTATTAATGCCCCCGATCATGTCGATCTTTTGTTCGAGCGTCATCTTGCCGAGGATTGCAGTGACCTTCTGCTCTAGTGCTGGTGACGAAGCCGATGGAGGCTGCGCAAAAGAGAATGAGACCACCGCAAGCAAAACCGCGAGAGTAGACGTGAGTTTTCGCATTGCCACTCCTCATGACGCGAAAAAACGACATTGTAGTTCAGAGATGGCGCAGGGGAGCGTCTCTAAATCCGCGTAGCCGTGGAGATTTCATTCTGCAAAATGTGCGAAGCCCCAGCCCAGGCTAGTAGGGAGTTTCAGCCGTGGGTTCGTGCAGGGCCTGTTCATAGTCGTCGGAAGATGTGCGATAACAGCGCAAGCGCGCCTGTCGCCGGTCTAAGTCGGAGATTGGGCTCTCCTCCGCGTACTTCCAACTCGAATTCGGCTGTTTCGCCTGACTGCGCTGCTGCATGAGTGAACGCATCTGCCAGAGGTTTTCATCGCAACTGGTATCACGAACTGCAATGACCTTGTGGACATAGGAGTAGTCCAGTCCGGAATCGGAAAGCGAAGGCTGGTAGGGAAGAAAATCGTAAATCAACTTAATGAAGCGCGATTCTTCTTTGCTGAGTTCCTGTTCCGCAACAAAAACTTCGTCGTTGGCAAATACCGAAGAACGTGGATAAGCTTCTGCCAGCGCAATTAATCGGACTTCGATCTCATGCTTGTGAACGCTGTGCCAATGGAGTTCTCCATCGGCCGCAGGAATCCCTGCAAGAACAATCAGCGCGGCGCCCAAAATACGAGCAACGAGACTGGCAGGAGACTTCATGGGCTGGCTCACTGTGTGCGCTGAATCTGGGGCGAACCTGGGAGCAGGCCCACGATCAGATTTCAGCCTGAGGACTACGATTATAGCCAGCACAGCGGGATGAAATTGGAAGGAAGCTAAAGATTTTACTCAGAAGTTGCACACGGGGGCGGGCAGCAGGCAGGCGTCATTTGAGTTCGTGAAATACACAATGATCTTCGACATGTTCTATGCCGGAAATACCGCCAAAAAATTTCGCCAACTAGTCAGCTTCTGGTTACGTTTGCGGCTTGTGGACCTTTCTGTCCTTGCACAATCTCAAATTCGACCGCGTCGCCTTCCTGGAGGCTTTTGTAACCTTCACTGCTGATCGCGCTGTAGTGAACGAAAACGTCAGGTCCACCTTCACGCCCGATAAACCCGTAACCTTTTGCGTTATTGAACCACTTAACAGTACCTTTCAAGCGATCCACGTACTCTCCTCGGGACAGTGGGCCGAGCGCTCCACCGCCCTATTTTGTTGCCATTGTGCGTCCGCTTGGAGAGCAGTGTCAACGCCGGACGAGAAGAACTCATTTCTTCTTTGAAATTCTCTTCCCAGGGTCATTGTTGCGAGAACGGTTCCTGATCTGCTGGTCCAACCAGAGCACGCCGGCAATGGTCTTCGCGTCTTGGATGGTGCCTTTCAAGACCATGGATACCGCTTTTTTAATAGGAACAAGCTGTAGCTCGATCACCTCATCGTCTTCCGGCTGAGCTGCTCCTGGTTTCAGTCCTTTGGCCAGATAGATGGACATTGCTTCGGCGACAAATCCCGGACTGGCCCAGAAGTGCAGAATTCTCTTCCAGCTTCGAGCAGAGTAGCCGGTTTCTTCCAGCAACTCGCGTTTGGCGGCTTTCAGCTCGTTTTCGCCTTCATCGATTCGTCCTGCGGGCAATTCGAGCAAAAATCGTCCAGCGGCATGCCGATATTGTTTTTCGAGCACAACCTTTGGTCCGTCGGAACTCTCGTCGACCGCGAGCACCACAACCGAACCTGAGTGGCGCACCACGTCGCGCCGGGTACGTACTCCGCTGGGCTCAAGCACATCGTCAGTAGTCACCCAAAATACAGGGCCGCGGTAGGACTCGTGAGATTCCAAAATGTGGGCTTTCTTCAGAGAGCCAGATTTCGTGGGCATAGAACCAATATACAAGCGGGTGCACGAATACTATGCGGATGAGAATTGCCCGCAACGGCAGATCCTTTTCACTTACTTTTTGTTTTGGGGAGTGCGCGCATCGCTCCGGTGGAAATTCCGCCATCCACCAGCAAGGTTTGACCAGTCACGTAGCGGCTAGACTCGGATGCAAGAAAAACGATGGCGCCGTCGAGGTCGGTGGGCTGTCCTGGCCGTTTCACCGGAATTCGTTCGCAGACGTATTCCACCCACTCCTGGTCTTCGTACATCACTTTATTCTGCTCGGTGCGAAACCACCCGGGAGCAAGGCAATTCACAGTGATTCCATGTTTGCCCCAGTCATCTGCGAGGCTCATGGTGAGTTGGCGAATTCCGCCTCGGCTCGCGCCGTATGGAGCGAGCCCCGCATATCCCGCGACACTGGTGACGGATCCAATGTTGATAATGCGGCCATAGCCACGCGGAACCATGTGCCGTGCTACGGCTTGCGCCACGAAAAAACTTCCGCGAAGATTCGTGTCAATAATCAGGTTCCAATCATCCCAGGTGACGTCGAGAGCGGGCTTGCGTACATTGCATCCGGCGTTGTTGACGAGAATATCGATGCGGCCGAATGCTTCGTATGCCCGGGAAGCCATGCGCTCGATGCTCTTCTGATCGCGGACGTCAAGTTCGAGAGAGACAGTCCTGCGACCGAAAGTCTTGATCTCTGCCTCGAATGGCGCGAGCGAGTCCAGATGACGGCTGGTGAGCACAATGTCCGCGCCAGATTTTGCCAGCGCACGCGCAAAGTACTGTCCAAGGCCACGGCTGGTCCCGGTCACGACAGCGACCTGTCCGGTTAGATCGAAGAGCCCGCGATTCGTCTCTGGGGCGTTCACGCGCGCGCTCCGGGTTCGAGGACCACTTTGAGCAGATTCGGCTCCCGCGCGTACAGACGTTCAAACCAGCGCGGCCCTTCATCGAGCGGAGCGACAGCGCTGATCAGCGGCTTTACGTTGATTTTGCCGCTGCTCATCAGTTCGATGGCCCGAGGATATTCACCAGCAGAAGCGCAGGATCCATAGAGTGTGATCTGCCGCGATACGACGACCTGCAGCGGCAATGTCACTTCTGGCGAAACGTTCCCCACCAGAACGACGCTTCCGCCTTTTCGTGTGTTGTCAATCGCGGCGGCGACCGTTGCGGTGATGCCAACGGCCTCGATTGCGATATCGGCCCCGTTCCCATTTGTAAGCCGCAAAATTTCAGTTTTCAGATCGCTTTTCGAATCCAGAGTTGCGCTAGCGCCGAGATCTTTACTGAGCTTGAGCCGTACGGGATCGACATCGGCAACGAAAACGAGTTCGCATCCAGCCGCCGCCAAAGCTTGCTGCACCAGAAGACCTATGGTTCCGGCGCCGATGACCAACGCCCTGTCTTCCGGTTGGATTTGCACCAGAGAGACTGCGTGCAAAGCGACCGCGACTGCTTCGAGCAGTGCGGCCTCTTTAAAAGAGAGATTCTCCGGCAGGTGATAAGCAATTCGCGCAGGAATGACCACGAACTCGGCGAACGCGCCATTTCGACGATAGTCGCCGCAGGAGACGCCCAGCACCTGCCGCCGGTCGCATAAGTTGACCTGGCCACGAACACAATTCGCGCATTCGCCGCAGTAAATTGTGGAATCAAAAGTGACGCGGTCGCCTTTGGCAAAGCCCTTCACCTCAGCTCCGAGTTCGGCAACAACACCGGCCGCTTCATGGCCCATTACCAGCGGCGGAATTCGCCGGCCGGTCGACCCATCGTAGCCGTGAATGTCACTGCCGCAAATGCCGCACGCTGCGACGCGCACCAGAAGTTCATCCTGGCCGAGCGCAGGAGTGGGGATGTCGGTGATCTCCAGTTTGCGATATTGCGAGAGGAGCAGAGCTTTCATGGCGTGCTTGGATTCATTGTGACATGCCACTCTAACACGGAGAAAGAGTGAGAGACGGAGTGCCGGCAATGTGCATCGAAATGCGTGTCGCTTAACCAGCAGGTTCTCGCGCTGTTCACTTTGGCGCTGCCGGTGGCCTCGGTGGCCTGGACAGTCACTCACGAAGCCATCTTTCGCGAGATGCAGGACTACTGCAAGACGCAGAGCCAGACAGCGGCTACTGTCGTACAGCGCAAATTCTTTTATCTGTTTACATGCGAGTATTGTTTCAGCCACTACGTCTCGGCGATTTTCCTGGCCATCACTCGTTTCAAGCTACTGCTTCCGGATTGGCGCGGCTATATCATTTCGCTATTCGCATTGGTTTGGGTTTGCAATTTCTATATCAGCATTTACAACCGCTTGCGGTTAAATCTGAAGCAGGAGCACATATCCATCAGCAAGAAAGAGCGAGAGGCCGAATCTGTGACAAAAGGGAAGAGAGCTGCGTGATCGAAGGATTTTGCCTGGAATCGAACCGCGTCAGAAAATCTGAAAGACGGCGACTTACTATTTCCCTTTGCGCGAAAAATGGATCACCATCTCTGAATCTTTTCCCTTGCTCCTCCAGGTCCATTCTTCTGTAACGTGGTTCTCGTCTTCGAAGCGAAGAACGAGGCGATGCTGGTGTCCGACGGAGGAGTCCGGCAAATTGCCGCCACCGGTGAATTGGAAATCCAGTTCGCTTATTTCGCCATTTTTCGGCACGGCACGCATGCGGGGCTGGTTGTTAGTTGGGCAGAAGTGCACGAGGGCAATGCCATCTCCGTCGACAGTGTAGAGCGTAAGCATTTCTGGCTCACCGTGCATTTGGAGTGTTTCCATCACCGTCGTATCAGCCACAACCACTTTGAAGTTGGTTTTCGCCGGCATGCCACTCGCGTCCTTGCCCTCCCAGTCTCCTGCCAGTGCCTGGATTTTTTTGAATGCGAGAGGAGACGCTTCAGAGCCGCTTTGCGCGAGAACATGAAGCGCGAACACCAAGATCAGAAATAGAAGTGCGCAACGTTTCATAAGTATCTGCCTGGAGATTGTACGAGAAAACCCTCTCCGTACAGCATCGAAAAGAACGTGAAGTTGTAATCGATTCAGATGTACTGGTGGCGGCAAGAGTCGATTGGTCGCTCGAGAGCAGGTTCAGTGGGGGATGAACTCGAACTTGCGAATTGTGACTGACTGATCCTGCGCGGGTGTTTCATGAAAGCACCATAAATTGATTCCGACCGGAGCAGGGACCTGGGGAATATTAGTTGCGTCTGACTTGTATGTCTCGGTCTTGATCACATCGGCAACTGTTCCGAGCGGCTGAGCTCCATTCATCAACGTGAATACGATGTGGTCCGGGAACCACTCCATTCGCGCGGTGGTCAGGGTTCCACCGCTGACGTGAAAGTTGTCTTCCCAAGCGGAAACTCCCTTGGGCTTGCGATGCCCGGTGGCCGGGTAAACAGTGAAGTCGGCATTGCAAGGCGCACAGGTTTTATTCCACTGCGAAAATTCAATGTCGATTTCGTCCTCTGCGTCCGTGCCGATATGGTGAACGGGGCCGTAAGTAAATAGCCCAAGCACAGTTGTCGGATCCATCGCGTATACGTTGCCTTCGACGATCCATTGATATGTTCCGAAACCCAGGTTCTCGGTGGTGAATAATTCGGCAGCAGTCCATTTGTCGTTTTGCTTGACGATGCGCAGGCGCAAGTTTCCGTTTGCGTCGATGGTGACGTTGTCGGGGTTTCCCGACGCAACGCCAGCCATGTGTCCGCTGGTTATTTTCCATGGACGACCAGACCATGTGATGGTCTGGGCTTGAGCTGGGTGCAACGTCCAAAGGGAGACGACACTAAATGCGGCGCAAACCAAAATACTTTTCGACATCAACGTGAACAGTAACACAGGAAGAGAGCGCCCGTCGGTTTTGGCTGGTTCTTTCGGCTTGCTCCTGACCTCGTTTCGGAGTAGATTGCTTTCCACTCATGATGCGTCGTCCCGGCCATCATCCCGAAGGTCTTCTCCGCTGGCGTGATCTCTATCGCGAAGCTGAACTTTACAAAGCAGCAGTGCGGGTTTACACCAAACCCCTGTTTGTATGGCGCAAAGCCCTCGGGGTATCGAGTGACGGCAGGACGCTTTACGACTTTGCCGCCAGCGGCTTAAAAGGTTTGGCGGCAATTCACGAGCAACTTCGGGCCGGACGTTTTCATTTTCGCCCTTCGGTCGGCCTTAAATACAACTTCAACGGCAAGCGGCGGACGCTCTACATCCCTCCATGGGAAGAGAGAATTGTTGACCTGCTCATTTATCGCTTGTTAAATCGGCGCTTCCATCGAGGCTTTTCCACGTCATCATACGCATATCGGGATCACACTTATGGGCTGGATCGCTGCCAATCCCGTATCCGAGCTGTGCTGCGAGCCGCGAACGACGCGGTGTACGTGATCAAGCGGGATATCTCGAATTATTTTGCGTCGGTCAATCATGAGATTCTTCGGCAACAGCTCGAAAGGCATATCGATCCGAATGACTACTTATTCGAGATCGTTTCAGAACGCATCCAGTTTGAATATCAGGATGAAAGTGGAGCCCATCGAGCTAACGTCGGTATTCCCTTTGGATGCGCCAGCGCGTGTGTTCTCGCAAATATTTATTTGAGCGGACTTGATCGTGAAATGGACAGCGTACCTGACGTCCATTATTTCCGCTACGCGGATGACTTGCTTCTGCTTTCAAAAAAACGCGAGCCAGTGATTTTTGCCGAATCACGAATGCGCGATTCGCTACAAGAGCTTCGGCTTGCGACTAAAGCGAGCCACCATGCAGACCTCGTGGTTACCGCATTACGCGAGATGATCGATGGCCGCTTCGAGCGAGCCGACGGGTTTCGTCATCTCGGCCTGCAATTTGGTTATGGGGGCTCAGTGTCATTGTCTCGGGACAAGCGGCGAAAAATTCAGAATCTGTTCCTCTTCGCCTTTCGCCGGAGCCGGCGTCGCTGGAGGAGGATCGCCGATCCTCGCGAGCGTGCGCGTACACTGTCCGCGATCGCCGCACAAACTGCCGAGCAAGGCGTCCACAATGTCGCAATTCTGGACTACTACCTCAAGCACGTCACGGACGTTTCGAAGTTGAAGTCGCTGGATAGATGGTTGGCCGAAGAGATTTTGAGCCTGGTGTTTGGTGGGCACAAGAAAGGCCATTTCGCCAGGATCAGCTATGAGGAGCTTCGCCGATTCGGATTGCCGTCGCTTGCGCACCGGCAACAACTAATTCTTCACGGAAAAATCGAGAGCCCGTTCTTTATTTGGCAAAAGAAAAAAGCAGATAGAGCGTTCAAGGGGACGGTTGCCAGCCGGCAACGCGCTAAGAGCGCAATTGCCGGCTTCTCTCTGAACCCAGAAGCAGTGGTCCCTGAAAAGCCCGTGAGAGAGGGCGACCACCTGTACATGGGCGTGATGGAATAACCTAACCGCTAAAGCGGAGGTTCGTTTCAAAAACCGTCCCCTTGAGCGCTTTGTGGGGATTTATGGGATTGCTGGATTTTTTGATCGATCTCTTCTCAGGCGGAAAGAAGATCGAGTGCCCGAACTGCGGCACTCCTGGCGCGCAGAAGGGCAATGACGACAACGTTCATTGCAAGAATCCCTATTGCTCAAATTTTGACGCCAATCTCGGTCGTTCTGGGACTCTGCGCCGTGCAGGATCAACTCTACCTACACGCGGAGATTTCCAGCCAGAGCACCCGGTCTCAATTCGCTACGTGAACTTCGCTGGGCAGAGCCGAGATTTTTCCGCTGAGCGCGACTCTCTAGTTCGCAAGCGCAACCACATCGTCGCACGCGTAGCTCCGACAGGGCAGAAGATTGTGCTATCTCGCGACCGGATTCAGAACTTGAGTGAAGTTGAGGGCCATCTTCCAAGTAAAATCGAGCCAGGGCAGAATTGGCCGCGTGGCCGCGAGCTGCAAATTCTCAACTACCACAAGAAACACGGCACGAGTTCGGCTCGATACGAGCAACTCCGCGCGAAATATCCCAATTGGTAAGCCAACTGCCCACCTTTGCGGGTTATTCCACTTTTCCTGAACCAGAAGAACTTCGCGCCGCTATGGCTGGCCTGAATGCGTGAGCAGCATGAGAGGGATTGCCGCGGCTGCGGCGATCGTAATCAAAATGAGGAAAATCAGTCCCGTTATGTTGTCGGCTTTGCTGTTCGCATGCTTTCCCATGATGTTCTTATCAGACGCGACCTTCAGAATCGGGTAGTAGGTGAATGGCATTACCGCCATGCCAAAAATGACCGAGATGTTGACCAGCGTCAATGGACGGGACACAAAAACTGAAATGCCGAATGCCAACGCCAGCATCGCGATCCATCCCGCCGTGAACAGTGGGGCCGCTTTCACCGGCAGGTTTTTTCCCCATTCAAGATTGAAGAATTGGCAAACGTTGTAAGCGCCGGAAAGCGCGGTTTCGAGCGCCGCTCCCGAAAGGCACGCCAGAGCGCCGAGCAGAGCCAAGACAAGTGCCTTCTGCGCGAAAGGAAACGCCCCGGCAATCATCGTGGTACTCAATGTCTCCGGAAATATTCCGCGCGGAAGAAACACAATGGCGGCAAGAACCAGAAGCCCCACGGTGATGAGCGCGCCCAGGAGCGATCCGAATGCTGAGACCATGAAATTTTCGCCCAGGTCTTTCGGCGTCCAGTCCTCTTCGAGTGCTCCCGAAGAATAGAAGTGGACTTCATATTCCATAAGCAGCGCGCTGAAAATTCCAACAGCAAAATAAAAATAGAGAAGAGGATGCTTTGGAGGTGTAAGCACCGGTATCAATCCGTGCGCCAGTCGATGCCAGTCAGGGTGCAAGGCCACAGCCGAGACGGCGAAGACTCCCATCATTACTCCGGCGAGCCCGAAGGTCCGCTCGATCCACTGAAACCTGAAGCTGAATACGATCAATCCCAAGACCGTCACTGCGAGAAGCACCAGCAGTCTCTGTTTCCATCCAGTGAGCAACTGCAGAATGATCGCGATACCCCCTAGCTCTGCCGCGCAAGTGATCAGGTTGAGAAGATTCGACGCGATAAGCACGACCAGGCCAAACCGAAATCCGAGACAATCGCGGACGACTGCGAAGACAGGCTCCTTCGCGACCACGGCAACGCGCCCGCACATTTCCATATAGACGATGATCGCGGCCGTGCCTAGCACAATCGCCCAGAGCAGGCCGTATCCGAACAGCGCTCCTGCCTGCATGGTGAAGACGATCTGGCCAAAGTCGACAAAGCCCCCAAGCGCTGTCATGATCCCCAGCGTGATGCCGAGAAGTTTTTTCATAGGGTGGACGCGGCTACGGCAAGTTCGTGATGCTTCGCCGCCACCTTATCACGCTCGCTCCGCAACGCATCATCGTTGTCGATCAGAGTGGGAACGATCTGTAATTCGCGGCGAAGGAAGTCGAGCTCGCCTTTACAAGATTGGAAAGCCTGCGCCTCCTGCGGCTGTGGAGTCGCGCCGGCGAGCTCCTGCTCGGAGTGTGCAATTTCCTTTGCCAGTTGCCGAGCATGACCTTCGGCGAAGATCTTGGTGGCACGCCCCTGGCGCACATAGTCGACGAACATCTCGACCTCAGAAGCATAGGAGTATGCCGAAAATAGTTGTGAACGCAACTCATCGGGAGTGAGGACTTTGTGATTGGAGCACCCGCCGAGCGCGGAAACGGCAAGCAGCACTACGAGGAAACATGTGGCCCTCGACCACTGCATGATTCAAAGATGCTGGAGTGGAGCCGGTGTTTGTCTCAAGGAGTTAGACCTGGGAAGCCGAAGACGACAGCGGCAGGTCCACTCTCAGTCAAAACTTGCCCCTTGTGGCGATCCCGCCGTTCCTGTTTTGTCTTGAGACCGGGGGACTACCGCGGATCGCAATTTGTGTCGTCCCCAATACTCTTGTCATCCCGAGCAAGCAAAGGAGTTGTAAACTCCTTTGCTTGCCGAGGGATCTGCATTTCGAACTTCTCACCCCATCCTTCGGCTAGATCCTGCCACGTAGGATTTCTTGTTCGAATCAAAGCTATTCGCTTTGCCCGAGTCCACGATTTGATCTGCTTCTCGCGGGCAAGGGCATTACCGACTTGGTGGAATGTTTCGTAATAGACGAGCCGGTTGATCTTGTATCGCTTCGTGAAGCCCTCCATTTCGCCGCGTTTGTGCTGCAAGGCCCGACGATAAATGCTATTTGTGATTCCTGTGTAAAGGTTCAATGATCGGCTGGCCATGATGTAGACGTAGTACGTTTTGGTTTTCAACTGCAGATCCCCCTCTCCGATGTTCATTCGCGAAGCGAATGAACCTCTTCGCTCGGGATGACGAGGGGAAGGGTAGCGGCTAATCTTGGAGAGAGTCTGTGACGGATGAACATCTCGCTGCGTAGGAAAATGCGGCTTGGGTGTATCGCAGTATCGCACGCTTGCTCTTCATCCGATGCCGGACGCTTACCCGCTTTTGTCATCCCGAGCAAGTCAGAGGAGTTGTTAAACTCCTCTGACTTGACGAGGGATCTGCAGTTGCGTTCGGGGCACCGACGGTCACATTCTTTCAACTGCAGATCCCTCGGCTGTGAGGTTCATTCGCGAGCGAATGAACCTCTTCGCTCGGGATGACACGCTGGTTAGAGATGAATAGGGTGCTGGGTAGGGGCGGACCAGTTCGTAAGGCGTGAACACTCCTGTTCCGGCCAGAACGGGTTCAGGGGTCACCGTGCCCAATCCCAAATTGGCGCTCAAGTCTTACAAACAAGAGCTAAAACGTCGACAAGGGATCCGCTCAAATGTTGGCCCTCCAGTTCTGCGAAAAATTTTAGCCACTCGTGTTGCTTCTTAATGAGCCTTTCGGAGAGTGCCTGGATATGGGGTAGGCAGCTCTTTCCGTCCGGCTTGCATTTCAGTGCGGTGTACTTTTTTATGTAACCCTCTGCGTACATGCGAGGTCATAAGGATCACGTTTGCTACCGCTTCCCATTTGTTTTGGCCCGACGCATACACGACCGCCACGTATTCTTCGTCGAAATTGAGTGCTCGGATGTGAGTTTCCTTTCGCCAATGCAAAAATCCTGACAGGTAGCCGTAGTACTTGCCAGCATACGGAAAATAAGTCTTGAATCCGGAAACTGCTTTTTCAGGCAACAATCCAAAAGGGGTCTTTTCCATTTGGCAGGTCGAATATGGCAAATGCCCACATGATCATTTCCAATGATGATCTGCATAGAGTCAACACCTCGTGCAGGAGGCCCTTGAGCTGAGGTCTAGGGCCACTCTAATGGTTCCGAGGCCTTTTGCGAGCGTCATGTCGGCTATTGTTTGAATCTCCGAATAAATCAGATTGTGTGAATTCGCTATTAAATGATGCTGAAGTTCGTGAATGCAAGAATCCAAAAAGTGAATTGTGTTTATGTCGAACGATTTCGGATCAATATCCTCGTCGCGAGTCCAATCATCCAGATACCTC
Source organism: Terriglobales bacterium (assembly GCA_035651555.1). Lineage (GTDB taxonomy): Bacteria > Acidobacteriota > Terriglobia > Terriglobales > Acidobacteriaceae > Gp1-AA145. Next base: position 160,085 of record DASRFL010000032.1, read on the forward strand.
TTTTTGACATAATCCACCGACTTCAAACCAAGATGGTCGGAGATGACTGCAGCCAATGAATTTTTCAAAAGAGTGTCCGAATAAGAAAGCTTAATTCCAATTCGCGACTCAGTTAATGTGCCGTCATATATTTCCAATGGACAGATGTTTAGCCGCCTTTTTTTCGACTTGGTTTCTTTCATACGGATTGAGAGTCTACATTCTTCCGAGGTGCGGGCGGGTAGGCCGACTCAAGCCCGATTTGGCTTGAGTGGGGTTAGCGGGAAGGCCATCCCGCGCACATCACCGGAAGATTGCACCGGTTATTGTGCAATCTTGAAAATCTTGTCAAGCCCCCTAACCACCCAATTTCCTTCTAAGCCGCTGAATCAATTCATGAAATAAATCTGAAAACTTGGCACAATTTCCCTTCCAATTTGCTATTCTGAAAGTAAGGACACAACAAAAGGCGCGGATTCCCTCCGCGCCTTTTTCTTTTTGTGGCGTGGCAGGGTTGTGTGGCGCGGACACTCTTGTCCGCGAAAAAGCTCGATCACCAATGCGGCGGCAATTCCCGTTTGGGAACGACAGTTTACTTTTGTGGGCTTGCTGCTTATCCGGTCTGCCCCAGTCACCGCTAAGATTGCTTCTTGCAAGGTAGCGTACCGACTGGCAACTTTGCCGAGCCCCGCCTGACTAGCGGGGCTTTTGATTTCTAGAACCTCGACGAATAAGTAGGCGCGGATTCCCTCCGCGCCGTTTGTATTTTCTGACCACTGACCACCAGCTACTAATCTCCATGGGAGCAAAACCTTGAAAAAACAAAAATCCTACATGCCGGCAGGAGACCTCGGCACCAAACGCATGGGCGAACTCGCCGAACTCGCGTTCATGTATCGGGCAGCAAGTGAAGGAATCGGGGTCGCGAGGCCCTACGGCGACAGCCACGCCTACGATTTCCTCGTCCAGCACGGCCGCAAATTGGCGCGCGTGCAAGTGAAATCGTGCTTCACAAAACGCGAGCGGCGCCAAACTGGATTTTCGATCCTGGCTCGTCACCGGATGAAAAAGGGCGCCGGCCTCGCATATTCGCAGGAAGATGTTGATTTCATAGCCGCATACGTCGCGCCATATGACACCTGGTACCTGATTCCTATAGAAGCACTTCAAGGAAGCATCTCCATTCGTGTTCACCCCGGACTTTCCGCAGAACGAAAAACCAGGCGATCCGGCGCATTCTACGAGGTTTATCGCGAAGCCTGGCACCTGCTGAAGCAACCGGACGCAAGTGAAACAGCGCCGAACAAGCAAAACGGAACGAACTCACAGGCTACCGGCAACGCTGCGCGCGTTCCATGATCTCCGTTGAGGCTTCTTGGCATCACCTTGCCGCCCCTCCAGCCAACGTGTTAGCCTATCTGCATACAACTTAACGAGTTGAAAATATAGAAGGAGTGCACCAGGTTAGTGCTAGCCAGAGAGCAAAAGAAATCCCTCATTGACCAGTACGGAACGCATGCCACGGATACGGGCAGTCCAGAAGTCCAAATCGCTCTGTTGAGCGAACGGATTGGTCAGCTGACGGAGCACTTCAAAACGCACCTGAAAGACCACGGCTCGCGCCGCGGCCTTCTCATGCTGGTCAGCAAGCGGCGTCGCTTGCTCGACTACCTCAAACAATACGATTCCGAGCGCTACAAAACGGTCGTTCAGAGACTCGGCCTCCGCAAGTAGGAGGCTGCTTCTTTTGGGCTGTTCGTTTCTGGATGTCCAGGACGAGGCCGTGGTGTGCGTAAGAGGTTGAGGTGTGTTGGATCTCTCTGATATCAGCTCTTAGCTTTTAGCTCTTAGCCTTTAGCCAAACCCCGAATTTTAAACTCTGCGCTAGAGGCCGCCCGTTTTCAGCTAAAGGCTAAAAGCTAACAGCTAAAAGCTGCTTTCCCCGTGCCCTCCTCACAAGGAAAACTAATGAAACAAGAAATTTCTGTTGAACTCTCCGGCGGTAAACAAATCTCTTTTGAAACGGGAAAGCTGGCCAAGCAGGCGCATGGCTCGACGGTTGTGCGCATCGGCGATAACGTCGTTCTCGCAACCGCGGTGGCGAACGCCGAACCGCGCGAAGGAATCGACTTTTTTCCGCTCACCGTCGATTATCGCGAATACACCTACGCAGGCGGACGCATCCCTGGCGGCTTCATCAAACGCGAAGGCCGTCCGAGCGAGCGCGAAATTCTCACCAGCCGCATGATCGACCGTCCCATCCGGCCGCTGTTTGCCGAAGGCTTCCGCAACGAGACGCAGGTGATCGCGTTCGTACTTTCAGCGGACACCTCCAATGACCCCGATGTCGCCGCGATTAACGGCGCCTCGGCCGCTCTCACTATTTCAGACATTCCGTTCCAGGGACCGATTGGCGCGGTTCGTGTCGGGCTGGTCGATGGCCAGTTCATCGCCAACCCCACCTACAGCGAAATTCGCGACGGGCTTCTCAACCTCATGGTTGTCGGCTCGGCAGAAGCCATTGTGATGATCGAAGCCGGAGCGAAAGAAGTCAGCGAAGACACGGTGGTCGATGCCATCGAGTTTGCGCACGCCGAGATCAAGAAAATTTGCGCGGCAATCAATCAGTTGCGCGAGAAGGCCGGTAAGCCCAAGCGCCAGGTCACACCGCCGGAATTTGATGAAAAGTATTACAACGACCTTAAGAAGAAGATCGGCACCGATTTGATGGATCGTCTCGACACGCAGAAACACCCGAAATCGGAAAGCTATTCGCTGGTTAAGGAACTGCAAAAATCACTGCTGGCAGCCATCCCGGAAGACGACGAAGATGCTCAGAAAAAGTTGAAGTCGTACTACGAGACGCTCCGCGAGCGCATTTTCCGCGAACAAGTCCTCGAACAGAAGCGGCGACCCGACGGTCGTGCTTTCGATGAGATTCGTCCGATTTGGATCGAAGTGGGAGTCCTGCCGCGTACGCATGGTTCGGCGATCTTCACCCGAGGCGAAACTCAGGCCTTGGTCACGACAACTCTCGGCACCTCAGACGACATGCAGAGACTTGAGGTCTTCGAGGGCGAAGCCAAGAAGCGCTTCATGCTCCATTACAACTTCCCGCCGTTTTCAGTGGGCGAAGTTTCTTTCCTTCGCGGAGCGGGTAGGCGCGAGATCGGACATGGAGCCTTGGCGGAGCGCGCCGTTTCTGCCGTTCTTCCCAGTGAAGAAAAATGGCCGTATGCAATGCGTGTTGTCTCAGACATTCTCGAGTCAAACGGGTCATCTTCGATGGCCAGCGTCTGCGGCGCTTCGCTCTCGCTGATGGACGCCGGTGTTCCCCTGAACTCGCCTGTCGCAGGCGTGGCCATGGGCTTGGTGAAGGAAAGCGAGCAATACGCGATCCTTACTGATATTGCCGGCGCCGAGGACCACTACGGCGATATGGACTTTAAAGTTGCCGGTACGACGAGGGGCATTACCGCGCTGCAGATGGACATTAAGGTCACGGGCATCACGTCGCAAATCATGCGTGAAGCTCTGGCCCAGGCACACCGTGGACGCCAGTTCATCCTCGACAAGATGAATGAAGCGATTACCAGTCCGCGCGAGAAGGTTTCAGCCTACGCGCCGCGTATTTACACCCTGCAGATTCCGGTGGACAAGATTCGCGACGTGATTGGGCCCGGCGGCAAGATGATTCGCTCGATCATCGAGCAGACCGGCGTGAAAATCGACGTCGAGGACACGGGCAAGGTGAACGTCGCCTCGAACGACGAAGCTTCGGCCAACAAGGCGCTGCAGATCATTCGCGATCTCACTGCGACCGCCGAAGTAGGGAAGACCTATCTCGGCAAAGTCACGCGGCTGGCGGATTTCGGCGCGTTCGTCGAGATCATTCCCGGCACCGAAGGGCTGCTGCACATCAGTGAAGTCGCCGAGCACAGAATCAAAGATGTGCGCGATGAGCTGAAGGAAGACGATCAGGTTCTGGTCAAGGTGCTCGCCGTCGAAGGCAATCGCATTCGGCTGTCACGCAAGGCCATCCTCAAAGAGCAGCGGGCAAAAATGGGTGGAGGCGCTCCGGCCCCTTCCAGTGAAGCGCCTGCTGCGGCGCAGATGGATGCGGACAGTGTGGCTGTCGGCGCGCTGACGCTCGAAGGCGGCGCGGAATTTGAGGAAGGCGATGAGCCGAACTTCAACCGCATTGACGCGCCAACCAGCGCGGGCGACCGCGGCGGCGATCGTGGCGGAGATCGTGGCCCGCGCGGCGGGGGAAGGCCTGGCGGCGGAGGTGGTGGACGTCATCGCCGTCGTCGCGATGGACGCGGTGGTGGCGGACGTGGTGGTCACGGCGGACACGGTGGAGGCCACGGCGGCGGCGGACGTCACTAGAGTTTAGGATCGAGCACGCGCCTAATATCTTGTCATTCCGAGGAGTCGCGCACAGCGCGAGGACGAGGAACCTGCTTCTTCCAAATAAAAGCAGGTTCCTCAGTGCTAAAGCACTTCGGAATTACAGGGCGAAGAATATGTACGAAGTCATTCTCAAACGCTTCGAGCATCCTGATGAAGTTCGCACGTTCGAGAAGGGCAAGTTTGAGCTTGTGCACCTCGGCGGCATGACTATCGGCCGTGCCAGCTATGAGCCAGGTTGGAAATGGTCGATCCACGTCGGTGCTACTCAGGGATTGAAGAGCTGCTCAGTTGAACATGTTGGGCTCGTGGTTTCAGGCCGCGCTACCGCCGCAATGGATGACGGCCGCGTGATTGAGATGAAGGCCGGCGATCTCTTCTACATCGAGCCGGGCCACGACAGTTGGGTCGTCGGAGATGAGCCGTACGTTTCGCTGCACTTCATGGGTGCAGGGGAGTACGCCAAGCACAAGTGATGTCATCCCGAACGCGCCCGCAGCGCCGGCGGGAGAGGGACTGACGATGCATCAGCAGCGGAAGGATCAGGAGCGATCTCTGAGAGTTTTGGTCCTGAGCTTGTCCTATCTACGCCAGTGGCGGCATATAACGTCGTAAGGTCCCTCTCTTTGCCCTTCGGGCAAAGTTCGGGATGACACCAATTGAGTGTGATTACGCCGCGCCCGAGCTCTTTCTCTTCGGCAGAATCTCCCCGATTCTCTTGATCTGCGCGCCCACGCCCTTAAGCTTTTCCTCAATATTTTCGTAGCCGCGGTCGATGTGATAGACGCGATCGATGATCGTCTCGCCATCCGCCACCAACGCTGCCAGGACGAGCGACGCGGATGCGCGTAAATCCGAGGCCAGCACGGCGGCGCCGCTTAACGGAGTCTTGCCTCGCACCACCGCGCGGCGTCCCTCGATTTTGATGTTCGCGCCCATGCGCACCATTTCGAGCGCGTGCATGAACCGGTTCTCGAAAATATTTTCGGTGATGACCGAGGTGCCGTCCGCCTGCGTGGCGAGCGCCATGTACTGCGCCTGCAGGTCGGTCGGGAACCCCGGATATTCTTCAGTGATCACGTCGGCCGCTTTCAGATTTCCGTTTCCTTCGACGCGCACGGAATCTTCTGTGTGGCGGGTCTTGATTCCACCCTCCTGCAATTTCTGAAGCAGCGCGCCCAGATGGGAAGGGTTGCAGTCGGTAATATTCAGGTCGCCATCCGTCAGCGCGCCGGCAATGATGAATGTTGCAGCTTCAATGCGATCCGGAATGACGCGATGTTTCGCGCCGCGCAGCTTTGCAACCCCTCGTACGCGGATGGTCGGCGTGCCCGCGCCTTCTATCTTTGCGCCCATCTTATTCAGCAGGTCCGCAAGATCGGCGACTTCCGGTTCCCGCGCGCAGTTCTGCATGACCGTCTCACCTTCGGCCAGGGATGCGGCCATTAACAAATCTTCCGTGCCGGTGACCGTGATCTTGTCGAAGACAATCTCAGCGCCTTTGAGCCGCTCGGCGCTAGCTTCGACGTAACCGTGTTCCTGATTGATTTTTGCGCCAAGCCGCTCGAGTCCTTTGATATGCAGATCAATCGGCCGCGCGCCGATCGCGCAGCCGCCGGGCAGCGATACGCGGGCCCGACCGCAGCGTGCGACAAGGGGTCCGAGCACGAGCGTTGAGGCGCGCATGGTCTTAACCAGTTCGTAGGAGGCTTCCGGCGAATTCAGATTCCGGCAGCAAATGGTTGTACGATGTTGTGCCCGCCCATAGCCCAGCTCAACTTCTGCACCCATTGCAGTCAGTAGTTTGCGCGTGGTCTCAATATCGCGGACCTGTGGAATGTTTTCGAGCACGACCGGCTCTTCCGTGAGTAGCGCGGCCGCCATCGCGGGCAATGCAGCGTTCTTTGCTCCGCTGACGCGAATTGTTCCCAGCAGGGGGTTCCCGCCGCGAATTACAAACTTGTCCATGAACAAAAATCCTAAGTAGATGGAATGATTGCTCAGTCGATTCTAGCCGGAAGAGTCTTTGATCGCTGGTTACCTCTGTGTAGTCCGGACGCCGCTCTTTCATTCCGACCTGCTTCAGCAGTCAGGAGTCTGTTTTCCCATAAATGCAGATTCCTCGGCGCTGAACCGCCTGGGAATGAGAACGCTTATTGGTTCTGGATTTGAACTAGCTAGGTATCTGCGGAACGCGCAGCGGCTACCGCCTGTCTTACGTGGCCATTCGACTCGCGCAACAACGATTCCGCCTGTTCGCGCGAAACACCTGTCTTTCCCGTCACGATTGCCAGTGGCACATTCCCGCCCGCCCGGCGAAGCGTGAGGCGGGCCGCGTCCCGCTCCATTCCCAGGGCTGCTTGCACAATACGTATCGCCCGTTCCGTGAGCTTCGAATTCTTCTGATGCAAATTGACCATCAGGTTGCCATACACGTAGCCCAGTCGGACCATAGCTCCCGTCGTCAGCATGTTCAGCACAAGCTTTTCTGCAGTACCTGCTTTCATGCGCGTTGATCCAGCGACGACTTCAGGCCCGGTCTCGACCACAATTGCAAGTTCCGCCGCGGCTTCGAGGGGCGACTGGGGATTGCAGGTCAATGCGATTGTCTTAGCGCCTTTGCTTCTCGCGAATTCAACCGCCGCAACGGTGAACGGCGTGCGTCCGCTGGCGGCGATTCCGACCACAACGTCTTTTTTGCCAGGCTTTCGCTTGCGAATTTCTCGCTGGCCGAGTTCTCGCGAGTCCTCGTCGGCTTCGACCGCCCGCGCCAGTGCACGCTCGCCCCCAGCCATTACGAACTGCACCATGCTCGCCGGAACATCGAAGGTTGGGGGACATTCGGAGGCATCAAGGGCCGCAATTCTTCCACTAGTCCCGGTACCGACATAGATCAAACGCCCGCCACTCCGGAGTGATTCCGCGACCCAGTCGATTCCGAGGGCGATCTGCGGTATCGCTTTCTGGACGGCGACGGCGACCTTCGTGTCTTCGGCATTGATGATGCGGGCGATCTCAAGCGCAGGTTGCTGGTCGAGATCGGCCCAGGCCGGGTTCATCTGCTCGGTGGCGAGTTTTTCAAGCTGGGGTCGCTGCTTTTTCTTCATTCGCGGACTCCAAGAGCTTGCATCACTGCGTCGTGGAAACGCGGCCGTACGTCTGTGATCGCCTTGTTCGTGGAATCCGGCCAAGTGCGGTTAGTCAACAGCGTGACTGAAATTTGGCGCTCAGCATCAATCCAGAGCGACGTGCCCGTGTAGCCAAGATGCCCAAATGAATTAGACGAGAAATATCTTCCGGATTGCGAGGGCGAGGAAGGCGTGTCCCACCCTAGCGCTCGCGAAGTTCCTGCCGGAGAAGTCTCGCACCGAGTAAAGAGGTCCACGGTTGCAGTACGTACGATTGGCGCGCCACCTTGCAACATTGCATGCGCAAATATCGCAACGTCAGAAGCGGTAGAAAACACGCCAGCATGTGGTGCGATTCCGCCCATCACGTTGGCATTCTCGTCATATACTTCGCCTTGCACAATGCGGTGCCGGAAAATCCTATCGTCGGCTGTGGGAGGAATTCGCGATTTCCACGTCGTCGGAGGACTAAACGTAGTGTGCGCCATTCCCAATGGACCAAAAACTTCACGCTGGCAGAAAGCATCGATTTGCTCGCCTGCCACTCGTTCCATCGCAACTCCGAGCAAAATAAAGCCAACATCACTGTATTCGGCGTGCGTGCCGGGCACGTACTTCAAGGGAACAGCAAAGGTCTCTCGCAGCAATTCACTTCTATTGCTGGCCCGCAAAAAAAGTTTCTCGTAAGCCGGCAATCCGGAACTGTGCGCGAGCAGATGGCGAAATGTAACTTCATTCCGCCGCGGGTCCAATCCGCGAAATTCCGGCAAGACGCCGACGATCGGTGACTCCAGATCGACAAGGCCGCGCTCAAAGAGAATCATCGCCATGCTGGTTGTGGCCACCACTTTCGAAACTGATGCCAGATCGAATACCGTTTCGGTGGTCACAAGCGGTGATGAGTTTTCGTACGTGAAACGCCCCAGCGACTTCAGGGCGGCCAATTCGCCGGCGTGAGTAACGGCAACCGACGCGCCAGGAAACGCGTGCTGTGAAATTGCGTCCGTCAGAATCTGAAATGCACGGCTGAATCTTCCCTCTTGACCTTGGTAGCGTGGAGCGGGAACGCTCCCCTGAGATTTTCTAGTGGCTTGCAGAAGCTTATTCGCAGTCAATTTTCTAAAGCCGTTATAGCAGAGCCACATTGGGCTGGTAAAGACTTGGAGTAGCACCGACGGCACCCCGCCGCCGGTAACTTGATCGGGTTCAACATCGTTGCGGTAAATTCAGAGTACTGTGATCCCTATCCGCCTTCGATTGTTCCACTGGCATGTTCTCATTTCGATAATGCTGACCATAATGCTGATGCTCGCGGGATGCGTTTCGCTATTTGCACAGGAACCCGAGCACAACCTGAACGTTCTCGATAACATTGTTCAGAGCTCGATCGATAATCACGAGGCGCCGGGTGCAGTTCTCTTAGTCGGCCACGATGGGAAAGTCGTGTATCGAAAAGCTTTCGGCAACCGCTCGCTTGAGCCGAAGGTTGAGGCGATGACGACAGACACAATTTTCGACCTTGCGTCTCTGACCAAAGTGATCGCTACTACTACCGCAGTGATGCAACTGGAAGAGCAGGGAAGGATCAAGCTTAACGATCCAGTCGCGAAGTACATTCCAGAATTCGCACAGAATGGCAAAGGCGACATCACGATCCGCGATTTGCTGACGCATTACTCGGGCCTCCGTCCGGACATCGACCTGAAACCGGATTGGACGGGTCGCGACGCCGCGCTCAGCCTGGCGTTTGCGGAGACGCCGGTCGCACCACCAGAGACGCAGTTCATTTACAGCGACACTAATTTCATTACCCTCGGCGTGCTGGTCGAGCGACTGAGCGGGATGACGCTCGATGCTTACTGTGCAAAGAACATTTTTGTCCCGCTCGGCATGGCGCACACTCGTTTTCTTCCGCCTGCTGCATGGATTCCGCAAATTGCGCCAACTCAGTATGACGAGAACAACCGGATGCTACGCGGAGTCGTCCACGATCCGCGATCACGGCGCATGGGCGGAGTCGCAGGACATGCTGGGCTGTTTTCAACGGCAGACGATCTTGCGAAATTTGCGCAAGCCTTGCTCGATGGCGACCCGGTTCTATCGCGACTTGCGATCGAGAAGATGACGAGTCCGCAGCAGCCGCCGAATTTACCTGCCGTTCGCGGCTTTGGCTGGGACATCGATTCTCCTTATTCTTCCAACCGTGGAGAACTTCTGCCGGTAGGCTCATTTGGGCACACGGGGTTTACCGGAACGTCGCTGTGGATCGATCCCACAACTCGCACTTACATCATCCTGCTTGCGAATGCAGTCCACCCGCGAGGCGGGCACGGTTCGGTTGTTTCCTTGCGAACGAAAGTTGCAACTGCCGTCGCTGCTGCGATTCCGCTTACCACGCCAGAACAGGAGGCGCTGCGCTGGAAAAGAATTACCGGCTACAACGAAGCCCTGCCCAGTCAGCCGGACATTGCTTACCGCAATAGCGCTGTGCTCACCGGGATTGATGTCCTCGAGCAGCAGGACTTTGCTCCTCTCCAGGGCAAGCGCGTCGGCGTCCTGACGAATCAGACGGGAGTCGACTCCGCCGGCCATCGCACAATCGATGTGCTTGCCCGCGCTTCCGGCGTACAACTGACGGCTATTTTCAGTCCTGAGCACGGCGTCACAGGTGATCTGGATACGACACATATTGGGAACACTCGTGACGCAGCAACGGGAGTTCCGGTCTACAGCGTCTACGGCGGAACGGATGAGGCTCGGCGTCCACCGGTTGACGTGTTGAAACAACTCGATGCTGTGGTCATCGACCTGCAGGATGCCGGAGTGCGTTTCTACACATATGAAACCAGCCTCGGCTACTTTCTGGAAGCCGCCGCGAAAACTGGCGCACAGGTCATTGTTCTCGACCGGCCGGACCCGATCAGCGGCGCGGTTGTGCAGGGGCCGCTCTCGCAGCCAGGGATGGAGAACTTTACGAACTACGGTCCCGTGCCAGTGCGCCATGGCATGACGCTCGGCGAACTGGCGCAGATGTTCAATGCTGAACACAACATTCACGCGAAACTTTCAGTCATTCCCCTGCAGGGCTGGATGCGGGGCGACTGGCTGGATTCGACAGGAGTTGAATGGATCAATCCATCGCCGAATTTGCGCAGCTTGACTGAGGCTGCGCTCTATCCTGGCGTTGGCTTGGTCGAGGGGACGAATCTTTCGGTCGGGCGGGGAACCGATACCCCCTTCGAGTTGGTCGGGGCACCGTGGATCAATGCGCGTGAGCTTGCGGGCTACTTGAATGGTCGCCAGATCCCGGGAGTACGTTTTGTTCCAATCAGCTTTACTCCCACCTCGAGCAACTATTCCGGGCAGCCGTGTCACGGCGTGAACCTGGTGCTCACGCAACGCGAGTTTCTCGATGCGCCGGAACTTGGAATTGAATTTGCTTCGGCGTTGCTCAAGCTGTATCCCGAGCAATTTCATGTGGAGAAGATGATCGACATTCTTGCAAACAGGAATGTCTACGATGAGATCGTTCGCGGCGAAGACCCGCATCGCATTGCACTCGATTGGCAGGATGAGCTGCGCAAATTCGAACAGGTCAGAGAGAAATATTTGATCTACAAATAACTGCTGTCGGGCTTCAATCAGAGAAAGTCAAAACCCCCGCCCTATCTCGCAAAAACCGCGAGATGAGAACTGGGCACCCTCAGGTCTTAATTCAATCAATGAAACGGCTGGTGATCGGGCCGTAGCTGTCGATTCTGCGGTCGCGCAGGAACGGCCAATTGCGGCGCGTATCTTCAATCACCCGCACATCTACTTCTCCCAGCAGAATCTCTTCTTTGTCATGTGACGCTTTCGCGATCAGCCGCCCGAACGGGTCGGCAATGAACGATCCCCCCCAGAACTCGAGGCCTTTGCCGGCGGCTTTTTTGCCGCGAATGTCTCCCTGCTCGAATCCAACCCGATTCACTACCGCAACGTAAACTCCGTTTGCGATCGCGTGCGCACGCTGAATCGTTTGCCAGGCATCGTATTGTGCGTCACCATATTGCTCTTTCTCATCGGGGTGCCAACCGATCGCTGTTGGGTAGAACAGCACCTGCGCGCCTTGCAAAGCGGTCAGGCGAGCGCCTTCGGGATACCACTGATCCCAGCACACGAGTGCCCCAACTTTCCCCACATCGGTATCGAAAGCTTTGAAACCGAGATCGCCCGGCGTGAAGTAATACTTTTCGTAGTAAAGAGGGTCGTCGGGGATATGCATTTTTCGGTAGATGCCGCGCAGCGAGCCGTCTACATCAATCATTACCGCGGTGTTGTGATAAACGCCGGGCGCTCGCTTCTCGAATAAGGAGCCGACCAGCACGATTTTCAGTTGCTTCGCCGTCTCCGCGAGCCGGGTCGTTGTCGGCCCTGGAATAGGTTCTGCCAGATCGAACAGAGCCGCATCCTCGCGTTGGCAGAAATACTGCGTCTGAAACAGTTCAGGAAGGCAAACGAGCTGCGCTCCCTGTTTAGCAGCGTCTGCCACTTTGGCTAGCGCGCGTCGCAAGTTCTCATCGGGGTCAGGCCCGGCAGACATCTGGACAAGGCCTACGCGGAAACTTCCAGCCAAATTTCCTCCTCGCGAGGAAATAGCATAGCAACAGTGCCGATTGCCCGCCACAGGCAATGTGAGAGCAGAAAGGTGAACTACTGTTGAGCAGCCGGCGGCAAAATTCCTCCTTTGGCATTCAGGACAGCCAAAGCGGTGTTCTTCATGAACGACTCCCGCGCCCGTACCAGCAGCAGCACTCCGCCATCTTCGAAGCTGGTCTGGTAATACCGCGCATGTTCGATTGGCAATCCAATCTCATGGCAGAACTGGCTTAGGTCGATTGATGGACCAGCAAGGACGCCGATCATGCCGATGTCATCATCTTCGAATCCAACCTGGTTCAGTGCCCGAATAGCATTCGCGGCGGTGAAAACCTCATAAAAACCTGCTGAAACCAGGACTTCCGAACTGCCGCAACCTGGCGCTCTCAACATCGAGCCTCCGTTTCCGTTGGGAAATAGTTCTTCGCGATTTGTGAATTCACACCCGAGGTTTGTATGGGTGAAAGGGCGAAGACGGGTCTAGCAAAGACGGGCGCAGGTCAGCGCGAGCAGATTGTCACGAGTCAGCGGAGTAGTGGCAACAAACTTGAATTGAGGTCCGCTGAAGATTGCGGGGGGAAGCGGGCTGAAATATGTAGATACGAATGTAAAAACTTTGTGAAGAGAGTGAGGTCCAGTGCTTGGAAGTTCGTCTGGCGCGGGAGTGATAAGAACGAAAAGCACCCCAACAGCGGCCACAATGGCCACAATTGCGATCCAGGATTTTGGGATTCGATTCATGACGTGCCGTGGTTGCTCGCTTAAGAGTATAGATTATTGGATCCGACAGCGAAGTTGTATCGCGGCCAACTTTGGTCTTGGACAGAAATGTAACAACTGGGTCGCAGCGTAACCTTCGCTCGTCTGCTAGCGGTATTCGATGTGGCTCTAGTAAAGTAAATTCTTCCATTCATATTTTTAGGGGGACACGATGCAGCACGACAACCACGATGGCGCGGGCATTGACCGCAAGCTCCACAATCCCATTGAAGACAGCCTGGTGCCGCTCGAGCCGCTGGATCTCTCCCGCGTACATTCGATCGATGATCTGGTACGGGCCATGTCGAATACTGCGTTTACGGGACGACAGATTGGCGAAGCAGCCGACGTTTTGGAAGCAATGGCGCGAGACAAAGACTGCTTCGTGGTGATGACCCTGGCCGGCGCCATGACGGTCGCTAAGCAGGGACTAGTGATCACAGAGCTGATCGACCGCGGCATCGTGAATGCGATCGTTTCTACGGGCGCGCTGATGGCCCATGGGCTTGTAGAGGCCACCGGCCGTTCGCATTTCCGCTATAACCCGGACGTACCCGACACCGAACTTTACGAGCAGGGATACAACCGGGTTTACGACACACTCGAGCCCGAGCAGAACCTGGATGATGTAGAGCGCGTTATGGCGGCTGTTCTCGCCGAATGGGACCACTCGGAAGTGATGTGCTCCTACAAGCTGAACCATGCGATTGGCGCGCATCTCGCACAACATGCCAAGGGCCAGCGGGGAATCCTGAAGTCGGCCTATGAAAAAGGCGTCCCGGTTTTTGTGCCTGCCTTTACTGATTCCGAGCTTGGACTAGACGTGGCGCTACACAATCGAATGCGCGAGGGTTCGGGCCGGCACAAAATAAAGTTCGATCCGTTCGAGGACCTGGAACACTTTGCCTCCACACTCCTGCGACAAACGCGCCTGGGAATCTTCACCATTGGCGGGGGTGTCCCGCGCAACTGGTCGCAGCAGTTCGGGCCTTTCATCGAGCTGCGCCACCGCCGCATGGGCGAAAATGTGCCTCTTAAGCGCTACCACTACGGCCTCAGGATCTGCCCAGAGCCGGTTTACTGGGGTGGTTTGTCGGGCAGCCCATATAGCGAAGCCATTTCGTGGGGAAAATTTGTTCCTCCCGCCGAAGGAGGGCGATTTGGCGAGGTGTTCGTGGATGCGACGGTCGGCCTTCCGCTGATCGTAGCGGCCGTACTGGAGAGGCTGGAGAAAAAGAAAGATAAGGCAGCAGAGAAAGTATCAAGTAAACGGGAGAAGGTCAGGAAATAATCTTTCTTGCCTTCGATGCGCCGCAAACGGTCGATTTACTCGAACCCGTCTAGGGGATCGCCCAAGGGCATTACCTTGGACGTAAGTCTTTTCCCATCTAATATTCGCTGCTCCCGCGGGATAAACTGACGCGACCTCCCCGAAAATCGGCCGCAGAGTAGGAGCACTATGCTCATCCCGATTCGTCACGAAGGAATGACCACCCGCCGTTGGCCGATTATTACCTTTGCCCTGATTGCTCTGAACGTTATCTGCTTCATCCCCACCTATTCGAGTATGCAGGAGGACGTGCAGAAGTTAGGCGTGGTCAAAGCGCATATCCTGCTGATGGCCGCGAGTCACCCTGAACTGAAGCTCTCCCCGGAAGCACAGCAGCTAGTTGACGATTTTCAGAAGAATGATCCGTTCACCTGGGCCCAGGCCAAGCAGGAGAATCGAGACGTGGCAGACGCGTGGGACGCGAAGATGCGTTTGCAGGACGATCCAGAAAGGCTGCAGGAAGAGCTGGACTCGCTTGATTCGCAGTACATTCAGCTCAAAGCATCATCCATCGCCGAACAGTACGCGTTTATTCCGGCGCATCCCCGGCCGATCAGTTATCTGACCGCAAACTTCCTGCATGGTGGATGGTTGCACATCATCGGCAACATGTGGTTTTTGTGGTTAGCGGGATTTGTGCTCGAGGACGTTTGGGGCCGGCCGATCTACACGATCTTTTACTTCATAGCTGGCGCGGCTGCTCTGCAATTTCACGCTTGGACGAATCCGGCAAGCACGGTTCCAACGCTTGGAGCATCAGGCGCCGTGGCTGCGCTGATGGGCGCCTTTATGGTGCGCTTCCCCAAGATGAAGATCGAAATCCTTTGGTTATTTGGCTTCTTCCGCACTTACCGCTTCAATGCTCCAGCCGTGGCGCTGCTACCTCTATGGCTGGCAATGGAAGTGTTCTATGGAACGTTGCTGGGCCACACCAGCGGTGTCGCGCATTGGGCACACGTCGGCGGCTTCGTCTTCGGCGCACTGGCGGCAGTGGGATTGCGTTATTCGGGCCTGGAGACGAAAGCGAACCAGCGGATCGAACGGGACTTGAATCTGGATAGCGATGCTGAGATTCAGCAAGCGAGTGAATTGATCGACAACGGACAACTGGACCAAGCGACGACATTGCTCAATGCGTATCTGTCTAAGAAGCCCGACTCCGTGGATGCACACCGATTATTGCTTACGGTTCACCACAGAAAGGGTGATGAGGCTGCGGCTATAAAACTCCTGGCAAGCCTTTGCGCGAGCCATCTCAAATCGGGAGAGGACGAGCTCGCCTGGAGCGCTTACGAGGAATTCCGGAACGCAGGTGGCAAAAACCTCGAACCCAAGACATGGCTTGATTTGTGCCGAGCCGCAGAAAAACTGCAGTCCTATGACCGTGCACTGGCGGAGTATGAGGAACTTGTGAAGACCTTTCCTTCCGAAAAACAAGTCATTCCCGCGCTCCTGGGCGCGGCCCGTCTTTGCCTAAAGCGGCTCAACCAGCCCGACCGGGCGCTCGCATTTTTTGAAGCTGCAGAGAAGTCTCCAGTGCCGCATCTGGATTGGGAGCAGAGCATTGTGGCCGGCATTAAAGAAGCGAAAGCAGCTCTCCAGCAAAATTCTGCTGCTGCGGGCGCCGGCCACTAGTCAAAGATAAAGATGGCGGCGGCTATCACCGTTGTCCAAAGTCCTCGCTTGTCGCCCACAGCTGATTGCGTCACGTTAGCGGTGCGCACGATTTTGTTTGAGATGCGGTAGATCTCTTTCTTCTCGTCCCAGGACCGGTCGGAATCGAATTCGACGTTCAGGGTGGTGGCGAGCATTTCTGCCGCAAGTTCTTCCGCGTAATCCCCGGCCGCGTCTTCGGTCTCGCCGAAAGAGTGATGCTCGCTTAAATAGCCGTAGGTGTTGCGGTCGGCGGGGATTGCCACGCCAATACTGGCGGCAAGCAGACGGTGTGGCTCATGAGTAGAGTTCTCGGCGACAACGGCAAAGACAACTTCACCGGGATTCAAATAGGTGAGTCCCTGAGAGCGGGCAATGAGCTTACATTGGGGTGGGAAGATGGAAGAGACTCGAACCAGGTTCTGGGCTGCAACTCCGGCGTCCCGCAGCGCCAGCTCAAACGACGTTAACCGTTCTTTGTGTTTGCCGACCCCCTTGGTGAAGAAAATCCGTTTGGGGACCATGTCTTTGGACAATTCAGAAACCCTCCGGGTTTTTGAGTGAATGAATCGACAAACATAACACAGGCATCAGCCGCACAACATAAAAACTGCAAGAAAAAACATGACGAATGGACTACTCAGGAACTGCTGCTCAGGACGGGATAGTCAGGGGCTGTGGGGGGTCTGTTGAACCCGGGCCTTTGCCGGCCCGGATCCGTCAGGTGAGCGGCCGTTTACCACGTGGCTTTACTTCGCCGCCGCCACTTTGGTTACCTCTATGGTGTCCCCGTTCGCGGAACCACTCACGGTGGCGTTTTCTCCTGCAAGCGAATTCAGTTGGTCAAGGGCGGCTTTGTTCGTAGTGTGCAAGTTATAAACTTTATCGCCCACCACCAGCGCGTAGCTGGAGCCCTTGTTTACGCAGGCGCGGGTACACTCGGCTTTATCGGCCATCATGTGCTTGGCGCCGCACATCGCATCAGAGACCTCGCCGTTGAACGTCTGGACCTTTGCAGCCGCGGCCATAGAAATCGCGGTAAGAATTACGACAAAACCTAAGAAGAGCTTTCCAGAACTCATCAGATCCTCCAAACAATCGTGTTTTATTGGTTTACGTTGATTTTCCCTTTGATCCGGCACGAATTCAATTCTGCCTCAATTTCGAGGCGAAAAATGTAAATTAACGGAGACAGTCTTATCTTCGCGGTTTATGGATAGTTTCGGTGCAACGTCATAAGACCTGCGCAGGCCAAAGTCGCGGTAAAGGATGTTGAAAAACTTCTGCAGGTAGCTATTGTCGTAAGGGTCCCCCTTTTTCAATTGCCACTGCGCAAGCATACGGTTGGCGTTTTCATCCGGTAGGCCGTCGATGTTCAAATCTGCCATTCGATAGACGTCATTCTCAATCACCTTTAATTGGTAGCTTACGGTTGCGTGTGCATCATCCATTTCGGGAACAGGTTTGATCTCGGCGAACAAATATCCTCTGGTGCCGTACAGCTTATGGATTTGGTCGATGTCATCGCCTAGTTGCATGACGTTTGCCGGCTCTCCCGCTTTCAGGTGGATCAATTCCCTTAATTTCTCCGTCGGGAAAGCCGTGTTTCCGGCAAATTGCAAGCCAGCAAGCTTGTATTGAATGCCCGGGGTGACCGGCAGGCTCACATCGACCTGAGTCTGGGCGCCATCCCCGACTATTTTGGCTTGAGAATCCGCAAATTGCGCTTTCAGGTAGCCTCGTGCGCGGTACACAGGCAAAAAGTCATGTTGCTCCTGTGCACGCAGGTTGGTGCGAAGATACTCTTCTCCGGAAAGCGGTTTCGCTGCAGCTTGGAGGAGCGGAAGTTCGCTCGGGGCCGCGCCAGGAAAGTCAATGCTGTTCACTACCACCGGATGCAAATTTATCTTGTAGTCGTATGCCTGCACCGGTCCGTCTTCCGGCGCAAACGGCAGGTATTCGACCTCACCGGAAATATGCTGTTCAGAGATTATTGCGGCGAGCGCATGAGCAATTTGCTCAGTGAGATCCCCGCCGGTGGGAACTTTGCCGGTGAACAGTGGCACGCGCTTATGGAGCTGATCCAGTAACTGCTCGTCGGAAAACCAGACGAAATTTTCAAACACGATGGGGACCAGTTTTTCGTCTTCCGTGACTTGGAAACCGAGATCGCAACCTGCAGTCGAGTAGTTGTAACTGTAAGTGAGTTGCGAAAACAGACCGGTCTCGCCGAGTTTCTGCGCTGCCTGTTTGAATTCAGATTCGCCGGCGAATTGACCGATTTTCAGCCCGGTGGCTGCGATCACGTCGTTTTCAGGCAAACGTTGCAGACCTCGCACGTGGACCGAGAGCAATTTGTATGTCTTGCTTTGCTCGGGGGCTTGCGCCAGCGACGTGGCGCATAGGAGAAGCAAAATAGGAAAAACAGACCAACTGCTCCAGCAGCTCACGGGCGAAATTGTATAACACGCTCGCACGCAGGTTTGAAGTTCCTATCCTACGAACACCAAGCAGGTGGGGCCACCGTCAGCATCCATTTCGTGTTCGTATTCCCAACCTCTCTTGAAGCTGCTTGCGATAGCCACGGCTGACGCCAAGCCTCGCACCATTCTCGAGGCATACGTCGTATTCACCGTCCTGGTTCAGCTTCATAGCCTCGACTCGTTCAAGGTTTACGATCACTGAGCGATGAACGCGGCAAAAGACGGTCGCATCCAGTTCCTGCTCCAGTTCATTCATGCTGCGGCGCAGGAGATGTGTCTTTGCCCCAACATGCAGGCATGAGTAGTAATCTGCCGCTTCAATCCAGTCAACATCGGCGAGTTTGATAAACAACACCTCTCCCGTTCCTTTGATCACAAATCGCTGTGTCTTGAAAACGGTTTTGCCACCGCGAAATTTTTCTTTTGCGCGATCGAGGGCACGGTAGAAACGCGCGTTATCAAATGGCTTGAGAAGATAGTCCAGGGCTCCTGCCTCAAATGCCCGGATTGCATACTGATCGTATGCGGTGACGAAGATGATTGTGGGCGATACGGTTTGAGGAATTTTTTCCAGCACGTCGAACCCGTCACACTCGGGCATTTGTACATCGAGGAAGAGCAGGTCGGGATGTCGTTGAGGAATGACCTGCAACGCTTCAGTCCCGGAGCCGCACTCCATCACGTTTTGAACTTCCGGGTCGCGCTCGAGCAGACGCTTGATGCTGCTGCGGGCCAGAGGCTCATCATCGACGACCAGCACGCGGATTGAGAGTGATGGTTCCACCTGGATCAACTATTTTTCCGGAAGGGAAGTGAAATTACAGCTTCGACGCCATGGGGGCCATGATTCTTCAGAGAGAATTGAAAGGAGCTCCCGTACAAGGTCTCCAACCGGGAACGAACATTGGCAATGCCGATCCCGGATTGCCCATTCTGTTGCGCTGGCGCGAGAGGCGGGCCGTCGTTGTAGATGCGCAAGGTCATCATTCCGTTCAAACGTGACGCGCTGATCCGCAATTCGCCGCCTTGCACCCGTTTGGCGATGCCATGCCGGATCGCGTTCTCGACCATTGGCTGCAAAATGAAGCTCGGAACCTGGGATTCGAGGAGTTCGTCAGGAACCTGGACGGTGATTAGTAGCCGTTCGGCAAACCGCGTCTTTTGAATCTCCAGATATCTGTGAAGAAACTCCATCTCCTCGGAGAGCGGTATTTCCTGGGATTTGGTGTCCTCAACCACCCTGCGGAGGAAATCACTTAAACCGGCAAGCATGTTTGTAGCAGCTTCGCCTTGACCCTCTCGTATGAGTCCGGCGATTGCATTCAGGGTATTGAATAAAAAATGGGGTTCAATCTGTAGTCGCAGCGCATTCAATTGCGCGCTCGATAGGGCGGCGCTGAGGCGGGCCGTTTCCGTCTGCTCGCGGGCGAGCCGTTCTTTCGAGTCGAGTGCGTAGCTAATTCCGAGGACAGCTACGTAGAGAACGAAGTAAGAAACCAGCCCGCTCCAGAACCGGTATGACACTCGAGGCAGAAACGGTCCCGGCCCGGTGGGAGTGGCCCAGGGATTCAAGACTTGCTCGAAGCCGGCGATCCAAAGACTCGATGCCAGGCAAACAACGCAACAAGTCGGGACATGCACAATCCAGGTTTTGAGAGATCGCAGGCGCGTGGGCGGGTAAGATCGAGCGAGACTGACAATGAGGGGAGTGGCCAGCGCGATCGGGACCCACTCGAACAGCAGAGTTATAAAAAGCTTCAGCCACGCATGGTGCATGCCCTGAGCAAGCATGGAGAATACGGTCTGGGTAGCATCAAACAGGCCGACACTAAACCAGATCGCCAGGATCCAAATCCAGCGTGGTGAAGTATTGGGCACAGGCGCGACTTGCATGTTCAGGATCGTATTCCTATTTTTAGACGAAAAGCTAAAAATGCAGCCAATCGCCGTTGCGGTGCAGGGAACGGTGTGGCAATTCCAGCTCTGGTTGTTCATACTGTGCGCATGTTCACCTACATCCGCACTGTTTTGGTTGTGACTGCGACTCTATTTTCATTGGCCGCTGTGAGTCAGCCTGAACCGATTCCTGGTCCGCAATACACGGCGGACGGTCAGATGAAGTTTCCAGCGAATTACCGAGAATGGGTTTACTTAAGCACGGGCTTCGACATGAGCTACAGTCCTGCCGCGCAAGCAGGCCATCACATGTTCGACAATGTTTTTGTCGATCCCGAGTCTTACAAGTCATTCCTCGAGACAGGCACCTGGCCCGACAAGACGATGCTCGTGCTCGAAGTCAGGGGCGCGCGGGACAAAGGATCAATCAATCAACGCGGGAATTACCAAAGCACCGAACGCATGGGCGCCGAAGTGCATGTGAAGGACGAGAAGCGATTCAAGGGGGGCTGGGCTTTTTTCGGGTTCGACGATGCCAACACAGCAAAGATGGTCCCGACGGAAGCCGCGTGCTACAGCTGCCATTCACAACATGGCGCGGTTGACACAACCTTTGTGCAGTTCTATCCCACACTTTTCCCCGTGGCGACAAGTAAAGGGACACTCTCAGCTTCGTATGTGAAAGAGAATGCCAGCCAGAAGTGACAGATTATCTTTTGCCTAAAACAGCGGTTTCGGCGCTCTTGATTTTGACCGCGATGTCGATGAACGCCAAGGCCGCCCTGCTGAGGGCTTTGTCTTTCCGGAAAACCAGCGCCAGATCGCGGCGAATCTGAGAAGTGGCTAGAGGAACCGCGGCCAGCACATTGGCTTTTACATCCTCCTGAACATGTGAGCGCGAGATAAAACCTACACCGACATCTGCGGCCACAAATCGTTTGAGCAGTTCGCTCGAGTCCAGCTCCATTGCGATGCGCGGTTTTAACTTTTGCAGATGAAACAGGCTGTCCAGAGCATCGCGCGTATGGCCAATTTTCGGCATGACTAGTGGATACTGGGCAATGTCGGCAGCCGAAGCCGACTTGAGTTTCGACAGCGGATGTTTGGGCGGAGCGATGAGTACCAATTCGTCTTTGTGAATTGGCACCGCCGTTAGACGGTTGTCGCTGACCGGCAACGAAACAACTCCGAAATCTACGGAATTCTCAATGACCGATTCGAGCACTTTGCCGTAGTCGGCGCGCTTGATGCTGATGGAAACATCGGGATATTGCTTCTTGAAGTTGGCAAAAACTTCCGGCAGCACATGAAGGCAAGTGCCCTCGTTTGCTCCAACCACAATTTCGCCGCGCGGCACGCGTTCTGTCTCGGCAATGGCTGTCACCACAGCTTTGCGCGCATCCAGCGTGTCTTCGGCAAATTTCAAAAAAAGCTTTCCCGAAGCTGTGATAGAGACTTTGCCGCCAGAGCGGTCGAGCAGCTTCGCTCCAACCTCTTCCTCCAAAGACCGGATTTGGGACGAGATCGCGGGCTGAGTGCGGAATCGTTTCTCGGCAGCGCGAGAGAAACTGGAGAGCCGGGACACTTCAATGAAAGTTTCTAGTTGGTCGAAATCCATAGAATTCGGCTCTAGGCTTCAGGCTGTCGGCTTCAGCGTTATCCACAGGCTGATCCAACATTCGATCTCCACAGCCCAGAGCCTGACGCCTAAAGCCGAATTTATCCTTCCCATAAAAACAATCAATTTCCGCGTGCGCCTTGCGCGAACTAGACTGTTTTCGCCTGCTCGTCAGACGATTGTAGCAGGTGTACAATTCTCCAGATTCCCTGAGAAAGACCGGTTCGGAGCGTTGGCAGACTTAGTGTGTCTGAACTTAATTCCCGGGTGTCGCCCGATTTCCTAAAGGAGCTTTCCCAATGGCAGATGCAAAAACTGTCCTGGAGTTCGCGAAGAAAAACGGAGCCAAGCTGCTTGATCTCCGCTTCACGGACCTCCCAGGTTTGTGGCAGCACGTTTCTTATCCGATCGGTCAGTTGAGCGAGGATTCTTTTGAAGAAGGCTTCGGCATGGACGGTTCGTCTATTCGCGGCTGGGCGGCAATCAACGAAAGCGACATGCTGCTGATCCCCGATCCCAACACGTATTTGATGGATCCGTTTACTGAGGTGCCGACGTTGGTGATGGTCTGCGACGCGGTCGATCCTCTCACCAAGCAGCGCTACGATCGCGATCCGCGTTACATCGCGAAGAAAGCCGAGCTTTATCTTGGCTCGACCGGAATTGCCGACACCGCTTACTTCGGCGCAGAAGCGGAATTCTTCATCTTCGACAACATTCGCTTCGATCAAAGGGAACAGCACGGTTTCTACTTCATCGATGCAGAAGAGGGACGCTGGAACTCGGGCCGCGAGAACAACAACCTCGGCTATCGTCCGCGCTACAAAGAGGGCTATTTCCCGGTTCCACCCATGGACCACTACCAGGACCTTCGCAGCGAAATGGTCATGACCATGGAAAAGTGCGGACTCAACGTGGAATGTCACCACCATGAAGTGGCAACCGGCGGCCAGACGGAAATCGATTTGAAGTTCGATTCGCTGGTGAACTCTGCTGACCACATGCTGCTTTACAAGTACGTGGTGAAGAACGTTGCTAATCAATATGGCAAGACGGACACGTTCATGCCGAAGCCGATCTTCCAGGACAACGGCAGCGGCATGCATACGCACCAGTCGTTGTGGAAGAGCGGCAAGCCGCTCTTTGCCGGGGATGGCTATGCCGGCCTTTCGCAGATGGCATTGTGGTATATCGGCGGATTGATCAAGCACGGGCCAGCGCTGGCGGCGATCATCGCCCCGACCACTAACTCGTACAAACGTCTGGTGCCTGGATTCGAAGCGCCGGTGAACCTGGCGTACTCGCGCCGCAATCGTTCGGCTGCATGCCGCATTCCTATGTACTCGGCATCGCCGAAAGCAAAGCGCGTTGAGTTCCGTCCCCCGGATCCGAGCTGCAACCCATACCTGGCGTTCGCGGCCATGTTGATGGCAGGTCTGGACGGCGTCGAGAACAAGATCGATCCCGGCCAACCGCTCGACAAGGACATTTACGATCTCGGTCCAGAGGAGCTGGCAAAGGTTCCATCGATGCCAGGCTCACTCGATGCCGCGCTCGACGCTCTCGAAAAAGACCATGCGTTCCTGCTCAAGGGAGACGTGTTCACCGAGGAGCTGCTGAGCACCTATATCGACTACAAGCGCTCGAAGGAAGTGGACGCGGTTCGGCTGCGGCCGCATCCGTATGAGTTCGCGTTGTATTACGACATTTAAATAAGCTTTTAGCCTTTAGCTATTAGCTTTTAGCTGGCCCGGCGCAAGCCGGGCCTTTTTATGTTTATGACGGTTACCTTAAGCCATTGTCATTCCGAGGCGTCGCGCTCGCGGACAGGGAGGAATCTGCCGGTCGCGTGGGAGAAGCAGATTCCTCGTCGCATCGCAAGCTCAGCTCCTCGGAATGACAAGTAGTTGGGTTTTGCTCTTGGCAGGCGGATGGTGACGCGTCTGCTGGTCGCGTGGGAAAGGCGGATTCCCATTCGACTCCTTACACCTTCGGTCAGTCGCTCAGGCTCTCGTCGCATCGCAAGCTCAGCTTTTCGGAACGACGGTTGGTCTTGCCTTTTGGCGGTCGGATAGTGACCCATCGGGACTTGCATGCCCCATTCCGCGGCGAGCTTTGTCCCGCCCCCAAGAGAATGTCGTTCCTCGTTGTCGCGCTTGCGCGACAACGAGGAAGCTGCTGGTTCCAGCCGAAAAGCAGATTCCTCACCGCTGAAGCGGTTCGGAAGGACAAAGGGAAAGTAGCCTGGAACCCGCCATGGTCGCCAGTTGTCAAAGTAGAGAGTGCGCCGAAGTGTGCGCGGAACGGCTGGTCAGGCGTGATGTCTTAGATCACCAGGCAACCAATTGGTCACCTACTCACGTCGCAAGAATCATTCATACTCATCGTTCTCTTGTCAGTTGCTGTTTCATCGCGGGAGGTGCGAAATGTACAGGCAACGTTGGGCAATTGCGATGTTGTGTGTTTACGCGGTGCTGTGTTCGGGGCAGGAAATGCCCGCCAATCTCGAGGGCGCCGATGCCGCGCGGCTTCCGGTAAAACGAGTTGTACTTTACAAGAACGGCGTGGGATATTTTGAACACTCGGCCCGTGTCCGCGGAACTCAGGAGCTGGGAATTGATTTCACGACAGGCCAACTCAACGACGTGCTGAAGTCGCTGACGGTTGTGGATCTCGGCGGCGGCCAAATTTCAGGGATTCGCTACAATTCCATCGCGCCGCTCGATGAACGGCTGCGGGCGCTGCGCCTGCCCTTTGGCGAGCAGATCACACGCGCCGAATTTCTCTCGGCATTGCGCGGGTCGCGGGTCGAGGTCTCCGGGAAGGGCGAGTCGGCAACGGGCCGCCTGCTCAGCGTAGAACAGGAAGAGCGCACCACGGATTCCGGCACAACCTACCACGCGACTGATTTCTCAATCGTGACCGACTCCGGCGAGATGCGAAACTTCGAACTCGGATCTGGAGTGAACGTCAGGCTTGCAGAGCGCGACTTAAACGATGAAGTCGGCCGGTACCTGAATCTTGTCGGATCATCGCGCGCGCGTGATCTGCGGCGCATGACTGTCTCGGCCACTGGTAATGGCGATCGTGAAGTTTTCGTCAGTTACATCAGCGAGGTGCCGGTGTGGAAGAGCACGTATCGCATCATCCTTCCGGAGAAGTCGGGCGATAAGCCGCTGCTGCAAGGCTGGGCAATCGTAGATAACACCATCGGCGAAGACTGGAAAGACGTGCAACTTGCTCTGATTGCCGGCGCGCCGCAGTCGTTCATCCAGGATATTTCTCAGCCGCTCTATGCTCGCAGGCCGGAGATTGCCTTGCCACAATCTGCCATGCTGACTCCGCAGACGCATGAGGCAACGATGAAGGACGAAAATGGCCCGCCACCACCTCAGTCTGTAGCGGCTCCGGCCCCCGTCGGGGAAGGGCGTGGCGGCGGCATCGGTGGAGGGACCGTTGGTGGGTTAGAACCCAGAATGGTTCAGAAAGATGCACTTATGGCGGTTCCCCGTAAGGGCCTGACAATGTACGGGCAAATGGGGATGACGAGCGAGAGGGACAGACTCGATCAATTCGCTCAACTGCAAAACGCCCAGGTGGCCCAAGCCCAGGAACTCGGCGACTACTTTGAGTACAACATCAAGCAGGCAATCACGATAGGCAAGAACCAATCGGCGCTGGTGCCGATTTTGCAGTCGCGAATCGACGCAGAAAAAGTAACGCTCTGGACCGCAAACGCGAACCAGCCTGCGTTGCGCGCACTCTGGGTCAAGAATGCCAGCGGTCTGACGCTCGACTCCGGCACCTTCAACATCATCGACAGTGGAACATTCGCCGGCGAGGGCCTGATCGAAACTCTGCATCCGAATGAGCGGCGGTTGCTTTCTTATGCAGCCGACACTGCCGTGCGCGTGAGCCCGCAATACGAGTCGCGTGACCTGCCCGTAAGCCGGATCCAGATTCTCAAGGGCGTGATGTTCCTCTCGCGCGAACATCGCGACGAGGTGAAATATACGATTCGGAATTCCGACACGGCGACGCGTCAGGTGGTCATCGAGCACCCGGTTCGTGCCGGATGGAAGCTTGCGGACGCGAACAAGCCAGAGGAGACTTCGGCGTCGCACTATCGCTTCCGCGTGTCCGTTGAGCCCGATAAGACGCAGGAGCTGACGGTTGAAGAGTCACACCAGGACGTCAGCCGCTCGATGCTCACCGACATTACCGATCATCAAGTCGAAGTGCTTGCGGTCGAAAATGTCATGACGCCTGAGATCCAGGCTGCATTTCGCCGCGTACTCGATCAGAAAAACCAGATCAGCAGGCTGCAGTCTGAAAGAGAAACCCGACAGAAGGAACTCGAGTCGATCAACTCTGACCAGGCGCGTATCCGCGAAAACATGAAAGCTTTAAAGGGAAGCACAGAAGAAAAGGCTCTGCTGGCGCGCTACACGCATCAGCTCGATTTGCAGGAGGACAGGCTGAATGCGCTGCACAAAGAGATTTCCGACTTGCAGGTGAGGCAGGCGCAGGAACAGCAGAAGCTCGAAGACATGGTGCAGCACATAAACTTGTGAAGCCGGGTTAAAAACGATGGCAGAATCTCTGATTTGACGCGGATGCGGTGCGTCGGTGAGATTAGAGAGATGCCACTGAAGATTCGGCCGAAAGAGCAGTGCCGCTGGGACCTGGTCAGTCTGGGCGAAGTCATGCTGCGCT
Source organism: Terriglobales bacterium (assembly GCA_035651555.1). Lineage (GTDB taxonomy): Bacteria > Acidobacteriota > Terriglobia > Terriglobales > Acidobacteriaceae > Gp1-AA145. The sequence continues at coordinate 186,695 of DASRFL010000032.1, forward strand.
TCGATCCGGGCGCTGGAAGGATTTCGACCACCCGTCACTTTGATGTCTACGAGGGCGGGGGCGAGTACAACGTTGCGCGTGGACTGAAACGCTGCTTCGGCTTGAATACGGCAATCGTGACTGCCTTTGCCGATGATCCGGTCGGGAAGCTGCTCCAGGATTTTTTGTATCAGGGCGGTGTCGACCAGTCACTGGTGCGCTGGGTGGAGCACGATGGCGTCGGACGCAGCGTTCGCAACGGGCTCAACTTCACCGAACGAGGCTACGGTGTTCGGGCCGCGCTCGGTTCCTACGATCGCGGCCACACGGCGGTTTCGCAGTTGAAGCCGGGCGACATCAACTGGGACGAAATCTTCGGAAAGCACGGCGCGCGCTGGTTCCACACTGGCGGAATTTTCTGTGCGCTTTCGTCGTCTACTCCTGAGGTGGCGCTCGAAGCGATGAAATCTGCGCGAGCGCACGGAACAGTCGTCTCTTACGATCTGAATTTCCGCCCTTCGCTCTGGAAGAGCCTCGGCGGAAAGAAAAAGACGCAGGAAGTGAATCGCCTGATAGCGCCGCACGTGAATGTCATGATCGGGAACGAGGAAGACTTTTCCGCCGCGCTCGGATATGAAGTTTCCGGAGTGGATGAGAGCTTTTCCGCGCTGAACGTCGAAAATTTCAAGCAGATGATCCGGCAGGTTACAAAGGATTATCCGTTTGATGTGGTGGCGACCACCTTGCGCCAGGCGAAGACGGCGACAAGAAATGATTGGGGCGCCATCTGTTATGCCGATGGCCAGTTTTATCAGGCGAAGAGAAGGGAAGATCTGGAAATCTTCGACCGGGTCGGTGGCGGGGATTCTTTTGCCTCAGGTTTGATCTACGGATTTCTCGCTGGCGAAAATCCCCAATGGGCAGTTGAATGCGGAGCAGCGCATGGAGCGCTGGCCATGACGACGCCAGGCGACACCAGCATGGCGACGCTGAAGGAAGTGCTCAATGTCATGAAGGGGGGCGGTGCGCGAATCGCGCGCTGAGGGCAGAAGCAGGATGGACAAGAAATCGGTTCGCGACCGCATTATTGAAATTGGAGTCGTGCCAGTGGTGCGAGCCTCGTCGCAACGCGAGGCTTTGGTGGCTGCGGAGGCCGTTGCCGAAGGCGGAATTCCGGTTGTTGAAATCACGATGACGGTGCCGCGAGCGGTGGAAGTTATTCGTGAGCTCGCGAAGTCGAATTCATCGGGGGTGCTGATCGGAGCGGGAACCGTACTCGATGCCGAGTCTGCACGCCGGTGCAGAGATGCAGGGGCACAATTTCTGGTGAGCCCCGCCCTGAATGTCGAGACAATCGAGTTCGCAGTCAAAGAAGGCATGCTGATGATGGCGGGCGCCTTGACGCCGACGGAAATCGTGAAGGCCTGGAAGGCCGGATCAGATTTCGTGAAGGTATTTCCCTGCGGTCAGGTCGGCGGGGCGAAATATATCAAGGCGCTGAAAGGCCCGCTGCCGCAGATTCCCCTCGTGCCCACAGGCGGCGTTAACTTGAATACCGCCGCAGAATTCCTTGAAGCTGGCGCGGAAGCATTAGGGGTTGGCAGCGAACTGGTGCAATCGGCAGCTTTGAAGTCTGGAAAGACGGAAGTCATTGTGGAGACTGCTCGAAAATTCGTTGCCATTGTCAAATCCACGCGCGAACGGCTGGCGGCGGTCACCAAAGCGTGAGGAGATTCAACCAATCGATCTCCTGCTAAAATGCTTTTAAGCTTCGCTTGTAGGCGCGTAGCTCAGTTGGTTAGAGCGCTACCTTGACACGGTAGAGGTCTGGGGTTCGAGTCCCCACGTGCCTACCATATGCTTCAGCGTATCGTTCCAAAGCCGCACTCCTTCCACAGCCTTTCCCAACACCACATCTCAGACGTCGCTTTGTTGCCCAAAGGAAAGCCCAGCTGGTGAGCGAGCATGCACACCTGTCCGCGATGATGTGCCTCATGCGAGATCATGTACGCGAACATGCTTGCGCCGGCCGGCCACGGCGTGGACCAACCGTCACGCAGGAATTGTTTAACGCGAGGTTCGGAAGCTGAAAAAGCTTGTGCAAGCATTGTCCCGCAACTTTCCGCGCTTTCAGCGAGTGCCGTGCTGGCCTGGCGAATGGAGCAACTAGTTCGGTCGAGCTTGCGTGGCGATTTGATGTGCGGGGCAGAAAGTCTGATCCACTTGAGACGGATATTGTGGACATGCGCAAAGATCGCGGCGATTGTGCGCGCATTGCGTCCATGCGCTTTCGCGCGCCAGGCGCGAGGATCAAGCTGATTGAGGATGATCTGGTTCATGCGCTCATTGACCATATAGGTCTCAACCACCGCATCGTGAACTCTGGTTGTGGATGAAGAGGCAGTGCGACGCATGGAACCTCCTGCCGACGCTTTGGCATCCAGAGTAGCCCGAAATAGTCGCTCAAGCCAGTCTTTATACGGTTCCTAGCGACACGCCTTCCCAGACTTCTTTCCCGTTTCATGCGCCCGGAACTCAAGGTGACCATAGGCTTAGACGGGCGGATGGCCTTCTGAACTGGCCTTTAGGTTACTGGTGCGCTCTTTCACGCATCGCTAAACTTACTCCATCTCCCCCGACCGTCGATGACCGCCAAGCGACGCGAAGGGAGGACTTGTCTGCGATGCACATACCGCTGATTTTCCGCAGCACCTCGTTCACTCTGGTTGTGGAGTACATCCCGCTGATTGCGACTGTGACCACAACGATTCTCAGCATTGTTCTGGCCCGCGCCACCCTGCGGTACACCGAGGCCACCGACAAGAGCCTGGCGTTGGCGCGTGAAGAATTCGAACGGCAATGGTCGCCTGAGCTGCATGTAAAGTTGGAAAAGATCGGTACCCGCCAGGCCAAGATCGTCGTCACAAATTTGGCTAAGACGTCTGTGCTTTTGCAACTCATGCAGATGCGCCGCCTTTCAATGGGAGTCCCGTCACTACGCTCATTTATGAATGAGCCCCTGGTGGGCGGATGCATCTGGACGGAGGAATTAGGGAAGCGTTTTTTTGCTTGCACAGGAGACGACTACGAAGGACAAATTGCGACCGCCGTAACCTTCTACGCTTCCGGGCGCCTGTTTCGCACCGACTGGTTCCGTTTTCAAGTTCAGGTAAGCGGGGGCGAAATTCGCAGGCTTGATCCAGTAAACATCGCGGCCAGGAAAGTTCGCGTGGTGGAAGGCGCGAAGGAATCTCGGCGGGAATTGGTAAGGGACGTGGTTGGCGTGACCAGTGCGGTCACGGCGGATTGAGGCGAGCGCCAGTCTAATGACGCACGTCTACAGCCGTTTGCTGAAAAAATTTCTCGCGGAACCAAACACCCCTTGAATTCGCTGCGTGATTCGCGACGCGAATTGCAGGTCTAACATGTCTTCCATTTGGCGGGTGAAGCCCTCCCCGTAGCGATACCACCAGATCTTCTTCATGTCGGGCAGGCGGTCCGAAGCGACATATTTGATTCGGACCATTTCTTCCAGTCCGAACCGCCCGTGAGCGCGACCGATCCCGCTCGATTTGACGCCACCATGCGGAGCTTCACTGATGCCGAAGCAGGAAACCGCGTCATTCACCATAACGATTCCGGCGTTGATACGCGGTACGAGTGCTTCACCGCGCCGGCGGTCTTTCGTCCAAATGCTGGCCGACAGTCCGTACTCGGAGTCGTTGGCCAAACGGACGGCTTCGTCCTCTGAATCGAAAGCCATGATGGGCAACACCGGGCCGAAGGTCTCTTCCCGCATGATCTGCATATCGTGGGTTACATCCGCGATTACGGTGGGGGCGTAAAAGTTTGGGCCGAGTTCGGGCAGGCGCTTGCCACCAGTAAGTATCCGCGCTCCGAGGCGGCGGGCATTCTCAACATGTTGCTCGACGACGCGGAGCTGGCGTTCATGGATCATGGGGCCGATATCAGTTTCAGAATCCATTCCTTTACCGACGCGGAGTTGCTTTGTCTTTAGCGAGCATGCTTCCAGAAAGGGCTGGTAGATTTTGCGATCAACATAGCACCGCTCAACTGACAGGCAAGTCTGGCCGGCGTTTACGAACGCGCCCCACAGCGCGCCGCTTGAGGTGACATCGATATCTGCGTCTTCGAGCACGATCATGGGATCTTTTCCGCCGAGCTCGAGAACTATAGGCAGCAGACGCGTCGCAGCAGCCTGGGCGATTCGCTTACCGGTTGCGACGCTGCCGGTGAAGAGCAGTTTGTCGAGCCCGGATTTCATCAACGCCTCGCCCGTGCTGCCATCGCCCGCCACAACGTGGAAAGCTTCCTCGGGCACTCCTGCACTGTGGAATAGCTCAGCCAGCTTCAGCGCCACGAGCGTAGTGAACTCTGATGGTTTTAAGACGACGGCATTTCCCGCCGCCAACGCCGAGAGGCTTTCTGTTGCGGGAATCGAGAACGGATAATTCCAAGGCGAAATGATTCCGATCACACCGTGAGGCTCGCGCAGGATTCGCCCTGATTTCGTCTTCATGGCGATGTTCCCATGCGGCAGACGTTCGTCGCCCAACAGAGCGAATGCATTTTCGGCCAGAAAGCGCACCGAATCGAGGACAACAATGATCTCTGTCGTTAGCGCCTCGACGTACGGCTTTCCAGTTTCCCGCGAGATAAGTTCTGCGACCTCTGCTTTGTTCTCTTGCAGCAGGCGCTGAAAGTTCCGCAATACGGAAACTCGTTTTTTTACTCCGAGTTTCGCCCATCCGGGTTGCGCTCTTTTGGCGCGCCCAACAACTTCCAGGACTGCTTGTTCGGAAGCACAGTCGAACTCCCGTAAAGCTTCGTTGGTGGCAGGATCTCTTGATACTACTTTTTGACCCGCAACTTGGAAGTTAGTGGCCACGACGTGAGATTTTACGCGATTGAAGAGCAAACCAACCAAAGAGGACGGTGAGAACACGAAATAGGCTAATTCAGGTTCTCAAAGATTCCCGCTGCTCCCATGCCTCCACCGACGCACATCGTTACCATGCCGTAGCGTGCATTGCGGCGTTTGAGCTCGCGAATGACGGTCGCAGTGAGCTTGGCGCCTGTGCAGCCGAGAGGATGTCCGAGCGCGACGGCTCCGCCGTTCGGATTTATCCGCGCGGGATCGAGGCCGGCTTCTTTGATAACAGCGAGTGACTGCGCTGCAAATGCTTCGTTCAATTCGATGACATCGACGTCGGCCAGCTTCAATCCGCCGAGCTTCAATGCCTTGGGAATCGCAAAGACCGGGCCGAGTCCCATTTCTTCCGGCTTGTATCCCGCGGTCGCAAAAGAAACAAAACGAGCCAGCGGCTTAATGCCTAATTTGGTCGCGCGCTCCGCTGACATGATGACGGCCGCCGCGGCGCCATCCGACATCTGCGACGAATTGCCGGCCGTTACCGTTCCTTTCACGTGAAAGGCAGGTTTAAGAGAGGCCAGGGCCTCGAGCGAAGTATCGGCGCGCGGGCCTTCGTCGACTTTGAAAAGAATTTCCTGTCTCTTCGGCTTCGATCCGTTCGGGGTTGTGAAGCTTACGGGCACCGGCACTGTTTCGTCTTCGAATTTCGCAGCTTGAATTGCCGCCAACGCCTTTTGATGGCTTTGCAACGAAAATTCGTCAGCCGCTTCGCGCGTGATCCCGAAACGATGGGCCAGCCGCTCGGCGGTCAATCCCATCGAAAGATATGCATCGGGACGGTTTTCGACCAGCCAGGGGTTGGGCGATACTTTGTGTCCACCCATCGGAACCATGGACATGGATTCGGTCCCGCCCGCAACGATCACTTCTGCCCCACCGGCAGCAATGCGCTCAGCGGCCATCGCGATGGACTGCAGCCCCGAAGAACAGAAGCGATTGATCGTCATTGCAGATGTCTCGACGGGCAGACCTGCTCGCAATGACGCGATCCGCGCGACATTCATGCCTTGCTCAGCTTCGGGCATTGCGCAGCCGAGAATCATGTCCTCGATTTCATTGGGATCAAGCTGGGGCACACGCTCGAGCGCACCCTTGATCGCAATCGCCGCAAGCTCATCGGGGCGAGTGGCGCGCAGAGTTCCTTTGTAGGCTCGACCGACTGGAGTACGAACGGATGAAACCAGGACGACTTCGCGCATGTTGCCTCCCTCAACTTCTGACATCAGACTACTATGATTTGATGAATGCAGTTCTTGCGCAGATTCGCCACTGGTGGTCGCTTGCCAATCCGACTAACGTAAGGTGACACTACGCAGGCGGGAGAAAAACCAGATGAAGCGTATTCATAAGGTCGCGGTACTCGGCGCAGGGACAATGGGCGCGCGGATCGCCGCACACTTTGCCAATGCCGGTGTGCCCAGCTATTTGCTCGATATGGTTCCGCCCGACGCGGACAAGCCGATGCGCAACAAGATCGCCGCTGGCGGACTCGAGGCCGCGAAGAAATCGAAGCCCGCGGCGTTTTTCGACCCGTCACTGGCGAACCTGGTGACAGTCGGAAATTTTGAAGACGACCTAAAAAAAGTTGCGGAAGTCGACTGGATCATCGAAGCGGTGGTCGAAAATCTCGAGATAAAACGAGATCTGCTGAAAAAGGTTGAAGCGGTTCGCCGCCCCGGAACGATTATCACCACCAACACCAGCGGCCTGCCTGTCGCGAAAATTTCCGAAGGGTTCCCCGACGACTTCCGTCGCTGCTGGTTCGGCACCCATTTTTTTAATCCGCCGCGTTACATGCGCCTGCTCGAACTCATTCCTACACCCGAAACTGACCGTGCTTTGCTCGAATCGGTCGAATGGTTCGCCGATGTCCGACTCGGAAAAGGCGTTGTGCGCGCCAAAGAGACGCCAAATTTCATTGCCAACCGGATCGGCACATTTTCGGTTTTGAACGTCATGCGGCTGATGCAGGAGATGGACCTGACGATCGAGGAAGTTGACGCTTTGACCGGTCAGGCCGTTGGCTGGCCGAGATCGGCGACCTTTCGCACGATTGACCTTGTGGGTCTCGATATTTTGGGGCACGTGGTCGGCAACATGTCGAAGCTTGGCGGCGAAGAGGCTGCGCTTGGATTGCCGGAATTTTTCAAGGAGATGCTTTCCCGGAAATGGCTGGGCGATAAAACCAAGGGTGGCTTTTACAAGAAAACAAAAGGCGGCGACGGCGAGGAGGAACGGCTCGCTCTGAACTGGAAAACCCTCGAATACCATCCCCGTCAAAAGCCCAAGTTTCCGGCGCTCGATATGGCAAAAAATCTTGAGGAAATTGGGCCCAGACTTCGCATGCTGCTTGGACTCGAGAGAGGCGGTTCGCAGAAGGTCGACAAAGCGGGAGCGTTTTTGTGGGCCGCGCTGCGCGATCTTTGGAACTACTCCGCCGATCGCATACCCGAAATTGCCGACTCGATTGTTGAGATCGATCGTGCTATGCGGCTTGGCTTTAATTGGGAACTGGGGCCATTTGAATTGTGGGATGCTGCAGGCGTTGAAGAGACGGTTGCTCGAATGCACAAGGAAGGCCGTCGCATTTCGGCAAACGCCGAAAAACTGCTGGGTTCGGGGAAGAAATCCTGGTACGTCGATCAAGCGAATACGCCTTCAGGTCGGGACTATTGGAAATTGAATGAAGCGGAGTACGTGCCAGTTCAGGTTCCATCGGGGGTGTGGTCGGTCACGGTTGCAAAGAAATCAAAAGGAGTGGTGAAAAAAAATTCAGGCGCATCGCTGGTGGATTTAGGCGATGGCGTTGGCTGCGTCGAGTTTCACTCCAAGATGAATTCTCTTGGTGCCGACATTATTTCCCTGATAACTCAAACCCTGAAGCCGGGAGGGATTGGGGACAACTTCGATGCTTTTGTTGTGACCAACGACGCGGCGAATTTTTCCGTTGGCGCGAACCTGATGCTTCTTCTCATGTCAGTGCAGGAACAGGAGTGGGATGAGGTCGATCTCGTGATTCGCCAATTTCAGGGAATGACCCAGGCGATCAAGTTTTCGCCGAAGCCGGTTGTAGTTGCGCCATTCGGTATGACGCTCGGCGGCGGCGCTGAGATCACACTGCACGCTCCTGCCCGGCAGCCCCATGCAGAACTCTACATCGGCCTGGTTGAAGTTGGAGTCGGTCTTCTGCCGGGCGGGGGCGGATGCAAGGAGATGCTGCTGCGAGCCATCGACGGTGCGACTGCATTAAAGCAGGGAACCAGGAGCTCTCCGGGGAATCTGGCGGACTCGGTCGAACTCCTGGAAACAATGAAAAAGGCTTTTGAGACCATTGCGACTGCTAAGGTCGCGACTTCGGCGCATGAGGCCCGGGAATTTGGGTTTCTCTTGAACGGCGACGGGATCACCATGAACCGTGAGCGGGTTCTTGCCGATGCCAAGTCGCGCGCGCTTGAACTGGTACGCGCGGGCTATGAACCCGCGGTGCCACGCAATAGTATTCCTGCTCCGGGAGAAAGCATTCTGGCTACGCTGAAGATGGGAGTCCACCTAATGCGCCAGGGTGAGTACATCACCGAATATGAAGTGAAGTTGGGACACACAATCGCAGAAGTGCTGTGCGGGGGAAATGTCACGCCGGGTACTCCGATGGGTGAACAGTACGTTTTAGATCTCGAGCGGGAGGCGTTCAAATCGCTGTGTGGTGAGCGCAAGACGCAGGAGCGGATTCAATACACGCTGAAGACGGGAAAGACGTTACGAAACTAATAGCACTAAGATTGTGGGGGTACTATTTTCGTCGCTGATGCCGGTCTATAGATTTTTTCTGGGTGACTGAAATGACGCCGCCGCCGTAGTTCACAACTTGATTCGGCCGACTCGGATAAGGTTCAACGTTGGTGAGCCAGGTTCGAAATCGTCTAATGTTTTCTTGTGTCAGCGGATAGTTGACTTCGGGACATGCCCAGTCAGCGATAACATTTGCGGTTATCTCATCTGTATCCCCGTCCCATTCGAAGTGATCCGACGCCTCCAATGCGAACCCAATAGTTCGAAGTTCCTCAGCGCGGAGAGAACCTGAGAGCACTGCGTCACACAACAAAACCAGCATGGGGCGGGTGACAACAAATTGCCCTTCCATATCCTCAATGCTAATGTTGGAAACGATTTTGGTCAGGCGTTTGGTCGAACCTGAAAGATCGGCAGCGAGTTCAGTTGCGCTCACTTCGCCAAGAAAAAACTTCTTGAGAATCTCTTCTCGCATCTACTTGTGGATAGCGGTGAGCTGTGCATTGGCAGCCTTCAGCAATATCTTCAGCGCGGCTTCCAATTCTGTTGACTTGAATCCAAACGGTCCAGGCTTGCTCTTGTAAGCCACGCGGCCGTTACCATCGATCAAATAAATGCGGTCTGGCCAGCCGGTGTACGCCTTTTCGGTCGAATTGCCGAACTCGTCGAGCACGGCGGGAATCCTGATTCCCAGCTTGCGCACGCAGGCGCCAGCGATCAAAGCGCGCTCTTGTTCGTTCTTCGGAGTAGCAAAAATGACTTTGTCTTTTATGTTGCTCTGCATCTGCCAAATATCGCTGGGGTGCGCCTCAGTGATATACACAACGACAAATGCTGCCTGTGACGAGTACTGATCGTAGAGTTTGTTGAGGGCGGGAACCTCCCGCCGAAACGGCGGTCAGGTATAGCTGCCGAAAATCATGACGACTGGCTGTTTTGCATTCAGTTCCGACAATCGCACGATGGCCGACTTGTCGAGCTTAGCCAATGAAAAATCTGGAGCGGAGTCGCCGATGTTTAGAGTTCCGGCCCGGGCGCGGGTCCAAAGCGTTTCGAATGGTACAACCAGAAAAACTTCCCACGGCATGTGTTTCATTACACGAGCAAAATCCTCTGGCTGCCGATGCATGATGCGCCACATGAACCCGACGAAGGCGAGCCAAAGGACAAACAAGCACGCCAGGACCGTGGCCGTGATTTTCTTCCAGCGGCCCTTCGTGGCCGATTTTTGAGTCACCACAGGTGCGCTGCTCATGGGAATCTCAAGAATCTAGCGGTTCCGTTCGCGATCCATCAATAATATTAAAAGGTTAGTTGGTTCTGTAAGACCTAAATGCGCACAACCTCGCGCCGCCGAATTGCTTCTAGCTCTGTATGAAATCAGGCTGGTGGATGGTTCTCGGTCTCTGTGTGTCCGTTGTGGGCCAATTGCCGCCCCGGAGCAGTAACCAGCAGATCACAGTTGTACAGCTGAGTGATACGCACATCGGAGATACGCATGCTCCGCATGCTGCCGACAACCTGCGACGCGCCGTCGAAATGGCGAACGACCTGCACCCGGACGCAGTGATCGTTTCAGGTGATATTGGTGAAAGCCCCAAGGACTGGGAGGAAGCCAAAGGCATTTTGGGGAAGTTGCACGCCGATGTTCATTACGCTCCGGGCAATCACGATGTCCACAGCCGAGATCTGGAGCGGTATCGCGGCGCATTTGGCAAAGATTATTACCAGTTTGACGTTAAATTCGCGACGTTCGTAGTCATCGATTCTGAGCTTCTCGGCAACTACGATGTGTACGAAAGCAAGACTCCGCTGCCGCTCTCACCTGAGAGCGAGGATGAATCGCAACGTATGTTCGCATGGCTCGATGGACTTCGAAAAGAAACAGGCAGCAAAGGTGAGGTTGTAATCGGTGTACAGCACATTCCTGCATTTCGCGACGAAGATTACCCGCCAGACACCAAGCCATACTGGGTAATTAGCGAACCTTATCGCTCGCGAGAGATGAATGTTCTGCGAAAACTAGGCATTAAGCACATGCTGGTCGGCCATTGGCATAACGGGCGCGTTTTTGAGCGCGAGGGTATTACCTGGCACGTGGCGCCGGCCACAAGCTGGCTGCCCTGGGGAGGCAAACTGGGCTTTGCGGTCCACCATATTAATTTGCACGGCGATGTTCAGACGGAATTCGTTTCCTTGCGAGGCGCGGTGCCCTAGTGTGGGTCAGGAAACGGGTTTGGTCCAGTGGCGTGGATGTCGATCTCAACCGACTCGCTCACGCGCAACAAGAATGTACTGGGGTTTTTCATGCCCCACTTCACATAAGGCACAGTGAAGTGACTATCTGCGATCCAATGATCAGGAAAAATTTCCACCCGCACCGGCAACGTGATTTCATGGTCTCCGCCGTGAATAGAAAAAATTCCGTGCACCTGAACGGTTGACGTTCCTGACTGCGCGACGGTCCCCTCGGCCCGGTCAGGACGGAAGACGATTTCCGGGTAGCGCGCGCTTTCCAGAATCTCCTGATGCATTTTGTGATCGCGGCTGTGATTGCCACTTTGGCCCGAGGTCGCGTCGATGATCAGCTTGCCTTCTACAGTAGACGACCCGAACTTGTAATCAACCTTACCTTCTTTCAGTCGGAAGGAACCATGAACGGTATGAAGGACATCCCCAAGCGTGAAATTGACCGCAGTATTTGCTGGCGTAAATGTGAGATGGAGCTCGTGTTGCTGGGCGGACGCCGCAATACAAAATAGTGTTGGAAGTACAATATTGCGCAGCAGCTGTTGCACAGATTTGACCTTTGCAGCGCGGCCGTGACTCGGAAGCATTCAGTCTCCTTGGTCCTGCAAATTGTAAACATCAGCATCACAGTTCTTCGATCGGGGTACTAAAAGATCGGATGCGACGCAATCCTTAAAATTGTTATTTAACTGTAAATTGACGCGCCGAATTCGCCAACGAAGAAGATGAGCGATGAAGAAATTTAGCCTTACCGTGGCCGCGTCCGTGCTTGGGCTTGCAATTACCGCCTACGCTGTTGACTATTTGCTCTGGCGTTACAAGATCACGACAGGAAAGAACGCCTACCAGACGTTAACTGTGCAGTACTATTACGCGATCGGCGAAAAGAACGGGAAAATCGAATACGACTACCAGCCGCCTCAGCCAGAGGCGTGCGTCAACGCACTCTTTCCGCACGCGGGATCAAACCCGTGCTGGTACGAAAGAAAGCACACGGAGAAAGCGATAGAGATCTAACTCCGCCATGCGGAGCGAGGTCCCTAGCTATCCACAAAGCTCGAACGGGCAACATCTGGCTGCGAACTTGGCGGTGAGATGCTAAGCGCGGAGCGGGAGCCAGCTAGAGCAACATTGATTGCAGAGCGCTCCGTGGCCGGTGGGCCTGCAACTTCCGGAGCCCCCGACTTGGGAGGCTTCTTGGCTTCATAGCGCTCAATCAGAAGCTGGTCTCCGATCTGGGTACGGCTACGGAAAATAGAGTGTGCCGGCAGTTCCAGTACGCTCTCGGCACTGTGGTTCGGCCAGGTCACGGTGAACGGACGGACGAGTTCGCGCAAGCCCACAACTTTGAAATTTTTATCGATCAATACCAGGTCGAATGAGAACAGCATTCCAATGGTGTGCACCGCATTGCAGGGAACAATCCACACGCCACTGTCCTGCGGAAGAGACCTGCGGCCCAAAAGCCCAACCAGGCGGCCGACGATTGAATCAGCGACTGCCACACGAAAGGCCAAAAAGGTCTCTCTCGTCTTGTTATAAACGAAGACGTGCCTTTGTTTACTGAACATACCGGCCCTTTCTCGGGTCTAAATAATGGTGTTAACGAGGCGCTTTCTTCTTCATCCGGTAAATCAGAGTGAAGAGTACGACCACAGCTAAAACACCCGATACCACGCGAATCAGTGTGATGTTATCCAGCATGACTGCCGGAACCGCCGATACCACGGGAACCAGTGTTGCGTTATACATTTACCCCACCTCTCGTTAGAGTGAACTCCACAGCGCTACTGCCTCCCCCTGCTCTTCACTTCAAAAAATTCTCCAGGTTGCGGACAATGGAAATGAACGCGGGCAACATCACCACGATCGCCATTGTCGGAAAGATGAAAAACACCAGCGGGAACACCATCTTGATGGTGGTCTTTGCCGCCAGTTCTTCCGCCTTTTGCCGCCGCGCGGTGCGTAGGGCATCGGAAAACATGCCCAGCGATTTTGAAACTGGAGTTCCAAAACGCTCGGTTTGGATCAGCATGGCGACAAACGAGCGAACACTTTCGAGATCCACGCGATCTGAAAAAGACTTCCATGCCTGAACGCGTCCGACGCCGGCCCGCTGCTCGAAATTTATTTGCAGGAACTCCTCGCTCAATTCCGGATGACTCACGCGCATCTCGTTTCCCAGGCGCACAATGCCCTGGTCCAAACCGAGCCCGGCCTCAAGACATATAGAGAGGAAGTCGAGACCATCGGGCAAGCTGAGCTTGATTTTTTGTCGCCGGCGCGTAATTGCGCTGGATAACCAGAAATCAGGAATAAAGAATCCCGTGACTACCGCCATCAGGAACAGGAAAATCGTACCGGTCGAAACAAACATGGCCACGATCAGCCCGAGGAATGCGGGAATCGCAAGTCTGAGGCCGAGAAAAACGTCGGCGTGGGCAGGCTTGCGGTAACCGGCCAGGGCGAGACGATGCACCAGTTCGGGATCAGGCTCGGGCGAAAAGAGGCCACGGATCAGCGTGAAAGGACGCGCAAGATAGTCGACGTTCAGGGCAGCGCGCCAAACGGGGACCTCATCGGCAGGGCGGCTTGCGCGAGTGACCTGCGCCAGCAGCGCGCCCGCAGCCGATGGGCGCGGCATTAGCAGCAGCACCAGGAACAGGAAGCCGAAGAATAGACAGATGCCGACAATCACGAACGTCATGCGCTAAACCTTTACGTTGACAATCCTTCGAATCAATAAAATTCCGCAGATCATGAGGATGATGCCGGTGTAGATGGCAATCTTCCCAATGTGGTCGACGAACAGAAGCCGTTCTGTATTCCAACTGATCGCACTGAGTATCACGAACATAAGAAAGGGCATGGCGCACAAAATCCACGCCGTGGCGCGCCCTTGCGCGGTGAAGATGCGTACCTGTCCCCGCAGTCGTTCGCGTTCGCGCGCCACTGCTGCGGTCTTATCGAGAATCACAGCCAGATTGCCGCCGGTTTCCTTTTGCAGCAGGACTGCCGTTGCCAGGAAGCGGGTATCGTCGCGAGGAATACGCCGGATCATGTTCATTACGGCTTCTCGCAATGGCAGACCAAGAAGTTGTTCCTCGTGCAGACTGCGAAATTCAGCACCCAGCGGTTCAGCAATCTCCTCTCCCACCATTTGCAATACCGCAGGGAGGGCATGGCCCGCGCGGAGACCACGCGCCATCAGATCAATTGCGTCCGGAAGCAGCCGGTCGCATTCGCGGAATCGCTTTTCCCGCAGGATGAAAAGGTAAACGTACGGTACCGCCCCGACCACGAGTGCGGCAACAACCGGCAGCACATCGGGCAGAAAAAGGGAAGTGATCGCCGCAGTCAGCAGCATTGAGAGGACGACCATCCCCATCACCTGGCTCACAGGCCACGCTTTCCCCGCCTGGCGGATGAGATCGAGAGTCTCTCTTGCACCGGGAATCTGGCGGACCATGTCGCTGATGCCGGGATTCGCGCTGTAGCCTTCCTCTTTCAGAATGGTTACGGGCTCTTCGCCATCAGTCGGCTCAGTTGCCTGGATGCTCTCCAAATGCCGCTGGACGGCACGCTCGGTTCTTGTCGGCTTGGCAAGATAGAAGATGACGGCGAAACAGATCGTCAGCAGCAAAATAAAAAACAAGATCGGAGGCATTACCCTGTCTTCCCTCTAATTAACGCTATGCGAATGCTCGAACCATGAAGCGAGCACGTTCACGCCCGAAGCATTCAAACGATCTGAGAAATTGGGCCGGACTCCGGTTGCGGCAAATGTGCCCAGCACCCTGCCGTCCGGTGAAATACCCTGCTTCTCGAACACAAAAACGTCCTGCATGCTTACCACGTCGTCTTCCATGCCGCTGATTTCCGTCACGTGCGTTACGCGACGCGAACCGTCGGTGAAGCGCGCAATCTGGACAATCAATTGAACGGCAGAGGCAATCTGCCGGCGCACTGCCTGCTCCGGCAAATTGAGATTGGCCATCAGAGCCATAGTCTCTATACGTGCGATGGCATCGCGCGGGCTGTTAGCGTGGACGGTGGTCATGGAGCCGTCGTGACCCGTATTCATCGCCTGCAACATGTCCAGCGCTTCTTCGCCACGAACCTCGCCGACGACTATGCGATCAGGACGCATACGTAAGCTGTTGATCACCAGTTGCCGCTGCATGATGGCGCCCTCGCCCTCGATATTGGCCGGGCGCGTCTCCAGCCGCACGCAATGACGCTGCTTCAGTTGCAACTCGGCGGAATCTTCAATGGTGACGATGCGCTCTTTTTCGGAGATGTATCCGGAGAGAACATTCAGCAGTGTGGTTTTTCCAGCGCCGGTTCCTCCGGAAATCACAATGTTGATCCGCGCCATTACAGCGGCACGCAGAAGGTCGAGCATCGGTTTGGTCAGGGTTTCGTTCCTGAGCAGGTCTTCTTCCGTGATCGGAATATGTCCGAAACGGCGGATGGAAACATGCGGCCCATCAATCGCCAGCGGTGGAATGATCACGTTGACGCGCGATCCGTCGGCAAGCCGAGCATCAACCATGGGCGAGGATTCGTCGACGCGCCTTCCCACTGCCGCGACGATCTTGTCAATCACGTTCATCAGGTGGGCGTTGTCCTTGAACATGATGTTGCTTTCTTCAAGGATGCCGCCGCGTTCGACATAAACCTGGCGTGGACCGTTCACCAGAATGTCATTCACCGATGGATCCTGAAGCACGGGTTCAAGCGGACCAAGGCCGAAGACTTCATCTAGTACTTCAAGGGCAAGACGTTCCCGTTCACGCCCGCTGAGCGGGGTCTTGAGATTGGCGACCAGATCTTGAATTACGGAGAGCACTTGGGTGCGCGTGTGGTCATCGCGCTGATTGGCAACGCGCTCCAGATCGACGCGGCTGATAAGATCGCGATGAACCGTGGATTTGAGTTCCTGATATTCCTTGAAACTTAAACCGGTACGCTTCATTTCGCCGCTGGGCACTCCATTGGTCGCTCCGAACTGTGACGAAATCGAATTGAACTCACCCATACATCCCTCTTAAAGCTATAGCCCGAGAAATCCGCGCTTCTTTTTGTCGGTAGTTGCCAGTTTCGCGCCAAGTTGTCCTGCCAATTCGGTCAAGCTTTTCGTTACCTCAGAAGTTGCGAGCTGCGCAACCGGATCGCCGCCGTTGATGGCCTTCACGATGTGCGCATACTGATTCGGAATTTTCCAGAAAATCTTCTGCCCGAGAGTCTTTTCAATCTCGCTGTCAGCGATCAGCGACCGCTTCTGATGACGGTTCAATACAACGCGAAAACGTTGCGCAGGAATTTCTTTTCGCGTCAAATAACTAAACTGACGAGCCACATTTCGCAGCGCTGAGACTTCTGCGACCGTGACCATGTGAAGATGGTCACAGTGGCGGATCAATTCCATGTTTTCGTCGCTCAACCCGAGCGGCAGATCGACCAGCACGTAGTCATAGCGAGAACGCAGAAAGTCCAGCGTTTGGGCCACCGCGCCGGGAAGAATTCGCCGCGGAGTGTCATTGCCCTCAGGGGCAGGAATTAGATCGAGCCCGCTCGAATGGCGCGCAAGGAAACTCTGCAACAGTTCCGCATCCAGACGGTCAGTGTTCTCGACCAGTTCAAAGAAGTGATAGCGATGGCGGGTAACGCCGAGGTAAAGCGCGGCATCTCCGAAGTCGGGATGCAAATCAACGATCAGCGTGCGCTTTGAAAAAGAACTGGCCAGCAGCGCGCCCAGTTGGGTTACGACGCTGGTCACGCCACATCCGCCCTTGGCGCCCATGAACGCGAGTACCTGGGCCCGCGAGGTTTGGACTCGCTCTTTTCGTCGTCCCCCGACGCGCGCCACCGCGTTGAGCAGTTGTTCGCGGCCAATTGGCTTCAGCAGATATTCGCTGCACCCACTGCGCATCGCTTGAATAATCAGATCGGGTTGTGCATCGGCTGAAACCGCAAAGATGGCAGTTTCCGGCGAGGTGCTGTGAATGTTTTCGGCGACCAGCGCGGCCTTGCGGCGATCGCGGTCGAAGTCCACGATGCAGATATCCGGCGGCGCCTCACCCAGCCAGTCGAAAGTAGTATCTGTTTCCCTGACGCGATATTCGGAAACCTGTGAACGCAGCTTAATCAGTGGCGCCGATTCGGAGAACGACTGCAGCACCGTCCAGGTCTCAGTATCGAGGCAGATGCCGACGACTGAGAGTGGCTGGCCGGCCGAAAAACTCTCGCGCGGTTCGTTGTTGAGCGCGTCTTTTATGGACATCGGGTTCATTTCACACCTGGCTGCTGGCTTCCAGTCTTGTTTTCTGTGCCGCTCGCGGGCAGGCCTTTGTCGAATTGCGGTGTTTCCAAAAATTTCACCGGAGGCGTCGGCAGGGGAGCTGCAGCTGCGTTGGTTTGCACCGGATCGACAATCCGTGGAGTCACCATTACCATTAGTTCGCTGTTGCTGCGGTTAATTGAACGCGAGCGGAAGAGATTGCCCAGAACAGGGATGTCACCGATGCCGGGAACTTTGCTGAGCTGCACCGTTGCCCGGTTGTCGAGCAATCCAGCGATCCCAAACGACTGCCCATCTCTCAGTTCAATCTCTGTTTCAGCCCGGCGGGTAGAAATGGCCGGAACCGTGACGCCGGAGACCGTTACCGCTTGCGTGAAGTCGAGCGTGCTGACCTCTGGAGCAATGTGCATGCGGATTACGCGATCCGGGCCCACAGTCGCTGTGAAATCCAGCTTTACTCCGAATGGCCGGAACTGAATGGTCACCGCGCCTACGTTTTGTCCGCCTTGCAAAACCGGGAAGGGAAACTCGCCCCCCGCAAGAAAGTCTGCCTTTTGTCCATTCAAGGCGAGTAGGTTTGGCGACGCCAAAATCTCAAGTACGTTCTTGTTTTGCAGGTCGGAGATCGTCGCGCCCAGGTTCAGGTCGGGGCGGAATAGAAAAATGTTCAAGAGGCTGTTGAGCTGAAATGAAGTGCTGGTGCCAGTATTACCCGCACCAATGATCCCGGTGAGCTGAGTTGGGATCGTAGGGGGATTGAACTGGCCTGTGCTGACTGTCCCGATAGTGTTCGCCGCGCCAGTGCTCAGAATGTTGATGCCAAAATTCTGCAGCTTGGTGCGGTCTACTTCCGCGAATTTAACCTCGAGCAGAATCTGTTGCTCGTGCACGGGAGCAACGGTCAGCGAATTGACCACGCCCGTCGAGTACGATGAAGCCATTTTCACGACGTCGTCAGATACTTTGGCGTCCGAAACCGTGCCGGTCAGAATCAGGTGCGCGCCGTCGGATTGAATGTTGATGTGCTGTCCCGGGTAAGTCTGCTCGATTGCAGTTTTTAAATGCGAGATGTTCACATCGACGGTCACATCGAGAATCTGGGAGTGGCCGTTTGAATCCCACAGGATCAGGCTGCTGGTGCCGGGCGATTTGCCTTCGACAACCACCTGGGTTGGCGAGGTGGCCAGCGTATCAATGACTGAAGGATTGCTGGAGAGAATTCTCGAGATCGGCGTCTGCATGTTGATGACGACCGACTTGCCAACAAAGACATGAAGGGCCTGGCCTTCAGATTGGCCAGCGGCCGGAAATACTGCCGCACTCGCGAATATGCCGACGAAGCAGGCGACGAGCAGGCCCCTCATTTTTCCCCACGCAGATGTTTTCATCGTTCTGTCGTACGCAATCCTTATTCCTGGAATTTTTCTTCTGACCGCTTGGTCCCCTGGATGACTTCGAGCATGTACATCGGCGGCGCCTGATGGGGCGTCCGCTTCACCGCCTTGGCTACAACCGGCGGCTTGTCGCTGGGAAAAATCTGGTCGAGACGTGTCGGTTGCAGTGTCGCCTTGTTCTGGTCGGCGCCGCTGCGCAGTACGAACTGAATGTTGCCCTGCCCGCTTGCCAGTTGGAGTCTTTGGGAATCCTCGGGAGTAAGAAGGAGAGTGACTACATTGACGCTGTGCGGCTTGCCCTGGGGATCAGGTTCGATCGCAGGCCCGGCCGTCAGCACCTCGACATTCTGGAGCACGGTTTGGGTCTGCGGCATCTTCCCGCCCGGAGGGGTGAACGTGACCATGCAATCCACGTGCGAGCCGGGATAAAGAAATCCGGCGACGCCGGTGATCTCATTTGAGCGGACGGCTGTGGCCCGCATCCCAGGAGGAATCTTTCCGGCGAGACCGATTCCCGCGCCCTGTACACCCAAATCACGCTCAAGAACCGGCTGCTTGGCGACAAGAGGGAAAAGCAGCGGACGCCCGACAATGTCATCCGGCTTGGTGAATGCCCCGGCCGGCGTGGTGTTGCTGTACCAGTCGAGCATGGTAAGGTCCTTCGTCGTGAGCGTGGTGCCGACGGAAAGGTCATTCGCAGCGACCACGATCTGCGAGAGCGGTTTCACTGCGGGCGCACCGCCCAGACGGCGGTAGAAAATAAAAGTAATGGCAGCAGCCAATATCGCCGCCATGACGAACGCCGAAAATAGCCTTCTCACGCCCGTAACTCACCTCCAAAGAAGCAAAGGGCAAAGCAGAAACAACAGAAAATAGCTACTAACCAGCCAAGACAAACCACTCCTCAGCGATTCCAATTGTGCAAGCGCCGGGGCGCTGAATTGATAGGAAGCCGCAGAGCGCTGTTAGGAGCCTGTTGTCGTGCTTAAGGCGCTGGTCAGCTGATTCGTGATGCTGCTGAAAGCGGCATTCACTTCGGTCGCGAGCCCCTTCATAGTCGTGATCGCGGCGAAAACGACCAAACCCATGATCAAAGCGTATTCCACCAGCCCCTGCCCTGATTCATCACTATGTAACCGTAAAATGCAATTCCGGAAGCGATTCATCGATGCCATCTCCTAGATTTTTTCTGTGCCCTCAGACTCAGGGCCGAAGGTAGACGTGTGAATCCCTGCATCTTGGCGGCCAAACCCTCACTTTGGGGCGAATGCGGCAGAAGAGCTACTCTTAGCGCTAATCGCTCGGCTTTTACAAGAATGCGACATTTCAAGCCTCCCGTTCTGAATGATCACGAACTGCAACTTTTTTGCTAAGGCAGAGCACTTCAAGTGAATACATCCGTTTACAGTTCACAATCTGGTAGTTCCATTACCGGTGATCACGAAGGGGAACTCGAATTGCACCTCATACCTTCCCACACGGAAGTGAGGCGTCTGAGACCCGAAGTGAGCCCAAACAGAGTATTAAGAACAATTCGAAAAAAGAGCCACTGGGCACTCACCCTGCTGGTGCTGATGGCCCTTATTCCAGCGCTGAAGTCGGTTCATCTCCCGGTTTCACTGAACTGGGGACGTTTGGTACGCCTGTATTGGATTGGATTTGCGTTGCGCTCAGTCTTCGCTGCCGCGGTACTTGCGTGCATCGGTTTGCCTGCGAGCGCCACGGTCCTGCCGGTTTGGGCCCATTTTGCTCGCCAAAAGACTAGACTTCTTATTTTTGTTCCTTTCGTCTTTTGGGCCTTTTGGCAATTGAGTTTTTTTCTGGGGCTGGTCTGGATATGTCTCGCACTGGTTGCGACGGAACTTCTGGATCGAAGTTACGAGAACCCCAAGGCAGTATCCAAGTCGATCAAGCAGTTGATGGCACCTGCCCTTTACCTGTTCATTGGCCTCATACTGGTATTTGCTTATAACGACATTATCGTCGCGGCGGAGAAGCCGGCTGCCTATGATTGGCTCTTCCTAAGGCTGGATTCCTATCTCTTACATGGCAGGACTATTTCAGGGGTGGTAAGGAACGCTTCCGGGCTGCTTTCAGCGCGCACGTTCGGATTTGCGGAAGGCGTGTACTACACCATGTTCGAACAGGTGGGCGCCGCCCTCATCATCGTTTCCATTTGTCAGGGCATGCGGCGCGGAATGCGTCTGGTAGGCACGTTACTTACAGCTTACTATTTGGCTCTTCTGGTCTTCTACTTATGGCCAAGCATGGGCCCATTTTATACATGCGTCGAGCATTTCAATCATTTTCCTTTTTGGCTTAAAACCTACGACTATCAGCGAAACATCATTTCTAATGCGAGCCTCCTGTCAGGCCAGGCGAGAAGTCTCAATCGAATCGGTACGGATTATTTCATCGCATTCCCTTCGCTTCATGCGGCCGATCCGATTATCGTGCTGTGGTTTATGCGTAAATGGAAACGCATCAAGTACTGTTTAATTGTCCACGATATTCTGTTGGTTCCCGCGATTCTTTTGCTCGAATGGCACTACCTGGTTGATCTAATCGGAGGAGCGGCCCTGGCGGGAATCGCGATCTGGTTGAACAATCCAAGAGAGGAACAGCCAGTTGTAGAAGAGCAGCCGGAGGTGTCTTTGGCACTCAAGCAGGAAGAACTCCCGGTTTGCCCCGTGGAAGCATGACGCCTTACGACTGGTTGAGAATACAATCAGCCTGATGTCGCGAGTGGACCGATCCGCCTAGTTCCACCCGTAACGGCATGGCTCTGAATCGCAAAAGAAATAGAAGTGACATGGGGATAACCGAGCATATCCACAAGGCCATTATTGAGCCGATCAAGATCGTTGCGATGGGCAAGGCGACAATGAGCCCGAGAAGCGTCAGTCCCAGGTAATCCAACCGCTCAACGAAAAAATCGCAGAGGATTAGGAACGGAAGCAACAGCACGCTGAAGTCGTGCAGGTAGCCGTGAAAACTCAGCAGGCAGGCACCCGATATCGCAAAGAGAAATCCGCAGGGAGGTGTCAGCTTGCGTCCGAGCAATGCGAGAACGATGAAAACCAGAGCCGAGGTCACCGAGACGATTGGCTGAGAGAAGATCCCAAAGGCGGCGAATACGCCTCGAATGTTAGGCATTTGTTGAACGAATTGATTTGCCGGTTTCGCCAGCATGCGCAGGAGTTTCAAGTATTCCAGTTGTCCATAAATTCCAGTCAGAGCGAGTGAGCAAAAGAATGCGCCAACTGCGCTGGTGCAAATCCCCGCCAAAACTCTCCATGACTTCCAGGCCAGAAACATAGCTGCCATTGGAAGGAGAATTTGAAACCGGAATGCGCCAAGACCAAGAAGAAGCCCAGACCGATATTCGTGTCCCGATTTCATTTCTACGAAAGCAAGGACCATAAGCAATGCGAGCAGGACCGAATCCTGTCCTTGGGCAATCGCGTAGGAAATGGGGAAAAAGGCCAAGGTTAAGGCAAATGGCAGTATCGATGAAATCGAGGTCAGGTGACCGAGCTCACCCCACAAAAGGCGAAGAATTGCCGCAACGATGGCGACTCCCACCAGGATCCAAGCGACGTATGCTTTAAGTGGTGCAAAGAAACTGAGCGGAACGAATAGAACGGCCTCATAAGTCGGATGAATGAATCCGAACCATGGCGGATGTATCTGGTGGTAGAAATCTCCTATGCGACCTGCACGCAACATTTGCCCCGCTTCGTAGTAGGCGAAAAAATCAGCACGGTTTTTGGCTGAACCAAAAGCAAAACTTATCCAGGTTGAAAGCTGAATGCCGGTCGAAATCGCAGGAACCGCAAACAGAAGAGTTCTGGCGAGATAGTGGAGTTGATTTGATCTGGATTGCATTCGTTTTGAGCCGGAATCCAGATCGCAACTAACGTGTCTGTGATCCGAAGTTAAGCGTTGCATTCACTCTGCCACATCCGGTCTGATACCGTAAGTACATGGAGGTTCCTTGAAAACAGCCAGCATAACCGTGCCGTACTTCGATCTCAAGGCGCAGTACGGCATCCTGCGGGATGAGATTCAGGCGGCGCTCGATCGTGTTTGCCTGAATGCCTCGTTCATTCTCGGCGACGAGGTGGAGCGGTTTGAGCAGGCGTTTGCCGACTATTGCCAGGTCAAGCACTGCGTTGCGCTCAACTCCGGCACTGGCGCGCTGCATCTGGCTTTGCTGACGGCGGGAATCGGCGCGGGCGACGAGGTCATCACCTCGGCCAATACTTTTATTGCGACAGCTGAGGCCATCGCTTACACCGGCGCAACGCCGGTGTTTGTGGACATCGATCCGGCAACGGCGAACATTGACCCGGAACTGATTGAAGCGGCGATTACGAAACATACTCGCGCGATTATTCCCGTTCACCTCTACGGGCGACCGGTAAACATGGAAGCCGTTGCCGAAATCGCCAAGCGACACGGGCTGCTGGTGATCGAAGATGCCTGCCAGGCGCATGGCGCGCGCTTTGACGGCAAACGCGTCGGCGGTTTCGGACATGGGGCGGCGTTCAGCTTTTATCCCGGCAAAAACCTGGGCGCGTATGGCGAAGGCGGCGCGCTCACCACCAACGACGACGAAGTCGCGACGATGGCGCGGTCGCTGCGCAGTCACGGAGAATCTAAGCGCTATTTGCACAAATATGTCGGCTACAACTACCGCATGGAGGGCGTTCAGGCCGCAGTGCTGAACGTGAAGATGAAATATCTCGATCAATGGACGGCGAAACGGCAGGCCTGCGCGGAAACTTATCGCCGATTATTGGCTGGGGCGAAGGTGCGGGTTCTCGAAGATTCGCCAGACACCGATTGCGTTTATCACTTGTTTGTGGCGTATGTCGAGGACCGGGACCAGGTCCGCGCGGAACTGGAAGACCTGGGCGTGCAAACGGCAGTGCATTATCCGGTGCCGGTGCACATGCAGGAGGCGTTTTCGTATCTGGGGATCAGCCCGACCAGCTTGCCATTCACCAAACGCGCCTGCGAGCAGGTGCTGAGCATGCCCCTATTTCCGGAGATGACCGAAGAGCAAGTGGCGTATGCCGCGCACACTCTGGTGGAAGTTGTGGCACGGCACTGACACTGCTTTGTGTGAAGACGGTGGTAAGCACTAGGGGTTGGTTTGTGTGGCCGCTTCGGGCGAATCGGCTGTCTGCACCATCAGCACACAGACTTTGTCCTCGTACGCAACCTTCCAGTTGGGATCGTGCTGCAGCAAATAAATCAGACCACTATTTCCCAGCAATCCGTTTTTGGTGTCGCCAGGCGGAAACAAAACGTAGCGGATTTTGTACTTCTGAATGATGGGGTCGAGATTCCGCACCAGGGAATCCGATCCCAACAGGTCTAGATAGTCTTTGAGGACGCCTTCGTACTCGAAGATATCAACCCTGCTGTCGATGAAGACCTTCAGATCGGGATCGCTCCAGCCCAGGTAGCCGCCCCACAAGTAGTAGTTCAGCACGTTTCCTTGCGGCGGGTTCGCCTTCAGATAGGGCACGACCTGGGTCGGATATCCTTCGGCCAGCGATTTTTCTATCGCAGCGCTATGAGGCCAGAAATATACGAGCGCCGCAATCCCGGCCAGCATTACCGCGACGTTCACCTTCGGAGTGTCGAGTTCAGGGTGATAGGGCGGAAAAAAGTCGAGAAGTTTAGCCAGAACTGGCGCGACAACGATTGCCAGCAAAACAAGAAATCGTACGTGCGCCAGCGCCGTATACATCGCAAAGCCCAGCATCAGAACCTCGGCCAATTTCCAGCGACGGTTTCGTACCAGGGCCGCTGCGAAGAGGCCCGCGATCAAGGTAAAGACAATCTTGCCGCGCAAGTCCTGAAAATTCACCGGCACCCATTCGGCGACGTGCGTAACGTTCAGCTTCTGCTTAAATGCCAGGTCGAATGGGTAGTAAACCAACCGCCATCCGTAGGGATTGACGAACAAAGCTGCGACCGAAGCGGCGCCGACGAAGGCCAGATGACGAATCTGTGCCGGCGACCAACGCGCGGATTCAACTCGTCCGCAGGAGCCGCCGACCAGGCCGGCCACGGCAAAGAGGAAAAAGAGAATCAGGCCCAGCGCCCAGGATCCGTGCGTGTTTGCCCACAGGCAAAAAAGCGCAGGCAGAAGCCACAGCGATCCGCGCTGCTCCTGGAATCGCCGAAGAATGATCAACATCACAATCAGCAGGATGTAACCGATCAGGATGGTTCGCGGGCCAAACGAAACCCGGGCCAGAAGGCTTGCCAGCACGCAAACCACGATCGACGCCTTGAAGTTCCTGCTTTCCTGGTAGCAGAGATAGAGCAGCAGGAGAATCAGGATAGAGGGCAGAATGAAGCTCATCGCCTTCAGGCCTGCCAGGCCGAAAGCCTGGTATGCCAGATAAAACGGAATTTCGCTGCCCCACTCTGTGTTTATCCACGGATGTCCGGCGACAGTGAAGGAGTAAAGGTCCTGACGCAGGAAATGGTGGGTTTTAAGCAAATACTGAGCGTCTCGAATGTGCCACCAGATGTCCGGATCATCGAAACTCGGATTCGAGACGGTGATTGCGAACTGAACACAGATCAATCCGAGCGTCAACACTGCAAGAAACGAGGTGGAGGCCTTCTTCCAGGCCTGGAGACCCGAGCCGAATGAGGCGAAATCGCCCGCCGGTTTAGGCAGGGCAACCGCTTGCGAGCTGGCTTGCTCCGAAGTCAGTACCGTCACAAAAATTCCAGAATCGGGGTGGTGCAATCCCGATTCCATAGACTAAATCCTTATCTCAGGGTTGAGGTATTCTGTTTAACAGAGTGGAGACAAAAGAGAAACATCGGAATTATGTGTATGCAAATGTTTACACTCGTCTGTTCGCGTAAAAATCCGTACACAGTGCTTCGCTTCTAGTTTGCTCGATTTATTTTGGCCTTAGTATTGCTTTACATGGTACGCTGTATTATTCTCCCCCAACGAGCTCAGGCTCGGTTTTAGGTTCACCGAATCTGAGATTAGGTTCTCCCGCGTGCCACACGCCAGCCGTCTTGAGCTGTAACTGATTGTTTACTCCTCATGGCGACATTTGCAGATGCATTGCGTGCGGGAAAAGGGGTAGGTTTGGCCAGCCCAATTGTTGGTGAACGCGTTAAGCGCGTCCTGCTGATCGACCAGGATGAAGCCTTCGGCAACGTTCTGCAAGAGGTCCTCGGCGAATCCGGGTATTGCATCCGGCAGGTTTCAAATCCACAACGCGCCATCGCCGAAATTTCGACTGGCGATTCCGACGCGATTCTGCTGAATCTCGCTTCCGACGAACAATCGCAGCGGTATCTATTGCGACTTGCTTCCGAGCTTCCGCTGGCACCGCCGATCATCACGTTCGGCTGGAATGACCAGGTCGGCTCCGCCCTTCAGCTTTTCCGCGATGGAGCGGTTGATTTTCTCGAACAGCCTTTGGATGTGCAGGAACTGCGGTTCGCCATCAACCGCGCCTGCCGCCGCACCGCAATGACCCGCGAGCTCGCCGCTGCCCAGCAGATGCTCTGCGGAAGGCGCGTCGAAGGCCTGCTCGGCAGCAGTGCCGCAATGGACCGCGTTAACGACGTGATCCACAAAGTGGCTGGCGTTTTTACCACCGTCTTAATCACGGGCGAGAGCGGGACCGGCAAGGGCCTGGTTGCCAAGGCGATCCATAATCTCAGCGCCCGGGCAGGGAAGCCGTTCGTGGCTTTTTCGGTCTGCTCGTTCCCCGAGTCTTTGATTGACGACGAACTTTTCGGCCACGAGCGGGGCGCCTTCACGGGCGCAAGCCAGGGTCGCCGCGGACGTTTTGAAGAGGCGAATGGCGGGACGATCTTTATCGATGAAATCGGCGACCTCGCGTTGCCTTTACAGGCGAAGCTGTTGCGCGCTTTGCAGGAGCGGACAGTCTCGCGGCTTGGCTCAAACATGTCCCATCCCATTGATGTGCGGGTCATCTGCGCCACCAATCGCAATCTGGAGCAGATGGTCCGGGAGGGCACCTTCCGCGAGGATCTCTATTTCCGCATTTCGGTGGTGAAGATCCCCATGCCGTCATTGCGCGAGCGTACGGAAGACATTCCGCTGCTGGCTGAATATTTTCTGCGCACCTTCGCCAAACTGCACAAGAAGCAATGCAAGAACATGACCCCGGGCTTTATGGGCGCGCTGACGCGGCATTCCTGGCCGGGCAATGTCCGCGAGTTGCAGAACGTGATTGAGCGCAGCGTGGTGCTGGGGAACGGCCATGAGCGGCTGGGGATCGACGACCTGCCGCCCGAGTTACAGGGGCTGAGTATTTCAGACGAGCTGCCGAAGGGATCGTTCCATGATGCGGTTCGGAATTTCAAGCGCGAGCTGGTGCGCGTGGCGCTCGAAATGCACAACGGCAACAAGCTGAAGGCGGCGAAGGAGCTGGGGATCAGCCGCGCCTACCTGCATCGCCTGCTCAATCAGCTCGAAGTCGCAGGCGGGCGGGAAGACGAAGCCGAGTTGCAAGGGGCCGAGTTGCTGGAAAAAGACAAGGACACGGAAGAGTCGTCAGTCGAAAACGTCGGCGAGAATGTCTCCCGCGCCATGGAGCCTGCGAAAGCGTTTCGCTCGGCTGTCCGCATCGCCTAGGTTCGAATAACAGGTTCGGGTAGCTGGTTTGCACAACTGGTTTGCACAATAAGTCCGCGTAGTTCGCCGCAAGAAGGTAGGGCAATGTTCCGCAAGCTTTCACTAGCAAAAGACAGCCGAGGTCAGAGCCTGGTCGAGACCGCGTTCATGATCCCGCTGCTGCTCATGCTGATTTTGAACGCGGTTAATTTTGGGTATTTTCTGCTGGTGACGTTGAACCTGACCTCGGCGACGAGAAACGGGATTGAGTACGCGATTCAGGGATCGTCGACACCGACGAATGGACCACTGCCGCAAGCGGGCACCGCGCTATCACAATCTGACCCTAAAG
This sequence comes from Terriglobales bacterium, assembly GCA_035651555.1. Lineage (GTDB taxonomy): Bacteria > Acidobacteriota > Terriglobia > Terriglobales > Acidobacteriaceae > Gp1-AA145. The sequence goes on from DASRFL010000032.1 coordinate 214,358, forward strand.
CGGTTAGCGCGTTGATCGCGCTGGAGCTAGGCACATTCAACAATGGCAATCTTGGAGTACAGGTTTGTTCGCTGAATGTCGGCACGACGACAGGAACGCAGCCTAAAACCCAGTGCACGTCAATCGGGAAAACGCCCGGTACGTTGCCTTCTCCAGATCCAGATCCAGAAGCCGCAACCTACCCGGGATTTGCCCTGAACCGCATTGACGTTTGGTACACGTTCCGCCCGCTGATTCCAGCAACTCCGTTCAGCTTGGCTGTACTTAGCATGCCGGCGTGTAGTTCAAGCGGTGGCACCACTAGCTGTCAATTTAGTCGCCACGCGGAAATGAGGGCGATGGGGTCGTGAGGAGGAGATTCCCATCTCGGTTTCAGACAAATGAACGCGGTCAAGGTCTGGTCGAATTCGCACTCGTGCTTGTGTTCCTCGTGGTGTTGATAGTAAGCATTTTGGAGATGTCACTGTTCTTGTACAACTATGCGGTGCTTACGGACGCAGCGAAAGAAGGCGTGCGCTGCGCTATTGTGCATTGCTCTAAAGGCGCGAACAAAGCCGTCACGGACACCCTGAAGATTTCGGTGCACAGTACTTCGGGTGCAAGCGTAAGTGTGAAGAATCTTGACAGTGAGAGCGGCGATTTTTCGGGGAATCGGGTCCAGGTCAATGTGAGCTATACCTACAATCCGTTGTTCCTAGTGGATTGGGCCAAAGTAACGATTTCAGCGACGTCGGTCGGCAGGATTCAGTTTTGAGAACGACTATGGAACTGGTAGATACGAACCCGAAGTCTCACAAATTTCGCAGCAGATCACGTCGAGCGGGTGAGAGGGGTCAAGCGACTGCATTCCTCGTACTTGCGCTGGGAATCTTCCTTATCGGAGGAGTCGGGTTTGTGGTGGATGGCGCGAACATTTGGTTTCATCGGCAAAATGCCCAGACGGCCGCAGACGCGGCCTGTACATCCGGTGCGATGGATTTGCTTTCGAATGCGGCAGGCGTCACGCCGCCCGCGACTGGCTGGATCCCAGCGACAGACGATGGATCCCTCTTCCACTGTTCGGGCAAGACAGGTTCAACACAGAACAGCAGTTTTCCGCCGTGCTCATATGCGAGTCTGAACGGTTACTCTGGAAGTTCTTCGCAAGACGTCCAGGTGAGTTTCCCCAAAATCTCCGTCGCGGCGAATTGTCCTGACATCCCACCGTTTTCGCCCGCGACATGTCACGCGGACGACGTTGCCGCAACCCCGTACTTGCATATTGATATTCAGGACAGCGTCCCGAACACTTTCATGCGCCTCGTAGGCGCCGGTCCAAACTCCATTGTTCCTGCGAAATCAACGTGTGGCTTGACCAACGTCCTTTCGCCAGTGCCGATTCTCGTGCTAAACCCGAACGCGCCAAATGGAGCCGTGACAAGTACATTTGGCGGATCGGGCAATCTCACAGTTTTTGGAGCTCCGAAAAGTATTCAGGTCAATTCGACGGACGGCAATGCAGTGAACCTTTCGGGCACGATTGACCTCAGCAACGCAACAGCCGGTGACGAAGATGGGCAATTTGCCGTTGCAGGCCGGGAGTCGGAGAGCGATGCGGGAGTTGATCCTTCGGTGAAGTGGGTGAACGCAGCGGGTATCGGCTCTGATCCATTCGCAATTATTCCTAAACCTTCGCAAGCACAAGCACAATCACAAGGGTTCGAACCCGTTAGATTCGGAACAACTGGTTGCATTGGATTTACGGGGCCTCCCACCCAGGCTTGTTGTCCTGGACTCTCAGCGGCAGTTGCTTGCGATGACTATAGGCCTGGATACTACCCACCGCTCAGTAGCATCGGAATTTCATGCGCAGGTTCCATCAAAGGTGATGCCGCCATCTGCGTCGGTACGGGACCGGGCTATCCTACGGGTTCAACCGGTCTGGCGATTTTCGAGCCCGGCACCTACTACCTTGCCGAGGACTTCTATGCCGGATCGAACTCGTGTCTTAGGTCCGCTACTGGAGCCAGCGATGGCGGCGGAAGTATGTTTTATCTGTCGGGGCCAGCAGTTCTAAACGTCGCCGCTGGGTCGGGAGCGTCTTGCGCAACTTCTGTCTCTTCTGTTTCTCTATCTGATACCGCGTGCCCCGGCGGTAGCTTGAATTTGCCGACACCTGTTTCGGTTACGGGAAACGTGCTGTTCGCACCTTGCACCGGAAATTACGGAGACCCGTCTGGAGCAGGCAAAGTTCGGGGATTACTTTTCTTTCAAGATCGGGATCAGCAGCAATTCAATCAAGCATTCTGGAACGGCTCTAGTTCTAGTTTTTTCGGTCTGGTGGGAAACCTGTACATTCATCGTTGCCATTCAAGTCCCGCTGGGGGCAGCGGAGCCAATTGCGACCCGGACGCCTTTACGGAGACTCTTAATCTGGGATCGAATGGCTACATTGTCGGCGGCATCGTTACTGACCAATTGGCCCTGACAGGAGGATCCACTACGGTTGTCCTTAACCCGAACCCGCAATATTACGTACTAAAGGCATCTCTGCTGCAATGAACTTTTTCTCTAATTTGGAGGTAGCTGACACGCCGCGCTTGACTTGCGCGTGCGCCTCCGACTCTGGTTTCCGGGTGCTGTGAATCATGGCTTTTCTGTCTCTTGGGCTCGATCGCGAAGTACCGCAGGACGTGGCTGAAGCGAAGCTGCACGTCGTAGAAAAGCCCGAGGCGAATTCTTCGGAAAATTATCCCGCGAACCCTTCACAGCAAAGCGTCGCAGTCACTCCGGAGAAGAATGAAGACTCAAAAAAAACTGTAGTGATGCCGCCCATCAGTTCTCTCTCCACAAATCCCGTCAAAGACCATGCGAACGGGAATGGTAATGGCAACGGCGCGAAGACGGCAGCAGAAGAGACGAAAGCGCAGCCATCAGAGAGCAAGTCTCCAGATCACAACAAAGGAGACGATAAAGAACAGGCAAACGACGACTGGTCCCAAACTGGAATGCAGATCATCCAGTCGGTTTTGAGAAACGCGCAGAGCAAGCCGCCTGCACCGCTGGATAACACGGCAGAAGTCAAAGCCTCAGAATCAGAAGACGACACCGAAGACCTAAGCGCGACGGAAACACTCGGCCTGCCGCCGGAAATCGAGCAACTGCGAAAGCAAATTTCCGAGGGAATGCGTCCGGCGTTTCGTTCCGATGCGCATTCGTCGCCGGAATTGTCGTCGTTGATGGAAGAGCTTCAGGAGAAGCTGGCGGCGGAGGCGAAGGATGATCAAGCGGCTGAACCGTCGGCGCCGGTTTCGACGGTTGCGCCGGAAGTGTTGTCGCCGGTAATGGATGAAATTCGTCAGAAGCTGGCGAAGGACGCGGCCACGCTGCCTGAGCTGGATCAGCTTGTGCAAGAACGGGCGAGGACGCCCGTTCCCCCACAAAACACCTCTTATCCCCAACGGGCAAGCTCAAACCAACGGACGTGGATGGGCACGCCTATACAACCCGCTGTCCCGCCGCAACCGAAGACGGTTGTCGCTCATCCGGATGCGGACGGCACCCCGACCTTCGCCACTTTCAAATTCGGCTATCTGCCGGGGAAAGGCTTGCTGTACTCGGTAATCGGCCACGAAGTGCTGATGTTCGGGTTATTCCTGCTGATTACCTACGTCGTTCCCTCGTTTCGCGAGGAGAGATTAATTGTTGGTTCCATCAATGCCAACGACCACATTATTTATTTGCCCGAGGTCGGCGGCGGGACAGAAGGGCAGAAGAGTCCAGGCGGCGGACAGAGCAAGCCGCTGCAGGCATCGGCGGCGCCGGCGCGCGCGAGCAAAGGATTCGCTTATCCGGGCGCGCAGGCAATTCTTTCGAATCCGCCGAACCCGACGAATGCGTTTCAAACTGTGCTGCATCCGTTGATGGTCCATCCGGAGGCGCTCAAGAAACTGGTGCCGCTGCCAAACATCGTGCAAATGGCGGAGACCCGGCTGCCCAAAGACCTGGTTGCGCCGAAGCTGGCCATGCCGCACTACCAGGCGCCGGTCCAAGCTTTCCTGGTGAAACAGGACAGCAATTTTCATCGCAATGCGAAGTGGGAAGTTCCGGTGAAGGCTCCACAACTGACCGCGAAGGCTGATATGCCGAAGCTTGCTGCTGCAGAGCAACCACTTCCCGTCGCGCCCAAGGTTCAACCAAAACCTGAGCCGAAGAAAGAAGAAGAAAAAGCTCAAGAGGTACAAAAGCCCGAGCCGACACCGATCAAGGTGAATGCGGAAAAGAAAACGGAGAAGTCGGAAAAAGAAGTCGCGCCACCTTCGACTGCTCAAGTTGCGAGGCTCGAGATGCATGGCAAGGCGAAAGAACCGCTGCTCTCGTTGAGCCCGGTCCCGCTGCCTGCGGGGAGCAATGCGAAGATTCCTGCGGGAGAGGCGCGCGGAAAATTTGCGATCGCTCCGGGCGGGAAGTTGAACCCGAACTCAGTGACTCCGGGCAAGGCGAACGGAACTCCGTCAGAATCTCCCGCGACCGGGCAGGAAAAATCTCAGGCCGCGAACGCGACCACGGAGCTGGCTTCCAACGCCGGCACCGGCTCGGGCCACAATTCGGCCGCAGGCGGCGGGAGCGGCAAAGCGAATGAAGCTTCAGGCGGGGGCTCTGCAGGAACCGGCAGCGGCTCTGGCAATACGGCAGGCGCGGGCGTAGGCGGCAATGGAAGCGGCAATGGACGCGGTAATGCCGGAACAGGCGCCGGCAAGTCAGGTAGTGGCGCGGGCACGGGATCAGGCGCGGGCAGTGGAGCAGGAAGCGGGTCGTTCCCAGGCATCACGATTCAGGGCGGCGAAGGAAACGAAGGGAACGATTCTCATGCATTCACCATGGCTCAGCAAACGCCGTATCAAATGACTATTGTCGCGACTGCGAGCAGCGGCGGAGGACTGGCCGACTATGGAGTTTTCGAGAACGAGCGGGTTTACACCGTCTACGTTCCCATGCAGCGCACGCCGCAGGAAGCGGATCCAACCTGGACGATGCAATACGCGCTGGAGGGTGCTTCAGATTCAGGCGAGCAACTGATAGCTCCAACGCCAGTCATGCGGGAGTGGCCGCAGATTCCAGCAGAGCTTGAAAAAAGTTACTCGCAGGAGCAGGTGGTGGTTTATGCCGTGCTCGGAACCGACGGAAAGCTCAGCCACATTTCGGTCAAGCAAACTCCGGATGAAAAAGTAAGCACGCCTATCACTCGCGCTCTGGCAAAGTGGGTGTTCCGTCCGGCGCAACTAAACAACAAGCCTGTCCCAGTAAAAATACTGCTCGGTATTCCTCTCTAACTACATCGTCCGCAGAAGTCTTCTTTCTTGTCGCGGCGAATTTTTCTAATCAGCCGCTCAATGCGCCCGCGGGCTCAGGGTGGGACCTCCTCCGGCGGGGTTCCTGCGCAACAACTCAAGTAACGCTTCAGCTTCTTGCCGTGCATGACTGGCTACGTTTGAGTCCGAAGCGATGCTGTGCAGCACCGGCGAGACCGCTTGCAGTTCGCGGAGGGTGTGGCGGTCGGCGTCCTTCTGCATGGCCGCGAGTTCGCCATCGAGCGCGTTCTTATCATGCTGGTGGAAATAATTGAGCCTGCGCCCGAATTCGAGCGTGGTGGAAACTTCTTCGAAGATCGACGTGAGCTCCTGAATGTCTGAGTCAGTCGTCTGGCTGTAGGTGATTTGATTGTTGAACGTCAAATCGTGATACGCGAGTGTGTGCACCGAAATGGTTTCCGGCGATCCTTGCGAAACGGCAAAATCACCTCGCAAGAAATCCAGCTCCTGAATAACGTTGAAAGTTGTTCGGCGCGTAGAGTCGTTCGCTTGAAACGCAATGGTGTAAGGAACGCCGGTGCTGTCGGTTGAATTGGGAGCTGACTGATAGGTGCTGGCTCCGGTTGAATCGATTGCAATCGAGTAGTAGGGAGGATTGGCGTTCCACAAGACCGAGGTGAACACCACCGTCGGAAACCGCCCACCATTCCTGGTGCGAAGCTGAGGGTTCTGGCTTAGCAGCGACGTTGAACAGGCAAGAACCAGCGCAAAAAGACGAACCAAGTTCTTCATCGCGATGAGCGAACGAACAACCATGCAATGAGTTTATTCGAAAATTCCATCCAACAGCAGAAGTGGAAACGGAATCTGTTGAAGGTGAATCCGTTACTTCTAAATTCAGCCAGGTAAATTTTCATGAGGAGCAAAGATCCCGGGAACCCCATTCCACCGATAGCTCCCAATCCCAAGCCACAACCACGTCCGGATCCGGATCCTGAGCCTCAACCAGAGCCTGACGTTTTTCCTACGCCCATGCCGCAACCCGAGCCAATGCCGATGTGAACGGCTTGCGATAAAGAACTCCGCGAAAGTGGTTTAAAATCGAAGTGCACTGACAGTCGGGGCGTAGCGCAGCCTGGTAGCGCACCTGCCTTGGGCGCAGGGGGTCGGAGGTTCGAATCCTCTCGCCCCGACCAACACCTTGTCCGCGAATAGAATCCAAACATCTCGGACGATGTTTGTCTTTAAACCCAGTTGAAAAGCCCTAACATGCTGGAACAACTCGCTGCAGGCGCTTATCAGTGGCTCTGATTTTAGCTGTAGACGACGAAAGCTCCGGCCTTTATTTCCGCAAGCTCATCCTTGAGCACGCCGGCCACAGTGTACTTAGCACAACCGGGGTAGAAGAAGCGCTTCATCTCTTTCGCAGTCAGGCCGTAGATCTGGTGGTGACAGATCATCTTTTGGGCCGCCAAACGGGCACCGAAATGGCCAAAGAGATGAAGCGGATGAAACCGTCTGTGCCCATCATCGTGCTTTCCGGCACCAGCACTGTGCCCGAGCCGCTAGACCATGCCGACGCATTTCTAAGCAAAACGGAAGGGCCGGAACAACTGTTATCTGTAGTGCGCGAGATGCTGACTGGGAACGTGCCGGAGACCACCCAAATTCACGGAGGAGCTGAATCGCTGCCGCTGCAAGTACTGCTGGCAGCCATTGTGGAAGACAGTGACGACGCCATCCTGAGCAAGAGCCTTGATGGGACCATATTGACCTGGAACAAGGCGGCGGAGCGTATGTACGGCTACAAGGCGGAAGAAATCATCGGAAAAAAAGTTAGCAAGCTGCTGCCCCCCGATCGTCCCGGGGAAGTGGATCAGATCATGCAGCGTTTGCGCCGTGGCGAGAGACTGGACCACTTCGAAACTACCCGGCAAACGAAACAGGGCCGCATACTCAACGTGTCACTGACGATTTCTCCAGTGCACGACGGGAATGGGACGATCATTGCGGCATCGACAATCGCGCGAGACACAACTCAGACCAAGATGGCGGAGGAAGCGCTGAGGACCTCCGAACGCCTGGCGGTCGCGGGGCGGATGGCCGCAACCATCGCACACGAGATCAACAATCCGCTCGAAACGGTCACTAACGTGATCTACTTGCTTTCGCGCAACAAGACGCTTGATGACCAAGCTCGGGAGCACCTGAAGATTGCGGACGATGAGCTGCGGCGCATTGGCCAGATCACGCGAAGCACACTCGGTCTTTATCGCGAACGTGACACAACGCCAGGACCTGTGGACCTCAGAGAAATGATCGAGGCGATCCTTTCCTTCTATCAGCGGCAGATTCAATCTCTAGGCATCAAGGTGGAGAAGCGGTTCGATTCCGTGGGCAAGGTGGTGGGTGTTTCAGGAGAAATACGTCAGGTGTTCGCGAACCTGATTGCAAATGCAATCGATGCGCTTTCCATCTCGGGAACTACACTTCGATTTCGGATGTACGATTCTGCTGACTGGAGGAATCCCTCGCGGCGTGGCGTGCGGATTGTGGTGATGGATGACGGGCCGGGCATGAGTTCTGATACGCAAGCGAATCTCTTTCATCCGTTCTTCACTACTAAAGGGCAAAAAGGCACGGGCCTGGGACTTTGGGTGAGTCGCGGTATTGTGCTGAAACATGGAGGCACACTTCACATCAAGAGCCGGACCGGGCCACGGCACGGTAGTTGCTTCAGCATCTTTTTCCCTCGAGAGTCTAAGACTCTTTAGTCGCCACAGGTACAATCATTTGCATCTATAGCTTGAGCAAATGAATCCATAAGGATTGCCGCCGAGAGCCTGCCAAATTCTGGAAATCCTGAGCACGATGATTTCAGCGAAGAAGAGAGCGCGATTTCGAGGAGCATCGGCGTTGTGTTGCGGGTTATTGATGGTCGCAGTCTGGCCGGCGGCGTGGTGCCAAATGCAGCCTGGAGGCGGTGGCCCCTCGGGGCAACAGCAAGGATCGAGCCAGCCTGAATACAACAGTAATCAAACGACATCACCTTCTGAGAGTTCCGGGACCAACCAAAGCCCATTTCTGAGCAGCGTGCCTGAAGGTAAAGCCACGGGTACGGTGCTGCCGCTTTCTTTCAAAGATGCTCTTGATCGGGCGATGCGAAACAATCTTGGGCTGTTGATCGCAAGCGACAGCTCTTTGGCTGCTCGTGGCAAGCGGTGGGAGGAGTTGAGCCATCTGCTGCCAAACATTAGCGCGTCTGCCACGCAAAGTGCGGAGCAGATCGACCTTGCAGCGTTAGGATTCCGCTTTAATTTTCCAGGCGTGCCAAACGTGATTGGGCCGATCGGGGTATTCGACGCGCGGTTTTATGCCACTGCATCCATCTTCGATTGGCATGAAATTCAGAGAGTGCGTGGAGCAAGAGCCACTGAGTCTGCGGCACAGTACAACTACAAGAGTGCGCGGGAACTGGTGGTGCTCGCGACCGGCAATGAATATCTGCTGACCATCGCTGCCGCCGCACGTGTGGATTCGGCGCAAGCGCAACTTGAAACCGCTCAGGCGCTTTACAACAAGGCGCACGATCAGCAGACAGCAGGCGTGACCCCGGCGATTGATGCGTTGCGTGCGCAGGTGGAACTGCAAACGCGGCAGCAGCAGTTGATCGCCGCACGCAATAATTATGCGAAGCAAAAGCTGGCCCTGGCGCGGACCATTGGTTTGCCGGCGGGACAGGAATTCAACTTGACAGATCAGGAGCCTTATCAGCCAATCCCTCCGCTTAGCCTGGAACAGGCGCTGCAGCGAGCTTACGGTTCGCGTAATGACTATCAAGCAGCAGTGCAACAGGTGCTGGCGGCGCAACAATTCCGACGGGCGGCGACTTCTGAGCACTACCCGACGCTCGGCTTTATGGGCAACTATGGGGCTGCCGGCGTGAACATTGGCGATTCCCACGGAGTATTTATTGCTGGCGCGACACTGGACATTCCTATTTTTGCGGGTGGCCGGTCTCATGCCGACGCCCTGCAAGCCGAGGCCACGCTTCGCCAGAGCAAGCAGCAGCTCGAAAGCCTGCGGGCGCAAATCGACTATGACGTCCGCACCGCGTTGCTTGATTTGCAATCCGCCAGCGACCAGGTTCAGGTCGCCAAGTCGGCGCTTGACCTCGCCAACCAGACCCTTGTCCAGGCTCGGGACCGGTTTACCGCCGGCGTGACCGATAATCTCGAAGTAGTCGAGGCGCAAGACGCACTGGCTACGGCGAACGAGAACTACATTTCCAGCCTCTACGCGCATAATGTTGCCAAGATTTCGCTCGCACGAGCGATTGGTTTCGCCGAAGAGGGCGTCAAACAATATCTGGAAAACAAAGGCAAATGACCTATGGCACAGCAAACTGAAACCCAGGAGCGTCCTCCGCAAGCTGAATCGCCGCAAAGCCGCGCTCCGGCGCTCTCGGAGCGCGATCTCAAGTGGAGGGAATTTCGGTCGCGTAATCCGCGCTTCCGCATGTTCGTGATCATCGGGATGGTTGTGCTCCTGGTGGCGGGATTTTTCCTGTGGCGTTATTTCAGCAGCTACGAATCGACTGATGATGCCCAGATCGATGGACATTTGAACCCGGTCAGCCCCCGGATCAGCGGTCACGTGCAGAAGCTGCTCGTCGATGACAATCAATACGTCCAAGCGGGACAGACTCTGGTGCAGATCGATCCCCGTGACTATCAGGTGATGGTGGCGCGTGCCCAAGCCGATTATGACAACGCGGTGGCCGCCGCGAAAAGTGCAGGTGTGAACATCCCGATCACTTCAACCAGCACCAGCAGCCAACTTCTTTCTGCAGAGGCTGAGGTCGCGGCTTCGCAGGCAAATCTTGTCAGTGCTCGACAGCAAACCGACGCGGCCAACGCGCAGCTCGTGCAAGCGGATGCCAACAATGTGAAGGTGCAGAACGATCTTGCGCGATACAAACAACTGGTCTCCAAACAGGAAATTTCGCAACAGCAGTACGATCAGGCTTACGCGGCCGCACAGGCGGGAGCGGCCTCGGTGGATGCCGCCCGAGCAGGGGTAGCGTCCGCGCAACAGCAGGTGAAGGCGGCAGAGAGCAAGGTGGCGCAGTCCCAGGCGAATTTGCGTTCCGCACAAACTGCTCCTCAGCAGGTTGCCGCGATTCGCTCCCGTGCGCAATCAGCCGAGGCATTGGTCGAGCAGAAGAAAGCCGAATTGGATGCCGCACACCTGAATTTGCAGTACACCACGATTGTTTCGCCGGTGAACGGCTTTGTAACCAATCGCACGGTTGAAGTTGGCCAGAATGTGCAGGCCGGCCAGGAGTTGATGCGCATCATCAACCTCGACGACATCTGGGTTACGGCCAACTTCAAGGAGACCCAACTGCGCCATATGCAGGTGAATCAGGCAGTCACAATTCACGTCGATACAACAGGCAACGACTACAAAGGCCACGTACAGAGCATCGCCGGAGCCAGTGGCGCGATTACCAGCCTTTTGCCTCCAGAGAACGCGACTGGGAATTTTGTCAAAGTGGTCCAGCGCATCCCAGTGAAGATCACCTTCGATCCTGGCGAGACCAGGCAACACGTTCTGCGGCCGGGAATGTCGGTTGAACCGAAGGTGTGGTTGCGGTAAAGTTTGCTGCGGGAGTTTGGGTTCCGGTGCTGGGCAAGACCGGCAACTCACAAGCAGCGTGTACCGGGTCATCACTATCGAGCGAGAGTATGGCAGCGGGGCGGCAGAAATTGCCCGCAAGCTGGCTTCGAAGCTTGGCTGGAAGCTCTGGGATAAGGAACTAACGGCGGAGATTGCGCGGGTAGCGAACGTGGACGCGGAGTCGGTTTCCCTTTGCGAGGAGCGCGTCGATAGTACCTTCCAGCGACTGGTCAAGGTGTTTTGGCGGGGAAGTTACGAGCGCCGAGCTGACCTCGATCGCCCTCCCTTTGGTCCAGATCGCATGGTGGAAGTCGGCGAATCAGTCATGCGCGACATCGCCGAGCGCGGCAATTGCGTGATCGTCGGCCGAGGCGCGCCTTACTTCCTTCGCGAGCGCCATGATACATTTCACGTTTTCTTGTATGCGCCTCGCGAGGAAAAACTACGCCGCATCCAGACCCAGGGAAGAGGGCTGAAGGACGCAGAAGATTTGGTTGACACAGTCGATCGCGAACGAATTCTCTTCGTCAAGCACTACTTCGGCGCAGACTGGCCTACGCGCTCTCTCTACCACGTAATGATCAACACCGCCATGGGTGATGAAAATGTGCTTTCCACGATATTGCATGCCATGCACAGCACCGAGCACGAGTACGCTCGCGGGTGATTTTAGCCAGATTTAGAACGACTGTCTTCACAATCGTCCGGGAATCCTTCGTGTACCTTCGTGGTTAGTGGGTTTTATTTCCGTCATCACTGCTCCCCATGCCACACCTCGGCTTCCATGAGAACATTGCAGTAGCGCATGATCCAACTCAACGCAGCTGGAAAGCGATACAGCCACAAGCTCCTATTCGATGGTGCGGACCTCCTGATTACCCAGCGGGACCGCGTTGGCCTGGTGGGCGCCAATGGAACTGGCAAATCGACATTTCTAAAGATTCTTGCCGGTGAGGAGAGTCTTGACTACGGATCGGTCAGCATCGCCAAGGGCATCAGCGCTGGCTATCTTCCGCAGGATGGCCTGACGCTCTCCGGCAAAACGGTTTTCGCGGAGTGCATGTCGGTGTTCGCAAGACTTCAAAATATGGAGCGGGAACTTGAGCAGCTGACCACGCGAATGTCCGAGATCGACCATACGTCCGCGGAGTATGAGAAGGTCGCCGAACGCTACCACCAGATCGAGCATGAATTTCGCGTGCATGACGGTTACGCGATTGAGGCGCAAGTGGGTGCGGTTCTCGAAGGTCTGGGTTTTCGCACCGAGGATTGGCATCGTCAGACTGAAGAATTCTCGGGCGGCTGGCAGATGCGGATTGCGCTCGCAAAGCTACTTCTTCAGAAGCCAAATCTCTTGCTGCTAGACGAGCCGACCAATCATCTCGATCTCGAATCACGAAACTGGCTGGAAGAGTATTTGTCCGATTACCCCTACGCCTTTGTCCTGATCTCGCATGACCGTTACTTTCTCGACGTGACCGTAAATCGCATCATTGAAATCTGGAACAAGAAAATCTGGACCTACGCCGGCAACTACGACAAGTATCTTTCTCAAAAAACGCAGCGTCAGGAACAACTCGAAGCCGCATATCGCAACCAGCGGGAGCGCATCGAGCAATTGGAAGTTTTCATCAATCGATTTCGCTACCAGGCGACCAAAGCCAAGCAGGTACAAAGCCGGATCAAAGAACTCGAGCGCATGGAGCGGATCGAACTACCTGAGGAAGAGAGGACGATTCATTTTTCCTTTCCGCAGCCCAAACAAAGCGGGCGGATTGTCGGGGAGTTTGCAGGCGTAGCAAAGTCTTACGGACAAAAAGAAGTGTTCCGCAATGTGGATTTCATGATCGAGCGCGGCGATCGCATTGCACTCGTCGGCGTAAACGGAGCAGGGAAGTCCACCCTGATCAAACTACTCGCGGGAACAGAGCCGCTGAGCGCAGGAGAATACAAGCTTGGACATAACGTGCAATCCGACTATTTTGCCCAGGACCAGTACAAAGAGTTAGACCAGGAGGCCCGAATCCTGGACGACTTAGGACGAGTCGCGCCATCATCGCGCGAAACCGACCTGCGCAATTTGCTCGGTTGTTTTCTGTTTTCGGGTGATGACGTGTTCAAGCGTATCGGCGTACTCTCGGGGGGCGAGCGCAACCGCTACGCGCTCCTGCGCATGTTGCTTCATCCGGCAAATTTTCTGTTGCTGGATGAGCCCACCAATCACCTCGATATCCGGGCGAAGGACGTGCTGCTTGAGGCACTCAGCAAATACACCGGCACGGTGGTGTTCGTTTCGCATGACCGGTATTTCATCGACAAGCTGGCGACTCGGGTATTCGAAATCGGCGGCGGGAACGTGCAAGTTTATCCCGGCAACTATGAAGATTTCGTGTGGCGCAAACAAGGCGGGGCGGCAAAATTGCAGCAACAGGTGTCAGCCGCAACGCAATCTCATCAAGCTTTCAGTGAACCTTCAACCGAGAGTGTCCAGGCTTCACCTTCGAACGGCGACAAGCCAGCCAAACGCCTGAATCCGATTAAACGTAAGCAAATGGAGCAGCGCTCGCAGGAGTTGGAAGAGGAAATCTCGAAGCTCGAGTCGGCTATCGCTCAATGTGAGGGGTCATTGCAAACCTTCGTCAGTGCAGAGGAAACCGAGCGCCTGTCGCGCGAACTTGCGCAGGGCCGTTCTAAATTGCAGAAATGCATTTCGGAGTGGGAGCGGATCGGGCAGGAGCTGGAACTCAGTTCCGAGAAGAGTTGACCGCTTTTCCAGCCAACCCGCCCGTACCACGCCTTCCGTAACCTGCCGCACTTTGGTAACTCCGTGCCATAGTCACTGTTACCGTCAATTCTGCCGCAACGCGGACATCAACCTAAGGAAGGCTCGAATGCTGCAATCCACCAACAACGCTCCCAAAACGGCTTATACACCTTCAACTCCGAATCCTGTTGCGCCAATCAAGGCTACGGCGACTTCGATTGACCAGGCCACGATTGGCCGCACCCTGGTGATCAAAGGAGAGGTCAGCGGCAGCGAATCGCTCTACATCGATGGACGCATCGAAGGCACTCTGACTTTCAAGGACAACCGCGTCACCGTGGGCCGTAACGGCGTAGTCTCCGCCAACATCTCAGCGCGTGAAGTTGTGATTATGGGCAAGGTCACTGGCAACATCGAGTGTAGCGATCGCGTTGATATTCGCAGCGAAGGCTCCCTCACTGGCGACATCGTCAGCCGTCGCATCAGCGTAGAGGATGGTGCCCTGTTGCGCGGCAGCGTGCAGTTGAGCCCAGCCGAGCAGAAACAGGAAAAAGAAAAGGCAGCGGTGGTGGTTGAGGCGCCGAAGGCTTTGCCCGCAGCAGCAGGAAAGTAAGTTTCGCTCGCTCAAGAAGCGCTCGGCAACGCACGAACGTCTCCCCCGAACTTCCCGTCGCCGGAGTCGCATTCCACTCTTTTGTCACTTAGCTGCCCGCGTTCACACCACGAGCATGTGCGCGAATGAATTGAATGATCTCATCCATCGCCGTGCCGGGCTGGAAGATAGCCGCAACTCCAACTTTCTTCAATGAATCGATGTCCTGGTCCGGGATGATCCCGCCGACAATAAGCAGAACGTCATCCATTTTGTTTTGCCGAAGAAGATCCATCACACGGGGAACGATGGCGTTGTGCGCGCCCGAGAGAATTGATAACCCGATTACGTGAACGTCTTCCTGCAGCGCGGCGCTCACGATCATCTCCGGCGTCTGCCGCAGGCCGGTGTAGATGACTTCCATTCCTGCGTCACGCAATGCGCGGGCAATCACTTTTGCGCCGCGATCATGGCCGTCAAGACCGGGTTTCGCAACCAGCACACGGATTTTCTGTTCGCCCATCGCAGATATTTAAACATATCGAGTGATCCGGTGATCGGGTGATCGGGCGATCGGGTCATCGGGCGATCTGGAGCGACAGCCGTCCCTCAGCTTCACAACATCAGCAAAAGAGCTCCTCTCATCGCTCGATCACCCGATGGCCAGATCACCCCATAGTTTTAACGTCCAGGCTGCGCCAAAGATACCAGCAAGCGATGCTTCGGTACGGCGTCCAGAGTCGGGCGATTTTTTCCATCTGCTCCGGCTTGGGAAGGACAATTTTCTTCTTCCGGGGCTTGGTTATGGGCTTCCCATTTTTCCGGGAGCTGGTCTGTGTTGCGCGTTTATGGTCAAGGTAATGTTTGAACATCGCCATGCGAATGCCGAAATCGCCTGTTGGCAGCACGTCTGGCCGCTGCAAAGTGAACATCAGGAACATGTGCGCGGTCCAAACTCCTACGCCTTTCACCTGGGTCAGATGTTCAATCACTTCGTCGTCGCTCATGTCGGCCAGTCGCGAAAAATCGAGTTCGCCGCTATGGGCACGTTCGGCCATATCGATCAAATAAGAGGACTTCTGTTTTGAGAGTCCGGCGGAACGCATCTGCTCGGGAGTTATCTTCAAAATTCCTTCCGGGGTGAGGGGATCGCCTACCAAAGCCGCAAATCGCTTGAAAATGGTGGCTGCGGCTTTCCCGTTCAATTGCTGATAAATGATTGCTTCGGCAAGGCTATGGAAGGTGGGCTCGCTGAATTCCATGCGGCAGGGCCCGACCTGTTCAATAATCGCCCGCAGAACCGGGTCGGATTTTTTCAGATGAAGGATCGCTTTGCGCATAATCAAAAATGTGAGCTGGGGGCGCTGAGCCACAAGCAACGGGTCAAAACGAACATCCTGATGAACCCCGCTCACCGCTCACAGCTCGTTGCTCACACCTTCATCTTACATTCCCTCCGCCGTTCGAAAACGCTCGCCAGTGGAACTCAATCGTCTCGCCGAGATGCGAAAGAAAGTATTCCGCATCGTGGCCTCCGGGGTAGAGATGAAACTCATGCGGAATCTTCTCCGCGACTAGTTGCTTATGCATGGCTTCAGCACCGGTCGCAAAGCCGTACTCATCTTGCTGGCCGCAGTTAATGTAAATTTTCTGTGCCCGAATCTGCGCCTCATTTTTTCGCGCCAGTTGAAAAGGATTGTTCTGGTTCCAATGCGCAACATCGATGGGGTTCCCAAACACCGAGCCCATGAGCCGGGCGAGCGGTCCGGCATCGCGCAGGTCAAGGTTGAGCTTGCGAGGCGAATCGGTGATCAAAGCTGGACTTTGTGCGCTCACAGATCCGAACAGTTCAGGCTGCGCAAAGGCAAACCTCAAAGCACCGTAGCCACCCATCGAAAGACCGGTCACGCCACGTGACCTCCGCTGTCGAATTACGCGATAGCGGCTCTCTACGTAGGGCATGAATTCGGTGAGAAAGAAATCGCTATATCGATCATGTCCATCTGCCGAGTTGATGAAGAAGCTGCCGCGGCCTTCGGGAGCAATCATGAGAAAATCGCCGACTTTGTTCTCATGTTGCAGATCTTGAATCAATCCCCAACCGCCACTGCGTAGCAGCGTCTGCTCGTTCTCACCCAGGCCGTGCAGAAAGTATAGAGCTGGGTATTTTTTGTTTTTGTTCGCATCGTAGTCCGGGGGCAGCATCACGCAATATCGAACTGATCGATGAAGAATGTGGCTATCGATGACGCTGCAATCGACACGACCTTGCGCCAATGCTCGGGTTGGCACCAGACAGGCGGCTGCAACGAGGCTGATGAGTAGGCGCTTTGTGCGCATAAGAAAAAGAATGCCTATTCGTACCGCAATGCCTGTACTGGATCCAGTTTTGCTGCGCGTGATGCGGGGTACAAACCGGAGAGCAGGCTCACCAATACCGCGAAGCCGAGAGCGGCTGCGACCAGCCAGGCCGGTACCGCCCAAATGTCCTCAGGAGGAAAGCCTTGCCGCCGCAGGTAAATATTCATGCCAAAGTTGATGATCCGACCGATGATCCAGCCCAGGGCTGTGCCACAGATGCCACCCAACAGGCCCATAGCCCCAGCTTCAGCGAAGAACAGTCCTTTCACATCGGAGTCGCTGGCGCCCACGGCTTTCATGATTCCAATTTCGCGCCGGCGTTCAAGAATGGCCATCACCAGAGTGTTGATGATACCGATTGAGGCGACCGTCAGAGCCAGGCTGCCGAAGATTCCCAAAAATAGATCGAGAATGGCAAAAAATCGCCGCATGCTCTTCGTCGCATCGAGAATCGAGAAAGTGTTGAAGCCGAGTTTTCTGATAACCTGTTCGACCGCATCTACTTTGCCGGCGCCGCTGACGCGCGCGACCACAGTGCTGTAAATCGGGTCGTGTGAGGTTGCGCTGTTCGACTCACGCATGTCATAAGCCTGCATCGGCTTCATGCCTTCGATCAGGTTTTGCGGAATGAAAACCCGGGCTCGCGCCGATCCGCGCATGCTGTCGGGATCGAGATCGGTCACGCCGACAATCGTTAAAGCGAGCTCGTGTGAAATAACTGAATAAGAAGCAGCGTCTTCACCGGATTGCCGCTCCGCGTAGCGCATTACCAGTTGCTTGCCCAGAAGCGGCGGCCCGACATCAGCCACGTTGATTTCATCTGGGCCTTTCCTTGAGCGCCCCAGCAATTCGGCGGCGAAACTCTTCTGCAGGATCGCTTCATGCGCATTGGGACCAGAAAAGAATCGGCCCTGCATGCCTTCGAAGCTGTCGCTGTCCTTAGAAGACATTGGCATCCCGGCGAGCATGGTCAGGTGAGGCTTGTCCTCGAAGCGAAGCTCGGTGATGAAGCGCAGGTCGGGATAAGCTTCAACGACGCCGGCCACGTTCTGGATTTTCAAACGCGCGCTCTCATTCAAATCAGGACTCTGCTCCGGGGCCGGCCCATTCTCTTCCTGATCGCGATTGAAGTTGCGAAGGTCGCGACGAGAAGTGACAACGATCGAGTCAAAAAGCCCGGAGCGCTGCAGTCTTCGCGAAGCCAGTTGTTGCAACCCGATTCCGAGTGAAAGCATGGCCACGAGCGACGCAACGCCGACGGAAATGCCAAGCGTTGTCAGAGAATTACGCAAAACAGATTCGCGCAGGTTGCGTCCGGCAAGCTCGATGGAATCGTAGAGTTTCACGAGGTCGCTCCGGCGGCGGTCCGAGCGGAGTTTGGATGGTCAGCAATAACTTTTCCATCTGCCATCGAGATCAACCTGTCGGCATATGTTTCAGCGAGATTGCGCTCGTGAGTCACCAATACCACCGTCATCCGCAACGATTCATTCAGCCGGCGGATCAAGTCCATGACTTCGGTTCCGGTGCGGCTGTCGAGATTGCCCGTCGGCTCGTCCGCGAGCAGAATTGTCGGCGAATTGATTAGTGCTCGAGCGAGAGCAACGCGTTGCTGCTCGCCACCGGATAGTTCGATTGGCCTGTGTTGAACTCTTGCGGTCAGACCAACTCGTTCGAGCGCAGTCGCAGCCAATGATCCACGCCTGGCACGATCAACCTCGGCGAACCGCAATGGAAGCTCCACATTCTCAAGCACGCTCATGCTTGGAATCAGATTGAAAGACTGGAATACCATGCCGACAGTATGTCGTCGATAGTGCGCAAGCTCATCTCGCGACAACCCCGCAAGATCTTTTCCGGCAACCGAAACCGTTCCGGAACTCGGCGAGTCCAGGCCTGCAAGCAGGTTCAGCAGCGAAGATTTTCCCGAGCCGGATGCGCCGAGCAGGCCAACAAACTCGCCGGTCTGGATTTCAAGCGAGACACCGTCCACAGCGCGAATGGTCGTGCTGCCCATTTGATAATGGCGGCAAAGCGCTTGAGCACGGATAGAAACAGGGAGGGTCAAAGGAAAGTTTATCAGGAGCGGAGAGGCCCTCGTTGATCTTGGAGCGACTTGATA
Organism: Terriglobales bacterium; assembly: GCA_035651555.1. GTDB lineage: Bacteria > Acidobacteriota > Terriglobia > Terriglobales > Acidobacteriaceae > Gp1-AA145. Next base: position 233,170 of record DASRFL010000032.1, read on the forward strand.
AAGTTATGTCAAAAACTTTCCTCTGCTCAGAACCGGGCTGGCCAGTTGCTAATGTGCGCAGCGGGCAACGTCACTTCCGACCGGTGAATCGAAAACGCTTCTGGAGGAAACTATGCGGACCCCATTTCTGCTCGGACGGCTCATGTTTGGCGGCTATTTCATTTTTGCCGGCATCAATCATTTCAAGCAGACTCACGAACTTTCTCAATACGCTGGATCTAAGAACGTTCCTCAGCCGAAGGCTGCGGTCAGAGCCACTGGTGCGGCGCTGATTGCGGGCGGAACAAGTATTCTGCTGGGAGTGAAGCCCAAATTGGGAGCTGCTGCCATCATTGGATTTCTCGCGGGCGTCTCACCGGTCATGCACAACTTCTGGAAGCAAGAAGAACCGCAGCAACGCCAAAACGACATGATTAACTTCACAAAGAATCTCGCCTTGGCGGGTGGAGCGTTGGCCTTGGCGGGAGTTGAAGAGCCTTGGCCGGCGAGCGTTCCCGTGCTTCAGCCCAGCAGAGGTAATCGCGTCGTGCGATTTTTGCGTGATGTAGCCGCGTAAAGCCGTTAGTCGTTTGCATTTTTCGGAAGCGGGAGATCAGTCGGCGGTTCTCCCGCGCTTATCTGAATCAACTTCTGCACCGGACCAGCTACCATGAGCAGCAACTGCGCTCGCGGCTGAATCGACTGCTGCACAATCTGAAGCTGCTGCGCACTCCAGGCCTGCGGCGCTTTCTCTCCCCGATCGAGGTAGTCGAGGGCCTGTAACCCCGCTGCCCCCAATCGCGACAAGTCATGGGAGAGCGGCATGACTTCGTTCACCAGGGAAGATTCGGTTGCCACACCGCTCAACTGCACCTCATTGTCGCGCCAGGTGGTCAACATTGCACGAATTTGCGGTTCGAGCCCCGGCTTGATGTGCCCGCTCGTCAGTTCGTCCACCAAAATTCCGAATCGGCGTGCAGTTTCGCTTTCCGGACGAGCGGCATCGATGACTCGGTTCAGAGGAGTCAGCGAGGTCGGCTCAGAAGCGGCGAGTCCTTCGCGAGCATAACCCTTCACTGGCTCAACTGCGTCGGCGAGCGTTCGCAACGCAGAGATGTCTTTTCCGTCCGTCATCCGTTCCAGCATCAGCGAATAATTTGTATTGTGAGTGAGGCCGTAAGCGTCAAGCCACTTGCTCACGTGATCCATGCGGTCATACATCGAATTCACGTCCGTCACACTTTGTGGCGACCACAAGCGCTCGGCAATGGCTGCTCCCCGGGGCCAAATTCGTGAGTCCATGTTTTCTGGCGAGACATATTCCGCCCACATGCAGGCCTCGCCTCCAAGAATTTTCTGTTTCTCGTCGTCGGATAAGTTTGCAGCGCCATCCGCGAACGGATCGACGGCATAATGCTGTGCGGCCGGCTGCATCAGGTCCAGGTAGTAGCCGGAAGAGAGAAGACCGCGGTATCCCTGCCGTGCCGCATCCGCGAGCGACTGCTGGCCTCGCCATGACTGAATCACAATACTTTTTGGCAAATCGGGACGAAGAATCTCATCCCACCCCTCCATCGTCTTTCCATGCTTGGCGACGATCTTCTGAATGCGCGTGTTGAAGTAGGCCTGGAGATCCGCGTTATTTTTCAGGTTGTGAGCGCGCATGAAATCCTGAATCTTCGGATTCGCGTCCCACTGCTTGCCATTCACCTCGTCTCCGCCGATGTGGAAGAACTGATCGGGAAAAAGTTTCGCCATCTCCCCAATGAACTCATCGAGGAACTTATATGTGCTCTCCCTGGTGGGATCCATTGCCGGATCGAATACACCCCATTTGCGCTCAATCGAATACGGTCCCGGCCCGCTGGCCAGGTCGGGATAACCAACGAACCAGGACGTCGAGTGACCCGGCATATCGAATTCAGGAATGACTCGAATTCCGCGATCACGTGCATAGTCAATAACGTCGCGCACCTGTTCCTGTGTGTAATACAGGCCATCAGAACCCATTTCCTGGAGTTTGGGAAATTTTTTGCTCTCAACCCGGAAGCCCTGGTTCTCAGACAAATGCCAGTGAAAGACGTTCATCTTTACCGCAGCCATGCCATCGAGATTTCGTTTTATGACTTCGACGGGCATGAAGTGACGTCCGGAGTCGATCATCAGGCCTCGCCAGGGGAACCGCGGTTTGTCGTCAATTACCACCGCCGGAACTGCGAAGCCCTGGGGTGTGACCTCGACCAACTGAAGAAAGGTTTGTAGACCACGCATCGCCCCAAGGGTGGTGACGGCGCTCAGATCGGCTCCCGAAGAATTCACCTCCAACTTATAAGACTCATCTTCGCCAAGCTCGGGTACTTCCTTGCTGGCGTGCTGGCATTTGATACGAAGTTGTGCATTGGCCGTGTCGGTGCCAATTCCGAAATCGAGCGGCAAGGAGCCGGTATGACGGCGCAGATCATTGAGAAAAATTTCGGCTGTGCGGCGAAGGTGAGAATCTGAGGATCCCCCCAGCGCAACTGCAAACGAGTTTTGAACGAGCAATTCCTCGCCGTTTGGGCCGATCTTGACGCTGGCGGGCCAAGGCATTAACTGAAGCGATCGGCTTTCTTCCGGAATCGCAATTGTGGACATGATGGAGACAAAGAGCGACAGAAAAATAGCGACGACCCAAATGCGCATGATCTTTTTCCTTGGCTTACGCAAAATGATTCAGAATTGCAGAATATTGAAAGGATTTAGCTGAGGCAATTCCGCTTTTGTGGAGTGTGCCAGCGGAATCAACTGGCAAGCAGATGATAAAGAGGCTAGCAGGCGGCAGCAGCCTGTGCGCAATTCACGAAAACTGAAGTCGGCAAGAATGCGGTTTCTGTGACCCTTTGCATCCCCATCTCGCCCGCGGAGGCAATCCACACCACGCGATATTGAGCTTGTTCGCTCCCCATCCGCACATCCAAAACTTCACCGATTCGGATCCGTCGTACCACGCCTTGCAGTACCAGTCCATTCACGCTCATGTTGGTGACCAGAGCCGGGTTCGTGAATGGTTGACCAAAAGCATCCATCCCCCAGACCTCGACCGGAAGCTGAACTTCAACCCTTGGACTCTGGCGGCGATCCATAAGCCTCCTCGGCTGAACTGTCGCCATTGTGCTTTAGAATTCCCGATTGGAAAACTTACGCGGGTTACCGTAACCAGGGTACCGGAGTGCCAGAACAAAATTCGTAAACACAATGGCTTACGGCTAATCCAAGTCAGGCATGGAACATGCGCCCGGGCCACGCGGATCTCCACAGGTACCGCACCCGCCGGAGGGGACGCTCGATGCCGATGAACTCCTGGCCGGGGCGGCAAACACTGAAAGCTGCGGAGCCAAGCTACGGCTGTGGCATTTAGGGCAGGAAGGTTTTTCTTTTCCCATTACCAGCGCTTCAAACTGGTGATCACACTCTTTGCAGGAATATTCGAAAATCGGCATAAAGCTTTTCGATCAATGTTGAAAAGATACCAGATTTCTAGGTGAGCTATACAGTTCCGACCTGATTTTTCGTCCCCCGGCAAGATGTTAGATTGACCTCAACAACAAGATTTGAGCTTCCCAACAGCTCGCAAAGCGCCTTACTCCAGCAAGGCGCTTTCTTTTTGCCTGAGGTTTGTACCTTTCTCCAACGAAAGTTAATCAGGCTTCTATTCTGAGTCAATCAGATTCGAGAGTGGCGGGAAATCATTCGGTCCTCTGGCTTCAGCCGGTATTGTGCAGGCCGGCCGCTATTCCGTTGATCGTGGCTCCAAGAGCATAGTTCAGTTCCTCGGAGGCATCTCCGATTTGCTTTCTGCGAAGCAAATCCACTTGAATCAGGCTCATGGGATCGACGTAGGGGTTGCGAAGCCTGATGGATCTTGAAAGGACCGGGTTCTTCTCCAAAAGCTTTTCCTGCTGTTTGACCTGAAGCAGCATACGCTTTGTGCGCTCAAATTCTTCGACCACCAGATTCCAAACGCGATCCCGTAATGCTTCATCTCGTACGAGAGAGGCATAGAGTTGGGCGATTGCGAGATCAGCTTTTGCCATGGCCAGTTCCACGTTCCGAATCAGATCGTTGAAAAGCGGAAAATGCTGGGCCATGCGCTGCAATTTTGACAAGTTTTCGAAGCTTCGACTGACAAAGCGCTCTAGCGCATAGCCCACGCCAAACCACGCCGGAAGTGCGTGTCGGCTTTGCATCCAGCCAAAGACCCATGGAATTGCCCGCAGATCTTCCAGGCACTTGCTGGCGGAGCGGCGGGTCGGTCGCGACCCGATTCGTGCGTGTTCAAGCTGATTCACCGGCGTTGCCTGCTCGAAGTAAGGAAGAATGTCCGGATTTTCCGCGATGTTTTTGCGATAAAAGTCGAATGCGTCTGCGGACATTTGCTCCATCGCTTCTTCCCGAATCTTGTCATGGTCGCGGTCGTCACGTTTGTCGTCTGGACGCGTCAATGCTTCCAGCGAGGCCGCGATCATGATCTCCAGGTTCCACTCCGAGAGAACCGGATCAGAGTATTTCCAGTTCAAGACTTCGCCTTGTTCGGTGATACGAATCTCGCCGGTAAAGTCACCCTTTGGCTGTGCCAGAATCGCGGCATGAGTCGGCCCGCCGCCCCGGCCGACAGTTCCTCCTCGACCGTGAAAGAGCCGCAGCTTTATTCCATGCTTGCGGGCGCATTGGTGTAAGGCGCGATGGGCTTTGTAGAGTTCCCAGATGCTCGTCAACATTCCGCCGTCTTTGTTCGAATCGGAGTAACCGAGCATCACTTCCTGCCAACACGACCACGAGTCAACCAGACGCCGATATTCTGGATCGCTCCAAAGATGGTCCATAATTCCAGCCGACTCTCTTAGCGATCGGATCGACTCGAAAAGCGGCACCGGCATCAACCCTGGGTCGTCAGTCGAGCCTGCCAAGTTCACCCCAGCCAGCTTAGCCAGTTTGAGGACTGCGCGAACGTCCTCTTCGGATTCGACACCGCTGATCACGTAATTGCGAATTGCACAAGACGGAAATTGTCTCTTCCATTGATTCACACGCCGGAGAACATCGACAACATCGGAACTACCGTCATTTTCCAACGCTCGCTTGTGAGCATTTGCGTGCTGCCTGAGATCAAGCGTCGCCAGGTGAAAACCGAAGCTACGGATTTTGCGAAGCAAAGGATCGAGGAAGATTTGCGCCAGATTTTCTCCGTGGTTTTCCGCGAGACTGCGGTAGATGAGAGAAAGGTCACTTTTAAGATCAGAGGGGCTACCGTAACCGCCTTCTTTCATCTCCCGCGTTTGCTTAAGTCGAACGACTACATAAGAGAGAAATCGGCGATACAACTCGGTAGGCGAAATCCGGCCCAGTCGCGGCGGTTCTTCTCCCATCTGCTTCGCGTATTCGGTGAGTTTGCTTTGGAGTTCATGGCTAACGGGAGCTTGCCGGCAGGAAGAGCTTAAGGGTTCAATCAGCTTTTCGATTTCGGAGATGTAGTGCGTGAGGGCGGTGTTGCGCGCCCGTTCCAAAGCTTCGTGCGTGCTCTCGGTTGTGACAAAAGGATTGCCATCGCGGTCGCCACCGATCCATGATCCAAAGGAAATAACATTGGGAATCATTGAAGCGCATAGGTCGAGCCCATAGACTTCCTGAAACGACTCGCGGATCTCTCGGTAAAGACGAGGCAAGCTCTCAAAGATCGAGAATGGATAGTGGTCCATGCCCATGCGGATTTCATCTGTTACCTGGGGTTTCACCACCCGAACTTCGTCGGTCTGCCAGAGAGCAGTGATTTCCGCCGCGATGGCGCTTTCCAAATCACGGGCTTCTGGCGCCGGCAGAGGCAAAACATCGAGCTGCTCGAGAAATTTTGCAATGCGCCGCCGCTTTAACAGCACGGTTCGCCGCGCAACTTCGGTGGGGTGCGCGGTGAAAACGGGCACAACTTCCACTTGACGGAGAGCTTCGAGCGCATGATCCGCGGTCATTTCTGCCTGACGCATTCGTAGCAGAGTGCCGCGGAAAGATCCTGGCTGGGGAGATTGATCGGGATTGAGCTTACCGGCCCTTCTTCGACGCTTGCGATGGTTCGTCTCAGCCAGGTTCGTCAGCTCAAAATAAATGGCAAAGGCCTTGGCTACCCGATATGCCTGCTGAATATCGAGTCCCGCGATAATTTGTTGTGCCTGTTCTATCTGTTCCATGCTGGGATGCGAACGCGAAGACTGCGCCCGCGATTGAATGAGCAGCCGCCGCAATTGCTCGACAGTTTTGAACAACGGCTCGCCGGCCTGTTCCACGAGGACTCGTCCCAGCAAAATACCAAGTGAACGCACATCACGGCGCAGAGGGGCTTCCTTCGCGCGGTCGTCGGTGGCTGCGGTGAGTTCAGCCAGCCGCTCCGATTGAGCTTCGGCCGCCCATAGTGGAGTTTCCGCCATTTCCTTTGCATCCATAGTAAACGATGATTCTGAAGACCTTGCCCGGCTGATTGAAAGACCCTCGCGAGACCGCTTGCGGGCGCGCGCCAGAGCTTGAATAATGAGTGTACGCATGAGCCAAGAAAGAGTACTGATTGTCGAAGACGAAGAAAATGAGCGGACTGGCCTCGCCGAGTTGATTTCCTCCTGGGGATATTCGGCCGAAACCGCCCGCGACGGACAGGAAGGTTTCGATAAGGTGACCTCCTGGTCACCAAACATCGTGATTACCGACCTGAAAATGCCGCGCATGGGCGGCATGGAATTGCTGGAAAAGATTGCCAGCGATAGTCAGACGGTTGCCGTGATCGTCGTGACAGCGCAGGGCAGCATCGATAGCGCTGTTCAGGCGATGCGTATTGGCGCATACGATTACATTGCGAAGCCGATTGATACAAGCCGCCTGCGCACGATTCTGCAAAATGCTTCGGCCCTCCTCGGGGCACGAGTCGAACTTGAGGCTACGCGCCGAAAATTGCGCGACTCTGGTTCTTTCGGGGCGCTAATCGGGCCTTCGAAAAAAATGCAGGAGATTTTTCGGCTGATCGAGATGGTCGCGCCCAGCACTGCGTCGGTCTTGATTACCGGGGCGAGCGGCACCGGAAAAGAGCTGGTCGCACGCACCATTCACGAGTTGAGTCCCCGCCGCAGCAAGCCCTTCGTTGCTATCAACTGCGCCGCCATTCCTGAAACACTGATCGAGAGTGAAATTTTCGGGCACGAAAAAGGAGCATTCACCGGTGCGCTTGAACGGCGGACCGGATGCTTCGAGCTGGCAGAAGGTGGGACGCTGCTTCTCGATGAAATCGGAGAAATGCCAATTGCCACTCAGGCGAAGCTTCTTCGCGTTCTGGAGGACCGCACTCTCCGCCGGCTTGGAAGCAAGACTGAAACCACGGTCGATGTGCGTGTTTTAGCCGCGACCAACAAAGTGCCGGAGGAGGCGGTTTCACGAGGGGAATTGCGGAACGATCTTTACTATCGTCTGAATGTGTTCAACATCCATATGCCCGTCCTGCGCGAGCACCGGGAAGACATTCCGGATCTGGTCCATGCGCTGCTTTCAGACATGAATTCAAAGCATAGTCGGCGTGTAGCGACCGTCAGCGAAGCCGTGCTCAACGCGCTGCGGAATTACAGCTGGCCGGGCAATGTGCGCGAGTTGCGCAATACACTGGAGCGCGCGGTCATTGTTTGCGAAGGGCCGGTCATCGAGACCAAGCATTTGCCGCCCGGATTCGGTCACGCCCCGGTAAGACTCTCAGAAGAGGAGTCCGATTCCATCCGGGTTGGGGTTGGAACAACGGTGGGCGAAGCTGAGCGCCTGCTGATTCTGAAGACGCTGGAATCGACAAACAACAACAAGACCCGCGCCGCGGAGATTCTCGGAATCAGCCTGAAGACTCTTCATAACAAGCTGAAGGAATATGGCAGTTCCGCATCGGACGGAGCCGGGCGTGAAAAAGAAGAGAAAGAAGAGGCGGAGGAAGTAAAAGAGCCATGATTTTCTTGGGCTGCAATTTTGGTGGATTGATAGCGAATTGCTAAGTATTCATGCGCCGCAGGACCCAAATCGTGCTCGCGATCACCTTCATGGTGGCTGCTCTCGTCACCGGCGCTTCATATTTCTACATTTCGCAGATTCTCTGGCAAGGAATCAACAACGCCCACGATACGGCCGCCTTTCTGACTGCGCAACTCGCCTATCTGGCCAGTAACGCGGCTCCTGATCTCAGCAGTACGCGCATCGACACCAATAATCCCCAGGCGCTGCGGCGGGGGGTGACCTATTATCTCGGCACCGACCGCGACTTAAATACCATGCTCGAGTCGGTGGTGGGAAGCTGGCCGACGATTTACGATGCCGCGATCCTCGATCCAGACGGCAAGGCAATCCTCGACACGGATCCCAGCCTGGTTGGCAAGCGCATCGAGGACCGTCCGGATTTTTTGGTCCTGCAGAACGCCGGCTTCCGACGCAAGCTTCGGCTTGTTTACAACGCCCCGACGGTTTACGACGTTCACATCCCTCTGCTGCTGAACGGGCAGAACTTTGGGAGTATTCACGTTGGAGTTTCGACCGTCTTTCTTCGCAACGAGCTGACTCCCCGGCTGCAGCGGGCACTGACGCTTTCCGCAGTAGCGGTGCTCTGCTCATTGATCCTGGCGGCTCTTCTTTCCCATATTGCTCTGGGACCGCTGGAACACATTAACCGCAGCCTCGACAACATGGCGGGCACAGATGGAACTGATTTAAAAAGCGCTGAGGCCGGCGGCGATGAATACGGACAGGTGAGCATGAAAATTGCAAATCTGGGCCGGCAAATGCGCGACACCCGCGAAATTTTTTCGGCCCTGAAAAGCAACGTGGACCAGATCATGTCGAGCCTGCAGGATGGCTTGATGCTGTTCACCCGGGACTCTCGCGTGGTTCTGGTCAGTGCCGCTATCGAGACCTTTCTCGGCCGGTCGCGCCGTGATCTGCTTGGCCGAAGCGCAAACGAAATTTTTTCCCGCGATTCCGCACTTGGGAGCGCGATGCTTGAGGCATTCCGCTTGCATCGCAGCGTGGCCCAGCGAGAGATCGAGACTCCGAACGGCCGCCGGGTGCAGATATCGCTCGACTTTATTCAAGAAAAAGGAACGCAGATCGGTGCGCTGCTCACCATGCGCGACGCGGAATCGGTGCGCCGCATCGAGGATGAGATCGAGCTTTCCCGAAGAATTTCGGCAAGCGGCCGAGTCACCCGTGGGGTGGCGCATGAAGTAAAGAATCCGATCAATGCGATTGTCCTTCACCTGCAGTTGTTGCGAAACAAGCTGCAAGAGGTTGATCCCGACACCAACCGGCACGTCGACATCATTGACAGCGAAATTCATCGCTTGGATCGTGTGGTCCAGATTCTGGTCGATTTCACCCGCCCGCGCGACCTTCACCTGGAGGAAACCGATCTGCGTTCGCTGCTGGAAGAGGTTGCGGTGCTTGCCGGACCTGACGCGGAGCAACACGGGGTAACGCTGTCGAGCCAATTGCCTGGCGAACCTGTCCCGGTAAAGGTGGATGCCGATTTCATCAAGCAGGCCATTCTCAACGTCGTGCTCAACGGCGTTCAATCAATGCCGGCGGGCGGGACTTTGACCATCTCAGCGAAGAAGGTCGAAGATAGCGTTCTTACCGAGGTGCGCGATCAGGGCACAGGTATCCCCGCCGGTCTGCAAGATAAGATCTTCGAACTTTACTTCACGACCAAGAAGTCCGGTAGCGGCATTGGCCTGGCCCAGACATACCAGATCATGCAATGGCACTATGGTTCAGTCGATTTTGAAACGGAGGAAGGGAAGGGCACCACATTCCGGTTGCGGTTGCCTCTGGCGGACGTACGTTCCTCGTCGCTGGAGGAAGCTGCGGTTCGTACATAGGCCCTTTGAAACGTCCAAGATGAAATTGCGCGCCGCTCACCTGCTTTTTGTTTGGGCCCTGTTTGTGTGCAGCACCCTTGTTTGGTCGCAGTCGCAGGACCAGAACTCGCAACCGACGCAGCCTGCGATCCAGGAGCAGCCGCCTCAACAAAGTCAGTCCCCGAAGCCAACTAAGCCGCCCGCGAGCGGATCGGCGCCGGATTCGACGACAACCGTCACACCTTCGACAAACGCTCCCGAAGCCGCTCCCGGATCGAAAGCCGATGCCACGCCTAAACCGCCCGTCTTGCGTCGCACCAAGCGAAAGTCAGTTCCTAAAAAGACGCCGAAGAAGTCCTGTGGAGCGCAGCCAGCCGGAGCCAAAAAAGTAGTGGTGAAAAATGGTGGTGAGAAAGATCCGTCGGCACAGTTGGCGCCTGCAGTAAATCCAGACCAAGCCCGGAAAGAACGCGTCAGTACGGAACAGCTATTGGAGGCGACTGGCGAAAATTTAAATCGAGTCGCGGGTCGCCAGCTCTCTCAAACAGAGCAGAACACGGTCGACAAGATTCACGCCTACATGCGGCAGGCGAAGGCGGCCTCCGCATCGGGAGATACCAACCGCGCTCAGACACTTGCCTATAAGGCGCGGCAGCTTTCGGATGATCTCGCGCGAAAGTGAATTATTTTCCTGCCGCCCTCGCGCTGTTAACTTTCGTCAGCAAATCTTTTACCGGCTGCTGGACCGGCCCCGGAATGCTTGCGGCATCGTTCAATATGGCGCGGGCATCGGTCAGCTTGTTCAGCTTTGCGTAGTCCCATCCCAGGTAATAGGCGGCGACTGCATACTGCTGCTCGTCCTGTCCTTTCAGCAAAGCGATGGCCGATTTCAATTCGCCAATCGAAGGCAGCGTCTTTCCTTCTTTGGCGTAGGCGCGTCCCATCACCGAGTGAGCGACTCCGGCAGAAACTTTTGCCGTCTTGTCAGCGGCCGGATCGTCCGCTTTGGCCGCAACAATGGCCTTCTGCGCGTAGGTAGTGGCCTTAGTCAGCGCGCCTGGCTCGGAGCTGTCTACGTAGGCCTTCGAGAGCAACAGCAGCGCCGGCAGATTGTTTGGGTTGGCGGCCAGCGCCTTCTCCGCATACTCGTTCAATCGGCGATTGTCGTGAAGCTCTGAGAGCGACAACATTGCATATTGTGTGACCTGATCGTCCATTTTTGATTTAGGAAATGTGGTCGTGAACTGATCGATATCGTCCATCCGCGCTTTCGCGTCGTTCTCTGCGGCGAGTGAATTGAAAGCCGCATCTTCAAAGAATTCGTACGAGCTCTTGTACTGCTCCTTTTGCGAAGCGATCAGTGAGGCAAACTGCTCATCGTTTGTGTCCGCGGGCTTAGGCTGTTTTTCGATGGAATCGTACGCCTGGCCACCTTGCACCGCGTACTTGAAAGCCCGCTGATTGTCTTTGAGCTGCTGCGCGATCTGTACTTGCGAGTTCAGGATGTCAAGGTTGTGAGGTGATCCAGCCGCCGCCTTCTCGCCGTAATCCATTGCCTTCTGCAGATCGCCCGTGCCCTGGTAATACTGAGACAACTGCCAGTTGCCGTATGCAACAGCCGCGGGATTCGAAGCGTACTTCTGCAGAAAACTCTCGTACATGCTCGCCTTCTTTTGCCCGTCCGATTCTTTGCTGATCGCATTGAGGTCATTGTCCTCAGGAGTGCCGGCAGGAATGACAATATTGTCGATCTGGGCCTCGGCTTTCCTTAAGACGGAAGTGAGCGGCGCGACCTGCATCAAAACCAACGCGAAAAAAGTTAAAACCCGCTTGTATGTCATGGGGTGACCTCCTGAGCTGCGTGCCGAATGCTAGCTCTGAAATGCCGCCCAGGCAAGAGATTTGAAGGCGAATGTGGCAGATGAGCTTGCCGGTGCGGTAGTCTGAATCCGGTGCAAACCGCGACTTCCCACAAAATCGAAGCCTTGGCGAGCTTTCCCCGGCGAGAGCCCAGAGTACCGTTTCGCGGGTCGGTTTGGTTCATCGTTCTGGTCGCATTTGTCTTGCGGATGCTAGTCATCCTGATTGGGCACACCTACCGTATCAATCCGCTGCGCGATCATTTCAATTTCGGCTGGGAGATGGGACGAATAGCCCGCTCCATTTTCAACGGCCAGGGCTTCAGCTCGCCTACAGACTTGAATTCCGGCTCGAGCGCGTGGGCCGCGCCGGTGTATCCCTACGTCATCGCCGCTTCGTTCAAGATGTTTGGCCTTTATTCATGCGCGGCGGCATTCTTCATGCTGACTTTCAACAGCGTATTTGCTTCACTGACCTGTTGGACGCTGTTTCGCATCGGCACACGCGTCTACAACGAATCTGTCGGCCGGGGCGCAGCGTGGACGTGGGCGGTCTTTCCCTACGTCATTTATTGGCCGGTGCGAATAATCTGGGAGGTCAGCTTTTCGACATTTTTGCTCAGCCTTGCCTTATGGTTGACGATCCGTTTGGCGGATGAGGCCCGCGCACGGGATTGGCTTGTTTACGGCCTGCTTTGGGGACTGATTCTGCTGACCAACACAACTTTATTTATCTTGCTGCCGTTTTTCGCTGCCTGGCTCGTTTTCCAGAGGCCACGCTCTTCGCAGCTGTACGGACTGGCACTCGCCGGCGTTGTTGCTATCTTTTGCGTCATCCCGTGGACGATCCGCAATTACGAAACGTTTCACCGCTTATTTTTTATTCGCGACAATCTGCCAATGGAACTGCACGAGGCCAACAATGCGGAATCCGCCGGCCTGTGGACGCGCAGAGAACATCCGGGCAATGATCCGGTTTCGATGCGCCGTTTTCAGCAGTTGGGTGAAATCGGGTTCATGGATGAAAAGAAAGCGCAGGTACATGAATTCATCCGCGAGCACCCAAGGGAATTCTTGCTATTTACGCTCGAACGCATATGGTATTTCTGGGCGGCGCCGCCGCAAACGGTGATTCTGGGCGGTTACGATTTGTGGATCGCGCGTCACGTGGAGTATCTGCTAGCTGCTCTTTTTGCTTTTGCGGGACTCGTGTTGACTTTTCTGCGAAGAAACAAGTTTCGTTGGCTGCTCGCGCCCTTTTTGCTGGTTTACCCGCTTCCTTACTATCTGGTGAATCCGTTTCAGCGCTACAAGCACCCCATCGAAACAGTCATGCTTCTGTTGATCGTTTACGTGTTGTGGGAATCCAGGAACGTCCAGCTGAATTGGAGGTTGCGGAGGGCTGACGCGGGTTGAATTAGTTGTCCGGAACCTCGGCGTCTGCCGTGCCTCCACGGGTAGCCTTGGTTCTTTGACGACGGCAACGTACGAATGAGGACGTTCAGACAGTTCCGGCTTTTTCTTGAAGTATCGCTTGATTTGGTTCGGAAACTCTTTGGAGCGTAGTTTTTTCCTCTCCCATGGCCGACTGATCAACAAAATCCAGGATTCGACCGCCGAGATTGGCAAAATCGATATTTCCGCTTTCCGTCTGCTTTCGCTCTCACTTAAAGTAGATCATGCGTTCGATTTTGCAGAAAAAGGGCCTGCGGTTCATTTTTGCCGCCAATGTCATTTCCATGATTGGCAGCGGAATGAACTCCGCCGCTGTGGCCTGGTACATCCTGCAGGTCACGCATTCTGAAATCGCGCTGGGCACATTCGCGGTCGTTCAGACTTTACCCGCCATCCTTCTGCTCCCATTCACCGGCGTAATCATCGACCGCGAGGACCGTCGGCGACTGGTGATGATGCTCGATGCCGCTCGTGCGATCGTCATCGTAGCCGTCGCCATGCTCGCCTTCGCCCACAAGGCCAACGTCTGGGAACTCTACGCCATGAACATGCTGGTCGCGGCCGGCTTTTGGATGTTCTGGCCAACAATCACAGCTTTGATCCAGGAGTTGACGCCGGGCGACGAATTCGTTCACGCCAATACTTTTCTGCTCGCCGGAGTGCAGGGCGGATGGCTCATTGCGGGGGCATTCGTCGGGTTCGTTTACAACAAGATCGGCCTTGGTGGCGTGCTGCTGCTTGATGTAAGCAGTTACGTGCTCTCCTTTCTTTGTTACTTCGCGGTTCGCAAGGGCAAGCACGTTGTGCCTCGTCCGGCTGAATTGCACACCGACATCGTGGCCGCTGAAAATGCGGTAGAAAAATTCTTCCGGGAGATGCGTGAAGGCATTCAGTTTTTGCGCGGCCATCGTGAAATCGTGATGCTCGGTATCAGTTGGGCATTGTTCCTTTCTGCCATGATGACCGGTGTCGTTGTCACAGCGCCGCTGAGCGACAACATCTATCACAAAGGCGCGGTCGGCTACGGATGGCTGAACGGGGGCTGGGGGGTGGGCGCGTTCGTCAGCGCCTTCTATGCGCCCATGTTCATCAAGAAGTTCGGGGCGCGGCGGTCGATCGCCATATCGCTGGGAATTTTGGCCGTGGTGATGACTGCGGCCCCGACCATGCCGGTGCTGGCGCTGGCTGTTTTTCTGTACGCAGTAATGGGCTCCGGGCGCGGCATTACCGGCGTCGCCATGAACACCAGCCTGATGGAACAGATCCCGCAACACTTCATGGGACGTGTGCAGAACACGTTCTATTTCGCAGGAACTCTGCTGCAGGTTCTGCAGTCCTATCTGGTTGGGGCCGTTGCCCAAAAAAACCTGATCGCTGGATTTTCGGTGATCGGATTTGTGTACGCGATTGGGTTTGTCACTGCCACGTGGCCGGTGCGGGTCCACCGCGAAGTAGAACTCACAACGTGAGTAGATTGGCTTTGTTTCGCGCCATTCGTAGTAAATGCATCCGAACGTCCAGAGCAGCCTGGAATTCTCACACGTATAATGAGAGCTTCAAGAAAGTTCTAAAGGACGCACGTCATGCCTTCTTCAAACGGCAATGGAAACACACATAATAATGGCGCTCGCAATTTGCGCGCCGAGTGGATCGCCAGCCGCAAATCAGAAAATAGCGACGGCAACTTTTCGCAGATGCACTACGCGCGGCAGGGCATCGTTACGGAAGAAATGCAGTATGTGGCGCAAAGGGAAAAGCTGACGCCAGAGCTTGTGCGCGACGAAGTTGCCCGCGGACGCATGATCATTCCCGCCAACATCAATCATCCTGAGCTCGAGCCGATGGCGATCGGCGTGGCATCGCTATGCAAGATCAACTCCAATATTGGCAATAGCGCGGTCACTTCAAACATTGATGAGGAGCTGAAGAAGCTGCACACATCCGTTCACTACGGCGCCGACACAGTGATGGACCTCTCAACCGGCGGCGATATCCACGAGATTCGCGAAGCCATTCTGCGGCACTCCCCAGTCCCGATCGGAACCGTCCCAATCTACGAAGCTGTTTCTCGCGTCAAACGGATTGAAGATCTAGATGCTAATGTGATGCTTGAAGTAATCGAAGAACAAGCAGAGCAGGGCGTGGATTATATGACCATCCATGCCGGAGTTCTGGTCCAGTATTTGCCTCTTATTTCAAAACGCATTACCGGGATCGTGAGCCGCGGCGGCGCAATTCTGGCGCAGTGGATGGCGCACCATCATAGACAAAATTTCCTCTACGACTGCTTCGACGAAATCTGTAAGATTTTTGCCAAGCATGACGTTTCGTTTTCACTCGGCGATGGCCTTCGTCCCGGCTGCATCGCCGATGCCAGCGACGCAGCCCAGTTTGCCGAATTGAAAACTCTCGGCGAGCTTACGAAAAAAGCCTGGGAACACGACGTCCAGGTCATGATCGAAGGGCCCGGTCACGTTCCGCTCGACAAGATCAAGGAGCAAGTCGATAAAGAGCGCGAGCTTTGCTATGAAGCGCCGTTCTATACGCTTGGACCGCTGGTCACGGACATCGCACCGGGCTACGACCACATCACCTCCGCGATTGGCGCTGCGATGATTGGGTGGCATGGGGCCGCGATGCTCTGCTACGTCACGCCGAAAGAGCACCTCGGTCTTCCCAACGAAAAAGACGTAAAGGATGGAATCATTGCGTACAAGATCGCTGCTCACGCTGCCGATGTTGCCCGTCGCCGCCCTGGCGCCCAGGACCGCGACGATGCTCTCAGCTATGCACGCTACAAATTCGATTGGGAGAAGCAGTTTGCGCTTTCGCTCGATCCTGAAACTGCGCGGGCCATGCACGACGAGACTCTTCCTGATGACTACTACAAAGAAGCAGCTTTCTGCTCGATGTGCGGGCCGAAGTTCTGCTCGATGAATTATTCGTCGAAAGTGGACGCGTATAACCGCGAAGTCCACGGCCTGGAAAAGAAGGACTATTCAGAACTCGTCGAGAGGCTCGTGCCGCTGAAGTAGGGGTCCAGATCGCGCTTACCGCGACGAATTCCCGTAATACTTGTACGTGTCCGGCGCGACGTAATCATCGTCGACATGACGCCGTGGTTTCGATTTTATGTTGCTGGCGTTTGCCGGCTTTTGAGCCGGCCGCTTCGTCGTAGCAGGTTCCGGTTTCGTTTGGCTTACGGGGATAGAACTAACAGCCTCTCGCTGGCTTGCATTGACAACGGCCGGGGAAGACACAACGGGCGCGGGCGCTGCGGCCGAATCGGCATTCACCGTTGAACCGGTGTTCAGAAGTTTGCTGGGAAGCGACTTTGCCGCGTAATGCGGGATCATCGAGACGATCACCAGCGCGATTATGGCGGCGACAGACGCCAGTGTCATTGAAGTCCAGAGCCGCACATCTCGCGATGAATCGACCTGCTTCATCTTCCATTCCGATGTTCGGCGGGCAAGAAAGATTTTGATTTTCAGTGGCAATCCGGAAAGAACGATTCGCACCCGAGGAGCGCGAAGCCTCGATGCTTTCGCGTAGTCTATGGTAGTTTTCTCAGCGTCAACGACGTTACGGGCAAAGCTCTTGGTGAATTGCTGAGCTTGTAGAGAGGCCGCTCGGCTGAATTTCGCAGCTGAAAGTTGCCCGCGCTGAGCAACATTGCGGATGACCTTAAAACTTTGTCGCCCCAATTCTGCAGCCTGGGTTCTACCGCGAAGAAGTTTGTTTCTGGCTTCCACCGCTGCCAAAGCACGTATACAACGTCTTTGTACGTCGCCATATTTGTCGACGAGTGCATGCCAGACCGTGATATCAGAAGAGCCTGGCAACGCTGCGCCAGTGTTTCCGAGATTAGTTGAGGCAGCAGGAGGCGCGACCGTCGCTTCCCTCATCACTTCTGGAGCGGTCTCCGGCGGCATGGAGGGGGAATTCTGCTGCACCGCGTTTTGCTCGATGTTGCTGGAGAAATTCGTCGGCGGTAACGTCGGCCTTCTTGCGATCAGCAGATCTTTCGCTGGTTCTGGTTCCGGGTGCTGTACCCGCCACCAGGGGACTACCGGGTGAGTTTTCTTTTCCCCAGCTTCGGTTTTTTCCGGCTCAGGTTCTTTTGCGCGCCGCATCAGCTCAATAGC
Source organism: Terriglobales bacterium (assembly GCA_035651555.1). GTDB lineage: Bacteria > Acidobacteriota > Terriglobia > Terriglobales > Acidobacteriaceae > Gp1-AA145. Next base: position 250,504 of record DASRFL010000032.1, read on the forward strand.
TTCCGCATAGTGGGCGGCCGGATCAAATGCGTCTTCGTTTTCTGGGACCGGCTCTGATGGTGTGGCGTACCAGATCATTCCATGAGGAACAATCGGTTCGTCCTCTGGCTTGCGCTTACGCCTTCCGAACATGTCTGCATTTGGATGCTGTTCTTCAGGCGAAGAGGTAGTCTCGGCAGCTCGTTTATTTAGATGGTCAGAGAGCATGCAGGGCGCCCATGCGAGCATGAGGTGCTATTGCGTCCGCTGCAGCCGGCTGACGAGTTTTTGCGCCAGATTTTCTTCCGACTCCGACCAAAGCAAACGGGTACTCGCGCCTGAATTCTTCTCTACTGCGGTGGTGAAGTCAACCAATTTCTGAACGTTGTTGCGGACTCGGGTCTCCAATTCTGCAGAAAGTTGCATTTCTTCGTGCAGAAAAGGTGCATCAAGGCCGAAATCTACCTGGACTTGGCCTTGGGTGTCTGCTTCGCCGTCCTCGAAATCTTGTCCTCGGGCAATGAAGCGCATTGTCGAGGGTTGCAGAATCCAATCGGATTGCGGCGTCTGGGGCGTCCACAAATCCCAATTTGCCTCGAATACGTAGGCGTAGTCTTCATGAGGCAAGCTGGCTGCAATTGTGGCTGCGTCCTCGGGCGAAATTCCGGGACGGAATCGTTGCTCGAGAATTGTCGCTTCGCCCCAGGAAATGGGATGCACCGCGACATTGGCGATGCCTGGAAGCTGCGTGGAGAACGGAAACTGGCGCATCACGCTTACCGAGTGCGCAAGCGTCTCCACTAGCTCAGAGTCGCCGAACCAGAGATTCAGATATAGATTGTCAGCCATGGGAAACGACCAGCCGTATTAATACGTTAGATGACGGCTACCGTCGGGGACGATACAAATCTGTGCTGGTTCCGAAAAACACCTCAGCCGATTGCATCACCGTTTCCGATAGTGTCGGGTGCGGATGGATAGTGAGCGCGACATCTTTTGCCAGGGCTGCCATCTCGATCGCCAGTGTGCCTTCGGCAATCAACTCACCAGCGCCCGCCCCTACGATGCCAACTCCGAGCACCCGCTCGCTTGCGGGATCAAGAATGAGCTTGGTCATGCCCTCGGTGCGGTCGAGGGTCAGGGCGCGGCCCGAGGCTGCCCAGGGAAACTTCGCAACTTTGATCTCACGGTTTTCCTTTTCGGCTTGAGTTTCGGTCAATCCTGCCCAGGCGATTTCGGGATCAGTGAAGACGACGGCGGGAATTGCGTTCGGCTCAAAAGCCACTTTGTGACCAGCGATATGTTCCACAGCGGTACGGCCTTCGTGCGAAGCTTTGTGCGCCAGCATTGGCTCCCCAACTACGTCGCCGATTGCGTAGACGGCCGGATCGTCCGTCTGCAGATGTTTATTGACCTGAATGAACCCGCGCTGGCCGACTCGGACCTGCGTGCGATCAAGGCCGGGAATTTCTGAATTGGGCTTGCGTCCGACGGAGACGAGGACTTTGTCGAAAACCTTCTCACGTTCTTTTACATCCTTCCCGTCGAAGCAGACACGAATGCCGTTTGCTTCTTCTTTCACGGCAGTTACGGTCGTGTTCAGCATGATGGCATCCAACGTCTTTTCGAGACGCTTGTGCAGCGGAAGAACCAGGTCGCGGTCGGCGCCAGGGAGCAACCCTGCGGTCATCTCGACGACAGAAACTTTCGATCCGAGCGCGGCGTAGACCGTCCCTAATTCCAGGCCGATGTAACCACCGCCGATGACGAGCAAGGTACCGGGAACGTCTCCCAAATCGAGTGCGGAAGTGGAATCCAGCATTCTCGAGCTGTTGATTTTCAGACTCGGAATAACTGCGGGGCGCGATCCCGTCGCAATGATGATCTTGTCGAAGCTAAGATTTTCTTCGCCGCCGCCTTGCTTTACAACCTTGATCTTGCCAGAACTCTCAAAGCTGGCATCGCCGCGGATGTACTGAACTTTACGAGCTTTGGAGATTTGCCCTAATCCTCCGGTCAGCTTGTTGACAATGCCTTCTTTGAATGAACGCAAACGCGCTATATCTATTTTGGGATCGCCGAATTCCACGCCCCAGTCCTTCGCATGACGGGACTCGTCGATCAGCTTGGCGACATGCAATAGCGCTTTAGATGGGATACAGCCGCGGTAGAGGCAGACGCCCCCGGGGTTCTGCTCGCGGTCGATCAGCGTGACCTTCATTCCAAGGTCAGCAGCCAGAAATGCAGCCGCGTACCCGCCGGGACCGCCGCCGATCACCGCTATGTTCAGATTTGAATTGTTGTCCATGAAAAAAGAGTCACTAACTACGAAGGACACTAAGATTCACGAAGGAGCTATCATTCGATCAGTTGCTTGTTCCTTCGCGTACCTTCGCGCCCTTGGTGGTCAATGCCTTTCTGCGTTATCCCTGTACCGACAACAAGAACGGCTGCTCGAATGCTTCTGCGATCCAACGCAAGAAGCGAGCGGCATCGGCGCCATCAATCAATCGATGGTCGTATGAAAGCGAGAGCGGAAGCACCTGCCGTGGCTCGAACTTATTGTTCATCCAGACCGGTTCCATGCTGGAGCGCGAAAGCCCCAGGATCGCGACTTCGGGATAGTTCACAATCGGCGAGAATCCAGTGCCGCCGATTCCACCCAGGTTGGTGATGGTGAACGTTCCGCCTTCCATGTCGCTCGGCGCCAGTTTCTTGTCGCGCGCTTTCTTCGAAAGCTGCGTCAGCTCCGCCGCCAGCTCAACGATGTTCTTCTTGTCTACATCCCGAATCACGGGTACCAGCAACCCGCGATCGGTATCCACCGCAACTCCAATGTTGATGAACTGCTTGTAAACGATCTCTTCCTTCTCCATATCAATGGAGGCATTGAACTGCGGAAAGATCTTGAGCGCGGAGGCGCAGACCTTGAGGGCGATGGCGGTCACCGTCATCTTCCCACCGGCTTCTGCAGCTTTGGGCCCGAAGCGCTGGCGGAGCTGTTCGAGTTCGGTGATGTCGGCTTTGTCCTGTTGCGTCACATGTGGGATCGAGCTCCACGCCTCCCACATGTGCTCGGCTGTTTTGCGGCGAACCCCGCGCATTGAAACGCGCTCGATCTTTCCCCATTTGCTGAAGTCAGGCAGTGCCGGCTGTTTAACGTGAGTAGCAGTTACCGTTCCGGCACCGGTGGCAGCGGCAGCAATCGTACTTTTCGCGGATGCTTTCACGTCGGCTTCACTGATGCGCCCACCGGGTCCACTGCCTGGCACGTTGTGGATGTCGATTCCCAGTTCTCGGGCCAGCCGACGCACATGAGGCGCTGCCGGGACCGGACCGCGGTGCTCCTCGCCCGCTGCACGGTCGAGATTCAGCGGCATGCTGAAAGTTGCAACCGGTCCGCTGCGCGGCTGATCAGGAGGCAGCGCCTGTTCTTCGGTCTTACCCTCCGATTGGATCGCCGCCTGAAATGCCGCTCGCGCATGATCGTGCGTGTCTTCCGGACGCGACGGCTGCTGCGGGTGTGCTTGCGACGTGCTCCCCGGCTCCAACGTAAAGATGGTTTGTCCAACTTTGATTTTGTCGCCTTGCGACACAAGAACGTTTTTCACGATCCCCGTGATTGAAGAGGGAACTTCGACTACAGCCTTGTCGGTCTCAAGCTCCATCACAGGTTGACCTTCAGCTATTTGCGCGCCGGGCGAGATCATCAACCGCACGAGATCACCTTGATGGATGTTCTCGCCGAGTTCAGGCAGTTTGAATTCCGTCGCTTCTGCTGTCTCCGAAGGTACTACGGCGGCCGGCGCCGGAGCCAACTTGGCTGGTTCAGGACTTGCGGAGACCGCTTTAGGCGGAACGACTGCAGCGGGCTCGGATCTCGCGGGCGCAGATGCCCGTGCCCCACTTTTTGCGCCATTGTCGACAGTGAAGATCACCTGACCGACTTTGATCTTTTCTCCCTGCTTGACCAGTACGTCTTTGACCGTGCCGCTGACGGACGAAGGAACTTCCACGACTGCCTTATCTGTCTCCAGCTCCATCACGGGTTGGCCTTCAGCAATGGCTGCACCTGGAGCGACCATAAGACGAACCAGGTCCCCTTGATGTACGTTTTCGCCAAGTTCGGGAAGTTTGAATTCGGTCACAGGACGCAGTCTCCAGTTGCCAGTGACCGATAAACCTCGCCAGCGATTGACTGGCAACCGGGAACTGGCAACCATGTTTAACTGATTGCCGGGTTTGCCTTTTCGGGGTTGATTCCGAGCTCTTTGATTGCCTGATTGACAGTCTTGGGTTCGATCTTTTGCTCGCGCGCCAATGCATGCAAGGCGGCTACAACGATGTGTTTGGCATCCACCTCGAAAAAGTCACGCAATGAGGCACGACCCTCGCTTCGGCCAAATCCGTCCGTGCCGAGTGAGACCAGTGGTCGTGGCATCCATTGCGAAATCGATTCCGGCAAGACCTTCATGTAGTCCGAAGCGGCCACCAGCACGCCATCTGTGTTTTTGAGTTGCGTGGTAACAAACGGCACTTTGGGCGTTTCGCCCGGATGCAGCATGTTCCATCGCTCACAATCATTGCCATTGCGATACAGCTCTTTGTAGCTGGTTACGCTCCACACGTCTGCCGCGACACCATACTTCTCGAGTAGCTCTTGAGCTTTGAGCACTTCAAACATGATCGCGCCGCTGCCAAACAGTTGCGCCCGCAGCTTCGCATCTTTCTTTTGCGAGGGCTTGAAAAGGTACATCCCTTTCAGAATGCCTTCTCGTACGTTTTTGCCTTCAGGCATCGCGGGCATCGGCAGCGGTTCGTTGCCGACCGTAAGGTAGTAGAAGATGGATTCCCCATCCACGTACATGCGCTTGATGCCGTCTTGAATAATGACCGCGATCTCGAAGGCGAAAGCGGGATCGTACGCCAACAGATTTGGAACGCTCAATGCGAGAACGTGACTGTGGCCGTCCTGATGCTGCAGGCCTTCGCCTGCCAGCGTAGTTCTTCCCGCTGTGCCGCCGAGCAGGAAGCCGCGAGTGCGCATGTCGGCTGCGGCCCAGATCAGGTCGCCGATGCGCTGGAACCCGAACATTGAGTAGTAAATAAAAAACGGGATCGTATTAATCCCGTGGTTCGAATACGCGCAGCCGGCGGCGATGAACGAGCTGATCGAACCGGCCTCGGTGATGCCTTCCTCAAGAATCTGTCCGTCTCTTGCTTCCTTGTAGTAAAGGAGCGTGTCCATATCGACGGGTTCGTAAAGCTGGCCGACGCTCGAATAAATTCCGACCTGGCGGAACAAGGCTTCCATGCCGAAGGTGCGAGCTTCGTCCGGAATAATCGGAACGATCAGCTTTCCGATTTCCGGATCGCGCAGCAACTTCGCCAACAGCCGGACGAAGACCATTGTGGTCGAAACCTCGCGGCCTTCCGTTCCCTTATAGAACTCTTCGAAGTGCGACTCGGAAACCGACTTAATGGGTTTCGCGCGGACTTTGCGCGCAGGCATGTAGCCGCCAAGCTGCTTGCGGCGCGCCTGCATGTACTGAATCTCAGAGCTATCGTCGGAGGGCCGATAGAACGGTGCATTGTGAAGCTCTTCATCCGGTATAGGAATTCCGAAGCGCGAGCGGAACATCCGCAACTCATCTTCGTTCAGCTTTTTCTGCTGGTGGGTGATGTTCTTGCCCTCGCCCGCCTCGCCGAGTCCGTATCCTTTGATCGTCTTCGCAAGCACGACCGTGGGCGATCCGGTGTGCTCAACAGCGGACTTGTATGCGGCATGAACTTTGATGGGATCGTGACCGCCCAGCCTCATGCGCGAAAGCTGTTCGTCTGAAAAGCGCTCAACCATGCGCAGCAGGCGCGGATCGGTCCCGAAAAGGTTTTGCCGAAAGTAGGCACCGCTTTCAACGAAGAACTTTTGGTATTGGCCGTCGGTGATCTCCCCCAGGCGACGTACCAGCAGACCGTCACGGTCATTCTGGATCAGGCTGTCCCAGTCGCTGCCCCAAATGACTTTAATGACGTTCCATCCGGCACCACGGAAAATTGCTTCGAGCTCCTGAATGATCTTTCCATTGCCGCGCACCGGACCATCCAGGCGTTGCAGGTTGCAGTTAATGACCCAGATGAGGTTGTCGAGCTTCTCTCGCGAAGCCAGCGTGATTGACCCCAGCGACTCCGGTTCGTCCATTTCGCCATCGCCAAGGAATGCCCAAACCTTGCCGCCGGTCGAGGTTTTCAGGCCGCGGTTTTCGAGGTACTTGATGAATCGCGCGTGATAGATGGATTGAATAGGCCCCAGGCCCATGCTGACGGTGGGAAATTCCCAGAAATCCGGCATCAGCCAGGGATGCGGGTAAGACGACAACCCGCCTCCGGGTTTCAGCTCGCGGCGAAAATTCTCCAACTTTTCTTTCGACAGCCTTCCTTCGAGAAAAGCGCGCGAGTACATGCCGGGCGCGGCATGACCCTGGAAATAGACCACGTCTCGGTCTCCCGACTCTGTGCTTGCCCGCAAGAAATGGTTGAACGCGACCTCGTAGAGCGTGGCAGCAGATGCGTAGGTGGAAATATGGCCACCAATGCCGCTCTCGACTTTGTTTGCACGGACCACCATCGCCATCGCGTTCCAGCGGACCAGGCTCTTGATTCGCCGTTCCATCTCCTGACTTCCCGGAAATGGGGCCTGTTGGCGGACGGAAATCGTGTTCTGGTAAGGAGTTGTGGCCGTGAACGGAAGATTGACTCCGGCAGCTCTCCGGGCGTGGAGCTGGAGTTGCTGCAGAAGGCGTCCGGCGCGCTCCGGCCCCCCAGACGACAGCACATAATCGAGGGAATCGAGCCATTCGCGGGTTTCGAGTACTTCCAGGCCGTCGTTGTTGTTGTTATTCCGCGGCGCAGCCGAAGCTTGCTGTGGATCCGTCAATACAGGGGTCTGGGCCAACTCGAATGTCTCCAGGTTTTAATTCGGAACCCTCCATGATAGAAGATTCTCTAAAATTTTGCTGCCCTCCGGCGGTCAATTCACTACTGACCATAAACTTTGTTGTGCCCGGCGCTTGGATGCCATCATCTAAGAGCACACAAAGGAGATTTTCGTATGGCAAAGAAGAGTCTTTCTGGAAACCACAGCGCATTCTCGGCGGAGCCCCGAGTACACCAGCGGGCGCCTGAGATTCAATCCTATGGCACTGTGACCCACGCTTTTCATCTGGAACTGGAAGAACCAGTCCGGCTGGAAATGACCGACCAGCTCAACCAGCTTCTCGCGGATTCGATGACCTTGCGTGACCTCTACAAGAAGTCCCATTGGCAGGTTGCCGGGCCCACCTTCTACCAACTTCATCTTCTATTCGACAAACATTTCGACGAGCAGGTTGAGATCGTGGACACCATTGCGGAACGTATTCAGTTGCTCGGCGGACTTGCAATCGCAATGGCGCACGATGTAGCCGAGACTACCCGGATCGAACGGCCACCCAAGGGCAGAGAAGAAGTGCCAGTGCAGATTTCCCGCTTAATGGAAGCGCACCAGATCATCATCCGGAGCTGTCGCGAATTGGCAGAACGAGCGGATAAACTTGGCGACGCCGGTACAAACGATATGGTTGTAAGTGACGTGCTTCGGACCAATGAACTCCAAGCCTGGTTCTTGAGTGAGCACCTGGTCAATGCTCCCCTGGTCCACGCTGGGAACGAGACTTCGCAGGCTGCCGATTAGGAGCCTGCGAAGTAGCTGAACCTGAGCTCGAACCCGAGGTTCGGGCATATATACGCCTTGTCGGCTCCCGCCATCATAAAGACGTAAGATTTGTCCCACAATGCCATTATCGCCAGCAAAGACGGAGTCGAGTCTGGGGTCGCAACCCGGGGCCACTCTCCAGGTCCAGTCGGGCGACGGGGCCGCCGATCCCAATGCGATGCCGACAACCATGGGAGTAGAAGACTCTATTCCCGGCAGAGACCCGGAAACACCGACGCGGAGTTTCGATGCAATCGGAAGTTCCCTTCGAGGCGCTCAGCAAAATGTTTCACGCTGGGCACGAGCGACTCTTGATGAGATTGGAACCTTCGCCGACGAACGCCCCATACATTTCGCGGCGATTGTCGCCGGCTCGGCCTTTGCAATCGGGGTGGCCCTAAGGATTTGGAGGTTCGCCCATGATGAATGATGCCGATCACGTCAGCCGAAGTCTGGGCGAAATCGTCTCTGAGATTCGCATCGAGTTGATGGAACTGCTCAACACCCGGTTGAAGATGCTGAAGTCCGAGCTTCAGGAAACCAAAGCTGGGCTGCGGGTCGTGTTGCCGCTGGCAGCGGTAACGCTGATCTTCTTTTTCACGGCATTCTTGTTGCTTAGCGCCGCGGTAGTTGCCCTGGTCGCTTCGGCATTTGCCGGGAACCCATACGCCTGGTTTTTCGGACTCATTATCGTGGCTGTGCTTTGGGCGATTTTCGGCGGGATCGCCGGGTTTTTCGCTTATAACGAGCTCCGGGCAAAGACGACGTTTCCGCGGCGGACCTTTGAGGTCCTGATTGCTGACAAGAACTGGTTGGAATCAGAGGCGAAGGAGACCTATGAGCGAGCTGCCTAGTTACGATCTTCAATTGAAAGCCGCGGAGGAACGCCGTCGCCTGCACGCTACCGTCTCTGAGCTTCGTTCCCGAGTCCATAGCGATCTGGATGTCAAAAAGCAGGTTCGTCGGCATTTGGGCCTCGTATGTGCGGTTGCATCGGTCCTTGCACTTGGACTGGGCTACTCGTTCACAGGCATATTTGTTCGTCATTGAGCTTTCTTAGCACTCCACATTCCTGATTTGGTCCTCTCTCTCCGTTGTACCGCCCCACACCTTAATTGCCTCGGAAGCCTTTTCTCTTGCGATACATACAGGCTTTCTGTTTAAATCTGTTACAAATTCGGAACAAAATGCTGGGCCGCCACTTTCCAGCAGTTGGTTTTCAGGACTAAGTTGTTGATAGGTTTCCAGAACATCCTGAGTCCGAGTTCACTTTTACGCAGCGTCACACGAGAGCTGCAGTGACTTATCGCGCTTGTGAGGCGAGGGACGCGTGGACACGATGTCAGCAGGCTCTGCTCTAAGAATTTTGCGCGAGAACCTCGGGCTTACCATGCGCGACGTGGAGAACGCTTCTGAGCGTATAGCTCGAAAGCGAGGGAACGAGGAGTACTTCGTGCCTATCAGTCGCCTGTCCGATGTCGAGACGAAGGGCGTAACTCCGAGTATCTATCGGCTTTACTCTTTAGGTGTAATCTATCGGACCAGCTTTCAGGATATGCTGCAGTTGTACGGAGTGGAATTCGATTTCGGCGTTTCTGATCTGGATACCAGTACCCCTCCCAAGTCCCACCTTTCGCGCGCCTTGGGCCACGCCCAGACCGCCCAAATCCCGGTAAGAATGGATCCTAGCTTCGATCCACGCAAGACATTGAATTTCGGTCGGATGGTTGAACAATGGGGCACAGTTCCGCTGGTTTACCTGGAGCACTTGGCAAAGACTGGCTTCACTTACGGATATATCGGCAGCCAGGACTTGACAATGTATCCCATCATTCCCCCAGGAAGTTTTATCCAGGTAGATGAATCTAAGACCAGAGTCATCGAGGGTGGGTGGCGCTCAGAGTACGAGCGGCCGATTTATTTCGTTGAAACGCGCGAGGACCACGTCTGCTGCTGGTGCACGCTGGCAAGGGAAGTGATTATCCTGCAACCACATCCGCTATCACCAGTTGCACCCCGGGTGCTGTCCTATCCACAGGATGCAGAAGTAATTGGCCAAGTGGTAGGAGTGGCTATGAAGCTTGGCGAGTGGCGGTCGCTCTCCGATGCCGCTGCAACCCCAAAAGAGCGGACAGCACTGAATTGAGGTGCCGCGCCGAGCCGGCCCCGGGTTCGGCTGGAAGCAAGTCCTCTCGTTTTGCGAGTTCTTCCAAGTAACTCTGGCTATCTACTCCAGAGGGGCAATGCGATTGCACATCCTCCAGCAAGGCACGCAACGGCGTAGATAGAACCTCCGAAACCGCCGTGCGGTGGGCTTCAGAAAGGGCCTTTTTGGCCGTCGCCACGCCGTGAACTTTGGAAAATCCCCAGTGCCAGTAGTCCCCGCCAGCCGTGCGCAAACCGGCCAGATACTCCAACTTTCTCAAACAACCGGAAACCGCCTCCAAGGTCGTCTGGGAAAGGTCTTCAAGTGCAGATTTCAGAGTCATTCTGTTACGCGTTTCGTAAATGTGAATAATTAGCGCCTTCCGAAATAACTGCCTTCACTTCGCACATTATCACGGTGCAATTCCCACTTCAATGAGGAGTTTCACCATGAAAAAAATGTTGCTATTGCTTGCCACTGCACTCCTGGCGCTGTGCGCGACCGTCCCGCCGGCTAACGCCGGGTTGCCTAATTGTTCTCCGACGGATAAAACGTGCGTAGAACTGGCGTCAAAGTGAAAACCATTTGTGGGCCATCGGTAAGGCGAGATACTATTCCGATGGCCCATGACTTTCCTGCGCTATTACCTGTTCATTGCGCCTCACGTTCTTCTAGGCGTGTTTTTGCTGATCTTGTTCGTTCGCAGACTTCACAGGCATATTCCCACTTTTACTGTTTACGTCATCGCTGAAGAAATATTTTTCTTATGCGCACTCGGAGTTACGTTGCATCGCCCTTTTTCCCGAGTTGCATACTCGTGGGTCGTTCTGCTCGGAAATGGCTTGACCTCCAGCTTGGTGCTCGCTGTCATATACAGATTGGCTGACATCCTGATTTTTTCGCGCTTTTTTTCTTTTCCGCGATTGCGGGTTATTTTTGCGGGGGCTCTTGCCGCGCTGATACTGTTCGCCGGACTTCTCTCCGGAAACTTGTCAAAAATAACTGTGCCGATGGCGTCAAATATCTTACATGTGATCGACTTTTGCGCCGGCTTAATACAGGCAGGGATGCTGTTGCTACTGTTGGGATTGACTCGAGTCTTAAATATCTCCTGGCGAAATTTCGAGGCTGGTGTAGCCCTCGGGTTTGGAGTTTCGTCGTGCATTTTGCTCGCTGGCGCGGCATTACGGGATCATTTCGGGCACGGCTCCATAATTGCCATAGATGTCCTAGAAATGACAACATTTCACATCAGCGTTTTAATTTGGCTGATTTACGCGCTACTACCCGAGCAACGGCCTTCGTCAGGCGGGGGTCTCGAGAAGCGGCAGATCGAGTCGTGGAACCAGGAACTGGAAAGGATGGTACGGAATTGACCTGGTAAGTTCCATGAGCAGCCGGGCTCTCTGATAGCTTTTTTCAGATCTACTTGTTTAGGCGTCTCTTAGGCGTGAGGTCGAGTCACGGAGGCCAGGAATCTGAGGCTGTGCCAGCGTGGTAGTAATGTTCTGGGTCTTGTTCCCGTAATGGGAATATTAACAGCTGGTATCAACTTTTTATTTGTACCCCAATGCGGAGGACGATAACATTCGTTTGATTGTATGTTGTTTCCGATTATTTTTGTAACCGTCGGCGTCCTAGCTTTATTGGCAATACTGTATCTGGTAAAGACTCACCGCCTGAAAGATGAAGACCTGGACGCTCTGGCCGCCCGTTTGCGCCCGATTGATGCCCGTGCCTTCCGCAACCTGATCTCCGAAACCGAAGCACAGTTTCTGCACGACAATTTATCGTTTGGCGACTTCAGGAAAGTTCATGCCCAACGTATGCTGGCGGCGGTTGAATATGTACGCTGCGCGGCGCAGAACGCCGCCATACTGCTCCAGCTGGCGGAAGCGGCCCGATCAAGTCCTGACTCCGAGATTGTGGCTGCCGCGGAGCGATTACTAGAAAATGCGATCAGGCTACGTCTTTATGCCCTACAGTCGGTACCGCGATTCTATGCCGCTATCCTGTTTCCGGGAATTAACCGAGCACCGTCTCCATTATTCGACGTCTATGACGCCATGACTCGTCAGGTAGTTTTGCTCGGATGCCTGCAATATCCCACGTACGGCATGGCGTCTTCACTCTGATCCACACAGCGTGATCGCCCAGGTCAGGATTTATGGATTGCGAGGATTGCGAGCACAACAGGAAGGTACAGCACGGAGGCGTGCACTAATCGGCTGGCTGAAACCCTAGAGGCTGACCCCGCCAGCTTGAGTGAGTAATAAAGGAAAAAAGCACCTGCCAGGAGACAAGGCCCCCAATAAACAAGGCCGGCCCCTCGAGCTGCCGGAAGGATGGTCAGCAGGATCAGTGCGATTGTGAAAACCACGATTTCCCCGCGGGTGAAGCGGGAATCCCTGTCAAAACGGGGCAACATGCGGTATCCGGCGCGTTCGTAGTCTTCGCGATACATGAGCGCAATCGCCAGGAAGTGAGGGAATTGCCATAAGAAAAGCAAAGCAAACAGGAACATTGCCTGCAGATTGATTGATCCCGCCGCTGCTCCCCAACCAATTAAGGTCGGCATAGCACCAGGGAAAGCGCCGAGAAGAGTGCAAACTGGCGTCCGGCGCTTAAGGGGGGTGTAAATGAGCAGATAACTCACCAGGGTCGAAATCGCAAGCAGGGCCGAGAGGCGATTTAAAAACAGGTCCAGATAAATCCCGCCGGCGACGCTCAACGCCATACCGAAAAGAAAGGCTTCACGCGAACTCACGCGGCCCGCGGGCAGGGGCCGGTTGGCCGTGCGCCGCATCTTCCCGTCCCAGGTCCTTTCCATCCATTGATTCAAGGTGGCGGTGCCACTGGCGACGAGCAATGTTCCAATCAGCGTATTCAGTAACCCAACAACATGGAAGGTCCCCCGCAGGCCAAGGTAGTAGCCGGCAGAGGTTGTCATCAGGATCAGAAGATTCACTTCTGGCTTGGTCAGAATGTAATAGTCGCGGAGTCTGGAGAGCATTCGCTGCACGAAGGTTCGTATTTCCCTATTCTTCAAAGCTTTCCGGATGGAAGTGATGTACGTCGGGTTGGTCAATGCCCTTCCGGAACTGGTTTCGTTTTCGATAGGCCAGCCAAGTGATTCCGACTGACATAAACATTGGTGGAACGATTAATACCAGAATTCCGCTCCGTAGGGCGGCGATGAATCTTGCGCCACTCGCCGCGGCCTGCGTATAGCATAGCGGGCAACTTTGCGCAAAAGCCGCCGGAGCGAGCACGACAGTTGCGGCGATTCCCAGTGTGACCCAGACCTTCACGTTTTTCATCGCTGAAGCAGGCGGTCGTTCAAGAGTCTAAAACTGTCCGACCAGAACATATTCATCATAGCAAGAACGAACACGGTTGCGGGCAGGAGGAAAAGCGCCAGCGTCCTTTTTTCGGACTTCATGTGCATAAAGAAGGTGACGGCCAAACCGGACTGAACAATTGCCAGTGACAACATGCGCAACAACATTTGCGAGCCATCAATTTTTTGATAGGCGATTACAATCTGTAGCGCCGCAATCGCCAGAATAATGACGTAAACCACCAGATAGGTTGTCAGTCCGCCACGAGGCCCTTCGGCTGTGTCCATAGTAAGCTCCGCCACTAATGCTTGATGTTCAAAAGATAGACAAACGGGACTACGAACATCCAGACCATATCCACGAAGTGCCAATACAATCCCCAGATTTCGAGATCGTAGTCGTCGTAGCGGCCTTTCTTGTATCCGAGAGTCACCACTGTGATTGCGATACAACCGCCAACCACGTGAGTCAGATGCAATCCCGTGATGCTGAAGAAAGCAGAACCAAAAAGACCCGATCCCCACGGGTTCGAGAAAAGCGTCAGACCCTGGTGGATGAGGCCAAACCATTCTTTGATGTGCAGCAGCGCGAAAATCAATCCGCCCAAAACCGTAATGAAACTCCAGGTGACTGCGGCGGAGCGGTTTCCAGCTTTAGCGGCTCGGATCCCCACCAACATGGTCAGGCTGCTAGAGACAAGGATGACCGTCATTACGTATGCATTGATCACGCTGGCTGATTCAAATGGACGCGGCCAATTGGTGCTGGCGTTTCGCAAATAGCCGTACGCGAAAAGAATGGCGCCAAAGGTGACTGCATCAGAAATAATGAACAGCCACATCACCAGCTTCTTGTGCGGAATGGCAAAGGCCGGCGCTTCGCGGCTTTCGTGGATCGTAGGTGCGTGTGCCATTTGCAGTCTCACATTTGCTTCGCTCAAGATTTCCCCCGCGCTAAATTCTCATCCACAACAACAGAAGCAAATACAACCAGAGCACATCCATGAAATGCCAGTACTGCGAAGCTGAATCCAGCGTGGCTTTGGCAAGAACAGCACGCCGCAATTTGAGGATCACATACATCAGTCCCAACAGACCCCCAATCACGTGCAGCGCATGCAACACGGTAAACAAATAGAAGAAAGAACTGCTGGGATTTGTCGCCAGGTAAATTCCTTCTGACCGAAGTTGCAGCCATGCGGCGTACTGCCCGAGAACAAACAAAAGGCCAAGCGCCAGCGTCGCGTCCAAAGCGCGAAGAGTTGGGCGCTGATCGAGAACTCCATCAGCAAAAGCCCGGAAGCGTTTGCGAGCCATCTGCAAAGTCAAGCTGCTCGCGATCAATACGCCAGTGTTGAAGTACAAAATTGTCGGGAAAGAAAAGTGCCGCCAGTCCGGGGCAGATCCATGCCTGACTATCATGGCGCTGGTAAATGCCGCGAAAGTCATGGTGATCGCGGAAAGACCAACCCAGATTCCTGTGCTGGGAGGCCCAAATTCGGCGTGTTCGGTCCTTGGACGCGCTCCCGTCGGAATCTTAAGGGTCGGCGGAGATTGAATTATGGTGCCCATATTGCCGTTAGCTACTTGTCCTCGCGTACGGTTTGAATCTGTTCAGGAGAATTCTGCATTACATAATCGCCGCTGGAACCCTCAATTCCGTATTGATAAGGATCGTGGTAAACCACGGGCGCCTTGCCCCCAAAGTTGTCCCACGGTGGAGGGGATGAAGTTGCCCACTCGAGCGAAGTGCCCTGCCACGGATTGTCAGGAGCGGGAGGGCCCGCAAAGCGGCTGCGAATCAGGTTATAAAGAAAAATCAGCTGCGCCGCGCCGGTGAAAAGGGCTGCAAAAGTGATGAATTTATGCACCGGCAGAAGCGGCTGAAGATAGTCGTCGACGAAAGCCGAATACCTGCGAACATTGCCAACCAGGCCCAGATAGTGGAAGGGCATGAAAATGCAATAGGTGCCGACGAAGGTCAGCCAGAAGTGCAGTTTGCCCAACGGTTCGCTCATCATGCGGCCAAACATTTTCGGCGCCCAGAAGTATGTTCCGGCGAACATCCCGAAGATTGCCGCAACGCCCATCACCATGTGAAAGTGTCCGACCACAAAATACGTGCCATGCAGATAAACGTCGATCGAAGGTTGCGCCAAAAAGAATCCGCTGACTCCGCCGGTCACGAACATGGAAACGAATCCCAAAGCGAACAGGGAAGCGGAGGTGACTTGAAGCCTAGCCCCGTAGAGGCTGCCGATCCAAATCAATGTAAGGATCGTTGCAGGGATCGTGATGACGAGCGTGGGGAAGGAAAACACAAGCGCGGAGTACGGGCTCATACCGCTGAGGAACATGTGGTGTCCCCAGACCATGTAGCTGAGGAAGCCGATCGCCATCATGCAATAAATCACGACCTTGTGGCTGAGTAGCGGGCGGCGATAGCTGTTGACAAGAATGTGCGAAACGATTCCCGCCGCCGGCAGAATCGCAATGTAGACCTCGGGATGGCCGAAGAACCAAAACAAGTGCTGCCAAAGCAGGGGAGATCCCCCGGAGTGGTTGGAGATCAGTTGATCGCTGATAACTAGATTCGAGGGAACAAAGAAGCTTGTGCCGGCGACACGATCAAGAATCAACAGAATGCACGCGGGCAGAAGCACTGCAAATGCCAGCAGTCCGATGCACGAGGTGATAAACCAGGCCCATGTGCACAGCGGCATGCGCATCAGCGTCATGCCCTTGGTGCGAAGGTCGAGTGTCGTGGTAATAAAATTCAGCGAGCCCAGCAGTTGCCCAACGCAGAAGATTGCAATCGAAATCGCCCAAAGGGTTTGCCCCATCGCCTGACCCGGCCCAGCGCTGGGAAGTGCGCTCAACGGTGCGTAAGCGGTCCAGCCGGAGAGTGGCGGCCCATCTCCGACGAAGAATGCGGTAATCAATACGCAGAACCCGACGAACGTCACCCAGAATGACATCATGTTGAAGCGCGGGAAGGCCATGTCTTCCGCGCCGATTTGGATTGGCAAAAAGTAATTTCCGAAGCCGGCGAAGGGAACGTTAGTCAGAACAAAAAAGACCATGAGAGTTCCGTGCATGGTCATTAGTTGCAGGTAATATTCCGGCGTCATCACGCCGCCGGGAGCACCCGTTGACGAGAGCCATTTGAGTCCCGGAATCGCCGCATTCGGCCACACCAGGTGAATGCGCATCAGCCATGAAAGACCCATGCCGATCAGCACAGCAAGTAACCCCAGCCCGTAATACTGCTTGCCGATCACCTTGTGGTCGAGACTGAATACATGCTTGCGAAGAAAACCTTGCGGCGGCGCATGGTGCGCAGCGTGTGTGGAAACGTCATGCATAGGTTCACCCTGGTTGTTTCAACCGCTATTGCAACGCAGCCTGTTGCTTCATCCAGGCGTCAAAATCCGGTTGCGACATCACGTTCAGATACGCCTTCATGTTGTAGTGCCCCAGGCCACACAACTGCGTACAAACAATTTCGTATCTTCCGATCTTGGTCGCTGTGAAGTGCAATGACAAATCAAGCCCTGGAACAAAGTCCTGCTGAATTCTCAACTCACGGACGTAAAACGAGTGCCCGACGTCCTTGCTGTGCATGAGCAGATGAATTTCTTTGTTTATTGGAATCGCCATCTCCGCGGTGACAACGTCGTCTTTCGCGTCCTGATCATGGTTCACATCGATGCCAAAAATGTTCTGATTGGCTTCGTTGATCATGTCGGGATGGATTGGACCAAATTTTCCATCAGGGCCGGGATAGCGGAAGTAAAACGCAAACTGGCCGGCCTGCACTTGCACGGGAAGGGAATCGGCGGCTGAGGGGGTGAAGTATATGGTCGCCCAGGCCTTGCTGCCAAAAAATCCCAGCGCTAAGACTTCTGTTCCCACCAGGAAAAATGCCGCCAGAACCAAGCCCTTTGCGCCGCCGGGAAAATTCTTGATCTTATAGCCCGGCTTGCGGCCCGCTCCCATCCAGATGAACGACGCGAGGATAATCTGCGCAGCCACGAAGCAGATGCCTGCTTCAGCCATTGTGTCGGCCATTTGCTCGTCAATGAGATGGCCGTGCGTGGAAATATCAGCGGGCGGCGTCCAGGTGTGAAGCACAATCGGGAGCGCTGAACCGATGGTTATGAGAATCAGAGTGACGGCTACAAGTTTGGCCACAACGTTCGCCTCCGAGGCGTATGCGAGCCGAAAACGGAGGTAAATCTCAGCCCGCCGTGTTCGCTATTTCGCTTTGAACGTGAAGTTGGCGGTTACAGGTTTTCCGGCTGCCACGGTCACCTTTTGCGTCTGCGTTCCGTAAGTCTCCTGCCAGGCGGTCAAAGTGTAGTCACCCGGCGGAATATTGTCGATGGTGAACGAGCCCTTGTCGTCGCTCACGCCGTACGGACCCTTTACCACCGCCATATATCCGCTCATCCAGGGGTGAATGTTGCACTTCACGTGAATTGCAACTTCCTGCGTCGCCCAGCTCGAATCGATCGGCGGAGCGCCCGGCGGCTGCGACTTATTCCATTCGTGGTTTGGCCCACCAGGAGTCGGCATTGGGTGTATGTTGTGCGACGTCTGATCGCTGTTGACGACCTTGAAATGCTGGCCTTCATCAACAGCCATTACGTGCGGCGTATATTGACAGCCCTTCTGGTCGAACTCGGGCGTGGCGGAACTCGCTATTGCCGGTCCGCTCCACCCTTGGGATATGTAGACCACTACATTCTTAAGTCCGCCGTCCGCTCCGACAACAACGCCTTCTGTAGTCACCGGATTTGCCTTGTGCTGCGCCGCGCAAGTGGGCTCCTTCGACATATCGATCGGTTTTTGATGTGGCGGAGTTCCTTCCAACTTCACCATTCCGGTGATGCTGCCTCCTGACGGTGGCGCAGCCTTGACCTTGTGTTG
Source organism: Terriglobales bacterium (assembly GCA_035651555.1). Taxonomy (GTDB): domain Bacteria; phylum Acidobacteriota; class Terriglobia; order Terriglobales; family Acidobacteriaceae; genus Gp1-AA145. Next base: position 268,651 of record DASRFL010000032.1, read on the forward strand.
CGAAACCAGCACGACAATCGTGAACGCAACTATTGCACAGAAAAGTGCGAGTGCTCGATATAAGCTTTGCTTCCTCATATGACCTTTCTCCTCCAAAAACTATCCGCCCACTGACTCAGCGATCAATTACTGGTTAGCAGGAGTCTGAGCTGCCGGCGCGGGCGCATTGGGATTGATCGGCTTCAGCCCGAGTTGGTTGGCGATTTCCTTCTCCTTCGACTTTTGCGGTTGCAGCGTGCGTAAGTAGAAGACCAGGTCCCAGGCCTCGTCCGGCTTAACGTTGTCCATGAACGAAGGCATGGGTGTGCCATCCAGGCCGGTCATGAAAATGCGGTACAAGTCGCTGTTCGTTGTTCCGCACTTGAATTTCGTCTGATCATGGAAATCGAAGGGCTTGATCGGCCGGTTCAGATCGTCGGTCAGCGTGTCCGCCGAAGGGCCGTTAGCTCGACCTTCGACTCCGTGGCATTTCCAGCATTCGAGTTTCTGGAAGATCGCCTGTCCGGCTTTAATTCGGTCGGCCGTAACTGCAGGTTCGGCAGGGATCTGGATGGCCGTCCCAGGTTTCTCCGTTTTCCACCGCTCGGAAAAGTGCTTTACATACGCAACCAGGTCAATCCGCTGTTGGCTTGAGAGCGGATTCCACGGAGGCATGTTCGAACTCTGCAAGCCGCGTCCGATTGTGTCGTACAAATCTTCATCGGTCGGCAAGGTTCCGCTTGGGGTAGAGCGGCACTTGAATGTCGCTAGCGTAAAATTTCGCGGCTTAGGATCGAGCCAAACCGCATTCTCGCCGTCGCCGTCCCCGAGTACACCATGACAACCGACGCAATAGCGGCGGTAGTTCATCTCCGCGTCCTTTGCGTGCCCGGTCAGTCCTGCGGCGTGAGCTTCCATGCCGAGGTTCTGGTTTTCCTGGTATTCGGTGACTTGCGCGGAGGAAAGGCTGCAGAACGCCAGCACTGCCGCTGCGCATGCCGTGAGTTTTAGCTGCTGTTTATGCATGTCTCCCTCCTTAGAAATCGAAGTCAAAACCGGACATCAGGCTGCTGGCGGTTACATCGGTCCCATCGGGCGCCCCTCCGCGTTGGCGAATCCACGAGTATTCGTTGTGCCATGCGAAACCAGCGCGGCTGGTCATGAACGGCATATAACGGAAGCCGAAGACGTAGTTATCAATATTGCCGAGGTTCGAGGGAGTCCCGGGAATCGCCTGCTGCGACATCCGCACCCACTCCGAACGCTGGATAAAGACGAGCTGCGGATTCTGCACCCAGTGTGTTTCTATGAACGCGCCATTCCATGAAGGACTTCGCGTGCCGGGCGGAAGAGTTGTACCGGGAGTGTTATTCGGTCCGCCGTTGTCGATTATGTCTCCATAGCCAGCGCCGAACCACGGACTGTCAGATCCGTGTTGAGTTACTACCTGAAAGTCAAGCTTGCCGAAATAGAACAAACCAACGAAGCCTTCGCGGCTGAAACCTTTATTGCCGGTACCTGTACTTGCCAGCGCAATGCCGCCGCTAGTCAAAAACGTTGTTGGCGCCTCGCCCACCATCGCATAAAACCCGAGGCGGTCTGTCCCCAGCTTCCCCACATCGAATGCCTGGCTTCCAGCGAAGAAAGCGCTGTATGCATTGCGACCGTAGGGCAGGTCCACGTTGCCATCGGTCGAACTCATAATCGCCGCCGATAGGCGCGTGCGGTCGTTCAACGAGTGGCCCATCCACTCGAGGCCAAGCTGGTTATCGCCAATTTGACCGAAGATGTTGTTATCGCCGACCGGAATGAAGTGGTAAAGATTGAAGCTGCCGCCATAGCTGGACAACGTAATGACACGCTTTTCGGAGACGAAGTTATCCAGTTCGAATTTGCCAAATTTCAGGTTCAGCCATGGGCTGTGAAATAAGTTGTCCAGTCTCACGTTGACTGATTCGAAATGAAACGCTCCGGTCTCATCCGAGGACGGCACCAACAGGAAGGAAATGTTCTTCTCGAGCGTGCCGCCGGTGAGAATATCGAGCCCGCTAAGATCAAACCCGCTGTTTGTCAGGCCGCGAATAGTTGTGGGGACGATGGTTCCGGGAGCATCCACGGCAATCTTGTCTGTGCTCTCGCGGTGCCAGTATGGCGTGATGCGCAGGGTAATAGGCCAATAGGAAGGGTTCTGCCAGACCGGGGAATCGCGATCGTTCATCAGCTGATAGCCGTTGTCTTTGAACTTCTGGCCAAAGTAGTTCAGCATCGGCCAGGCTTCGTGACACGCCGAACATCGCAATCCATACTTCCTTGCGAAGGCAGGAAGCGCATGAGCACTGCTGGTGAAGGCTAGAGCAAATGTTACGGACAACAGCGAGACCGCAATGGCCCTATGGGAAGAAGTCATCCGGATCCTCCTGGGGATCTTCGTTCACCCTTAAACCGACTTCTGTTCTCAAACCACGATGGTTAGCAAGCAGCCGCCTTTGTAGCATGGGATTTTAAAAGTTGTCAATAAAATGTAAATAAATTGTCATAATATTGTGTGCGGTATTCGAGCAGCCGAAGCTATCTTCGCCAGATTTGACTTTGCTACTCGTACCGAGTTAAGAAAAATTACTTCTCCGACCTGTGTCGCGCGACTTACTTACTTCCGGCTCCGCATTTACTTTCCTATCGACAACTGGAACACGCAAGATTAAAGCGTGGTTCAGTTCCATCTTGGTAATGAGTAGTCTTTGCGTGGTTTGTACGATTTCAGCCAAATCGAAGCAGCAGGACTACGGGCAGGGATTTAGCACGCGAATATCTTCGCCCGAGGAAGAAGTCCTGCAGGCGGTCCGGGACGTGGTTGCAGACGGGATCATCCAGGGAACCAAGGAATACAACAAAGACGAATATGTGACCGGCGCCGAAGAGGTTTCTACGACATCTGCATTTTCAAAATGGAATGGCCCCGGCCAGGTGTTTTTTAAAATCAAGAGGAATGCGCTGGACCCGCGCAATTTCAAAGACACTGGCGACTCGGGAACGCTAGCGGTGCGCTATATCGTCCAGAAAGCAGATGACAAAAATTCAATTTTGAAAATTGACGCAGTTTTCGTCGACGACTCGCATCTTGGCCTTCATCTTTCAAACGGCTCCGTCGAAAGCGCCGAGTTTAAAGAAATTCAAGATCACCTGGCTTCCGCGCAGCTCAAGCAGCAGGAGGCTGCCGACCAAGCGCGCCAGCATCAGCACGAACTCGCGGCCCGGGAACTGGCACGCAAACAAAAACAAGAGGAATTGGACGCCTTGGTTGCGCGAGCGCCAAATCAGTCTCTCGAGCAGCATGTTGCGAATTTACGACGACAGGCCGAACGCGTGGTCAAAGCTCCTGGGACACAGTTAAAGTCCGCGCCGTTTAAAAGCGCGTCAAGTTTACAAGCTGTACCCGCAGGAGCGCGCGTTGCCATTCTTATCGTCACGCCGTACTGGTATGGCGTGGAAACCGAAGACGGCCAGCATGGTTGGATCCATCGCAGTCAGTTGGAGCAGGTACCGTGAACGCGCGGAAGCTTTGGCTGTTGCTATTTCTCGGCGGACTTTGTTGCCACGCACAGGATGCGGTCCAGCGTAATTTTCCGATTTCAGTTGCGAGCGCTCAGGCGGCGTTGAAAAAACTTCCCGGCGGAACGTCGGGCTCACTTCCGGTGCTTGATGGATTTGTGCTTCCTGGTGTCCATAAGCTTGAGGAATATAAGCGCCCGTTTTATCAGTGCACAGTCCACGTGACGCAGGCTGCGGATGGTGGTTCTCTGGTGCGGGTTACCGCGAAGATTACAGCGTGGAGCAGCGATCCAGCCCATCCGGGATACGAAGTGCTGAAATCGAATGGGCGGATTGAGTCTGATCTGCTTGATCGGCTGCAGGCCGCTCTAGGCGTTGTGACGGGAAAAAAATCAACTACCGAAGCAAGTCCGCCCATGTCATCCCCAATCAGTTCTAACCCAGACCGCTCTCCTGACATTTCTGCTCCTATGCCGCAATTCCCGGCTGCCTCCGCCGCGGGGAAGAATGTAGCGACTATGCCTTTGTCGCAAGACAGCGCACTCGATCAAGAGGCCAGGGGTCTGGAAGAATTGCTGCGAAACCAGGCGCACCCTACAAACCTTGTCGCCGTGAAACAAGACCAGACGCCGCTTTTGCAGGAGCCAAGTTCCGATGCGAAAGTGTTGTTCCTTGCGAGTTCTGAGGACGAATTCGAAATTCTGGACAGTAACCCGGAATGGGTCCATGTGCGAATCTCTGGACTTTCGCGGGGATGGCTGCGCCGGTCGAGCGTTGAACTCCTCGACGGTACGCAGCCGACGACAGCATTGTCAACCTCCACATCGAACGAATCGCCTACGCGGCCGTCAAGCAAAGTCTATGTAGTGAGCGGAGAGGAAGTCGGGAACTTCCCTGGCGACTGGGCGCCGTTGAAAGGCAAGAACGTAAAGATAATTTCTGTTCAGCAAACTCCCGGAACCGGCAGAATCACGAGTCCGGAGGACAAACTGCGTTTCGCGCAAAGTATGTTCAAGAACGGATCAGAAGACAACAAATCTGAGGGGATGGTGTTGATTTTCGATACTGAAGATGGCGGGTTGATCGCGGCTACGCGCGCCACGCTCGAGCTGTGGAAGACCGGCGCTCTTTCCGATCAGGGATTCTGGAAACAGTGCTATCTTGATCCCCCAGAAATTCTGGGAGCAAACTGATCAATCTCACCGCGATTAATAACTACGAAGGGCACGAAGTAACACGAAGGAAATCGAACTTGATCTTCGTGTACGTTCGTGCCCTTCGTGGCTAATGATTCTTAGCGCTTCCAGTTCCACACTGGATTGCCCTTATCGTCGCGCAGTATCAGAGTATCGGTACCCTTAACCACCTCTTTCGCCAGGACCATCTCACCTGTGCCCTGTTTCACCTTCGAGCCGGTGAACGCGATTTCGTCGCCCTTAACAAAACTCACGCCCATGTCGTCCATGAAAGACTTGGGGCAAAGATATATCTCGATATCATCAGTGCCGCTTTTGATGGTCATGTAGGCGATTTCCTTCTCGCTGCCCTTTGGCGGGAGCTTCAGATCCTCGACGGTGCCTTTGAATTTGGCCTCAGTAGTGGGGTCGTATTTGGGTGCGGACTGTGCCTGAACGAGGGCACTGCAGGTGAGCAGAAGAGAAAAAAGAAGAAATTTCGCGCGAACCCGAACAGCAAGAGAAAACATGGCCTGACCTCCTCGCACCGAGAGCGGCAGTCAGTTGCAGGAGCAGACTTGCGGTCCGTTCTCCGTGCCCAGTCCTCGCGTAAAGCGAAAACCGAGACCATGATACTCCGGATACTTACGCGAGAGTAGCAGGAATTCGGGGAGGGTCGAGCGTGTAACGATCTCAAGAACAAACCACCAGAAGACCAAAAGGCGCCAAATGGCGCCTTTTAATCGCGGAAGGGTCCAGTTCAAGCCGCCATGTGGCGCGACAACTGCTCTGCACGAGTTGCGGCTGACAAAATCGCGCGCGTATCGGACGATGGGCAGCAGTCCTCGGCGCCGAGGCTGAGCGTTCGGGTCCACATCTCTTCGTCAGGAACGCGATGATTGCAAATTACGCGAACTCCTTCGAATTCTCTTGTCAGCGCTTCCACTTCGGTAATCGGAGCCGACTCAAGATCCAGAACAATTGCTGATGGATGGTGCTTAGCTGCGGCATGGCGCAATTCATCGACCGAGCCTGCAACATGGACTCGGTGGAATGAGTTGCTGAGTAGTGCGGCCAGAGTCTGTGCAATTTTTGGATCGCTCTGGAGCAGAACGATATTGGTGTGTTGCATTGGGGGTACTCCTGGTTTTTGCGCCGCCTAACCGGCACTTAAGATCTGCGGTTATGCTTCGGCGTGGTTAAGCTTCACAAGCCCGCGAGCCTGAAAACCTGCCGCGATGGTCATTCTTTCTTTCTTTTACGAGCTATTGGCGCTCGAACGGTTCGGCCTGAATCTTGCCATTTTGCTTGAGCAGAATCTCTACTTTGCCCTCAGCTTCTTCAAGTTCTTTGCGGCATGAACCTGAAAGCTGCATTCCTTCTTCGAACAAAGTCAGTGACTTCTCCAGCGGAACGTCAGCCTGCTCCAGTTCCTGAACAATTTTCTCCAGGCGCTGAATGCATTCTTCAAACTTTGGCAAGCGGGAAATGACTCCTACGCAAGTGTACACAGATTTTTTGTATTTTCTATAGGGAAGAAACTGTAGCAAAAACGATTGGGCAGCTAAGGCGAGCTGCTGGATACAAAATCCATTCTGCGAACTCTTGCCGCTCACCATTTCCTGAAAATCACAAAGACCGCACCCACAATCATCGCGAAGCCAACTGCATAGTTCCATTTGAATTGCGCGTCCAGATACCACACCGAGAAGAACGAAAAAACCGTAAGGGTGATGACCTCCTGAATGGTTTTCAGTTGTACCGCGGTGAATTCGTAAGAACCGATCCGATTGGCCGGCACCTGAAAGCAATATTCAAAAAATGCGATCAGCCAACTGACGACGATCACCTTGAACAGCGGCGTATTGCGATATTTCAGGTGGCCATACCAGGCAAACGTCATGAAGATGTTGGAGACAGTGAGCAACAAAATCGTTCTCATGGAGAGTCATTCTGCCACATTGCCAATAGACAGTTTGGGAGGGATGTTGGAGAAATTTTGCAGTTATCCGGCGTTAGCGCCGGAGCGACCTCCACCCAGAGCCTCGAGCACATCGACTGCGGAGGTGTACCGCCCCTGCGGCGCGCTGATCTGCGCACCCTGGACCATGTGCCTTACGGAGTTCAGCATTTCACGAGCGATGGCGACGCCTTCTTCACGCGCTGCTTCGGGGGACGGGGCGCGTAACATGCGCTCCATAATGCTCTCCGGAACCGAGACGCGCAGTTCGTTTTTCATGAACTCGGCATTTCTGGCGCTCACCAGCGGCCAGATTCCGGCAACCACTGGAATTTTGAAATGCTCAATCCGGCGCAAGAACTTCTCCAATAGCGAAAGATCGAAGACTGGTTGTGTGACCGCAAATTCCGCGCCCGCCTCCACTTTGTATTCAAAGCGCCGAATTTCTTCGTCGATGTTTGGAACACCTGGGTTGGCGCCGACGCCGATCACGAATCCCGTACCCGTTCCGATCGGGTTTCCGCCGATGTCGAGTCCACGATTCAAGTTGTGGACAATGTTCACCAGACCGATTGCGTCGACATCGAACACCGCCGTTGCGTCAGGATAGCCGCCCATCTTCGGGGGATCTCCGGTGATACAGATCAGGTTGCGAATGCCAATCGCGGCGGCGCCGAGCAAATCGGACTGAATGCACAGCACATTTCGATCGCGGCAGGTGTAGTGCAGGATGGCTTCGATGCCCACTTGCTGCTGCAAGAGGAGGGACAAGGCCTGATTGCTCATGCGCGCCGAAGCGCGAGGACTATCTGGAATGTTGATCGCGTCAACACCCACCGACTTCAGAAACTTCGCGCCTTCGAGTTCCTTCTGGATATTCGTGCCTTTGGGGGGAACGATCTCCACCATGGTGATGAATTCTCCGCCGGCGACCTTCGCCCCCAGTCTCGAACGTTCCTCAAGCGGGACAGACGCCACAACTGGAGTAGCGTGCGCCTTAGCCGGAGCTTCGGTCGTCCGCGTACGCGCTTGCGTCATGCGCAAGCCCGACTTCATTACCCGGATGTGTTCTGGGGTTGTGCCGCAGCATCCACCCACGAGGCGCACACCTGCCGCCACGAATTTGCGCGCGTAGCTGGCCATGTACTCCGGCGAGCAGAGATAAATGTTTCGACCCTCCACCGAACGGGGAATTCCGGCGTTCGGTTGTGCGGAGAGCGGCAGAGTAGTGGCGGCGCGGATGCGCTCGATTGACTCAAGCATCGGGACCGGCCCGACACTGCAGTTGCAACCGATTACGTCTGCTCCCCACTCCTCGATGCGCGGCGCGAAGGTCTCGGGCGTGGAGCCATCAAGGCAGTTTGATTCTTCGTCGATCGTGACCTGGGCTACCACAGGAATTCTGGGATCAATTTCCCGAGCGGCGTGAATTGCCTGATGAAGCTCGTCGATGTAACCGAAGGTCTCAAGAATCAGAAGGTCGACACCACCCTCAACCAGAGCAGCAATTTGCTCACGGAAAACATCACGTGCTTCCTGAAATGAAGTCTTTCCAAGAGGCTCAATGCGAATTCCAAGAGGTCCTACAGCGCCTGCGACCCATCCATCGAAGCTCTTGGCCGCTTCCTTGGCAACGCGCGCTCCGGAGAGATTTATGTCGCGAACTTTATCGCGCAACCCATGTCGGTCCAGGCGAATAGCATTAGCACCGAAAGTATTGGTTTCTATTATCTCCGCCCCGGCCTGCAAGTATTCGTGGTGAATGCCGCGAATCAGGTCCGGTTGGGAAATGTTGAGTTCGTCATAACAGCGATTGATGAAGATTCCCTTGGAGTAAAGCAGCGTGCCCATGGCGCCATCACACAGTATCGGCGACGTCTTGAGGCGGGAGAGAAAATCGACGGGCATACGCTTGAGAATACAGGAGGAAAGCTGGATTTGCATTTCCGGAGATAGACCGGAATTGGAATCACCGATTCATCAACCACAAAGGGCACGAAGGCACACGAAGGAACCCGGGAACACCTTTATCAACCGGCGACTACCATCGACAGGGTCCGCTCGCGTTGTCTTGGTTACCTCGTGTAACTTCGTGCCCTTCGTGGTTGATGTGATTCGCTGCTCAGCGCGAATTTTCTTCAACTCACCCTCTGTTATAATCCGCAATTCGCATCTAACTCTCTATCCTGCAATGCTCTTGGAGTTCCAGGGTTGAAAAGAACCTTAAGCGCTCTTTCTGTCTCTATTCTGCTTGGCATGGGACTAGTTTCCTGCGGTGGGTCGAGTTCCCGCACAACCAACAGTGGCCTAAAATTCCGAGTGTTCGTTTCTAATCCCTTAAACCCAAGCTTCACGGGGGCAATTTTTCCCGCGCTGAACATCATCGATGCAACCAAGGATGTTTTGAGCTTTTTCGACGTCTCGCTGATCGGCACCGTCTCGAATGCCGGCATGATGGTTGAAAGCCCAAAGAGGGACCGTACGATCGTGTTCAGTCCTACAACAAACACCTCACCAAATAATCAACTGGCAGTGGTTAACAATGCGACAGAAAGCGCGTCCGGCTCAGTGACGTTGCCGGGTGCCACCGAAAGCATGTTCGTGACCGGCGATTCCTCTACGTTATTTACCGCGGTGCCGACGGCCGCTGTTCCCGGCCAACCCGCTGGAGCAGTGCTCGAAATCGATCTCACAAAACGTACAGTGACGGCCACGATTCCCGTCGCGGGGGCCCGTTTTGTGATTCCAAGTCCAAATGGAAATCAGATTCTTGTGGTCTCCGACACCGCGAATGCCGTTACGGTGATCGCTCCGTCTCTGATTAGCACCGGGAATCCATTGACGCCTGTCTCCACCTCTCCCGGACTGACGTTTGACAAGCCGGTCTGGGCAGCCTTCAGTTCCGATGGCGCCACAGCCTACGTGATGAACTGCGGCCCGCAATGTGGCGGAACGACTGCCAGCATTGCTGTTGTTGATATGGCCGCAACTGCGCCGGCGGTTACCTCCATCGTGCCGGTTGCCGCTGCAACCTACGGCGTCATCAGCGGAGGAAACTTGTATGTGGCCGGGACTCCGGTTTCGAGCGGCGTGGATTGCGTAGCGAACTTGTGCGGCGTGTTGACGGTGTTTCCGTCCGCTGACTTAACGGCGGCGCCCCTTACACTTGCGATCACCGATGGTTATCACAACCGCATGATCGTGGCGCCGAACAATCAGTTGTTCATTGGTTCTCGTACGTGCACCGACGTGATCGCTGCCGGCTCAACCCCGGGGCGCGGGTGCCTATCGGTTATCAATACCGGGGCCGGCACTGTCTATACGGCTGGGCAGAACGGAGATGTTACCGGAATCGAGCCTATCGATGGCCGGGCGGTAGTCTACGTCTGCGAAGGTGGCGGGATTCAGATTTATGACACGGCAAGCGATCTTGGTTCCAATCACCAGCTCCAGTTGCAAACCACACAGATCACCCTTACCGGTCAGGCGGTCGATGTGAAGCTGGCAGACTTCAACTGAGTCAAATTTACTTGGGTCGCAGCATCAGGCGATGCGCGGCCGATTTCTCGACCGCAGAAGTTGAGAAGGGAAGCACGAAGGTGTACCCGGTGTACCACGCTTTCCATTGATCCATGTAATAAGGACTGAGGAAATTCCCGGCGTTGCCGGTCACGAGATTTAAGGTCGATGTGTCTAGATTTGAAAGGTCAGCGGTGAATCTTTCGGACGGTCCATAGTCTCGTCCTGCCGCCTTAACGGTGTAGACACTCCCGGATTGCGGTTGCTCGCCGGGACCAGTCCACTTCCGGAGCACCGGAATTTTTCCCAAAATTAGATTCTGGATGGTGGTGGAATTCTCCGGCCCCCATTTCCATGAATTCATGTCTACAGGAGCTTGTTTGGCAATCTCTTCGAGCGCCGAAACCAGCACATCGTTGAAATTCGCCAAGCCCGGGGGGAGCCATCGCGGCGGCTGCTGTGACAAGACGTTTTCCAGCCAGGTTGTTTCAGACATCCAGCGATAGGATTTCCAACTTACTGCGGAATCAGCTCCATTCGCAGATGCTGCGCCAAGTTTCGGCTCGAGCAGGAGGCGCATCAGTTCCGTTCGTGCCCTCGATACGATTGTGGGCGCAGCGGAATTCGCATCCATTTGGCCGTTCCAATCGCGTAGGATTTCAGCTGCTTTGCGAGCGCGGGTGGAAGCGTTCTTCGATCCATCCACCGCGGAAACCAGTTTATCGGCGAGGAAGCGATCGAGCTCAGAGTAGACGTCCATTTCCAGGGCGAGCATGTCTGACGTGGAAAACTTTCGCCCCGAGCCAAGCACGCTGTAAATGCGGTCCGTGCGCCAGGGTGCCTCCCACTCCACGCTGATCGAGTACGGATAGCCATTGGGCGTTATGCGTCCATTGGCTGTTGCGATGATCCCCGAGGGTGGGTTCAAGACGCTGGGCAGCTTGTCGAAGGGAATATATCCAATCCATTCGTGAGCATCGTTACTGCCGTCAACAGGAAGACTTCCATCTCCAGCCGCCCGGATCGGCACCTTTCCCGTTGTTTGGTACCCGATGTTTCCGTCGACATCTGCATAAACCACGTTTTGGCTGGGAGCGTCGAACTCCGAAAGCGCTTCGCGGAATTGCTTCCAGCTCTGCGCCGAATCGATACGGAAAAAAGGATTGCGAATGCCATCGTAAAGACTCCAGCGCAAGGCCAGTTGGCGTGTTTCACCCGGAACGAGCTGGCTAACAATTGGGCCGTGGCGGGTAATTTGGACTTCCAGGTTCTCGTCCGGCTTGCCTTTTACATGGATCGTTTCATGCCGGACTTCGGAAGATTTCCATCCCTCAGGCGTCAAATATTGTCCCCGGTCGTTGAAAGTCTCCACGTACGCGTCTTCAACCGTCGGGCCGACATTGGTGCATCCCCAGGCGATGCGGCGGTTGTGGCCGACGATCACGTATGGATAGCCGGGAAGAGTGACGCCCACAACGTCGAAGTCTCCGGAGCGGAGATGCGCCTCATACCAGAGGTTCGGCATCTGGTGCCCCAGGTGCATATCGTTTGAGAGCAGCGGTTTGCCTGTTGTGGTGTGATCGCCTGAAACCACCCAGTTGTTCGAGCCGAGCGGGGCGGGATCATTTCGCAGAAAATCCTGGAGCCACGGTTCTAATAATTCCCGAGCCGGAAGGGCCATCGTGACGGCGCCTGGCGCCTGTGCCGGTCGGCTATCGGAGGGAGCACTGTTCGGAGAGGAAGTTGAAACCGTGGGCGGATGATCGCGCCAAGAGGTGTTCACGAACAAGTCAGAAGCAAGCTCAGGTCCTACCTTGGCCAGTATTTTTTCTCGCGCCAATGCGGCTTTAGGACTGATGCTGAGAGTTTGCACCATCTGATAGGCGATTGCGAGCGAGTCCTGAAGTGTCCAGGGCCGGGGCTTGTATCGCAGGACGCGAAATTCGAGGGGCAAGTGCTTGCGATGAGTTTCGATGTAGGCATTGACGCCGCGGACATAAGCTTCGAACTGCTGCCTGTCCATCTCGGTCGCGGTCTGCACGCCCTTTTCGGCTGCAGCTCTGATGCCAAGGATTCTTTGCTGCCGATCGTGCTTTAATGCGACTTCTCCCACAATCTCTGAAACCTCGCCAGCCGCCGCGCGACGCATCAGGTCCATTTGAAACAGGCGGTCCTGCGCGGTGACATAACCTTGCGCAAAGAAGAGGTCGTCCGTCGTAGTTGCTTCGATGGTCGGTATCCCGTGACCGTCCCGCGTCACCCTTACAGGCGCTGAAAGCCCGGATACAGCAACCGTGCCGTCGATCTTCGGAAGCGCTGAATGCGCTACCGATAGAAACCACAACACGAGCAACAAGCAAATGGCCAGCAAACTTAGCAGGCACACCGTGATAAACCGCCACGCGGTTACGCGGGAGCGGGAGGAGGTAGCCATCGGGAAGGTGTCAGCCGGCATCAGAGGAATCCCGATTCTAGGCCCCTCTCCTGGAATTGACAATTTGCTTGGGGCCGCTGTCGCTCCGCATTTGGCCTTCACCAGAGCTGGCCAGTATGATCTCTAAGGTACCTGAATGATCTGCACACATTGTGACGCCCCGATGCCCGACGTCAGTGTCTTCTGCCCAGCTTGTGGTCGTTCGACAGGCGCACCGGAGGTCGGTTCCACGAATGCGCTGGAAAAAACCCTGAGTGCTATTGCATACGTCGGTGTCATTCCGGCCATCGTCGTCCTGTTCATCCCGGCACTCCGAAGGAAACAACTTCTGGGGTTCCATGCCTGGCAGTCTTTGTTCTGCTCTCTTTCGGTGCTGGTATTGATCGGAATTTCTCGGCTACTGTTCCTTGGATTGTCGGTCCTGCCGGTAGTTGGCTTCCTGTTAGGGTGGCTTCTCGTTGGGATCGGATCTTTGGGGATCTTCATTTTGTGGGTTGTGCTGGTCGTTGAGGCTGCGAGAGGGCACAGATTCGAACTCCCGCTGCTCGGGCCTCTTTCCGCCCGATTGGCTACGGCGGGTTGAGCCTTGCGGCGTTGCTGCTCATTTTGCGGGACTTAGCGGGGCGTACACAAACGTACCTTGACAGAAATTCTTACAAATGAGATTCCTATTTCCTTTTAGGCTGTAATTCAAGGGGAGTTCGCGTGGCTTGCGAACCAAAAGGGAAAGCTTGAGAGTAAAGGTGTTTTATCACGATCGTTGTTTTGATGGGGCTTCCTCCGCGGCCCTTTTTTCACGCTTCTATTCCGAACGCATTCGCAATGATGTTGAATTCGTTTACTCAGGATTGCTGCACCGGGCGGGGTCGCTGTTCAATGAGAACGCGTTTGATGGTGATGAAAACGCGATCGTAGACTTCAAGTATTCAAGTTCGCCGAAAATCACCTGGTGGTTTGATCATCACCAGAGCGCATTTCTGTCTCCCGAAGATGCGGCACATTTTGAACAGGACCAGAGCAGCCGCAAGTTTTACGATCCGGACTTCAAATCGTGCACAGGTTTTATTGCCACCGTTGCCCAAAACCGCTTTGGCTTCAACCCTGATTCGGTAGCAGAGCTGATTCACTGGACCGACATTATCGATGGTGCACTTTATCCCGATGCAAAGACTGCAGTAGAGATGAAGGAACCCGCGATGCAGCTCACCATGGTCATTGAGTCGACCCAGGATCGGGAATTGATTCCAAAACTGATACGTCTGCTCGCCTCCAAGCCTCTGGCCGAAGTAATCAAAGCGCCATTTGTAGCTCCCTTGCTCCCGCCTTTGCTGCAGCGACACCAGAGCTCGATCAGCGTGCTGCAGCAGCGTATTGAGTCTCGCGACGCCACGCTCTTCTTCGATATCACCGACAAAGACCTTGAGGGCTACAACAAGTTTGTGCCGTACTATCTTCATCCCGAGTCGATTTATAGCGTCGGCCTCAGCAAGAGCAGTTTTCGCGTGAAGGTCTCCGTGGGGTCGAACCCGTGGGCGCCTAGCCCCCCCACCGTGAATCTAGCGAAGGTTTGCGAGCGTTATGGGGGCGGTGGGCACGCGCGTGTGGGTGCAATTTCATTTGACGTGAATCAGCAGACAGAGGCGATTGCGGCTGCGCGCGAGATCGTGGAAGAGTTGCGCGCCAGCGTTCGTTCGCAAGGCTGACCACTAATCTGAAAATAACTTCCTCGCCATTTACACTAGGTATTACGTCTAAGTCTCTTCGTCCCCAGATGCCATTAGGCCTGCAAACGGAACCCGTGGTTTATGCCGAGCACCGCCGCCGATTGCAGGCGCTTCGAACTATTGCCTTAATGGAATTTGCAAAAGGGATTGCCGTTCTGGCCGCTGCGGTGAGCCTTTACTGGGTCGACCCGACCGACGTGGTCGGGAATTTTCTCGATTTTCTGCACATCAGTCCCGACCATCATCTGGCTCAACTTCTTCTGCGATCTGCGGATGTCCTGAGCAACGCCCATATGTGGTTTGTAATCCTGATCGCCTGCACCTATTCCGGCCTGCGCTTTGCTGAAGCTTACGGACTGTGGTGTGCGCGAGCATGGGCAGAATGGATCGCTCTCGTCTCCGGCGCCATCTACATTCCATTTGAGGTTTACAAACTCGCGCACCGAGTCAATCTTCTTCACGGCAGCATACTGCTGATCAATTTGGCGGTAGTTGCTTACATGTTCTACTTGCGAATCTATCTCCCGCGCCTGCAAAAGGTCATACACCGCGTCCATTAGAATTGGTTTGATAGTTTCTCCCGGACTGGATTCCGAATTTGCTGACAAGAAGAAGATTTCTTTATGGTGGCCTTGCCGCTGTGGGAGGTGCCGCTTTCGGGGTTGATGGCTACCTGGAATCGTACAATCTCCAGCTTAGAAGAATAGAAATTCCTTTGCGCCGCCTGCCATCGGTATTTGATGGTTTTACCATCGCGCAAATCAGCGACTTTCACTACGAAGAGCAATTTTCGGCAGTGCCCATTCGCAAAGCCGTAGACCTGATCAATAATCTTAAGCCGGATTTGATAGCGCTCACTGGCGATTTCATTACCGTACCGATGTTTGAGTACGGCTTGCACACCTATCGCGAATCAATCAAGAGCGCCGGCCCTTGCGCGGAACTTCTGAGCCGATTGCATGCCCCGATGGGTAAGTTCGCGGTGCTCGGCAATCATGATGCCTATGCGAATCCGGAACTGGTCACGGATGCACTCCACACGCATGGCATTCCCGTACTAAAAAATCTTTCGTTGCCAATTCAGCGTGGGTCAGACCGATTTTGGCTGGCTGGGGTGGATGACGTAATGGAAGCACAGCCGGACCTTGGAGCGGCGATCAAGCAAATTCCGGCTGGGGAGACAATTGTGTTGCTTGCTCACGAGCCTGACTTCGCCGATGAAGCCGCGCTGACCTCAGTTGATTTGCAATTATCAGGACACTCGCATGGAGGCCAGATTTGGATTCCTGGGATTGGTGCGCCATGGCTGCCGCCACTCGCGCGGAATTATCCACGAGGCCTGTACAAAATTCAAAATCTGACGCTTTACACCAACATGGGAATTGGAACCATCCGTGCACCTATCCGGATCAACTGCGTTCCGGAAGTTACGCTGATCACGCTGCGAGCGCCGCACTGAATTGTAGAGACGAGCTCGCTACGTTTCAGACTTGCAAGCATGGTTTCCGACAGAAAACTTCAGGACTTGCTACGCAATCAGGAAAGATCCGAAAAGGCTGTACAGCAGCACCGCCAGCACGATCAGGGTGAATGCTACGTACATTGTGTCTTTTTCAATAGCGAATGCGACGGCCGAGAGGATGACGCGCGCGATCGGCGTCGCGATCAGAAGCAGCAGGCCAAGCTGGATCACTGCCCTCACATCACCCGAGAATGCCGCCGCAACGACGCCGTGTACAGTTCTTAGATACTCCGGTTCGCCATGAAAAATTCGGTAGGCGGCGTGCGCTCGTGGATGCATGCCCAGGTATGGCACGGCACCTCCAATCACCACCAACGCAGCCAGAACTACGCCGCCGCGCAGCAGATTTGATATGAGGATTTCGACGCGCTGATCATCCAGATGGTGTTTTTCGCTCAATGGAATCCTCCGCGGATGGCCTTGAACACCATTTCAAGACCAAACAATACAATTACGCCGCTGAAAACAAGCCGCAGAAGGCTTGTCTGGGTCTTTACCAGAATTCGTGTTCCCATCAGCGATCCAATCAGCACGCCGATCATTACCGGCATGGCTAAGGAAGGATCGATATAGCCACGGCTTAGATAGACGCCGGCGCTCGCGGCCGCCGTCACCCCGATCATGAAATTGCTGGTAGTGGTCGAGACTTTGAAGGGAATTCTCATCGCCTGGTCCATGGCCACAACCTTGAGCGCGCCAGACCCAATGCCAAGCAGACCGGAAAGCGCTCCTGCAAGGTACATCACCCCAAAACCAACGGGCACGTTATAGACGTTGTAGAAGCGGATTCCGCTGGTGTCAGGGAAACTTCCATTCATCTTGAGCTTGGTTGCCAGTGGATCGGGAGGTTTGTCGGCAGCCGTTCGAGAACGCACGCGCCGTGATACGTAAGCGGAATAAATCAACACCGCTCCAAAGATGATGGCGATTGCTTTCGCCGGCACCTTCGCGGTCATGTAGGCGCCGAACAGCGCGCCAAGGGTGGTCGCGATTTCAAGAAACATGCCGATGCGAATGTTGGAAAAACCTTCCTTCACATAGGCAGCTGCCGACCCGGAGGAGGTGGCGATCACAGAGACGAGGGACGCTCCGATTGCGTATCGCAGATCGACATGGAAGAAAATGGTCAAGAGCGGCACTAGTACCACGCCGCCGCCCAATCCGGTGAGCGAGCCAAGGAATCCGGCCACCAGAGATCCGGCCCAAACCAGAAAGGTGAATGCCAGGACGTTCATTCGAGCTAATTAGTCTGCCATACGCGGGGCGCCGTAATGACAGCAGACCCTTTTCAGTTACTTCTCTGATGCCGAATGTCGGGTCACCCTGAATGCATGACTCATCAGAAGCTCGTCGAAAAGGCCGTGGCATGGTTGCGGAGCTACGGGTGCGGAGTGGTTCTTTCGGAGCAATCCTGTGCCAGCGGAGAAACGCCGGACGCCATCGGCTGGAAGCGTGGATGCCATTCTGTGCTTGTGGAGTGCAAGATTTCGCGAAGCGACTTCCTTATCGACCTGCATAAGCCATTTCGAACGCAAAATGAAGGGGGTATGGGCTGCGAACGTTTTTACTTAACGCCAAAGGGCCTGCTGCGGCCCAGCGATTTGCCAGCCGGCTGGGGTCTGCTTGAATTGCACAGGAGGGACATAACGAAGACATGCCCTGCGACAAAGAATTCTCGTTCGGCGAAGGGCTTCCGCTATGAAATGAATCTGTTGCTCGCCAGTTTGAAGCGAGTTGAGGTCCGGATTGAGCCGCAGTCGATCACCGATTTTCTAAAATGGAAAAACCGAATGATCGAGTACAACCGTGGAATCCTACCTGAGGGCCTGACATCGCAGCATGAGGAAAATAATTCGTTTTTGAAGCCCGAAATTGCGGACTAACTTCGGCTTGTGGATTGAGGACGGGAATTTCATTCGAATGGTACTCCGGGAATGTACTTCCTGCTGCGCTGGATTCGCATCTTAGTGCTAGACTTCGACTTGCTTGGGTCTGGTAGTTCGTTGGTGACCGTATTCTTTCTCCTTGCAGGTAGGTCTCGTCACTTCGCGCGAGGTGTTTAATTTCCAGCTCACGGTTTCTGGACGAACTGCATCCAGAAGGCCGGCGCGGAGCATTGATGACAGTCGCTTCCCATC
Source organism: Terriglobales bacterium (assembly GCA_035651555.1). GTDB lineage: Bacteria > Acidobacteriota > Terriglobia > Terriglobales > Acidobacteriaceae > Gp1-AA145. The sequence continues at coordinate 286,651 of DASRFL010000032.1, forward strand.
ACGAAGTGTGTGCTGCTTTCTTCGAGCGCCTGCGCCATGCGTGTTGTCGTTTGCTGCTACTCGATTACGACGGCACCCTGGCGCCGTTTACTCCTGATCGCAAGCAGGCATTTCCATATCCGGAAATTCCGCGGTTGATTTCCAAAATTGGACAGAGTGGTACCCGGGTTGTGCTCATAAGTGGACGGCCTGCGACGGAATTGCTGTTCCTGATAGGGACCCATCCCCACCCAGAGATTTGGGGCAGTCACGGAACCGAGCGGTTACTGCCGGACGGCTCGTACGAAGTGGAGGCAGCCCCGCCGGAACAGCAAGCTGCGATGCGAGCCATTGCTCGAGCCCTTGAAGGCTCTGGTTTAGAGTCCCAAACCGAGATCAAACCCGGTGGGATCGCCGTCCATTGGCGTGGCTTGAGTGCGGAACAACGAGAGCCAATCGAACACCAGGTCAAGAAACTGTTCGCGTCTGCAGTGGAAAACAAAGGAATGCAATTGCTGCCGTTCGATGGCGGGCTTGAATTGCGCGTGAATGGCAGAAATAAAGGCGACGCAGTTTCAGCCCTTCTCTCGGAATCCGCATCCGGAGTAGCTGCTGCTTATTTGGGAGACGACCAGACAGACGAGAATGCCTTTCGCGCCATCAAAGGGCGGGGGATCGCTGTATTGGTGCGTCCCGAATATCGGCCAACAAACGCTGACATTTGGGTGCGGCCTCCGGATGAACTGGGTCGTTTTCTGCGCGACTGGCTTGTAGCCTGCGGAGCGGAAGAATGAAGCTGCTGGAGGGGCGTCTCATAAATGTTTCAAACCGCCTGCCGGTTGAGATTAAGAACCGGGGTGGACGACCGCGTCTGAATTCCAGCGCGGGCGGACTGGCGTCTGCCCTTGACAGCATCTGGCGTCACCAGCATGGATTATGGATTGGCTGGGCGGGAGGCGTGGACAATGACACAGCGGACCCCCTTCTGCAAAGAGCTGCGCGCGGACGGCCGTACGGATTTCGCGCGGTGCCGCTTTCTGCCCAGGAGGTCTCTAAGTTCTATTCCGGGTTTGCCAATGAAATCATTTGGCCTCTTTTTCACGACATGCCATCGCGATGCAATTTTGATCCAGAGTATTGGGAGGTCTACCAGCGCGTAAATCGAAAATTTGCCCAAACGGCGGCAGAGAATGCTAACGCAAAAGACTTGATTTGGGCACACGACTACCACTTGATGTTAATGGGCAAATATCTACGCGAAGCGGGGACAACTGCGCGAACCGGGTTTTTCCTGCACATTCCGTTCCCGGCGCCCGATGTTTTTGAAAAATTGCCCTGGCGGCGCGCGATCCTACGCGCACTTCTTGAGTACCACCTGCTGGGTTTTCAGACGGATCGAGATCGCTTCAATTTTTTGAGCTGTGTTGAAAGGATTGTTCCGGAAGCGACATCGGAACACGACGACGCCCAGCACGTGATCAGCTTTGAGAACCGCCGCACAACTGTGGCAACGTTTCCCATCAGCATTGCGTTCGAAGAGTTCTCCAACTATGCTGCCAGCCGCGATATCGAGTCTGCGTCGGCGGAATTGCGCCGGGAACTGACAAACAATTTCATCGTTCTGGGCGTCGATCGCATGGACTACACCAAAGGCATCCCTGAGCGGCTGAAAGCGTTTCGTATTCTCTTGCGACGTTATCCGGAGTTGCGTCGCCGCGCCACTCTTCTGCAAGTCGTGGTTCCCAGCCGGGAGGACATCAAGGAGTACAAACAACTGCGCCGGGAGGTGGAACTCCTGGTCAGCCAAATCAATGGGGAATTCACGGAGGCCGGCTGGGTGCCCATCCACTACATGCACCGAAATCTCTCGCGCAAACTTCTGCTCAGCTATTACCGCGCTGCCGACATCGCGCTGATCACATCGTTGAAAGACGGCATGAACCTGGTGGCTAAGGAGTTTTGCGCCTCCCAGATCGATGAACAGGGGGTGGTGGTCATCAGTGAGTTTGCCGGCGCTGCCGCCGAGTTGCGCCATGGGGCATTGGTGGTCAACCCCAACGACCTTGCAGGGATCGCCGAAGCCATTCACCGTGCCTGCGTCATGCCACTGGAAGAGAAGCGTTCACGAATGCAGCTCCTGCGGGATATTGTGCGCAAATACAATGTCCAGGGTTGGGCGGAGTCTTTCGTCGAAGCTGCGCTCGCAGCCGGACGCGGCATCGCTCGGCAGGGCGGTGGAGGGGCGGTCGAAGGTAAAGACTTCCCGCTGGTCGCGGCCTCAGCGGCACCAGACCAACGAATCGCCTAAATCGCGGCCGGATTATTTCCTAACGCCTTGAAATGGGTTTACGCTTGGCAATTTCTTTTCTTGAGTACATGCTGCCTCGGCAGTTTCTCGCCCCGCAAGTGCATGGCGCCAAGTCGTCCGGATCGCCATCGTACAAGTTGTAGTCGTAAGACAGTTCCTCTCCAGCTTGAATATTGCGAATTGCGCGAATGATCACCTTCCCGCGCACCTCATCGGTATCGCAGTTTGGAGCGCAGGAGTGATTGATGAAGGCAGCAATGCCATCGCCGTCAATTACATGTTCGCCGTCGGTCAGCCCAAAAAGATAGGTCCGCGGTGAATGCTCGTAAATATCATCTGCCTCGGAATTGGTTAACCGCGGCCCGGTGTATTCGACGACAGTTGCAAGACTCCGGATGCGCGCCGTGGTATAAACGCCAGCAGCGTGGATATTCGATCGCCGAATCACCAGTGACATTTCTGTGACCTTGAACGAGATTAGCATTGGCCACGTGCCTTGATGGCTGTCGATTTTTGACCCTGCGGTGTAGATTTAGTTTTCACGATCCCACGACTGGAGCCAGATGAGAATCGTAGATGCCAAAGTTATTGTGTGCTGTCCGGGTCGCAACTTTGTCACGCTCAAATTGACCACCGAGGATGGAATTTCCGGGCTGGGAGATGCCACGCTTAACGGCAGGGAACTCTCTGTAGCCAGCTATTTGACGGATCATGTGGTGCCGCTTTTGGTAGGACGCGATGCGCGAATGATCGAAGATACCTGGCAGTATTTCTATAAAGGCGCTTATTGGCGGCGCGGTCCGGTCACCATGAGCGCTATCGCTGCGGTTGATACAGCACTTTGGGATATCAAAGCGAAAAGTTTGAATGTTCCCCTCTATCAACTGCTCGGAGGAGCCTCACGCGAAGCGGTGATGGTTTATGGCCATGCCAGCGGCGCGGACGTGGAGAAAACTGTCGAATCGTTCACCAAATTCCTCTCTGCGGGATACAAAGCAATCCGTGCGCAATCTGGAATTCCGGGCTTGAACAGCACCTATGGAATTGGGAAAGGCGGAATGGCATACGAGCCCGCCGAGAAAGATGCTCCTCCTGACAATCAGTGGTCGACCGAACACTATTTGCGGTTCGTGCCTGAGTTGCTTGCCCGGCTACGCAAGGAATTTGGCCCCGAGATTCACATCCTTCACGATGCGCATCACCGCCTTACGCCAAACGAAGCCGCGCGATTGGGCAAAGAGCTGGAACCATTTCATCTGTTTTGGCTTGAGGACCCGACGCCCGCCGAGTTGCAGGAGAGCTTCCGACTGATCCGGCGACACACGACGACGCCGTTAGCCGTTGGTGAAGTCTTCAACACCATCTTCGATTGCCAGCAGCTTATTCAGGAACAACTGATCGACTTCATCCGCACTACCGTCGTCCATGCGGGCGGCATTACGCACTTGAAAAAGATAGCGAACCTGGCGGAGATGTATCAGGTGCGTACGGGTTCGCATGGCGCTACCGATCTGAGCCCGGTTTGCATGGGAGCAGCGTTGCACTTCGATCTCAGCGTCCACAACTTCGGGATTCAGGAATACATGCCGCACACTCCGGAAACGGACCGGGTTTTCCCCCACTCATATTCTTTCGCGGAAGGTTTCCTGCATCCTGGTGAGGCCCCAGGGATTGGAGTCGAGATCGATGAAGAATTGGCGGCAAGGTATCCTTATCAGCGCGCCTATCTTCCGGTGAACCGAAAGCTCGATGGCACCGTGCACAGTTGGTAGTTGCATATGCTGAACGCGAATCACACCAGTGATATCGGCAAAGGTCGGGATTACGCCCTGGCACTGCTCTCCGCCAGTGCCAGCTTGCTTATCGCGTTCTTTCTTCCGACGATCATCATGATGTTCCGCTATGCTCGCGCGGAGAAAGCGACCGGACTCGCAGCTGTGGCGGGCGGTTTTCTTGAAAGCTTGTTCTCGCCCTGGTTTTGGGTACTATTCCTGTTGTTCTTCTCCGGGTTTTACTTTGCCGGCCATGCGCGTGAAAGAGTCACGCGGATCTTCCTGTGCTGGATACCTACTACCGTGGTCTCTTTTCTAGGTTTCGCTCTTTGGGGGATTTACCTGTACTTGATGCGGACCCGGCTTCGCTGAGGCAGCTCAACTTCCGGAGTAAGCTGGAGGCAGCTCCAAATTCAGGAATCTTCGCGCATTCTCGTAGCAGATGTTGCGCACCATGCTTCCCACCAGCTCCACATCATTGGGCAATTCGCCTTTTTCCATTTCATCGCCCAGCAGATTGCACAACACCCGGCGAAAATACTCGTGGCGCGGAAATGACATGAACGAGCGGGAATCCGTCACCATGCCGACGAAGCGTGAGAGCAGGCCGACATTGGAGAGAGTATTTATCTGCGCCTCGATTCCTTCCTTCTGATCAAGAAACCACCAGGAGCTGCCGAATTGGATCTTGCCAACAGCAGAGCCATCCTGAAAACATCCCGCTGCCGTTGCAAACGTGTAATTGTCGGCTGGATTGACGTTATAGAGAATCATCTTCGGCAATGCGTTTTCCCTGTCGAGAAGATCAAGATACCTGGACAAGGACTCTGCCTGTGGCCAATCTCCAATGCAATCAAAACCGGTATCAGGCCCCAGTTCTTGTAGTCCGCGTGAGTTCACCGAACGTAGAGCGCCCAGATGCAATTGTTTCGTCCAACCCTTTTCCGAATCCAAGCGCCCTAAAAAAATCATGAGGAACGCTGCGAATTGTTCGCGTTCCTCCGGGGTCGCTGCATGGCCGGCGCGCGCGCTGCTGAAAATCGCGAGCGCTTTGTGTTCGGAACACGGATTGGAATAACAGTAGGGTAGGCCGTGATCAGAAAGCCTTCCTCCCGCGGCATGAAAAGCGTCGTGTCGCTGCCGGAGTGCATCGAGGAATGCGGGCAAGGAGGAAATATCAATGTTGCTGGCGGCTTCGAGCCGCTCCACCCAGGCGTTGAACGCTTCCGGGACATCAACCGCTAGAGCCTTATCCGGACGAAAGGTCGGGTAGACCCGCAGGTTTGGATCATGGGAATTGACTGCGCGATGGGGGTTCAAATTGTCGCAGGGATCATCCGTGGTGCAAACTACGCGAACCGAAAACTTGCGCAGTATGCCCCTCGCGCTCAGCTCTGTGGTAGCCAAATTTCGATTCCCCTGCTCCCAGGCTACCTTGGCAGTTTGTTCGTTCAATAGGTGGTCGAATTTGAAATATCGCTTCAGCTCGAGATGTGTCCAGTGATACAGCGGGCTGCGAAGGGCAAAAGGGACGGTCTTTGCCCAGGCTGAGAACTTCTCAAACGGAGACGCGTCGCCGGTGCAAAAGCGCTCGTCGACCCCGTTCGCGCGCATCAGCCGCCATTTGTAGTGATCACCCTCGAGCCAGATTTCGCTGAGATTACTGAAGCTGCGATCTTGTGCAATTTCTGCCGCAGGAAGATGGGAATGAAAATCAATGATTGGTTCGCTCGCCGCATATTCATGAAAAAGCCGGCTGGCGTTTTTGCTCTGCAACAAAAAATCTTCGTGGACGAAGTTCACAAGTACAGCATTTTATGCTGACCAGCTTTCTGACAATTGATTCTTTTTTGGTGGGCGATCAAAGGTGGTTGCCGCAGTGATCACTGGCAGCGATCGTTGACGCGTCAGGATTGTGCATGACCAGTAGTCGCTATTCGCGCAATATCCTGCTTGACAACGTTAAAATGCGGAACATATATAGTTCGACCCGCAAATTTAATCGCGCTCGACAGAAACTCTTTAATCAACAGAGAACGCTTGCCATAATCAACGTAATGCGCGCAGTTTTCCGTTAAATAGTTAGCTGCTATTATTTCGTGTCCTGAAAGTTTCCTCCAGAAAATTCCATGGCATACTCCGGGCTTGATCTCACTTCCAAGATTGCAGTCGTGATTGGTGGAACTTCGGGCATTGGTCGGACACTGGCGCTCGGCCTCGCCCAGGCGGGCGCAGATGTCGTGGCAACCGGTCGTCGTGAAGATCACGTCCGCTCGGTTGCTCATGAAATTCGTGGGCTGGGGCGCAGGTCTTTGGCGGTAGCCTGCGACGTGACCATACGGTCGACTATCGAAGATTTCCACTCCGCGGTGAGCGGCCAGCTGGGTGAGGTCGATATTCTCATCAATGCGGCAGGAATGACACGCCGTACTCCAACCCTCGACGTGGACGACAAGCAATGGAATGAGATTTTCGAGACCAACTTAACTGGAATTCTTCGTACTTGCCAGATTTTTGGCCGCCAGATGATCAAGCGAAAATATGGCCGCATCATCAATATTGCGTCGGTTTCCTCAGGTCGTGGATTTTTTGAAGTGGCAGCCTACGCAGCGAGCAAAGCCGGGGTGGTCTCGCTGACAAAGACCCTGGCGGTCGAATGGGCCAAACATGGAGTGTGCGTGAACGCGCTAGCTCCCGGCGTTTTCCGCACCGACCTCAATAAAGCCTTGCTCGACGGTACTCCTCGCGGGGAGGAGTTTATCGTTCGCACCCCCATGCGCCGATTCGGGAAACTGGAAGAATTGGTTGGGGCTGCAGTGTTTCTCAGTTCCGAAGCCGCGAGTTTCGTAACCGGACACGCTCTCGCGGTTGATGGCGGGTTTCTCGCCAGCGGCGTCACGCAATAAAGATCCGTGGCGGTGTCGCCCTCAGATGAACGCTGTTCTTCTGTTACAATCGAACTCGTTCGCCGGCAAATCGTTGGTTCCGCAAGCCGCCGGTTTCAAATCCGGTTTCCGCTCACCCGGCCAAAAAAGTGGGGACGTAGTTCAGTTGGTTAGAACGCTGCCCTGTCACGGCAGAGGCCGCGGGTTCGAGTCCCGTCGTCCCCGCCATTCCTTCAAAAGAGTTAGGCAGCTTTTGGGAATCGGCGCGACCATGGCTCGTGGTCTGAGAGCAAACGTCCGCGCTGAGGGGAACAAAGGGATCCATTGGCCATCTTGTGCTCTAGCATTCGTTCAGAACGGATGCAAGGAAACTCCACAATCTGCCCACCTGAACGCCCGTGATTTCACCGCTAGGTGCCATTTTCTGCAGGGTTTTCGGATGAATCTTGAGGAGGGCGGCATAGTTGCGCAACTGCATGCACCCAGTCGAGTTACATCGTTCCGAGCCTGTAACGCTGACGTCCTAAGCGACTGTCTTTCGTAGGTATGCGGCGACCTCACTGAGGAAACTATGCACCGATGCCTCCGCGATGCGGTGACCAAGAACCGCGTTCATGGCTTTCCCCACCGCACCGAATGGCGGTTCGTAATTGCCGATGAAATCCAACTGCGTTTCGGCCGCAGTCAACGGATAAACGGAAAGACTAGCATTCATAACAGGGAAGAGCCCCGGCAACGTCGCAGCCTCCCATCCAAACAGCAAGCGTGTGGACGGAGACGACGTGGTCTTAACGGTCTCCTCTATTGTCTTTACAGAAACTTTGACATCAGCTTTAATCCCGATTCCGCCAAAGTCAACATGCAGCTCAGTAGCAACGGCCTCCGCCCGCGAAATCGCGGACTTCGTTGCTGCCTGAAACACCCTTAGCGCATCCTTGCGCAAAGCATCACGGACTCGCTCGTATGGGTGGTTTACGTAGTCGTAACAGCGAATCTCACGAGGTTCTTTCTTCACGAATCATCTCCAATGGACTCGATTCGCCTCCACTCGCCTGTTAATAGCCGTATCCGCCGCCTTCGAACGTACCTTTCCCTGCGCTACACGATAACGAAGTACATCACCGCGAGATACATAGCAAATGCCCACCAAGCCAATTCCACGCGAAGGGTGTGCGGCCCTGAAAGCGCTCTTTCAATGGTGATATCCCGGCCTGTGTGATTGCTTGACGGTAGCATTCTCGGATAGAACGCGACACCATCATCCTTCTACAAGCGAGAACCAGATATATCCCATTCGCGATCCCTTTAAGCCGCACCCATTCTGTCGCGAGCCGAAGCCCTAGTAGACCCAAGCCGGCAAACCATCTTTGGCGCGGAAAACATAGGTGTCATTCCCATGCTTCACTTCTCGCGCAAAAATCGTCTGCACTCCCTGAAATTCTGTTTTCCAGCCGGTCACTTCAACAGAATCTCCCTTCTTGAGGTTCAACTCGACCATTTTTGTGAACTCGGTGGTCGCCAGATGCACCTCGATGCTGGTTCCGTTTTCCAGGTTCATGATGATGTGCGTACCGATGCCGCCGCTGACCGGGCATTCACGGTCACGCACATCGGCAACTGTGCCCTTGTAAAGCGCTTCCGCAGCGGGGTTGTATCGCGGAACAGTGGGTTTCTGAAAATTTTGTGCCGCTGAAAGTGTTACGAGCAAAAGGAAGAAAATTGCAAGCAGTTTCATAAATACCTCCTAAGCCATCTCTATGTTCTGCGTTTCTCCACATCATTGCTGTGATGAGGGTCACACCGGGCTGTGCGCAGCAACAGAAATATGAATGTTTGCTCAGAAGCCGCAGTTTGTGAGCGTTTGTTGTCCGTCTGTTATGTCGCGTTGGGGTTCTAGCCATTTCGTCTTTTCGCAATATTCGTAGAGTTCGTTGCGGAACCTGGGGTGAGCGATCTCGATGAGCGCACGGGCCCGTTCACGAATGGATTTGCCGTGCAGGTAAGACACTCCGTATTCCGTTACCACATAACGGACCAGGCCTCGCGAGGTGACCACGCCGGCGCCGGGGCTCAACATGGGAACGATTCGCGAAATCTCGCCGTTCTTCGCGGTCGAAGAGATCGCGATAATCGCCTTTCCGCCCTTCGACCGCGAAGCCCCCCGAAGAAAGTCCACTTGCCCGCCAATTCCGCTGTAAAAGTGATTTCCGATCGAGTCAGAGCACACCTGGCCGGTCAGATCAACCTGCAATGCCGAGTTGATAGCGATCATGTTGTCGTTGCGGGCGATCAGTTCCGGATCGTTTGTATACGCCGTTGGGTGAAACTCGAATATTGGATTGTTGTCGACGAACTCAAATAGCTTTTTCGTCCCTAGAGCAAATCCAGTGATTATCTTTCGCGGCTTGAAGTTCTTCCGAGCGCCGGTAATTACGCCAGAATCGATCAGCGGAATGACGCCTTCAGAAACGAGTTCACTATGAATTCCAAGATCCTTCCGGTCCATCAAAAAGGGCAATACGGCATCCGGAATTCCGCCAATCCCGGTCTGCAAAACCGCACCATCATCAATCAGGCCCGCTACATGGCGCGCGATCTCCACATGCATGTCAGTGACTACTGGCTTCTTTAGTTCGCATAGCGGCCGAGACGATTCCACCACCGCATCTATGTCACTCACATGGATGAAGCTATCGCCGTAAGTGCGCGGCATATAGTTGTTGACCTGCGCGACCACGTAGCGGGCACACTTGGCGGCTGTAAGCGTCGTGTCAACGCCTACGCCGAAGCTGCAAAAACCGTGGGAATCCGGCGGAGAGACTTCGACCAATGCAACATCGATCGGCATCGCTCCGCTTTCAAACAGCTCTTCGATCTCACTGAGGTAGATTGGCGTGTAGTCGGCGCGGCCGTCATTGATGGCCTCGCGCACATTTGGGCCAATGAAGACCGCATTGTGGCGAAAATGTCCGGCCATCTCCGGCGCGACGTAGGGCGCGGCGCCCATCGTCATCATGTGAACGATTTCTACGTCGCGCACTTCTGGAGCCCGGCGGATGAGCGCTTCAACCAACTTCTCCGGCTCGGCGCAGCCCGGCTGAATGTAAACCCGCATGCCGGACTCGACGAACCGCAGTGCCTCGTCAGCTGTTTGAATTTTTCGCAAGTACTCGGATTCCCAGGTCACTTTGTCTCCTAAGCGGTTGCTCTTGCCAGTTCTTTACCCACTTCAGCGCGTGCCTCTTCGTGTCCGATTGCGGCGAAGTAAACGGCACGGTCGAAGAAGTTGTCGAGCAGTTGCAGGAGCTCCAATTCCCCCAACGCTTCAACCGGGCGATCCATCTCCGACTGACGTTTTAGGAATGCCCACAGGTTTTCTTTCGTCAGCGTAATCGCCCAGGCCACCTGGCTGAAGGGCACGCCCTGTTTCGCACGTCGGGCGCCGATCCGCAGGTACCGTTGCTCAAGCTCGGATTCATCTTTCGTCATCAGCCATTCGCCCAAATGACGATAAATTTCATAAACCCGATCTTTCAGGTCTCCGTCGGAGACTAATTCGTAATCCGGGGTCGCTTCGGAGTTGTGGACTCGATCCAGCAGGCAGGAAGCCAATTCATTTGAGTGCATTTCGATCAAGTGGACAAGACGATAAAGAGTCATCATGGCGATCTCCTCTGTTGTATTCATGAGTCCAGTTTCGATTCGGAAGCGGATTCTGTCGATGATTAGCACTACAGACGGATGTGATTGAAATCACAATTAGCAGATAGCACTGCTGGGTAGTTTGGCCTGACGTTCAGAGGTTGCGAGCTGCTCGGACCGTTCGTGGATCGACCAGTCGCAGATGGAAATCACATTTCTTGAGGACCCTCTGCATGGCCGTATTGTCGCGAAGCATTTCCGCTTCAATATGAAGAATATTTTGAGCTCGGGCGACCTGAATTAACTGAAGAACCAACGCTGTGCCTACCCCGCAACCTTGGGATTTGTCCAGGACCAACACCGCAAGCTCAGCTTTATTGGTGTTTTCTACCTTGTTGAGCCGGCCCACACCCACGATCTCCTGCTCACCTGATTTTGCATCTCTTGAGAGTGCGACCAGCACTGTTTCGCGCGCTGGATCAACAAAGCAGATCCGTGACAAACGTGGGTGCGCTGTTCGAACCGGAAGGCTTAGCGATTCGAAATATCGCATGTAGACAGAACGTTCGGACAGACCTCTGTGGAATCTGACCATGCGATCTTCATCGGCAGGTTGAATGGGACGAATCTCGATCCGGCAGCCGCCTCGCACGAGAGAAATGACAGATGCCAGTCCTGCACAGGTACTATGCGATGCTTCAAAATCAACAATTCGGTTCGTGGTTGCCAACGAAGTTGCTCCTAAATGCCTGCGGAAGCAGTCGCGACGGTCTCGGCGGCTTTGGGTGCACGCACCTGGGGCTGGAACACTTGATCCACCGCAAGGGCTCGGGACACCAGGCAGAGCCTCTTTGTTTTTTGAAGTAGCCGAGTAGCGGCCGACAACTCAGCGGGATCAAGAATCGTCAATTTCGGCCGGATGAAAATCTCGGAAAATTCGTAACCCGAGTTGGCCTTGCGCACAACGCCTTCAACTTCCACTTCGAGATCTGTGTAATCGAACGCCGAATAGTCGGCCAACACGCGAAAGGTAGTTGTGAAACACCCCGCGATCGCTGATAGCAGAAGGTCCTCGGGTGACCACCGGCCATCAAGTCCGCCGAATTGCGGTGGAGCTGCAAAATGAATTGCACTTGGGGCCGAATCCGATTTTGCCAGGCCGGTCTTTCCCGAATTCCACCACGCCACAACTCGATATGCGTGTTCATCTTCCATAAAATGCTGTCCCTTCTTCATGAGCCGAGTTTCGCTCCAGTTGAGACTTTGTGCGATGAAGGCAATCACTTGTGGCCGTGATTGAAATCACAATCCCAGTGCTACAATCTCCGATAATCGCTTGTATGCGGGCTCCCTACGGTTTGAATATCCTCGACAACTGCCTGACCTGCCCAGTGCGGGAAGAGCATCTTTTCTGTAACTTGTCGCCTCCTGCCCTGCAAAAGCTGAATGAAATTAAGTCAACCGCCGTTTATCCGAAATCGGCAATGTTGTTTATTGAGGGCCAGCAGCCGCGAGGGGTTTTCGTTCTCTGCACCGGGAAAGCAAAGCTATCCACATCCTCGACTGAGGGAAAGACGCTAATTACGAAGATTTCCCAGGCTGGAGATGTATTGGGGCTGAATGCGGCAATTTCGAACCACCCGTACGAAGTAACGGCGGAAATGATCGAGCCGGGCCAGGCGAACTTCATTCCGCGGGACGCCTTACTGCAATTTTTGAAAGAACACGGTGAAGTTGCGGTCAGGGTGGCAGAACAACTGAGCTCAAACTACTACACCGCGTATGAGGAGATTCGCACATTGGGTTTGACCACCTCTCCCGCGGAAAAATTCGCAAAGCTGCTCCTCTCCTGGTATCCAGAGAAAGCGCAAGCCAACGGTCAGGCACAAATCAAGCTCACTCTTACGCACGAAGAGATTGCGGAAATGATAGGAACTACGCGAGAAACGGTCAGCCGTTTGTTCTCGGAATTTAAGAAGAAGCAATTACTGCAAGTGAAAGGATCTACGCTCGTGCTCCGCAACAAGTCTGCGCTTCAGAACATGGTTCACGCGTAAGGCAGCCAACACCGCGAACTCCGATCTCACTTCTCACAGCACCTAATTTCCCCATCTTCTCAGCTCATCGGAATGATCGGCCGTGTACTTCGGCACTGAAGTCTGTGAGTGAGATCACAGCCAAACTCCGAGAAAGCTCGAATACTAAAAACGAAAGAAGAAAGCATCAGGCCTCGCCTAAGGAGGTGCTGATCATATGCTGGTAATACCGAAGAAAAAACGTCGCATCCGAATCTCCACTCAGAGCAAACATTTTCCTGGCCTGGAACACCTTGATGAACATCTGAATGACGCCTTTCGCTCGAGCCATTTATTCCAAACTTTTTCCCCTACACTTCAACAAAAGCTATACAAAATTTCATCGCCGGCGAGCTACCGCAAAGGCCAGATACTCTTTGCTGAAGGCGAGGCGGCTCGCGGCGTTTTTCTGGTCGAGGAAGGCCGGGTGAAACTTGGCGCCGAATCCCCTGATGGCAAATCATTGATTGTCCACATGGCTATTCCAGGGGACATTGTGGGCATTCCGGCCGCGGTTTCCGGAAGATCTTATGAAGTCACAGCCGAAGCCCTGGAAACAACCCAGGTCCGTTTTGTTTCGCGAAAATCCTTTGTGCAGTGGATTGAAGTTAACGGTGAAGCCGGGCTAAGAACAGCAGAGATACTCAGCGACATTTACTACGCGGCCTACGCAGAGTTGCGCTATCTGGGACTATCAACTTCGGCAGAGGCGCGCTTGGCGCGTTTTCTGCTAGCCAAAACGTTAAATCACAACTCGCATGGCGCTAACCATCAACCCGTAAAGATTCATATGACTCACCAGCACATGGCTGCCGTGATTGGTCTCTCCCGAGAGACTGTAACTCGCGTGCTTTCGGAGTTCAGGCGTAAAGGGCTTGTGAAGCCGCAAAACTCACATTTGACGATTGAAAACGCCCTAGGACTTCGGGAATTGGTTATCTGAAAAGGGAATGAAAGATAACTCCACAGGCTCGGTTTGTGACAAAGATCACAGACGCCAAGATTCCGTTTGTGGATAATTCGCGCACGGGGTATCTCCAGAATAGCTGCACGTCTAACGAGGAACGATTGTGATTGAAATCACCAGCACCCGTGATGAATGACATATTGCGGATTTATTTGACTCGCGATACTTGGTCAAGAGAGAAACCATGAACAAGGATCGCAAAAGCATTTTGCAACTGCTCAAGAAAGAACTGGAGTTTGTAAATGATGGCGGCTATCGGTCGGGGAGAGGGTCGCAGTGGCGTCCGGCTTACATCTTTGAGGATTCCCCTACCTGCCCCAATTGTTCAGACCGCGCAAGGCCACATGCCTGTGAAGACTGCTGGCTGATGGAGTTTGTCGCACCCGAGCATCGCGGCGAGCAAGTGCCGTGCAGGTTTGTTCAACTTGGCCCCGGTGGAGTCACTGTCGATTCACTGTACCGCTGTGGCACTCCAGCAGAATCGGAAGAGGCGTTACGAGATTGGTTGAATCGGCGGATTCGTGAACTCGAGCAGGAAATCGACGCAACTCGGAAGGTATGTCTCTTGGATTCTACCTGTGCCGGGAACGCTGTGCTGTGATTACAACCCAGAACCGAAGTTCGCAAATTGAACTAGTAGCTGTATGGGGTGAAGTTCCGGCAAAGTTGGACGGAGCAAAAAGCAAACATCTGATTAATCCGGGCCGTGCTGAGCAGCACTAAAAGGGAAGTCCCTTTGATGTATATGAGATACGCAAAGCACTCTCGCTTGCTCGTCTATGTATTTCTGACGCTCACGCTTATTGCCTCTCTGTTAGTTGCGCAAGCTCAATCTCCGAAACCAGCGAATACTGTCTCGTCCGGCTCCTCTTCTCAACCAACTGCAGAAAAGACGGATGCCTCTGACTACGTGGGTGCCGAAACCTGTAAGACCTGCCACGAAGATATGCCCAGCAAGGGCTTCTACAAGACTTACGAGAACTCGCCGCATTACGTGACCATGCTCGACAAGAAGCATGGGCCCGACTGGCATGGCTGCGAGGCCTGCCACGGTCCCGGCAGAGCGCACGTCGAAGGCGGAGGGGACAAAAGCAAGATCTTTACTTTCAAGAACGCCTCGGCCAAAGAAATCAGCGAGCGCTGCCTGACATGTCATGACTTCGGCGAGGAGCACAGCAATTTCGCGCGCTCGGCGCACATGCAGAACAATGTGAGCTGCATCGACTGCCACTCGCCCCATCATCCCAAAGAAGCGCAATTCTTGATGAAAGAGAAGACGCCGCAGCTTTGCTACGGCTGTCACCTCGAAGCCAAACAACAGTTCAACCGGCCCTTCCACCATCGCGTGAACGAAGCCTTGGTGAACTGTACTGACTGCCATAATCCTCACGGAGGTTTCCTCGCCCGCCAACTGCGCGCAACCGCCGAGCAGGACACAGTCTGCTTCAAGTGCCATTCCGAAAAGGCTGGCCCATTCGTCTATGAGCATGAGGCAGTGAAGATCGAGGGCTGCACGGCTTGCCACACGCCCCATGGATCTTCAAACCCGCGCCTTCTCAGCCGCAGCCAGGTGAACCTGATCTGCCTGGAATGCCACGCCTTCACCGTGGATGCCGGCCCGTCGGCGATCCCCGCCTTCCACAATCAGGCACAGAAATACCAGGCGTGCACTATGTGTCACACCGCGATTCACGGCTCGAACACCAGCGGTGTTTTCTTCACGCCTTAGAGGAATAAAGCATGATTAGCGCAACCAGGGATCGAGGCTTCCGCAAGCTTCTTACATGGTTCGGGATTCCGCTTTGCATCTTCATGTGGCAGTCGCTTGCCGGTGCGCAGCAGGAAACCGAAGGGGCGTCCGAAGGCAATTACAACATTAAGCAATCGATCGAGTTTGGCGGACGCCTAACGGATATTAAAGGCGATGCGAACACCTACGACACCTTTGTCAACTTGCACGAGGGCCCGCGGCTTCTCGGTTTCACCACCGAGATGCACTCGCTGAATCATGCGGGATTGGCCTTCGACAATTTGTATTTCAGCAATTTCGGCTATGGCGGGGACCCGAATGATGTCTCGCGCCTGCGCGTAAGCAAGAACCGCTGGTACGATTTCAATTTGCTCTTCCGCCGCGATCAGAATTTCTGGGACTACTCGTTACTGGCCAATCCGCTCAACCCCGCAACGCCACTCACGAGTGCGCCTGCCGGTTTCAGTCCGATCATCGGCTTCTCGCCGCATTCGATGGATACAGTACGTCATTTGGGCAACTACGACCTGGTTTTGCTGCCCCAGTCCAAGGTGCGCTTCCGTTTGGGTTACGCCCACAACACCAACGAAGGGCCGACGCTAACTACCATTCATCAGGGTACTGAGCAGTTGCTTTTCCAGAATTTCCGAACCACGGTCAACACCTATCACCTGGGCGCAGATTTTCGGGCGACGAAAAAGACCAATATTAGCTATGACCAGATTTGGAACTATTTCCGAGGGGATCCCAAGGCAACCGACCGCAACCAGCTTTTCTCGCTTTCGAAGGGACAACCGGTCGATCTGGGTGTTTCATTCAATGCCGGCGCCAACCAGCCGTGCGGCAACACCTTCCTCGGGCCTCCGCCTGGAACGGTGAGCCCAACGTGCAGCGCCTACTTTAACTTCTTCCGAAGCGAGCAGGTGCGCACCAATTCGCCCACCGAGCAGCTCAGCGCGCAATCAAACGAAATTAAAAACCTCGATCTTTCGGGACGCTTCAGTTATACCGGCGGTGACGCAAATATGTTCGGCTACAACCAGGGATGGGCAGGGCGCGAATCAAGAACGGGGCTGCGCAACGACTCCTTTCTCGGCTCCGCCTTCGGACGAAGGGTAATTGCGACTGCCGATTTCGGCGCAACCTGGCACATCACCGATCGTCTGAGTTTTCTCGATTCCTTTCACTTCGGGAACTTCCACTACCCGATGGCTCTTAGCTCATCCGATTGCTCGTTCTTCAGCCCGAATCTGCTGACCGGGGCTAGCGTCTTTACTCCGCTATCACCGTTGCCGGTCAATTGCGCCGTGCCTGCGGACGGGATTGCAGGAACGCCGGGGCATGGTGGTAGTTCTGGGCCGGATGTTTCGATGGCACTCAACTCCAATTTTCTGAAGCAGGATCAGCAGACAAATTTTGCCGAAATCGAGTATCAGATCTCCTCGAAATTTGGGGCGCGTGCTGGTTTCCGCTACCGTCATCGCGAGATCGACGATGGCTCATACTCTTCGACCCAGGAGCTTTTCTTTCCCGCGAACGCCAATCGCGGCGACTGCGCCCTTGTCGGGGGAGTGTTGCCTCCGGGCTGCACGGCGAACGGCGACGGCTCATTCACTTTCATCACTCCGAGTCCCACATTCGATACCGGACAAATTCTGATCAACGAATACGCCGGCGTATTTGGCGTATGGGCACAACCGGTGAAGGACTGGCGCATTAGCTTCGACACCGACTTGATGAGCGCGGACAATACTTTCACCCGTATCAGTCCGCGCCAGAGTCAGGAATACCGCGTGCGAACCCGGTACCAGGCCGCGAGTTGGATGAGTCTTGAAGGGTCAGTGCGCATCTGGGAAGGGCGCGACAATATCAGCCAGGTGAACAATCTTCAGCATGATCGCTCATACGGCGTCTCCGCGCTTTTTCAAGCCGGTCAGAAATGGGCGCTCGATCTGAGCTACGACCACGACGACATCTATTCTCAGATACTGATCTGTTACGTCAGCAGCGGCGCTCCGACCGGCCTCGCCCAGTGCCCGGGCGTAACCGGACTCGTGCAACAGCTCTCGACTTACACCAACACATCGAATTACGGAAACATCGACCTGATGTGGATGCTAACGAGTCGCCTGACTACGCACGGGGGTGGCAACCTGACCGGCACCAGCGGCAGTGCGATTCTGCTCAACCCCAATGCCGTTCCCGGTCCGCTGAATTCAAAATGGTTGCGGCCTTACGGCGGCATTGACTACCATGTCGCAAAGAATTGGACGGGGAAAGCATACTGGGGCTACTACGGATATCGCGAGGATTTGACAGCCCTGGTGCAGGACATCTTCGCGCCGAGAAATTTTCACGCGAATACGGTTACGCTTTCCGTCTTGTATGCGTTCTGAACGATTCGAAAGTTGGCAACGGAGGAGAGAACGAATGCAAAAGTTATGGATTGGATTGGCGTTCGCTATTTTTGTTTGCCTGATGGCCAGTTCGTCGCGTGCGGAACAGGCGGCGACCGAGCAGTTATACAAATCTAAATGCGCGATGTGTCATGGGGTCGACGGAAAGGGGCAAACCCCTGTGGGACAGAAGCTGGGCGCGCACGATTTCGCGTCCGCCGAAGTGCAAAAACAATCCGATGCCGACCTGGCCCAAATTATCCAAAAAGGCAAAAACAAGATGCCAGCATACGACGGCAAACTGAAGCCGGAGGAAATCAAAGATCTGGTCGGCTACATCCGGAAATTTGGGAAATAGATTGGCAGTTCCGCCAAAATGCTGACTCCAGCAACACTGACGATTGCAGTTTTCGTTGTGAGCATTCTGCTTGTTGCTGGAATTGTTTTGCGCCCAGAAATTACCGCCGCACGTGCCGGCAAGATGGCGGCCTTCGTGGCGCTCTTTCTGCTGCCAATCATTTCAGGTGGCTTGGGCCTCTCCGAGCACTTTGAAGAATCGAAACAGACTACATTTTGCCTGTCCTGTCACGTCATGGCGCCTTACGGTAAGAGCCTGTATGTCGATGACAAGCACTATGTCGCAGCAGCGCACTTTCAAAACCATCGTATTCCGGTCGATGAGGCGTGTTACACCTGCCATACCGATTATGTGGTCTATGGTGGAGTTCGGGCAAAGCTGCGCGGGCTAAGGCACGTGTACGTTCAATACCTTGGTCATGTTCCGCGGCCTGAGGACATCCATTTGTATAATCCCTATAACAATCGCGAGTGTTTGCACTGCCATCTAGGCGCGCGGTCTTTTGAAGATGAGCCCACTCACAGTGCCATGCGCGATGACCTGATATCAAACCAGACGTCATGCTTGAGCAGCGGCTGTCACGATACCGTTCATAACGTGAAGGATCTCGATAACCAGAAGCTCTGGAAGGAACCTCGCTGATGACGTTACCTCCAATCCAACGCCGTCTCCGCATCGGTGGAGTTCTCACCGGCGTGGGGCTTCTTGTACAGTCCGCTACGTTTTTCTGGAACCAGGCCAGCGCATTCCTGGTGTTCGCGTTCGTTGGCGGGCCGCTTGTAGTGGCAGGGTGTGCGATCTTTCTTTATTCTGTCGTGTCAAGCCCGGCAGAGTAAGCACGTATTTAGAAGGTTTCGGCGACATTAAAGAGGCTATTGAACGTCCCGGCTGAATAAATCATCCTTCCTCGCCAACACCAGCTCGGCTCTGTGACCCTGAAATGTTAATTCCCAACTTGTAATTGAGACTGCGAAGGGAATGCCATCTTTGCCGATATGGAACCACCTCTCTGCGGTGGTTTCATGCCGATGCCTCCACGATTCGAGAAATCGTGATACTTCCTCCTTCGGGCGTATATCCAACACCGTCATTTTCAGAAATTCGTCCTCGGAGTACCCATACGTTCGAATCGCCGCATTGTTTACCGTCAGAAACGCCAGCGTACTCAAGTCGTAGATCCACATCGGATGCTGGTTCCGCGTGAAGGGTATTCCATGTACTACTTCGGGCGGACCGCTATCTTTATCGTGTCCTTGCGACGACTGGAAATCGGGCTGTTTGGAATCCACATCTCTAACTTCGTCACCCACGAAGAAAACTTGAGCGATTCAACGCCCCTCCCGTAACCCGGATAGTGATTCGAATCACACGCAGCGGTGACGTGCTTCCTATGGATTGGCTGGCTCTATCTGCAACCCTCTGGTCGAGGTGCAGCCATGGCGACCGATTTTGGAGCGGCGTTGGAGCTACTGAGAGGGGAGCTTCAATTTCTCAGAAGCGGTGGTCTCAGACACTGCCCACGTTCGCCGTGGCGTGCACCTCACAATTTCAACGAATATCCGACTTGCCAAAGCTTTCCAAATGTGGCCGGAATCGATAAATGCAAAGAATGCTGGCTGATGCAATTCATTACGCCGGACCGCCGGGATGAAGAAATACCTTGCCGATTCGTTCAGTTGACGGCAAGCGGGGCAACGATCGACTCACTCTGCCGCGTCGGCACTCCAGCAGAACTTGAACAGACGGTGCGTTGCTGGCTGCAACAGCGCATTCATGAACTGGAACCTGTCGAGCTTCATTAACGGCCCTAACTCAGGGAGACGTGCGCAATGACTTCGCCAACCGTAGACAAACAATGCCAAGAGAAAGAATGAACGTTGTGAGAAACAATTGCTCTGGGTGTTCATGATGCCGGGCGAGTTCAATAATCAAGATCATCACCGCGAGCAGAAGAAGCGTCAGGGACATTCCGCGATGAAATTTTCGTATTCCCGATTCCAGCCACGATCCCGGTCGATGCTCTAACATGCGCCCATCGTCGGAATCCGTGCAACGGATCTTGCCGGGGCAATTATTGCAATGGTGTGCTTGCGCGCGATACCGGACGATTCGAAATGTCTCGTCTGTACTTTCGCGATGAAGGTGCTGCCCTGTTGGACACCGCCACAGGTCGTGCTCGGGAATGAAGGTGAATCCCTGGGTGCTGCTGGTTTGCGCTCGACGGTGTACATAACGAGCGGTTGATTCGAGTATCGCGGAGACAGCAGTCAGAAACCCCGCGTAACTAGAAGCCAGCACAATTTCAGCATCCATATCGGCAACTACCCTTATTCCGCTGCACCTACGATTTCCGTAAACAAAACATCTTTCGGCTCCTCTTCCGTCTTCCTGGCCGATGCGTGCCGAATTCCTAGCCAGCACAAATACAACACGGGAAGAGCTCCTCCAAGAATGAACACCACATCACCGGGGAGCCGCAGCCACTCGATCAGCGCATTGGTTGGATTGCTCAGAAATTTCAGGCTCCTGGCATCGAAATATCCGGTTGTAACCGAGTGATACAGCTGCAGGATGCCTAACGGAAATAGGGTTGCGAAAACCATCCACGCAAGCCCCAGATTCAAGCACCAGAAGCTAACCTTAGCGGCGCGATCCGACCAATACCTTTCAGGAATGATATATCGCAGGCAAAACAATGCCAGCCCGACTGCCAGCATTCCATACACTCCCATCATTGCAGCGTGACCGTGATTAGCGGTGAGTGCAGTGCCGATTTCGTAGTAAGAGACAATTGGTAGATTGATTAAGAACCCAAAGATTCCAGCGCCGAGGAAATTCCAGAAGCCAACCGACGCGAGAAACATTACCGCCCAGTAGTGCGGGAACGAGGTTCTCGCGTTGCCTTCCTGATGAGCGCCGAGTTGCAAAAAGCTCCAGGCTTCGAGCGTTAGGAACGTTAGCGGAATCACCTCTGCGGCGGAGAAGAACGCGCCAAGCGCCATGTGGATCGAGGGCTCTCCGGAGAAGTAGACGTGGTGCATGGTGCCGATAACTCCTCCGGCTGAGTACAAAATCATGTCGAGATAGACCATGGTCAGCGCAACGCGCTCGTGGACAACTCCAAGCAACACGAAAATGTATGCCACCATGATCGTGGTGAAGAGTTCGAGAAAATCCTCTACCCAAAGATGGACCACCCAGAAGCGCCAAAAGTCCGTCGTGGTGAAATGAGAGGTTGGCCGCGCCAGTAGACCAACGCCATAGAATGCGGGGATAGAGAGCGCCGCGAAAAAGAATAGCCACGGCAAGTTGCCCACGTGTTGTGTGCGGAGTTTGCCGCGTAGTCCGCGAAACAGAATAATCACCCAGAAGAACAAACCAATGGTTAAGAGTATCTGCCAAAAGCGGCCGAGATCGAGATATTCGAATCCTTGATTGCCAAACCACGCCCAGCGCTCGCGAATCCAGCCTTGTATCCCAGCAAACTCTCCGGCGAGGCTTCCGAATACCACGATTGCCAAAGCTCCGAGGAGTAGGTAGGCAAGGATATGCTGCCGGCGCGGTTCGCGGCCAGCAATCATCGGAGCCAGAAAGATTCCCGCTGCCAAATACGACGTTGCCACCCAGAAAATTGCCAACTGCACGTGCCACGTGCGGGCGACGTTATATGGGAATAATCGTGCCAAATCGAATCCGAAGAAACTGGAAATGTCGGCGCGATAATGCTGGGTTGCGCCGCCGACCAGCGTTTGGATCAGAAACAGAGCGGCCATGACAAAGAAAAACCATGCGCACGCTCTCTGGGCCGGAGTCAAGAAGACCTGATCCGGCGGACGAAATGCAATTGCCTGTCTTTCACGTCCGTGCCAGCCCAGGAAGTTCCATCTTCCAAAAGCGGCAAGCAACAAGCCGGTCCCTCCGAGCAGGGCGATCAACGACAGCACGCTCCAGACAAGCGCATCAGCGGTGGCATGGTTATCGACCAGCGGTTCAGGTGGCCAGTTGTTGGTATACGAATAGGTGAGTCCTGGCCGTCTTGCTGATGAGGCCCACGCGCTCCAAGCGAAGAAAGCCGTTAGCTGTCGAATCTGTTCTGGATCGCTGATCGCGTTTGGACGCAAGCCATACTTCGACTTTGCCTCGCCGAAATATTCGGCGTAATAGCTCCTGAGATTATTGAAGGCGTGCGATTGCGCAGCGGTGAAGGTTAAAGTGCCACTCCCGCTGTCATAGCGGTTGTTTTTGAAATCAGTAATGGTCAGGACCTTCGCGCGATCGGAATCACTGCCGCCGTAGAAGTCGATGGAATCAAGCGCGGCACGGTGAAGATAATCTGCAGTGAAATCCGGGCCAAGATATGCGCCGTGGCCGAAGATCGAGCCATATTCCATCAACCCATTGCGCAGAAAGATATTTTGACCCGCGAGGATGTCGTCACCTGTAAAAAGACCGTTCCCACTGTTGTCAGTGACGCGTTCGGGGATCGGTGGCTCGAAGGAATAAGTTTCGTAGGCCAAGAAACCCAGGACAAAGAAACCGAACAACACAACAATGATGACCGCTTGAATCCATCCCCGAGATATCAAGAATGGCTGTTTGTTCTCTATGGGCATGCAGCCTCCAAAACGGTTGTTAGCGAATTCGATCGCCTGTAGTTCTAGTCGGCAGTTTTGAAACTTGAGTTCATTGAAAGCGCGCTATAGGAGGACAGAAGATTTTGACCCCCAAAGCGCCCTAAATGTACAAATTTCAGCTTTCCTGGTCTGTGATCTTTGTCACAGACAGCTTCTGATTGCAGACCTATATTTTTAGCAAGGACATAACGAAGATATGGCAAAGATTCCGCTCCATCCGAAGCGACCTGAGCAGATATGCTGGGGCTGCGACAAGTACTGTCCCGCCAACGACCTTCGTTGTGGAAATGGAACCATTCGCACGCCTCATCCCTGTGAACTGTTTGGTGATGACTGGCCTGAATGGGAAAGCGGACCGAGCGAATCTCAAGCTGAGATCTCCTCACCTCCGAATCAATCACAACAGCAAAGCCCAGCACAATAATGCAAGATGGATTGATCGTCAACGGATAACCCGATCGAGCACGCAATGCACTAGGCCACGTCACGATACTGTAACTCAGCACCATTCTTCTTCTGCGTAAACGTAATCCCGAGATTAGCGGCGAAGATCGTAACCGCTGCCATTTCAATAACGGCTGAAACCGGTAGCCAGGACCAAGCGGAGCGAGCGAATCCCTGATACGCGAGCACCTCGGAGCCGACCCGAAGGAGGCAGCCAATTGAAAGCAGCGCAAGAGCTGCAAACATGAGTTTCGTGCTGAACAGCAACCGCATTCCGGAAAATGCGGGTAGAACGCGTTGTCCAACACAGAACACCATCATGGCAACAAAACCTACGGTGAGCGCATGCCGTGATGCACCCCAGATTCCAGCAGAACCAACTGTGAGAGAAGCCCAGATCGCCAGGGCCGCCGAAATCAACGCCCAAACGTATGCCAAGCGAACAAACGCCGGAAAGCTGGCATGCACGCCTTTGATTTTCGGTGGCCGCTGACTCGCCTCGAATAGTCGTAAGCCGTGAATCGCAACCGCAAGGGCCGTCCCCAAGAGAAGACTAGACAACAGCATGCGTCCAAACAGCGCCGCGATCACTCCCGCTGAATTCAGCCCGGTCGCCCACAGCAACT
Organism: Terriglobales bacterium; assembly: GCA_035651555.1. Lineage (GTDB taxonomy): Bacteria > Acidobacteriota > Terriglobia > Terriglobales > Acidobacteriaceae > Gp1-AA145. The sequence continues at coordinate 310,487 of DASRFL010000032.1, forward strand.
GTCGCGAGCGCAAATCGCGCAAGCCGAGAAAAATGGGCAGCCATTTGGCGCTGAACCCCCAAATAAAAGGAACAAGAAATCCCCACGTTTCGAGGACGAGCAGTCGCTGATCGAAACCATGGGGCAGCACGGGAGACGCTCCACGCCAGGCCAGAAACACTGTGCTCAAAAGGTTAATCACCAATGCTGCTAACCATCCGATACAGCCAGTAATTACGACCAATACCCATTCATCCAGCCTGGCGCGGCTCTTTGTTGCGTATTCCGCCGCGGGACGATGGCTGGACACAATCGGCAAGAAAATCAGGAATGCGGCAATCTCAAGCACAGCGGAGAGCGGCAGCAGTAGTCGCCAGTGCCACTCGTAAACGCCAGCTACCCAGCGGAGGGTCACGCCCGAAGACCACATCGCTAACGATGTCCAGGGCGCCCACAGCGCAAACGGTTTCATCCGCCGCAGCTTGGGAATGGAGTAATAGCCGATCCCAAGAATGAAGCTGCCAATCCAGCCAAAAACCTGGGCGTGTCCATGCGCTTGTATCCACGCCGCAGAAACAGTATCAGCTGACCGGCGACTGCTGATGGCAAGCAGGTTCCACACTCCAAGGAATGTTCCGGGCAGGAGCATGAAGAACAAGCCGGTCGCGACATACGCGATCAACAATTGCGAGAGCCGGAGTTCGCGAGCGGCAGTGACTTCGAGACTCTCCCGTGCTCGCGAGCTCCTGAGTTCTTCAACACTGATCAGCGGTGGCATGATTCTCGTGCTCCATTTCGATAGCGCGTGGAAACAGGATGTTGTTTTCGAGATGTACATGCAGGTGCAGGTCACGTTCGAATTCAGCCAGCGCCCAATACAACGTCTTGTAGCTCGTGCATGCGCCTTCGGGGGGCGCATACCCGTTGCTTAACTCGCGCATATGGCGCAGCAGGTTTCCGGCGGAGTCATGCTCGTGCACCATCTTCGCAACCGGGTTTTCGACGGTTCCAAACGGTGCCGGGAGGATCGGCTCGCCCGACAGCAGCGACTCCTCCATGCGTTCGATAAATGGAAACAGCACCATCTCTTCCTTCATCATGTGAGTGGTGAGCTCCTGGGAGAGAGCATGAAAATCCGTGCGCAAAGGTACCAATTCAGCGTGCTTAGCTCCGTGGACGTTACAGACTTTGTCTTGGAGAGGTCTGAGCCGGGCAATTTCCGTCTTAACATACTTGTGATGTGTATTCTGAATATGCGCGATCAGATCTCCCAACGGCGCACTCTGCCAATCCTCTCTCTGCAAATCTGCGGAATCTCTTTGGCGGTGCTCAACCACGGCCGACTCTAACGAGTCGATTACCTGCTGGATTTCGAGATTCGCCTCGCCACATGCCTTTCCAAAGGGCTTGTTGCCGCCGCAGCAATAGTCGATCCCGAGTTTCTCGAATACTCGTGTTGCACCGGGGATATTCAAAGCCATTTCACGCACAGTCTTGGTTGTATCGATATTCATCTTCAGCTCCAAAGCGGCTCGTTCGACTCGCCACCTGAATTCCACTTTAAGAAATCCCGGCCTCATTGCCGATGACTTTTGTCACAGCCCCTTGCCTGGACGGACTCCGCCGGCCCAAGCGGCTAAAATATTAGGGATGGCCATTCTGGATACACAGAAGCAAATCCTCTCGAAGGTCGCGCTTTTCTCAGGTCTTACAGAAAACGAAATGGGGTTCATCGCGGGTCGCGTAGTCCCGCGCAAATACGCTTCCGGGCAGGTTGTCTTCAACGAGGGAGACGCGTGTTCCGGGCTCTACATTGTGGCTTCAGGACATATTCGCATCTTCAAGACTTCAGCCAGCGGCAGAGAACAAGTGCTGAATATTGATGGCCCAGGTAGTTCTGTCGCCGAACTGCCGGTCTTTGATGGAGGAAATTATCCCGCTTCGGTGGCCGCGGTTGATGACGCTACACTTTTATTCGTAAGCAAAGAAGATTTTCGTGAGCTGTGCCTGACCCACCCTCAGGTAGCGCTCAAGGTTCTGCGCGTTGTCGGGACAAGATTGCGGCGTCTGGTTGGAATCATCGAGGAGCTATCTTTTACAACTGTCAGACATCGCCTCGCAGCTTTATTGCTTCGGCACGCTCAACATGATGGACAAAAGACGGGAAGTGGCATTGAATTCATGCTGCCTGACAATAATCAGGAAATCGCGTCTCAAATCGGTACTGTACGCGAATTGGTCTCGCGCAATCTGAGTCGCCTCCAGTCCGAGGGCATCGTTGACATTGATGACCGGACAGTAACGATTCACGATATGAAGCGACTCGAAGCAGAAGTGGATTCAGGTGAGTAAACCGCCGGCAAATTCCAAGAACTTACCTTTTGTGGAAGCGACTCAGAATGAAAGCCTTTGCCTGAAAGATGCGCAAAACCGTAGGACCACAAAGTACGACGTGTGCAATAGATTCAAGCGGCGTTTATCGAACGGGCTTGCTTCAGATTTGACGGACAGAGCGGCACACGCGCAGAAATCTGCGTGCCGCCGCCCTCACACGAGACCTCCAATTGCCCAGCCAACTCCTTCATGCGCTCTCGCATGCCAGACAACCCGACTCCGACCCCCGTCCCATGCTCGCGAAACTTGGAAACAACATCAGGGGAAATGCCACGCCCGTAGTCGCGGACGACAAGCACAGCTTCTTCCGCATCCGCGGACAATGTAACGTCAACCAGGGACGTCCCTGAATAGCGATGAACATTGGTGAGGCTTTCCTGCAAAGCCCGGAATAGCGCCAATTCCGTTCCGTCTGGAAGTCTTGGGAATTGAGGAGAGACCTCCAGACGAACTTCAATACCGCTGCGCTTCGCAAAGCCTTCGACATACCAGCGGGCGGCCGAGGCGAAACCCGCCTCCTCCAATAGGGGAGGATGCAGTAGGTGCGAAAGTGTACGTGACTCTATGATGCATTTTCCCAATACATCCAGACAATCGGACACCAACTTACTGTTTTTTCCTTGCTCCTGGTCGTCAGCAGGCATTTTTTGCGCGAGCAGGTCAAGATTGATTTTCATGCTTGCCAGGTACTGGCCGAAGCTATCGTGCAATTCGCGTGCGATCCTCCGCCGCTCTTCATCCTGCGAGCGCAGCAACTCAGCTGAAATCTTACGCAACTCCGTCGTGCGTTCCTCAACTAGGGATTCCAACAGCGACCGTGATTGGCGAAGAACATTTTCAATTTGCTTGCGGTCCGTCACGTCATGGCAGATGCCGAACCAACGCACGGCAGAGGAGCCTTGAGCGAAGGCCTTCGCTTTGGTGTGAATCCAGCGCGTGCCCAGCGTTGGGTGTTCGTAGCGATAGTCGAGCTCCATTTCTTTGCGTTCGGCGCTCTCGGCCATAGCCGAATGCAGCAGCGGCAAATCGGCAGGATTTAAAGCACCCATCCATTTCGCGGTGAATGACTTCTCCATTGGATCGATACCAAAGATCTCATAACACTCTTCCGACCAGCGATACGTGCCCTGAGCGGGGCTCCATTCCCAAGTGCCAATGCATCCGGCCGATTGAGCGAGCTTCAGTTGGGCCTCGCTGTCGCGCAGTTCTCGTTCTGCTTTTTCTTTTGCCTGGATGATGCATTCCAAAAATTTAAAATCCGCCATTCGAAGGTGTATGAAGGCTGTTACTAACAGAATGGCGCCCATACCAAATAGGCGATTGGCCCAATCCACCCACGATAGAGGACTCGTAGGTCGTGGTGAGAGCAGTAAGCCGGGAATTGAGGCCGTAAGGAAGATTGCTGCCGCGATCCATAAAAATGTCGGAGATCGGGTCCATGCGCAAAGAACTACGACAAAGCAATAAAAAATGGCGACGTCAAGGTCGGCGGGCACCACCATATCGACTGCGAAGACGAGAAGACCTAGAACGCAGACGAGGACTTTAGCGTGATTTGGTTTGAATAGGGACCCTGGAAACACGGCGCTCAGAACAGCAATTCTGGATGCCACGATTCTACTCTGAGCGAAGCTGCGACGTCACCATTCTCAAGCGTCATGAAACGCCACGGGGCAAAGACGAGAGCGACTTCGTAATAAGGCTCGATTCCAAGTACCTGAAAATGCTCGACTTTAAATGTGTGACATAAGTCATCGCGGCATTCACGCCGGCTTTCTATTGTTGTATTCGGAGGCCATGCACCTAGTGGCTTGGCGACAGAAGGACACATATATGAAAGTTAGAAATTATTCTCAGTTCCTATTCGTACAAGTAGTTTCGATTGCCCTTTGTGTTAGTGATCGGTGGAACGAAGACCGCAATTGCGCAGGCGGGTTCACATTCGGGGCACGCAGTCGCTGCGATGAAGCCTGTTGATATTGTTCGCGATCCAACTGACGTGCCTCCGCCGACCGGGTCTCGGGCGCCAGCAGTAGTGCATGTAACCCTTACTGCGAAAGAAGTGCTTGGGAGCCTCGATCCGTCTGCAGGGACGACTTACCGATATTGGACATTCAACGGCAAAGTGCCGGGCCCGATGATCCGCGTACGGCAAGGCGACACGATCGAGGTAACTTTGCAGAACGATGCCAGGCCCACTCGGTTGATTTCCATGCGGCCCTCGGACCTGGCGGCGGGGCGGCACTTTCCCAAACTAGCCCTGGCCAGTCAAAGACGTTCACATTCAAAGCCACCACCCCTGGCCTATTCGTGTATCACTGCGGCACGCCTATGATTGCCGAGCACATGGCCAACGGCATGTACGGTTTGATTCTGGTCGAGCCGGAAAAAGGGCTCTCTCAGGTTGACCACGAGTACTACATCATGCAGGGCGAGATCTACACCGCTGAGCCCAAAGGGAAAGAAGGGTTGCAACAGTTCAGCGCTGTGAAGCTTATGGCCGAAAAGCCCGAATACTTTGTTTTTAACGGAGCCGTTGATTCGCTCACGACTGAACACCCCATGCCGGCCAAAGTCGGCGAGACGGTGCGCGTGCTCTTCGGGAATGCGGGCCCGAACCAAACATCGTCAAGCCACGTCGTCGGGGAAATTTTTACGAAGGTGTATCAAGATGGATCATTGACTTCCGCCCCACTGACGGATGTGCAAACCGCGGGCGTCCCCTCCGGCGCGGCCGCTATTTTTGAGTTTGCGGCCAAGAAACCTGGCAAGTTCGCGTTGATGGATCATGCCATTTCGCGCATGGCGAAAGGTAACATGGCGGTGTTCGATGTGAGTGGCCCCGATGATGTGGCGCTCATGCACTCTGGCCCTGCTTTAGGGGAGGGGAGCCAATCCGCGACCGCCTCGATTAGCGGTATCACTCCGGCTGATGAAGCGAGCAATATCGTAGCTGGCATAACCACCTCAACTGAAACCGCTGTGTCGATACCAGTGAAGAATCCGCATAACGCTTCTGAGATTGGCGGAATGATGGAGATGAATATGCTAATGAACCCGGCGAGCGGGGCATCAATCCGCCATGTTGCCGCGACCCCAAAGGCAGACTCGACAAGAAACACCTCCTCAACCACAACCTCACTCAACGGATGCCTCAGTATCGCTTCTGATGGCAAAGCGATCCTGAACGTCCTCCAGTCGTCGAAGGTCTACCGGTTGGAAGCACAGCCGTTCTTGTTCTCTCAAAATGCGAATCGGCTGGTTCATGTCAGTGGATATTTCGGCAGCGTTCTGGCAATCGAAGACCCGCGCCTCCCAAGCTTCGTGGTTAGTACGGTGGATGCGGTTGCTGCAAACTGTAACGTAAAAATTTCAGCCGCGCAGATTCAAAAAACTATCCTGAAGCGCACGGAAGGGAACAAGGGCGTCGTCACAATGAGCGATATGGGCTTTATGCCGAAAACACTGGTTGTGAGTGTGGGCGACAAGGTTATCTGGAAGAACACGTCTGAAGTCACCCACAACGTTATCGCCGATCCGGCCAAGGCTCTGTATCGCGTGGATGTGAAACTTCCTTCGGGAGTGCGGCCCTTCGGGTCGGAGTACCTGCAACCCGGTCAATCTTTCAGCCGCACTTTCGACGTTCCGGGTATCTATCATTACGTTTGCACGTTGCACGAAGGCTCTGGAATGAATGGCGTGATTATAGTCAGAGGATCGGAAGTACTGAGAGCGAGTAAATAGAATCACCAGTAGTTCGGCGGGGTTTCGTTCATTTCTTTCTGCAGAGCGAAACCCCTTTCTGCTAATCCTTCATTTGCCCAACCAATAGCCATCGAATGTCGAAATGAGCACCTGGAGTGACACCCAGGGCTTTTTCGTCCCTGGCATTTCATCACTTGCATAATTCTTATAATATGCCTTGACACGTATATGCCGACTGAAGTATATATAGGGACGTGGAATCGGTTTTCGAGATCATTGCAGAGCCGAACCGGCGGGCGATACTGAGTCTGTTGGTTTCATCCGAGCAGTCCGTAGGAGAGATTGAACGTCGGCTTCAGATGCCGCAGCCAACGGTGTCCAAACATTTGAAAGTCTTACGCGACGCTGGATTCGTTGAGTCTACGGTGGACGCACAGCGGCGTCTCTACCGGTTGAAACCTGAACCATTTCGGGAGTTCGATGCCTGGCTGGCCCAGTTCCGCCGGTTCTGGTCAGCGCACGTGGACGCTCTGGAGCGTCACTTGGATCGATTGCATGGTCAGCAACATGGGCAGCCTCCGCCAACGAAGAGAACGAAGAGAGAACTAAAGCAACCCATGCGGCCCAAGCCGCCAAAATCATAAAGGAGAAACGAAAATGAAAATCAAAGTGACAAGCGTTTATGTGGATGACCAGGAGAAGGCATTACACTTCTATACAGAAAAACTTGGGTTCGTGAAGAAGGCCGATTTCAGCCAGGGCCCATACCGTTGGCTGACGGTGGCCTCACCCGAAGATCCGAATGGCACTGAGCTACAGCTGGCCCTGAACAACAATGCAGCCGCCAAAGCGTATCAGCAGGCGATCTTCCAGCAGAACCAGCCCGCGATCATGTTCTTCACTGACGACCTCAAAAGCGACTACGAGCGCATCAAGAGCCGCGGAGCCGAATTCACCATGCCACCCACGGATGTCACCGCCTCGACCATAGCCATGCTAAAGGACACCTGCGGGAATCTGGTTCAGCTCACGCAATTAAAGCAGTGGTAGGAAAGCAGTCGTTCGTCGTTGGTCGCTAATTCGCAAGGTGGTCGTGGACCAGCGACCAGCGACAGCTTGGGCCGAAGGAGAAGGGGATGATCGATCGCGAGCACTACACACCGGGCACGGCGTACGGGGCGCAGGTGCGAAAACAGGAGGGAGACAAGTGGACACTGATACTGGTTCGCGAACTGCGTCACTCGCCAGAACAGGTGTGGCAGGCGCTAACCGATCCAGCGCAATTACGCGAGTGGGCTCCATTTGTTGTGGACAGAAACCTTGGTACAGCTGGAGCTAAGGTAAATCTCACCTGGGTTGCAAATCCCACGCCGGTGGAAACAAGAGTGACGCGGGCCGAATTTCCCAGAGTACTCGAGTACGGCGATCACCGCTGGGAACTCGAACCGACTTCGCAAGGCACGCGCCTCACGCTGTGGTCGGACATCGATCGCCGCTTCATCTCGTGGGGCGCCGCGGGTTGGCACATCGCCTTCGATGTTCTGGAACGATTGCTGAGTGGAAACCCCATCGGTCGCATTGCCGGCAAGGACGCGACGAAGTTCGGCTGGAAGCGACTAGTCGAAGAGTACGCCAAGCAATTCAGTGCCGAGACAGCCACAAACTAGCAGTTGGCTCAAAAATGTTAGTGACTTCAGGTACTCATTCATCGATACCCAGCATCGCGGAGAAAAGAGGAGGGAGGAACGTTTTCTCGGCGTCTTCTGCGATCTCTCGGCGAATATTTTTTGGAGGAGGTCCACATGAACTGGAGCAAATGGATTCGACAATTTCATCGTTGGCTATCCCTGGTTCTTACGGCGGCGATGATTGTTAACGTGGTCGCAATAGCAGAGCGGAAATACACCAACTCGGTGGGTTTGCTGGCTGTGGTCCCGTTCGCATTTCTCTTCCTTACGGGCCTCTACTTATTTGTGTTACCGTATGCCACGAAGTGGCGCAGACAGCAAAGTATCTCACCGCCTGCCGCGTAAACAGGTCATTGTCGTCATAGCCGACGCAAAAATATAAATAGAACCGAGCATCAGACTATGTCAAAAGCGAGCCTTGCAGAAAAACAGCGTGAACAACTACTCCAGACTCTGAAATCCCGCTTCGAGAAAAACCTGCACCGCCATAAAGGTCTGCAATGGGCTCTGGTGCAGGCCAGGTTGGAAGCGAATGCCGAGAAGCTGCGGTCGCTTAATCAAATGGAAGATACGGGTGGAGAGCCAGACGTCGTCGGTCAAGACAGGAAGACGGGCGAGTATATCTTCTATGATTGCTCAGCTGAAAGTCCCAAGGATCGCAGAAGTCTCTGCTACGACCGTGAGGCGCTGGAGTCAAGGAAAGAAAACAAGCCAAAAGATAGCGCCATGAATATGGCCGCAGCCATGGGCGTTGAGCTTTTGACGGAAGAACAATATCGCGAGCTTCAGGAACTTGGCGAGTTCGATACCAAAACCTCTAGCTGGGTGAAAACCCCTTCCGCAATCAGAAAGCTCGGCGGAGCGCTCTTTTGTGATCGCCGCTACAACACTGTTTTTGTGTATCACAACGGCGCAGAGTCTTACTACGCCGCGCGCGGGTTCCGCGGCTGGCTGAAGATCTGACCTTCACCTCTTGGCGGTCGCGGCCCAGTTGCAACGAAACAACCTATCGGCGTATAAAACGGAGTCTCGCGTTTCTGGGCTGCCACTCGCTTCATCGAACGGAGACTGGCTTGGAAGAGCAAATCTGTTTCATCACGCACAATGGCATCCGTGTCTTGCTGATCGATCTTTCTAACTGCTCTCCCGGCCAGGTATCTCAACTTTGCAAGCTCGTGCCCGCACAGGTCAGCTCGGAACCGCCTGGCTCGGTTCTGTTGCTGGCAGACTTTACTGGCGCCAAATTCGACAAGGAGGCAATAACCAGCTTGAAAGAAGCCACCGTAATGGTACGGCCGTACCTGAAGCGCTCTGCCTGGGTCGGTGTGGAAACTCTGCCGCACGTCTTTTACGAAAATATAAAGTCGTTTTCCCAGCGAGATCTACCAACGTTCAGTTCGCGGGACGAAGCAATGGAGTGGCTTGTGCGCGAAGGCACGTAAATCAGCCGCAGAGTGACGCCCGTTTCCGACTTCTCGGATTGCTGTATTTTCCACAGACCTGTCTAGACAAACTACTAAATTAGATATAGTCTAATTATTCCCATGCAAGTTGACGCGATCAAGCGGTCGCTGGAAGACAGCGGCCTGCGATTTACTTCGCAGCGTTACGCAGTGATGTTGTTTTTGGCAAAGCACAGAGGGCATCCGACAGCCGCGGAGATTTTCAAAGCCGTGAATCGCGTGGATCCCCGGTCTTCCCGCGCCACAACCTATAACAATCTGCGTGACTTGGTGAAGGCCGGTCTGGTGCGCGAAGTTGCGGTTGAGGGCCGCGCAGCGCGCTTCGATGCGAAAGACATGCGTCACCATCATTTCATTTGTGATCGTTGCGGCAGCGTTGAAGACATGGAATGGTACGACGTGCCCAAGCCAGCATCGCGTTCTCTCGGCAAGCGAGTGGTTCGCGAATGTCAGGTGATTTTCCGCGGGCTCTGCACGAAATGTGCCGCTCGCGGGCCATCCCATCGAGTGTCTTAAGCCTCGATGCCGGGACCAAGACAGTTTGCATTTAATACGCAGGAGATGACTTTATGGAAGCAGAACTCACCGAGCAGCAACAACACGCTTCAACCGGCGCTAAGCCCGACTCGCCCAAAACCGAATCAAAGTGCCCGTTTAATCACGGGGCCGCCTCCACGCCCATGAATCGCGACTGGTGGCCGAACCAGTTGAACCTTCAGGTGCTTCATCAGCACTCGAATCTTTCCAATCCGATGGGCGAAGAATTCGACTATGCAAAAGAATTCAAGAGTCTCGATCTAAACGCCGTAATCCAGGATCTTCACTCCTTGATGACCGACTCGCAGGAGTGGTGGCCGGCTGATTTTGGACATTATGGGCCGCTCTTTATCCGCATGGCATGGCACAGCGCAGGCACATATCGCATCGGCGACGGACGCGGCGGTGCTGGAGCGGGCCAGCAGCGTTTCGCTCCGCTCAACAGTTGGCCAGACAACGTGAACCTCGACAAGGCGCGCCGCTTGCTGTGGCCGATCAAGCAAAAATATGGCCGCAAGATTTCCTGGGCGGACCTCATGATTCTCGCCGGCAACGTTGCGCTTGAGTCCATGGGCTTCAAGACCTTTGGTTTCGGTGGGGGACGCGCTGACGTGTGGGAACCGGAAGAGGACGTCTACTGGGGGCCGGAAGGGAAGTGGCTGGCCGACGAGCGTTACAGTGGCGAGCGTGATCTTCAGAGTCCGCTCGGGGCCGTGCAAATGGGTCTTATTTATGTGAATCCGGAGGGACCAAACGGCAAGCCAGATCCCGTCGCAGCCGCGAAGGACATTCGTGAAACCTTCCGCCGCATGGCCATGAATGACGAAGAGACAGTGGCGCTGATAGCCGGCGGCCACACCTTCGGCAAAACCCACGGCGCTGCCGAAGCAGTAAACGTTGGTCCGGAGCCAGAAGCGGCCGGCATTGAAGAACAGGGTCTCGGATGGAAGAACAAGTACAAGACCGGCAAAGCCGGTGATGCGATCGGCAGCGGCCTCGAAGTCACGTGGACCCAGACGCCCACAAAGTGGAGCAACAGCTTTTTCGACAACCTGTTCCGGTACGAGTGGGAACTCACGAAGAGTCCGGCCGGAGCGAATCAGTGGACCGCAAAGAACGGCGCAGGCGCCGGTACAGTGCCCGACGCGCACGATCCTTCAAAGCGTCACGCGCCAGCCATGCTGACGACTGACCTCGCGCTGCGCTTCGATCCAGCTTACGAGAAAATTTCTCGGCGCTTCTATGAGCACCCCGATCAGTTCGCCGATGCATTCGCTCGCGCGTGGTTCAAGCTGACTCACCGCGATATGGGTCCGATTGCCCGTTATCTCGGCCCACTAGTTCCAAAAGAGACTCTGCCCTGGCAGGATCCGATTCCGGCAGTGGATCACAAACTGATCGACGATAAAGATGTTGCTGCGCTGAAAGCGAAGATTCTCGGCTCCGGTTTGTCGATCTCTCAACTGGTCTCGACCGCGTGGGCATCAGCTTCGACCTTCCGCGGTTCAGATAAGCGTGGCGGCGCGAACGGCGCCCGCATTCGGCTCGAGCCGCAAAAAAATTGGGAGGCCAACCAACCGGCTGAACTCGCGAAAGTGTTGCTGAAACTTGAAGTGATCCAGAGGGAGTTCAACAAATCGCAAACCAACGGAAATAAGAGCAAGAAGGTTTCACTGGCGGACCTGATCGTTCTCGGCGGTGACGCCGCGATCGAAAAAGCTGCAAAGGACTCGGGCATCGATGTAAGAATCCCATTCAAGCCGGGACGGATGGATGCCTCGCAGGCGCAGACTGAGGTTGAATCGTTCGAGCCGCTCGAGCCGACTGCAGATGGTTTTCGCAACTACCGCCGCGGTACACAGCGCCTGTCACCTGAAGAGCAATTAATTGACAAGGCACAGTTGCTAAGACTTACAGCTCCGGAGATGACAGTCCTGGTCGGCGGCCTGCGGGTGCTCGGTGCAAATACCGGCAACTCCAAGCACGGTGTCTTCACCAACAAGCTGGGCACGCTGACGAACGACTTCTTTGTCAACCTGCTCGACATGAGCACGCAATGGCAGCGGTCCACCAGCTCGAATGGGGCCGGAGAGATCTATGAGGGCCGCGATCGTAAAACAAATCAGCTCAAGTGGACTGCCACCCGCGTCGATCTGATTTTCGGTTCGAACTCGCAACTCCGTGCGCTCGCAGAAGTTTACGCATGCGGCGATTCAAAAGAAAAATTTGCGAGAGACTTCGCCGCCGCATGGACCAAAGTGATGAACGCCGATCGCTTCGAAGCCGCCTGACGGTAAGTCTAAAACGAATTTTCATCCAAGTGCCCCACCTTCCGCTGTTTGAAAGGTGGGGATTTTGTTTGAGAAAAGAAACTCATGACCCGGGCTTGCTCCGCGACAAATGGGTTGAGTGTATTTCGTGGAGCTGTGGTAACTTTCGAGAGGCGCCAGATGCTGGGCAAATGTAGCCGCAGGCGCTCAGCTGCTACATGGAGATTGTTCCATGCTATATCTCGTGGGTTTTTGGCTCGTCGTCTATGCCGGCACCGTGCTGATTCTGGCTTTTGCATTTCTGAAAAGCGTGCCGGGATATGAAGTGACCACGGCAAACATGATTACTTGCTTGGTTGGAACGACGGTCGGTGCGGTTGGTTTGCCCCATTTGGCTGGCCGCGTAACGTGGGCTCTGTTTATCTTCGGCGGGCTCAGCGGAGGATACCTGTTAATTTGGTTGAAGACGCGCCTTCTACCGAGACGGACGAAGCCAAACCATCTGTGATCTCGGGTTAAGCTACACCCTAGTGCGGACGGAAAGTTTTTCCTGTTTCCAGCAGCGTTTTCAATCGCGAGAGGATTCGTGGCCAGCCATCCGCGTTCTGAGCGTAGGCTGGATCGTCGTCTTGAAACTCGTCGTTAGTCACCACAACCTTCACTGCCTCGGTTTCCTGAGTCAGCTCTATTGTGACTCTCGACATCACTTTGCCATCACCCATGCCGAATTTGTATTCGAACCGCTTCGGCGCTTCTGCCCGCAGCACCTCGCCGGTTACGTACCGCATCGGCTTGCCGTCTTTACCCGGCCCAGACCATGTCATCGCACCGCCAGGTCTCAGATCGACTTCAAAATCCGCGCCCATGAAGATCGTCTTATTGGTCTCTTTTGAAACGAAGCCATCCCAGACCTTCTCCACGGGAGCAGCAATGTAGTACGTAAAAACCAGTGGTGTTTTCATCATCTCAATTCCTCCGAACTTCCTCTACCATCGGCCTGATGTGGTTGACTCTAAGAAAATAGTGGTGTATTCAAGCCGCGTCCGAGGGTGGGACCGTGAAATTAAGATTATCGCAGTACCACGACCGGGAAGGGCACGGCTGCGTGCCGAAAACTTCGAACTCACGCCTCCGCGCGACGCAAGGAGCAGCCGTGAGAGTACCCCAGCGGCTAAAGCCGACGGCCGTGCGATCCGCACAACCACGTCACCGAGACGTCAGTTATAAAGGACTCAATATGAGAGCCGATCTGCTGCGCTTCAACGCATCCATCCACCTGTCGATGGCAGGATCGCGCTCGAGAGCGCCGAATCGCCCTCTTCATTTATGTGAACCATAACTGCCCCGCTTTTCGTCCGCGAAGGGTGGCGATCCCAGTTTCAGTGGATGACCTAGTGTTGGGCCTCTATCCTCCGCCGAATCCTGGTTGGGTCGAACCTCGTATCGAAGCTGCCGCTCACCGAGACCTCGAATGTTTGTCGGAATGGCGTGCCATCAATTCCATCCGCGGTTAAAGAAGCCTTGAGAGTTCCGGGATGAGTGTACGTGTGTTGAACTTCGCGATGATCGGAACTGGTCCCGTCTCCGAACTCCCAGCGATACTGCACAATGCCTGCATTCTCAGATTTCCCGTTAGCAGAAAAGCGCTCGGAATGTCCTACCGTCGCGTGCTGCGGAGCTTCCACTTCGACGTTTGGCGCAGCTGGCTGGATCGAACTATCCACTAATTTGAACATCCGCACTGAACGAGGTGGCATAGTGATCGAGATGGATTCTGCGCCCTGCTTTTCTGGCGCTCCGTTCGAAAGAAGATCGGAAATTTCCAGGCTCGACGTTGTGGGAAGATCCAGATCGGAAAATTTGAGTTGATGCTGGCGCTCTTTTTCAGTCCAATTGAAGACTGTCAGGATGGATTGCCGTTTGCTTTCGTGCAGAACGAAGATGCTGGGCAGCTCATCTTCGGGCGCGTAGGTCATCAGATCCACCGGGAATGAAGCGCGCCCAAGTCGCGCCATGTTGATCAGATCTTGATTTTTTACAAGCGCCAGGCGATCGGCATCAGAAAAAAGAATCGGAAGGTCGTCGCCGATTTCGTACATTCCGCCTGAGATGGCCGACAAAGCAATTGACACCCGGGCTTCATCCATGGTGAGCGGGCGCTTGCCGCCGTGCCATTCCTGCTCGTCGACCGTTTGACGCGATACCGTGAACGCGTCGGGATCGCCAACAAAGAAGTTGCGATTCATGTAATAGCGAGCGGCAACGCCAGTCGCGGCGTCGTGACTGGATTCGAATGTGTGGCCTGTGTCCTGGGAGATGCGTCCACAATCCACAATGCCCACCGGATTCAGCATTACGCTACCGTCTTTATCAAGAAGCACATCCTCGCCAACCGCCTCACGAATGATTTTGAGTCCGATTCGCTGAGCTTCCATTGCGGTCGTGTGAGGTTTGAAGTAATAGCCCTCGATGGCCGAGTCGTCCATGAAGTCGAGCTTGATGTAACGAATTCCCCAGTCGTGAGCGAGAGTTGAATATGTCTGGCGCAAGTAATTCTGCGCACCCGGATTGGTGGTGTCGAGGATGTAAAGCTGGTCAAGCTTTTTCTTCCCGCTAATCACATATCCGGCATGGATAGGCTGGCCGTGAGCGTTGTGCACCAGCCAGTCTTTGTGTCTTTCGTAAACCGATGATCGCTCCGAGACTTCAAATGGGGCTGTCCAAATTCCTGGCGTAAGGCCGAGGCGCTGGACCTTCGATTCGAGCGCACTCATTCCGGCGGGGAACTTTTCCGCGTTCTCGGTCGTGTATTCGCCGCGAGCGTATTGATAACCTTCATCGATATGGAAGAAGTTGTAGCCCAGATCTTTCAACTGTTCTGAGAGTACGTGGGCGTTGGTGAGGGCCGCACCCTGGTTGAGCCCGAAGTAGTACGCCGTCCAACTCCACCATCCAATCGGAGTCGGAGCGCTGACTCTGGCGTGATGCAGATCGCGAATGATTCTGCCGTAGGACTCGAGCTGCGCGTGATAGTCAGGCCCGAGAGCAAACATCAATTTTTCAGCCGAAATCGTTTGCGACGGCGCAAGCGGAAGGCTCAGCTCGACGCGATCTTCGGGAGGCGAAGCCCGCAACGAATTCTCCAGTTCCAATTCAGTTGTGCCGGTGGACTCCACTTCATAGCCAGAAATCTTCGATTGCGGTTGGGCGTGCAATCGAAGCACGGTGAGCCAGCGATCGGAAGTTAACGCTCCGACAAAAATACTCTGCCGGCTCTCGCCGTTGTAGATAAGCTGACTACCCACTGCCCGATATAATCCGCTGGTCTCGTCGCCGAAGTCGTGGATCGCCATCGCAGGCCGGTCTTCGCTGAAACTATCGGAAAGAATGCGATTCGCAGTATCGGGCCCGCCGAGAACAAGATCGGTTGTATCGCGAATCTCAACCGATCGAATTCCCTGGACTTGAATTTCTTTTCCCGTAGAATTTCGGACTTCAGCCCCAAGTTCAGCATAGGGCGGAGTCGAGTTTAGCCGCAAAGTACAAACCAGTTGCGGCTGACCGGCCAGTCCTGAATGTGTGATGGTCAATTCGCCGGAATCGCCATTGTTATCTGATGACGCGACGATTGCATGCTTTGGATAGTCAGAAGAGTGCACCCAACGCCCGTTAATTTTCGCAGCAACGTCCGCGGTCAGTCGCGCCGGACCGTTTCGTTCTTCAATCGAGAATGCGCCAGTGGTGTCGTTCACCTGAACTCGGAGATCGGAACTCTCAAGTTGATGGGAGAATTTCTCAGAAGTCTGACCAACGCAAATGGTTGCGGTTAGAATCGCGAAAATCGTGGCGGAAACAATTCGTTGCCTGTTCATCTTTCTCCCTTGGCCGCGAGGATGCGAACGAGAGCTGATGCAAGCACGCAGCGGTTGCGGTATATTGCGAAAGATTACTTTTACTTTCGTTTGAGAAGCTTGTCAATATTGTCCTAAGGAGCGGCGTCGATGAAATTGAAAGTCTTGCTTTTCATGCCGGTCTGCGCAGTTGCTTTGTGGCCCGCGATCCGCTTCGCGCGCAGTCAACAGGCGCCGCCAAGCGGTCAACTTGGCTATCACGAGGCGGCGGACGCGGATGCGAAGAAAACTCTGCTGCTAAAGGATTTTCATCCCACCTCGATGCTGCATGCGCCGGTGCACAATGTTGATCGCGCGAAGTATTACGTCATCGATGTGCACAATCACACGAACGACGCCATGGGAATCGATGAGCACATGCCGCCCGAACAGGTAGTAAAGGTCATGGACGACACCAACGTGCGCACGGTGGTGATCCTGACCGGGATGTGGCGGGAAAAATTGCAGCACGTAATCGACGAGATGGTGAAGCCGTATCCCGGGCGGTTCATCGTGTTCTCGCAAATCGACTTCAGCAAAATTGATGACCCGAACTTCAGCCAGGAGATGGTGGACCAGCTTGATGACGCAGTGGCGCGCGGGGCTCGCGGGCTAAAACAACTGAAAGATCTAGGCCTAACCGACCGCGACAAATCCGGAAAGCTGGTTGCGGTCGATGATCCCAGGCTCGATCCGATTTGGGAAGAGGCTGGACGGCTGGGTATTCCGGTGTCGATTCATGTGACCGATCCGGAAGCTTTCTTCCATCCCATCGACAATACCAACGAGCGATACGAAGAACTCATCGGGCATCCTGATTGGAGTTTCTATGGACCCCAGTTTCCGAAAAAGGAAGAAATTCTCGCCGCACGCGATCGTATGTTTGCCAAACATCCACGCACAACATTTGTCGCCTTGCATATGGCGAACTGGCCGGAGAACCTGGACTACGTTTCGCATCTGCTCGACACACTTCCGAATGTGATGGTCGAATTCGGCGCCCGTGAAGCGGAACTGGGCCGGCAGCCTCGGCGTGCCCGTGAATTCTTTATTAAGTATCAGGACCGGATCATGTTCGGGACTGATAACAGCATGGAAGCGGCGATGTATCGCAATCATTTTCGCTGGCTGGAAACCAGCGACGAGTACTTTGATTATTGGGGATACCCGGGCCAGGGGCGCTGGAAAATCTACGGCATGGGTCTGCCAGATCCGGTCCTTGAGAAGATTTATCACAAGAACGCCGAACGCATGTTTGCTCAATTTCACGGCATTCCGATGGGTGGACGATCAAAGAAGTGAGTTGGCGAGACAACTTGGAAAGTTTGCTTAGAGAGTCCGCGCTGGGGCCAAATAGAGCAACTAGTTGGTGAAGCTGCTTGCTCGCAACTGGGCCTCGAGCGCTGCGTATTCAGCCTTTGCCTGCTTCAGAATGGGAATATTCGGATCCGCGTCTTTCCAAAGCGAAAGAAAATCCTGATAGGACTCGCTTGCTTTGGCCGGGTCTCCGGATAGCAAATCAGCGCGGCCGAGTTGCAGGCGAGCCAGGGCACCAATCGGTTCGTTCAGAACCAGACCCCGGTGAGAAAGAATTTTTCGGAATTCGGCCGCTGCCTCAGCTCCGCGATGTGCTGCTAAATAGGCTTCTCCTCGAACGTATACCGGGTACAAATTTGGCCAGTTATAGTAACTGTAAGCTGGAAGGTTCAGGTCGCAGGCTGCGGCCGGCACAAGTGCATCAATCGCCTGCTGCGGTTCTGAACGCATAAGGGCGAGCCTGGCGCGAAGGGTCGGAAGATAATTACATTGCACAATCGTATCTTGCACATATTTGCTCGCCATCTGCCTGGCAAATGCGTCCGCCTGCTTCAAATCTCCTGAATACGTACTAGCCAGCGCGATTCCGTAGTCCAGATCTCGACCACCCGAATATTTCCTCGCAATGATTGCTTCTTGTCGTGCCCGGCCTGGATTTCCGAACAAACCTTCTCGAATCGCCGAAGCTGCATGGTATTGTGCGCTGCTTTCCTTTTGCCCCGCCCGCTGAGCCGACTCCGCTGCGCGACTCGAAAGCAGGCGAGCGATTTCCAACTTTCCGAAATAAGCTGCCGTGTCGGCGTCCAGAGCCAACACCAGGTCTTCAATACCCGGTTTGTCGGCAGCAGCAGCGACTTGCCGCGCCATTTCTGCCGTGTCGCCGCGATAAAAGGCGATGCTGTAAGCCACCGATGCCAGATTGCTATCCAAACCGGCAGCATGTGCCTCGCGCACTTCAGCCAAGGCGGCATCGATGCGGTCCAGAACCAAATAAGTATCTGCTACGTCCCGGTAAAGATAACTGGTGCGAGGAGGCACGTTGAGCGCCTGCTGATACTCCGTGAGACCCGTTTCATAATCCCCGCGCGACTCCGCAATCGCGGCCACAGAATTGTGGGCATATTGGCTGTCCGGATAAAGCCGCGCCATCAATTCAAAACTACGACGGGCTTTCGTGAGATCGCCTAGAACGTAATGGTAATAACTGCCTTCAATAAGCCATTTCTCACGTTGACTCACATTTTGCCGCAATTCAAACGCTCTTTGGGTGTAGAGCTTTGCAGTGTTGCTTTCTCCGGTATCTCCGTAGGCGTCTCCAAGCACGAAATATGCCATGGCGAAATGGGGATCGAGTTCAATTGCTTTGCGAAACCACGCCACGCCAGATTTGTAGTCAAAATTCTTCATCTCAACTTCGATACCTTGTGTATAGCAGCGTAAGGCGGGCAGGGACGGGGTAGTCGCGCTCGCAAGTGGAATGTTGTACTGGCGTACGCTGGTTAAAGATTCTCCAAGTTTTTCGCGCATGTCCGAAGCCAATCTGGTGATCGCGTCGAGCACATGGCTCTTGTCGTCAGATTGCGATTCCGTGCTGGCCAATAGATCGCCATTGGCGCAGCCGATCGCGCGCAGCAACAATTCGTACTTGCTGCCGAGCAAAGAAATCGAGCCATCCAAGGCTACCGATGCGTTATTCCGCTGGCACACCTCGCGAGTGATCTCTGGCGAGAGTTCGATGTCTTCTGCGCGACCCATCATGCGGAGCGTGCTTCGAACTTGCTCGGCTGGCAACACCCTAAGCTGAGGAGATTGCTCCAACTGCACCGAAAGTCCCTGCCTGAGGGTGCCATCGAAGATCGAATCACCAGTCTTATTGGTAAATTCTCCAAGCACAACCATGCCCTCTTCTAAATGCAGTTGTGGTTGTCGCAGATACCGGGTAAGGGCCGTTACGAAAACCAGCACGACGCACACGGCCACGACCCAAACGGCCCGATTTGTTTTGTGGGGTTGCGCTGGAATTTGGGGCAGAGACTCCTGATGGCCGTTGGTTGTAACCGGCGCAATGAACCGATATCCACGACGAGGGATGGTTTCAATGAACCGCGGGCTACTCGAGGTGTCGCCAAGCGCATCGCGGAGCTTATTGATGGAAGTATTTAAGCTGTTGTCGAAATCGACAAAAGTATCCGCAGGCCAAATTTCAGAACGAAGTTCGTCGCGCGTTACGACTTCGCCGGCGTGCCGTAACAAGACCGCAAGGATCTGCAGGGGCTGCTTTTGAAGTTTTAGACGGGCGCCCGCTTTGCGCAGTTCACCTGCTTCCAGGTCGAGCTCAAAGACACCAAAGCGCAAGACTGTCGCGATCGGCACCTTTGCTGGCATTCGTTTTCCTTGCTCTCCCGGCCCACATGTCTGGTGGGAGCAGTGTCAAAACCGCAGCTGCGCGACCAGGTCCTGGAATCGGGAATCGTTTCGCAGAGGATCGTAAACCGGCTCCGTCTTGAGGAATTGCAGGCCATCACAATGTTGCCGGTAGGCCTCGCGCAACAAGTCGAGAGCCCGATCGCCTTGTCCGAGCCTCGTGTAAGTCATGGCTTCAATGACCGGATCAATTTCTTTCTTGTCCCGTTTTCGTTGTTTCATCTGCGTCGTATAAAAATTCTTCAGGCCGCCCCTTGCGTACGCCGCTCTTAAATCCGTGACGTCTTCGGGAATACCGGAGTTAGCCTGCAAGTACGCCGACAACGCTTCATCTATCATCCCTTTCCTCTCGTAACACTGGCCGAGCCAATGCCATGTCGCATTTGATTTAGGGAATAGCTCCAAAGTTTTTTTGGCCTGTTCGATCCCTTTATCGTATTTCCGGGCAAGGTAATATACGTAGACGGCCGACATGTTCGTAGGTTCACCAACGGGATCTAGTTGCAGCGACTTCGCTAATTCAGTCAGCCCTTGCTCCTGCCGCCCCATTGCAGTCAGAAAAATCGAATAGTCTGAATGAATGCCTGCCTCGTTCGGCGCAAGTTCGATCGCTTTGCTGTACTCCGATTCTGCTTTTGTCCAATCCCAGCTGTGATAAAACGCAAGTTCGCCCAGCGCATCATGGGCGGCTCCTGACTGAGGATCCAGCTCCAGAGCTCTCTGCGCCGCGATTTCCGCTTTGTTTAGGGTGTCCAGGGGCCAGCACCGCCAATCCCCCAGATTGAAATATGCATCTGCGATGCCGATCTGTGCCGGAGCAAAGTCGGGAGCTCGCGAGGCCGCTTCCTGAAAATACTTCAGGGCAGTTTCAAATCCGCCGCAGTTAAGGGTGTTCCAATAGAAATATCCTTTTAGATAAGCTTCGTGCGCGGCTGGATCGATCGCTTTTTCGCTCGGAAGGCGCAGTCGTTCTTTGGCGGTCAGGTTCACGCCTACCTGTTCCGCGATTTCTCTGGCGACCTCTCCCTGCAGCAAAAGGACATCTCGGGCATCCCGTTCGTAGCTTTCCGCCCACAAATGTTCATCGGAACGAGCATCGATCAATTGCGCGGTTATGCGGATGTTGTTTCCAGAGCGCAATATCGTTCCTTCAACAACTGCATCAGCTCCAAGTTCATTGCCGATTTGCGGCAGAGTCTGTTTGGATTGCTTGTAGTGCTCCACCGAGGTATGCGATATCACCCGCAGGCCCCGGATTTTCGCTAACTTGGTAATCAGCTCGTCGGTCATGCCATCGCTGAAATAATCCTGCTGCGGATCGGGGGATAGATTTCGCAGGGGTAGCACGGCAATCGATTGGAATTTTTGTGCCGAAATTGAACGCTTATGAAAGATCAGCGAGTATCCGATCACTGCCGCGAGCGCCACGGCTGCAACGAGGATCGTCCGCCCGCCTTTGCTGCGGGAAGTCATTGCCGCCACAACGACTGGCGGCTCGGCGCCAACTCTCATCACGCCCGCAATGAACCGATATCCACGACGAGGGACGGTCTCAATAAACCGGGGGCTATTTGAGGTGTCTCCGAGCGCGTCGCGTAGCTTGTTGATGGAAGTATTTAAGCTGTTATCGAAGTCGACAAAGGTGTCTTCCGACCAAATCTCGGATCGAAGTTGCTCCCGGCTTACAACTTCGCCGGGATGTTCCAGAAGGGCGCCGAGGATTTGCAGTGGCTGTTTTTGTACCCGAACGCGCACACCTGCCCGGCGCAATTCGCCTGCGTCCAAATCCAACTCAAAAATTCCAAAACGCAGGACTGTGGCGGTCGGCGCTTTGACCGTCATTCTGCCTCCCCCTCCTGCTGGCGAGTGAGTTTAGCACGCGGATCAGGCCGATGTGTCAGTAGATTAGATTGGCTTCTAACATCATGAAAAGCAATGTGTTGTCTGGTTAGAAACAATAAAGACCGCGTTCCATTGACTTTCCTTAGCGATTCGAGCCATAAGACGGCAGTCGAACCACTCCCCCGCGACACGAACAAGCCAACCGCTTGGAAGGAGACCACATGCCTGCATTCCGCCCCAACTCTCTCGCTCTCATTCTTGTGTGTTTAATCCTGGCTTTGGCTGCGAGCGCTCAAGACTTGCATTTCAAGCGGAATGTTTCCGTCGGTGGGAACGCCGTCGCCAGTTCTGAAGTCTGGGTTAAGGGGGCTCGTGAGCGAAGCGCAACCAGTACTTCCGCGGGAAGCATGGTGAGTCTGCGGCAATGTGACCTGAAGCGCACGGTCACCATTAATGACCAGGGGCAGACTTATTTGGTGATGAACGATCCCCAGGATGACTCGGCAGCGAAGGCGGCAGCAATGTTTGGCGGCGCTCCGCAGCCGGCGCAGACTTCCGGCGGCACGATCACACAGACTGTGTCTGTCGTAGACACGGGGGAACACAAAGTGATTTCCGGCTACGCGGCTCGGCATTTGAAAACCACGGTGAGCATCGAGCCATCAGCAAATGCCTGCTCTCAAACCAAACAGAAATTCGATATTGATGGCTGGTATACGGACGTCATAAAAGAACAAACCACATGCGCGATCGCTTTGCCGCCTACCAACGGAGCGGAGAATTGCTCGGACCGCGTGATTCTGCATCGCAAGGGAACTGCCAGGCCCGGCTATCCCTTGTTGCAAGCCATCACCATTCACAACGATGACGGTTCATCGACGAAGGTTGAAATCAGCGCCACAGAAATTTCGAAGGACACGCTGAAATCCGACCTCTTCGACGTACCAGCTGGATACCGTGAGGTGAAATCAAATGCCGAACTGTACGCCGCGGCCATTCCGCAAACTCCTGCGGGCTCGATGCCATCCGGACAACAGTTCGCGCCCGCGAACGGGGGCATGTCCGCAGGCTCACAATTCCCGAATATGGCTGCGCAGATGGGCGGTCAAAACGCAATGATGTCGCAGATGGGCTCCTCGTTGGGCATGCAGCAGGGCATGGCGGGGATGTCGGGTAGTGCGAGCGGAGCCGGTGTTCCTTTGCCGCAAGCGCTCGGGCCAAAAGCGCCGGGAAGAATTCGTATCGGAATTGCCCCGGCGCAAGCTCAACTTGGCCAAGGCAATAATGCGCAAGCGGACTACCCCACCCCAATCCGCAACGCGATGATCTTCATGATGGCTGGGCCGGCGGTTGAAATCGCAGCGCTTGATTCCCGAATCCCCATTCAACTTCAGGCGGAGGCGCAACAAAAACAGTGCGACTACGTATTGATGTCGGGAGTGACGGTCAAGCACAGCAGCAGCGGCTTCGGAAAATTCATGAAGGCCGGCAGCATGGCCTCCAACATGACGCCGGTGGGAATGATGGCCCATAGCATGACCGCGATGGCTGCTAGCCAGGCCGCGGCGCAGGCTGCCGCAATGACAGCGCAGCAACAGGCCGTGAGTCAGCTTTCCCAATTCAACGGTCAGATCAAGTCCAAAGATGACGTCACAGTTGACTATCAACTCTATCCCACGGGACAGCCACAGCCGAAGTTGCAGAATTCGCTTAAAGGCAAGGCAAAGGCCGATGGAGAAGATGTTTTGACGCCGCTTATACAACAGGCCGCAACCAACATCCTGACTGAGGTTACAAAGAAATAGACACAAAGACGTGAGATGAGCTGAGGCGACTCAGGGGAGGGACGAAGCTCACATGTTTCGAAGTTGGTGCTGGCTACTGCTGATCATATTCGTCGCACGATTTACACCACAGATCGCGCTCGCTCAAGGTAATTGGTCCGGTCAGGTGCAGTGCCGTCTCGATGACGTGGACCAAAGCTATTCGCGTCACGAACTGCAGACCTGGATGCTCACTGGCTCTGCTCCGGCGGTGCAGGGCGCCATGTATATCTATCCCGCTACCTGGAGCGTTTCCGGCCAGGGTGGACTGCAAAGAGTGCAGGGCGCACAGATCACTAACATTCAGTGGACGACTAATGTCCCTCCCATGCAGGCCAGTATTGCCATATTCATTCGCGCTTCTGACAACCGGTTAATCATCAAACCGTGGCATTCACAGCAACGAATGGATTACGCGATCAATGGAATGCGGCAGATCGTAGTAAACGGATCCGCCCAACAGCCAACCAACTTCAGCAAATCGGTCTGGGAGTGGCAATTCCCGCGCATCGAGGATTCGCCGACTACCACTAACGTTAGCGGATCCACTCAATCTCAGGCTGATTCCGGCGATGCCGAGCTAGGTCACCACTTCGGCGGAATGCCTCCGGCTACGACCTGCCAATGGCAATTCACGAAAGGAGGCATGGCGCCCACAAATTCCAATCAGAACGGTGGGAATAACAGCCAATCAAATCAGAATCCGCAGGGGACGATGGCAGGAAACACCAACTATCAGAGCAATGGCCAGAATTGCGAGACGCCGGCCACTGTTCAGCAGTCCTTCGAGAACATGAAGGCAAATGTCCAGGCGCAGTACAACCAGTTGATCCAGGGAGCCAGCGATCCATCGCAAGTCGCCGTGCTTCAATCCCAGGAACAGCGAATGATGGCGAACCTGAACAATCAGGAACAGCATGACATGGCGGCTGCGTCGCAGGGTTGCGTGCAGGCGGGCAATCCGAATGCTAACGGAGGGTCTAGTTACGGAAGCAACCAGAATGGGGGCAACAATCAGAATCCTGGCAATAGCCAGTATTCGGGAGGCAATCAGTATTCAGGAAACGGCCAGAACGGAAACGGTCAATCCTCCAACAACGGGCAGAACTACGGGAGCACCCAAAACAATCAGATGGGATCTTCCAACCCCAACGGATCCTCCGGATCGGGCGGGCAATCTCCTGCTCCGCAGCTCCTATCAATCACGCCCAGCAGCGTGAGCCAGGGCAGCACCGTCCAGGTCAATCTCATGGGGCAGGGAACGCACTGGACTAATGCGACCAACGTGAGCTTTGGGCCGCAGGTTACTTTGCAATCTTTGACCGTAAACCCAGGCGGCACCTCTGCTGTTGCCACTATCAGTGTCGCCTCCAATGCCTCGCCGGGATCAAGGCCGGTGATGTTGATGACCGGAACCGAAATGGTAGGTTTGCAAAGTGGACTGACGGTCGTGGCCTCTTCCGGCCAGCAAAGCGGATCAGGAAGCGATGGTTTCACGAAAACAATAGGCGGCTCGTTACCCCCCAGTGGCAAGTTGCTCATGGCAGGTATGCTAGTTGGGGCCTCCCCAGCCACCAATAACGGCCAGCAGAATGTGACCGTGACATTGACCGGCCAGGGAACCAATTTTGCGGACGGGTCGACCACCGTAGCCTTTGCGCGAGTGCCTCAGTCAAGTTCGACGAATTCCCTGGTAGCGAAACTGCCGGCTACCGTGGCTATGCGCAATACCTCGGCGCCCCCGCCACTCCAGGTCGTGTCAGTAAAGGTGACCTCAAAGACTACTGCCACCGCGACTTTGAACATCGACCTCTCTGCCGCGGCTGGGATCTACAGCATCACCGCGACGACGCCAACATCCTCCGGTCCGGAAAGCGTTACTCTCAACAACGGCTTCACCGTAACGACCATGCCGACACTCTCCGGCATCAACCTTGACCCGGGCGCCGGAGTTCCGAAGAAAATGTCTGGTTCGGGATCTCCCACGCCTGCATCAGGCAACTATCTCGTCACAATCACGAGTTTGCGCTGCGGCAGGGAGACGCTAGATGACCCGTTCCAACGTGACGGAAAAGGGGACGAGATCTATGCATCGGCTTTTGTCCGCCACTATGATCGGCGCAGTAGCCAACTCGTAGACTCTTCCAGGGTGACCTCCGTCATTTATGGCGATTCGTATCAGGCTCCCGATCGGGTGCAATCGGGCACACGCAGCGGTCTGGGGGGTATCCAGGACAGTGACATCATCCCGGACTATCCGAGCAATGCGCCAGTGGATCGGGGAAGCATCCCTCCGCAAGACAATATGTTTCCCCTGCGACTATTCCAGGGGACACTGACCGACGGAGTGGACGCACTCGTAGTCTCTCCGAGCATCTGGGAGTGGGATGGCGAAGGCAGTTTGTTCCTCAGTTGGGTGCAGAACCAAACCGATCTCAACCAAACGCTCATCTCGGCCCAGCCAATCCAAAACCAAATTAACAACAAGACGTTCGGGATAATCACACTTGGGAATGTCTCAGGGGGCACCACGAACGCGTCTGTGAATGCGTGGGAAACGATGGGGGTCTTGGCGGCGGATGCGATTCTTGCGATTCCTGCAGTCAATCTTCCCGCTAACGGCAAAGACCGCCCGATAGGGTTAGCTCCAAATGATTCCACTTCCAGTGCATTGCCAAATACGACTGTAGTTCTCACTCGCGAAATCATCGAGGCGGCGCTAAGTGGAACTAGTCCTACCGTCTTCAACTACTTCATTCCCAATGTGATGAAGATACCGCAGATCATTGTGGTCCCGAAACCAGGGATCATGGTGATTGTTTTTACGGACTCTGCGCAAGTGAATGGGAATATTCCGTTGTTCCAGGACGGGCCTGCGAGTTACGCGATGATTCTTCAGGTGGAGCGGCAGTGAATTCACGGTTGCCTGTGCCCAGGTGGAGCATGTTCGACAAGCAACGCAAGCATATTCTGCTGATCTTGTTTCTCGGACTTCTCTGCAGCAGAATGTCTGCCGAGAATCTTGAGAAGACCCAGAAAAAGGAACTCGAAGGCCAGGCCAAAGCCATCATCGCGGAAGCAAAGTCACTCGAGAAGTCAGGTCAGCTCGCCGAAGCCCGCGCCAAATATGCCGAATCGCAGGCAATGATTGAAATGAAAGAAGCTGCCGAAGCTATCAAGCGCCTGGATGACGAGATTCACAAGCGGATAAAAGATGCGCTGAATCGGGCGCGCACAATGTACGAGGCGCGCAAGTACAAAGAAGCCGCCTCGACCCTGGAGGAGAGCGCGAAGCTGGGGGGCTTCGAGGGCGTGCTCTCCTCCAATTTGTCGCTTTGCTACTACCAGATGGGCGATCGCAACAAAGCCGTCGAAAATTTGGACAAGGCCATCACGGATACTCCTGATCCGAAGAAAAAATCGCAATTGAAAGAATTGTTGACATTCCTTGCAACTGGCGAAAATGGCGCCTCTTCGACAGAGGACGAGAAAAAACGTATCTCCGAATTCAACCGGCTGGTCGAGAACGTTGGGTTCGAGGCATCGGTTGAGGACGATGAAGGCGCGGAGGAGGAAACGTCGTTCTCCGATGCAGATCCTCCGGCGGCACAATTGGTTTCTCAACCGCAAGTGAGAGCCAGTGCAGCGCCGCCACATGGCAGTCATTCAGTCGCTACACATCGCTCCAGCATGTGTATTGCGCTCGAGCAGATCCAAGCCAACGTCGCGGGGAGCCCAGCTGCGGTGTACGATCGCGCAAATTGCGCCCAGATTAATAGCCGCCCGGCTGAAGCCATCAGCCTCTTTCAGAAATATCTGGAAATCGCGCCACAAGCACTCGACGCGGACGCAGTCCGCGCACACAGTGCGGAATTGCAATCGTTGATGTCTGTGCCAGGAGAGAACGGAACTGAAGTCCGTCGACTCTACGCTTTGGCCTACGGATACTTGGCAGAGAGAAAATACGACCGCGCTCTCTCCGCGTTTGGCAGGGCCAAGGACCTGGCCCCTGAATTCCCGCTGACATATTGGAAGTTGGGACTGATGTACGAGGCCATGGGCGACATAGACCATGCGCGCGAAAACTTCACGCACTATCAACAGTTAGTCGCGGATGACGCCGCGAAGAACGAAACCAACCTGCACCTCACGACTCTGGACGCCAAGAAGTCCAGATACGACGACGAGGTCAGCGACGCGGAAGACATTCTCACCGACCTCTTCAATCGAGGAATGAATCTAAGCTTTAATCTTGACTCTAATCGCAGTGCCATTCGCGCGCGTCGCGCCCGCGTGAAGAACAAAAAACAACAGAAGTACAGCTTGGTCGGCGGGTTTGCTGTTCCTTATCCTTATGCCCAGCAGCAACTGGCACGCGCCGCAGAGCACCTGCAGGTTGCATTGGCATTATTTCCGTTGGGAGCGGAAGCCAACGAACTCATGGGGCTGGTCTTTCTGCAGGCGAATGATGGCCGCTCCGCCGTGAAGAATTTCGACGCGGTTGCGAGCCAGGGATTGCCCGTGGCCTTCTACGCCGAAATGCGGGGACACAAACTGGATCACGCGGTGAAATGCGAACTGAGCAGGGAGCGAGTGCGCTTCATTTTTCTTTCTTCGTACGATAAGAAAGGCAATCCCATAGCGCCCGACAAGACGGCGGGGGATGACGGCCTGGGAGATATAACTCTGGCGCCCGGTGACAAGCGCGGCGAGTTCGCTTCGCTTGACCTTAGCTTGAGGGGCATCAAGAAAGTCGAAACTCATGGTGGACTCCTGGGGATCAAGCTCGCCAAGCAGGAATTCGCGTTATCGCCAATTTACTTGCCCTCCTTCACACCGGTTCAAGGACCGCCAGCGCGCCGTTTCGCCAACAACTACACGCGACTATTCATTCGCTATCCAGGGCTCGAGGATTCGAAATTAGGCGCGGAAGGAATGACCGGCGGCGAAAAATTCAAGATGGGCGTCAATATCGCCAATGACACGTTGAACATTGCGACTAACTTGAACCCAATCGGCTCAATTCAGGCGACAATGAGCGCCATTTCGATCGCTCGGACCATCCACTCGGCGATGGCTTCGCTGAGCGTCACCTTTGCGGCATGGGAACGAACCGTAGATGACCAGCAGGAACTCCTTTCCGGTCCGTCGTTCAAGACAATTCCCAGTGAACCAGTAAGCTTGGCGGCTTTTCGACAGTAAGAAACAACACCAACAAGCTTCACAAGCGCGATTAATCTATTCGCATCAGTTGAACTAAGTCGCTCGTGTTCACGCATCGATCAAGAAAAGTAAACTCTCCTTTGTCTTTTACTTCACGAATCGCATCCAGAAAACCGGCCATCGCCGCTCGATAAAGTGATGTAGCCAGGCTGATTCGCTTGACCCCAGCCGCCGCGAGTTCACTCACCGAAAAAGATTTTCCCTTGATGCCAGCCATAAAGTTAACCGGCTTCGACACGGCCGCGCAGACCGCACGGACGGCGTCAATGTCAGGCAGGGCCGGCGCGAAGAGCACGTCAGCTCCCACTCGCTCGTAGGCCTGAAGACGGCGAATGGTCTCGTGAAGACTGTTCGAATCAAACAATAAATTATGCGCCCGCGCAGTGACCATAAACGGAAACGGCAGCGAGCGTGCCGCTTGGGCTGCCGCGGCAATTCGTTCAACTGCCAGATCGAAGTCGTAGAGCGGATTCTCCGCATCGTCGGTGGCGTCCTCGATTGTGCAACCGACGAGGCCGGCATCAGCTGCGAGCTGGATAGTCGTCGCAACAGTCTCAGGTGAATCTCCGAAGCCATTTCCCAGGTCCGCGGAAACAGGCACGTCCGTAGACTGAACAATAGCGCGCGCCTGAGCAAGGTCCTCCTCTCGTGACAAGCCGTGATCTCTTCGGCCGAGGGAAGCCGCTATCGCAGCGCTCGATGTGGCCAGGGCTTGGAATCCCAGACCTGCGAGAATGCGTGCCGAGCCCACATCCCATGGATTAGGAATGATGAACGCTCCTGGCGCCTCGTGCAGAGCTCGGAATTGAGAGGCCTTTTGATGTTGTGAAAGTGGCATAGCGCAATAACTGTCCCTATCGTACGCTGCTTGCAAAAGATAATGCCCAGCGTTTTAGAACGGCTCTACTCCGCGCTCAGAAAAATATAGCGCAGCAAAAACAGAATGCTCAACGCCCAAATCAGTGGGCTGATCTCTCGTCTTTTCCCGGTGAACAATTTCAGAAACGAAAAAGAAAGCAGGCCGAGGCTCAAACCAGTCGCAATGCTGAAAGTAAGAGGAGTCACGATCAAGGTCAGGAACGCGGGAACCGATTCAGTGAAGTCGGCCCACGCGATCTTTGCTATGGCACCGCACATCAAAGCTCCAACAAGGATGAGAGCGGGTGCTGTAGCGTAAGCTGGAATGGCCGCCACGAGGGGAGCGGAGAACATTGCTGCCAGGAATAGAGCAGCGATGACAAGATTTCCCAGTCCGGTGCGTGCCCCTGCGGCAACTCCCGCAGCGCTTTCAATGTAGCTTGTGACCGTCGAAGTGCCGGTTAACGCTCCGATAATCGTGCCGACTGCATCGGAAAGCAACGCCCGGCTGGCGCGCGGCAACTTACCATCGCGCAAGAAGTTTCCTTCTTCGCAGACAGCCACCAGCGTGCCCACATTGTCGAACAGATCGACGAAGAAAAACACAAACACCAATTCGCCGAGCCCCAACTTCGCCGCCGAACGTATGTCGAGCTTGAAAAGCGTTCCTGATGGATGCGGCCACGAAAAAAGGTGAGCGGGCCAGTGGCTGACGCCGAATGGAATTCCCATAAGCGTGATAACAACGATGCCGATGAGTATTCCGCTATCGATTCTGCGAGCCAACAGAACTGCAACCAACACAATGCCCATGGCTGCGAGAATCACGTGAGGATCAGAGAGCCTGCCCAACCCCACAAAAGTGGCTTTATTTGCGACTATCATTCCAGCGTTGCGAAATCCAATAAAGGCGATGAATAGACCAATGCCGGCAGCTGTTCCGTATTTCAGGCAATCGGGAATTCCGTTAACGATTTGCTCGCGAACTCTGGTGAGTGTAAGCGCGAGAAAAATCACACCCGAGAGAAAAACGACGCCGAGCACCGTTTGCCAGGGAATTCCACGTCCAATCACAATCGAATATGTGAAGTACGCGTTCAACGACATGCCTGGGGCGAGGGCAATGGGATAGTTAGCCCACAAACCCATTACGAGCGTAGCCAGGGCAGCCGAGATACACGTTGCGAACAGCACGCCATCGACTGGCATTCCCGCTTGCGAGAGAATCTGGGGATTCACGACCACGATGTACGCCAAGGTCATGAATGTGGTCAGTCCGGCGAGCAGCTCGCGGCGAACGGTGGTTTGATTTTCAGATAGGTGAAAGACTCGCTCGAGCAGGTGCCATCTCCCCAAGTTAAGGTGAGTCAATATAGGGCGTGGAAAGCGGGAGAGTCAATCAAGCAGAAATTTGTAACGACAAGGACCTAGTTCAATTTCGCTCAGGATAGGCTCCGGAAGAATAGAAGTTCACTCCTGACCAATGTCCTCGTTCCAAATTTGCGGATGTTCGCGAATGTACTTGGACATCATGCGAGCGCACTCTTCGGAATCGAGATCGATCACCTTAATGCCAAGTTCGCGAAGCCATTCAATTCCACCCCGAAAAGTTCTACTCTCTCCAACAATCACACTTTGGAAACCGAACTGGCGGATGAGACCGCTGCAATACCAGCACGGTGCGAGCGTGGTGACCATAATCTTGTCGCGATAGGTTCGCTGCCTGCCTGCGTTGCGGAACGCATCAGTCTCGCCGTGTAGGGAAGGATCCCGTTCTGGATTCGGCGGTTGTGGCCGGAACCCAGCAATTTGCCGGTGAAATCGAAAATTGCTGCCCCAATCGGCAGCCCACCTTCGGCAAGGCCTTTGCGAGATTCCTCGACAGCCACGGCGAGCATTTCTCTCTCCCTTTTGGTCATAATCAGTCTCGCGCTCGTCAAGACTTTGTCATCCGCCACTTAGCACTTTCCAAGTGAACAAACGTAGATTAAGATTAGCCGCGCTGAAGTAGGTGACGAGTGGCACCTCGAAGCATTGGAGTATCGATATGCTGAGTTTCCTGAATCGTGCTGGTTACGCATCGTTCGTGCTCGGAATGATATTTACAACGGCTTGCAATTGGACTTCTGAGCCACGCCGTCTTCTCTCAGTCAACGTGAGTCCTGCCGCAGCCTCGGCGCACAATTTTCCAAATGGGCAAGTGCAGTTCACCGCGGTTGGCGCCTTTAATCGGTCTCCTTCTCCGCAAACACTAACACAAGTAAATTGGAGCGTTTCTCCTGCTCCCAAT
Source organism: Terriglobales bacterium (assembly GCA_035651555.1). Lineage (GTDB taxonomy): Bacteria > Acidobacteriota > Terriglobia > Terriglobales > Acidobacteriaceae > Gp1-AA145. Next base: position 342,190 of record DASRFL010000032.1, read on the forward strand.
CCGCCCGATTCGGTTTCAATAGGACAAAGTGGTATAGCTCAGTGTGCCCCAGGATTCACGGGAACCGTGAACATAGTCGGCAGTCAATTGCAGTGTTCCGGCACTTCTACTGACGCTTGCAGCTCGGTGCAGGGCACCGCACAATTGACATGCCCCTAAGTTAATCGTCGGCATTCGCCGTGATTGCTGGTGTGACCGTGGCCGCAATCTCCTGGTCTTTATATTGCAGTTGGTAGAGCTTGTAGTAGATTCCGTGATTCGCCAATAACTGCTGGTGGGTACCCATCTCACGCAGTTGTGCCTTGTGCATCACAATGATCTTATCTGCGCGTTGTATGGTCGAAAGTCGATGCGCAATAATGATCGAAGTCCTGCCTTCCACCATCTTGCCGAGCGCGTCTCTCACTTTGAATTCAGTCTCGGTATCCACGCTGGAGGTAGCTTCGTCCAGAATCAGGATCTTCGGAGAATGTGCCAGCGCGCGAGCAAAAGAGATGAGCTGCTTCTGTCCTGTGGAGAGCGTTGCGCCGCGCTCGCGTACCTCTTCTTTATATGTATTCGGCAACATTTCAATGAAGTCAGATAGATTCACATCCTCGGCAGCCTGGCGAATCTGTTTGTCGCTGATCGATTCTGTGCCCAGCCGGATATTGCCTTCCACAGTTCCAGTGAAAAGGAACGGGTCCTGCAACACCACGCCAAAGCGTCGGCGCAAATCAGCAATGGGCATCTCTTTTATATCTACGCCGTCGATTCGGATCGCGCCGCGCTGCACGTCATAAAAACGCAGCAGCAAAGAAATGATCGTGGTTTTCCCCGCGCCCGTGTGGCCGACGATCGCGACGGTTTCACCGGGTTCGATCGTGAAATTCACATCTTTCAACACCCAATCGGGTTCGCCATGCAAAGATATGGAGCTTCGTTCCGAACGGGAGGGAGTGCCCGGTGCCTCATGGTCGGTATTCGGCACGAGATCCGGGACCGTCCGGTAGGAAAACCAGACATGGTCAAACTCGATTCGTCCCGGGCCTTCAGGAATCTTTGTAACGGCCGCTTCGGTTATCTCAGCCGGCGTATCGAGCAGTTTGAAGACACGCTCAGAGGCCGCCATCGCCGCCTGCAATATGTTGTATTTTTCGCTCAAATCCTGGATGGGACGGAAAAAGCGCTGAGCGTACTGCATGAACGCAACCAGGATTCCTAAAGTGGTGGCTTTCTGAACGAGGTGAAAGGCAATCAGCACCTTCGGGCTGAAACTGACGACCAGTTGGGAGACAGTCCAGTTCCGAATGATGTCCCGTCCACCGAACCAGATCACCAGCGCCGTGGCGATCGACGAAAGAATTTCGACCACCGGGTAATAAACAGCATGCGCCATGATCGCGTCTTTGTAGGCGTCCATGTGCTGCGCGTTTACTTCGGAGAATGTCTTAAAAGCCTTTTTCTCGCGATTGAAGAGTTGCAGCACAACCATTCCGCTCACGTGTTCCTGCAAATGCGCATTTATGCGCGCGATCGCCACGCGAATTCTGCGATAGGAGTCTCGCACCCGGTCGCGGAAAATCTTTGTCGCATACCCGATGAATGGGAGCACGGAAAACGTGATCAGCGCCAGCTTCCAGTTCACCGACAGCATGATCGCCAGAATTCCTGTGAGCACGAAGATGTCTTCGAAAATCGAGACGACACCGGAGGTGAACATGTCATTGAGCGCATCGACATCTGAGGTGACACGAGTCACTAGCCGTCCCACCGGGTTCTTGTCGTAAAAACCGATGTGCATGCGCTGCAGATGGCGGAAGATTTCGCTTCGCAGGTCGAACATCACCATCTGCCCGGCCCACTGCATGAAATAGGTCTGTAGATATTCGAGCAGGAAGCTGAAGAGAGTCAGTCCAACGTATATGCCCGCAATCTCGGTGATGCCGGTCATCGGTTGAGCGCTCAGCCATTTCGTGAGCCAGGCAGGTTGCTCCTGCACCGGAGCCAGATAGCGGTCAATCGCCACCATGGTGAGAAATGGCCCCAACACGTCCGCAATCGCCTTGAGCACGATGGCGACGAGCGCTACGATGACCGGCCCGCGATACGGACGCATGTAGCGCAACAGGCGCTTCATCAGCCGGCTGTCGTAAGCCTTACCCAGTACCTCTTCTTCGTGGTGAGACGCCATTCTTGTCTATTCTATCTGCGGTGAACGACTGTTCCTGCTGTGTGCTTTGTAGGCGTAGAGGATAGCGAGAAGCGGTGGCGCCAGAAATATTCCCCAGAACGGCCACAGAATACCGAGCACAATTGGAGCGAGAATCGACGCCCAGATTGGGACCTTTGCCGTTCGTCGCATGATGAACGGCTGCAGGATAAGTCCATCAACGACGACGATGATGGCGTAGAGAGCCAGAACTCCCAGCGGATGCTCCCAGTCTCGCCACGCAACGGTGGCCGCCAGTACGGGACCAATCAGACCCAAAATCGGCCCCAGATGCGGTATCAGTTGCAGCAGCGCGGCCAGAATTGCCCAAAGCGGATATAGGGGAACATGCAAAAAGTAAAGTCCCAAGAACCAGAGAACTCCGACCGCCAATGAATCCTGAACTTGAGCAATGGCCCAGCTCTTCAGCGCATTGCCTGTCAGGCGCACATGATCGTCAATGTCCATCACATGTTTGACGCGATTTGGGATGAGAAAGTGGCAGAATCAATCAGCAGAATCGGTCAGATACTCCAGCGCAGCAGGGTAGCTCCGACAGTGAAGCCAGCGCCCACCGAAGCCAGAAGCACCAGGTCACCCTTCTTCAGTTTTCCTTCTTCGCGAGCGGTTTGCATCGCTAAAGGGATAGTGCCGGCCGTGGTGTTGCCATATCGATCGATATTGATGATGATGCTCTCGGGTTTGAGGCCGACGCGGTCTGCCGTCGCCTGGATAATCCGCTTGTTGGCCTGATGCGGAATGAAGCAGTCGATGTCACTGGCCTTTATATTGTTTCGCGCCAGCAGGGTCTCGCAGACGTCAGCCATCTTCTTTACTGCAAACTTGAAGACTGCCTGGCCGTCCTGATGTACGTAGTGCATCTTCTTTTCCACGGTTTCATGAGTTGACGGGTGCAAACTGCCGCCGCCCGGCATATATAAGGAGCAAGCGCCCGAGCCATCCACCTCGTGCTCGAAATCTATCAAGCCTGAGCCGTCGTCCGAGGGCTCCAGAAGCACCGCACCCGCGCCATCTCCGAAAAGAATGCAAGTCGCGCGGTCTGTGTAGTCAAGGATGGAGGACATGACATCCGCGCCTATTACCAATACCTTTTTGTGCGCTCCGGTCTGAACAAACTGGGCACCGGCCTGCAAGGCATACACGAAGGCTGAACACGCAGCAGACAGATCGAATCCCCAAATTCCTTTGCCCCCTAATTTGTGCTGAACCAGGCATGCGGTGGAAGGAAACAACATGTCGGGCGTGACAGTGGCAACAACAATCGCTTCTATTTCACCCGCCTCAATACCTCGTTCCGCCAACGCGTTTTTGGCCGCCTCGACCGCCAGATCACTGGTAGCGACTCCTTTGCCGGCGATATGACGTTCGCGAATGCCAGTCCGCGTCAGAATCCACTCATCCGAAGTCTCAACAATCTTCTCGAAATCCTTGTTGGTCATTACTTTTGGCGGGACATAGGTCCCGAGAGCGGTGATCTTGGCGCGCACAGGTTGACTCAATCGGTCAGGCCCTCCAGTAATAAGGTGGAAACGTTATTGTACGCATCGGGGTCAGATTCTCCAATGCGAGCTCATGTACGCTGCCAACGATTCAGATCCACGTGACTTTGGTGATCGTTAGAGTTTCCCGAATCGGGACTATGATTTGCGTTATATGGAGAGGCTCCGCATCGTAGTCTCACTCATCACCCAAGATAACGATTACCAGATGGAACAGGCGGTCGCGGCTGAAGAGGTCGCCCGCAAACTGGGACTTGATATCCAGATCATGTTTGCTGACAGCGATAGCATTCAACAAAGTCAGCAGATACTCAACGTCATACAGACGAATTCCCAGGCTCGGCCCGATGGCATAGTGCTCGAGCCAGTTGGCGGGCCGGGACTGCCGCAAGTGGCACGCGCTGCAGCCGCGGCGGGGATCGCCTGGGTGGTGATGAATCGCAGCCTGGAATACATCAAACAACTCCGACAGGCCTATGAGGTACCGTGCTTTGGAGTGGCCTGCGATCATTTGGAAATTGGGCGGATCCAAGGCCGGCAACTGGCGGCCCTGCTTCCGAACGGCGGCTCGGTTTTATGTATTCAAGGACCATCGGAGACCGACGCCTGTAAATTGCGTGCCGCGGGTTTGTATGACACCAAACCTGAATCCATCCAGATCAAAACCATGAAAGGGAACTGGACCGAAGCCAGCGCCTTCAAGGCCATTAATTCGTGGCTGCGGCTTTCAACTTCACAGCGGTCGCAAATCGATGTTATTGCGGCACAGAACGACGCCATGGCGGCAGGCGCGAAGAAGGCTTTTCAGCAGTTTTCCGATGAAGACAAAGGGCGCGAACGCTGGACAGCCGTCCCGTTCATTGGTGTAGATGGTGTTCCGAAAACCGGCCAAAGCTGGGTCCGAAACGGCGTGTTGACGGCCACGGTCATCGCTCCACCCCTGGCGGGTATTGCGGTGGAAATGCTGGCGCACGCTTTGCAATCGGGCGTCGCTCAGCCCGAAATGACTTTGATTGCTCCGCGATCCTTCCCAGAGTTGGAAGTGCTGGAAAAACACGCAGCCAAAAAGACCCATGCTGCGGCGCCGGGCCTGCACAGTTAATAAAAGTTTCGAGGCTAGCCTGTCTTAGCCAGGCACCGGCGACCCACTGCACACGTAAGAGCCCGTTACCGTTGCTTCCTTCCGGACCTGGCGGGGTTGGCGGGAAGACGTCGCGCGGGACCGATGCCTGACGGTTCAATGTTAGCATCCTTGCTTGACCACGCCGGCGCCCCATGTAGCCATCTTCCGCTGAATCCTCCGATTCGCCAATCGCCAAACCTTTGGTGGGGCACAAGTTGAACGCGTTCAATATTTGCCTTGACAGCCGGTTTCCTCCGGTGCAGTATAAAGTTGAACGTGTTCAATATGGAGGCACTATGTACATTGTTTGGTGCTATATCACTTACCTGGCTTTAAGCCTGACCGTGACCGTGTGGGTTGCACATACTCTGCATAAAAATGGCAGAGTTTTCCTGGTGGACGCCTTTCATGGCAACGCGGAACTCGCCGACTCGGTCAATCACCTGCTCGTCGTGGGCTTTTACCTGGTAAACATCGGGTATGTCGCACTCGCGCTCAGGACAACCGGGAGTTTGACCAGCGTCCGCGAGTCAATCGAATTGGTCAGCGACAAGATCGGCGTCGTGCTGCTCGTACTCGGAGCCATGCACTTCTTTAACTTGTATGTTTTTTCCCGCATGAGGAAGAGGTCGCGTCTGACAGCGAACACATTTCCCGGAAGCGTAAACCAAATCCCAGGCCTCGCAAAATGAGCGAAACTCCCAGACGATCGGAACAAACTCGGCAGAAGATCCTTGAGGCCGCGCTCAGGCTGTTTCAGAAGCGAGGCTTCGCGGAGTCCACCATGCGCGACATTGCAAAGGAAGCTGGTGTCGCGCTTGGCGCCGCCTATTATTATTTCGATTCGAAAGACGCTCTGGTGATGGCGTTCTACGAACGAGCGCAGCAGGAGTGGGTTCCACCAGCCGAAAAAGCGCTTTCAGGCTCCGCCGATCTCAGAAAGAGGCTCGGGGGTGTAATTGAAGCCAAGCTTGAGTGCTTTGCGCCTCATCGCAGGCTGCTCGGAGCTTTGTCAACGCACATCGACCCGCTTCACCCCCTGTCACCGTTCAGCGCAGAAACAAAGCACATTCGGGACACAGATATCGGTTACATGAAAAGCGCTCTCAAGGGAGCAAAGGTCAAAATACACAGCGACCTGGTTCCGTATATGCCACGCCTGCTTTGGCTCTATCAATTAGGACTGATCCTCTTTTGGATTTTCGACCGCTCTCCGCAACAAAGAAAGACGAAACTGCTGTACGAAAAAAGCCTTTCAATAGTCATTGCTCTTATCAAGTTCTCAGGTTCGCCGCTGTTGCGGCCAATTCGCAAAGTCGCAGTTGAGTTGCTTGAGATCGTCTACCAGGACGAGCGTCCAACCGCAGCATTCGCATGAAATCAAATCTCAAGATCGTGCTCGCCGGGGGTAGCGGTCAGGTTGGCCGCGTGCTCGCCCGGCATTTTGGGGTCGCTGGTCACCAGGTGACTATTCTGTCGAGAAATAGAAGTCTGGCTTCTCCGAACTGGGTCCATTGGGACGGAACTACGCTTGGGAACTGGATTTCGGAGCTCAAGACCACCGATGTTCTGATCAATCTGGCAGGCAGAAGCGTGAATTGTCGCTATACGCGAGCGAACCGCCGAGAAATCATTGAGTCGAGAGTTCAGCCTACAATTCTTTTGGGCCGTGCTCTCAATCAACTTGATAATCCGCCGCGGATCTGGATCAATGCCAGCACTGCAACAATCTATCGCCACAGCCTCAATCAAGATATGGACGAAGCCGGCGAAATCGGCGGCGCCGAAGACCAGGCGCCGCAAAGTTGGAGGTTCAGTATCGAAGTGGCAAGGCGATGGGAAGAGGCCTTCTTTTCCTGCTCGGTGCCGGACACTCGCAAGATCGCCATTCGCAATGCCATGGTGATGAGCCCTGATCGCGGTAGCGTCTTCGACATCCTACTTCGCCTTGTACGCTTTGGATTTGGCGGGCGAATTGCTTCGGGCTCTCAATATGTCTCCTGGATTCATGAACTAGACTTCGTCAACTCGGTTCATCATTTGATTTCACACCCAGAGATCAATGGCGCTATCAATATTGCCTCGCCCAAGCCGCTGCCTAACCGCGATTTCATGAGCGCCCTACGAAAAGCATGGGGCAAGAAATTTGGTCTGTCAGCGTCTCGGTCGATGCTAGAGGTTGGCACATTTCTCCTCCGTACGGAATCTGAGTTGGTTCTTAAAAGCCGCCGTGTTGTTCCTAAAAAGCTCCTGCAAACCGGCTTTCAGTTTGCATTTCCAGAGTGGCGGGACGCAGCCCTTGACTTAGTGCAGTGTTGGCGAGGATTGGGTTCTTCGCATGTCGATTCACGGACGTATGAACCAGCCCGATAGCGACGAGCATTGACTACCGAGTTCTGACGACCTTCGCCTATCTTCCGTACCCTTTACCTTTTGGGCAAAAACACGAAGAATATCTCTGTTCATGTCCGGGAAAGTACAAGCCGGGGAGATTTCGCTCGCAGTTGCCATTCGGCGCTACTTCGACGTAGTCCTATATCTGCTGATCTTTACTGGTTTTGGCACCCTCGCATCGACCGGACGTCTCGACCTTCCGACCGTACTGATTGTCACCTTAGCGCTACTTTATCGGGGATACATTCTGGCGCGCCGCCGACAAATCATTTTTTCCGAGCGCTGGACCAATTTGCTCACCATCGTTTGTGTCGCATATTTCATTGCAGATGAGTTTTTGGTTACTCGCACCTTCCTCGGAGCGACGGTGCACCTGGTTCTCTTCGTGATGCTGGTGCGTTTGTTTTCCGCGCAGCGCGACCGCGACCACTATTTTCTAGCCGTGCTTTCGTTCCTGATGGTACTCGCGGCTGCCGTCCTCACCGTCGACAGCACATTCCTCCTCGCGCTCGCCGGATTCATCCTGCTTGCTGTCGCGGCCCTCATCCTGATGGAGATGATGCACTCGTTGCAAAAAACCGCGGTGCTGGCCCCCGACTCGCGCCTGCAGCAGGCACACCGGAAGCTGTCATTTGCCGTTGCTAGTATTGCCCCGGTATTGCTTCTCTTTATTCTTGCGGGCGCTGCGGGAATTTTCTTTTTCTTGCCGCGAATATCGGCCGGCTTCCTCAGTAGCCAGACTGGATCGAACGAACTGAGCACCGGATTCTCTGACCGCGTGGATCTCGGCCGCATTGGCCAGATCCAGCAATCGAAGAGCGTAGTCATGCACCTGCAGATCGATGGCGATACTGTCGGTGGATTTACGCCCAAGCTGCGGGGAGTTGCCCTCACCTTTTTCGACGGACACACCTGGCTGAATGCCAGCGGCAAGCGAACCCTGTCGCACGCTGCGGACGGACGCTTTAATCTCCAGTGGTACCGAACCCAGGGCGCTCAGCCGCCGGGGCGAGTCATTCACTACCGGATCACTTTGGAGCCGTTTCTCAGCGAGGTGTTTTTTCTTCTCGAGAGGCCGCGGTCCTTGGAAGGGAATTACCGCGCCGTAGCCGAAGACCCCGACGATGACGTCTTCGATCTTGACCCTGAACACCCCATCACACGGTATGAGGCCGACTCTGAGGTCCGCACTCGCGCCACCGCTCGTCCACTGCCTGTGAACAGTTTTCCACCAAATCTTGGAATTTATCTGCAAGTGCCCAGACTTGATCCGCGGATTAAGCCGCTGGCGGAAAAAATTACTGTCAATGCCGGGAACCCGTTCGCGCGCGCCGCCGCAATCGAGAATTATCTGCGTTCCCATTACGCTTACACCTTGCGGCTCTCGAGTTCCACGCCCGCTGATCCGATCGCTGATTTCTTATTTACTCGCCGCCAGGGACATTGTGAGTATTTTGCGTCGTCGATGGCAATCATGCTGCGCGTGATTGGAATTCCTTCTCGCATCGTGAACGGCTTCTCCGGCGGCGAATTCAACGACATTACTTCTCAGTATGTAATCCGCGCAAGCAATGCTCATTCGTGGGTAGAAGTCTACATCCCGGGTGAGGGCTGGATGACGTTCGATCCAACTCCAGTGGGCGATTCGCCAACGCCTTCGCAGTGGGAGCGGGTGATGCTGTACATGGATGCAATGTCGTCCTTTTGGCGAGAATGGGTGGTCAACTATGACCTGGTTCACCAGTTGCGCCTGACGCAGGATGCAAGCCACGGCAGTCGCGAACTCGTCAATCGCGCGCAGTTCTGGGGACGCCGTGAGTACGGGAAAATGCTGAAATGGGCGCGACGCAAGCAGGACCAGATCGGGGCCTCAACCGTGAAATGGGGAACACGAACCGTAGTTGCGGCTTCGATCTTGTTGTTGATCGTAAGCATTCCCCGCTTGCTGCTTTTCATTCGAAAGTTCCGGCTTGCCAGGCGGCCGCGCCGAGCGCCCCAAGTCGCTGCCAGCATCTGGTATGAGCGCATGCTCCGGCAGGCCGCAAAGCGAGGATGGAAGAAAGTTCCGGAACAGACGCCGGAAGAGTTCGCAGCCATCATCACCGATCCTCAGGTGAAGGAGCGCGTCTCAGGTTTCACTGAACGTTACGAGCGCGCTCGTTTCGGCAACTCCGCCGAAGATGCCTCCCAATTGCCCGAACTCTACGAGGAAATCAAAAGCAGCCGCTGAGAAGTGTGTAGCGGAGCAAATGGGGTCCATTCTCAAGAGCAAAGCTACAATAGAAGTTGTGCAGCTGATGGCTGAGAGCTGAAGGCTGAAGATTTTCTTCATGAAAATCGGAGTACTCGCACTTCAAGGCGATTTTGATGCCCACCGCAAGCGGCTCGAAGAGTTGGGGGCCGAAGTCGTGCTCGTCAAAAAACCTGAACAGCTTGATGAAGTTGATGGCCTGGTCATCCCGGGCGGCGAATCAGGGACGTTTCTCCGGCTCCTCGGCGAGGAGGGGTTTAAGAAGCTGAAGGAGTTTGTTCGTGTGAAGCCGAGCTTTGGGACTTGCGCCGGCGCCATCCTGCTGGCTCAAGAGGTCGAAAATCCGCAGCAAAGCGGGCTCGGGGCGATCGATATCGGAATCCGCCGCAACGCCTACGGCCGCCAGATCGACAGTTCGATTCGTGAGGGGCTATTCGGCGAAACTCCAATAGAAATGGTTTTCATCCGGGCGCCAAAGATCGAGCGGGTGGGCCCGAAGGTCGAAGTTCTAGCTACAGAAGGAAACGACCCGGTCGTAGTTCGCCAGGGCAAAACCATGGCGGCAACCTTCCATCCTGAGCTGTCTGAAGACCGTCGCATACACCAGGCGTTCCTCGACTTGGTGACTAACGGCAATCAGGGCAGGTAATTCTCCCCGAGTACATCGCATTGGTCTAAGCTTCAACCACCAGGCGGCATTCCCTTTAGTTACCTATTGGTCTGGAGCAAAGCGCGACACAATGGCCCAGACTGGAGGTTCTATGAACAAGTCGATCAAAACTGCCCTTGCGTGGGCGACTTGCCTGGCCTTGCTCGGTGCAATGGCAATGGCAGACACGAACGCTTCGAGCAAGACCAAGAGCACGAGCAAGGCTGCTCCAAAGACCGCGCACACTCAGAAGAAGCCGAATCAGACAAAGACTGTGCAACCGAAGACCGTAAAATCAAAAGCTACCCAACCAAAGACTGCGCAAACTAAGGCTAAGCCGACAAAAACTGCACAAACGAAAGCCAAGCCGTCGAAGGCCGCGCCTGCAAAGGCCGGAAATGCGAAGAGCGCAGCGCAAAATAGTCAGCAACACCACAGCAAGTTGTCCAAGGCAGCTTTCTGGCGCAAGAACAAAGACAACAAGAACTCCAAGCCGGCGAAGGACGCGAAGGCCACCAAAACCGCTGCTAAATCTACTCAGCCGAAACCGGTGAAAAGCGCGAAGTCAACTGCCGCTCCCGTGAAAGCGAAGCCGTCGAAAACCGCGCAAATAAAGCCGGTGTCGCAGAAGACGAGTTCGGCCAAGAGCCAGCCGCACGCGCAACCAAAGAGCCAGGCCGCTAACGGTGCAGTGAAGAAGGTAAGCGTCGCCAGTAAGCAGCAGCCCACGACATAGTTCGATTGTCGATTTCGGATCCGGAACAAGAAAGCGTTTCGGTGAGCTATTCGCTTTCAGCAGCGCGGTTCGTGGCATGGGGTAGCATCTGGTCGTCAACCCAGCGCGCATATTCCATGACGGTCGAAGGGGGGCGATGGTTGAGAAGTTCGCGGCCCATGAATTCCATGTAGGGCGCGACGTGGTGGAAGAATTTCTTGTAGGCAGCGCAAAGATAGTTCAGTCCCGGCTCGCCGTCCGGGGTCATCGCAAAGCGATGCTTCGGGCACTCTCCGTTACAGGCGAAACGCACATCACAATTCTTGCAATACACGGGCAGGGAGTCGCGCTTGGCTTGTCCGAAGTCGCGCTGTTGTTCTGACTGAACAATTGAAGCGAGAGGATTTTCAAGAATATTGCCAAGTTTGTTCTCTGGATAAACGTAATGGTCGCAGGAATACAGGTCTCCCTGATGCTCGAGCGCGAGTGCATCGCCGCAGGTTTCTGCGAACACGCAAAGGCTGGGCGGCATGCCAAGCCACAACTCGAGCGTCACATCGAATAGTTGGACCGAGAATTTGCCGACATCGTTGCGCACCCACTCATCGAAAATTGCGCAGATAAAATTGCCATAAGCCTCTGGTTCGACTGACCAGTCTGTGACTTCTGCTGTGCCTTTATATTTCGGATGAATCAACACCAACCCGTCGGGGCCTCCAGACTTGGCTTGGCGCTCGATGACCGGAATGAATTGCATAAACCCGCTGCCAATTTCTTTGAGAAATCTGTAAACCTCGAGCGGATGATAGGAATTCTTGCGATTCACGACTGTGAGCGTATTGAAGCGCGCGCCTGCCGCTTTCAGATGTTCAATTCCGCACATTACCCGATCAAACGTCGGCTGTCGGCCTTTGTCTACGCGATACATATCATGCAATTCGCGTGGCCCATCGATAGAAACCCCGACTAGGAAGTCGTGCGCGGCAAGAAATTCTCCCCATGATTCATCGAGCGTAACGCCGTTGGTCTGCAAAGCGTTCTCAATGCGTTTGCCGTTGGCGTATTTGCGCTGCAGCGCGAGCACATTCTCAAACCAGGAAATACCAAGTAAGGTCGGCTCTCCGCCTTGCCACGCAAATGTGACAACCTCGCACGTCTGAGACTCGATGTACCGCCGAATGTAGCTTTCAAGCACCGCGTCGCTCATAGCCCAATTGCTGGTTGAGGGATAGAGCTTTTCCTTTTCCAGATAAAAACAATAGGAGCAATCCAGATTGCAAAGGGCTCCCGTTGGCTTGGCCATCATTTGGAACGAATTCATTGGCGAGGTGGTCACGAGAATTCCACCTTACTTCGGGATCTCTGCATCGCAGTCCGGAGGGCAGTTCAGTTTGGTCGGAACGTATTCGTAGTGATCGTTGGTCTCGCGCCGCAACTCTTCCAGCCGATCGCGCAATTGTGAGGTCAATTCGGCGTACTTGGGGTCACCGTAGAGATTGTTCATCTCATCCGGATCGGTTTTCAGGTCGTAAAGCTCGTAGGCATTCTGCGTGAAGTAGTGAATGTACTTGTAGCGTTCCGTCCGGATCCCGCGGCAAGGCGGAATGTTTTCAAAGCCAGGATATTCGTAGTATTCGTAGAGCCAATCTTTGCGCCACTCGGTATCTTTGCTTTCAACCAGCGGCATCAAGCTCTTGCCTTGAAATGCGGAGGGCACGGGTACTTGCGCCAGGTCGAGCAGCGTCGGAGGAATATCGAGGTCAAGTACCATCTTGGAAGAGGTTGTTCCCGCTTTGATTCGACGCGGGTATCGCATCATCAACGGAACTCGAATGGAAGGCTCATACATCAACCGTTTGTCATAAAAACGGTGCTCACCGAGAAAGAAGCCGTGGTCTGAACTCCAGAGAACAGCGGTTTGATTCATGACCTCATTCTTTTCGAGCACGGCAAACACTTTGCCGATGTTCTCGTCATTCGATTTCACGCCGCAGTAGTGGTCTTTTACCAGCTCTTCAAGCGAACGCGGTTCATCCGTCTTGTAAAATTGCGCGCCGATTTTGTTCAGCGCATCGACCACACCTTTGGGCTTGCCGGGGTATCCCTTCTTGTATTCGTCGAAGCTCGCGGGTTTGGGAATGCGAACGCCGTTGTAGTCGTTGACCATGCGCAATGGGCGATCGAACGGCGCGTGCGGTGCATAGAACCAGAGAAAGAGACAGAACGGTTTGTCGCGCGGCTGATCGAGCCAGGCAACGGCTTTTGCCGTTAAAAGATCATCGACGTATTCGTTGTATGTGATCGCCTCGCCAAATTTTCCTTTCACGCCTTCAGTGATTACTGGATTCCAATAGTCGGCCTGCCCGCGGAAGCCGAAGTAGTAGTCCCAATAGCGGTCCATGAGCGCGCCTTCGACGTGCGACTTACCGACGAACGCGATTTCGTATCCGGCCTTTTGCACCAGATCGGTCACGATGGGAAACGACTCGGGAACCTTGCTGTGCTCGTTATCCACTGCTCCGGTCGTGTGCGAATACATGCCGCTCAGGATAGTGGCGCGCGAGGGCAGGCAAAGCGCATTGGTCACAAATGCGTTCTTGAAGATGACGCCTTCACGCCCGATTCGGTCAATGTTGGGGGTGCGTAGAAGTTTGTTTCCCACCACGGATGCTTCATCCCAGCGAACGCCTTCACCGAGAAAGAAAACAACGTTGGGTCTAGGGCTAGATAGCGGAGAGGCGAACACCTGCTGCAGCAATTGCGGAGTCACCGCCATGGCTCCAGCCGTAACTGCATGTTTGAGAAAAATTCTGCGGCTGGGAGGGCTTACGTTCTCGGGCATTTGCAAACCTCGGGCCTTCGCAGTGTACTTCAGAAATTTTTTTGTAGCCCCTTGACAAGCTATTCGCGTAACTGTAAGGTTACATATTATGCGTCACCGATCGGTTACATATTCGCACCCAGGCGCTGGGCATACTGGAGCGGCCCCCGCGCGGGATGCGGCTTTCAACGCTCTCGCTGATCCCACGCGGCGGGCCGTACTCGACCTGCTGCGGGCGGGGACCCGCCCGGCCGGTGAGATTGCTCGGGCCTTTCCGGTTTCGCGCCCCGCAATCTCTAAGCACCTGCGAATTCTGCGGCGTGCGCACCTGGTTGAAGAGCGTAAGGAAGGCCGGCATCGCTTATATCAACTCAACCCAGAGCCCTTGAAAGCGGTTGATTCCTGGCTCGAGGAATACCGGCAATTCTGGACGGCGAGCCTGGAGAATCTGAAGTCGTTCGTAGAGGCTGAGTATCAAAAGGAGCTTAGTGGAAGCACTTCCACTGAGCAGAAGAATAGTGACTCATCCGTAGACAAAATTCATTCGAGGAGAAAAGACATATGAAACGCACAAACCTTGCAGTTGTCACGGTGCTGCTGTTTGCGGCAATATCTTCCGCTGCACAGTCCGCAGGAGAGAAATCCTTCAACACCATGAAATCGCTAACCGGGGAATGGGAAGGGAAAGACCAGACGGGAGCTCAGGTCGACGTATCCTACCACATGACCGGCGGCGGCTCGGCGTTGATGAGCGAAATTCGCAGCTCGAAGCCGGGCCATAATGAAGACATGATTTCCATGATCCACATGGACGGAGCACGTCTCTTGCTCACGCATTATTGCTCGGCTGGGAACCAGCCCCGGATGCAAGCCACAATCTCGCCTGACGGCAAGAGCGTGACGTTTGATTTCGTGGATGCGACAAACCTGGCCGGCACGCCTGGCCATATGCAGCGCGTGGTTTTCACCTTCACCGACGCCAATCATCACACTGAGGAGTGGCACTTCGCCCTGCCTGGGAAAGAAGTAGTAGAGAGATTTGATTTGCAGAAGAAGGGATGAGCGGTGATACCAGCTACACATCGTGACGCGACGTTTCAGGAAATAATCGCAGTTCTTACGGAGGAAGCAATGCCTAATCCATTCTGTCATGTTGAACTCAATACCAATGATGTTCCCAAAGCGAAGGCTTTTTATAGCAAGCTGTTTGATTGGAAGCTGGAAGATATGGAATCGCCGGGCGGCGGATACACCATGGTCCGGGTCGGCGAAGGCACCGGCGGAGGTATGATGAAGAACCCAATTCCCGGAGCGCCTTCATTCTGGCTTGCCTACGTGCTCGTCGACGATATTCATGCTTCAACAAAAAAAGCGAAGTCGCTCGGCGCAAATGTTATGAAGGATGTCACGGAAATCCCGGGATTTGGCTGGTTCAGTGTGTTAGCTGATCCGACCGGCGCGCATTTTGCGCTCTGGAAGCCGAAGAAATAGAGAATCCTCTGTGTGCTCCGTGTTCCCGGTGCTAGAGGATTCCAAAGACCTTACCACATAGCACGCGGAGAGCACGGAGTTAGCAGAGGAATGAGGAGAACCCTTATATGGCGACACTCAGTATCGCTCCTACTTGTCATATCAGTTCTGATAACGACGCGGTCACATTAGAAATTTTCATCGCCGCTCCGCGCGAGCGCGTGTTCGAAGCCTTGACCGATCCCAAACAGGCGCCGCGCTGGTGGGGAAGGAAAGACGAGTACTATCTGAGCCAGTTCAATATGGACGTGCGCGTGGGTGGCAAATGGTCAACGTCGGGCCAGTCAGTCAAGTCCGGAGATCTCGAGGTGCACGGCGAATTTCTTGAGGTCGATCCACCGCGCCGGCTTATGTACAGTTGGATTTCGAGCTGGCTTCCTAAGTTCACCAAAGTACTCTGGGAGCTCGAAACGCAAGCCAAAGGCACTCTCGTAAAGCTCACGCATACTGGGTTTGCCGGAAGTGCGGACGCGACCAAGGCGCACAGCCATGGCTGGTCATTGGTCTTCACCTGGCTGCAGGCGTACGTTGAAAAAGGCGAAACCGGCGATACTGGAAAGTGAAATGGCAACCGCTCAACTCACTCCCGATAATGACGCTATATTGGCGGAGATTTTTATCGCCGCTCCGCCAACTCGCGTGTTTGAGGCCATCGCAGACCCCAACCAGCGGGCGAAATGGTGGGGCGTGAAGGAACCCTCCAACCCTGGTCCGCATTCGGTCGTGCCGTTTCGCGTGGTGGAAACCAAATCTGATTTGCGTGTCGGTGGTAAATGGTCGAACGAAGGGATTCGCGGCGACGGCCAGCGTTTTCATCTCGAAGGCGAATACCTGGAGATCGATCCTCCTCGACTTCTCGTGCATACGCGAAACGCCGATTTTGTCGGGCCGTTCACTACGGTAGTCCGCTGGGAGCTCGAACCCCGTGAAGTGCACGAAATGCATGGCGGCGGGACTCACAAAGTCGGAACCGGCACTCTGGTGCGACTGCGGCACTCTGGCTTTGCCGGACATCTCGATCAGGCGAAGAGTCACTACGCTGGCTGGTGCGCATCGCTTGGCTGGCTCAGAGACTTCGTCGAAAAAGGCGAAACTTTCGAAACGAGGAACTGAATGGCAACCGCACAGGTTACTCCTGACAATGACGTCGTCATGGCGGAAATTTTTATTGCCGCCCCACCGGCCCGCGTCTTTGAAGCCATTACCGACCCCAAGCAGACGGCCCAGTGGTGGGGACAAAAAGGCATGTATCGCCTCACTAACACGCACGCCGATGTCCGCCTCGGCGGCAAATGGTTCAGCGAAGGTGTAGGGCAGGACGGCAAGCAGTTCCGTGTAGAAGGCGAATACATTGAGATTGATCCTCCCCGCAAGCTCGTTCATACCTGGATTCCGAGTTACACGAGCGGGCTGAAGACGGTTGTCCGCTGGGAACTTGAGCCCCGCGACGTCCACGGCTTACAGCATCAAGGGCCGGCGCGCGTCGGTATGGGAACGTTAGTGAAAATTCACCACTCCGGATTGGCCGGCAACGAACAGGCTGCTAGGAGTCATGGCGAAGGCTGGAAGCGCGTCCTCGGCTGGGTGCGTGGATTTGTGGAAAAGGGCGAAACCGTGGATACGCGGGTCGCTTAGGTTCTGATAAGAAAACACCGCGCAATTGCCCCACCCTTGTCGCGTAGTTTGCGACAGGGTGGGGATTCTCAACTTGTGAAGCTTACTTTTTGTCTGCCGGTTTTTCTTCTTTTTTCATCGGCGCCATTGCGGTTGCGGCCGGCTTTGGCTTCCAGAAGTCGGGATCTGCTTTGACCCACTCGTCCCGTGGATAGCTCATCTTCGGGTTGAACTGGAACAGGTTTGACTGAGTGAGCTCAACCGCCGCTTGCTCGAGTTCGGCCAGCTTCTTCATTCCGTCTTCACCCATCGCATCTACAAACTGCTTGTCCTTGGCGAAGCCCTCATCAATTTCCTTGGCCGACTTCATCGGAACAAAGACCAAATAGGTTGCGCCTTGCTGGCCGTACATCGCGTCGTATACAGCCCAGTGGGTATCGGGAACTTTCTCGTATGCGGATTTGACCAGCTTGACCAGATCTTCCCAGTCATGCCGATGGCCGGGTTTGAGACGATACACAGAGATTTCAAAGTAGCGCATGTGTGCGATGTCCACCGCGGAGTTCAAGCTCTGTGCGTCATCGTAGGTAAGCAGAGTCTGGTCTGCATCGCTCAGCAAATCGGCGTCGCCGGCGATGGCATGGTCCAATGCGGCAGACAAAGCCTTGTTATTCCCCATCGCAGCACTGTCTTTTTCCCACGCTTCAAAAGAGTCGTAGCCCGAAAGAAACAGGACGCGCGGCTTGCCAGTTACGGCGCTTACTGCAAAGTAGTGCTGTGGCCATTTCGCACGCGTGAATGCCTGAACGAAAGCGCTTTCGCTTTTTTCATGCACACTGCCGCTTTTGCCGGGTTTCAGGAATTCGCGTTGAACCAGCAGTACCTTTGGCGGTGGGGTTGTCTCAGAATTGTCCTGCGCCACAGCCAAACCCAATCCTGCGCACAAAATCGTCACCCCGGAAACAAGACATCGAGTAATCCTGGTCATAGATGTGGCCTCCTTTTGGCCAAGCGAGCAGAGATTCACCGTTCCGCCGCTGCTCATACGGACGCGATCAAAGTGAGTTTTACTGGGAATGCTCCGGCCCCAATTCCAGAGCAGGCGGAGCCTACTATCAACGTCCCACTAAGTCAAGTTGTCACCCTACGCCTGAACCACCAGCACTTGAATCACAACAAATGAGGTTGCCCCACCCTTGTCGCGTTCTTTGCGACAGGGTGGGTGAAGCAGATCGGCGTACCTCTCCCTGATAACGGATCGCGTATTCGTTCGACACGTGGAAGAGCGGCCCTTCAGGGCCGCGTCAGCGGACTTTATGAGTGGAAGCGCGACGCAAGGAGCTAGCCAGCGATCCGGACACGCGAACCATGACATTTGTCAGCGAACCTTGTTGACGTTCCGCACTGGTTCGCTCAGCTAAACGACGACAGAATGACAATAGATTTGCCAACCAATCACGGAGGAGACGAATGAGAGTCTTACGTTTGTTCACAGCAATCTCGCTGTCATTGATCCCGGCAGTGCTCTTTGCCGCCACCGATCTGACCGGAACCTGGCGGGGCGAAATGGCCAATGGCGCCGGGCAATCGGTATTTCATCTCACTAACGACAAGACGGCAGTCGGCGGAAGTATGATCGGGCGCGACGGAAAGGAGTATTCCATCAGCGACGGCAAGCTCGATGGCGACAACATTTCTTTTTCGGTAGCTTTTGAATGGCAGGGAATGCCGGTCAAGCTGCTCGTCACGGGCAAGGTCTCAGGCGAACAGATGCAACTGCACATTGCGGCCGATAACGGTTACTGGGCAACCGACGCAACCGTCAAGCGAGATGCCAAGTAGCTTGCGTGCTGGATTTAGAATTCCGGTGTTCACCTTGAACCAATGAAACCGGAAGTTCAGCGCGAATACCCCTTGCAGCCACTCGTGGGGGTGGGTGCCGTCATCGTGAAAGACGGCCGCGTATTGCTCATCAAACGTGGCAAGCCTCCGTTGCTTGGCGAGTGGTCGATTCCGGGCGGAATGCTGGAACTCGGCGAGACTCTCCGGCAGGGAGCCGAGCGCGAGGCGCTCGAGGAAACTGGGCTAACGGTTAGTGCCGTCGAACTTCTAGGCGTCTTCGAACGCGTAGTCCCCGATGACGAGAAGCGCACCATCTACCACTACGTTTTGATTGACTTCCTTTGTAAGCAAGTTTCAGGCACGCTCTGCGCTTCGGGCGATGCAGCAGATGCGCGCTGGTTTGCGGAAGGGGAACTGGATCCGCTTAAGCTCCCCGAGGACACCCGCAATGTCCTTCGTCTGGGGCTTTCAAAAGGCAATCAACACTAATCGACGTCGTTATCCGGCGCATCCCCGAACTCCTCCAACGACACAGGATGAGGTTCATTCAATATCCGGCTCGCTTCGATGAAATCCGCCGGACGAACCATGAGCTTGATGCCGCCCAGCAGGTTCGAGATGAACCAATCCATCCGCACCATGTTGTCGTCGGAAAGAAAGCACTCGATTCCCGAGGCCTCGAGCCTTCCTTTCGCCAAGAGCGCATCCGGAATGTCGCGAAAGCTGTGCAGCAGTACCAAGTCTCGGAATTCTGGAGCGCTACTCTTCGACGCGACTTCAGGTTCAGGGATCTCCAGATTCCGGCGGTCGAGTTCGTCCTCGAGCGCATCCCACGCGGCATCGCTCAGCTCCGCCGATTCCAGCGCAAGTTTGATCAGCTCGCTGTCGCTCAATTGCGAGTAGTGCGCGGCAAAGCGCCGCAATTCCTGTTCAGAATCCGAAGGCCTCACCCAAGAATCATATCGCGCCGACCACCTGAACTCGTACAATGACGCGCATGCGTACCAGAGTTCCAGGTTTTGCCTTGTTCCTTATATCGAATTTCTTGTGTGCCCAGACCCCACCCTCCGCGAGCGGGAAGGACACTTCTCAGGAAGCCTTCGTCTTCGAGCACCTGAAAGAGTCAGTGCGTTTCGACAACGATGGAAGCGGTGTTCGTGAAACGACCGCGGTAATCCGCATACAGAGTCAGGCAGGCGTCCAGGCTTTTGGTCAGCTTGTGTTTGGGTATTCCACTGCAAACGAGGACTTGAAAATTGACTATGTACGGGTGCGAGCGGCGGATGGTCAAGTGGTGGAAACGGCAGCATCAAGCAACCAGGACTTCGCTCCCGAAGTGTTACACGAGGCACCGATGTATAGCGATTTTCGCGAGCGGCATGTCTCGGTTGTTGGAATTCGGCCGGGAGTTGTTCTGGAATATCACACTGTCACGAACGTCAAACCGCTCGCGGCCGGCGAATTTTGGTACGAGTATGACTTTCCCGACGACTACGTCCTGCTCGATGGGAGCCTTCAAATAAGTATTCCCAAATCGCGCGATGTGAAGCTCAAGAGCCCTGATCACAAGTTCGAAACCCAGGAGACCGCCGACCGCCGCGTCTATAGTTGGACGGTCAAGAATTTCGTTCCAGATCGCAAGAAAAAAAAGGACGAGGAGCCGGACGATACCCTCGACGTACAACTCTCAACCTTTACCGATTGGCAACAGATCGCGACTTGGTATGCGAAATTACAAAGTGCGCGAGCCGTTCCCGACGATGCAATCAAAAAAAAGGCCGACGACCTTACACGCGGTGCCGCCACTCAGGAGGAAAAGGCCCGACGGCTGTATGACTTCGTCGCCCAGAATATTCGGTATGTAAGTTTGTCTTTCGGAGTGGGACGATTTCAACCCCATGCCGCGGCGGATGTGCTGAGCAATAGTTATGGTGATTGCAAAGACAAGCACACGCTCCTGCAGGCAATGTTGGCAGCGGAAGGCATTCAGAGCTATCCGGTCATGATTCACTCGCAAAGGAAACTGGATCCGGACGTTCCTTCTCCGGCTCAATTTGATCATGTCATTACGCTTGCGAAAGTGGGAGGAAAGATGACCTGGCTCGATGCAACTGCTGAGGTTGCACCGTATGGCTTGATTGCGTATCAACTGCGCAACAAACAAGCTGTTGTGGCCTCAACCGACTCGTCGGGCGGCCTGCAGCGCACTCCGGCTGACGCGCAGGTCAAAAACACCACGAAACTGAATGTGAACGCCAAGTTTAGCGAGTTTGGTGCGCTCGATGCGACCGTCGACCTGACTGCATCCGGCGATTCCGGATGGCCCCTGCGAGGGATTCTGCGCCGTGTTGCTCAGACAGATTGGCCGCGCGCTTTCGAGTTTGTTTCGCGCAGTTTGGGACTGCAAGGTGATGTTTCAGAGGTAAAAGCCGAGGCCCTAGAAGATACTACGAAGCCGTTCCACGTTACCTACCATCTTCATAAGTCGGATTACTTCAAGGTTCCAAATTCAGGGATCAACTTCCAACTGCTTCCGCCGATCTCCATCGGCCGTGTCCCCAAACCAAGCAAGAAGCGTGCTTCGGAGCCTCTTGATGTTGGCCCAGCGGGAGAGAGTGTCTACCAAGTGCGGGTGGAATTTCCCAGGAACTTCACGCTGCATACGGCCTCGGACGTGAGCCTGACGCGTGACTATGGTGAATATTCGACGTCGTATAAGTTATCAAAGAATGTCTGGGAAGCAGAACGGCGAATGGTGCTCAAAGTTAATGAGCTACCGGCTTTCCGTCGCGCGGACTATGAGTCCTTTCACAACGTGACCACCAGCGCAGTTGAGGAGACGCCCTGGTGCAGTATTTCTCAACCATCCGCTTCCGCCGAAACCGCTGTTGCTGAACTCAAGGGAACACCGGCAGAACTTCGCGACGCAGGCGAATCCGCATTGAAGCGGCAGGACTTCGTGGCCGCTGCTACCCTGCTTCAGCGCGCTGCCGACCAGGACCCAACTGCGAAAGAAGGCTGGGAGGATTTGGGACAGTCATACGCGGGCATGAACCAGCATGAGAAGGCTGTACAGGCTTTTAAAAAGCAATTGGAGGTTGATCCTGGGCACGCGCGAGCGAACGCTGAGCTTGCGCGAGAACTGGAACAGCTCGGCCGCTTTGACGACGCTGTTACTTCATATCGCAAACAGATCGAACTCGCTTCATCCGACAAGTCTGCCCACAAGCAGCTAGGCTTACTTTTGATACAACTCAAGCGCGATGCCGAAGCCAGAACCGAACTGGAAACGGCTGCTTCGATTCCGCCTGAAGATCCGGAAGTCAAGATTGCTCTCTCAGAAGTCTACTCGCGTATGGGAGACTCATCTAAGGCGCAAACGATCATGGCAAGCTTGACGGGCGGACCGGTCTTCTCCAGCGATTTCTTTGCGCCCGTCCTGCGGGACGACGTTGATCCAAATCAGGCCGAACACGATGCCATGAAGAATCTCGGAGATATCGGAGATCAGTTTGACTCCGGTGAATACGACCGGTTGGATCCGAACGACTTTTCAGCCATGGATCTGGTGGCACTCTCGTGGGCTCGGCTGGGATGGTCGTATTTCTTGCGTGGTCAAACGCTCGAAGCCTCGCAATATCTTGAAGCTGCATGGTCTCTGAGTCTTTCCGGCACCGTGGCAAATCGCTTAGGACGTCTCTACGAAAAAACTGGAGCGCGCGACCACGCTCGTCATATGTACGCGTTGGCGTTTGCTGCGGGCGGGCCAGAAGCGATTGCATCCCGAGAGCGGGTTGCGAAACTCAGTTCAGCAAATCCCGCGAAGGAGCTTGCTCAAGCTGCGACCGAGGTGCAAAAAATGCGGACCCTGAACTTACCAGTACTGGCGTCGGGAACCACTTCCGCACGATTTGAAATGCTGTTTGACAACTCGAGCAGTCCAGAGCGCGTACGATTCGTCGACGGCGACGAAGCATTACGTAGCGCAGGAGAGAAGCTGCAAAATTTGGACTACCCAGTTAAATTTCCGGATATTTCATCGATCAAGATAATCCGTTTGGGAACCTTGTCCTGCAAAAACTCGAATTGCAAATTGGACTTGGAAGCGCTTAAATCGATGCAGCAAGCGACGACTCCTCAGCTCGCATCTGCTCCACATAAGAATTGAGCCTTGGCACCAAAATAGAACGGCCCGCAAGCTTAAGCCTGCGGGCCGCCCGGTGGACTGTTTGGGATTGACCAAGAGGTGGTCGTCTCTGAGTGTCCTATTTGGGGACTCTCGTGAAGCGCCACTTCGGCGAACTCCGGGTCCCGACGTGACCTGACGCCGGGCGGAAATCCAAACTCACCGGTCGAGTTGCGAAGTACTCAGAGCGACCGCTCTAAGTCTCAGCCACCTCACCTGGTCTATGGATACATCTACTGCCACTTTCAGAACTTGTCATCAGACCACCTCCTTTCCGGTGTAGTTAGAGAATAGTACACAAGGAACTCGGGATCAAGCTGGAAGACGTTCGCAGAATTGCGAAAGTCATCGGTTTGCCAAGGTGGCAATATCGCCGAGGCCCAAGAGGGAAGTGTCCGCGGTGACAAGCGTAAGCCGAAGGACTTGAGCAGTGGCGGCGAGGAAGCGGTCGGCTGGATCCTGCTGCGGAATCGCCAAATTCCGGGCGGCTAGAGCAATTTCGTGAGTCAGCGGCGCTTCAACAAACGGAGCGGTCGCGCGCGCAACCCAGACGCTCAAGTCAGCGTGAAGACGGATACGCCCTGTCGCATTCAGTGTCAAAGCTTCCCACGTACTGATGGGAGAGAGCCATAACTCATTTTCTGAATTACGCAATTCCTGCAATACCCGCTTCGCCAGGCGCTTTGGGTCCTCGAGGCTCCAGAGCCATATGTGAGTGTCCAAAAGGAGTTTCAATGGCGGAGAGCTTCCCACTCTTGTTCATCATTCGCAGGAGCAACAATGTCGCCCACAATCTCCAAGGTGCCCTTCATGGAGCCGATCCAGGGTGAAGAATCTTCAGGCACGATCGCGACAACTTGGGCGACGGGTTTTCCAAACCGGGTTATTCGGAGCGGCTTTTTGGTTTTCTGCACTTGGTCGAGTAGAGCGAGGCACTTCGCCTTAAATTCGGAGATGGCAATTTCCTTCATGTCCATCACATTAGATCATGGTCAAAAATAATAGTCAAATTACCGCAGTCGCGTATGTTAAGCACGTTATTCTTGGAATATGGCAGACGTGTTCGTCCTCGGGATTGAGAGCTCTTGCGATGAAACCGCGGCGGCGGTTGTGCGCTCTGGCGAACAACTGATCTCGAACGTAGTCGCCTCGCAGATCGCGACACATCAGCCCTATGGCGGGGTGGTCCCCGAACTGGCTTCGCGAGAGCACTTGCGCGCTATCGTGCCTGTCGTACGGCAAGCACTTGCCGAAGCAGGCAAGACTTATGAATCGATCGATGCGTTGGCGGTGACCCAGGGGCCCGGGCTGGCAGGCGCGCTGCTGGTTGGAATCAGCTATGCCAAGGCATTGGCCTTTGCGCTCGAGAAGCCATTGATCGCAGTCAATCATTTGGAAGGCCACATTCATGCCGTCCTGCTCGAGGAGCGACAGAAGGGAAACCGCGAGCTGCGGTTTCCCCTGCTGGCGCTGGTGGTTTCTGGCGGCCATACACATCTGTATCTCGCGGAGCAGCGCGGAGAGAGCTGGTCATACGAAAACATCGGCCACACTCGTGATGACGCCGCTGGCGAGGCATTCGACAAGGTGGCCAAGCTGCTGGGCCTCGGTTATCCCGGAGGGCCTGTAATTGACCGCTTGTCAAAGCACGGCGATCCGCGGGCGGTGCAGTTTGGGACAGCACAGATTAAACACCCGGATCGGAAGAAAATTTCCTTTCTTGGCAAAGATCGGTCCACGGATGAGGTGCCCGCCCAAACAGGTGGGACCTGGAGGACCTCCCCCACAAGATTTGACTTTTCGTATAGCGGGATCAAGACTGCGGTGCTGCGCCATGTGGAGACTCACGAGATGACGCCTTCAATCCAGGCGCGACAGAAGGCACTCGCAGGAATTGTTAAACCGAACCTCGAAGATTATCTGGCGAATTGCGACAAGCAGACTCTCGATTTGATTGCATCTTTCCAGCGCGCAATGGTGCAGGACCTGACAGGAAAGACACTAGCTGCGGCGCGCGAGTACAACATCGCAACGTTGTTCGTTACTGGAGGCGTGGCTGCGAACAACGAATTGCGGCACACGTTTGAGCAGGAGGCGGGGAAGGAGGGGCTGCCAGTGTTTTTCCCGTCGCGTCCGCTCTCGACCGATAATGCCGCGATGATCGCCGCCGCGGCGTACCCGAAGTTTTTAGCGAAAGATTTTGCGCCGATAGACTTTTCAGCCGAGGCAGGGATGGCGCTGCGATAGGCCACGAGATCAGCGATGGGACGGATCCGAGTGGGCGAGGATGCCCGCAAAAAACTGAGAGCCGAAAGCTATCCTTCCTTCAATTTCGTCTCTTCAATATCCATATCTCTGAATTCGCTGGACTCGAAGACTTCGCCGCACTCCAGACATTCGACGAATTCTGCGTCTTCTTCGCGAGCAACGATGCGGACACGCGGGTGCTTACACTGTTTCACGTCAGGTCTCTTTTCAGAAGATTGCGGAGGGCGGGATTGGGTCATAGATTCCGGTCTTGTTGCTCAGGCCCGAGTCGCCCCGAGCAGAATTTGCGCCGGAATTGGCGGTATTTTTAGCCGGAAAGTAGTGGTTGTCAAGCAAAGAATGCAGAATTGGCAGGTACACAAAGTGCGGTAACGTTCCTTTGGTACACGTCTGTGCGAACCCCCGTCGGGTGATTGGCGACAGGGCACTGGTGAGTGATTCGAGATGCCGCCACAGATGTAGAATCTGCTTGAGAGGCCGCACACAGGATGACGAAGTCCGAAACAGGGCACTCGGAGCGCAAGCTGAAACTGCCCATCTACCTCGACAATCATGCCACTACGCGCCTCGATCCACGGGTGCTCGAAGCCATGCTCCCGTTCCTGAGCGAGAAGTTCGGAAACGCAGCCAGCAGGAGCCATGTTTTCGGTTGGGAGGCGAACAAGGCGGTCGAGGCTGCACGAGGTCAGGTTGCGGAGCTCATTGGTGCAACTCCGAAGGAAATTGTGTTCACCTCAGGCGCTACCGAGAGCGATAACCTGGCCATTAAGGGGATCGCTGAGGCATATGGGCATTATGGCAATCACATCATTGCGGTAGCCACAGAACATAAAGCGGTGCTTGATACCTGCAAGCATCTGGAACGGTACGGCTACCGAGCGACGTACTTGCCAGTTCAAGAAGATGGCTTGCTCGACTTGAACTTGCTTGCTAGCGACATAAACGAGCATACGATTCTGATTTCAACAATGGCGGCGAATAACGAGACAGGAGTTTTGCAGCCCATTGAGGAAATCGGGAAACATTGCCGTCAACGAAACGTGCTTTTCCATACTGACGCGGCGCAGGCGGCGGGGAAGATCCCCATTGACGTGAAGAAGCAGAATATCGATCTGCTCTCGATTTCCGCGCACAAGTTTTATGGACCAAAAGGTGTGGGCGCTCTTTACGTCAGGGATGGAATCCAGTTGGCTCCCACTATCGACGGAGGCGGCCACGAACGCGGCATGCGCTCGGGAACGTTGAATGTTCCCGGTATCGTTGGCCTGGGCAAAGCTGCTGAAATCTGTCGGCAGGAAATGTTGCAGGAATCGAAGCGGACTGCAATGCTCCGGAACCGGTTAATGGAAAAGCTTGCCGGTTCTTTGAACAATGTGGAAGTTAATGGCTCGATCGAGCAGCGGTTATCGGGAAATTTGAACATGAGCTTCGGCGGGATTGACGGAGAAGAGTTGATGACCGCCGTCGATGACATCGCTGTTTCGAGCGGGGCAGCCTGCACCTCGGCGCACGTCGAACCTTCGTACGTATTGAAGGCCCTTGGCATCTCTGACGAACGGGCGCAAAGCTCGATTCGCTTCGGAATTGGCCGCTTCAATACCGAGGAAGAAATCGACTACGCGGCTGACCGGTTTATCGAAGCCGTACGTCAATTGCGAGACCTGGCGCGCTCAGCCTAGTCCCGAATTACAATCTGCTGGTGGCGACAGCCTATGAAACCGGCGAAGACTTCTATTCCCGTGCTGCCGAACGCATTCAGAAATTGATGCTGGTGATTGGTCTCGCGGGGTTGGTCATGGCATTCTCATACTTCGGCTGGCGCATTGGGATCGGTTTTACTTTGGGCGCCAGCATTGCCCACCTGAATTTTCACTGGTTGAAAAAAGTTGTTGCGGGATTGGCGGAGCTTACCATCTCGTCGGGGAATGCCCCCTCAAGCCGGGGCGTCGTGCATCGTTTCCTGTTGCGTTACTTTTTGATGGCAATTGTTGCCTTTGTTATACTTACCGTTTCCCGCGAGAGCTTGTACGGATTGTTTGCGGGGTTATTTCTACCCGTGGCGGCGATCTTGTGTGAGGCGGGGTACGAAGTAGTTCGTGTGCTTCGTGGCTCGTGACTCGTGGCTAGTTTTCCATGCCTGAACAACTTTTCTTCACCAAGCTTCTGAACGATGCCTTCGCCGGCCCAGTCACTGGCCTGCTGCGGTCGTTGCACATCCAGCCGGAATATCCGGGTGCGCCGATTTCTAATGCGGTTGCGATGGAAGTATTGGTCGTCGGGTTCTTGCTAGTAGTATTTCTCATTGTGCGTTCGCGGCTTTCGGTGGAAAGCCCGGGCGGGCTGCAACATTTAGTTGAAGGACTCCACGGTTTCATCGAGGGCCAGAGCCGTGATGTGATCGGACATCATAGTGAGCGGTTCACTCCTTTTCTGGTGTCGCTCGGCCTATTTATCCTGATCGGAAATTTATTCGGAGTTGTGCCCGGCCTGGAGTCACCGACGGCATCCGCTGTGGTGCCATTGGGCTGTGCAGTGGTGGCGTTTTTCTACTACCAGGCGCAAGGCTTTCGGCAATCCGGCATTGGTTACCTGAAACATTTTCTCGGACCGATGTGGTGGCTGGCACCGCTCATGCTTCCGCTTGAGATCATCAGCCACCTCGCGCGCGTGATGTCGCTCAGCATTCGTCTTTACGCCAACATGTTCGCGGGCGACATGGTCACCATGGTCTTCTTCTCATTGATCCCTGTCGTAATTCCCGTAGCTTTTCTCGGGCTTCATATCGGCGTCGCTCTGTTGCAGGCTTACATTTTTGTTTTGTTGACGACGGTTTATCTTGCGGGAGCAGTGGCCACGGAGCACTAGAGCTGGCTACTGACAACTGATCACTGGCTTTTTAGCCGTTCAGCGTGAGGGCGTTTGCACGGTAACGTCAACCACCAACTGGCGGCAATTCATAGGAGAAAACAATGCGTAACACACTCGCTGTTTTGAAGTATCTCTTCGGAGCGTTGTCGGCCCTCTGCTTTGCGGTGCCGGCCTTCGCACAGGCTGGAACCTCAGGCGGCGCCAACTGGGTCGCAATTTCCGCGGGGTTCGGAATGGCTATCGCCTCTGCCGGATGCGGCATTGGGCAGGGCCGCGCGACCGCGTCAGCTACTGAAGCTCTTGCCCGCAACCCTTCAGCTCGTGCGGGAATTCAGTTCGCGCTGATTCTTGGTCTCGCCCTGATCGAATCTCTGGCGCTGTACACGCTGGTCATCATTTTCGCGAAAGTGAAGTGAACATCCATCATTGCGTAGGGGCGGGTGCCCTCACCCGCCCGGCGCAGCTTGAAGTATGTCCTTTTCCCTCGACCATCTCGGCATTGCCGTAAAATCCCTCGCCGCCGCCAAGAATATCTACGAAAAAATTGGGCTGGCACTCTCGCCGGAGGAAGTCATCGCAGGCGAGAAAGTGCGCGTGGTCATGGTCCCGGTCGGAGATACCCATCTTGAACTGCTCGAGCCCACTTCCGACGATTCTGTAATCGCAAAATTCATCGCCACGCGCGGCGAAGGTTTACACCATGTTTCGATCCGGGTTTCCGATCTCGTGGCCGCCGTGCAAAGCCTGAAGCGCAGCGGCGTGCGGCTGGTCACGGACGAAATCAAAACCGGCGCCGGCGGGCATCGCTACGTCTTCATCCACCCTTCGAGCGCATCCGGCGTGCTGATTGAATTGGTGGAGGCCAGCCATTAACCTGCTCTCTTATGCTCATTCTCGGGATCGACACTTCCGGTAAGAACGGCAGCATCGCTCTCGTCCAATTTGACCACGCGAGTGCCCGCACGCTCCAAGTCGTGCCGCTCGAAGGCGGAACATTCTCTGCGCAACTGATTCCCCAGATTTCTGCTGTGCTGGAACAGCACAATCTCACGAAAAACAACATCGACGGATTCGCAGTCGTCTCAGGCCCTGGTTCGTTTACCGGACTTCGCGTAGGCTTGGCGGCCATCAAAGCTCTGGCCGAAGTTTTGCAGAAGCCGATCGCAGCTGTGTCATTGCTTGAAAGTGTTGCGCGTGCAGCCGACAAGGACGGCCAGCTGACCGCCGTTCTTGATGCAGGGCGGGGAGAGGTCTATGCGGGAGATTTCGGCATTACGAGAAGACACGCCGCAGCAGGCGAGCAGCGTTTGCTCAGGCAAGAAGAACTCGCTTCAATTCGTGATCGTGAAATTGTTACCTCCGACGCGAAGATCGCCGAATTTCTGGCCCAGCATGGTTCGCAAGCGCGCTATGTCCCCTACCCACGAGCAGACTTCATCGCCAGAATCGGATATGAAAAGATAAGAGCTGGCGAGGTGATTTCGGCCAGTGATCTCGACGCCAATTACATCCGCCGTAGCGATGCTGAGATCAAAAAGAGCAGCCATTGATTTCTTTGTGTTCTTCGCGTGACCTTGGCGAACTTTGCGGTAAAGTCTTTTACTACGGCAGACGGTGGTTCACGATCACACTGTGAAGATATTTCGGGCCATCATCACGCGCGCGCTGTACACGTTGCCCGTCTTATGGCTTGTGGTCTCGGTCGTCTTTCTTCTTATTCATCTCGTCCCTGGCGATCCTGTTTTGCAGATGCTCGGCGAAGGCGCGCCGGCTACTGATATTGCCGCCACGCGCCACGCTTATGGCCTTGACGTTCCACTCTGGCAACAATATTTCCACTACTGGAACGGCGTGTTTCATGGCGATCTCGGTCCGTCACTGCGATTCAATCAGAATGTGAGTCATCTCATCCTGCAGCGATATCCGTACACCTTGCAGTTGACGATCGCCTCTTTGCTGGTCGCAATTCTGATCTCGATTCCGGCAGGAGTGCGGTCGGCGCAACGGCGAGGTAGATGGGATGACAAGCTGCTGAGCGTTGTCAGTCTGTTTGGACTTTCGTTCCCGAATTTTGCCCTTGGCCCGATTTTGATTTTATTTTTTGCGATCAAGCTCGGTTTTCTGCCAGTTTCGGGTTCGGGAGGACTCGAGCATCTTCTTCTACCGGCGATCACCATGGGCGGCGCGCTGGCCGCAATTCTGACGCGGATGGTGCGAACATCAATGCTGGAAGAACTTGGTCACGATTACATTCGCACTGCACGCGCAAAGGGATTGCCTGAAGCGACAGTCGTCTATCGCCACGCGCTCAGGAATGCCATGCTCCCGGTGTTGACCGTGCTGGGGCTGCAGTTCGGCGCACTACTCGCCGGCGCTATCGTGACCGAAAAGATTTTCTCCTGGCCTGGGATAGGTCGCCTGACCATCGATGCCATCGGCAACCGGGACTATTTCCTTGTGCAGGGATGCATTCTGGCCATTGGACTGACGTATGTGATTGTGAATCTACTGACGGATCTGTTGTATTCGGTTGCGAATCGGAGAATCAGGCAATAAGCCATACTCGTCAGTCGTGCATAATGTCGTCAGCTGGGGCTCAATTTCCGGGACGACGGATTATGCGTATACCTGCCGAGTTCGCAATTGGCTTGACGTTGAGCGCGGTGCTTGGATGCGCAGCGGCAGGCAGCGATGGAAGTGGTGCCGGACGCGGCAGGGCTCTAGAGTCTCCGACGGTTTCAACGAAAGCCGCGCAGAATGGCGCGGTGATTGTCATGTTGGAGTCTTCCACTTCGGGAGCAGAAATTTATTACACCGTTGATGGCAGCACTCCCACCACGTCTTCGGCGCGATACCAAGCCCCATTTCTAGTGGCCTCAAACCTGACGCTGAAAGCTGTTGCCGCCAGCCGAGGAACATCGAGCACGGTCACCAGCCAGGCGTTTTTCCCTAACATTCCTTCGAACACGCTCGTGTGGAGCGACGAGTTCTCAAATTCCGGCACGTCGAAGGTCCAGCCTGATCCCACGGTTTGGACTTACGACACCGGCAACGGCGGGTTCGGTAATCAGGAACTGGAGACCTATTGCGCATGGGGATCGTCGACGGCGCCGTGCAGCACAAGTAGTCCCAGCGAGTTTGTGGGAACTGACGGTTATTTGCACATCGTGGCGCAGAATCCATCCAGCAATGTGTACACGTCAGCGCGGCTTATGACAAAGGGGCTGTTCAGCTTTCAGTACGGAAGGCTGGAATTCCGGGCGATGGTCCCCGAAGCACAGGGATTCTGGCCTGCTGCGTGGTCCATGGGGAACAACATTGCCACGGTGAATTGGCCGGGGTGCGGCGAAATGGATGTGCTCGAGCGAATCGACGCAGCTGGAAATCCTGACTGGAACGAAGGATCGATCCACGGGACAAGATTCATTGACACTAACCTAGGCGCGCGATTCAACTTTCCCAATGGCCAAACCGCGGCTCAATGGCATACCTATGGAATGATCTGGTCGCGTGGTAGCGTGAAGTATTACATTGACGATCCCGCACACCCTTACGCCACCTTTACTCCTGCGAGCTTAAGCAATCTGAGCGGCGCCGTGTGGCCATTTGATGGCGGACAATCGAATTTCATCATCATTAATCTCGCGATCGGCGGGAGCTGGCCTGGAGCTCCAAACAATTCCACGCCGTTTCCGTCGGAGATGCTGGTGGATTACGTGAGGATTTACACCAACTAGAAGTCCGTCGCTGGTCTTGGTCGTTCGCTCCAAAATTTTACAATTTAAGCCGGTCTCTCGTTTGTGAGCAAAGGCAAACCCGCCGAGGGCTGTCCTTCGCTGATCGGATCGGCAATCGCTCTCAGCCCCGGGTAGTGTTCGAGCAGGGGCTCAGGCGCAACGACGCGGCGTCCGGTCAGCATGTGCTTGAGTTGCAGCGCGTTGACTCCGGCCTTGGCTTCGAAGTGGTTGTTGGTGATCACGAAGGTGACCTTAGCCTGTTGCGAGATTTCTTCCGCGCGATCTTTCCAGTGCTCAAGTTCGCTCGGTTTATAGAGATAGTTGTAGCGGTCGGCGCATTTTTCGGCCTCGAACCACTGGTCGTAGTTACGACCATGCAGACGAACGTAGCCGATCGACGAAGTCACGTGCGTCGTTGGCTCGAGTGACTGGCCCAGTTGCGGCTGATCGATGTTGCAGAAGCTAACGTTACGTTCCGCGAAATAGTTGATCGTCTCGGGATTGTTCCAGGTGGAATGGCGGACTTCGACGACACGCGGATATTCAATAAACTGCCTCAGCAAGGTTTCGAGATATTCGCGATTGAGCGAAGTGTTCTTGAACGAGATGGGAAACTGAATCAGCAGCGCGCCGAACTTTCCGGTCGCCGCGAGGGCCTCGAGCCCCTCCCGGGCCAGGCGCTCGTCTTCATCATTTGGGCGGATAGAAACAGCAGAAGTCGGCTCGGTCGCAGCAAGCGGAGAATGCGTGAACGACCGATGCAGTTTGGCAGTGAACCAAAAACCGGGATTCACATCCGACGCGATCTTCGCCCAGAGCTTCGCGATCTCCGGCTTGATGTGACCATAGAAGGAAGTATTGATTTCGACGACATCAAAGCAGCGCGCGACGAACTCAAGCGGATGGCGTTTGCGGCGGGACATTCCCGGTGGATAGAAGATGCCTTCCCAGTCCTTGTAGGAAAAACCGGCGGGACCAATGCGGATTGCGGAGGCTGGGAGCATCTTGTTTCATTTAAACAGGTATGGCCAAATCGTGGAAGAGCAGGTTGAGCATCTTTAAAGGTAAACATGGAGTTTCGATTTTTCTTTGCCTTTCCACAGGGAGTGGCTCTACAATCCAATAAATCTCTCTGGGGGACGGTTGAGTGGGCACTCTCTCTCTTGTGCTTGGCTTGTTAGTAGTTGCGAATCTCGGTCTGCTGATCTGGTTTCTTCTCACGCAACGGACGACGTTGTCGCAGGCTGCGGAAATCGGCAAGCTTGTGCAAAATTCCGAGAACCTCCAACAGGTACTCACAAATCAGTTTTCAACCGCGACGGCAGACATGGCCTCCCGCCTGGAGCAAACTAAGGGCGATTTGAGGCAGCAGGTGGCAGACCGTCTGGCCGACGGATTCTCTGGGCTGCGATGTGCCGTTGATGACCAGATGAAGGCCGGGCGGCAGGAACAGGCTGAGCGATTGGCGGAGACGCGCTCCGAGCTGGCGGGATCGTTGGCGGCAACGACTTCGGCGTTGAAATCAGAATTTGATCGGTTAAATAAGCAAACTGCGGAAAATCTTGAGCGTATTCGAGAACGAGTTGATGCCAAGCTCTTGGCGATCACCGAGCAAGTTCAGTCGAAGCTGGATCAGAACCTGAAAGAGGGTTTTGCGCAGTTCGAAAAGGTGCAGCAGCACTTGCGCGCGGCAGAAGAACAACTACGAGAAGTGGGCGCCATTGGGCATTCGATCAACGATCTGAACAATCTGTTGAAGCTTCCACACTTGCGCGGGCAATTCGGCGAAGCCAGCCTGGAGCGACTGCTTTCTGATTTTCTTCCCGCGCACATGTTCGAGATGCAGTGCTCGGCCAATGGCGGTGGTCGCGTGGATGCAATGATCAATTTTCCAGACCGCAGGCTGCCGATTGATGCGAAGTTTCCCCGTGAACAGGTACTCGCGTTTTTTGAAGAGAGTACGGAAGCCGAGCGTGAAGAGGCACGGGTTGAATTTGTTCGGGTGATGAAGGCCGAGGCAAAGCGGATCAAGGCCTACATTCAGCCAGAGCACGGAACAACAGAAATCGCCCTGATGTATCTGCCGAGCGAAACCTTATATATGGAAGCGGTGCGCAACCGCGAGTTGGCCGATTGGCTGAACCAACAGCACGTGTTTCCGGTTTCGCCGAACACGCTGTTGATGACTTTGCAGACGATTGCGCTGGTGCACAAGTGGTACGAAGTTGCGAGCCGGTTTGAGAAAAGCCGCCAGGAATTGGCCAAGGCGCAGAAGTCGTTCGATCACTTCCAGAACCAATTTGAAAACGTCGGCAAGAATTTGAGCAAGGCGCAGGAGGCGTTCGATACCGCCTCGAGGCATTTAAAGACATACCGTGGCCGAGTCAGTGCGCTCAGCGGGCAGGAACAACTGGAGCTGGATGCCGCAGGCGGCACGATGCCGCTATCGGACAAGGCGAGCGCGTAGGAATACCTTTATTTTTGGCGCAAACGTTTGGCAATTTCTGGCAGGCGATTGAACGCGGCCACGCAGCGGAGCCACAGCTTATTGTCGATCGCCGGATAGCCGCTGACAATGGCGCCAGCAGGGACGTCGTTCGGAATGCCGCTTTGGGCAGTGGCGATGACGCCGTCGCCAATCTTGCAATGTCCCGCCACGCCTACCTGGCCGGCAAGAATTACGTTTTTGCCAACGTCGGTTGATCCGGCGAGTCCGGCTTGCGCGCAGAGCAGGGTGTCTTCGCCGACGCTTGAGCCGTGGCCGACCTGGACCAGGTTGTCGATCTTTGCACCCCGAGCAATGCGAGTTTGTCCGACGCTGGCGCGATCGACGCAGGCATTGGCCTGAATTTCAACATCGTCTTCAACGACCGTTGGACCGGACTGGACGATTTTTTGCCAGTGACCTTTGGCGTCTTTGGCAAACCCAAAGCCATCGCTGCCTACGACGACTCCGTTTTGCAATACGACGTTGTTGCCGATCTGGCAGTACTCGCGGACGATGGCGTGCGAGTGTGCGAAGAAGTTGTCGCCGATCTTTGCGCCGCGATAAATGACCGCGTGAGCGAGTACAACGGCGTTCTTGCCGATCTCAACATCTTCGCCAATGACGACGTAAGGGCCAAGGTGCGCTCCCGATCCAACCTTCGCGGATGGATGGACGACCACGGTTTGATGAATACCAGGCGCATATTTCGGCGGCTGATAAAAAAGCTCGAGCGCGCGAGCGAAATCGAGATATGGGTTCTTGCTGCGGAGCATGGCGGCCGGAAGCGAAGGAAACTTCTCAGAGACGATCACCGCGGACGCTCGAGTGCTTCGTGCAGCAGCGGCATATTTCGGATTGGCGATGAAAGTAAGCTGGCCGGGTGTGGCGAAATCGATGCCGGCGACACCAGTGATCTCGAGGTCAGGTGAGCCGTTTTCGATTTCGGCGCCCAGAGCGCGACTGATCTCGGAAAGTTTCATTGGCAGACTGATTGTAAAAGCTTTTAACCGCAGGGGCCGCAGAGATTTCGCGTGGGTCGCAAAGGACGCGGCATATGTTGGTTCAAATTGCACCCCAATGAGAAGGGAGATTATCTAATAGGAACCATGGTTTCGAGTTCCATTTCGCCTCCTGCCAGTGCTGCTAGTCGTGCGCCAACGGCTAAAGGTCTGAAGCTGACAGACAAAGGATCGAAAAAGCCCAACTTGAAGGCTGTGCTGCCGTTGGTGTGGGAATTGGTGCGGCCTCGGCGCGGCCTGCTTGTCTTCGGATTCGTCTTAATGGTCATCAACCGGCTTGCGTCCCTGGTGCTTCCTTATTCGACGCGGTACGTAATCGATTCGGTAGTGATCAAGCACCACACGGAGTTGCTAAAGCCACTGGTGCTGGGGATTCTTGGGGCAACGCTCATTCAGGGGATCACGTCATTCTCGCTTACCCAACTTTTGTCAAAGGCCGCGCAAAGGCTTATTACCGAGCTCAGGCAAAAAGTGCAGTCCCATGTGGAGCGGTTGTCGGTTGCGTTCCATGATTCGACCAAGAGCGGCGTGCTGGTGTCACGAATCATGAGCGATGTCGAGGGTGTGCGCAATCTGGTGGGCACAGGACTGATTGACTTCGTAGGCGGACTGTTGACCGCCGCGATAGCTCTCGTGGTTTTGTTCAGAATCAGCGCGCTGATGACGGTAGTAGCCTTTGCCTTCCTTGCTTTATTTGCAGTGGCGCTGAAGAAGGCATTTCAGACAATTCGACCAATTTTCCGCGAGCGCGGAAAAATCAATGCCGAAGTTACCGGAAGACTTTCGGAGT
The DNA here is from genome assembly GCA_035651555.1 of Terriglobales bacterium. Classification (GTDB taxonomy): domain Bacteria; phylum Acidobacteriota; class Terriglobia; order Terriglobales; family Acidobacteriaceae; genus Gp1-AA145. Next base: position 378,196 of record DASRFL010000032.1, read on the forward strand.
CACTGGGAGGCATTCGCGTGGTGAAGGGATATCACGCGGAGGAACGCGAAGACCAGGTTTTCAGCGTTGGCGTAAAACGGCTGCTTGAAAACGTGCTGCGAACGCTGACCGCGACCTCAATCATGGGGCTTTCGGCGAGCGTACTGCTCGGGATGGTTGGCGCGGTCATCATGTATGTGGGCGCTCGTCAGATCCTCGCGGGGTCGCTGACCATCGGCGGCTTTCTTACCTACACCATGTTTATGGCATTTCTGATCGCGCCGGTAATGCAGATCGTGCAAATTGGCACGCAGTTGACCGAGGCGCTGGCTGGGCTTGAGCGCTCGCACGAAATTCTGACGCAAGCGGCAGAAGACCGCGATCCTTCGCGGACGATTGATCTGCCGCTAATTCAGGGCAATGTTGATTTTGAACATGTCAGCTTCAGTTACGACGGCGTGCGCACGGTGCTGGATGATATTTCATTCCATGCCGCGCCAGGCACAGTCACTGCATTGGTCGGGTCTTCGGGATCGGGGAAATCGACGACCATTGGATTGATCTCGGCTTTCTATGTACCGACAAAGGGCACGGTTCGGGTTGATGGCTTTGATCTGAGTAAAGTGCAGTTGGATTCGTTTCGAACGCAATTGGGCGTGGTGCTGCAGGAGTCATTTCTGTTCGACGGGTCGATCCGCGAGAACGTCGCGTTCTCGCGACCGAACGCTTCGGAAGAAGATGTGCTGCGCGCGTGTCGGATTGCGCGAGTGGATGAATTTGCTGAAAGCTTTGCGGACAAATACGACACGGTTGTGGGGGAGCGGGGGGTGAAGCTTTCCGGCGGGCAGCGGCAGCGAATTTCGATTGCTCGCGCGATTCTGGCGGAGCCACGGATCCTGATTTTGGACGAAGCTACTTCGAGCCTGGACTCGGAGTCGGAGCAGATGATCCAGGAAGGCCTGTCGTATTTGATGAAAGGACGCACCACATTCGTAATCGCGCATCGTCTATCGACGATTCGCAGGGCAGATCAGATTCTGGTGATCGAGCAGGGAAGAATCGTGGAGCGTGGAACCCACGAGGAACTTTATGCGCTTGAAGGGCGGTATTACGAGCTTTATACGAAGCAGCATGGCCTCGAAAGCAACTTATTCCTTGCTCCGGGAGAGGGCGACAACTTTCCGGCAGATTCGAACGACGAGCAGAACGGTGGGCGTGGCGGTATCGATCCTTTGCGCGTAGTGCGCGGGGAGATTGGGTGATGAATCTGGCGCGCCCGGAGAGATTCGAACTCCCGACCTACAGCTCCGGAGGCTGCCGCTCTATCCAGCTGAGCTACGGGCGCGTTGTTACGAGTTTACAACGGTGAGGAACGAGCAGCAATTTTGCGGAGCAACACGGCTGCATGCTCGAGCTGATGGGTGGCGCAAGGTAGGGAATTCCGCAAGCAGACCAGTACAGGAACGAAACGCGACGATTAGCGACGTCCGCCGCCGTTGCCGCGACCACCGCTGGCGCGCTCAGCTTTCGGACGGGCTTCATTGACATTGATCGTACGTCCGCCGAACTGGCTGCCGTTCAAACCTGCGATTGCTTTCTCCCCTTCTTCCGCATTCGTCATTTCCACGAACCCGAAACCGCGCGATCGCCCAGTCTCGCGGTCGGTCAAAATGCTCACCCGATCGACGTGACCATAGGCCTCAAACAGCTTCCGCAGTTCGTCCTCAGAGGTGTTGAAACTGAGGTTCCCAACGAAGATGTTTTTCAAGATACTCTCTTTTCTGTAATTGCGAACCGGGCCGAACACCCACGCGAATAGAAGGTATTTCCACCGGACTCCGCAAGTGCGCGGGAAGTATATGCAAATCCGCTACGCGGGGCAAGAGGAATCCGCAGCTCCAAATTGTCAAAAACCTTGTTTTTGGCGGGCCAAACGCATACCGGCGACCATATAAAAACGCGAGAGACAGGCCGGGCGAGCGCATCCGCCGGAGCCCCCGATGCTTACGGTACAATACCGTGTTTCTGAGACATCTCCGGTAGCTTTTACCAAATCGAACCCCGACTGGGATTGAAAGGACCATTGTGATCGTAGGAGTGCCAAAGGAACTCTACCCTGGGGAGCGGCGGGTCGCGCTAACACCTGCTGTGGTGCCGCTGCTGGCAAAGGCGGGATTGGAAGTGATGATCGAGTCTGGCGCAGGTGTCGCAGCAGGCTATCCGGATACCCAATATCAGGAAAAGGGTGCCAAGCTGGAATCTGACCGCGCGCGTGTTTTCGCGCAGGCGGACGTCATCGTTCAGGTGCTTGGGCATGGCGCGAACGACAGAACCGGCGCGAATGATGTCGCGTTAATGCGGCCCGGGCAGGTACTAATTGCTTTTTTGCGGCCGCTGGGCTCGGCAGAAGCGGTGCAGCAGATTGCGAATACTGGGGTGACTTCATTTTCAGTGGAGTTGATACCGCGGACGACGCGCGCTCAGAGCATGGATGCGCTCTCATCAATGGCATCGATTGCCGGATATAAAGCGGTGCTGGAAGTCGCCGATGCGCTGCCTAGAATTTTTCCTATGATGACCACCGCGGCGGGAACGATTACTCCTTCGCGGGTCCTGGTGATCGGGGTGGGGGTTGCCGGATTGCAGGCAATCGCAACCGCAAGACGGCTGGGGGCCGTGGTCTCTGCCTATGACGTGCGCCCCGCGGTAAAAGAACAAGTGCAGAGTTTAGGCGCGCGGTTCGTAGAGCTTCCGCTCGAAACCCAGGACGCGCAAGATGCTCGTGGCTACGCCAAGGCGCAGGACGAAGCGTTCTACGCCAAGCAGAGAGAATTGCTCGGCCGCACTGTCGCCGAAAATGACGCTGTGATTACCACTGCTGTTGTCCCCGGCAAGAAAGCCCCGGTGCTGGTAACAGCCGAGATGGTGAAGGGAATGTTGCCTGGATCGGTGATTCTTGATCTCGCGGCTGAGCGTGGCGGGAACTGCGAACTGACTCGCGCGGGAGAGATCACGGTAGAGCACGGGGTGACGATCATAGGACCAATTAACCTGGCGAGCGGCGTTCCGTATCACGCCAGCCAGATGTATGCCAAGAACCTGACCTCGTTTCTCACCAATCTGGTGAAGGACGGGAAGGTTCGTACGGCGGAGAGCGACGACATTATTCGCGACACGTTGCTCACGCAGGGCGGGGAAGTGGTGAACGCACGAGTAAGAGAGATGTTGGGAATGGCAAATCCCGTGGTCAGTGGCTAGTGGTTCGTGGATTGTGTTTCGTTAGTCCTCAATTTTTTGGTTTTGAGGCTGGGACAGTTTTCTTGCTTAACATGAGCACGTCTTTTCGTAGATCACCAACTGCGAGTCACGAATTACGAATCACGGCTCACGAATGACGGACCACTGATCACTAGTCACTTAGCACTTCTAGGAGGCACATGCCAGCGGATTTCATTTCGAATTTGTACGTTTTCATACTGGCGGGATTTGTCGGATTTGAGTTGATCAAGCGGGTCTCGCCACTGCTTCATACGCCCCTGATGTCGCTCACGAATGCGCTGGATGCAATCGTAGTTGTGGCAGCGATCATTATCGCCGGGCGGCATGAGACGGCGTTGACGACCACGCTAGGTGCAATCGCAGTTGCGGCGTCATTCAGTAATATGGTCGGCGGATTCTTCATCACCGACCGCATGTTGCGCATGTTCAAGGCAGGGCGGGGCAAGAAGCAATGAACGCGCTGGCCCTCCAGCAGTATCTCGACTTCGCTTACATCGTTGCGGTTGTTCTCTTCATTCTTTCCCTCAAGTGGCTGAGTTCGCCGGTGAGCGCGCGATGGGGCGTTCTGGCGGGAGAAATCGGCGCGGCCATTGCGGTCACCGCGACGCTCTTCAACCCCGAGCTGGTGCAGTACAAGTGGATCGTCATCTCGCTCATCATTGGTGCCGGCGTAGGCATTCCGCTCGGCATGGTGAAGATGACCGCAGTTCCACAACGGACGGCGTTGAGTCACGCGTTCGGCGCAGCCTCAGCCGCAATGATCGGAATCGCGGAATACTACGTCGGAACCGCGCCCGTCACCCGTTTTCAGATGGGCGAAATCGGACTTGAAGTCATCATTGGCTCGCTTACCTTCACGGGAAGCTTGATCGCCGCTGGAAAGCTGCAGGAAATTTTGCCGCAGCGGCCGATTGTCTATCGCGGGCAGAACGTTGTGAGTCTGGCGGTGCTCGGGTCGGCGTTGGGACTCGCTGTGGTGCTGGTAGTGAATCCCGCATACACGTTCCTATTCCCGATCATGGTCGTGGTGGCACTCATCTTTGGGGTCCTGCTGGTCACACCGATTGGCGGCGCGGACATGCCGACCGTAATCTCGCTCTTGAATTCTTACGCTGGCTTTTCTGCCGCACTGCTGGGATTCGTGCTGAATAGCAAGGTGCTCGTCGTTGCTGGCGCGCTGGATGGATCATCGGGCTTCATTCTTTCCGTAATCATGTGCAAGGCGATGAACCGGTCATTCACCAACGTGCTGTTTGGAGCATTCGGGCAAGTCACGGCTTCTGCTACGGCTGCGCAAGAAGAGCGCACGGTGCGCAGCGCTTCGCCGGAAGAGGCTGCCGGAATTCTTGAGGCGGCAAGCAAAGTTGTCATCGTTCCCGGATACGGGATGGCTGTTGCACAGGCGCAACATAAAGTGCGTGAACTCTACGATTCGCTCACCAAGCGAGGAGTCGACGTGCAGTTTGCAATCCATCCCGTAGCCGGACGGATGCCCGGACATATGAACGTGCTTCTCGCCGAAGCCGACGTTCCTTACGACCATTTAAAGGAAATGGATGAGATCAACGGCGATTTTCCTCAAACGGATGTCGCGCTGATTATTGGAGCCAATGATGTAACCAATCCAGCGGCCAAGACGGACAAATCGAGTCCGATTTATGGCATGCCCGTTCTGGATGTCGAAAAAGCGCATACCACGATGGTGATTAAGCGAAGTATGAATCCGGGCTTTGCCGGCATAGATAATCCTCTTTATTACATGGACAACACGTTGATGCTATTCGGCGACGCAAAGGCGTTTGTCACCAATATTGTGAAGGAGCTTTCGAACAGCCACGGATGACATCGCCGCCAGGGCTAAAGCTCGTTATCTACTGGGCTGTCAACGCGGCCCTGAAGGGCCGCTCTTCCACGGAACATTTCCAGTGATCAACTTTCTCTCCATCATTGCCCTGGGTTTTTTTCTCGGTATGCGTCATGCCACCGATCCTGATCACGTGATTGCCGTGACCACGATCGTAACGCGTGAACGAAAAATTTCCAGTTCTGCGTGGATCGGCGCGTTTTGGGGAATCGGCCACACGATTACGATTTTCATTGTGGGCGCAGGGATCATACTTTTTGATCTGGTGATTCCGCCGCGGTTGGGGTTAAGCATGGAACTGGCAGTCGGGCTCATGCTCATCCTGCTGGGTGTTGTGAATGTGGCAGCGTTTTTCCGGCAAAGTTCGGACATGACGCGGGCCGTAACGCCTCTCTCCCCACAGACAAATTGTGAAAATTCTGAAGTCATACATTCCCACGCGCACAGGCATGGGGACTACCTTCACTCGCATGCGCACACGCACGGGCCGGGCGGCCACTCCCACGATCAAACGCCAGTGGCGTGGCTCGATCGTTTGTTCCTGCGGTTCAAAGCTTACCGCCCGCTTAGGCCCTTGCTGATCGGACTGGTCCACGGCCTCGCCGGATCCGCCGCGGTCGCTCTGCTTGTGCTCGCAACCATTCGCGATGCCCGCTGGGCAATCGCCTACCTGCTGGTGTTCGGGATTGGGACCATTGCCGGGATGATGGTGATCACCATGAGCATCGCGTCAACTTTTCGTCTGGCCGGTGGCAGGCAAAATTTCTTGCGGCACCTGGCTGTCGCCTCGGGACTTCTGAGCCTGGGATTCGGAATCTTTGTGGCTTATCACATCCTCGCCGTCAATGGACTCTTGAGCGCGCATCCAAATTGGGTCCCACAGTGATCTATGGCTTGAAGAGATTTTTCAGAATTCAGTTTACAGGGAGCACTACTGCAGTGGGCCGCCGAAACGGTCGACAAACTCAACCGAGGAGTCGTTGTCGTGAACCGTGGCGCAAGAGCCGTCGGTTGAGCTGCACACCTTGACGTACTGTATTGACGCTTTCGCTGGGAGAAGGGAATTGTTGGGAGTCCCAGCGACGCCGCCGGTCTGCGTCTGCACAATCAAGAACATCGGGCTGGACAGCGATTGATTGCAGGTCGTCTGCAGAACTCCGTCGGTGTACTGCTTAATGCTGGTGGGTGTCCAGATCAGCATAACCGTGTGGAAGGCTGAATCCTTGATGGGAATGCTGGCGTCGCAACCGCCTCCGATGCCGAATCCTGGATTGGCCACGTGAAATTGACACCAACCAGCATTGCCGTTGTAGCACTCCAAAGGATCGATCTCGGTGTAAGCGGAGCTACCCACATTCGGGCATCCGCTGAACCCGGTGTCACCCGAATATTTGTTTGAGGTCTGGCAGGAGCTCGTCAGCATCCATAGCAGCCCCGGCCAAAGATTGGTCGATGACGATGGCACACTGGCGTTGTAAAGCACCGTGCCATACGTGAAGGTGAAGGTGTTCCATTGCAGGTCGCCGGTGCTGTAAGGCCAGTTAGCGGCCGAGGTGCGCGTGGACCCGTCAGCGTTAAAGTCACCGCATTTCACGGGAGTGGCCGAGGTGGTAATCGCCAGTTCGCCCTTGCCCGCGCTGACCGCACCGGGCACGTTGCACTCGGTCTCGGCTTGCGCATACTCGCCGTGGCGAGAGATGACTGTCCAGGCATTGGGATCACTGCTTCCATTTACGATTGCGGTGTTGAGTTGGCCAGAGCCGATCTGCTGACAGATAGAGTTCGTCCAGGTCAGCGTGCTCCCGCATTCACTCGCGGAATGCTGCTGACCTCCGCCGGAACTTTGGTTTGGCGTGTCATTAGCCGAGCCATTTCCGCAGGCAATACAGCAAACGATGAGAACCATTTCGCTTAAGAGCCAGCGATTCAATCACTCCTCCGACCAGCGCAGTTTACACGTAAGCGAACCCGTACCGCAGTCCATAGCCTGGCACAGGGAGGTCAGGAACTGAGGTGATGGGCAGATCAGGATCCAACCCAACACACACCCGCTATCGCTTACTGCCGTGTCAGAAAGTCTGATATGTTCTTATCAGGCGGGCGCGTAGCTCAGTTGGTAGAGCAATGCCCTTTTAAGGCATGGGTCGCAGGTTCGAGTCCTGCCGCGCTCACCATATAACCCTCTGGCGCTGTTGCACTTTCAGCAATTTCTTTCAATTGATTAGGAACGGCGTTTTCTGAACTGTGCCCAGTTTTGTGCCCACTCGCTGCACTGTGCTTAGCTATCGCGCCGTTTTCATGGCGCTCCACAGCATCAATCACGGTATCGCCGGATGGATGAACGTACTTGCTTGAAATGGTGATTGAACTGTGCCCAGCGATTCGCATCAGAGTCCAAACATCGCACCCGGATGCGCCAAGGCGAGTGAGAAACGTGTGGCGCAGACTGTAGAGTACGAACGGCTGAACCTTTGAAAGCTTCAGCGCCGCACGATGCGGGCGTCTGAACGTTGAATGATTCACGTACCCCGTTTTCGTATTGGCAGGCCAGACCCAGCCAGTTGCCGGGGAACCTTGAGCCTTCCATCTGCTCTCCAGAACCTTGCGAACGCGCAACGTCATCGGGATCTGCCTCCGTGCCGCCTTCGATTTGCCTTTGATGACGAGGATGCTGCCATGCCGCCCGTTATCCCATGAAACAAACTCCCAACGCATACGATGGAGTTCATCAGGTCGGACGCCTGTATCAAACAGCACGGTGGCAACGTCCGCGAGTAGAGGCGATGCTGCCGCCAGATATAGAACTTCCTCATCGTGCGTTACAACTCGTTCGCGGTTGGTTTCGCCTGGTAGCAATTCGATCTTCGGCGCTGATTCGATAATCCCCCAATCGGCGGCAAGCCTTAGAATCCTACGCAGGACTCGGAGTGAACCGTTGATTGAGCATGGTTGAATATCCTGCGCCAATCGCCATGCGGCGAAACCCGCAGCCCTCTCTCCTCGAATCGAATCTGTGGGCGCATTAGCTAAAGGAGCATACTTGAGGAGAGCGCGAATTCCAGCCCGATACCATATCCAAGAGCTTCGCGGCTTGGCATAAGGTTCAATCCGATTCGAGCAGAACTCGGAGAGTGTCGGCGCTGCCTTCTTATCGCGGATTCCGACTTCGCCTTTGGCCAAACTTGTTCGATGAGCGGCTTCCATCTGGCGAGCAACTTTGTCGTTGCCCTGCTTCGTTGACTCCCGAATCAGCTCGCCCTTCCATTGGAACTTATACCAATACACACCGCCACGTTTGTAAGTGCTCACTTCTGTTTCCTCCCCTTTTGAACTTTCTTGCGTTTCTCTTCACGCTTTCGTTTTCCATCCCTGTTCCAGTATCCCAACGCATATTGGGATTGCGCGTAGGTATTGCAGGCATCCGACCCGCAAAACTTCTGGCTGGCCCGATGTTTGAGGAAGAACGGTTGGGTGCAATTCGGATTAGCGCAGATGGCAGCCCTACCCGCAGAGTAATCGCGCAAAAAAAGTGTGAAGATGGCACCCAAAAGGTTTGATTCGAGCTCAATTCGTCCGTGGGCGAACTTGAACTCACCGACCATATATTGTGTGGTTAGAACTTGAATTTCCTTCAGCGCGGCAGCATCGCCGCGCCACGCACGCCGTAGGGTATCCCGCCAACCAAGCCTGTTGGCATCTACCATCGGAAGTGTCGAGAGCGCTCCCCAGTGCCGAACGAACTGCTGGACTGAAACGTCATCATCTTGCAGGTTCACTAATGCTTCATGTGGCTGTTCATTGCCTGGATTCTTACCTGCCTGTAGATAGACCGTGATCTTGTTGCTAGAGGTTATCTCGGCATCGTTGTGCTTGACCATGCTTTAGGTTCCTTTTGCCCTTTGACCTCAAGCACGATTGTAGCATAATAACGCTTGAGGTCAACCAATAATATGAACCTAAAGCAAACAACCAAGCAAGTACAGCAAGATACCGAACTACTCACCGTGCCCGAAACGGCGGCGCTGTTCAAAGTTCAGGTCTCCACGATTAGGGCATGGGTTTTGCACAAACGGATTCCCTACGTCAAAGTCTTCGGCAAGCTTGTGCGGTTTCGCCGGGCCGACATCGAGAGCCTGCTGGCAGCCCGCGTCGTGCCCGCAAAAGCGAACTAACCACAAGCGTGACCTTAGTAATTCGCCGGGAACATCCGGCGCATTCACAATCAAGGGGAGGAAAGCATGGAAGCTTTAAGCAGTGTTTACGATGCACAGCAACAGCTCGCAAGACAACTTGAAAGACTGAGCACTGGCGGCGACGGAGATTCGTTAGCGGGTCTCATTCAGGTCGCGCGTCAAGTAGTTCATCAACTCGATACAGCTCTTGAAACAGCAGGTTTCAGGCGTGCCGATTATTGGTCGCCAGAGGAACCGGACTGGGTTTCCCCATCACAGCGCCCTAAGCAATTTCCCAATCTAGCGCCGGGAGTGAAGCTCACAACTCCTTAATCGGGCTATGAAACATGCGTTCGTAACAGGAGCAGCCGGTTGCGGTAAGACCTATCAGGTACGCGAGAGGCTTCGCGCGAACCCGAAATGGGGATTGCTTACCGCGACCACTGGAATTGCTGCTCGTAATCTCGGGGATGGTGTTCCCACTGTTCATTCAGCACTGGGATTTTTTGACTTGCCCAGCTTACGAAAGCTGAGTGAGAGCAGATGCCTGCTGGACAATATGCAGAGCATTGCAGACCGTTATGAGCGCCTTGTGATTGATGAGTGTTCGATGCTTTTGCGTGAATCCCTAGACATCATTTTTGAAGCCGCTGAACAGGCGCAACTATCACTGGTGCTAGTAGGAGACTTTCTACAGCTACCGCCGGTCATTCAAGGTGATATGCCAAAACCGTGGTGGGCATTTCAGGCGAATTGTTGGCCAACATTCGCGCAAAATACGATTTGGCTGACAAAGAATCATCGCCAAGATAATTCGGCGTTCCTTGCTGGCCTCAACTTTTTGCGCGAAGGAAAAGGCGGTCCCGCGAAGCAAGTATTCAAGGCTTGCGGAGTTCATTTCACATCTCAGATTGACTACAAATTTCCTGGCACAACCATCGTGGCAACTAATAAGGTGCGTGAAGAATTCAACAAACGCCTTTACAACGCAATATATGAGCCTGAACTAACATTCAGAACGATGCGCTGGGGTAAGCAACGTAAAGAGTGGTATGACATCCCCGACTCAGTTTCGTTGAAAACTGGAACCCGCGTGATGATTACTAAGAATGCCTACGGCGATCAGGGACTCTATTACGCGAATGGCGATTGCGGACAAGTGGTTGATTTAGGCGAGCGCAGCGTAACTGTGTACCGGGAACGCGATGGAGTAATGCTTGATGTGGTGCGCGCCGACGTGGATGACTCGGAAATTATAGGTTATGAGACGCGCCAGAAAGATGGAAAACGCGCTGCCATCCGTACCCAGGCAACGGGAGGAGTTACATATCTGCCGCTGACTCCGGCATGGGCTATCACAGTACACAAGTCACAGGGTTTGACCCTTGATTCAGTCCAGGTGAACTTACCAGAAGGTTTTTATGGATCGCCCGCGATGGTTTACACAGCTTGCAGCCGTTGCCGGACTCCTGAACAACTCGTGCTTGTTGGTGGCGATAATTGGTTGATTCCCCGCAGCAGGATTGATGGCAATGTCATGCAGTGGATGCAGGAAGCCACTCGGAGGCGCGCTTGAGCGACTATCGAAACATACCAGCAGAATTGCTTACCTTGCGACAATGGGTGCTCTCGTCTCCTAGCAAGATACCGATGCAGCTTAATTTGACGCCCGCGAGTAGCACTAATCCTGCAACTTGGTCCTCTTTTGAAGAGTGCGTCAAAGCAAACCGCAGGCTTGGCGAGATGGGTTGGGGAATAGGATTCGTATTCACAGCTAATGACCCTTATGCCGTGCTTGATCTAGACCACGTGCGTGATCAGCAAACTGGTGAAACCGAACCGTGGGCGCTGGCAATCCTTGACGAAGTGTTCAGCTACTCCGAACTTTCGAAGTCGTGTACAGGCTGGCACATCATTGTTCGCGGCTGCTTGCCTGGATTCGGCAACAAGGCAGGCCGGGTTGAGATATATGATCGCGCGAAAGTAATGCGCCTAACAGGAAACACTCAGCCTTTCATTGGAGACGAGGAGATCCGAACCGTTGACCTTTCAAGCTTACAGGCGCGAATAGGAACGCTTGATCCAGATTGGCATCCGCAACAGCGCCCCGTTATATCTGGCCCGACCCGCAAGCAAGCAACCGGCAACAGCGAATCCGAAGAAGATTACCGGCTGATTGGACAAATACGCCGTCGCCTGCGAACGCAGGATGCAGCCAAGATCGAGTCAGAGTTTCAACGAAAATATCCAGGCAGATACAACTCGCAGAACCAAAAGCATGGAGCGCACTGCGGTCGGAATTACATCCGCTATTCAATCGAACGGCAACTTTCAGGGAGGTAGGGGAATGGAAGTAGAGAACATGGAACGGCCAATAATTCTGGCCAGCGATTTCGATATTGAGCGCGATGTGCTTGATACCGACACAGGCAACGCGCAGCGTTTGAAAGATGAGTATGGAAACGAGTGCCGCTATTGCCTGCAAGAAAAAGTGTGGTACGTCTGGAGTCCCAAGGATGGCGTGTGGAAAAAAGACCCGCAGGACTTGCTGATGCAGATACGTGCCAAGATTACGTTCCAAAAATTGCGTAACGAGCAAAATGCGCGCGTGCGCGAGCAGGAGGCAAACATTGAAACGTTCCGACACAAGCTGACGAAAAAGCTTGAGTGCCGCGCCGATGAATCGCTGACTGAGGATGAACAAAAGAACCTGCGGTTCTATCAGAGTGCCCTGTCGCTCCTGGATTGGTACACAACATCTGAGAACGCCGACCGTCTTAAGAAAGCAATTGAGATGCTGCGCTCTGAGCCTGGAATGGCCGTGAACACTTGGCAGTGGGATGCTGACCCCTATCTGTTCAATTGCAAGAGCGGCACTTTTGACTTGCGCGAATCCACGATTGTGCGGGAGCACAGGCGCGAAGATTTTTGCACCATGATTGCGCCGGTTGAATACCAACTGTTTGCTGATGAGTCAGAACGCCCACTGTTTGAGGCATTCATCAGACGCATCATGCCGGACGAGGAAAAGCGGAAATATCTGCAACGATTCTTTGGACTCTGCTTGAGTGGGCTGGCCGATGAACGCGCAATCCTGTTGTTCCTTGGTAGCGGCATGAATGGCAAAGGCACTTTGATCCGTCTCCTTTGTTCCGTGCTGGGCGAAGAAGGCGGATATGCAGCGATGGCTGCGATGAATAGCTTTTTGCAGGCCAAGAGTCTGTCAGCCGATGAGACGCGCAACGATCTTGTGGCGCTGATTGGCAAGCGGTTCGTTGCGGCCAGCGAGAGCTCCAAAAAATCACCGCCGTTAAACTCAGCACTGCTGAAATCCTTTGCTGGCGGAGATGGTTCGCTACGCATCCGTGGCAATTGGGAATCCCTGCGCAACTTCCTGCCGAAAGGCAAGCTGATTCTGGCCACGAACAACGAACCGAAAATTGACGATGACTCGGATGGCATGTGGAGCCGCATAAAAAAGATTTGGTTCGACGTGCAGATACCCGAGGCAGAGCAGGACAAAGACTTGGTTGCCAAGATCATGGCCAGTGAAAGCTGCGCCGTGCTCGCGTGGTTCCTGGAAGGCTGGGCCGCATATTGGGAAGATCGCCAAGCCGGTAGGCCCGGACTGCCGACTCCCACAAGCATCATGGAGGACACGGAAACCTACCGCGATGGGCAAAGCCAAGTTGCCGCGTTCATCGAGGCGTGCTACCGAATCGTGCCGTTAAGCCACGGACGAGCCGAAAGCCTGTCGAACGGAATCAAGTCCACAGACCTCTATACCACGTACAAGAATTGGGTTGAACGGGTAGGCGAACGCGATAGGAAAAGCCACAAAGTTGTATCACTGGAACTTGAAAAGTGGGGTCAGCGCCACGGGGTAACCGTTGCTCGCCGAAGCGATGGTATGTACTGGTTTGGCTTGCAACCCCTTGATGCCGACCCGCCGAACGATGACGATAAGCTGGTTTTCGATGCTGAATCAGTGTAGGAATGTAGGATAAACCCTGTTTTCTATATTCTCTCCATGACGTTGCACACAAAGGGTATGTGTGTAGATTAAGGGAACAAAGTAACAAAACGCCTACAATCCTACATAGCTACACGCAACACAATCTGTTCATTTTCCGAACTAAAAAAACCAGGGGATGGTAAAAATCTTAAAGACCTCCTCCGCCGCCCGGCGCGCGCTGCTTTTTTACACACGTTTCCAGCAGCCAACCAAACTTAGACGATGCCCGAGAGCCGCCAGCATTGCCCGCTGACGGCGGACTTCAAATCGCTTCGCCTCGACCATCCTTTCGGCCTCGACTAACGCGTTAGCTGGCAGACCCGTAACACAACTCCAGTGAGATTGCGAATCCTCCCCGATTGGCAGACGCGGCTTTGCGGCTTCGCCGGGAAGCTTTCCGTGAAGCCGCGCTCTTTTAAATGCCCCAGCGTGCTCAGCGCCCTTGCAATCAGCCCGGATGTCCAAAGCTGGCAACCGCGAATGGGCGATGCGAACAGCATCAGGCCGTAACAGCCAATTGGGACAGGGAACGAAAGCGTGACGCGATTGCGCTGCTCTATGGCACTGCCAGATGGCAGGCAACGCGGGCAATCGTGCTTATACGCGATCTGCTTTGTAAGAACTGCGGGATTCGTCGTTCGACTGATTGCGATCACGTGGAACGTGCTCGGTTGATTGTCCAGAAGTACGGAGTGGATGGCTTCTTCGACCCGGCGCGATGCCAAGGGCTATGCCATAAGTGCCACTCGATTAAGACGAGTACCGAAGTGCGATAGGGGAGGTTCGATGAATGCCAGCCAACAAGCTTACTCAAGCTGAAAAGGAAGCTCGTGGAACTCATAAGCGTTCCCGCGATCTTCAACCGCGCCCGCTGAAACAGGTTCGCCGGGAGATCCGGGAAACCAGACAAGCTTTAAAAGATATTCAGTGGAACTTGGCGGAAGCCGGTAAAGCCATCCGCGAGGAAGGCGTCGTTATCGAGTATCCGGTAACAGATTCCAGCGGCGCTGCTCACGTTCAAAAGAAGCCACATCCGGCTCTCAAGATTCAGCGCGAATCACTGACAGCAATCAAAGACCTGAAGCGTTCCTTGGTTCTGTTGCGTGAAGAAGAATCCCTGGCCCTGGCGACAAAAACCGCAACCGATGAGTTTTCGGAGTTCGCTTGATTCTTCCCAAGCTGATTCTTCTCGCCGCCGTTGCTGTTGCTGCCGCTAAAGTCCCTACTCCTCTCAGGATTCCTCCCGCTGCTGAACAATATCGTGCCCGTCTTACTCGTGAGGCCCATGCACGGGGCGGATTGACTGCGCCGGTTTCAATGTTCGCGGCGCAGTTGAATCAGGAGAGCCAGTTCAATCCAAATGCCCGTAGTCATGTCGGAGCGACGGGACTCGGACAGTTCATGCCCTCAACTGCTGTCTGGCTCACGCAGGTTGCTCCGAAAGACTTCCCAACGGCAAACAGCCTTGATGCTGATTGGAGTATCAGGGCACTTGTCTATTACGACTACTGGCTTCATGCACGTTTGCCAAAGTTCCAGGAAGGCGAGCAACGATGGGCCGGTTCGCTTGCAAGCTACAACGGAGGACTTGGTTGGACGCTGCGCGATCAGAAACTCGCGTCGGCTTGTGATTCATCGCTATGGTTCGGATGCGTTGAGAATGTCGTGGATGGTCGTAATGCCGCGAACCTTCGAGAGAATCGCGGGTATCCACAGCGAATTATGCACGTGCTTCGCCCGCTTTATGACAAGGCAGGCTGGCGATGACACGCGATTACATCTCCATCCCGCAGCAATACGTCGATGATGTACTATCCGGCGCGATTCCTGCGTGTAAGTGGGTAAAGCTTGCCTGTCAACGACAGGCGGATGATCTAGCGCGGCAAGCCGACCCTACATGGTTATTCAGATTCGATCCGGACAAAGCAGCCCGCGTTTGTTCATTCATCGAAAAACTTCCTCATATTAAAGGCCCGCTCACAGGGCAGCGAATTGTTCTCTCGCCGTGGCAGATATTCATCCTGACCACCGTATTTGGTTGGGTGTCGAAGATCACGGGATTCCGCAGGTTCCGACGCGTTTACTCAGAAATTCCTCGCGGCAACGGCAAGTCCACATTCAGCAGTGGCGTTGCCCTTTACATGACGGCCGCTGACAAAGAAGGCGGCGCTGAAGTTTATTCAGCAGCGGTAACCAAAGAGCAGGCTGGGATCGTATTCAACGACGCGAAAAAGATGCTGCGCCATGAAACCGCTGCGGCGCTGCGTGAACGCCTTGGCTTAACCGCCCTTGAACACAGCATCCATCATCCGAAATCAAATTCATTATTCAAGGCGCTGGCATCGGAGAACGGCGCGCTGGACGGACTCGCAACCCACTTATCTGTACTTGATGAACTGCAC
This sequence comes from Terriglobales bacterium, assembly GCA_035651555.1. Taxonomy (GTDB): domain Bacteria; phylum Acidobacteriota; class Terriglobia; order Terriglobales; family Acidobacteriaceae; genus Gp1-AA145. The sequence continues at coordinate 393,907 of DASRFL010000032.1, forward strand.
GCTCACAAGACCCGCGATGTTTATGACGTGATGGAAACGTCGCTAGGCAAGCGTCCGCAATCCCTTCTGTGGTCAATCACAACAGCAGGCAGCAATCGCGCCGGTATCTGCTTTGAAGTCCGCGACCGCATCACCAAGATTCTTGAAGGCGTATTTGATGAACCAACGGTCTTCGGAATTATCTACACGATTGATGACGAGGATGACTGGGCAACGATTGAGGCGCAACAGAAAGCCAATCCAAACTTCGGCATATCTGTTTTTGCTGATGACCTTGCTCAGAAACTCCGCAAAGCACAGCAGCAACCTAGCGCGCAGGCCGCGTACAAGCAAAAGCATCTCTGCGTCTGGACGGCTGTTGATTCAGCCTGGCTCGACATCGCCAAAGTTCTTCGATGTGCCGAACCTACTCTCCTTGAGTCCACATTCACCGGGCAGCCGTGCGTAATCGGCATTGATCTCGCAAGCAAGCTGGATTTGCTGGCCCACATGCGCGTTTATCCAAAGCTGGTAAACGGACGAATGCATTACTACGTCTTCGGCACTTACTGGACACCGGAGGCGCGAATCCAGAACAGCGCCAACTCGCAGTACCGTGGTTGGGCCATCAGCGGCAAGCTTCAAACTTGCGAAGGTGAGGTCAACGACTACTCGGTCGTTTCAGATGCCTGCCGTAACACGGCCCGCACAGCAAGAGTGCTCGAAGTCGCTCTAGACCCTTACCAAGCGGTTCTGATTTCCACGGAACTGATTCGTGAAGGCATCAAGGTCGTGGAAGTTCAACAGATGCCCAAGTATCTGTCGCCCGCGATGAAGGAACTTGAAGGCGCTATTTACTCAGGCTGCTTTCACTACGATGGCGACCCGATTCTCACTTGGGCGTTCTCCAATGTTGTTTGTCACGAGGACAAGAACGGGAACTACTTCCCAAACAAGGAACGCGCCGAAAACAAAATTGACCCGGCGACTGCTCTGCTCACGGCAATCAATCGCGTGATTGCTTTGCAGGCAACCGGCGAATTAGGCCGGGACCCGAATGCCGTTGAGTACCTGACAGTGATCTAGCCCGTAACAGCGGGCCGTGAGGACAGAATTATGCTCAATCGTTTGAAAGCCGCTTTGCGGGCATTCATTGCCTCGGCGGATACAACTACTCTAGTCGGCCCAGCTCCTTGGTTTCAGGAATCATTGTTGGCCCTTCCGACTGCCAGCGGTCGCCTGGTTTCTCCTGAAACAGCGATGCGGGCCAGCGCGGTATTGGCGTGTATCCGAATTCTCTCCGAAGACGTATCAACGCTTCCGCTTCGGCTGTTCGTTCGCACAAAAACCGGCGCGCAGTACGCTTTCAGCCATCCCGTTTTTGATCTGCTCTACAGTTCGCCGAACGACGAGATGACTGCGGTTGAATTGCGCGAGCACATGGTTATTGATTCACTCTTGTACGGCGGTTTCTATAACCTGCTGGAAATTGACGGCAGTGGCGACATCAGGGCAATCACTCCCCTCGCTGCATCGAACGTCATCCCGCGCCGGAACCTGGATACAAAGAAACTTGAATTCCTTTACAACCCGCCCAACACTCCCAACGGCCCAGCGATGCCGCCAACCGTTTATCAGGCTGAACAAGTCTGGCGTGGCCAAATGCTTTCGCGCTATGGCATCACAGGGCAAAGTGTTTGCTTGCTGGCACGTGAGGCAATCGGACTTGCATTAGCGGCTGAGGAACAAGGTGCGCGCCTATTCTCGAACGGCACACAGGTCACAGGCTTTCTTTCAACTCCTCCAGGCGTGGAACTGACAGCGGATCAGCGAACCGCTATCGCAACGGGCTGGAAAGATGCGTACGGCGGTTCCGCCAACTCTTTCAAGACCGCGATTCTCCAGAATGGACTGACCTACCAAAAGCTCTCGTTAACAGCGCAGGAATCGCAGTTCATCGAGGCCCGCAAGTTTCAGCTTCAAGAAATTGCACGACTGTTCCGCGTTCCGGCTGTGATGCTGGGCGCGAATGACAAAGAACAAACATACGCCAGCGCCGAAGCTTTCTTTAGCAGCTACGTCCGCAACACTCTGCTGCCCTGGACAACGCGAATTGAGCAGTCCATCACGCGCGATCTACTGCGACCCGATGAAAGGAGTCGTTTCTATGCGCGACACAACTTTAATTCACTGATGCGGGCCGATACCTTGCAGCGTTACCAGGCATACGGGCAAGCAATCCGCGATGGATGGTTATCAAGGAATGAGGTTCGTGATCTTGAGGAGTTGGCAGATCAACCGGGGCTTGATGAATTTTTAGTGCCGCTGAACACAGGCACCCAGGCCGCTGATGGAACCATTACTGCGCCCAGTCAGAAAGTGCAGGCCGTGCTAACGGCTGCTGCTGGCCGGATTGTGCGCCGTGAAGCCAAGAGCAAGAAATTTGAGCCTGAATTTGTGGCTGAGACTTTGGCACTGCCAATAGAAACGGCACAGGCTTACTGCACTAAACGAGAGGCAGGCGCAATCACCGAAGGTGACGCTATTACCTCGCTGGTCAAACTAGCCCTGGAGGCTGCATGAAGAATCCGTTGCATCAATTCATATCCGCGAGGCAAGCCGACACTCTCACACTCTATTGCTACGACAGCGTTGGCGAAACCATGTTTGGTTCGGGAATCACGGCCAGCGCCGTCGCAGCAAAGCTTGATGACAAAACCTTCAAGGCGATTCATCTCCATATCAACTCGCCGGGCGGAGATCCGTTTGAGGCGACCGCCATTCTGAATTTGCTGAAAGGCACCGGCAAACCAATCAACGTGACTGTGGATGGGCTGGCTGCCAGTGCTGCGTCAATTCTAGCGATGGCTGGCGACACGATTGAGATGGGCGAGGGAAGCATGTTTATGATTCACGCCGCTTCTTCAATCGCGCTGGGGAATGCTGGGGAATTGCGCAAGCTGGCGGACACCCTGGACAAAGTTTCTAACACGATGGCAGAGACCTATGCAGCCCGAACCGGTCTGCCCGTTGCAGAGATAACGGCGCTGATGAATGCCGAAACATGGATGGACGCAAAGGAAGCGGTGGCAAAGGGCTTCGCTGATTCCATCGTACCTGCCGACCCGCGCGCCGCCGCTGTATCCGCAAGTTTTGACCTTTCAGGGTTCCGTAACACGCCAGCGACATTGAAAGATGCTCGCGCGGAGTACACGGACGCGGAGTTGCTCCGTATGAGATTGCAACTCGGCTAACAAAAGCTTCAAGGCGCTTGCGTGATCCGACGATCACAAGAGCACAACTGCTTCGCCTTGGCCCGATGGCTTCAGCGGCAGAAATCAATTAGGAGAATCAAGTATGACTGCACGTGAACTGTTGAAAGCCAAGACCGATGCAAAAGCAAAAGCCGAAAGCATTTTGAATGCTGTTGCTTCGGCTTCCCGCAAGATGACCGACGTTGAGCAGAAGGACTTCGATGCGTGCGCCGCTGAGGTTGCCCGCTGCGAAGACCTGCTTGCGAAACAGGCTGTTGTTGCCAGTTGGGGAAACCAGACGGTAAAAACTCCGGTTGTAAACACTCAGGGGTCTGAGCCAACCGGCATCACTGCCACAGCCGAGTATAAGGACGCATTTTATGCGTTTGCGCGGCGCGGCAATGGAGCGCGACCTGAAATCTTAGCCGCTTTGGGCGAAGGTTCCGGGCCTGCCGGATCGTACCTTGTGCCTGTCTCGCTGGACAATGCGATTCAGCAGAAGGCCGCATTGCAAGCTGCGATGCGCCGGGTATCCCGAGTGATTCAGACGACCAGCGACAGAAACTTTGCGCTGGAAGCTGATCTTTCGGTGGCGGCTTGGACGACCGAAGCGGATCAGATTCCCGAAACCACCCCAACCTTTGACCGCGTGACCTTGAGGGCTTACAAGATCGCCGCTGTTGCCAAGGTTGATTCTGAGTTGCTTTATGACTCGGCTTTCAACCTGGAAGGCGAACTTGCAAGTCAATTTGGCCGTGCGTTTGGAGTAGTGGAGGAAGCCGCATTCATCCACGGCGATGGCAATGGTAAACCGACCGGAGTCACGACTGTGGCCCCGATTGGAGTGACCGCCGCCAGCCCTTCGGCAATCACAGCCGATGAAGTGATCGAACTTTATCACTCGCTCAATCCGGCGTATCGCGCCGCTGCGAGTTGGGTGCTGAACGATTCCACCGCATTGCAACTGCGTAAGCTGAAGTTCCAGATTGGCAGCGATTCCATTGGATACATCTGGCAGCAAGGCTTGCAAGCTGGCACGCCTGATCGTCTCTTGGGTCAGCCCGTGTACTACAGCGCGCAGATGCCAATTGTGGCCGCATCGAACGTTTCCATTGTTTTCGGCGACTTCGCTTCAGCCTATGTGATTGCTGACCGTGTGCCGCGCACGTTCCAGCGATTGGTGGAACTGTACGCTGGCAACGACCAGATTGGCTTCCGCGCAACTCAGCGCGTGGATGGCAACGTGGTTAAGTCCGAGGCTGTAACTGCACTACGGCATGCCAGCTAAACCAATAACCGCTAACCGAGGGGCATACTCGGCGAACCTGCCAGATGCCCCTCGCAAGTTTTAAAGAAGGAATAGATCATGGCTTATCCGACATCAGATGACATGAAAGTTTGGTTGCGCTTGCCGCCCGATGCGGATACGGAGCTTGATTCGCGCCTGGACGAATTGATTGCGGCAGCCATCGCCCATGTTGAAACCGCTGCAGGCCAGACCTTCTCTACTTCCACTCCTGAACGCATATCCCTCGCTATCAAATTTCTTGTCGGGTACTGGTTTGAAAATCCAATTCCTGCTGACAAGGACACTGACGCTGCTTTCAACGCTGTGAGCCTTTTGATTGCAGGAAACCGCATCTGGAGTTTCCCGAGTGTTTAACAAGCTCACGCGCCGAATAGATATCTTGACCCCGAACTCCGAGCAGGATTCTGCTGGCGGATTATTGCCGCCTGTTGAACTGCTGACGGGAGTATGGGCAGGCGTTGAGGACTTGACAGGTAAGGAAGCGTGGACAGCCCAACAGTTCGCATCCGATGTGAACGTCAAATTCACCGTGCGCAACAATCCCCTGATTGCCGCCAATCAAATCATTCGCTTCGAAAGCCGACTCTACACAATCAGCTACGTTCGTGACCCAGCATCGGCTCTTACCTCTGTCGCGTATAACGGCAGCGTTGCGGGCCATCCACGACTGCTGCGCGGCATGTATCTCGAACTTTTCTGCGCTTTGTTCAACGGCGGCAACTAGCGGCTTTGCCGGATTTCCACTCAATCCAAGATGAAAAAAAGGAATGCCAAAAACCGTGCTTTTCGATCCAAAGCGTGCCATTGAAATGTACCTCGCTGGAAAGCGTGTTCAGGACATTGCCACCAAATTCGGATACAGCCACAATCGTGTACGCTATGCCCTTGAGAAGGCGGGCGTGTTCCGTTTAAGGCGCGTCCATGTTCATAATCTCATTGGGCAAAGATTCACACGTCTGCTGGTCATCGCACGGGCCGCAAACAACAAACATGGCTTTTCGATGTGGAAATGCGTCTGCGATTGCGGCAATGAACACATAGTCGGCGCGGGCGAATTGATTCGCGGCGAAACAAAAAGCTGTGGCTGTCTGAAGCGAGAACGCATAGCAAAGCTCAAAGCCAAACATGGCCACGGGAAAAGCGGCAATCAGTCTCCGACCTACAGGTCATGGTGTGCGATGCACAGCCGTTGCACCAATCCAAGGCAAATCAACTGGCCAGATTACGGCGGGCGCGGAATCACGATATGCGAACGATGGCGCGGCGAACACGGGTTTGAAAACTTCCTCGCCGATCTTGGCGAACGCCCGGAAGGACAGACACTCGAACGCATCAATGTGGACGGAAACTATCAACCATCCAACTGCCGATGGGCGACATACACCGAGCAGCGTGCCAATCAACGAAAGCCGCAAGCTCAGTCGTAACAGTTCGCCGGTACTTTAGTTGTTCCTGCTGTAAAGCAAGAGAAGTCAAACGAAGTACCTGAGGTATTCATGGCTGCTGCTACTGCCGTTGCTCGGCAGATTGTTCCTCCGCAAGGGACGCTGCCCCGGTGCAATCACTCCGTCTATCGCCCTATGTGGGTTAAGGGCAAAAATGAAAATCCTTATTGCTCGTGCTGTGACAGATTTGGCGTAGTCCCAGGCGAGCGTCTAGTGGAACTACCTTCGAAGCCCGGCGCTGCTTTGAATGCCGGGCATCGTGAACACGGGTCTTGTCCCAGGTGCTATTCAAATGCGCACTACGCGCACGGCAACATCTGGATTTGTGCAGAGTGCCATAAGCAATTCCCTGCTCCTCGCATAGCTATTCAGCGGGCGCAAATTCAGGAGATGAGGAAAGAGGAAGAGCGGATGGAACTTGAGGAGATAAGGAAGTAAGCATGTACCAGCAGCGCGCAAAAGTAGAACAAAAGGTTGGGTACGCCGAATTCGGACGAATGAGCGTCATTCATGCGCCCGGCGTCAGTCGTGTTCCAGAATGGACGGGGTCTGATGAAAACATAAAGCGGGTGGTGACCTTTCACTTGTGTTCCCAGCTCCGCGATATTGCCAACCAGCCCCAGGATTTATCGGCTTGCCGGGATTTGGATCGACGAATCCTAATGCAATATTCGAAGAATCCAGCTACCAACTTTGCAAGACACGCGAAGCGAGTGAAGCGCGCTGGCGGGCCATTGGCATTTTGGACAACTCTCATTTATCGACGCTATCGGCTCCGTATGTCCTATTACGAGCTTGAAGATCAGTATGGGGTGCCCGCAGAGATTCTGAGGACGCATCTGTGTCGGATCAATCGCAAAGCACGTTTTCTCTTTGCTGAATTCGCACCCAAGCGAAAGCAGGGAACGATAGATGAGCAGCAAGTGATTGGACTTCGCAAACAAGGTTTGTCGCGCCGCGCTATTGGCCGCGAATTGGGTTGGGACAGAGGCGTGATTTTACGAGTCCTCAGGAGGCATCATGTTGATTGAAGGTCTTTTCGCTTATCTCGCGGCTGATGCAGGACTGGCAGAGCAGCTAGGAACCACATCCACTCGCCGCGACCACACGACCGGCATCTTCCCAACAGTTGCGCCGGAATCGGTTCCTGTCCCTTATGTGGTCTGCCAGCAGGTCGCAGGCGAACCGTTGCAAACCAGCTTTCAGGGAACTGGCCGATTGCAAACCGCGCGCTGGCGGTTCAGTGCGTACGGTTCCACCTATCTGCAAGCCAAGAAGGTTGCCGAAGCTTTGCGCCTGGCGCTGTTGGGCATGTACGGGTCACTTGTGGCGGGCGACGTATGCATTCAGGGTGCATGGCTGGAACTTGAAGCGGATGATTCCGAACCCATCCCGCATGGAAACATCTACTCGACCCACCTGGACTTCAGTATCAACTTTGTGGACAACGTTGCCGCATGAGCGAATTCGTCACAGTTGAAGTAAAGGGGCTCAAGGAGCTACAGGACAAGCTTGAGGAGTTGCCCAACAAAATCGCGCGCCGTGGAATCCGCCAAGCCTTGCGCGCCGGGGCTGAAATCATTCGCGGTGAAATGGTTTCAAATGCACCCAAGGATTCCGGGTTCCTTGAGGAGCATATAGACGTGAAAACCCGATTGAAGTCTGATTTGCTTGCAGGCTCCGCTTTCATCGGGCCTAACGGCAAGCAGCTTTATCCGCGCAATCCCAAGTGGCCCGCGCGTACTGCGGCGCTGGTCGCCAAATGGCTGGAATTCGGCACCAGCCGCATGAGCAAGAAGCCATTCATGACCCAAGCCTTTGAAACCCGCAAAGAAGATGCGCTGGAAGCGATCACTCGAAAGCTGCGCGAAGCACTGGAAGATTGATTCTGAGTGTGCCCATTTTTGTGCCTACCGGGAATCCCCATCTGTTGCGATCTATTGCGATTGAATAAGGCGCAAGTGTCTACACCATAGTTGTTTATCGCAATTCTCTAGTAAGTCGTCGTAAATCACGCAAGTGCTTTGTTTTTGGAGCTTGAACGCCTTTTAAGGCATGGGTCGCAGGTTCGAGTCCTGCCGCGCTCACCATTCACGGAGGTCTCCCGACTACGCTCTGTACTTCGGCTCGCGGCTCGGCCGCTGCGAAAACCGGCCTCAAGTTCTGCGCGGAATTTGTTTTCCCGTCCCGGTCCTTTCTCTCCGCCTATGACGGCAGTGCTCGGTTCGCGTTTTGCCGTCTGTGGGCGAATAAAATGCGAATATGTTATGCTTGGAATGTTTTTACGGCGAGGTAGGTGGTGACTTTATGCAGCCCGGCAAGGTTTTGCAGTTTCCCATCCGCAATGCCCGCATGTTCTCTCCCGAGATAAAGAGTGAGATACTCGGCTCGAGCCGCGTTGGCCGAGTGCTTTACGCTGCGATTGAAGCATTGCCTTATGTGGGAGACCCGGCATTGAAGGAAGACCTTAAGCAGGCCTTGTGCGAACTTCTTCTGGGCGAGGACGGGGTCGCATAGATACCATCTCAGAAGCGCAACCTTGACAGCCGTGATTAAAATGAACACACGGCGGCGCTCTTAGAGAACCGATTTTTTAATGGCTAATTCGTTTGTTGGTCGCGGATGAAAAATCCGGTACAGCGGGTAACACTTAAATTCATCGCGGAATACCTCGGGCTTTCTCCAACCACTGTGTCCGTTGTTCTGACGAACTCCCCACTGGCGAGCACAATCGCCAGTCAGACCAAGGTACGTATTTGGGATGCGGCAAACAAATTCCAATACCGACCGAACCTGTTCGCCAGGTATCTCCAGACTAGGCGGTCCTACAGCGTGGCCGTACTGGTTCCCGAAATTGGAGACGAGTTTTCTTCCATGTTGATCAGCGGTATTGAGTCGAAACTCGCGGAAGCAAAATTCAACTACTTCGTGGAAAGCCACCGTTTCGCGCCAGAGCAAATCGAAAACTCTCCCGACACGTTGATGGAGCGGCAAGTGGAAGGCATGATTTTCATTAATACTCCGCTGAAGAAGGCCATGCCGGTTCCCGTAGTTGCAATTTCAGATATCACGGATGCCCCGGGTGTGAAGCGCATCGTAGTCGACAATTATGCGGCAATGCGGGCCGGCGTGGAGCATCTTAGTTCTCTTGGTCATGAACGGATCGCATTTTTTAAGGGTCCAGAGCACAATGGCGACACTGAAACAAGGTGGGCGGCGATTTTGCAGGCCTGCGATGAATTCGGTTTGAAGGTGAGGCCGGAACTTACCGTCACTCTTGGGACTTACTTTTCCCGAAATCAAGTCTCGATGGTGCAGCGGGGCTATGATGCAGCGATCTCGCTTCTGCAAAGCGGACACAAATTTACTGCCTTGTTTGCGTTCAACGACAAATCTGCGATTGGTGCGATCCGGGCGATCCAGGACAATGGATTGAGCATCCCCGGCGATGTTTCAGTGCTCGGGGTCGACGATCTCCAGCTTTCCGCCTTCGTCTCGCCGCGATTGACGACAATCAGCCAGCCACTAAAGCTTATGGGTGCCACAGCGGCCTCGATCTTGCTTCGGCAAATTCACGGTGAAGATGTTGCCGAGGAAACAGTATTGTCGCCTGAACTGGTCGTGCGAGAATCGACCGGACTGGCCCGGAAATGTTAGTGGAGCTAATACTTGAACTACCTTCCGCCTGCGAAAGATGTTCTGTTTTCCCCTAGGACGGCTCACTCAGCCAGCGCAGCAAAGAACTCAAAAAAAGCTTGACAAAGGTTATTCAGTAGTGACAAAGTCTGAAACGTTTTAGAAAACCGTTTCAGAATAACGTTGCGGCTTTGGTCGGACTTCGGGTTCTGCGTAACAGCTCATGTAGTGCCTTCTAGGAAAAACAACAGAAACTCATCTCGGAGGTTGGTCGTGAAACTTTCGTTCCCGGAAAAGAGACTTGGCGCAAGCGTGGCACGCTACGGTCTCCACTTGATGCTCTTGTGCCTGCTGCTAATGGCGGGTTCTTTCCGAGCCCTTGCTCAAGAAGGAACCATCGTCGGAACTGTGACCGATCCCTCGGGAGCCGCCGTCCCCAATGTGGCGGTAATCCTGACGAACACTGATACTGGTCAATCAACTCGCCTGACCACCAACGATGTTGGCCAATTTGTGGCGGCAGACCTCCACATAGGTCACTACGACGTGCAGGCGAAAGGCGCGAACTTCAAACTCGCCGAACAGAAAAATGTGGTGCTCACCGTAGGTGACCGGCACCGCGTCGATTTTCAACTTCAGCTTGGCAATACCCAAGAGAGTATTACGGTCGAAGCCAGCGCCGTCCAGGTGCAATCTGACACCGGGGAAATCAGTGACATGATCAACGGCCAGCAGGTTACGCAACTCGCAGCCAACGGCCGCAGCGTTGCTGAGCTTGAAGCTTTGGTGCCGGGCGCTTCCAGTGCGCAGGGAGACTTCCAGGTTCCCACCTCTGCCGGCGGCGACTTCAACGTTAGCTTTAACGGCCAACGCGTGGTGCACAACCTCTGGCTGGTTGATGGCGGCGAAGCTGCCGATCGTGGGGGTGGCGGTGGTGCCGACGTATTGCCATCGATGGATGCGATCGCTGAGTTCCGTACTCTTACCTCGAACTACAGCGCGGAATACGGGCTCTCTTCAGCTGGCACGATGAGCATGGTCATCAAGTCTGGGACCAGAAAGCTCCAGGCTGAGGCGTTCTACTATGGCCGCAATGATGCCTTGGATGCCCGGAACTACTTCAACCCCGCTCCGCAGAAAGTAGCGGCACTGCGCTTCAACGATTGGGGATTCAACGTCGGCGGACCCGTCGAATTTAAGCACAGTGACAATCCCAAGACTTTCTTCTTTTACAACATGGAGTGGCGCCGCTACATTAAGGGCGGACTGTTCAACGTGAACACTCCTTTGGCGAGCATTTATCCGGATGCCAATGGAGCAGGTACCGGCGTGGTGCTGCCAGCGACCGGTGCCAATGGCAAGCCGATTGATGTTGTGGCTCCAAGCAACATTGCTGCGCTTGCTGCGGCGGGTGGTTGCGCTCCGGGTTCCACGCCCGCGGCCGGAAGCCCGTTTTCGCAAAATACAATCCCCGATTGCCTGGTTTCTGCCAATGCCTCTGCCTTATTAGGCGCAGGAATATTTCCTCAGCCGACGAGTGGCTGGGCTTTCATCGGCGGGGCAAATCAGCCCACGACGGGTAAGGAAGAAATTGTTCGTGTGGATCACCAGTTCACGGACAAGTTTTCCGTGTTCGGGCATTTCATTGCCGATCAGGCAGTCCAGACCTACGGAACCACACAGTGGAGCGGAGACAACGTTCCGAGTGTCGGCGATACCTTCAACAATCCTTCCTATAGCTATGTGATCCATGCGACGCATGTGATCCGTCCGAATCTGTTGAACGAAATTTCATTCAACTATGACGGGAACCGGATTCACATTTTGCCCCTGGGTATCTTCCAGGCGCCGTCCGGATTTACGTTCAATCGAATTTTCACGGGAACCAACGTGCAGAATCGCATTCCGGACGTAAACCTGGCGCAGGCGACTGGGTCCAACTACACCGTAAACTGGACGCCGTGGAACAACACTGCTGATGACTACCAGGTCCGTGATGATGTGTCGTGGACGAAAGGGTCCCATCAGTTCAAGTTCGGCGGCGGTTGGGCTATCTACAAAAAAGTCCAGGACTACTTTGCCGAAACTCAAGGTGGATTCAAGTTTGACGGGTCTGCTACCAGCCCCGGAGCGAGTTGTGATTCTCAAACCACGAACTGCGGCTTTGACTACGCAGATTTTATTCTCGGCGATGCGCAGCACTACGCCGAGAATGCGTACAAAGGAGTCGGTTACTGGAACGCCATTTCTCCTGATGCTTATTTCCAGGACAACTGGCGCGCCACCCACCGCTTGACGCTCAATCTGGGTTTGCGATGGGATGGTATTCCGCACACCTACGAGGCGAACGGAAACCAAACCAACTTCTATCCCAACCTTTACAACCCGGCGAACGCACCTCTTTGGGTCCCGGGAACCAACAATGGGCAGATCGACGCGGCTAGCCCTGGCTTGGGTCCCAGCCCGATTGCTTCATTGCAAGGTTATTCGTTCTATCTGAACGGAATGGGCTACTCAGGAAAGAACGGAGTTCCGAAAGGTCTGGCGAACAGCCAGTGGCTGAACTTCGGGCCGCGCTTCGGCTTTGCCTATGATCTGTTTGGCACGGGCAAGACCGTCGTACGTGGCGGCTATGGCCTGATGTATGAGCGCATCCAAGGCAACGATATGTATAACGGCGCTACCAACCCGCCGTTTGGATACTCACTGGGTGCCTCAAACGTGCTCTTGTCTGATCCTCACAATACCTGGTCGGGAGGAACTATCACAGTTCCGATCGTACCCTCGGGCGTGGTCGGCATCAATAAGGCTTATCCGGCACCGCGCGTTTCGCAGTACAGCGCCGGAGTGCAGCAGCAAATTGGTGGAAATGCTGTCTTGTCCATCTCCTATGTTGGCAGCGTGGATAGGCACCAGAGCTACTGGCAGGAAATCAATTTGCCGGATCAGGGCCAGCTCGTCAGCTTGCAGAACACAAGCTTTGGCACGGATGGAGTTACCGCCTTCAACGGACTCGTCCCCTACCAGGGCTACACTTCAATCAAGCAGGCCTTTAACGGCGGGAACTCGCATTACAACTCGCTGCAAACCGAACTGCGTGGCAGGGTAACGCGCGATCTTCAACTGCAGGTTGCGTACACTCTGGCGCGCTCCATCGATCCCACGACCGGTAACGGAGGAAACGGTTTCGACCTCAATTACGTTACCAATCCGTATGTGGGATGGAAATACGACATCGGGCCCTCGGTCTTCGATCGTACCAATGTCGCGTTCGTGAACTTTATTTATGACATTCCACTCGCGCGGAACAGCTCCAGCCGCTTCATGAAATCGGTAGTTGGCGGATGGCAGCTCTCCGGTATCGTGACAATGGAATCTGGTACACCGCTAAACTTGGCTGTAAATAGCGGAACGGTTTCCAGCGTCTTCCCGGGCGGCGATGTGGCCAACCGTCCTAACCTCGTGGGATCGATCTCGTATCCTAAGACGCCGGTCGTCGGCAACGGAGCGGTCACGGGCATTCAGTGGGTCAACCCCGCTGCATTCCAGACTCCGGCACCAGGCACATGGGGCAATCTGGGCTTTGACGCCCTCAGAGGCGCTGGTCGCGACGACTGGAATCTCTCGCTGTTCAAGAGCTTCCTGATCAGCGAGTCGCGGGGCTCACGCTTCGAGTTCCGGGCTGACGCTTTCAACGCGTGGAACCACACGCAATTCGGAGGCAGCGGTCAGAACGGTGGCTTCAGCAATAACCTTACTGCGGGCAACTTTGGCCAGTACACTTCGGCCTTCGATCCTCGCGAATTCCAGCTGGGAGCGAAGCTGATCTTCTAGTTCGAGTTTCGGTAACCCTCCCACCCCGCTCAGGCGAACCTGCCCGAGCGGGGTTTGTTTTTTGTACACAGAGATTCCGAGTTGCATCTCGCCGCTAAGATATGATCGATTTTGCGCCTGTCTGTATGAAATGCGTTTCCAAGCTAACCCCACCGTGTTTGGTCTGTGCGACTGTGGCGTTCTCAATTTGGTTGGGCGCTGGCGTGCTTGCCGCGCAGGAGATCTCTCCATCGAATGCGCAGAAGTTCGAGCAGCAGGGAAGCTTCGCGGAAGCAGCCCAGGTCTGGCGAGAAGTGGTCAAGCAAGATCCCAATGATGCCGGCGCATGGGCGAGCCTCGGAGTCGATCTTTCGCGGCAACAAAAATATTCTGAAGCGGTTGAAGCCTATAAACGTGCGCTGAAGCTGAATCAGGATTTGCCGGGCATTGAGTTGAACCTTGGGCTGGCAGAGTTCAAGCAGGGCAATTTCAGCTCTGCAATTGCACCCCTGAAAACTGCTCTGCGCAGCGATCCTGCCAACGAACAAGCGCAAACGCTCCTTGGCATGAGCTTTTACGGCGCAAGACATTTTGCGGAGGCTGTGAACCATTTAAAGCCCTTGGTCCAAGCCGATCCGGAAAATGTTGAGCTCCGCCAGATACTTGCGCAAAGCTGTCTGGACAGCAAGAACTACAGTTGCGCTGAAGAACAATTTCGCGACATTGTTCGTCGCAATCCGGACTCGGCTGCGGCGCACATTCTTACGGGAGAGGCGCTCGATGGCCTGCAACGCACACCGGAGGCGATTGCCGAGTTTCAGCAAGCTGCAAAGCTCTCTCCGCGCGAACCGGGGGTACATTTTGGTCTTGGCTACCTCTACTGGAAATCACACCGGGACGAAGAAGCCAGGCAGGAATTTGAGAAGGAGCTTGCCCTTAGCCCCACAAACGCGCAATCGCTGGCATACCTTGGTGATATTGAGTTGAAGCGCAGCCATCTTGAGAGGGCTGCATCGTTTCTCGAAAAATCGACTCAGCAAGAGAAAGCTCCGAGAATAGCTTTTCTGGATTTGGGCGAAGTGCGGGGACAACAGAAGCAATTTTCAGCTGCAATCAAGGCGTATCAGCGAGCAATCGCATTGGAGCCCGACCAGCCGGACGCCTACTACCGGCTGGGGAGAATCTACCAAGTTGCGGGCGACACAGAAAAAGCCAAGGCGGAGTTTGCCAAGACGAAGGATCTACATCAGAAAGCGGATGCTGCTGCCGTTCTGCACCTGAATACGCCCCGTCCTTCGCTTTCGCAGTAACGCGCGTCCGTATAACGTCAGCCGCGTACTCGTCCCGCGGTTGTTTTGCCCTGAACCTGGTCCAACTCGCGAAATTCTTCGTTACTGAGATGAATTGCCGCGGCCGCAATGTTTTCTTCGAGGTGTTGAAGGGAAGAGGTTCCAGGAATCGGCAACATTGCGGGTGAGCGCTGCAGAAGCCACGCGCAAGCGATCTGGATTGGTTTCGCGTGATGTGCTTGCGCGATTCGCGACAGAATATCGTGTCCGACTCCACCGGCGCCCAGCGGAAACCATGGAATAAACACGATTCGATTCTGCTCGCAATACTCCAGAACGTGCTCCCACTCGCGATCGAAGACGCTGTAGCGGTTCTGCACGGAGACGATGTTCGCGATCCTGCGGGCTCGTTCGATGTGTTCGCGCGTGACGTTCGACAGGCCGATCATGTTGATCTTGCCTTCGCGTTGCAATGTGGCGAGGGCTTCCATCGAGGCCTCGAATGAGATCGCCGGGTCAGGAGTGTGCAACTGGTAAAGCTCGATACGCTCGAGCCGTAAGCGCTTGAGGCTTCCTTCGAGCGCTTCTCGTAAATGTTTGGGACTGGAATCGTGCGACCAATGACCTGGCGCGGGACGATTCCATCCACCCTTGGTTGCGATAATCAGGTCCTTTGGGTAAGGGTGGAGGGCTTCTGCGATCAGTTCTTCGCTGACGCCGGGGCCATACGAGTCTGCGGTATCGATGAAATTAACGCCGAGTTCCACAGCGCGACGCAGGACTGCAATAGCGGCTTTGCGATCTTTGGGTGGACCCCAGATTCCCGGGCCCGTGATCCGCATTGCTCCATAGCCAAGACGGTTGACCGTTTTTTCCCCGCCGAGTTCAACCGTACCTGCCGCTGCCGCTGAAATGGTTTCTGCTTGAGAACTCATGTTCGCCTCGCAAACTGCCGTCTGGATTTTGTTCTGTTGAGTATCTGATGGGGCGGTCCTTGCAAGCGTTGCAGAGATTTCAGTCCATCGGGCAGGATAGTCATGTTTGTTGTCGCCGCAAGCGATTACTCTTCCTCTTCACGGTGAGGGGTCGGTTTCGGGGAGCCTTTGCCGAGAGTGAGAAGGAAGCTGACCAGATCATTCATTTGGCTATTACTCAGGCGGGTTGCATAGTCGGATGGCATGAGTGAGGTTTGTGTTCGGGTGAGCGCTTTCAGTTCTGCCTTTGAAAAAAAGCGGAACGTGCCATCGGTAGATTGCAACTGCAGCGAAAAATTATCTTCGTTGCGAACGACTCCTTGAAACTCCTCGCCCGCCGCAGTAACAACAGTGACGGTTCCTTTGGGCGAAGTTCTTTCCGCAGGATTTGCAATCGCGGCGGCGGTTTTTTCGGCGCCATGCGACTGCGCATAGGTAGTGAGGTCGGGACCAATGAATCCACCCCTGCCGGAAGCCATGTGGCAGGTAGAGCACTGGCCCTCGCCAAAAAAAATCGCTTCGCCACGCCGGGGATCTCCTGGCAGGGCGGCATTGTCGCTTTCGCCCTGCAAACTTTTGACATAGGCGACAACGGAAGCGATGCCGGGCTTCCCCAGATAAGCGAACGCGGGCATTCCTGTTCCCGGAACTCCGGCCGAAATGATGTGGGATAGCTGGGATTCAGAGAGTCTTTGGATTACCGGATTAGTGACGATGTTCGGCGCTCGCTCGCTTCCAGTCCCATCAAGGCCGTGACAGCCTGCGCAACTGGAAGCGAATATTTGCTTACCATTTTGTTGCTGGGTCGGATGTTTCGCGGCAGGTTTGGATTTTGCTTGCTGCGATTGCAAGGCGCTCGTACAAACGCAAAGCAAAAGTGAGCCCGCCAACCAGAGCCGAGGCATGCTCTTCATGTGTCCACGTGTATTTTCAAAACTGTCGCGACTCGTTCTCAACTCTCACCCAGAAGTCTCAGAAATGAAGTGCGCGCAAACTGCATAATACTCTGGTCGGGTGGTGCGGGGGATATCACTATTTGCAACCAATGTTTTGTACGCGCAATCTCGTCGAAGTCGACCAGTTCGGAAATCCGTTTGACAAAACTGCGAGTCGTACTAGGATGGAACACTGCATTAAATCGTGTTAATACTGGCTGAATCGCGAAATTACTATCAAGGACGAAATTGGTAAAGGAGAAATCATGTTATCTGAAACCGTTACACGCAGGAACCTCGTAAATCGTCTAGCCCCGGTGTTGTCTGCGGTCGGTTTGGCCGCATTGCTGCCCAAAGCGTCAGTGGCAAAAGCCAAACCAGAAATGGGAGTTCGTAAACTGAATGATAAAGGTGAGCCGGCAGATCCCTCATCGTTCATCACGCCCATCGTGATTCACAATGGCACCGCATATATCGCCGGCGTCGGCGCGCACGACTCTGCGCCAGCTGACACGTGGGAGATCGGGGCGCACACGACCAAGGTGATGGACAATATCAAGAAGCTGGTCGAAACCGCCGGTTCGACGATGGATGATGTGCTTCAACTGACCGTCTTTCTTGCCAAGATTGACTACTACGATGGAATGAACAAAGTATTCAAGACTTATTTCCCGCACGGAGGACCGGCGCGTACGACTGTTGCTATTGCTGCGTTGCCGGGGAATTCGCTGGTGGAAATAAATTGCGTTGCCGCAGTAACTAAAAAATAACGGGAGGCAATTCATGAAGTTTAGTTCAAATCGTCGCGGATTCCTGGGTTCATTAGCAGCTGCGGCCGCTGCGGTGACCGCGCCGCGCAGGCTTTTCGCCGCAAAACCCGTCGCAGATTCCACAACGAAGGTCGACGGGTTTGGTCAATCCGGAAATCCTTATCAGGAGCTTGGCATCACCACGGTCATCAACGCCGAAGGCACAATGACCATGCTCGGCGGCTCACTGATTCGGCCGGAAGTCGAAGAAGTGATGGCCCAGGCAGCGCGGCACTTTGTGAGCATTCCGGAGCTTGAAATAGCGGCCGGTAAGCGCATCGCGCAAATGCTCAAATTGCCCCAGGGTTACAGCGCTCTCGTGACCTCTGGAGCGGCAGGCGCGATTCAGTCAGGGCTCGCGGGGATCCTCACTGGCGATAATGAAAGCCTGATCAAGCAATTGCCTGACCTGACGGGAATGAAGTCTGAAGTCATCATTCAAAAAAGTCACCGTAACCCATTCGATCATCAGCTCAGGGGCACCGGCGTCAGGCTGATCGAGGTTGAAACCAGGGACCACCTGCATCGGGCGGTGAACGACCGCACGGCGATGATGCACTTCACCAACTTTGCAAATGCCGCTGGGCAGATCAAGGTCGATGAGTGGATAAAGCTGGGCAAGCAGTACAACCTCCCGTGCATGATCGACGCTGCGGCAGATACACCACCCGTTTCCCACCTATGGGACTACGCGAACATGGGCTACGACCTCATCACCTTTAGCGGTGGTAAGGCAATTCGCGGACCGCAGTGCGCAGGCCTTTTGTTGGGTCGCGAAGATCTTGTGCACTACGCTCTGCTCAATAACAGCCCATACGAAGACACACTCGGCCGGGGACAGAAAGTTGGCAAGGAAGAAATTGTTGGCATGGTCAAGGCGCTCGAAATTTATCTTGCCGAAGATCACGACGCGTTGGCAAAGGAATGGCAGCAGCGGCTGGACAATATTTCACGCCAGATCACGAAGATTCCAGGCGTGAGCACGTCTTTTTTTGTTCCCGATATTGCGAACCACGTTCCTCACATGCAGATCACGTGGGACGCGAGAGTCACGGCGACGCCGAAAGAAATCTCGCAAATGCTGCGCAGCGGTCAACCTTCGATTGTGCTTGGCGGAGGCGAGGGCCGGCAGGGACTGGCGATGAATTCATTCATGCTTCAGCCCGGGGAAGACCAGATCATTGCCGATCAGTTGACGAAAGCACTGCGCGCGCATTCGGCTTAGGTCAGTGTGCCGAAGCAAGTTTGCCGCGCAGTATGGTCAGCGATGCAGCCGGCAACTCGTAGCTCGTGTTCTGCTCGCCGCTGATCTTAGATCGCACTGGTGGATTGTCCGGATCCGCATACCCGTGCTTGCGATCTGCATGCCACTGGTATTGTGCCTTGCCGAAGGTAATCCTGGTGACTTGACCGGCGAAGAATTCCTCGCCCGAGTCACCTCGAAAAACAATGCGGACCGCGTGGGCATTATCGTGATCTTTGTTGATCAGCATTAAGGACCATTGGCCGTCAGGTCGTTTGAGCGCGTATGCCGTCACCAACACATTGCCGTCGGAATCTTTTACGTCGCTGTTGGCAAGGAACTGCTGGTGCTCGGTATCCTTAGGCTCAGCCCATTCCTGTGTGATCATCTGCGCCGCATAGAACTGAGACGTGCGCTGCCGGATTTGATAGTGATCATCCACCATGAACATGTGATAGGTGCCCCAACTGTTCGCGCAAGCCGGGTGCGGCGGCGAGTAAGGCAGGTCATGATAATAGTGAGTGGACTGGCCTCCTGCACTGAGAAATCCACCGAATGAATCTGCCAGCCAGAGCGCGCCGAAAATGTCGACCGCGGCTTCGCCCCCGTGATCATTGGTTTCAGTGTCGAGCAACGGAATTCCAGCCGGCAAGCCGTCATCCCGCCAGACTTTCATGATGTGTGTGATCAATTCCGGTTCCTGATACAAGTTCTTCCACGGCGTTTCGCAGCCGTCGTAGGGATAGTGCTCGAAGGACATGAAGGCAAGGTCCTGCATTCGGCCGCGAACTTTCAAGTAATCGAGAAATCGACTGAACCAGGAAGTGCGACCCTGTGCATCAGGCCATGCTTTGATGTCTTCAGTTACACCTTGGAAAACCGGTCCACCGAGCTTAAACGTTGGGTCGACCTGGTGGAGAGCGGTGGCGAATTGGAGATATAAAGCTGCGTAATCTTCGGGCAGCATGTACTGGCCGTCCGGTTCCTCACCCATCTCGATGTAGGAAACCGGGTAGCCGCGCTTCTTTATATATGTCATCTGCGCCGCGGCATCTTCCGGGGTGCTGTAAAGCATGGCAACCGGAATGATGGCAGGAAGGCCACGGGTGATGCCGCTGGTGAAGAAAAGATCGAAGCCGGGCTGGTCACCGGATTCCATCCGATCGGGTGCGACGTAAAGATCGGAAGCCTTGTGCCAGGGATCGACTGACGAGCACAACGTCAGCGTCTGCTTCTGGTCTGGCGAGTGGCGCAGCACGTCGTTGAAACTACCGTCGCTCGCGAGGGTGCCGAGATAAAGTTCGCGGATCGCGTAACCCACGCAATTGCGCGGATCAGATGAACCGTGGGAGCCGCAAGTATTCGAAGAGTGTGTCATGAGGATGCGGACGAACTTTGTGCTGACGGGCGCATCACTGAGTCGAAGAGTTTCCGCGCCACCTTTGCCATTCGCCGTTTGGCCAGCTGAAAAGTCGTTCCAGGTTCCCTTGTCTTGTTCGTCCATGGCATCGCCATCGCCTACCCAGTACTGCACGCGATAGGAAGTTGCATAGGGATCGGCCCACGCAATGCGGATCGCATTGACGTCCATCTTCTTGTCAAGACTGATCACCACCCACTGCGGGTGGAGCGAATCGTCTTCACCCGTGAACCGTTTTGTGAGATATGGATTGCTCTTCCAGTACGAGTTGAGATCTCCATCATCCAGCTGCGAGAATCCGTCGAACTCGCTTCCACCGTTGCGCGTAAAGCCCCGATGAGGAAGCGAATAGCCAAAGGAGTGGCGAATCATCTGCTTGGTGGGATTTGCGTCGCCGACAAAATAACCCTGGCCAGCAGGATCGCTCCAGTTTCCTTTTGGATTCCAATGCCAGGCTTGAACAAACAAATCCGTGTTCTGGCGATAGCTGATCACGCCCCAACCAGCCTCTTGAATTTGCGCGATTTGATCCGGCCGGAAGAAAACGTCGGTAGCGTTGCTGGGGATGCGATCGACGGTTGATCCCAACGCGCGCAAGGGACTAAATTTGTTGACTACGTGGCTCGGCACCGCATCGACGACCACGTTCTGGCAGCGAACAACCGCGCACGATAGAGAGTAAAAGGCGATTGCGACAGTCAATATTCTCCGATTCGGCATTCGCCAATTAAATCGTTTTATATCGGCAAAAGCCACACTTATTTTTTCCTGGCGGAGTTACGCTTGGGTATAATTGCCGTCTCAAATTGTTCACACTGAACGCAATGGGAGCATCGTGCTACTTAGGGTTTTTGCCAACCGCGATGAATTGAGCCGGGCAGCCGCCGAGCATGCGGCGCGAGCGATCCGTAGCGCAATTGCGGCAAATGGCCGTGTCCGGGTGGTGGCTGCAACGGCTGCGTCGCAGATCGAATTTCTCGATGCGCTGACACGCAGCGAGGGCATTGATTGGAAGGTGGTGGAAGTTTTCCATCTTGACGAATATATCGGCCTGCCGGTCACGCATCCGGGTAGCTTCCGAAAAATGCTACTGGAGCAATTGATTCGCAAGACTGGAATCAGCAATTACCATTTGCTGGACGGCGACACCGGCGATCCGGCTGAGGTTGCGCGCCGCGTCGGCGAACAACTGGCGGCAGCGCCGGTTGATATTGCTTTTCTCGGCATTGGAGAAAACGGGCACATCGCTTTCAACGATCCACCTGCTGATTTTCGAGTCGATGATCCTTACATCGTCGTCAACCTTGATGAAGCTTGCCGACAGCAGCAGGTCGGGGAAGCGTGGTTCGCCAGTCTCGCACAGGTACCCCACCAGGCGCTTTCCATGTCCGTCCAACAGATCCTGAAGGCCAAGGAGCTTCTCGCCGTCGTGCCAGACACCCGCAAAGCGAAGGCCGTGAAGGCGTGCTTCGAGGGAGAGGTTAGCCCCATGGCTCCGGCCTCGATTTTGCGCACACATGCAAATGCGACCGTGTATTTGGATAGGAACTCTGCATCGTTACTAGAACCAGGTCTTCAAGGATTAGGCAAACACGAGCTGCCGGTCGGGCGAGCTAGGTAAGCGCGCCCCCATTACCTAACAGGAGGGATGTTGAAAAGGCCATACTTCCTTTTTTCTGCTTCAGTTCTGAAACTCTCTTTAGTGTTGTTGATTTTCTTCTCAGCGGAAATCCGAATCGCAACTGCTCAAGCAGGCACAGTGCGCGTTGACACTACGCAGGAAATCAACTCGTTCGATCCGGATGCGGCGCTTGGCAGCTCTCTCGATGTGCTCTCGCGGATTGATATCAACAAGGTGTTCACTCCGCACATTCTTCAGGAGTCCTTGTCGGCAGGCTGGGGACCGCTTACTTACCGCAACAACACCGAACTGCGAATGGCTGCGTGGCATTGGAACGCCAATGGTGCGTGGAGCGATGCGGCGCACCAGAGCGGATACTTCACCGGTAGCACGGAACTGAAAAAGCCCATTCGTTACATCCTCGCTTATGCCTTGCCACATCGCGGATTTGCAACCAGTGGCGATCGTCCGCTTGCTGGACCGAATCTCACCTATTGGAAGAGCAATCCTTACCTCACCAGCAAATTCACCGGCGAGAGCGATGCGTTGCATCCCCAGTGGGTCGTGGTTGACCTTCAGCGCGAGAAGAATGTGAATGCAGTGCGCATTCAGTGGGAAAACCCTTACGCCACAAAATATAGAGTTGAATATTTCACTGGTACCCGCGCGCTTGACTTCGACGCCGGACCAAATGGCGGTTGGAAACTCTTTTCCTCGGGATCGATTACAAATTCGAAAGGCGGAACGGTCACTCTGAAACTGAGTGCGCAGCCGGTTTCGACGCGCTATCTGCGCGTGTTGATGACCGAGTCTTCCAATACCTGTGATGAGCATGGAACAGACGACGTTCGCAATTGTGTGGGCTATGCCATCCAGCAGATTCAGGCCGGGACGATGGATGCGAAAGGCGCGTTTGTCGAGGTCCCAATCAGCACCGAGGAGAGGCGCACGACATATTGCGTTTCCTCTATCGATCCCTGGCACTCGTCCGCTGATGTAAATGACAGCGGTGGGTATCAGCACACGGGGTTTGATCTTCTTTTCACCAGTGGCATCACAAACAATCTGCCGGCGATGGTTCCGGTCACGATGCTTTATGGCACACCCGAAGATGCTGCCGCGCAGATCGCCTACATTGAAAAGCGCGGTTACAACCTCGGCTACGTCGAGATGGGTGAGGAACCGGACGGGAAGCACGCGATGCCGGAGGACTACGCGGCTTTGTATATCCAGTGGGCGGCGGCGCTACACAAAGTTGACCCCAAGTTGAAGCTCGGTGGTCCGATATTCGAGGGAGTCACCGAAGATATAAAGCTTTGGCCGGATGCGCAGGGACGGACATCGTGGATGGGCCGCTTCATCGATTATTTGAGGGCGCACGGTCGACTTGCTGATTTGGCTTTTGTTTCTTTCGAGCACTATCCATATGAAGCTTGCACGATTACCTGGAAGAGCCTGTACTCAGAGCCGCAGCTCATGAAGCACATTCTTGAGGTGTGGAGAGAAGATGGTGTCCCACAAAATGTTCCGCTGATGGTTACGGAGAGTCATCTTGCGGCGGAACTGACCGGCCCGATGACTACGATTTTCGCGTCGCTGTGGCTGGCGGACAATGTAGGTTCATTCTTCGAGGGTGGCGGCGCCGCCTTTTATCATTCGCCGATTCAGCCGCAGGATATTCACAATACTTGCCTAGGTTGGGCATCGTGGTCGAATTTCGTTGCGGATGAAAATTACAACATCAAGGGTTACACTTCGCCATACTTCGCAGCTCGCATGATCAACACGGAGTGGGTGCAGCATCGCTCAGGATTGCATCACATGTTTTCCGCGTCGAGCGACGTGAAGGACGGTGAGGGCAATTTGCTGGTGACTTCCTATGCGGTGAAACGTCCCGATGGTAATTGGTCGCTGATGCTGGTAAATCGAGACGAGAATAATCCGCACACGGTGCGAGTCGTTTTTAGCGATCCAAAAGTTCAGAAAGACACCTCGTTTGAAGGCGCGGTGCGATTCGCAACTTTCGGCAGCGAGCAATATGTTTGGATCAATGATGGCCCGAACAGCCATGCTGATCCTGATGGGCCGATTGTCGCAAACGAGGTGACTGCGAATTCGCAGACGGTTTTCACATTGCCCAAAGCTTCGATTGTTGTACTGCGCGGCAAGGTGGGGGGAGAGGCAGAATGAAAAAATCCAGACTGCAGGAAACGACGCCAATGAGTGCAGTATCCACGAAGTGTGTGATTGCAATTTTGGTGGGGGCAATCATGGTTGCGTGGCCGCTCTACGGCCAAGCCCCGCCGCAGCGTGGAATCGCGATTACCATCGATGATCTCCCCGCCGCCGGTGCGAACGCGATGACTGGCAGCGAAATTGTTGAAATGACGACCAAGCTGTTGAGCACGCTTCGCGAGCAGAAGATTCCGGCAGTTGGCTTCGTCAACGAACGTAAGCTCTACAAATTTGGAGAAGTCGATGATCGCATCAAGGCCTTGAGTATGTGGGTGGACCAAGGTTTTGAGCTCGGGAATCATACGTTCACTCACGCGTCCTTGAGTCGCGTCAGCCTTAAAGACTGGGAAGAAGAAATTGTGCGCGGAGAAACGGTTACGCGCCTCCTGCTTGAGCAGCACAACATGAAGCTGCGTTATTTTCGGCATCCTTATTTAGATACCGGGCGGGACCTTGAAACCCGGCGGCAGGCCGAAGCCTTTCTTGTCGGTCGGGGATATCGTATTGCTCCGGTCACCATGGATGCATGGGACTGGATGTACGCCGGAGTCTATGAGGATGCTCGGCGGCGAGGGGACACGGCACTCCAGCAGCAGTTGGTCAGTTCGTATCTTTCTTATACGACCCAGGTGTTCGATTATTACGAGAAATTCTCGAAAGGCCTGATCGGTTACGAGCCAAAACAGATCATCCTTCTGCACGGGAACTGGCTTGAGGCGGACCACATTGGAGAGTTGCTCGATCTTTTACGGAAGCGCGGGTACCAATTCGTGACGTTGCAGGACGCGCTCAGCGATCCCGCCTACAGCCTTCCGGATGAATTTGTGGGCGAAGAGGGCACGAACTGGATCGATCACTGGGCGATCACTCGTGGTCACCCTCCGCAGAACACACCGGTGTTTCCTCAGTGGGTGATCGATAAGTCAAAAGCATTGTCGCATCCAACAACGCAGCCGTGAGATTCACGACATTATTAAAGCGATTCTTTAAGCAGGAGCTTTCCCGATGAAAAGTCTATTTGGTATGTCTCTGCGACAAATTCTGACACTTGCCGCCGCAATCATTTTCCTGTCACTCACGTTGCTCTTCATAGTTCCGGGTTTTTCGCATCCCGCGGAAGACGCATCCGACGCGACGCTGCTTGAGGGATATCGGCATGTTGAAGTAGCGTCCGTCTCTGACGCAATGGAAAAAGTCGCTGGCCAGAAGATTTATCTCACCCATCACATGCGGCCGATCTTCACTTCGAAGTTCGCCGGCTTTGCGCTTACCGTGAAATTGAAAAAAGAAGAGAACCAGGACCCCCACGCACTGGATGGGATGCTGGCGGCGATCGATCAGGGCGGACCGAATTCGGTTTACGTGATGTCGGTCGAAGACGGAGCAGATATCGCCGGTATGGGCGGACTCATGGGAACGGCGATGCAGTCGAGAAATTTTTCCGGCGCTGTGATTGATGGTGGGGTGCGCGACACGGCATATCTCACCAAGATCGGTTTCCCGGTTTTCGCCGTGGGTACGGTTCCTTCGACTTCCGTTGGTCACTATCGCTTTGCTGGAGCAAACATGCCGATGACCTGTGATGGAGTTGCGGTCAGCCCGGGAGATATCGTGGTTGCGGATTCTGACGGCGTTGTGATCGTGCCGCGCGCGAAAGCTGCGCAGGTCCTCACCACGGCGCAGGAGATGGACTTCAAGGAACACTCGATGTACGCGTATATCGAGAAGCTGAAGTCAATCGAAGAGGCGGTCAAGAAGTTTGGGCGGCTGTAGCGCCGGGTGCCACGGCGATTGCTCTTTGGGGATCGACAATCATCCAGGCGAATGCGCCAATTACGCATAATACAGCCGCAGTAATAAAGGATGCAGTCCAGCCGAAGTGAGCGGCAATCGCCGGAGTCAGGGAAGCAGTAACGGCGCCGCCGACTTGCGCTCCCATATTCATAAAGCCGGAAACTGAGCCCGATGACGAGCCTGCCAGTCCCGCCGTCACCGACCAGAAGGAACTCTGCGCCAAGTACAAAGCCCCAGCTCCGCCCGCGAGAACGATGCTGGCGAGTTGCGCTTCGTGAGCTTCCGCTCCAAGCACAAGAAAAACTCCTGCCGCCGCAATTGCGAAAGCAGCGAGGTAGCAGCGGCCTACACGAGCGTTCACTTTTTCCGTGAGCCAGTCGCTAATGACACCCCCGATCGGGCAGGCAACCGCCATCGCCAGGAATGGCAGCATTCCGTAGAATGCGCTGGACTTCAGATTGAGATTCCTGACCTGGACCAGATAGGTGAAAAACCAGCTAAAGAATATCCAAGCGACGTAGCCAAATGTGAAGTAGCTGACGGTGATGGCCCAGACCTCCCGGCTTTTCAGAATCGACCACCACGAGATCAGCGCCGCACTTTCCACTGGTTTGCCAGACGAGATCCCATTGCGAATGAATTCCAATTCGGCGCCTGAAACGCTTGCATGTTGTTCAGGATTGTCCCGTGCGACGATGAACCACACCGTGCCGGCGATTAATCCGATCACCGCACATATCCAGAACGACGTCCTCCAGCCATAGTGCACCATGACATACGTGATCAGAGGGGGAGAAAGTCCAGCGCCCGCGCCGACTCCGGCGAAGATCCAGCCATTCGCGATCCCACGCTCGTTATCAGGAATCCAACGAGCGACGAATTGGTTTGAAGCTGGATACATTACGGCTTCGCCTGCGCCCAGCAGAAAACGGACCGCAACAAGCAGCATCAAGCTGCCTGCGATTCCCGATGGAACTAGAGCGGTCAGCGCGGTGAAGACCCCCCACCAGATCACGCCTGCCGCGAGCACACGTCGAGGGCCGAGTTTGTCGGCCAGTCTCCCACCCGGAGTTTGAAAAACCGCGTAGCCGATGAGAAAGGCGCTGAAAATCCAGCCGACATGGATGTCATCCAGATGATAGGCCGTGGCCAAAGACACTTTGGCAATTGAGATATTTACGCGATCAAGAAAAGCTACCGCGCTCAAGACGAACAGCCAACCAATCAAGAACCAGCGGACGCGGCTGCGTTTAGGGCTCATCATTCAGGAGACTACATTCTGGGAACAGTTTGGATCGAACCGATGGTGAATTCAATTTACCGGAAACGGCGTATGAATAGCGAGTGGCGCTCAGCGCGATAAAAACCGACAACGTAAATCACCGGTTTGCCATTAGAAGAATAAATGACCTGGCGGATCCGCATAACCGGGGTGCCGCGTGGCGCCTGCAGAAATTGCGCTACCCTGAGGTCGGCTGCGGTGGCATCGACCTCTTCATCTGCGTACGTGAGTTGAATACCGTAGTCCTGCTCAAGCCGCGCGAAAAGGGAACTTCTCCCCAGGGGTTCCCGCGTAAGGCCGGGAAATCTTTCCGCAGGAAGATAGCAAATTTCAAGTGCAAAGGGTTCGTCGCTCGTGAGGCGTACGCGCTCAATTTTTATCATTTTGCTGTTGGCGGGAAGCATGAGCCGGGCAGCGATTTCGTCATCGTGGTCGATGACCTTGGCGGTTATTACTTTTGAGAACGCGGTCAATCCGCGGCTGGCCATCTGCTCGGTGTAGCTCATCAGCTTGTTGAAGTGAATGCGGGGAGGCGCGACAAACGTGCCGGCGCCGCGTCTTCGCTCAACCACGCCCTCGCGTTCCAAACCGGCCAAGGCATGACGCGCCGTCATCAGACTCACGCGATGCAGGCGAGCCAGCTCACGCTCGGAAGCCACTGCATCACCTGGCTTTAGGTCTCCGGCATCGATTCGTTCGCGGATCGTACCCTGGATTTTCTGGTACGCCGGGATCGCGCCGTGTCCGTTGTTGGGCATTGTCGTCCTTGCTGCGCAGTCTGAATATATCGTGTGATTTCATCTGCTATATAGCGAAAAGCGGAGAAAAAGTAAAGAGATTCCGTAAACTGGAGACCTTTCGAGGTGCCTCTAGAGTTATATAGCGGTCTTTGGACCGCAATATCGATTCGGCAAGCGCCAAATCTGCACCGGATTTCGTGCAGTTGCAAAGACGAGCAACAAACATGCAAAGAACGAGCGATTTGCGTCCGAAGTCGGCTGTGCGTGAGTCGGGAAACAGCAGCCAGGGTTGTTATAGAGCACTTGAATCGCGCGTTGTGTAAATTTATTAAGGCCGAATGAATTTTTTGCTTGACCACGGCCATTCATCTGCTATATAGCATTCTTCATCGTTATTGTGGGCAGGATAAAGATAAACAAGTTCTCCCGGAGGTCTCTGAGATGAGCACAAGAAGATTGCTCTCACTGGCGTTGTCTCTTTGCGTTTTTGCTGGCCTTTCAATTTCTAGCCACGTCGCGCTTGCCCAGGAAGTCACGGCATCGATCGTGGGCACCATCACTGATCCGAGCGGCGCTCCTATTAAGGACGCTACCGTCGTCGCTACCGACACCAATCGCGGCACCCTTTGGTCGGCGCGGACCAACGATACTGGCGGCTACAACCTTTTGCGGCTTCCGATCGGAAGCTATACCGTCAAAGTTTCAGCGACCGGTTTCGATACCGCAATTCGTCCGGCATTCACGCTTCAGCTCAACCAGACGGCCCGCGTCGATGTGCAGATGAAGGTTGGCCAGATCAGCGAGAGCGTCGAAGTGACCAGTGAAGCTCCGGTGCTGCAGACGGAAAACGCGCAGGTCGGAACGGTCATCGATTCGGCCACGACCGACAACCTGCCGCTTGAGACAAGAAATTACGTTCAGCTCACATTGCTCTCCCCCGGTTCCATTTCCGTCGATCCCTCGAGCATGAACCAGGGATCGAATACTGCCGAAGAAGGTGGCCGCCCGTACATCAATGGCAACCGCGAGCAGTCAAACAACTTCCTGCTCGACGGCATCGACAACAACCAGGCGTCGGACAACCTGCTCGGCTACACGCCTTCCCCCGATGCCATCGCGGAGTTCAATGTCATCAACCAGAACGCCTCGGCCGAATTCGGAAACTACAACGGCGGAATCGTTAACGCCACGATTAAATCGGGAACGAATTCATTCCACGGCGACGTTTTCGAGTACTTCCGCAACGACATTTTCAACGCAAACAAGTGGGAAAACGGGCTGGGGGCCGGAACTCCAACGGGCGTACTGCCAACCCCGAAACTGCGTTGGAACATGTTCGGGGGGACTCTGGGCGGACCGATAATCAAGAATAAGCTATTCTTCTTCGCGGATTATCAGGGAGGACGCCTCGATCATCCGTCATCTTCGAGCCCGATCACCGTGTTAACCGCGGCTGAAACGGCTGGCGATTTTAGCGGCTTAACCAGCCCTATCTACAATCCGTGTGCAGCAGGAACGGGTGGGACCTCTGGGGTCGCCTGCAACATTCTGGCTCCTGCCTCAAGGCCCGCATTCAGCGGCAACGTGATTCCGAGCAATATGCTTGACCCCGCGTTTACCGCCCTTGTGACAAGCTCACTTTACCCGAAGTCATTGCAAACCTTGTCGAGTGGGTTCGGTCAGGCCGTCAACACGACCGCACAGCAGTACAACTCAGATCAAGGGGATATCAAGGTCGATTTCAAGCCGAACGATAAGGACAGTGCCTTTGTACGTTTCTCCAAAGGTAATCAATATGATCCGTCCAGCAATTCGGTAGCACTTCTCGGGAACTCCGTAAACGAAGCCTACCTTTTGAACGGATCTGCGAACTGGACGCATTCGTTCGGTTCTAACCTGCTGAACGAGGTCCGCTTCGGGAAGAACAACGTCAGGTTAGCTACTGGTCTGGCGAGTTTCAATAGCGCCGTCGGGCAGCTAGGGAACACTATCGGAATCGCCAATGGGAACCCCGGAACTCTAGTTGGACTGCCAAGCATGTCATTTGGAGGTGGTTCGGGCACGAATCCCAATGCCGGAGCCCTGAACACGATCGGCAATGCTACCGTGGTGCAACGGTTCAACACTACTGTCACCCAGTTCGACGACGTGCTTCTCTGGACTCACGGCCGACAAACCATCAGAACCGGTTTCCAAGTGAACCGCTATAACCTGAACGTTTTTTATAGCGGCAACGGCGGAGAACTTGGACTCGAAATCTTCGGTCTCGGCCCGGGTGGGAACTATTCAGGCAACGGAGCTAATGGCGATCCTGCTGCCGACTGGGCGCTCGGACTTCCGCAGGACGTGGCGCGCGGGACGAGCGGCGGCGGCTGGCACCAGCGCGACTGGCTGTATGCCGGTTTTGTCCAAGATGACTGGCGCATAAGCAGCGGCCTAACACTGAACCTTGGCCTTCGTTATGAAGCTCGCACCCCTTGGACCGAAACCAATGGTCGTCAGGACAGCGTCAACATCTTCACCGGAGAAATTGAATTTTCTGGAAATACACCTGTTCCAGCAGGCGTTGTGGGGTCCAATGGATTCAGTAATGCCTTGTACAAATCGGACTATGGGTTGCTCGACTTCCAGCCTCGTTTAGGATTTGCTTGGAGTCCAAAGTCGGGGAAGACGGTAGTTCGGGGAGCGTTTGACGTTTCGTCATACCTTGAGGGCACTGGGACCAACTTGCGGCTGACCCAAAATCCACCCTTTACGCCGCCGCAGGTGGAAGCTTCCAACGTAGCGACCGGCACCGCATACAACACGGAAAGTGCGTTCAGTAAGGCTGCGCCGCCCGCAGGCAATCCTTTCATCGGAGCTACCTTGCTTGCGTGGAGTGGCACGGTTCAACCAGCTGTTTCAGATCAGTGGAACCTATCGGTTCAACGCCAAATCGCAAATAACACCACAGTTCAACTCGGCTATGTCGGCCAGCGCACGACGCACCTGATGGTTCCGGAATGGCTGGCGCAGGGAGATCTGGTAAACGGAACGGTTGTCTATCCGTTCATCGGTGGCAAAAACTCTGCCGCGTCTGGCCTCACTGGTTTCGGGCCTAACCAGCTTGGCAATGTCAAAAACACGGCCTCAGTGGGCAACATGAATTACAACGCTTTGCAGGCCGTGTTGCATAAGCGCTACAGCAATGGTCTTGAAGCACAGGTTTCCTACACTTTCCAAAAGTGTATGACCAATGACGATGGTTACTACGGAACTTGGGGCGGTGCCAAGCTCACGACTGCTTCCGGAAACTACTGGCAGAACCTCTACAATCCGAATGGCGATTACGCGCAATGCTACTGGGACTCCAAACACGTAATCAGCGCGTATGCTGTTTATGAGATACCGTTCGGCAAGGGAAAGCGCTTCGGAAGCGATGCACCTGCAGTCGTAAACGCCGTTGCAGGCAATTGGTCTATCAATCCGATTGTTTCAATGCACACTGGTTTTCCGCTCTCTCTGTACGGATCTGATTTTTCGGGTACCGGAACGCCAGAAAGCCGACCTGACTGCATTGGTCCAGTGCAATATCCCAAGACGGTGAGCAATGCCGGAATGCAATGGTTCGGCGCGAGCGCGTTTGCCAATGCGGCGCCAGGTACGTTCGGTAACTGCCCAGCTCAGGGGCCAGTCATTGGGCCTGGATTTATGGACTTCGATATCAGCATGCAGAAAAACTTCCCGATTGGAGAGAGGATGAAGTTCCAGTTCAGGACGGACTTCCTTAACATCTTTAATCATCCGAACTTGGCGGCCCCTAACACCAGCTTCGGTGGTGGAATGGGCTTAATCAGCACCAGTCAGGATGCACGACAGTTGCAGTTCGCGCTGAAGTTCTACTTCTGATCGCGGTATCATGAGGCAGGCGTCAATGACGCCTGCCTTTTTTCTTTTTATGCACAATTACGGCTTTTCCATCCTGGGCGCGCTTTTGCTTGTGTCGTCTTTATCCCTTGGACAGACTTCTCCAGCGAAACCTGCTGCCAAAGGCGCTTCCAGCCAGTCCAGTCAGCACGCGCTTGAACTCGCAAAGTCGGGAAACTGCAGCGAGGCAGTTCCGCTATTAAAGAAGGCGCTGGCTCAGAGCACCGACAAAGAGTTCCGCCGTAATGCCGGGCTCCTCGGCATTCGTTGCGCCATGGTAAAAAATCAATTCGACACGGCGGAGGATTTCCTTCGCATGTTGAAGCGCGAATTTCCTGACGATCCGGAAGTTTTATACACTGCGGTGCACACGTATTCGGATTTCGCCACTCGGTCCTCGATGGAGCTGGCCACGCGCGCGCCGAATTCAGCAGAGGCGCACGAATTGAAAGCCGAGGCTTTTGAAACCCAAGGCAAGTGGGACCAGGCAGACAAGGAATACCAGAGAGTCGTGCAGCAGAACCCACAGTTGCCGGGAATCCATTTCCGGATCGGAAGACTGCTGCTCTCTGAGCCGAATCCACCGGCCGATGTTGCAGAACAGGCGAAGAAAGAATTTCAGCAGGAACTGCAGATCGATCCCAGCAACGCCGGGGCGGAGTACGTTCTGGGTGAACTCGCGCGAGAGGCGCAGCAATGGGACGAGGCCATCGCGCACTTTACCCGCGCGGCAAAATTAGATTCGTCCTTCGGTGACGCTTATCTCGGCTGGGGGGTGGCGCTGGTTTCGACAAAGAAATTTTCGGATGCTGTCCATCCGCTGGAACTCGCGGTGAAGCTTGAACCGCAAAATCCGGCGGCGCACTACAATTTGGCGATCGCCTACACGCGCACTGGCCGTAAGGAAGAAGGCGAGCACGAATTTGCAATCCATCGAGGCATGGTGCAGAAGCAACCCGCCGAAGGAGCCGATGCACAAGGACAGCCAGCCGCCAATCCGCAATGAAGTTACCTTTCTCCGAGCCGTGACAAAACCCACTTCGCCCCGAATCTTTCCTGTTTCACGCCGTCATTTTTTGCAAACAATGGCGGAGGGCTTAGCGATTGCAAGCTTTCCCCGGCTGGCGCGCACGCTGCCAGTTCCTTTGCATCCTTTCGAGATCGTTCCTCCCGAGGCCAGCGGCATTCATTGGGTTCATACGAGCGGGAAGTCTCCGGAGCATTACTTACCGGAGACCACGGGCGCCGGGTGCGCGTTCCTGGATTACGACAACGACGGTTGGATGGACATTTACTTGGTGAACAGCGGGAAATGCGATTTCTTCGATCCTACTCCGCCGCTGAGAAATGCGCTTTACCACAACAATCGCGACGGAACTTTTACGGACGTAACCGCGAAGGCTGGGGTCAGCGGGGGCGGGTATGGGCAGGGCGTTGCCGTCGGAGATTACGACGGCGACGGCTTTCCGGATATCTATGTCACGCAATACGGCCGCAACATTCTTTATCACAACAACGGCGACGGCACGTTCACCGACGTGACGGAAAAGGCTGGAGTCGCTGCCCCTGGATGGTCTTCAAGCGCGGTCTGGTTTGACTACGACAATGACGGCAAGCTCGATTTATTCGTCTGTCAGTTCGTTGAGTTTTCAAAAGAGAAAAACAAAGACTGCCGCGTGGGTGAAGATGCAAAGCGCGGCTACTGCATCCCCCACGTTTACCGGCCTACGGCGAGCTGGCTGTTTCACAACAACGGTGACGGTACGTTCACGGACGTGAGCAAGTCGAGCGGAATTGCGGGGCATCTCGGAAAAGCGTGGGGCGTGGTAGCCACGGATATTAATAATGACGGCCTGATAGATCTGTTCGTCGCCAACGACACAGTCGCGAATTTTCTCTTTGCCAATCGAGGCAGCGGGAAATTCGAAGAGATTGGCGAGCCCTCCGGGGTGGCGTACAGTGCGGACGGCCGTCCGCGCTCCGGCATGGGGGTTGATTCGGCGGATTTCGATCAGGATGGCTGGATGGATTTGTTCGTTGCCAACATCGATCACGAAATGTATTCGCTCTATCGCAATAATCACGATGAGAGCTTCGAGGATCGGGCCGGCGAGACTGGCGTGGCAACTGCAACTCGTCTGATGAGCGGCTGGGGACTCAAATTTTTCGATTTTGACAATGACGGCAACCTCGATTTATTCCTGGCCAATGGAAACCCCGATGATCTGATTGAGCAGCTTCAGCCGCAGGTCACATACCAGGAACCTCCCTTGTTGTTTCACGGCGATGGCAAGGTCTTACGCAACATCAGCGCGCAAAGTGGGCCGATTTTTTCCCAGCGGCTTTCAGCGCGAGGAATGGCAATTGGCGATTTCAATAATGATGGCGCTGTGGATGTATTGATTTCCGTGAACAATGCCGCGCCGGTTTTGCTGCAAAACAAAGCGGCAGCTGGGAATCATTGGCTCGGGATCAAGCTGGCAGGAAAGAAGTCGAACCCGGATGCGGTCGGTGCACGCATTACGTATCAGGCGCAAGACCTAAAACGCAGCAGAATGAAAGTCGGCGGAGGAAGCTATCTTTCCGATCATGATCCGCGTATTGTGCTCGGCATCGGAAAGCGCACGAAGATCGATTGGCTGGAGGTGAAGTGGCCATTGCCGAGCGGCAGCACAGAGCGCTTTACCGACCTGCCCATTGATCGCTACATCACGATTGTTGAAGGTCAAGGAAAATGGAAGTGAGCCGCCGAACACTTGTAACTATGTTTGTATCGCTCGGCGCTCTCTTCTTTTTTTCTTGGAGCGAATTTTCTGAGATCAAGCGAGTCCACGCCCAGGCTCCGCGGGTTATCAAGCCAATCCAGTTCACGAATCTTACCGACGCCGCCGGTATCAAGTTCGTGCATTTCAAAGGTAACAATGGAATGTCCATCAATCGCGAAGAATTCGGTCCAGGTGTATGCGTGGCCGATTTCGACGGCGACGGCTGGCAAGACATTTATTTCGTGAACGGCCGCGACCTCTACAATCGCGGAATATCGGTCCGCAACGCACTCTATCGCAACAATCACGATGGCACCTTTACCGACGTTACCGAGAAGGCCGGCGTTCCGGGCAGTGGCTATGGCCTGGGATGTGTTTGGGGTGACTACGACAACGACGGGTTTCCAGATCTCTTCGTTACGCAATACGGGCGCAACGTTCTCTATCACAACAACGGTAATGGAACGTTCACCGATGTGACCGACAAAGCAGGAGTTGCCGGTGAAGAATCCGGCATGTTCCACAGCGGCGCAACCTTTTTTGACTATGACCGCGACGGTTATCTTGACCTCTACGTGGGAAGTTACGTGGCCCTCGATCCTGATGGCCCTCGTTACTGCACTATCGGAACTGTGCGCAGTAGCTGTCCTCCCAATGCATATAAAGGAAGCCTGAACGCTCTCTACCACAACAACGGCGATGGCACTTTCACCAATGTCACGCGCGCCATGAACATTTATCAGCCGCAGGGGAAGAATTTGTCGGTTGGCGCGGCTGACTACGATGATGACGGATGGCCGGACCTCTTCGTGGCCAACGACGGCCTGGAGGCCTACCTTTACCACAACGAGCATGGAAAGTCGTTCAAAGAGATTGCAGTCCCCAGCGGAATGGCTTACTCCAACGGCGGCAGATTGATGGCTGCCATGTGCATTTCTCTAGGAGACTATGACAACGATGGCTTCCTCGATCTCTATATATCTGACTTCCAGGGGTCATCCGACCATCTGTGGCACAACGACGGCAAGGGTGACTTCGATGAAGTCAGCGATGAAGCTGGAATCACAAACCCGACGCACAATGTCCTGAGTTTCGGGGGCGGGTTCATTGACTACGATAACGATGGCTGGCTCGATCTGTTCATCGCTAACGGCCACGTCTATCCCGAGATCGAGCAAGCAACTCCGGGCACAAGTTACAAACAACTGAACTCTTTGTTTCACAACGAGCGCAACGGAAAGTTTGTGGAAGCAGGGAAGCAAGCTGGCATCGCTGATCAAGCCCCGCACGCTGCCCGCGGCGTGGCCTTTGCCGATTTCGACAACGACGGCTTTGTTGACATATTAGTTGCGAACAATGGCGATCCCCCGCTTCTACTGCACAACGGCGGGAATGAAAATCACTTCATCAACTTTAAACTCGTGGGCGCGAAGAGTAACCGCGACGCCATGGGTGCTCGTATTCGCGTCCTCAGCGGAGGTCTTTCTCAGATCCGCGAGATCGCAGGTGGAGGCAGCTATCTATCGCAAAGCGATCTCCGCGGGAACTTTGGCCTGGGGCAAAACACCCGCGCAGAGAAAGTCGAAATCAAGTGGCCGAGCGGACTGGCGCAGACATTCCACAATATTCCAGCCGGCAAGTTCTATTTAATCAAAGAAGGCAAGGACGAATTGCAGCCTCAGAGATGACTCGAAACCTCTAACTCCACAAGCGGTCCCACGATCGCTCCTGGTCCCACTCGGTTGTGGGTTCAAAATACCCGCTACCTGGAACCAAATGTTTTTGAACGACCTCTTCGTTCAGAGTGATACCGAGACCTGGACGGTCGGGCACCTCAATCCATCCGTGATTGACGATTGGCGTGTTCGCGTATTCCTGCACCAGCGATGACCACCAGGGCACATCGAGCGAATGATTTTCAAGCGCGAGAAAGTTCTGCGTGGCCGCAGCGCAATGCACGCTTGCCATGCAACTGACCGGTGTTCCGGCGAAGTGCATTGCCATTGGTACGCCAAATTCCTCCGCCATGTCGCCGATCTTGTGGGTCTCGAGAATTCCGCCGGCGGTCGCGAGGTCAGGATGAATCTTGCTTACGGCATGTTTCTCGCAGAGCACGCGGAACGGCTCTTTCAAATATATGTCTTCTCCAGTGAGGATCGGTGTCGGGCTTTGATCCGAGATTTCCTTCAATAAATCTGTGTACGTCCACGGAATCACGTCTTCCATCCAGGCCAGATTGTATTTTTCGTAGGCCTTGCCAAGACGGATGATCGACTTCACTCCGAGATGTCCGAGATGGTCCATCGAAAGCGGAATCTCCATGCCCACCGCGTCACGAACTGCGGCAACGTATTCCTCGAGCAACGAGATTCCTTTATCGGTGACTTCCATCGCAACGAAAGGATGCTCAGCCTGGCTCTGTTCCCACGGGGTCAGATCTGAAGGCTCCGTGACCGTGCCGGGCGTATCCGCAACCATCTCGACTCCGAGGTCCATCTTCAGCCAGGTGAGTCCCATCACTTCCTTGCGCTCTTTCATGCGTTGCGCGTAGACCTTGGGGTCTTTCGATTCGGTGGTATCGGCATAAATTCGAATCTTGTCGCGGAACTTACCGCCGCCGATCATGGCATACACAGGCGCGTCGTAAACTTTTCCTGCGATGTCCCAGAGCGCCATCTCGATCGCGCAAACTCCTCCGCCCTGCCGCGCCGGGCCGCCGAATTGCTTGATCTTGCGAAATAATTTGTCGAGTTGCAGTGGATTCTCTCCGACAACTCTGCTTTTCAGGAATAAAGCATAGGTGGGACTCGCCATATCACGAACTTCGCCGAGGCCGTACACCCCTTGATTCGTGTCGATGCGGATGATTGGACAGGGACTCGGACCCGGCTTAGCAACCGTCGCGACCAGCAAGTCGGTGATGCGCAGGGCTGACGGGCTGGAATTCGTGTTGACGTTCTTGGGATAAGCTTCCAGCGAATCACCAATCAACAGGCCGCTTCCGAGTGCCAGGGCGGAGGTCTTCATGATTTGACGGCGGTTCAGGACATGCTTGTTCATGAAAGAATTCCTTTCATCACATAAATGAAACATGCATTGTAAGCTGCCTGCGGTGGATTTGCGATTGACAAATGGAAGCTGATTTGAGAGTTTCGGGAACGCAATATTTTGGAGGCATTCGATTGAAAACTAATTGGCGCTGGTGTGGAGTATATGTTTGCGTCACCATTCTTATCTGCATTTGTTTGGCGGCTTTGCCGGCATCCGCACAGCTCGTTTCTTTTTCCAAGCAGGAATTGATTGACTACACACCACAGAATCCATTCGATCGTCTGCCTGACGGCCGGCCGAAAGTTCCGGACGATCTGATCGCGCGGGCAAAGGATCTGTCCGCCGAGGAAGTCTGGGCGGTCTTGCAGGAAAAGAATTACAACAATCAATTTGCCGATGGTTTTCAGGTCTTGCATCCGGGCAAAACAATGGTGGGCCGCGCCTTTACTGTACAGTTCATGCCGCTACGCTCCGACGTCGACAGCGTTGCTGAGGCAAAGGCGAAAGAACACGGTATTGGCCGCCTTGAAAACCAGACCGCAATCGATATGCTGCAGCCGGGCGACGTGCTGGTTGTCGATATGTTCGGTAAGAAAGTCGATGGAACGATCGTCGGCGATAACCTTTTCTCCTATGTAATGCAGGCCACCCACGGCGGCGGGCTGGTTGTAGACGGAAGCATTCGCGACCTGGATGGAATCGCCGAGATTGACATGCCCGCGTACTACCGTTCGACCGACCCTACTCCAATCGGGAACGTCATGCTGACGGGAATCAACGTTCCCATCAAAATCGGACAGACAACCGTCATGCCCGGAGACCTCGTTTTTGGCGACCGCGAGGGCGTGTATTTCGTTCCGCCCCAGTTTGTTCAGGAAATACTGGACAAGGCCGATGTCACCCACATCCACGACGAGTGGACAAAAAAGAAATTTGCGGAAGGGAAGTACAAATCCAGCGAGATTTACGGCTCGCCAAAAGACCCCAAGCTCCAGCAGGAATACCGGGAATATTTGAAAAAGCGGCTCGAAGAACTACGGAAGCAGCGGAGTTCAAAATAGGGAGGCAATGGTGACTGATCGTATTGGGAAAGATTTCACGCGGCGCGGATTCATGACTAGAGTCGGCCAAGGACTGTTTGCAGCAAACGTTGCGGCAGGCTGGCTAAAAGATGCCTCCGCTCAACTCGTTGTGCCAGAGCCTCCGGGCAGGAAGCTCGGCTGGGCAATCGTTGGCCTCGGCAGCCTTGCGATCAATCAAATTCTTCCTGCTTTCGCCAAGTGCGAGAAGTCGAAGGTCGTGGCATTTGTAAGCGGCCATCCGGATAAAGCGAACAAGCTCGCGCTGCGCTATGGCGTGAACTCGAAGAACATTTACAACTATCAGAACTACGATTCGATTAAAGACAATCCTGAGGTCGATGTCATCTACATCGTGCTGCCGAACGGCATGCATGCCGAGTACACAATTCGCGGCCTCGAAGCCGGGAAACATGTGCTCTGCGAGAAACCGATGGCGAACACTCCTGCCGATTGTGAGCAGATGATCGACGCGGGCCGAAAAACCAATCGCAAATTGATGGTCGCATATCGCTGCCACTATGAACCATATAACCAGGAAGCGATCCGCATTGCACGTTCCAGCGAGCTTGGACCCACGCAGATGATCCTTGCCGATGCTGGCTTTCCGATTGGCGACCCGAAGCAGTGGCGGTTGAATAAGCAGCTTGCAGGCGGCGGATCGATGATGGACATCGGCATCTACGCGCTGAATGCTTCGCGATATCTCACGGGCGAAGAACCGACGGAAGTAAGCGCAATGATCTTTACGAATCGCAACGATCCCCGATTCAAGGAAGTTGAAGAGAACGTGACATTCCAGTTGCGTTTTCCAAGCGGCATCCTGGCTAATTGCTCATCAAGTTACGGCTACTTCCATCAGAGCCACTATCGTGTGATGGGCACCGATGCACGCCTGGAGTGCGATCCCTTCAGTTGGTACACAGGTCTGCGCATGTGGATTGAGCGAGGGAACGACATTGACTGGAAAGACCTGCCCGTCGTCGATCACTTTGCAGCGGAAATGGACCACATGTCAGAGTGCGTAATGCAGAACAAAGAGCCACTTACCCCGGGCGAAGAGGCGTTACGCGATTTGAAAATCATTTCTGCAATTTACGAATCGGCGCAGGGAGGAAGTCCGGTGAAATTGACTGCTGTTTCAACCTTTAGAGCAGGTTTCGCTGCTT
The DNA here is from genome assembly GCA_035651555.1 of Terriglobales bacterium. Classification (GTDB taxonomy): domain Bacteria; phylum Acidobacteriota; class Terriglobia; order Terriglobales; family Acidobacteriaceae; genus Gp1-AA145. Next base: position 433,655 of record DASRFL010000032.1, read on the forward strand.
AACGTTCAAGTACGAATTCACCAGCATCGCGGATGCACGGGCGGAGTCGACTTCCAATGCGAGGGCGCCGCGCTGGCGAAGTTTGCCGAGCAGAACCTCTCTTCGATGAAGCGTCTCTTGCGCGGCAGTAGTGCGATACATCGCGTGTACTGAGTCAGGCCTCCCGGCGGCGAGTTCCGCGAGATCCGGCTGGCCGATGACCACAAACAACACCAGGTGGCGCAAAGCTGCTTCCGACGCCGCCTCGATGACCTCGGGCGTCATCGCAGTTTCCGGGAAATCAGTCAACCAGACAACCAGGCTTCTTCGTTTTTGGGTTGAAAGCAGGGTGCTGACCGCGTGAAGATGATCGCCCTCCGCCGCATCCCCATGAATGTGGGCAAGATGTTGGATCAGCATCCGAAGGTGAGCGCTACCTCGGTAGGGAGGTACGCGTTTCTGGATGTTACGGGCATAGGCAAGCAGCCCGACGCGGTCTCCGGTGCCAAGAGCAACCTCAGCAAGGCTAAGCGCGGCATTCGTCGCAAGATCGAGTTTGGTCAGTGAGCCGATGCGCGCCCGCAATAAGCGTCCGGCGTCGATAATCAGCCAGATGGTCTGGCTGCGTTCAATCTGATATAGACGCGTGACAAGTTTTCCGCGACGTGCCGCCGCAGTCCAGCAGATATCGCGCATTTCATCGCCTAGGCGGTACTCGCGCAAACTTTCGAAGTCACGGCCAGCTCCGCGACTACGAGTTTGGCGTTTCTCCATTTCGATCTGCCGGCTGCGAATCAGGTAAATCGACTGCTGGCGTGCCTCGTCGAGATTCGGGTAGACACAGATCTTTTGTTCAACGTGCGCGATTGCCCATCGCTCCGCGATGCGCATCGGGCTTTGATATCGGACATACGCCGCACCAAGCATGAGGTCGCCCCGCTGGACAGGACGGATTTGATACTCGGCGCTGGCTTGGCCGTTCGCCATGCACTTCAACTCCAACGTAGGGGCCTCATTTCGAAGTTGAGGAGGAACATCGTCGATGATTGTTGCGAGTACTGACAGCCGGCTCCCATTGTCTAGAATCAATTCAATGGTTGAGGGGACGGAGAGACCAGCGGGATCATTCCATTTACGGGTAATTGTGAGCTTTCCCGCGCGAGGAATGATACGCAGATCGATTCCCCAGGCAATCAGCGCCAGTACATCCCACGCTGCGAGCGCATAGTAAAACCGCGGGTCATGAAACGCCGCGCCGAGCCATACCAATCCGACAATGATGAGAAGAAAGAATCGCGGACCAAAAGCGAGAGCCAGCCGCTTTCGCTTCTCTGCCTTTGCAGAGGAGGAGGCGGGCACCAAAGTTTCGACGGTCGTCACTTGGGGACCTCGACTGCTCGCAGCACGTCCGCGATGATCAAGTCAGGTGTCAAGCCTTCAAGGTCTGCTTCAGGTTTCAAAACAATGCGATGCCGTAGCACGGCGGGCGCCGCGGTTTTGACATCGTCAGGGATAATGTAGTCGCGCGCATCGAGCGCAGCAGTAGCTCGCGCCGCCACCATCAGGCTGATGGCCGCGCGCGGACTCGCTCCAAGTGACAGAGATGGCCAGTCTCGGGTACGACGGCAAATCTGCACAATATAGTTGAACAGAGCAGGCTCAACGCGCACCGCTTTCGTTTCCTGCTGAGCTTGCAAGAGCAAGCCGGGAGGAATTTGCGCAAGACCTATCCGATCCAGTTGGCGGGCCTCAAACCCGTTCTGAACATTTTCGAGAATGTTGACCTCATGCTGTGCGCTCGGATAAGGCACTCTTATTTTTAGTAGGAAGCGATCCAGTTGCGCTTCAGGAAGCGGATAAGTTCCTTCAAATTCCACCGGATTTTGCGTCGCGAATACGCTGAATTCATCCGACAACTCGTGCCGAACGCCATCGATAGTTACCTGATATTCCTCCATGCTTTCAAGCAAGGCGGCTTGCGTCCGAGGTGGCATGCGATTGATTTCATCGACCAGAAAAAGATCTGTAAATACCGGCCCTTTATGAAGCGAGAACGTGCTGGTCGCCATGTTGAGCACGTTGGTGCCGATGATATCCGCGGGCATCAGATCGGATGTGCACTGAACACGCTGGAAATCGAGGCCCAGTATGCGGGCCAGAGTCTTGACCGTAAGCGTCTTCGCGACCCCTGGGACACCTTCGAGAAGCGCGTGCCCGCGGCAAAGGAGCGTAATCAGGCATTGATCGCGGAATTCCTCCTGCCCGATGATTACCTTGCTGGACTCCTGCCGCAAATGTTCAATCAACTGGCGCACTGCTTCCATTAACTTTTCTCCTTGCCCGCAACATAGAGCTTCAGCTTTACGGCATACGAGTATAGAGCCCTCACAATCTCCAGGGCCTGGCTTTGGGGAAGATTCGGATAGTAACGGGATGAAGCAGCATTCTGCAGAGTGGAAAGGAATTTGTCATCATCCCAACGCCAACGTTCACGGATGGCGCGGTTGATTTCTTCGGGAGACGCGTCCTTTCCAAGTCCCAGACGGCGGGTGATCCAGAAATGAAAGCGCTGGTAATAAACGTCGACTGCTATCGAAGCGGCATTCGCCTGCTCATAAAGTCCGCCGAGGGTTTCGACAAATTCCAGCGGTGAAAGCCGCGACTCGATCGCCAGTGGCCGCAAAGGACCGCTTCTTCGTGAAAAGGTGAACAGCACTACGGCGGCGAGTAATCCCGATTGCAGCAGGAGCGCAATTAGTAAAGGATGGCTTCTCTCTTCGCTGTCCTGGTCTCCATATCCGTGCACATATTCGTCGAAGAGAACCCGTGTTTGCCGAGGATCGCCGATGGCGGCCAGCAGAAACTCCAGGTTGTTTTTTTCTTTTAATCCGGAGTTGGTAAGCGGCGTTGCCGAGGCCAGCCAAATGGCTTTGCCCTCCCCAAGCGGCAATTGCGTGGCCACAGTCCTATCATGCTCGCCGTAGAGCGGTATGCCAGAGGAGCGCAACCAGCGTGCAACCGGCGCCAGAGTAATGCTGGGAGCGGCGCGAGTGATTGCCGAAGGAGTGAGAGCTGTGAAGACACTCCGCGGATGACCCGGCACGGCATCGGTTTCGGAATGGTCTTCGGGCAGAAAAGCTGCGCCTGCAATTCCGGTGGCGATTACCGTGCCGCCGGCAGAGATGAACTGCTCAATCACAGATTTATCCTTCTGGTCTGGCGCGGCGAACGCGTCCGCGATGACCAAGACCGTATGGCGGTCTGGTTTCAGCAGATTCGTGGGCTTCTCCCAGCGTTCAACGTCGTATCCGCTTTCCTTTAGCAGCAGGTAAGCGGCTTTCGCCCCGCCGGAGGCGGTCGAGTAGGTTGTGGCTATTTCGGTGTCCTGGTTGGCCGGGGCGAGGAGAAAACCGATCACCACTAGAACTACAAACGCCACTCCGGCAATGATTAAAATCTTGCGGTCTCCTGCGCTCATAGCTGCCGGCATCCCAAATTCTCCAGCAGGCCTAGAGTCTCTGCGAACGTATCGGGGCCCGCGGGCTGATTGCCATACCAGGTAAGTTCGAGCCGTTTCGTAAGCGCGACAAGCTCGGGTCTTTGCGGACTGGTCGCGGAGAGCAAGCGCAAATATTCCCGAGGCGTTCGGGCTTTATCTGGATTCCACATGCCACTTTGCTCGAGGAAAGATATTCCGGCCCAATACGCCAGGTGTACTGCGTCCCGCCATTTGCCGCCTTCCGCCGCGGCTTGAGCTTCCTTCAACCACACATGCCAGGGCTTTGACGAAACCGTCACGTCCCGTGGAACGATGTTCTCAATCCGCGCGCTCTGCTTAATGGCGCGATATACGAAAAACGCTATGACTACCACTGCAATGGTAACCAGCGTCCAGACCAGTACCCGGCCAACCGTAGGCGCGGATGATGAGCCAAAAAGGCGTCCAAGAATCCGGAAAATCCACATCAGGATCCGGTATTTGAGACGGTCAAGCCAGGTAGGCCCGTGCACCTGATTGAATTCGGAGCGTGCCAGGATTTTCGTAAGGGTCGCTCGTTCGGCCGAAGATTCGACGGGAGATTGTTCGTAAGCCTCGACATTAGACCGCAGTGAGTTAAGTTCAGTTTTCAGTTCATCGAGCACAACGCGATCACGATCAGTTTTCACGTGCTCGAACTTGTCGATGATGCCGCCGGTGCGTATTTCAAATGTCTGTCCGTTGCCCTGAACCTGCCAGTCGCCCCGCAATTCGCTGATCGCCACATCTGCTGCGGAAGGATCGGCGGCGGCTTTGTCAGCGAGATCGGAAAGGCGGTAGAGTTCCGCCTTGTATTCTGCGATCGAGAATGCACGTCCGAAGAGCGCGGCGTTTGCGGACGTTGCCGCGCCACATATTGCGAGCACGGCCAATAAGATGAATGCGCGCATTATGAAACGAACGCCGGAGAAGGCATCGGCGCTGGATTCTCGAGTGTAGACATCATGAGCTGCAGATCAAAACCTTCTCGTCGCACGCGCTCGTCGTAGTAAATAAGGGTAAATGCCACGGTCAATAAGGGCCCGACCAGGCTGGTGCTCAACAGATTTCCTGCCGCGCTGACCACGAGTGCCGATGAGCCGGCGGCTGCGTGCCGAAGGAAGTGTGTCCACGGAACCATGGCGTAAAACGGAGTTTGAAAGAGAATTGCAATTATCCACGTCAAGGCTGCGACTAGAAGATAAACAACAAAAAATGCGGCCGCGGCGGCTTTTAGTCAACGAACTGCTCCTGCGCATGCTGGCCCTCAGACCTCCGCCCTCGATCACCGTAACGGGAATTACCAATGACCAGGCAAGCCACCATCGCAGAGCGAGCAAAGGGCCCGCCAAAAACGCCGCCACGAAAGTTATGGCGCGGATCCAAGCAGTTGATCCGGCGCCGCCGAATATTCCGGTAGCTGCCAAAATCGCAGCTGAGGCTGAAGCTGCCATCACTCCAAGAGTTAGACCCAGAACCAGCGGAATCCAGAATGCAACGATGCCGATTCCAATTACACGAAGAATGCTGGCCCGGGCCACCGAATATGCTTTAGTGATCGAGGCAGCGCGGGACAAATATAAATCAGAGACCCCAACCACGGTTGCCGCATGAGAAATTTCAACCGCGAGGAGGCTTGCCAGCACAAAGAGGAGAGTTCGGAGGCCTTGACTGGCAATTATTCGTCTTAGCCAAAGTGCCGCGTCCACCATGTGCAGGCTGAACACAAAAAGTTGCGGAATTGCCGCAATGCCAACAAATAGCCAAAAATTATTTCTGTATAAGTGAAACGTTCGGTCCAGCAGTTCGCTGGTTGAAAGCGGACGCAGGATGGTGACCACGAGACCTCCCCCAAGTCTCTCCGCTCGAAAAGTGCTGGTCGCTCTACGAATTTGGTGTCGCGGCCGCAGCCTGAGTATTCGGTTGCAACCTGGCCATCATGAGCTGGAGATCGAAGCCCTCCTTGCGCACTCGAAGATCGTAGTAGACCAGTGTAAGAGCGATCGTGCCTAGCGATCCCACCAGACTGGTGCCGAGGAAACTGGCAATTGCCTGCATCGCGTGTACAAGAGCAAGCAGGGATGTAGGATTCCCTCGGGAGATCACGCCTGCGATCGTTACGAGCACTGTCTGCAGAATTAGAGAAATCACAATGGCCAACACGCCGACGAGTAAATAGATCACGAAGATACGTCCGCGGCTGCCTTTTGTGAGAGCTTTGCTGCGATCTGTACTGACGCCCAAGCCCCCGCCTTCGAGTATTGTGACTGGAATCGCCAAGGACCACATCAGGGCCACATAGATTCCGGGAATAATCAAAAATATCGCTGCCGCACCGATGGCTATGGCTACGACGAAACTAATCCAGACGACTCGCCCGATGCTGCCCCGAGATGAAGAGAATGACGAGCCGATAGAAACAGGGCGGTCTAGGTGAATATCGGAGACTGCCATTACTGTAGCTGCCTGGGAAACCTCAATCGCCACAAAGCTCGCCAGCCCACCGACAATGGTGAGAAGTGTCCCACTGATGACGGAACCCCCGAGTTCCAGCCCTGACCCAACGAGCTGGATTGCGAGCACAATCAATTGGGGAATTGCCATGATTCCGAGGAAGAGTGCGAACTTGTTTCTGTACAGGTGAAAGGTCCGGTCCAACAACTCACTCGTAGAAAGCGGTCTTAGAACAGTGACCATCGGCACCCTCCGTCAGCAAGTTGGCGGGGATGTTACCATCGCGAAGCCGCAAGCTCAAGGGAAATCAGCGTAGCTGTCCGTCAAATCGAGGCTACTCAACGGAAGGGTGGCAGAATCGCGAAGTTGGCGAGCTACGCTTTCGAGGAAATCATCGTCCGACTGCTCGGCGGGCTTGACGACTCCACTTTTTTCCGCGATGAGCCCCACGATGCGTTGCGCGGTAGTCATTCGCATCACCGAGTCAATTTCGTAGCGGCGGCTCAGGTAAGTCTCGACCAAGACGAGATCGTCTGGCGAGAGCTTCCTCAATTCAGGCTGCGCCGGTTCAGATGCGCTCTTTTCGCCCCAGCTCGGAGCAACAGTTTCGAGGGCTTTATCGTGGACGACTATGGTTCCAGCCACGAAATCGCCCAGCCGGCGGTTTTGCGCGTTGCACATCATGGTGATCAAGCCGACGGCATAGAAACCGGGAAGGAAATCCACGCCCCGCATAAGGTTGCGTCCAATGCACTCGATGGCCGACATAGGTCGTCCGGTCTGGTGAATGACGCGAATTCCAGCCACCCGCTTGCCCGGCGTCCTGCCTTGCCACCAGATCTCGAAAAATGCGTAATATCCCCAATAAAGGCAGAAGGGAACTACGATCAACGTGATTGCACCGACCGTCTGTGAGAAAAAGCGGTCCGCCCCGGATGCCAGTTCGCTATAGCTGAATGAGGCAAACGCGCCAATAATAATGAGCGCGATAAAGCAGACGCCTTGCAGTAAACTGTCAACCGCTATCGCCAGGAAGCGGCTACCAATTCCGGCGAGCGGCAGTTCAAGAGCAATCTGTTCTGGTGTATCGATATCCAGGCGGTCGAGGGACTGCACAGGTGATCTCCACAAAATGGATTGAGAAGCGCAAACCTTACTGGCAAAAGCTGGAGGCTCTGGTTACCAGCAGCTCGGCGGGACTGAAGGGCCTTAGTCACGAAGAACTGCAGGAGCTGAGCCTTCTTTACCGACAAACTGCCGCCGACTTGGCCGCAATCCGGCAGGATGCCAGCTCGGTCCACTTTGCGCGATATCTCAATCAACTGATGGCGCGCGCTCACAATATCATTTATGTGGGACATCGTGCGAGTCCCTGGGGGATTTTGCGTTTCTTTAGTCACGATTACCCGGCGGTTTTCGGCAAAAATTGGAGGTTCTGCGCTATTGCCTTCGCCATCTTTATTGTCGGCGGACTCATCGGTGTCGCTCTCACCCTGCAGGATCCCGACTTCCAGTTGAAAATACTCGGACCGCAAATGGTCCAGACCATCCAGCGCAAAGAGATGTGGACACATTCCATAATCGGGGTCAAACCACTCGCGTCTAGCCGCATTATGACCAACAACATGACCGTAGGATTCATGGCCTATGCGACCGGAATCACGGCCGGGCTCGGCACCATGTACATGATGTTTTTCAATGGATTGCTGATGGGAGTGGTTGGGACAGCCTGCGGGCTTGCTGGAATGAGCTTGAGCCTGTGGAGCTTTGTCGCCGCTCACGGCTCGCTTGAACTGCCATCGATTTTTCTGGCAGGAGGAGCGGGTTTAAAAATCGCCCATGGATTGCTGTTTCCCGGAATGTTGCCGCGAAAAGAATCTTTGGCCAGGGCAGGCCGGGAAGCTACTGCGCTGGTCCTCGGCACCGTGCCACTGCTAATCATCGCCGGCACGATTGAGGCGTTTGTTTCGCCTACGGGTATCCCAGTGGCGCTGAAATTCATGATCTCGGCGGCGTTGCTGGTGCTGTTGGTCGCCTATTTGTTCGGTGCGGGACATTCCGCCGCCAAACCACGTGCTTAAGGACTATTGATGAATCAAGTAGGGAAAGTTCTCTGCGTATTCGCATCATGCTTGTTGATGATGACTTCAGCTGCGGTTGCACAATCGCAACCGCCAGCTAATTTTGCTCCGGATAAGATGGAGAACATTTTGTATGGCGTCGCCTACTACCCGGAGTACATGCCTTATGACCGGCTCGACACCGATGTCGACCTGATGCAGAAGGCAGGCATTACCGTGGTTCGCGTAGGCGAGTCAACGTGGAGCACATGGGAACCGCGCGACGGCGACTTCCAGTTCGCCTGGATGCAGCGCGTTCTCGATCGATTGCACCAGGCGGGGATCAGGGTGATCCTGGGCACGCCTACCTATTCGATTCCGACCTGGCTTTGGAAAGAGCATCCCGAAATTCTTGTCGCCCATCCCGGTACCGCTCCGCCGCTCGGTGATCCTTATCGGCCGACTTATCCGACGCAACTTACGCCGGGATACTACGGTATCCGCCAGAACTACGACTTCCTAAACCCATATTTCCGCCAGGCCGCCGAGCGCGTGATTCGTGAGATCATCAGCCACTTCAAGGATCATCCCGCAGTCATCGGCTACCAGATCGATAACGAAACTTTCCCCACGGGAATCCCCACGCCATACATGAACGCCGCGTTTGTCGATCGTCTGAAGAAGAAATACAAGACGACCGATACCATCAACAAAATCTGGGGCCTGGTTTACTGGGGCCAATTGGTTGACACCTGGGACGATCTCCCCCCGCGTGATGGAATCCTGAATCCCGGCTACAAGCTGGAGTGGGAAAACTTCCAGCACGATGTAGTGACCGACTATCTCGCCTGGCAGGCAAAGATCGTGAATGAATACAAGCGTCCCGACCAGTTCATCACCCAGGATTTCAGCGGCGGCGTCCACACCAATCTCGATCAGTGGGCAATCGCACGGTCGCTTGACGTTGTGGCGGAAAACCCGTACTTCGAAACTCAGCAGAACCTTGACGGCAAGACCATATGGATGGCAGACGATCTCGGCCGTTCGCTGAAGAACTCAAATTTCCTGGTCACTGAAACCAACGCCCAGAGCATTGGTTGGGATTCGCGGACGCAATATCCGCAGTACCCCGGCCAACTGCGGCAAGTGGTTTACACCCATCTTGCTGCCGGGGCCAACATGGTGGAGTACTGGCACTGGCATTCACTCCACTACGGGCAGGAGACGTACTGGAAAGGCGTGCTCTCTCACGATCTGCTGCCGAATCGCACGTACGCGGAGGTTTCGCGGGTGGCCGGCGAACTAAAGAAGATTGGGCCGCAACTCGTCGACCTGAAGCAAGAAAACAAAGTCGGCATCCTGCTCAGCACTGATTCCGCGAATGCGCTGAGCTATATGCCGGTCAGCGATCATGTGAACTACATGACGGTGCTCGGCCAGATGTATGGCGCGCTTTACGACCTGAACGTCGAGCCGGATTTCGTCCAGGCGGCCGATTCGAATTTATCCCGATACAAAGTCTTGTTGGTACCGCCGCTTTACAGCGCGCCTGAGTCCGTGTTGGTGCAGATTGCCGATTACGTAAAAAATGGCGGCCAGGTCGTAATGTCATTTAAGAGCGGATTCACGGACGAACATTCGACTGTCCGCGCTGTTATGGCGCCTGGTCCTCTGCGCGAAGCCTGCGGATTCCATTACCAGGAGTTCACGAATCTTGCCTCACCTGAACGCCTTACTCCAGATCCATATGGCGTCGGCGACCAAAACACGGGTTCGGTCTGGGAGGAGTTTCTCGTTCCGGACACCGCCGAGGTGGTCACTTCCTTTGTTGATCCCTACTGGCACTTTCCCGCAATCACGCGCAACAAATACGGAACGGGCACATTGACCTACGAGGGAACGTATTTAACTGACCAGTTGCAGCGAGAGGTGGTTCGGGATGTGCTGAAGCGCGCTGGGGTGATGTCTCCCGATCAGGACTTGCCCGAAGCCGTACGGGTACGCCACGGACGTAATCGACAAGGGAAAATGCTGCATTATTACTTTAACTATTCAGGCCAAGAGAAAGCTGCTGCGTATCATTACGAAAACGGCTCAGATCTGCTGACCGGAGCTGAGGTGCAGCAATCTCAGTCTTTGAAGCTAAAACCCTGGGATCTGATGATCATTGTCGAAAAATGAGTTTCACTCCCTCATTGGCCCAGCGTAAAAGCTCTTCAAACCCACCTAACCAGAAAGGGTTTGCAACGAATTTGTCAGAAAGCGGTTGACAAATTGTCTCCTGAGATGTCAAAGTCTCAAACGTTTCAGAGCAGTTGTAACTTTTTGTGAAGGTTTTTTTTCGGATTTTGGGACCCAACCTGCCCGGCTTGCCTCAGGAGTACTCGATGAAATTCATTTCTAGAAGTCTGCCTGCCTTTTCTCTGGTGTTGTTCGTTCTGGCCGCCCTTTCTATTTCTGCCTTTGGGCAGACGTTTTCTTCGTCCATCGCGGGTACTGTCACTGACCCTAGTGGCAGCGTTGTCGCCGGGGCAAAAGTCCACCTCCGAAATATGGGGACCAACGACGTTCGCGATGTGACTACGACCACAACTGGTTCGTACAAATTTGACAATCTCTTGCCGGGAACTTACGAGGTGTCGGCAGAGGCGTCCGGGTTCAAGCGCTATGTGCAGAGCAACATGATTCTGCGCGCCAGCACAGCCGCCACCGTCAATGTGCCGCTAGCCGTTGGCGGGTCGGAGCAGAGCGTACAGGTGACCGGTGAGGCGGTGTTGCTGGACACGGAATCGGCCAACAACACGGTCACTATGGATTCACACCTGATTGAGTCACTGCCCAACAGTTACCGCAATCCGCTGAATTTCGTCTTCGCACTCGCGGGGACGACGGAAGCACAGGCGGGGCTGACCTCGCGCTCAGGCAGCTTTGATCAATACGGCAGCATGGTTGGTTTGAACGGAGGGCGAACGGGTGATGAGCAGGTGTTAATCGACGGTGCTCCGTCGACTGCGGTTGATTGGGGAGGGCTGCTGGTGGCTCCGGTAAACGATTCGGTCGAGGAACAGCAGGTAGTGCAGAATGTCTATGATGCCCAATACGAGCGCTCCGGAGCGGGCGTGATCACGCTTGTGACCAAGAGCGGCAGCAATTCCTTCCATGGCGGCGTCTACGACTACCTGCGGAACTCAGCGTTGGACGCCAATAGTTGGGCGAACGACAGGCAGGGTGCAGCCAAAGGACTTTTCCACCGCAATCAGTTTGGAGCGTATCTCGGCGGCCCGATTTCGCGCAGCCATCACGTTTTCTTCTACGGGGCCTACGAAGGCTTGCGTCAACCGGAAACCGACTCTACCCTTATTACTGTTCCGACCGCGGCCGAGCGGAGCGGTGATTTCTCGCACACTTTTAACCCCGACGGCTCGCTCCAGGTGGTTTACAATCCGTTCTCCACGCACCAGGTCTGCTGTGATGGCAACGGGAACCCTTACTTCACTCGAGATCCTTTCCCTGGCAACATCATCCCCTCCAACCTGATCAACTCCGTGGGGCAAAACCTGGTCAATCTGTATCCGCAGGCCAACCGCCCGAGCGATCCCGGTCCAAACGACAACAACAACTTTTTCGCGCAAGCGCCAGGCAGAACCGACAACGACAAGTTCGATTGGCGGATTGATTGGGAGCAAAGCGCAAAAAATCGAATTTTTGTGCGCATGTCGGACCGGATCAGGCAAAACAATATTCCGGCATGCTTCTTTTGCAACGGTGCGGACACCGGCTCCAACAATAAAGACTATGGGTATCAGCTCGTACTGAACGACACATACACGCCGAGTCCCACTTGGGTAATTGACTTTTATGCGGCTTATGGCCGCTGGTGGGAAGGGCAAACTCAGGTCGGCTTAGGTAAACAGAATTTGAGCACAATCGGTCTTTCCCCTTCTTTCGCACCTCAGCTAAACGGGCTGCCGCTCGTGCATGCCGATCTCTATTCGGAGCAAGGCACCGACTTCTCCACCTTTGACCGCTATATACGCAGCAACGTCACGTGGATCGGAAACGTCACCAAGCAACTGAACCGACACAGTTTGAAATTCGGCGCCAACTATGACATTGCTTTCATGAATTTGCGTTCAGATCGGCCTCTGGAGCTTGACTTCGGTAGAAGCTTCACTTCATGCGAGCCGATCGCTAGTGGATGTGAAGCCGTGCTTAGCTCGGACAGCTTCACGACCGGCAATGCAATCGCATCCATGCTTCTTGGTACCGGCGGTGGATCGTCAACCATCTCCATGGATCCTGCCATGAGCCTGCATACCATTGGCGTCTACCTTCAAGATCAATGGCGCGCCACGGACAAGCTGACTATCACGGCTGGGCTGCGGTACGAGAACCAGCGACCTGCGACCGAACGCTATAACCGGTTGACCTACTTCGATCCCAAGGCGATCAACCCCATCAGTACGGCAGTTGGATATACCACCTTTGGACAATTCGAATACGCCAGCAAAAACAACCGGTATGCTTGGGGACCGGACAATCTTAACTTTGCTCCTCGGCTCGGGATCGCTTACAAGGTGACTGACAAGCTGGTCGCGCGAGTGGGTGCAGGCCTGTTTTATTCCCCAGCTTCTGCGATGGTCAGCTTTGACTCACCGGGCGAGTTCTTAGGATTCAGTTCCACGACTAACTGGCTCGGGAGTCAGAACAACCAAGGATTTATTCCAACCAATCTCGTGAGCAATCCATTCCCGAATGGTTTGGTTCAACCCGTTGGCAGTGCGCTGGGCGGGCTCACCCAGGTTGGCGATGGTGCCGGACAAATTTGGCCCGCGGGACCCCATTCCATTGGCTACTCGGAACAGTGGAGCGCGGATTTACAGTATCAGCTCGGCAGCCACTCAGTAGCCGAGATCGGTTATTCGGGAACTCGCGGACGTCACTTGATGTTCGGAAATCCCGATCTCAACGCTGACCAGCTTCCCACCCAGTATTTGTCCATGGGAAGCGCTTTGTTCGACAACGTTCCTAATCCCTTCTTCGGGATCGCCGATCCAAATACACCACTAGGCAGCGCACAGACGGTTTTCCGTAATCAACTGCTCCGTCCGTACCCTGAATTCACGTTCCTGAATTACGCGCGGTCGTTGCCTGGGGCCACTTCCGCATATGACGCGCTCACGGCGAAATACACCAAGCAGTTTTCTGGTGGACTCAGCATGATCTCAAGCTACGTGTGGTCGAAGGCGCTCGATGATGGATCAGAAGACTTGATTGGCTGGGCCATCGGAGGACTCTGGCGGGACAGCTATAACCCCAAGCTTGATTACGGTATCAGTATGCACGACGTGCCGCAGAGCTTCGCTACGGCATTCGTCTATGACCTGCCTTACGGTCATGGCAAACACTGGGGTGGTGCCACCCCTGGTGTCGTCAATCAGATTCTTGGCAACTGGCAGCTATCCGGCACGGTGCGCTTGACCAGTGGCCTGCCTTTACTTTCGCCGTTCTATTCGGACAACCCACTTGCAGATAACTTCGGGTTCCCAGGTCTGAGATTCCCCAATCTGGTGGGAGATCCGAAACCCTCTCACCAAACGGCCGCCAATTGGATCAATGGTGACGCATTCGCACAACCGGGAGACTTCTCTCTCGGCGACATGCCGTCGCGCACGACGGAGCTGCGTGAAGGCGCGACCAAGAACGTCGATCTTTCGGTCGCGAAGGCCGTAGATCTGACCGAGCGGTTCAAAGCCCAGTTCCGTGCTGAGTTTCTGAACGTCTTTAATCACCCTGTCTACGGTGGCACATACTACGGTGGCTGGGGCAGTAACATCGCGCTGTGCATCGACTGCGGCGACTTAGGAACCGTTTACGGCACGCGTAACGACCCGCGCAACATCCAACTTAGCCTGAAGCTTATGTTCTAATGGGCCGATGATTCAGGGACGGGTTGGGTGGTTCGCATGCATTCTTCTATTTCTCATTGTGCTGGCGGGGGCGGCGCCAGCACAAAATTCTTCGCAAAATTTCGACTGGCGAGTCTACGGCGGCAACTCGGAAAGCACGCACTACTCGCCGCTTGATCAGATCAACAAATCAAACGTTAAGCAGCTTGAAGTCGCCTGGTCGTATGACACCGGCGAGACCGGCGGCTTGCAGACGAGTCCGCTAGAAATCGGCGGAACGCTTTATGGAATCTCGCCTTCGCAAAAAATCTTTGCCGTTGATGCCGCGACCGGCAAGCTGAAATGGAAATTCGATTCCGGCACCGTAGGCACACAGCCCGACCGCGGCCTCGCGTATTGGCCCAGTCCTGACAACAAGGATCGCCGAATCATCGTCGGCGTAATGAACTTCGTCTACGAGCTGGACGCCGAAACCGGCCAGCCAATCCAGAGTTTCGGTAATCAGGGCCGGATCGATCTGCGCGAAGGACTCGGGCGCGATGTTGCGACGGGCTTCATCGCGATGACGAGTCCCGCAGTCGTCTACAAAGACCTTTTCATCGTCGGCGGCCGCCTGCCTGAAACTCTACCCGCTCTTCCCGGCGACATCCGCGCTTACGATGTTCACACCGGAAAACAGCGCTGGATTTTTCATACGATTCCCCACCCTGGCGAATTCGGTTACGATACCTGGCCCAAAGATGCATGGGAGAAGAGCGGTGCGGCCAACAACTGGACGGGAATGACGGTCGATCAGAAGACTGGAATTGTGTACGTGCCAACAGGATCAGCGGCGTTCGATTTTTATGGCGGTGATCGCCTGGGTGATGATTTATTTGCCGATTGCGAGCTTGCGCTCAACGCCGAAACTGGCGAACGCATCTGGCATTTCCAGGGCGTGCACCATGACATCTGGGACCGCGATTTTCCTTCGCCGCCTGCTCTTGTGACCGTCACTCACGACGGAAAGAAGATTGGCGCCGTTGCGCAGACCACTAAGCAGGGTTTCGTTTACGTCTTCGATCGTGCCACGGGAAAGTCACTGTTCCCGATTGAATACCGCCAATATCCGCCGAGCGATCTGCACGGAGAAGTCGCCGCCAAAGAGCAGCCGCTTCCCGCCAAGCCTGCGCCTTACGCGCGCCAGCATCTGACCGAAGACATGCTGACCAACCGCACGCCCGCGGCTCACGATTGGGTGCTGCAACAGTTCCGCACTTACCGCAGCGACGGCCAGTTCGTTCCGTTAAGCGCAGGCAAGAACACGGTCATTTTCCCGGGATTTGACGGTGGTGCAGAGTGGGGTGGTCCTGCCTACGATCCGACGACGGGGATTCTCTACGTGAATTCGAACGAGATGGCATGGGCTGTCGAGCTCGCGGAGAATACCGGCGACCAGGCGAGCGGCAAGGGTGTTTATCAGAGCCAGTGCACGATTTGCCACGGTGACGACAGGAAAGGCTCACCGCCACTCTTCCCATCGCTTCTGGGAATACAAGACCGCATGACACTGGAACAGATCACAGACCGCATTCGCAAGGGCGGCGGCCGCATGCCAGGATTTCCCAATCTAACTGCGGATGAGGTCACCGCGCTGGTGAAATATCTGACTGCGGGTGAGAATAAGGAGCTCTCGTCCAGCCAGCCTGCGCCACCGCTGATGCGTTATCGCTTCTCCGGATATACCCGCTTTCATGATCCTGATGGATATCCGGCGGTTGCTCCGCCGTGGGGAACGTTGAACGCGATCAACTTGAATACCGGCGAGTATGCGTGGAAGGTTCCCCTGGGCGAATATCCGGAGCTCGCCACGCAGGGAATGAAGAACACAGGTAGCGAGAACTATGGCGGACCGATCGTCACCGCGGGCGGTCTGCTGTTTATTGGAGCAACCAACTACGACAAGAAATTTCGCGTATTCGACAAATCGACAGGCGAATTGCTGTGGGAGACGAAGCTTCCGTTCTCCGGAAATGCCACGCCGATTACGTATGAAGTTGATGGGAAACAATACGTGGTGATCGCCGCCGGCGGAGGGAAAGACGTGAAGTCACCTTCCGGTGGCGTTTATGTTGCGTTTGCTTTGAAGGGCGGGAAATGAATCGTCGGGAATTTTCAAAAACGATTGCTGCTTCAGCTGCCCTCGCAATCCCCGGCGTAGCACACCCGGCTTCCGGCCGCATTGAGCCTGCCACCAAGCCCACGCCGGGGCTGCGTGAATTCGAGAAGCTACAGTTCGGCGTCTCCTATCACTTCAGCATGAACACGTTCACCGGAAACGACTACGAGACCGGTGGCGTTCCCGCCAGCACCTACAATCCGACAAATCTCGATGTGCGGCAGTGGATTCGCGTGGCGCGCGATCTCGGAGCTAAGTACGCGGTGCTCACGGCCAAGCATATGTCGGGCTTTGCTCTCTGGGATTCAGCAAATTATGACTACGACGTGGCCGCGAGTCCGAACAAGACCGATGTTGTCGCGGAGTTCGTAAAAGCGTGCAAGGAATACGGCCTGAAACACGGCTTCTATTACTGCATTCTGGATCCGCACAATGAGGGCAAGTTTGACTGGGATATCCCGGTGAAGGACGACTACTACAAGCTCATCAAGCAACAGTTAACCGAGCTGCACAGCAAATATCCGAATACGTTTTATCAGTTGCTCGATATCACGTGGAAGCTTTCCGATGATCAGCGTTGGGAGCTTTATGAGCTGATCAAAAAGTACAGTCCACATGGAATTGTAGTGATGAACCAGGCCTACTATCAGAGCAAGCGTAATCTCGGGCGTATATGCGAGCCCAAAAGCTGGCCAACGGACGTGATCAATGGCGAAGACCAGCTGCCGCCGCCGGAAGGGCACGATCCGCACGTGAAATTCCAAGGCAAGACTTACTACATGCCCATGGAAGCATGGATTCCGACAGGCCCGCCCTACAAGCCGATGCCGCCGATGCACAGTTGGTTCTGGCGACCCGGATTTGTTACGCAGAGCCCGGAGACGATTGCGTCATACTACTCTGACTGCAAGAAGCGCAACTCGAATCTCTTGCTGAATCTTTCGCCCGATAGTAGTGGGAGGCTGCCTGAGGAAATGGTCAACACACTGCACCAAGCTGCTCGTATAATCAAACGTTCTTAATCCTGTGAAAACCATCAAAGGTCCGGCAATTTTTCTGGCGCAGTTTGCAGGCGACAACCCGCCATTTAACAACCTGAAAGATATCTCGCGATGGGCTGCCTCGCTGGGCTACAAGGGCGTGCAGATTCCGACGTGGGATGCGCGCCTGTTTGATCTGAAGCGCGCGGCGGAGAGCAAAACCTATTGCGATGAAGTAAAAGGCATCGCCGCTGCGAACGGCGTTGAAATTACCGAACTTTCGACGCACTTGCAAGGCCAGCTCGTCGCCGTGCATCCCGCGTACGACGAGGCGTTTGACGGGTTCGCACCGAAATCAGTTCACGGCAATCCCTCAGCACGGCAGAAATGGGCGGTCGAGCAACTCCAGTACGCCGCGAAAGCCTCAGCAAATCTCGGGCTTCCATCCCATGTCACTTTTTCAGGTGCGTTCGCCTGGCCATACATTTATCCGTGGCCACAGCGCCCGGCTGGACTGGTGGAGACTGCGTTCGATGAATTGGCGAAGCGTTGGCGGCCGATACTGGACTTGTTTGACTCACTGGGCGTCGATCTTTGCTACGAGATTCATCCTGGGGAGGATCTGCACGATGGCGTGACGTTCGAGATGTTTCTCGAACGACTCGGCGGGCATAAGCGCTGCAACATTCTTTATGACCCGAGCCATTTTGTTCTGCAGCAGCTCGACTACCTGGAATACATCGACATCTACCATGAACGTATAAAAATGTTTCATGTGAAAGACGCCGAGTTTCGCCCGAGTGGTCGGCAGGGCGTTTATGGCGGCTATCAGCCATGGATTTCACGTGCCGGCCGGTTCCGTTCTCTGGGTGATGGACAAGTGGATTTTGCTGCAATTTTTTCCAAGCTCGCGCAATACGATTTTCCTGGCTGGGCGGTGCTCGAATGGGAGTGCTGCATAAAAAACAGTGAGCAAGGCGCAAGGGAAGGCGCGCCATTTATCGCGCGACACATCATTCAGACGGCGGAGCGGGCGTTTGACGACTTCGCGAAATCCGGCGCGGATGACGAAGCAAATCGCCGAATGTTGGGACTGACAAGGAAAGGTACCTAGATGACAATCGGAGGCTCAACTGAGAAGCTGAATCGCCGTCTTCGCCTCGGCATGGTTGGCGGAGGTCCTGGCGCATTCATCGGCGCAGTCCACCGCATTGCCGCTAGGCTCGATGATCGGTATGAGCTCGTTGCAGCGGCTCTGAGTTCAGATCCTGAAAAAAGTATTTCCGGTGCGCAAGAGCTCAACATTCCCCGCGCGTATCGCAGCTTTCAGGAAATGGCTGCGGCGGAATCGAAGCGAGAGGACGGGATTGAAGCTGTCTCGATCGTGACGCCAAACAATGTGCACTACGCTCCTGCGAAGGCATTCCTTGAAGCCGGCATTCATGTGATCTGCGATAAGCCGATCACAACTACGGTCGAGGATGCGCTAGATTTGGCAAAGATCGTGAAGAAAACCGGTCTGGTTTTCGGCCTCACACATAACTACACCGGTCATCCGATGATTCGCCAGGCACGTGAGATGGTGCAGAGTGGCGAATTAGGTCCGATCCGGCTGGTTCAGGTTGAGTATGTACAGGATTGGCTGACCAATCCGCTGGAAAATACCGGACACAAGCAGGCCGAGTGGCGCACGGACCCAGCCCGCAGCGGGCCCGCGGGATCACTCGGCGATATTGGAACACATGCTTTCAATCTTGCCTGCTTCGTGACTGGACTGGCGCTCGACCAAGTTGCGGCCGATGTCAGCACGTTCGTTCCCGGTCGGCGGCTCGACGACAACGTTCACGTGATGCTTCGTTTCGAGAAAGGCGCGAAGGGTGGACTTTGGGCCACGCAGGTTGCGCCGGGAAATGAAAACAATCTGCATCTCCGAGTTTACGGCGAAAAAGCCGGAGTCGATTGGCGGCAGGAAGATCCAAACGCGCTGATATTCACTCCGTTCGGACAAACTCGCCGCATCCTCATGCGCGGTAGTGCCGGCACAGGGCGCGCTGCTGCACACGCCACGCGAGTCCCCAGCGGACATCCGGAAGGATATCTCGAAGCTTTCGCGCAACTTTATGCTGATTTAGCCGAGCAGATCAGCGCGAAAATCGAGAAGCGTGCGCCAAATCCGAATTCGCTGCTGGTGCCGGATGTGCAGGCCGGCGTGGACGAAATGAGGTTTATGAACGCAGTGCTCGAGTCATCACGGAAAGGTTCGGTGTGGACTAAGGTGGCAAGGTAACTGCGGTACGGCTCGACCGTCCAACAGCACAACAGAAGAGATGAATTTATACTTTTGTATAGTAGTAAAGATGAGGATTGTCAGTCAGTATTGTTCTTGAGCGGCACGCCAGCAACGACTATCATTCGCGAAATGGAATCATCCGGGCCCGAAGCAGATCGTTCCGAAGTTCAACCTCGACCAGAATCTCCTCTTTTCAGTCGACGGGAGCTGATTCGCACGGCGCTGTACGCTGGGGGCGCGTCGGCGTTCGCACCGGCACTGTCGTTTGCTCAATCTCTCGAGGCGGGACTTACGCCTGCCGCTCGCGGTGAGGACGGCTCGAAAGTCCTGACCGATCCGAACTGGAAACCGGTTTTTCTCAACCCGCAACAGAACGAGACCTTGATCGCGTTGAGCGACGTCATCATTCCTGCGACGGACACTCCGGGCGCAAAAGAAGCTTTGGCGAATCGCTTTATTGATTTATTGATCTCTGTTCAGCCTGCTGATTTTCAACGGCGCTTCACGGACGCTCTTGCTTTAATCGACAACGAGAGCCAGAAGCAATTTGGCAAAGATTTCCGCTCCCTTTCGACGGACGATCAGATTTGGCTGTTGACTCCCTGGGCGTATCCACAGCGCCTGAGTCACTGGACCAGACGAGGCGAGGACGGGAACGAAGCCCCGGATCCCGCCGAGCAAAGTTTCGAATTGCTGAAATCCTTGATTTCCGGGGCGTACTACGGCTCGGAAATCGGCCAGAAAGAACTTGGTTGGGACGGCGAATTCACTCACGGCCCATTTGAGGGCTGCGAGCACAACGACGAGAAGCACACATAATCGATGGCACAGGATCCTCTCCAACAAACATATGACGTGATTGTGGTCGGCTCAGGCGCGACCGGCGGCTGGGCGGCGAAGCGACTCTCTGAAGCAGGACTGAAGGTCGCATTGCTCGAGGCTGGACGCTCGGTGAGTCCAAAAGAATTCACCGAGCACATGCCGTCATTTCAATTGAAATATCGCAATCATTCGCCGGAACTGGTGCGTACACGCCCCATTCAACGGGAATGTTATGCGTGCATGGAATACAACTACGAATGGTTCGTGAACGATCTGGAAAATCCGTACAGCACGCCTCCCGACCGGCCATTCACATGGCAACGCCTGCGAATACTCGGCGGCCGTTCTCTAGTCTGGGGACGTCAGAGTTATCGGTTGAGCGATGTAGATTTCAAAGCTGCGAGCCGCGATGGCTATGACGTCGATTGGCCGATTTCTTACGCCGACCTCGCGCCTTACTATGACATCGTCGAGGAATACGTGGGTATCACCGGGGCAACGGAAGGCAACCAGATGTTGCCGGATGGGCATTTTCTTCCGCCAATGAAGATGAGCTGCGGCGAGATCCGCCTGCGCGAGAGTGTTCAGAAGAAATTCGGCCGCACAGTCACCATTGGCCGGGCAGCGATTTTGACGCAGCCTCACAATGGCCGCGCGCCGTGCCACTATTGCGGCCCTTGCGAGCGCGGATGCTTCACCTATTCCTATTTCAGCAGCCCATTTACAACGGTGAAAGACGCGCTGAAGACCGGGAACTGCGCGCTGATCACCGACGCGATTGTCAGCCATGTCGATATGGATTCGCGGGCGAACAAGGCCAGCGGCGTCACGTTCGTTCATCGTGCGACAAAGGAAACGAAGCAAGTGCGTGGGAAGGCTGTAGTCCTCTGCGCGCAGTCGATGGAGTCCACGCGCATTCTGCTGAATTCCTCCACTCGCGAATATCCCAAGGGGCTGGCGAACTCGAGCGGGTTGCTTGGTCATTATTTAATGGACCACGTGGTTGGCGGAGGCGCGAGTGGAACATTCGAAGATTTGAAGACCGCGCCGAGCGCAAATCCTCCGCATCGGCCAAATGGAATTTACCTTGTGCGATATCGCAACACGCCGGCTGAAGGTAAACATTCGCACTTTATTCGCGGCTACGGATTTCAAGGAGGCTCGTCGCCGGAGTTCGATATGAACGCATCCGGGCTGGGCGCTGATTACAAGCGAGCAGTGAAAGCAGGTTTCTACGGCGTTTCGCTCGGCGCCTTTGGCGAATCGCTCGCACGTTTCGACAATTTCTGTGAAATCGATCCTAAGCTGAAAGATGCATGGGGCATTCCGGCCTTGCGCATCAGCATGGCGCATGGCAAAAACGAAGCTGCGCTTATGCGTGATTCGGGGATTACGGCTGCGGAAATGCTCGAGGCCGCTGGGGCGAAGAACATTCGCATGACCACCGGAACTGAGATGCCCGGCATGGCGATCCACGAGGTGGGCACGGCGCGGATGGGCGATGATCCTAAGAAATCTGTGCTCAATCCGTTCTGCCAGTCGCACGATGTCAGCAACCTGGTGGTTGCAGACGGTTCGTGCTTCGTGTCGTCCGCCTGCCAGAACCCAACCCTTACCATGATGGCGCTGTGCGTGCGCGCCTCCGACCACCTGATCGAGCGCTTCAAACGAAACGAGGTTTAACCAGCATGGAGAAGAATTTCACCCGCCGGGAATTGCTGCGGACTGGAGTTGTCGCAGCGGGAACGCTTGCCTTCCCGCTTGAGACGCTTGCGGCCACGAATAAATCGGTCCTTGTCTTCACCAAGTCAGCGGGATGGGAACACGACGTGGTCAAACGTGTGGACGGTAAGCCCAGCATCGTTGAGAACGCCGTTACTGCTCTCGGCAAAAAGCATGGCTTCGACGTGACCGCCTCCAAAGATGGTCGCGTTTTTGACTCGCCAGATTTTCACAAATATGCTGCCGTGCTCTTTTTCACTACGGGCGATTTGACCACCGAAGGGACCGACAAAAATCCCCCCATGTCGCATCAAGGAAAGCAGGCATTTCTCGACGCGATTCACAATGGGATGGGGTTCGTGGGCGTGCACGCTGCAAGCGACACATTTCATACCCAACCCGATCCACAAGACGGTTCAAACCGGTACATCGCGCATGGAGAACAATCAGATCCTTACTTGCGAATGCTCGGCGGAGAATTTATTACTCACGGCAGTTCGCCACGGCTTCAAGACGCGAATATCGTGGTGAATGACCCAAAATTCCCCGGCCTTCAAGGAGTCGCGTCGCCTTTCAGCTTCAATGACGAGTGGTATTCGTTGAAAGATTTTCGAACTGACATGCACGTCATTCTTACGATCGACACAAAAGGAATGAAGGGAAAGCCATACGAACGTCCGCCGTATCCCATGACATGGGCGCGCATGGAAGGGAAGGGCCGCGTCTTCTACACGGCCATCGGAGACCGGCCGGAGAACTGGGCGAGCGAGCTGTTTCTGAACCTTCTTGCCGGTGGAATTCGCTGGGCCACTCGCGATATCAACGCCTCGCTGACCCAAAACCTTACGAAAGTCGCGCCGGGTTACAACGTTATTCCCCCGAAACCCAATGCGTAACACTATTAGCCCTTGCGGGTCAGGCGCCTGCGTTCTTGTCTTTGTTCTCTCAGGGGCACTTCAATTCTCGGCGCAGACTGCACCAGCGATCCCCGCGCCAGACGCCCGCTACAAAGTCGACATACTCGTTGTGGTCGGCCATCCCGATGACGACGTCGAAGTCGCAGCCTATCTTGCAAAACAGACCGAGCAGCAGCACAAACGCGTGGCGGTCGTCTATTGCACGCGCGGGAGTTCTGGCGGAAACGCGGTCGGCATGGAGCAGGCAAACGCGCTCGCCGATGTTCGGGAAATGGAAGCCCGTGAATCGCTGGCTTCTTACGGAGTTACGCTGGCTTGGTTTCTCCATGGATCGGACACCCCAGGTGCGGACGTTTTGCATTCCCTTGAGCGCTGGGATCATGGTAAGTCGCTGGATGAAGTCGTTCGCCTGGTTCGGCTGACCAGACCGGAAGTCATTTTCACCTGGATGCCGAATTACGACGTGGGCGAAAATCACGAGGACCATCAGGCCGCAGGAGTCCTGGCCACAGAAGCATTCGATCTCGCCGCCAACCCGCTCGCTTTCCCCGAGCAGGTCGAAGCGCCGCGGTATCGCGAAGGAATCAACAATTACGGCGAGGGATTGCGTCCATGGCAGCCGAAGAAGATCTACTACTTCTCGGACGCAACTCACTCTGAGTTTTATAAAGGAAATGGGCCGGAGTATCCGACGAGCGACATTTCTCTTTCGCGCAAGATTCCTTACTCGCGTATTGCCGCCGACGCGTGGGGATTCTACAAAACACAAAACGATTTCACGGATGCACAACTCAAAGAGTTTACGGAGACGCCGGTTCGCCTGATCTTTGGTAAGTCATTGGTCGGAGGAAATGCAAGCAGCGACGTTTTCGACGGCATTGCGCCCGGCCCGATCCCTTATGCCCGGGCTCGCGGCTATGAGTCACCAGAGCGAACGCTTTCGTTCGAGCTCGGCGGTCCTTGGGCGTTCTATCGCGCATTCTGGCGCGCGCACAATATTGAGCACCTCGAAAGCCTCTACTCGCCTGAAGCGCAACTCGGTGGCGAAGGTTCGCTGTGGGTGCCGCTGATCATCCGCAACGATACGGATTCGGCGAGGCAGGTTGAAGTTCACGCCGAACTACCTGCGGGTTGGAGCGTTGAGCCGAACGCAACCATGTATCCCGTCGCTGCACACGATTCCTACCCCATTCAACTCACCGTTAAGCCTTCCGCAGCCAATAACGAAGCTTGGCAAACATTGCGATGGACCGCATTGAACGATGGTAAAAACATTGGGACGGTCACGCTGCGAGTCGATGCGGCGCGTAATTACCTGCCGCAGTAGCGGGAACGTTTTAAGAGCTCTTCTTCAGTAAGCGATCCAGCTTGAATTCAACTGGTGGGGTGTTCGCGCCGAGTACTGCATCGCTGACCATTTCCCCAAAAGCTGGTCCGTGTTTGAATCCGTGGCCGGAACCACCTCCGACAATCCAGACATTCTCGGCTTCAGGATGACGGTCCAGAATAAAATTCTGATCCGTCGAGTTCTCGTATTGGCAGACTCGGCTTTCGACGAGCGGTGCATCGGCCAATGCGGGAAATCGAAATTTGAGGTACGCTCGCGCGGCCGCAAGCCCTTGGTCGGAAATCTTGCGCTCTAGTGTTGTTGGATCGACGGTCGTGCCGCGCATGTCGTCGGCGACCTTGAATCCCCGCCACTGATTTCCTGGAATGCCGTAGAACCAATGCCTCCCGGGAAAGCCATCGAGATCGCGCTTGCTGTCGTCACTCCAGACAGGCAACTGCGCGTCTGTGAATCGCAAATCTCCGGCGGGGGTGCCGAAGAAAAACACTTCCTGCCGAGTCGGCGTGATGCTTGCAGAAAGGAACGGAAAAGCTTTGCCAAGCCACGGTCCGCAGGCAAAAACGTAAGCGTCCGCCTTCAGCGCTGCGCCGGAATCGAGCTTTAGCTCACGCATGTGGTTCGACGCGATCTGTCCGGGCGCTACCTGGGCCTGGCGATATTCGCCGCCTTGTTTGACGAATGCATTCAGCACTGCCTCACAAGAACGGCGGGCTGCAAGATAACCTGAATCAGGCTCATACACGGCCCACGAAATTCCCTCGTAATTGATCTGCGGCCAGCATTTCGTGCAGTCATTTGCTGAAAGTTTCTCGAAGCGAATGCCCGCCTCAGTTAAGAAGGGCAACGCAAGTCGTTCGTAAGAATCGTCTGTGCCCGTCATCCAGAGCACACCACTGCGGAAAAAGAGCTGCAGGTTCCATCGCTTCTCGTACTCGTGCCACAGCTGTAATGCGCGCGCAGCCATTTGCGTGTAAATACGGCCGGCGCCGTAAGTTCCGCGAATGATGCGTGTCTCGCCACCGGAACTGGCGCGCGAATTTCCCGGCCCCCAGGCGTCAAGCAGAGTGACTTTAGCGCCTTTTTCCAGAAGCTGGAGCGCGGTCCAGCCGCCGAAAGCGCCTGCGCCGACCACGATAATGGATTTGTTAGGAGAAGCTGCCAAAGCACGCGATCCGATCAAATATGCTCCCGCAGCCGCCGATCCTTTCAGAAAACTACGACGAGAGGAACGGCAGAATTGGGGAATCATGCACCATCGTAGCAAGTTTGGTTTGGCTCCGGTTATCCCGTGAGTCACGCGATGAGTTTCACGCCAGAAAGACGCGGATCACTCGCTGCTTGTCTCGCCCCAGGAGGGAAGACCTGCAAAACCGCCAGCTCCATTTATCCCAAAAAAGGCCGAATTGGGGGCGACGGAACCAGTAAGTCAATCACGAATACCCCTTCCTTCTTCGATCGTTATATATCGATTAATTGGCACACTCGTGAACCGTTCAATTTTGCCAGAAGGTTTTGGCCACTGGACCTCAAGAAAATCCAGTTTGCTCGCTTGCTCGATCCCAAGCACCAGACGTGGATCATGACTAGAAAGGAAGCTGCCGCCAGCAGTATGAAATCGCGAGCGCTTTCGGCCGTCGAAGCCCCAACGTACCCAGGCGCCCACGGCGTCAATATTGCAATTGCGGCCTATTAATCGAATCCCCACCCAATTGTTCCTGTGCCCAACCTCGTTGTGAAGCAACAATGGTGGACCGCCATTGTTGCTGATAAGTACATCCAGACCACCATCATTGTCGAAGTCACCGACGGCGAGACCGCGGGCTGACCACAGGCTCTGAAACGCGCTTCCTGCCCGTCCGCTAACGTTTTCGAACTTGCCATTAACGTTGTGAAAGAGCAGCAATGGTTCTCTATAGCTGACTCCCGGCGAATCCAGTTCAACCATATCGTCGGGATGTCCATTCGCCAGTATTAGGTCCAGGTCGCCATCGTTGTCGTAGTCAAAAAACTTCAGCCCCCAGCCGCTTAAAAGTCGGGTTACCTGACCTATACCCGTCTCGGGCGCTTGGTTCGAAAAACTCCCGTCGCCATCATTGTGATAAATAGAGAACCGCTCGTGATCGATATTAGCGACGAATAAATCGAGCTTTCCGTCATTGTCATAATCAGCAGAATCAACACCCATCCCGGACCGGGCGCGGCCGGTATCGCTGTAGGCAACTCCTGCCTCAACGCCGACTTCTTCGAATTTTCCGTTTCCCCGATTAAGAAACAAGTAGTTCGGTTCGGTGTCGTTTGAGACGAATAGGTCCATCAACCCATCGTTGTTAATGTCGGTGACGACAACTCCGTGAGACTTACCCAGCTTCTTTCCAATGTCAGACAGATGACCTACTTCAGTGAACGTTCCATCTCCATTGTTGTGGTAGAGCTTGCTGGCTCGGCCCTTGAAGAGTTTTGGAATGCAATAGTAATTTTTGCCAGCCCGATTGTTACCGCAGAGATAATTATTGCCAGCAGCGTATTCGACAAAATTACAAACAAACAGGTCCAAGCGGCCGTCATTATCGTAGTCAAACCACGCCGCCGACGTGGACCAGTTCGGGTCATCGACACCGGCTTTAACGGTAACATCCGTGAACGTGCCGTCCCCATTGTTGTGATACAGGGTGTTTCTTCCATATGCGGTGACGTAAAGATCGGGGAAGCCGTCAGAATCGTAATCTCCGACCGCGACTCCTTCTCCGAAGGCAACTCCTTCGAGGCCGGCCTTGGCGGTCACATCTGTAAATGTGCCATCCCGGTTATTGCGGTAAAGAGCGTTTCGCGGCCTGCGTGCAGGGTCGGGGTGGAAAAAGTCGCAAGGCCCCGTGTTAACCAGAAAAATATCCATCCATCCGTCGTTGTCGTAGTCCAGGAATGCACATCCCGAGACCATGGATTCCGGCAGATAATGTTGAGGCGAGGCAGCGTTGTCGTGCACCCAGGTGATGCCGCTTTTTTCAGGCGGCACACTTGTAAATATCGAGGGTTGTTCTTCGGAGATCGCTTTGACAGCAAGCTGGGGCCACAAGGTCCGGCTTGTGCTCCCAGCAAACAATGGCGCCAGGCCGAGCAGCCGAAGCATGTTGCGTCGCGTGATCTCTGCTACATGGGGTTTCCTAACCAGCACGGTTCAATGACCTGACAAAAAATCTTCTGATAGGGCTGATGCTCGGCCATCCAATGTTAGAAATTCGCTTAGCCTCCAACATGTAGATTCTCCGTCAGTTTGGGTAAGCCTGATTCGGTCTGACAACACGAATTTGGTGGTCGGTAAAGGTAATCAAACCTGCCGGCGTATTCACCCCAGTTTTTGGCATGTGGCAAGTTACGCATTTGGAAGTTGCCACTGGACAAGATTTTGCCTCGGGCGTGATCGACGATACTGCTTTGGCCGGCGCCTTTGCGGCGTGGCATGCAAGGCACCGGGCATCATAGGCGACGTCGTCACGCACCAAAGATTCGTGAGGATTGTGGCATGCAAGACAGCTAATCCGGGGGTCCGAGCCGTCGAAGCATTTGCTGTTTTCCAGTCGATATGGCTGAAACCGGACGTTTGCCTCGCCTCGTATCCCGTTTCTAATCCCCGTTTGCCAAGAGCGATGACACTGACCGCAAAAGTCATTCACGTCCTCAGAAGACAGCTTATGTAACGGTGGAGGCGCCGAATCCAACATACCTTGCTGCGCGTCGACAAGGTGAGCATCGGAGCCCACGTGGCAATGGTCGCAAGTCACGCCAGTTTCCAGCGAATTGAGACTCAGTTGTCCCTTGGAAATCGCGTTTGTCGAGTGACAACCGAAGCAATCCTTGACTTCTCTCGGGGTGAGCTCCCGACCTAACGCCTCTTCCAGAGTATGTGGCGTGAACCTGTTATCCCCAACAGTGATCTCCAAGCCATCAATTGTCGGGTAGTAGCTTACGAGGCTCTCGTAAAAGTGGCCTTCGCGTTCCAGTATCCAAGTTTGCATGCGCTGTCCGGCAGTCCAGCGAACAGGCACTGTGATAATTCCTGTAGCGTCAGCGACCGTGTATGTCGTGTTTCCTTCCCGGGACTGGATCATGTACGTATAAGGGCCCTTTTGGAGTGTCATCTTCGGGTGAAGTTTAAAAACTGGATTGTCCGGGGACAGCGACAATGCATGGGCCATCGGGGTTTCACTCTGGTGAAGCGATTGTGCGGCGTGGCAACTGCCGCAAGCAGTTGCCTGAGTAACTGCGTTTTGCCCGAGCGCCAGCCCGACACAAGTTCCCAACATCGCGAGCACCTTCGAGACACTATGGCAACGCAAGGCGATTGGTCCCGTCCTTCGTCATTTCCAGGCATATCCGGCGCTCGCGCTGGGCATCCAGACGATCGCCAGTTCTTGAATACGATTTGGCCAGCGCGATGTGAATCTCAAGATCATCGGGATCCAGTTGCGCCGCTTTATGCAGATATGTGAGTCCGGTTTTCGGGTCCCCGGTTTCCGAAAGCGCGCGTCCGAGCACAAGCTGTGCGGCAGCCATCTCAGGATGCTTCTCTTGGGCGGCGCGAGCATACGACAATGCGTCAGGAGCATGATTCTCTAAAAGCAGGACCCAGGCTGTCATTACCTGCGCATTCTCGTTCGACGCACTCAACTGTAGTTCACTCTGGAATTCCGATAGCGCGGCTTCCGGATCGGAAGCAAAAAGAAAAAAGCCGTATACATAGTGCATGTTCGGAGTGCCGGGAAAACGTCGGAGCAACGATTGAAACTGCTGTTTCGCAGTACTTTCATCTCCCGCCAGGAATGCAAACACTGCGCTCCCTACCTGCTCGAGCATTTCCCGGTCGGTGCCCACCTCTTTCGGGAGAAGGGGTCGTCGGAGGGCTGCGAGTCCGACTGCTACGAGCAATTCTGGATCCGTGACTTTCCGTTGCGCGAAGAATGAGTAGGACTTCAGGGCTTGGTCAAATCGGCCAAGCCGGGTAAGCAACATCGCCTCGCGAGAACGGAAAAATTGTTCACTTCGGGGATCGTTTGCCGCGCCTGACGACATGCCCAGTTGGATATCCGCCAGCGATTTTTCGTACTCGCCGGTTTCAAATTCACAAATTCCGCGCAAGGCGATGGCGGGACCGGGCTCGGAGGTTAGCAGGATGAACTTGCTCAATGCGTCACGAGCCGCCGCATAAGAACCTTGGGTGTATTGCAAGAACCCGAGAAACCACCAGCCTTGTGGCCAATTTGGATTGAGTTCCACTGCTTGTGAATACAATTCGATGGCCCGCGCGGTGTCGTTCTGATTTCGAGCAGCAGAGGCCTGCTCTACCAAACCTTCGAACTTCGCCTGGTCCTGCGAAAACGAAAAAGTCCCAGTGCCCGTCAAAAAAAGAAGGGCTGCGGTCGCCCTCAGCAGCCACATCTTTCGAAACCACCCCAGTTTGAGATTCATTTCCGGGTCCCGGCGGAGCCGGCGCAATTGGAGCGAATCATAAAACGATTTACTATCCCCGCGCTTTGAGATCACCATATCACGCCCGCAAAATTTGACAAAAAGGACAGCAGAATATCGTTTTTTTGCTTGACACTGTGAGTTGTAACAGGTTACAAGTTCCGTCCCAGAGGCACTAGTGTTTTTCCATTAGTGTCTGGTCCACCGAAGACAGAGAGCTTGGGGTTGAAGAGTAGTCCCTACAAGCCGAAATGCTGTGCCGGCGGTATTGCCGCCATGCTGAATTAAATTGGAGGCGTTTCAATGACTTCGAAAAGAGCGACTGTTTCTTACGCCCTTGCGATTTGCGCCCTGCTGCTAGTGATGTGTGCGGCGTCCCTCGCTCAATCAGTTTTGGCCAATCTGACCGGCACTGTCACTGATACCAGTGGTGCAGTCGTACCGGACGCAAAAGTTACGATCCAAAATGCGGATTCTAAAGTTAGCCGGCAAGTCATGACGAACGCTTCCGGGTATTTTTCTGCGACCAACGTGGCAGCGGGAACCTACAACGTGACTGCCGAGGCCAAGGGTTTCGAAAAGTGGCACGCCACCGGCATCGTGCTGCAGGGCTCTGACAACAAGAGCATACAGATCAGCATGAAGGTTGGAACCGCGAGCGAAGTGGTGGAGGTCAACGCGAGCGCAGGCGAGTTGGTCATCACCGAATCCGGTGAGAAGTCGACAGATATTTCCTCCAAAGAACTGCAGCAGCTCTCTCTGCAAGGCCGCAATGCAACGGAATTCTTGAAAATTCTGGCCGGAGCATCGCTTGCTGCCAACGGTGGGCTCAACAAACCGGCTTATTCCGGTCAGGTTGTTGGCATCAACGGTTTTTGTGCGGGAAACGGATGCAATGCGGGCGGCATGAGCTCTGTCACTATTAACGGCCAGGGCGGAACTCAGCAAGGCGTCTCTGGAGTCGGAATTTCTCAAGATGGTCAGGACACGCAGGATCCCGGGGCACCGGGTGCTGCGACCCCAGTTAACCCGAACCCGGACATGATTTCTGAAGTCAAAGTCTTGACTTCGAACTTCACGGCTGAAAACGCCAAGGGCCCAATTGTCATAAACACGGTGACGAAGTCTGGCGGAAGCCAGTTCCATGGGGAAGGCTATTTTTACGCAAGAAACGCTGCCTTGAACGCGAATGACGCGTTCAACAAGGAGCCGGGCATCAATGTGCCTCGGCCGAATGAGTCCTACTATTATCCAGGGTTTAACATCGGCGGCCCAGTTTTAATACCGGGAACCGGCCTGAACAAAAGCCGGCAAAAATTATTTTTCTTTGATGGTTACGAAAACTATCACCAGACTCTCGATGGTGGAGTGGATCGTGCCTTTATTCCCACGGCGGCGATGTTAAACGGAGACTTCAGTTCACTGGTGGGGTATTCAGGAACTGCTGGGCGACCAAGACTATACACAGTACCCACGACGCCTTGCCCCCCGAATTGTCCACCTCCGCCCCCGGGTGGTAATCCCGATACTCAATGGCTGGGCATGAGCGAGCGCCCTGGCTGCGCCATTACGAATGGAGTAATGAACCAGGCCTGCATTGATCCCATTGCTCAGCTTTATTTAAAGAATACGACGCCCACCACCGGTCTTGTCGATCCGCTCACTCACCAGGGGTTTAATTACGTCCAATCTTTTATCGCCCCGCAGAATTCATGGCAGAACGTTGTTCGCGGCGACTGGAAGATTTCCACCAACAACACTGCATATGTGACTTGGAGCCGACAGCGTGAAACAGCGAACATGCCGACTGGCTTGTGGAGTGGAGCAAGCGACTGGGCAATACCAACGCCAACTCCAATTATTGGCTCCAACGGCTCGGATTCGATGACTGCGACTTTTCTGCGCGTGTTTACCCCGACGTTAACCAGCGAAACAAAATTCGGCTATACCTACATTAATTTTCCGAATTCTCCTCAAGACCCCAAGAAGCTATTGAAAGCGGATCTGAATTATCCCCTTAACGGCGTATATGGAAACCCCGATATCCCGGCTTTGACAAGTTGGAGCGACAGCATGCCAAACTTTGGCGCTATCGGGAACGATTTTCACCCCAACATGATTGCCGTAAAGGGTAGTCCCAGCGTTTCTGAGAACTTGACGAAGGTCATTAAGAGCCACACAACCAAGTATGGCTTTTACTTTGAGCACACTTATAACAAGCAGGACAATTGGGGACAGTACATGGGAATTTTCCAGTACGCCTCGTGGGCAGGTTCTCCAACCGGAAACGAATACGCCGATTGGCTGATGGGCATGGGCTGGGGCGCCTATGCTGAAACTTCTTTGCCCCCTCCATCCGAAATTGCTCAGAATGTTGCGTCGTTCTATGCCCAAGATGACTGGAAAGTGAATCGCCGGATTACGGTGCAGTACGGAATGCGGTTTGATCACTACGCGAGACCGTACGATGCCAGTGGCTTCGGTATGGCGATTTTCAATCCTAGTTTATATGCGAGCACACTCGCCTCTAATCCGACCGCAACAAACCCCGGAGTGCTCTGGAATGCTCTGGACCATAGCATCCCGCTTTCTGGAGGCTCTAACCGCCTCTTCTTTTATTCGCCGAGGGTAGGAGCGGCCATTGATGTCTTCGGCACAGGTAAAACGGTAGTGCGCGGCGGGTGGGGCAAATACCGGGCGTACAACAGTGTCCAAAGTCACGATTACACCGATCCAGCGGGAACTTCGTTCGGCGCTGTCACTTTCGGGTGCGGCAATAATGATCCCAAATGCGCCACCCTCGAGGACATTGACAACAATAAGGTAACGCCAATCTCAGGCCACCCGGTACTGAACGGAAACAGTTTCGGGGCGGTAATCCCCAACAATGACGAGCAACCGCTTGTCACCAGCTATAGCTTGAGTATTGACCAGCAACTTCCCGCCAAGTTCAGGTTGGAGGTTTCTTACGTCGGAAATCACACTGACTTTATGCAATCGTGGGTGAACACAAACTCGGTGCCTTTTGGAGCAATGAGCAATCAGGCTGCGATTCAGGCCCAATTCCCCGCACAGTGCGGCGGAGGCAATTTCACAAACGCATCCTGCCAAAATCTTTTCAGACCATTTCCGGTCTATTCGCAGGTGAACGAAGCTGTGACGGCAGGCAAAGCGCAGTACGACTCCCTGCAAGCCACCTTGCGGCGAAATGTTGGATGGTTGACATTACAGACGAACTACACATTCTCGAAAGCGGTCGGTGATGGAACGCAGATCGCAAACGGCGGTTTAACTGGGTCGCTTCCTGACTACGGTGCTCATTGGCTATATGGGATCCTGCCGTTCGACCGCGCCCATACTTTGAGCGCAGCTTATGTTTTCAATCTTCCGAATACCCACTGGGACAACAAATTCGTAAAGGGCTTGGCTAACGGCTGGCAAATTTCGGGAATCACGCAAGTAGAGAGCGGTGCTCAGATGACTGCCATAGCGAACGCCCAAGGCAATGGCTTCCTCAACTTTTCTCTGGGCGATCCCTTGAGCCCGCAACAAGCCCTTGGTACGCCGGACATCACTCTTTACCCGCTGGTTACCTGCAACCCGACACAGGGTCTGAAGCACGGCCAATACCTGAACCCGAACTGTTTTGCCCAGGCGCCAGTCGGCCAGCTTGGCACCGGTGCTATGCCGTATATGGCGGGGCCGATGTTCTGGAGCACGGATTTGACCATCATCAAGAATGTCAAAATCAGTGAACGCCAGAACCTAGAGTTCAGGATTGCTGCATTCGATCCATTGAACCATTCACTCTCGTCATTCAACACGAACGATAACAACCTTCACTTGAACTTCGGTTCCACAACCCAGACAGTTACATCGAACGCCACGGATCCCAATAATCCGTGCCCTGGACCTAGTTGTCAGGCATTCGGCTATGCCGATTACCAGTTCGGTCATCGGGTGATGGAATTCGGGGTGAAGTACTCGTTCTAGGCGCAACTCAAGGGGTGGTTCTCCGGATCCCACCCCTTGTATAGTTTCCAAATGGTGGTGCGGGCGTTTCTTTCGTTAATTCTTCTGCTAGCTGCCTACCCTTCGCTTGCCTCGGACCCCGCGGCATTCAACCGCCTCGCTAAAAGCGCTCAAGAAGCTCAAAACGCAGATCGCCTCGTTGAATCGATAAACCTATATCACCAAGCTTTATCTTTGAAGCCAACCTGGAGTGATGGCTGGTGGTCGCTCGGCAGCATACTCTATGACCAAGACCGCTTTCCGGAGGCAGAAGACGCGTTCCGGAAGTTCGTCTCCTTAAATGTAAAACCAGGGCCCGGATACGCCTTCCTTGGACTCTGTGAATATGAAACCAGCAAATATGATGATGCCCTGCGCCATTTCCGGTTATGGGCGAGTGGCGGGTGGTCGGGGACTCCGCAACTGATCGATGTCTCCCTGTTTCACTTTGCGCTGCTGCTCACGCGCGACGGCAAATTCGTGCAGGCTTTGTATCTGCTGGCCGCGGAAGTTTCAAAATCCCATAGCGGGCCAATGCTTGTCGAAGCCATGGGGCTGGCTTCCTTACGCATGAAGAACGTCCCTGAGGATTACCCGCCAGAACGACGTGAAGAAGTATGGCTGGCGGGAGAGACGGCGTTCTATGCGGCTGTCCATCCTGCTGACTTTCGCAGGGCTGACGAATATGCGAATCGCCTCTCTGCCCATTACGACCAAAGCGCCAATGTTCATTATTTTCTCGGCACCTTGCGCAGGTTCGAGAGCAATGATGACGAAGCAGAGAAAGAGTATGAGCGGGAACTGAAGATTTCTCCTCAACATGTGGCTGCGATGATTGAACTTGCCAAACTGGACTTGGAAGACGACCGTCTGGACCAAGCTTTGAGTCTTGCAAAGAACGCATCCCAAATAGAACCTCAAAATGCGGAAGCTCACGGGACTTTGGGCGAGGCACTGGTGAAGTCCAGCAGCTTCGAAGGAGCGGCTCACGAGTTAGAAATTGCCAAACAACTTGCGCCCGACAGTGCCCCGATCCGCTTTCAACTCGCGACCGCTTATCGCAAACTGCGTCGCGCGAAGGACGCCGATCGAGAGATGGCAGTTTTCAATTCATTAAAAGACAAAGAAATGGTCTCGCTCGCTCCCGTTCAGCAGGGCAATCAACCTGAGGCGGTGAAGTGAAACTTACCTTTGTAGCTCTCCTCGTGTTCTGTTCCTCGTTTGCCGCGCGGTTTGGGTATGCGACTGAAGGCGATCACCACATTGCCGCCAACAATGCCAGTTTCCAGGATTTCTCCGAGGCCGCCGCGCAGGCGCGGCAGCAAAATCATGATGCGGACGCAATCAAGCTGTACCAGCGAGCTCTGGCCATAAAGCCTGATTGGCGGGAGGGGCTGTGGTATCTCGGCACTTTGCTTTATCAAAACGAGCAGTACGCGGGTGCCCGTGACAGCTTGCGGAGGTTTGTCGCAGAAGCACCAAGCGCCGGGCCGGGATTGGCATTGCTCGGGATGAGCGAGTTTCAGACGCGTGAGTACGATCGCGCATTGAGCCACATGCAACAAGGATTGGCTCTGGGCCTGGGTGGTCGCAAGGATATGGCCAACTCCGTTTCTTATTTTGTTGCAGTGCTGCTGACAAGGTTTGAGCGCTACGATGACAGTCTAAATCTGATGTTCAGAATGATCGCTTCAGGGCACGACCAGCTTCCGCTGACTGAAGCCATCGGCCTCGCCGCATTGCGCATGCCCCTTCTTCCGGCCGAAATTCCTCAGGATAGACGTGAATTGGTGCGGCTAGCAGGCGAAGGTGCTTTTACCTCGCAAACACCTCAGTACAAAGAGGCGGATGAAATTTTCAAGAAAATGACCGCGACTTATCCTGACGAGCCTGGAGTACATTTCTTGTACGGAGTTTACCTGCTGGATATAAGGCCAGAGGAAGGCGCCCGCGAACTAAGGCGCGAACTGCAGATTTCTCCAACTCATGTCCCGGCGAGATTGCGATTGGCGGCTTATTGTTTGCAAAATCAGCTACAGGACGAGGCATTGGCACTCGCGACCGAGGCGGTAAAGCTCGACCCTACGTATCCTGCGGGGCACATGATGCTTGGTGAGGTCGAGGTAGCGAAGGGAAGTGTTCCAGAAGGGATCAAGGAGTTGGAATTGGCACAGGCTGCCCAACCTTCTCTCCCGAGAGTGCATTGGGACCTATTGCGGGCGTACACGGCTGCCGGTCGAAAAGACGACGCCAAGCGCGAAAAAGACATAATTGAAACCATTAGCCGCTCGGGTTCCGACTCCCCAAATGGTGCGCCCGGGGGGAGTGGCTCAAGTGATCAATAAGAATTCAGCGATAGCCCTGGTTAGCTTCTTATGTGTTCTCGGCTGGACGCTGCTTGCGGCTCAGTCAAATTCCAACGATCAGGCCCGATCTGAGATTCATTTTTCCTTTCGCCCAATCGCTTTCTCATTAGATAGCTCCGAGACGCCGCAGCGGCACGCTCCCGAGACCATGGCGGGAGGAGTTGCCGTTTTCGACTACGACCGCGACGGCAGGCCTGACATCTTCTTCACGAACGGCGCGAACATTGTCACTTTGAAGAAGGACTCCGAGAAATACTGGGACCGACTCTTCCACAACAATGGCGATGGAACTTTCACCGACGTTACCGAAAGGGCTGGCCTGAAGGGGAGCGGTTTCGACGTAGGTGTCGCAGTTGGCGATTATGACAATGATGGATACGAAGACATTTTTGTGAGTGGCGTCTATCGAAATACGCTTTACCACAATAATGGCGACGGGACTTTCACCGATGTCACGGAAAAAGCCGGTCTCACGCAGCCTGACAAACAATACGGGCCGCTCTGGTCGGTTGGAGCCGCCTGGGTTGACGTAAACAACGATGGGCTCCTCGACTTGTTCGTCGTGAATTACCTGAGTTGGGACGTAAACAAGGAACCGGATTGCAAATTTGAAGGCAAGCCGGAGTATTGCCATCCGAAGTTTTACAAGGAACTCCCCAATCAGTTGTTCCTGAATTCAGGTAATGGGAAGTTCGTTGACGTTTCGGAGCAGGCCGGCATTCGGTCACATCCGGGCAAAGGAATGGGTGCCGCGGTTGCGGACTATGACAGAGACGGTCTTCCTGACATTTTCGTCGCCAACGACAAGCTCTTTAATTCCTTGTATCACAACAAAGGAAATGGGCGCTTTGATGAGGTCGCCTTCGAAACTGGAGTGGCCTTGCCCGAACACGGGAACCTGATTTCCGGAATGGGCACCGATTTTCGTGACTTAAACAATGACGGTTTCCCCGACATTGTGATTGCAGCGTTACACAACGAAACTTTTCCGATTTATCAAAACAAAGGAAATGGTGAGTTCAACGAAATCACCTCTCGAAGCGGGATGACTGTGTTGAGCGATCCGATGTCGGGATACAGCGCCAACATTGCCGATTTCGACAACGACGGCTGGAAGGACATCTTCGTCAGTCGAGGGGATGTGGCCTCGCCGAACATGGCGAGCCGGATTCAAATCGATCAGAACAATACAGTCTTCCGAAACGGTGGGAACGGAAAATGGATCGCTTTGACCGAGGAAGCCGGTTTTGCCGCTCAGCCTCCGCGCCGGCATCGCGGCGCCGCAATCGCCGACTTCAACGGGGACGGCAAGCTCGACCTGGTGGTAACCGCGCTCAGCGCGCCAGCTGAACTCTGGATGAACGACAGCCCCGACCATCATCATTGGATCGAGATTCTGCCGCAAGGCACGCGCAGCAATCGGGACGGCATTGGAGCCAAAATCAAAATCACTGCGGGCGGCAAAACTCAGTTCAACCATATGACTACCGCTTGTGGTTATGCCTCGTCCAGTGCCGGGCCGGTACATTTCGGACTTGGGGATGCGGCACGCATAGACGAGATTGAAATTCGCTGGCCATCGGGAGCCGTGCAGACCTTAAAAAATATCGCTGCCGATCAGGTGTTGCCAGTGAAAGAACCACGGCAATAGCTACGGTTCAATTTCGGGCTGTGGGCCTTTTTCGCGCGACTTGGCCTCAAGTGCTAGCACGGTTTGGCGTTCGCGTTGGCTATCCTGCATACGATGCAGGCGCGCATAGAGCAACGCTAGTTGCACATGTGCTTCAACAAAATCGGGTGATTGGTTTACCACTGACTCGAGCTCCTGCTTCGCCTGCTCCAATTGCCCAGTAGCCAGGTCGAGCGCTCCTACCTGAAAGCGCGCCGGAATCGAACCGGGACGGATGACAAGCGCACGATTCAGGTAGGTAGCTGCCGCGGAAAGATCCCCATCATGGCGGAGCATCGCGCCCAGACGAAGGCAGGCGTCGAAATCGTTAGGGTCTGCCACGAGAGCTCGGCGAAAAGCCGTTTTGGCTTCATCATTATTCCCACTGTTCAGAAGCGCCTTTCCGTAGATTGTCCACGCGCCAGGAAGGGTCGAGTTAAGATCCAGCGCCTTACGAATCGATTCGACTGCGGCCTTATAATCGCCAGCCTTGTATTGCGAGGCTCCGGTCAATAACGTGGCGACGGCAGGATCTCCATGCCTCATGATCTGGTCAATAAGCTGGGCCCCCTTTTGCACTTCTCCATTCTCAATGAATGCCGTACCCAGCTCGTACTCGACAGCCTGATCGTTGGGGCGAGCTTTGTACACGGGCCCCAAAAGCAAAATTACGTCATGATACCGACCAAGCCGCAAATAACAATCTGCTAGAAGATCGAGGGCCTGCTGATTGTCGGGACTCAGGTGGCGTAGCTTTTCGAGCTCTCGGCTGGCCTGCACAAAATCAGCTTGTTTATAAAACGCTAGCGCGAGATTCAGCAGTATGACCTGGTTGTCGGGATCGTGGCTCAGCGCTTCTCGATACTGAGTAGTTGCCTCAGCATAACGTCCTTCATGCGCCAAAGCCACGCCGAGGTTAGTTCG
Organism: Terriglobales bacterium; assembly: GCA_035651555.1. Lineage (GTDB taxonomy): Bacteria > Acidobacteriota > Terriglobia > Terriglobales > Acidobacteriaceae > Gp1-AA145. The sequence goes on from DASRFL010000032.1 coordinate 472,244, forward strand.
CGCCTGGATCAAGTCCGGAACTTTTTGCAGCAATTCGGTGTAGAGCTTGATTGCTTGCTCATCATTTCCGGCGTCAAGCGCCTTCCCGGCACGGTCGTAGAGCGCCTGGGGAGCAACGTCTTCTGCGCGCAATTGTATGATTGGCGCGAGAACTAGCCCTAAAAACAGTGCTGGCGCAACTCCGGATTTCGCCACTGAGCACGTCAATGAGCAGATGTTGGCTCTTTTATCGCTGATTCGATCTCGAACGCGCCGACCGCCCGTTGGCCGCATGCGGAAATTATAGGCGAGAAGCGCGTTGTTTCATGCTCACCTAAGGAGTGCCGGTGAAATGCAAGGCGGTGTGGGAGAGAGTTATAAAAACCCGCGATAACATGTTTCGGGTTTGGAGCAAATGTGGTGAGCGCGGAAGGAATCGAATCTTCAAACTACTGACAGACACGAACAACTTGTAAGTAGCTAAACCATTAAGTTTATAGCAGTTCACCCGAGAAGTCTTGAGCACTAAATCAGCGGCTTTAGTCGCAGCTGAACCCAATGTTGAACCTAAAAATCTAGCGAGGTCGCGGCAAAGCCTTCGTCGGGGCTTCTTGTTCGATGAGACGTTGGACAAACCTTAGAAAAGTTCCAGTCAGGTAAAGCACGAACTCAACCTCTGCGGGCGTGTACTGATCTTCCTGATGTTTCACCGCGTCGTTCTGATACTTCGCGAAATAACCGAACAACAGAGTGTGATACATTCCACCGATCTGGTTGTGCGCGTCGTGCGCCTTTAGCCAGCGTAGGAACTCCTCCTTCTGATTTTCGAGCGTCTTTCCGTTACCCAAGATTCCCTGCAACAGTTGTTCGACTGCAAACCTCAGACTGTCGAGCATGTTGCGATACTGGTCTGCTTTCTGCGTCACATAAGCTCGAAGTGCATCTTCGTACGCTTTCGCGACCTTGGGATACTTTGCGAGCCAGGAAAGATTACTCTCCACCAGGGCTTCGTCGAGCATTCGTGCGCCTGTGGGATATAGAGACACATTGCCGTTATGCTCAACGACTTGAACCATCACGGTCGGACTCAGAGAAAAGCCATCCCGCAAACGATTACAGGCGGTTGTGAGGGCGCGTGGTATTTCTGTTTCCATCGTCCACAACATTCCCTGTAGCGCCTCGATAATTTCAAATGGGTTGCTGGCACGTTTGAGTGAGTCGTTGATACCGCTGAACATGAACTCGCCACGATTCGTGAACTTTGTTCCTGAAACGAGGGCGTAACGCTTACGAGCGTCTGTATGATGCTGGAAAAAATCTTGCCAGATGGACTCAGCAACTTGAAGCATACGGGTACGGAATCTCTCAAAATCCTGGTGCCGGTTCGGCTCTTGTTGCCAACGACCCCAAAATTCTTGAATTCTTGGCGCGTCAACCATTGATTTTCATTCTACTATTCGGCTCACCTTCGACCTGCGCCACAGTTTTGTAACGCTAGGCCTTCGCGTTCGGAGACCTGTTGGCGTCCCAATCGGGAGCCGTTGCGCCGCGCCCGCTGCAAACCGGCGACGATGCGCTCCGATCTGCGAACGTTCTCCTGCTTGGCGATCACTGCGAGAATGGCGATGACCGCGTCCTTGAACATGCCGGTCGAGTCCAAATATCGCTCGGTGTACGACTTCCAGGCGACGCCGAAAGCATCTAGTCGCTGAAAATGATGAAGCGTGGGCAAAGTGCCTTCGCGGGTATGAGTTTTGGTGAGCGCGGAAGGAATCGAACCTTCAACCTACTGATTAAGAGTCAGTTGCTCTGCCAATTGAGCTACGCGCCCGATAGTGAACTCGGTCTCCGGATGGGCAAGGTCAAGATCCGGATGTGTGGTGAACTGCCAATTGATTCTATCAAAACTCTGCATTCCTACTGTCTTTAGGTGCTGCGTTTCATGCATGTGCGCGCATAAAATCTCACGCGCATGGTGTCAGAAGACGAGCACCGGTGAGCATCTGCTAAGCTTTTACGGCCATTATGCGCGTTGACGCTCATCAGCACTTCTGGCGTTACACCCAGGAAGGATACCCGTGGATCGAAGATTCGATGTGCACATTACGGCGCGATTTTTTGCCCAAAGACCTCAAGCCAGAACTTCGGAGTGCGAACTTCGATGGCGCGATTGCGGTACAGGCACAGCACTCCATCGATGAAACTCGCTGGCTTCTCGAACTCGCCTCAACAGAACCAACGATCCTCGGCGTAATTGGGTGGGTAGATTTGCGATCACCGGATGTGAGCCGGCAACTTGCGGAGCTTTCGCAAAACCCGAAGCTACTGGGAATCCGACACATCGTGCAGGGGGAGCCCGACGACCGCTTTTTGCTACAGCCAGAATTTCTGCGGGGCGTCGGCGGGCTCGAAGAATTCGGTCTGACCTATGACATCCTTATATATACCCGTCATTTGCCGGTTGCGGCTGAGTTCGTGCGGAGATTTCCGATGCAGCGCTTTGTTCTGGACCATATGGCCAAGCCTCCGATCAAAAGCAGGGAACTGCAGCCATGGGAGTCTGGAATTCGCGCACTGGCCAGATTCGAAAATGTTTACTGCAAGCTTTCAGGATTGGTGACGGAGGCGGATTGGAAAGCATGGACGCCGGAACACATCCAGCCATATTTAGACGTGGCATTCGACGCGTTCGGCCCCGAGAGGCTGATGATCGGTTCTGATTGGCCGGTGTGTACCGTTGCGGGCTCGTACACAGAAGTGATGAGTCTTGCGTCGAAATATGTGGAGCAATTTCCAGAGAAAATGCAGCAGGCGGTACTTGGCGGCAACGCGGAGAGATTCTGGAATCTGTAACTCGAGAGCAATCATTTCCGCCGGACATGATCACGCTTTGGGTCTGCCTAAGAGCTAACGGCGACGTCTCCTCTGTTTTACAATCAATCGGGCCAAACGATGCAAAAGGTCTTGCAACTCGATTCACGGGACAACGTTCTCATCGCGCTGACCGATCTCAAGCAGGGCGAAGCCGTCGAATTTAACGGCTCGACCTATTCATTAACCACAAACGTATCCGCAAAGCACAAGTTTTCAACGCAAGACCTGCCCGCGGGCTCGAACGTTCTCATGTACGGAGTTCTGGTAGGGAAGACGACGCAACCTGTTCGGCGCGGGGAAGCGTTGACTCTCGCCAACATTCATCACGAGGCGCTTGACTATCACGAGAAATCTGGCGAGTTTCGCTGGAAGGCGCCGGATGTCTCGCGTTGGAAGAAAAGTCAATTTCTGGGCTACCAGCGATCTGACGGCCAAGTTGGCACGCGCAACTACTGGATCGTAGTACCGCTCGTGTTTTGCGAAAACCGGAACATCCTGAATTTGAAGCAGGCGTTTGAAGACGAACTGGGGTTTGGGACCCAGCAAAATTACCGGCAGCAGGTTGCGGAGCTGGCGAAGCTATATCGGGAAGGGAAGAGCGATCAGATCAAGGGACACCGCGTCGCAGAAAATGGACAACGGTCTGCTTCGAGCCGCTTATTCAAAAACCTGGATGGCATTCGCTTCCTGTTGCACGAAGGCGGCTGCGGCGGCACGCGCGAAGATTCGACCAATTTGTGCGGTCTGATTGCGGGATACATCAATCACCCGAATGTTGCAGGAGCCACTGTGCTGAGCCTCGGTTGCCAGCACGCGCAAATCAGCATCCTTCGCGAGCAGCTCAAGCTTCGCAATCCAAAATTGGACAAGCCGGTAGTAATTCTCGAGCAGCAGAAGAGCGGCTCGGAATTCACCATGATTTCCGACGCGATCCGCCGAACGTTTGAAGGGCTGGTGGAAGCTGATAAGGCGCAGCGCACCCCTGCTGATCTCTCGCATTTGTGCGTTGGATTGAAGTGCGGCGGGTCGGACGGTTTCTCCGGACTCTCAGCCAATCCTGCGATCGGGCACACCTCTGATCTGCTGGTCGCGCTTGGAGGGAGAACAATCCTCTCCGAATTTCCGGAATTGTGCGGTGTGGAGCAGGAACTCATCGATCGAGCGGTCTCAAAGGAAGTGGCGGATCGATTTATGCGATTGATGCGCGGCTATTCTGATCGTGCCAAAGCCGTCGGCTCGGGTTTTGACATGAATCCTTCCCCCGGGAATATGCGCGACGGCCTGCTTACTGACGCCATGAAGTCTACGGGAGCCGCCAAGAAGGGAGGCACAGCTCCGGTTGCGGCGGTGCTCGACTATCCGGAATATTCCACAATGCCCGGTCTGCACCTGCAATGCACTCCGGGAAATGATGTCGAGTGTGTTACAGCGCAGGTCGGAGCGGGCGCAAACGTCGTTTTATTTACCACCGGCTTAGGTACGCCGACGGGAAATCCGGTGGCGCCGGTGATCAAACTCTCGACAAACACGACGCTCGCTCGACGCATGCCGGACATTATCGACATTGACACGGGATCGATTGTCTCCGGCGAAGCGACGATCGAAGAGATGGGCGAAAGAGTTTTGGATCTCGTTGTGCGGGTCGCCAGCGGCGAGGTTCTGACCAAGGCCGAGCAAAAAAATCAGCAGGATTTCATTCCCTGGAAACGCGGGGTATCTCTTTGAACGCAAAGAAAGGAGATGCCGGCGACTTTCGACTGGACGGAAAGACGGCCGCAATCACCGGCGGCGGCAGCGGCATTGGGCGCGCCATCGCGCTCAAGTTTGCGCAAAACGGAGCCAGGGTCTGGATTCTGGATTTGAATGAGAATGACGCGAAAACCGTTGCCGGCGAAATCGTGAGCGCCGGCGGCACCGCGTCTGCGCACAAGTGCGACGTCACAGATCAGGCGCAGGTGCTCTCCACTTTTCGCGAGATTACGCGACAAGGCGCGCTGAATATTCTGGTAAACAACGCTGGAATCTCGCATATCGGGAGTGTCGAAAGCACGAGCGAGGCGGAGTTCGATCGAGTTCTGCGAGTGAATGTGAAGGGTTACTACAACTGCATTCATGCGGCAGTTCCGCAAATGAAAACCGGCGGTGGTGTCATTCTTAATATGGCGTCAGTTGCGGGCTCGACCGGATTGGACAACCGGTTTGCATACTCGACGAGCAAAGGCGCTGTGATTGCGATGACCTATTCGGTCGCACGAGATTGCCTCCCTTACAAAATTCGCTGCAACTGTATTTCGCCGGCTCGGGTGCATACACCGTTCGTGGATGGTTATTTGCAGAAAACGTATCCAGGCAGAGAACAAGAAATGTATGACAAGCTGGCACAGACCCAGCCTGTTGGCCGAATGGGAGAGCCAGAAGAGATTGCCGGACTGGCGCTCTATTTATGCTGCGATGCGGCGTCATTCATTACTGGCGCCGAGTATCTGATTGATGGCGGCTTCATGAATTTGCACGGCTGAATCTGAAACGTGGACCTTCAGCTCCAAGATAAGGTTGTACTCGTCACCGGCGGCGCGAAAGGCATTGGCGCCGCCATCGTGCGAACTCTTGCGGCCGAGGGCGCGGTTCCCGTCATTGTGGATCGCGATGTGGAAGCAGGAAACCGGCTTCACGCAGAGATTGCGGGAAGTCAACTGATCATCGCTGAACTTGCCCAAGCCGAAGGCTGCTACGCGGCGGTGCAGAAGGCGATCGAAAAGCATCACCGCATCGATGCCCTGGTCAACAATGCTGGGATCAACGACAAGGTTGGTCTTGAGCATGGGAGTCCAGAGCAATATTTGGAGTCGCTTGGCCGCAATCTACTTCACTACTACAACATGACGCACTATGCGTTGCCGCATATCAAGAAATCTCGCGGCGGCATTGTGAATATTAGCTCGAAGACCGCGATCACGGGCCAGGGTGGAACGTCGGGCTACGCATCTTCCAAAGGCGCGATTCTTGCGCTGACCCGCGAGTGGGCGGCAGAGCTGCTTGAATATGGAATTCGCGTGAATGCGATTGTTCCGGCGGAGGTTATGACGCCTCTATACCGGCAATGGCTCGATAGCTTTCCCAATCCCCAGGAAAAATTGCAAACCATTCTCGGCAAAATTCCTCTGGAAAAAAGAATGACGACACCCGATGAAATTGCCGCGATGGTAGTATTTCTGCTTTCCGCGCGCGCCGGGCACATCAGTGGCCAGCACATTTTTGTCGACGGCGGCTATGTGCACCTGGATCGCGCGCTTACATAGAACATGGCTAGCTCTGCGCCGATCACCGAACAGGCTCTTACCGAACGACGATATGTTGCTCCATTCATCCTGATTACCAGCTTATTTTTCCTCTGGGCATTTGGCGTCAATCTTAACGACATCTTGATCCCGCGGTTCAAGAACGCGTTCGCGCTGACCGATTTCCAGTCGTCATTTATTCAGGTCGCATTCTTCAGCGGCTATTGCCTGGCGGCATTGCCGGCCGGCCGCCTGATGGAAAAGATCGGCTACAAGCGCGGCATCCTTACTGGCCTGGCTTTGTGCGCGGGAGGGGCATTGTTGTTTGTGCCTGCGTCAACGATCGGAGCTTATGAATTCTTCTTGGTCGCGCTGTTTGTGATGGCTTGCGGACAGAGCTTTCTTGAGGTCGCGGCCAATCCCTACGTGACCATTCTCGGTCCCAGTGAGAGCTCGGAACGGCGATTGAACCTGGCGCAGTCATTCAACGCGGTGGGGGCAGTATGCGCGATGTTGCTGGGCTTGTTCATTTTGAGTGGCCGGGAGATTACGCCAGAGCAGCGCGCTGCGTTTTCAGTTGTGCAGGAACAGACCTACCGCACCGCGCAAGCCAGCAGTGTGCGAATTCCTTACGCGCTGATCGCATGCATTTTTATCGTTGTCGCCGTGCTGATCGTCACCAGGCATCTTCCGGAGGTGAGTGAGAAAAGTGCCCGAAGCGGCGCAGACGAAAAAGCTTCCTGGGGCGAGGTGCTACGGCAGGGGCATCTGGTGAAGGGCGTGCTCGCCCAATTTCTTTATGTGGGTGCGCAGGTCGGAGTGGGCAGCTTCGTCATCCGTTTTGCGCAGCACAGCCTGCCCGGATTGTCCGCCCGCAGCGCCTGGTATTACCTGCTGGGACACTGGATTGGCTTCATGCTCGGACGCTTCGGTGGATCGGCGCTGATGAAGACCGTTCCCGCACCGCGTCTTCTCTCGATCTTTGGAGCTGGCTCTTTAGTCTCCATCATTGTCGCTCTCTCAGCTAGTGGCCCCGCTTCGGTATGGGCAGTAGTATTGATCGGATTTTTCCACTCCATCATGTTTCCGACGATTTTTGCCCTCAGCATTAAGAATCTCGGCTCGCTCACCAAGCGCGGCTCGTCTCTTCAGGTCATGGCCATTCTGGGAGGCGCAGTTCTCCCCGCAATCATGGGCCGTATCTCCGATGCCACAAGCATACGAACCGCCTTTGTCGTTCCCCTGGTTTGCTACGTTTACATTTTTTACTTCGCGGTAGATGGCTACAAACCTGGTAATGCTCGCATCGAAAAAACTCCTTCGCTGGCCGGAATGACGCAGGAATCATGAACCGTCGCTTTTGCTTGACGCTCGATTTGAAGAAAGACCCGAGCCTAATTGCCGAGTACCGGAATTATCACAAGAAAATCTGGCCTGAGATCACGGAAAGCATTCGGAGCGCCGGCATCCTGGATATGGAAATCTATCTGCTCGGCACGCGGATGTTCATGATCATGGAAGTCAACGAAAGCTTTTCATTTGAGAAGAAAGCGAAGGCGGATAAGCAGAATCCGAAAGTCCAGGAATGGGAACAGCTCATGTGGAGGTTTCAGCAGGCGCTGCCCGAAGCGAAACCGGGAGAGAAGTGGTTGCAGATGGATCGCATTTTTAAGCTGGAACCATAGTTCAGTAGCGGCTTTGTCGGGCAGGCGGTGAACCGAGACGCCTGCGCTATACTTGAGTCAAATGGCCGCGCAGGAAAAGACGTTTTATCTCGAAACCTTCGGCTGCCAGATGAACGCCCACGACTCGGAAAAAGTCGTCGGTACGCTCATTTCACAAGGATACCGCCAGGTTCCAACCGTGGCAGAAGCTGGCTTAGTCCTCTACAACACTTGCTCCATTCGCGATAAAGCCGAGCAGAAAGTCTTTCACCGCCTCGCCGACTATAAGAAGCTTGAAGCGCAAGGCAAGAAGTTCGGAGTACTCGGCTGCGTTGCTCAACAGGAAGGCGAAAAGATCTTTGAGCGTGCGCCGCATGTTTCGATGGTGTGTGGATCAGCATCGTATCGGAATCTCCCGCAGATGTTGGTCCAGATCGAAGCAGGTGGCCGCCGGGTAACGGGACTCGACGATAGAGAAACCGACGAATGCTTCGAAACCGAATTCACCGCGCGCACCAATTCGCATCGCGGATACATCACCATCATTGAAGGTTGTGACAAGTTTTGCTCCTACTGCGTGGTTCCATTCACGCGGGGGAAGGAGCGCAGCCGGACATCGGGTTCCGTGCTCGCCGAAGCCCAGCAGATGGCTGCCCTTGGCTACACGGAAATTCAACTGCTTGGACAGAACGTAAATTCCTATCGCGACCCGGCAGGGAAGAGGACTTTTGCCGAATTACTGGCAGCAGTTGCCGAGGTTCCAGGTATTCGTCGCGTGCGCTTCACCACGTCACATCCGCGCGACTTCGGTAAAGACATTGTGGAGGCGATCGATTCTGTTCCAGCGCTTTGCGACCATATTCATCTGCCGGTACAGAGCGGATCAACCCGCGTGCTCGACGCCATGCAGCGTCTCTATACCCGCGAGCAATACCTGGAACGGATATCGTGGATGAAATCCGCGCGGCGCGAAATCAGCATCACAACAGATGTGATTGTTGGTTTTCCTGGCGAGACTGAAGAAGATTTCGAGCAGACGCTATCGCTTCTTGACGAAGTTGAATATGACGGGATCTTTGCCTTCAAATATTCTCCGCGTCCGAACACGCCAGCGGTCACAATGCATGATGCGATTCCGGACCAGGAGAAGTCGCGGCGCTTGGCTGTACTGCTCGAAAAGCAGCGTGGAATACAGCAGCGCCGGAATCGGAAGCACGTCGGCGAGACACTCGAAGTAATGGTTGAAGGGAAGAACGAAGCGCGGGGTCAGTGGATCGGCAGAACGTCGCAAAATAAGACTCTGAACTTTACCGCCGTGGAACCTGACGGTCTCGAGTCGGGTACCTACGTGCCGGTCCGGGTGACTACGGCCTTCCCGAACAGCCTGGTCGGCGAGATGATGATAAAGAACGAGATGATGATATAGAAAACGAGTTCCACAGAGGAACGCCACAAAGCGGGGCGTGGAATAACTCCAAGCCTGAGGTCAAACGATGGAAGTGGAAATGAAAATTCGAGGGCTGTTGATGGATCCGGTTACAAACACCCCCATCGTGATCCTCAAAGACTCCGGAAGTGACACCGTTCTGCCCATCTGGGTCGGAGTCTACGAAGCGAATGCCATCGCTCTCGAGATCGAAAAGGTCAGCACGCCGCGCCCCATGACTCACGACCTTATTAAGAACGTCCTTACCGGGCTCGAGGCGCATGTTCACAAGGTCGTCGTCACCGAATTAAAAGAGGATACCTTTTACGCCGTAATCTGGATGGAGCGCGATGGCCACATCATCAGCGTCGATTCGCGCCCGTCCGATGCACTGGCTCTGGCACTGCGCGTCGATTGCCCGATCTTCGTGGAAGAGGAAGTCCTGAAAACCTCAAAGAAGGCCGCCGCAAGTTCCGAAACCAGCAGCGAGGAGCTCCGCAAGTGGCTGGAAGGGCTGAACGACGAAGACCTCGGCCGCTATAAGATGTAGGAGAGTCTAGGTTTATGGGTCATCAGGTTCCTCGAACTGCCGTATCGATTTTTTGAATTGCCGACCCACCCTGCGGCATCAGATACTATTACCGAATGCTTAATACCCACACCCAGATGGCAATGTGTTGTTGTTGCGCTTGTCGTGTCTTTTCTGGGGATGGGGTGAAACCGAGCTAACGAACTAATAACTTATAAGCTCACACCCACCGCCAGAAGATGCTGGCCGGTGGGTTTTGTGTTTTAAGACCAGCCGTGAGCAATGAGCTACGAGCGACGAGCAAGCAGAGTTCGCTCACAGCTCGTTGCTCACCGCTCAAGGCTGAGAACTATGAAAGCTTCGAACCCGCTTTGGAAAGACCGCCTCGACGGCAAGATGCCCGAGCAACTTGCGCGTGAGGTCGACAATTTTGAGACCGAAATCATTCTGCGCAAAAATGGCAAGCTCGACGAGAAGCTCTTCGCCGAAACCCGCCTTCGCCGCGGAACCTACGGCCAGCGTTACGATAACGGCCAGCGCAGCGACGGAACCAAGGTCCAGAAGCTCGAATTTCCCTCCGGCGACCTGACCAAGGGCCCGAATACCATGTGGGACGCGCCCGGCATGCAGCGCATCAAGATACCCGCCGGTGGCCTGAACGCCGATCAGCTTGAAACCATCGCCCAGCTCGCCGAAGAATACTCCGACGGAATTGCTCACGTCACCACCCGCCAGGATTTCCAGCTCCACTACGTTCACATCGAGAACACCCCCAGCGTCATGCGCCGCCTCGCCGCCGCGAACATTACCACGCGTGAGGCCTGCGGCAACTCTGTACGCAACGTCACTGCTTGCCCGTACGCCGGAGTTTGCGCCGATGAAAGCTTCGACGTCACTCCCTATTCGCGCGCGCTGACAAAATTTCTGCTTGGCCATCCTGATACGCAAAATTTTGGCCGAAAATTCAAACCCGCCTTCAGCGGATGCGCGCAGCACGCCTGCGGCCTTACCAGCCTGCACGATCTCGGACTCATCGCAAAAAAGCGCGTTGACGCGAACGGAAGGGAAGAGATCGGTTTCGAAATGGTTGTTGGCGGAGGCCTCGGTGCCGTTCCATATCAAGCAAAGCTGTTCGATTCTTTCGTTCCACCCGAGGAGCTTCTGCCTCTTGCGCAGGCCATTGCTCGTGTATTCGCCCGTTATGGAGAAAAGAAAAATCGCAGCCGCGCCCGGCTCAAATTTCTCATTCAGGATTTCGGCATCGAGAAGTTCCGCAACCTGGTCTTAGAAGAGAGGAAGATTCTACCATTCGATCCTCGCTGGACCGAATACATCGACCAGGCCAAAGCCGAATTCCGCGAATCGCCGCTAAAGGAAGGCGCCGAAGTACCGGACCTCGTCTCGATCGCCGACCTCAACGGCTCATCCGAAAAGTTCAAGAAGTTCCTGAAGCACAACACGCGGCCGCAGCGCCAGCCCGGATACGTCACGGTTACGGTGGCCCTCCCCCTGGGTGACATAACCGCGAACCAGCTCCGGTCTCTAAGCGACATCGTCCGCCGTTACACCCGTGAAACCATTCGCACCACGGTCGAGCAGAATTTCGTCATCCGCTGGGTCAGCAAGCGCGACCTGCCGGAGCTTTTCAAGTCCCTCAACGCCGTCGGTCTCGGCGAACGCGGAGCGGGGGCATTGGTCGATATCGTTTCTTGCCCCGGCACCGATACCTGCAAGCTCGGCATCTCCTCGTCACGTGGTCTTGCCGCCGAGCTCCGCAAGCGCGTCAGCGAAAAGAGTTTTCAGTCCGACGAAGCCGTGCAGAACCTGCACATCAAGATCAGCGGATGCTTCAACAGTTGCGGCCAGCACCACGTGGCCGACCTCGGCTTCTATGGCGTCAGCCGCAAGATCGCTGGATACGCCGTGCCGCACTTCCAGGTCGTCCTGGGTGGCCAGTGGGAGAACAATGCCGGAGCCTACGGCCTGCCGGTCGTCGCCGTGCCTTCGAAGAACATTCCGCACGTGGTTACGCGGCTGACCGACCGTTACGTCGCCGACCGCGAGCCCGGCGAAACCTTCAAGGATTTTGTTAAGCGCACCGGGAAAGCCGCTCTGAAGACAATGCTTGACGACCTTACCCGTCCCCCGCAAGGGGACCGTTCGTACTTCAGCGACTGGGGAGACCCGCGCGAGTACACGCTCAACGACATGGGCACCGGCGAGTGCGCGGGCGAAGTCGTGTCGCCAGTCGAATTCGGACTCGCCGCCGCCGAAAGGGAATTGTTCGAAGCGCAGCTGGCCCTCGAAAAAGGCGAGGCCGAGCTGGCCGGACGCAAAGCCTACAGCGCCATGCTCACCGCGGCGCGGGCGCTCGTGCTGCAAGAGTTCCCTGACATCGGCAACGATCCCGGGCAGGTCGTCTCCGAATTTCGCAAGCGCTTTTACGACACGCAACTGTTCTGGGATCCGTTCGCCGGGGGCAAGTTTGCGAATTACCTGTTCTCGGCCTACGAGCGCACGCACCTCGGTTCGAGCGAAGAGTCAAGCCGCTACTTGATCGACGAAGCCCAACTCTTCATCGACGCCGCCCACAGTTGCTACAACAAGCTGGGAACGGCCGTCGCGGCCACGGTGTGACGCGGCGATTCGGATAGTGGAAGAGCGGCCCTTTAGAGCCGCGTAAGGGCGAATGTGTTTATTACACGCGAGCTTTAGCTCGCAGGCGCCACGAATGCGAAGAAAGCATCATGCGATCCATACTCGAAGAAGAACGCGCGACAGCTCATACGCCAGACCTGCAGCACATCAACGTTAAAGTGCTACTTGAAGGCGGAGCCGACCTCGACCCGGTGATCCCCATCTTTCACGGATGGATTCAAAATCGGATCTTTACTAATCAAGAGCTGCCCGAGCTTCTTATCGACGTCGCCGATTACCGCCACGTTCACCACGGGCCCGGCATCGTCCTCATCGGGCACGAAGCCGACTATTCCATTGACAACACGAATGGTCGGCTCGGGCTACGTTATAACCGCAAAGCTCAGATCCCAGGAACCAACCAACAAAAACTCGCCCAAGCCGCAACAGCGGCCTTTGCTGCCACCAAGTATTTGCAAGAAGATAAGCGGCTAAATGGGAAGCTCTGCTTTAATGGTCATGAGGTTGAGATTTTTATCAATGACCGGCTGCTGGCGCCTACTGGTGAAGACACGCGCAAGGCCCTCGATCCCGAACTCCGCCAATTCGCCGGTAAGCTCATGCATGGATCGGAGTACTCGTTAGACCATGAGACCGACCCGCGTCGGCTGTTTGGGGTCGCAATCCATTCGGCGCGTAGGTTTTCAGTGGAAGAGTTGCTGCAGAACCTTGGCGCATAGCCGAACCAGCATTTGATGTTGTTCAAAGTGGCTTTAGCCGCGAGGATTTGCCTTTGGTTGGGAACAGCAGATTTCTCCCCGCTGAAGCGGTTCGGAATGACAGAAAAAGAGGTCTAGCCAAGAAGCTGCCGGTCCGCGAGCCTAGAGCCAAGAGCCAAGAGCCGCTCTTCATTTCTCCGGCTGCCACAATTCAATTGGATTTCCCTCCGGATCATGCAGCCGCGTGAAGCTTCCAACGCCCGGATAAGTTTCCGGGTCTTTGACCTCAATTCCAGCCGCGCGTAGCTGGGCGACCATCTTCGCCATGTCATGCACGCGAAAGTTCACCATCCAAGCCTTATTCGGATCGCCGAAATACTTGGTCGTCTCGGGAAAAGGAGTGAACGAGGTCGGTCCGGCCTCTTGCTGCCAGACCGTTCCGCCCTCGCTGGTTAGTGTGAGGGCAATCCCCAGGTGTTGCTCGTACCATTTGCCCAGCGCTTTCGGATCGTGTGCCCGGAAGAACAATCCTCCAATTCCGGCTACTTTTTCCATTTCCGTTCCTTTCGAATGTTCTGTGTGCGCGTTCTCAGATCTCGCAGGACTCGTTGCTTCCGCGCCGGACTGAGCGCGGTTCTGTTCGGTCATAGCGAATTCATTCTGCTGCCCCAGAATGACTCTGGCCCCAAAAGCATACAACGGGATTTGAAGTAGCTGACGCCTTCGGAAGCTCATTGCATGCTCCTCCCGACACTGTGTACGAGCTCGGTTATAATTGTGACACCAACCTGCCCGCGCCCTTAGCTCAGTTGGATAGAGCGTCTGGCTACGAACCAGAAGGTCGGGAGTTCGAATCTCTCAGGGCGCGCCATTCTCTCACCTTCAGTATGAAAGATTGTCAGGCGACCCACTGACGGCCAAAGGTAATGCTCTCACCGCAGCTTCGCGGCGGTACCTCATCGTTTGGCTTTTTTTAGCGAAAGGGTGTCAGCAGGGGTTGAACTTCCAGACCGAGAGAAACCCTGAGGATATAGTTTCGGCAGGTCCATCAATGGCGCAAATGGAAGAAAGATTGGGCCAGCCGGAATGAGCTCGTGCCCAGGGCAACCAGTCCTCCGCACATTACCAGCATCAACAGCGTGTTCCGATCGGAGAGAGAAGCAACCCATCCAACAAGCAGGCACCCGAGTCCGATAAATCCGATGGCGCCCCACCGCACTCGCTTCCTGAGCAGATTCTGGGCCGGAAGGATTACAAACGCCACAGCAATCGGAAGGCAGATCAGGAAAAGCCATTCCACGCTGCGATAGAAGATCAACTTAGTATCCACGAACCGCCTCAAACTCATTTTCCTTATTTAGGGCGCTCTCGGGCGGGCTATCTTTTGGTCGGGCGATCCTATCTTTTGGCAGTCGGATTAATCACGTCGCACGCCAGGGTATAGACTTCGGTTACTGTTCCGAGCACGAGTGGAAGCCGCAACCCGTGCTGACCCAAGCATCCCCGTTGCGGCTTCCATCGAAGAGAGATCTAACATTTTGGCGATTCGCGTTTCTCGTTGCGGTCTCGCGCTGCTTGGAAAAACCAGAGTGCCCTCCCTCTTTGGCGTCCCAGAAAACACTCTTCGGAAAACGGCAATGTTTGGGATCAACGCAAGGGACCTTTCGGTTTGCGTCGAGAGGGCAGGGGAAAACAGGTTGGCCTCCCCCAAAGAAACAACCTGTCTTCCCCTTTTCTGCCCCCAACTTAAAAAACGCTATGGTCTGTTTCTGTAGCGGCAGATTCAAGCAGACGAATCGACTCTTGCACGGCTCGCAGTTCCTCGCAGTGCTTGCATTCGGGATCGCTGCAATATGGGGAGTCATGGGGTTGCTGGTTGACGGGGAGAGGGGTCAGCTTGGGTTGACTTGCCATCGATTTGGCCTCCTGCGTACGACAATTACTTCGCACAAGAGACCGTCGCCGAGCGCGGCGGCTGGATGTGTAAAGAGTGTCCGAATTGTAACACCAGAGTTGAATATTCGGCGTCAAAATTCATGAAATTTTGGCTTTTTGGCCTAGACGAAAAAACAACAAGACTTAACAATTCTTCACATTTCCCAAGTGCCTATGACAGTAGTATTTCGTTAAGCGCACGTACCACAAAGCCGCTCTTGACCGGACCCCACGAAATATCCTCAAGAGCGGTTCCTTTTTTGTCCTTCGTTTTGAGGTTCACGTTCAGCGGAAGTTGAAGCAGCCAAACGCGGTCACGCGCGAAACTTGGTTCGCTCGACCCAGAAAAACATGCCGCAAAGGAAGATCCCCGAAAGTAGGAAAGACGCCGGTTTTATGTAGTTTGGTCCAGGTAGATAGCACGAGGTGCAACTGGCAATGTTTTCAGGATGGGCTGCCAGGCATTCAACGCAGGCTGACCCCTGCCCGTCAAACTTATGCGCGGCACGATCTTGATACAGGACGTTGCAGAGCCACAAGAAAGATAGTGCCGTACACAGCAGAGTTACCACCCACAGAGTTCGCATTTCGCAAACATGATGGCATCAACATGCCCGGTGCGAAATAGCACGTTCTTCCGATTACCGATATGCGCCCACTCGCAAAGGTCCACCGGCCGAGCCTAAATATCCTTCGGGTAAAAATCAGTGGTCGTTCGGACCCGCATTGGAGGCTACCCACCAGTATGGAGTGTTAGGTGGGATACGGTATTGCGAGTAAATATCCTGCATGCGCCTTTCCATGCTGGCAACCTGGTCGCGATCACGTGCCTGCCTATATTGTTGCCAACGTGAAAAATAACTGTCGAAGCGCGCTTGGTCGTTCGGCGGTAGACGCCGCATCCAGCGGTCATGCTCGCCGCGGGCCCTCGATGCCACCCGCCAAAATGGGGTTTGCGGTGGTATTCCGTAGTGCGCGTAAACGTCAAGCATTCGCCTCTGCATACTCTGAGTTTGTTCAAAATCGCTGCGTTGCCGATACTCCTGCCATCGTGAGTAGTAGCTGTCGAAGCGTTGCTGATCGTCAGGCGAGAGCCGCCACTGCGCAAGCGCAGGCAACGCAAATGCGCCCAACAAGGCCAAAACCGCAAAAAGTTTTTTTGTCATTTTCATGTCAACCCGCCCTTCGGGCAGTTGGAGTCTGACCGGCAACAATCCGTTGCATGAGAAGCATTCTGTGCACCCGCTTTGGTGCACTTTCCAAAATTGAACGAATTCCCAATATCCCGCCGAGATTAGCTATTTCTCATCAAGTTCAAGGATGGCTAGTGGAACCGGATCGGCACCGCAGGAACGAATGTTGCTGCTTGAACCGCCCAGGGCGCGGCGTGCAGCGTGTGTGGCACAAAAGTAATAGTTCCTGCTACTTAGCTGTAAGCTGACGTCCATTCAGCTCAGTAATTCTTTCCGATCCACAGGCAATTCCTACCCGCACCCTTCGTGCCAGCCGACAATATTTTCAACCACTTGCGAATGGCCCAACGGATGCTACTCTCCCTAGCAGACGAAGTGGCGCGCAACGGGGCGCACTAGAGAATAACTTCGGCCAGAGGTTTTCTTGGGCGCCCCTTGCATTTTCCCTCAAAGGCCCTCCCCCACTAGGCCAGAGTGAGCCGCTCAAGAATATCTACTCCCGCTCGCCTCAGAAGATTCGCCACCACTGGCTCCTTAAATCGCGAGGCATCGTACTCCACCCGCATGATCTGCTGCTTTTCGTTGAAGCTTATGCGCCGAATTCCATAAACTTCGCGCATGTTGTCGATTGCGCGCATGGCAGCTTCGTTCGGTGTCACAGAGTAGCGGTAGGCCACTTCCATTTGTGTCATTCGCCTAAGTTCCTCCGCTTCCACGATACACCATGCCATGGCTCTTGCAGGCGCTCCCGAATCCAATCAGGCCCCTCGCGAATCAATAGCTTTTGCTGAATCTAAGGATTCGAGATTTAACATTCACTTGCTATGACCACGCCTCCCATGCTCGCTAAGGATCCCGTATGTGGAATGAGTGTTGATCCTGCGAAGACCGGTGCGCAAGTCGAGCATGGCGGCACCACCTATTACTTCTGCTGTCCGGGATGCGCCCAGAAATTTCAGGCGAATCCGGACGCGCATTTGAAGCCCAAGCAGGTGTCAACTCTCGTTAGCCTCGGCCCTGCGCCGATCAGATCTGAGGAGCCGCACTCGGAAACGAAGGGCTCCGCGGCTTACGTCTGTCCAATGTGCACGGGGGTGCGTACCAGCAAGCCGGGGCCGTGTCCCTCTTGCGGCATGGCCCTTGAACCAGAATTTCCCGAGGTGCTAACGAAAACGGAATACACCTGCCCGATGCATCCGGAAATCGTTCGCGATGCGCCGGGTTCGTGTCCCATCTGCGGCATGGCTCTTGAGCCTCGAGCCGCAACCGCACAGGCGGACGATCACGAACTGCGCGACATGGCGTACCGGTTCTGGGGCAGCCTCATACTTACGGCGCCGCTTCTCACCATTGCCGTGGTGGGCATGTTGCCAAGCGGCCCGCTGGAACGAGTATTGATGAGCGCTCGGGTTTCCTGGATCGAATTGCTTTTGGCAACCCCCGTGGTCCTTTGGGGTGGATGGCCGTTTTTTCAACGCGGCTGGGCTTCCATTGTCAATCGCTCTACCAACATGTTCACGTTGATCGCGATTGGGACAGGGGTCGCATATGTGTACAGCCTGGTCGCGACCGTCGCGCCCAACATCTTTCCTGCCTCTTTTAAAGAAATGAGCGGTCAACCGGCGGTGTATTTTGAGGCTGCTGCGGCAATCGTCACGTTGGTCTTGCTCGGGCAGGTCCTTGAATTGCGGGCTCGCAGCCACACCGGAGCAGCTATCCGGTCATTGCTGAATCTCGCTCCGCGCACGGCCCGTGTTTTGCGGAACGGCACCGAAGAAGACATTCCAATCGATCTGGTGCACCGCGGCGATCAGTTGCGTATTCGCCCCGGTGAGAAAATCCCCGTGGATGGCATCATTCTCGACGGTCGTAGCGCGGTGGACGAGTCGATGATCACCGGAGAGTCGATTCCGGTAGAGAAAACGGCCGGCGATGCCGTGATTGGGGCGACGGTAAACGACTCCGGCTCATTCATCATGCAGGCCGAGCGTGTAGGCAGCGAAACTGTGCTCGCGCAGATCGTCCGCATGGTCAGCCAGGCGCAACGTAGCCGTGCACCGATACAGCGCCTTGCCGACAGAGTTTCCCGATATTTCGTGCCTGCGGTAATCGCAGTCGCGATCATTACATTTATCTGTTGGGCCCTCCTTGGTCCAGAACCCCGACTTGCACACGCCATCGTGAATGCGGTTGCAGTCCTGATCATCGCCTGCCCCTGCGCTTTAGGGCTGGCAACACCCATGGCAATCATGGTCGGAACCGGGCGGGGTGCACACGCGGGAGTGCTGATCAAAAATGCTGAGGCGCTTGAGACGCTGGAAGAAGTCGATACCCTTGTCATTGACAAGACCGGGACGATTACGGAAGGGAAGCCGCAGATAAAAGCAATCACCTTCGCTAGCTCATTCAACGAATTGGACGTGCTCAAACTCGCGGCCAGCCTGGAGCAGGGAAGTGAACACCCGCTCGGCAAGGCAATTGTGTCTGCAGCGCAAGCGCGTGGCCTCGAACTTTCTCCGGTCGAAGACTTCGAATCTCGTCCCGGGAAAGGAATCGCTGGACGTGCTGATGGCAGGCGTGTGGTTGTCGGTACGTTGGCGCTGCTGCGAGGGCAGGGAATTCGCCAAAGTGATTCCCCGGTTGCTGGCGGTGAGGCGGGCTCGCTCGTATACGTCGCTATTGATGGCGGGTACGCTGGCTCGATCGCAATAGCCGATCCCGTGAAACCGTCAGCCCAGGGAGCAGTTCGCGATTTGAAACAACAAGGCCTGCGGCTGTTAATGCTGACCGGTGACAACAAAGCAGTTGCGGAGAAAGTGGCGCAGCAAATCGGAATCGAACAATTCCGTGCAGAGATTTTGCCTCAAGACAAATCGGCAATTGTTGCAGATCTCCAAAATCAGGGGCGAGTCGTAGCCATGGCAGGTGACGGTATCAACGATGCCCCGGCCCTTGCACAGGCTGACGTTGGTATCGCGATGGGGACTGGCACAGACGTTGCCATTGAAAGCGCCGGAATTACCCTGCTGAAAGGCGACCTTGCCGGAATCGTTCGCGCCCGAAAACTGAGCCACGCAACAATGAGGAACATTCGCCAAAACTTGTTTTTCGCTTTCATCTACAACTCGATCGGCGTGCCAATTGCGGCTGGAATTCTTTACCCTGTTTTTGGACTTCTGTTGAGCCCCATCTTTGCAGCAGCGGCCATGAGCCTGAGCTCGGTCTCCGTAATTGCGAACTCGCTGCGGCTGAGGAATGCGAAGCTTTAGGCGACACTCTCGCCTTCACCCTGTCGTTTGACACATCTTCAGCCATTGAGAACAATGTCATTCCCTGAGGTTCAATCATGTTTCCTGGCACACACGTAATTCTTGAAATCATCCTGCGCACGTTCATTATTTATGTGGTTGTTCTGATCGGCGTGCGCCTCAGCGGCAAGCGAGAAGTAGGGCAGATGACACCGTTTGACTTGGTGCTGCTACTCCTGATTTCGAATTCGGTCCAGAATGCCATGACGGGGCCCGACACATCAATCTTCGGCGGCGTCGCCGCTGCCGCCACTCTGCTCCTCATGAACTATCTGGTGGCCGAAGTCGCCGGAGGAAACCGGCGCTTCCGACGCTTTGTAGAGGGACAGCCGAGCCTCCTGGTCCATGATGGCAAGGTAATCGAACCACACATGGCGAAGGAGCATGTCAGCATGGATCAACTGCAACGGGCAATGCGTGAGCACGGGATCAATACGTATCATGACCTCGCGCTAGCTGTACTGGAAGTGGACGGCTCAATCAGTTGTCTTAAGTACGATGATCTCAATCCAACCGCGCAGAGTCATCTGGTACGCCGCCGATTCATCAAGAAGGACTAGCTACTTCGTCAAGACGACGGGGACTTCATCGTAAGGCGTGATTGTCACGGTAAGAGACTTTCGCGCTGCAAAAGCATCCGCGGTGACCGGAAAGCTGACGACAATCGTTCCAGAAAGTTTTTCTGCCGGATTCAATCTGGTTTCCGTAGTCAGAAGATTGAGCGCGTGCTGCTTCAGGTCCGGAAAGGCCTGAAAATACCGGATCACATCGACCGCGGGCGCAGCATCATCGCTCAGCTTATTGCCACCTGTGTCAACTGCCGCTTGAATGGTGTGTATCCACGACGGCTTGTCTGACTTGTTCTGCAGGGAAATATTGATCGCCACCATCACCATATTTTGATCTGCAACGGGGACCGCAACCACGTCGGCAATCGATCCTGAGGAAAGTGCGTGTGCCCGGTGTGTCAGCGCGTATGCCGCCACGATTACCACCACGGCTGCCATGCAGATAGCCACAATTCCGGCGGGTGGCAGGTTCTTTTTTGCCGTGCCGTATTCCTCGCCAATGTCGAATTCATTTTTCGGACCCGAAGTGATCGGCGGTTCAGGCGGTGAAGAAGGAGGCGGGGGAACTGGAGTGGGTGAAGACGGGCTCGACATGATGCCCTCCTACAGCACAGATTGTACTCGCGGTGGCAAGTCAGACCGGCCAGGAATGTTTCATTGCCCTTGCAAACTGTTCCGTCGGCAGAGTGTTCAGCACGTCTGCCGGAGTCAGCCATGCACGGCGTGCCTGAAGCACTCCAAACCTGATTTTTTCCAAGTGCGAGGTGTGGTGCGAATCGGTATTGATAACAATCTTCACCCCGCGCTGCCTGGCCATCCGCAAATGCCGATCGCAAAGGTCCAAGCGGTCGGGATAGGCGTTGAGTTCCATCGCCACCTTGTTCCTTGCCGCAGCCTCAAGAACTGCGTCCATGTCGAAAGGATAAGCATCGCGGCGCAGAAGAATGCGGCCCGTGGGATGGCCGATGATTGAGACATTTGGATTTTCAATCGCCTTTAGCAGACGCGATGTCATCTCCTCTGCCGGTTGATTAAAATGAGAATGAACGCTCGCAATCACCAGGTCCATCTGCTCCAAAACCGAATCTGACAAATCAAGATTGCCGTCCTCAAGTATGTCGACTTCGATGCCGGCAAAAATCCGCGTGCCTTCTACCTTTTCGGAAGCAGCGCGAATTCTTTTTATGTGTTCTACGGCGCGCGCATCGTCGAGGCCATTCGCGAATGCGAGGTTTTTCGAATGATCGGTGATCGCCATGTATTTATATCCGCGTTCTCGAGCAGCTTGGGCCATTTCCTCGATCGTGTTCCGCCCGTCGGTCTCGATCGTGTGCATGTGCACATCTCCCTGAAGATCACTTTCCGAGATGAGCTGGGAAAGGGAATGCTTCTCTGCAAGATCGATCTCGCCGCAGTTCTCGCGCATCTCGGGAGGAATGTAGTCGAGTTTCAACGCGGAGTAGATTTCATCTTCAGTTTTTGCCGCAACAATTTCCTTGTTTTCGAGTCGTGCCAGGCTGTATTCGCTGAGGGTATAGCCCATCTTGAGCGCGCGTTGCCGAAGAGCAACGTTGTGGCCCTTGGATCCAGTGAAATACTGCATGGCAGCTCCGAAGGATTCCGGCGGCAAAAAGCGTACATCTACCTGCATCCCACCGCGCTGGCGAAAGCTGACCTTGTTCTCGCCGCGGGCAATGATCTCCATCAGTCCTGGCAATTTGATGATGTGCTCGATCAACTTTTCACGCTCTTCATCGTTGCAGCACGCAGGCCCGGTGACCAGCACGTCGAGATCGCCAACTGTCTCCCGTCCGCGACGAAGAGATCCTGCCGGGATTGCCTTTTCGACCCCAGGATAATCTTTCAAATGTTCTGCTATTTTCTGCGCCTGCTCTTCGGCGATATTCAGCAAAAATCTTCCTGCAATGCGCCTGTAATCCTGAATTGCCTTCAGTATCTTCTGCTCGTGCTTTTCGCCCATGCGGGGCAGTTCACGCAATTTCCCTTCCTGTGCCAGTTTTTCGACACCTTCGAGATCGCACACCTGATACGCGCTCCAGATCAATGCAACGGTCTTTGGCCCCAGTCCCTGGACTCGCAGCAATTCCAGCATCGAAGGGCGATATTTCTTTAGCAACTCGGAGTGAAGCGACAGCCTGCCCTCCTTGAACATCTCGTTCAAGTTGTTCAACATTCCTTTGCCGATCCCAGGAATTGCCAGTACCTGCTTTGGATCGGAGATCAGTTCAGAAATTTGCTGCGGCAGAGCTTCAATGGCTTCCGCGGCGTTGCGGTAGGAACGAATGCGAAATGAATCCTGCCCATCCACTTCGAGCAGATCAGCGGTTTCGTACAGAATTCCTGCGATGGATTTGTTGTCCACGAAAAAAGGTTAAATCAATCAAACTTGATTGTAGAGTGCCGGGCAGCACCCGAGCAGGCAGCGTGGCTTAGCGAATTAAGAGTTTTGTTTCGTGAGAAGGTGCCCCAGTTTTTCTTTCTTTGTGCGCAGGTAGTCTGCCGCATGCGCGCTGGGGGCGACTTCGCAGGGCACTCGTTCTGTGACTTCGACTCCGGCTGCTTCGAGCGCAGCGACCTTTTCCGGATTGTTCGAAAGCAATCTGACCTTGTCGATTCCCAGGGCCAGCAAAATCTCCGCCGGTAGAGCAAACTCGCGGTGGTCCGCTTTGAAACCCAGCTTTTCATTTGCTTCCACCGTGTCAAGGCCTGAATCCTGAAGTGCATAAGCCTGCAGTTTCGGCATCAGCCCAATGCCGCGCCCTTCCTGCTGTTCATAGATCAGGATGCCGGCGCCCTCGCCCGCGATCATCGTAAGCGCCATCTCCAGTTGCTGTCTGCAATCGCAGCGTAAGGAACCGAAAACGTCTCCTGTCAAACATTGGGAGTGGATCCGGACCAGAGGCGGAGATGAATGCACATCACCCATGATCAAGGCGACCGCTTCTTCCGGTTTTCCGTCCGGAGTATTGCGCCGAAAACCGTAAATTCGAAAATGCCCCCAGCGAGTAGGAAAATCGGCAGAAGCAAGTTGTTTCGCAAATGAGCTCACTCTTTAATTATAGAGTGGCCAACGGTTCGTGATTCGTGGAGAACTGCAGTCCGTGGCTCGTGATTCGCGTCTCTTGACTCGATGCAGGTCGGCGACTATCTGCGGAGGCCGAGACCACGGCGCAATACAAGCCACGAATCACCAACAACGAGCCACGGCTTACCAGCTTCCGTATCTGTAACTCGTGGTGCGCTGGGGGAAGACCTTTATCAGAATCAGACCGACGACAAATCCGCCCACATGCGCCGCGAAGGCGATTCCCCCCGTCTGATGATATGTTCTGGATGCCATTACGCTCGTGGCAAAGAACTGGATCAGGAACCAGTAACCAAGAAAAATCCACGCAGGAATCCACCAGAATGTGAAGAATACGATCAGCACGACCAGCGTCAACACCTTCGCCCTTGGATACAGCAAGATGTATGCTCCCATGACGCCGGCAATCGCCCCACTGGCCCCGATCGTCGGAAGTTGCGACGAGGGATCAATGGCGATATCCGTCAGTGCGGCCGCGATCCCGCACAACAAATAAAAAATAAGATATGGAAAATGCCCCAAATAATCTTCGATGTTGTCGCCGAATATCCACAAAAACCAGAGATTCCCTAATATGTGCAGCAGATCGCCATGTAAAAACATCGAAGTGAAAATCGTCAGCAGAGTTCCAGGGATCGTATAGTGCGACGTGCCTGTCAGTGCTCGCGTGAAATGTTGTGGAATCAGACCGAAATGAAGCACCAGAACGTCGAAAGCGCGTTGCCCCTGTAGTTGCACGGGGACTTCAAAGAAGATATACACCAGCACGTTCAGCGCAATAATGAAGTAATTAATTACGGGAGCGCTGTATCGAGGTTGGTCGTCGCGAATGGGAAACATACGATTGAATCATTCAATCATTGAATCAATGAATCAATAAAGCGCGAGCTCACTCGGGCGGTGGTTGTGTGATTTTACAATGATTGAATGATTCAATGATTCAATGACTCAATTTTCATGAATGGCGTCATCGTCATCGACAAACCGCCGGGGTTCACCTCTCACGATGTGGTGGCGCGGGTCCGCCGCATTCTGAAAGAGCGCTCAATTGGGCACTTGGGCACTCTTGATCCACTCGCCACTGGGGTCTTGCCGCTGGTCCTTGGAAACATGACGAGGTTGGCGCAATTTTATCTGTCCTCAGAAAAGGGTTACGAGGGTGTGATCCGCTTTGGCTTCGCGACTGATACGTACGACGCCGAAGGCGAACCCGCAGGAGCCAAAGTTGAAGCGAGACTTACTCTCGCTCAAGTCCGGGAGCTGTCAAAACAGTTCGTCGGTGAAATTGAGCAGGTGCCGCCGCCTTTTTCGGCCAAGAAAATCCACGGTGTTCCAGCCTACAAGCTTGCCCGGAAGAAGAAGGAAGTGAAACTCGAACCCGCGAAGGTCGAGATCAAAGAATTTGAAATTCTTGGTTGGGAAGGCGAGTGCGCGCACTTCAAAGCCTTGGTCGCCTCAGGCACATACATACGTTCAGTGGCGCACGAAATGGGGCAGCTTGCCGGTTGTGGCGCACACCTTGCATCATTGCGGCGCACCAAAGTTGCGGAGTTTGAACTTAAAGACGCGCACACTCTGGAGCAACTCGAAGATGCCGTCCAGGGCGGGGAAGCGCTGAACAATCTGCTCGTTCATCCGCGCACGTTGCTGCCGGCGATCCCTGCGGTGACGGCAACCGAAGAAGTTGCGGCCCTCATCCGTCATGGCCGTCCGGTAAACTTACCTGAGCTCTCCCGCGCGCGCGAGGTCAAGGTTTTTTATGGGCAACGCGATCTAATCGCGATCTCGACTCGCGTTGCGGGGACGCTATTTCGCCCACGCATCGTATTTGCCTGAATCGGCACCAGCAGCTTTCCTGTCCACGCACTTTGTCCCGCGCTGACATTCCTGGGCAAAAAAAGCTCATGCTGCGCCGAAACTAATTTGTCCGCCCAGGGTTCTGCCTGACAAGTGGTTTGCTGCTGATTCCCAGGAAGGAGTACTCCCATGCCGTCCCGTGTCTCTCTTGTGTCAGTGATCGCCTTCGTGCTTTTTACCTTTGCAGGTTGCAGCAATGCTCTCAATCCTTTTTGCGGCAATGTTCGTCCGGCGCCCATGATCGGCTCAATTTCACCCAGCTCGGTGAGCTTTGCCGACGTGCAGCAGGGTGTCACGCTCACGGTGACAGGCAACAATTTTGTGCCCGCGTCTGAAATCGTGGTAAATGGAAAAGCGCTGGCGGCGACCGCCCTCAGCTCGCAAAAGCTGCAAGTCACCCTCAACACTGCCGTTATTTCAGGTCCGGGTTCGGTGAACGTGAAGGTGATGACTCCAAGCGGCAACAGCGGCGACGTTGGCTGCTCGAGCGGAGGAACCAGCAGCATACTGACGCTGACGGTCAATTAACCTTCAGCTTAGTTAATTAGCACGACTGGAAGCGGGAGCATCTTTCTTGCAGCTGGGTGCCTGGATCGCCCAAGGCTAGAATCTTTGCCATGGGAGCCACCTCGCTGCCGACGGAAACTGCGCCCGCGAGCTTAAGTCGCGTGCAACTCGGCATTGTCGCCGCCGGATACGCTGCTGTTCTCCTGCTCTCGGCGGCGCTCGTTTTTTGGCGCCATTTGCAGTACGTCATGCATGCAAACGACGTTGACGCCTCTGGCGGCATGTGGGCGTTTGGCGACCTAATGCTGGAGGTATTCATCGCCGGGCTGTTTCTGGTGCCGACTCTTCTGCTCGCACTTTTTATTCGGAACTCTGAGGCGGCATTTACCAGGTACTCGTTAGCTCTTCTCATCATTTCTGTCACTGCGCCGATTTCGATAGGAGCAATGGCCCTGCCGGAGATCGGTCAAAGCGGTTCCGGAGTTCTTGGCATGTTGGGATGGTTTTGCCTGGGCCGGGTCTCCGCCTCGCCAATCGTCGTTGCCGGGCTCATCTGCAGCCGCCTGCTGGCGCGCTTCAAGCGAGCAAAACGCCTGATCATGTATGGATTGTTGACCGAGGTCGGGACATGCTTTTTGCTTTTAGCGACAGTTCTGCTTCCCTGGCACAAGGGCTAGGGAGTTCATTTCTTGCGCTCTTCATTTCTTGCGCTCTTCCATCACTCCCAACAGATTCGATTCCGAATCGCGAATCCACATGAGCCAGACGTTTCGGTCGGGCAGGCTGGCGATAATCTGCGGCGGTTGAAAGATGGTGACGCCGCTCTCCTGAAACTGCGAATGCGCACGGTCAATATTCTGCGCGCGAAAGTAGATCAAAGAGCTCTTGCCGGCATCGACTACCCCGGGGTTGGCATCGAGGTATATCCGGATGCCGCCGCAGTCGAGAAACGCCATATTCGGCGCGTTCATGAGTAAGGGGAAACCGAGTGTATCCCGGTAAAAGGCGGTTGCGCGCTCGATGTTGGTAACCCGGATCGCCAGTTGCATTACCCCAATCAATTCAGCGGGCATCGTGACATCCTCCTTTTGTGATTGCAGACCAGTTCATGGTAGGCTGCTCTGTAGTCATGCTAATAATTAGCGTAGCTAACTAAACAGGAATTCGACGTCAATGTCAAGTAAAAACCGTTTCAAAACCGCAGAGGCCATTCACGCCGTGTCGATCCGGCTGTTGCGAACCGTGCGGGTTGAAGATGCGAAAAGCGGGATCGGACCCGCACAACTTTCGGCGCTCTCGGTTTTGGTGTTTGCCGGCCCGATGACTTTGAGCGAACTGGCAGATGCCGAGCAGGTGAAGCCTCCTACCATGAGCCGAATTGTCGAAGGACTCGTGCAGCAACAGCTCGCAGATCGCACCCCGGTTGCATCTGACCGCCGCGCGCTACGCATTGCCGCCACACAGAAAGGGCGTAAATTACTGCTCGCCGGCCGCGATCGCCGGGTTGGCGCACTTGCCCAGCGCCTCGAATCCTTGAACGAAAGCGAGCTGGCACTAGTAGGGAAATCTGCGCAAATACTCAGCAAGGCCCTGGGATTGCCGACCGGTCATTGAGCAACACCCGGGCGGAACATCTCGGAGGATCTTACGTACATAACTGGTGTCGAACAATCTTGTACGGAGCTCAAATGACCGAGAAACGTCCTGCAACTAAGCTGTTGCTTGTATTCCTTCTTACTACTGCTGTTTCGTTGGCCCACGCTCAAACTCAAGACAAAGACATCCTGCCGCTCGACAAAATCACTAGTCAGCCCGAACTCGACCGCACCATTACCGCTCTTGATGCCGCGCTGTTCGACGCTTACAACCGCTGCGACCTGGAGAAGTTCGGCTCATTCATTGACGAAAACATCGAGTTTTTATCATGACAAAGCTGGCAACACCTTCGGCCGGCCGGCGCTGGTCCAGGCGATCAAGGAAAATATCTGCGGTAAAGTCACGCGCGAACTTGTGGCGGGCACACTGCAGGTCTATCCCATGAAAGGGTATGGTGCACTCGAACTGGGCGTGCACCGGTTTCATCATCCTGGTCAGATCCCGGACACCCTGGGCGAGGCCAGCTTCGTCCAGCTCTGGCAATATAAAGACGGCGCCTGAAAGATCACGCGCGTGATCAGCTACGACCACCATCTGGCAGGGAAGTAGGCGGTGTGGGCTGGCTCGTGTGGCGCGGTGTCCGCGAAAGACCGGCTCTGCTTGGGGAACCAGGGAGCCCTGTTCGCAAGCTACGGTTCCTCGTCGCTGATACGAAATAAGGCCGCCTGCTCTTCCGCATGTTTCTGAAGCTCGTGCATTTCGTCCACCGGAACTTCCGGTTTGCTTTGCTTGCGTTCGCTGCGGCGGAGCGCTTTATCTCGCTGTCGCTGTTGGCGTGCTTGTTCCTTTTGGCGTTTGTTAAAAGTCGTTCCATTTTTAGGCATGGAAAGTCCTCACACGTCTCAGAGATAAATGCTATGGTGCTGGCTAGCGATCGTCCTTAGACTTACCATCGAGGACCGCGGGGCTCGCGTGCGTGGCCGCGGTAATCATCGCGCCCGCCGCTGCGGCCAAATCCGCGCCCGCCATTCCCGCGTGACCGATCGGCTTTAGGCCTGGCTTCATTTACGTTCAACGTGCGGCCACCGAGCTCCGCTCCATTGATGGCCGCGATGGCTTTCTCCGCTTCGCCTGAGTTCGGCATTTCGACAAACGCAAAGCCGCGTGCGCGGCCGGTATCGCGATCACTGATAATGTTCACGTTTTCTACCGTGCCATGCACCGCAAATAGACTGCGCAGTTCCGAGTCGGTAGTGCTGTGCGGCAAATTGCCAACGTAAAGGCTTTTCATTGGGTTTTCTCCATGGCATCCGGAACTGCAAACGGGTTCTCGACATCGTTCTTGTGGTGGCCTCGTGAGCTCTCGGAATCCCGCTTGGGACCGGGAAGGGCACGGATAGCTCGTGTACGCGCGTCCATCTTCGAGCGCACGGCGGCGATCCGGCGGCAGGCTTCTAGAATTCCCCACGTTTGAAACGGACCGTTGCTAATGGGGGGCGATTTCTCAAGCTCGACCGCTGTAGCCTCAGTTTCCTGATCATTCGGGGCCGTTGGGCTGTCGCCGCGAGCAGCCGCCAGATAGTCGGGTTTGCCAACCAGGAACATGATCCTTTGCTCGGGCATTAACCTGCGAACGTCATCACAGAATTTTTCCATCTGCGGCTTCGATGCCGGCACGTTCATCAGAACCAAATCATAGATATCTGCCCGCCACCAGCAGCGAGCCTCACTGATATCTGCAGCGCAGTCCACCTCTGCCCCGAGGCGCCGCATGGTTTCAGACCGCAAGTCACGAGTAATGCGCGAGCTGTCTACCAGTAGCACTCTTTTTTTCTTGGAAGCGAGAGTCGGGTCTGCGTGAAGCACCGGAAATATGGGCGCGATCACAACGATGCTTCTTTCCGTTGAGCCGATCGAGGTGCAGGTCGTGACCCGCCGCCGGTAACTGTTAATTTTGCGTGATTGCGCGCGCGGCGAGCAATTTTTTTCTTTCGACCGCGATTGAATCGCGCTTTATCACCATTGATTGCAGACATGAGTTCCTTCTTTCTTGTGTGTCCCAAAGCTAAGGCATACGTTCGTGAGTGTGCGCCCCCAGATCGCGGACGATGCCGCATACATGGCCCAATTCATGAATTGTTTATCTCGCGCCTGCTTCGGGTAGTTGTCTCAATCGCGAAGGCGCAAAGTCGGGTCTTCGAGGTTAAGAGTTGAAATTGTCGCTCCAGAAAAAGAGCGTTCTATTCCGCCTGAAAATTGTTCCTGACTCGATACTACTCGCTCTGCTGTGAAACGCCTAATTTGGAATATCCAGTTGATGCAAACAAAGCAGTTGCAGGGACAGTCGAATGCGATTTGCTAATCCCGCACCTCTCACGTAGTATCAAATGGTGCGTTAGACCGATTCGGTCGTGAGCAGTCCTCGCCTTTAAACAGCAAGTAACCTGCGCAAGTTTTCCCGACTCCCTCGAACGTAACTTTCAAGAAGGAACAACAGTACAAGAATATGGAACAAGGAACAGTTAAGTGGTTCAACGACGCCAAGGGCTACGGCTTTATCAGCCGCCAGACCGGCGAAGACGTTTTCGTGCATTTTTCCGCGATTCAGAGCGGCGGATTCAGAAGCTTGCAGGAAGGCCAAGCCGTGCAGTTTGACGTGACCAAAGGGCCCAAGGGCTGGCAAGCCGAAAACGTACGCGCGGTCTAACTTCTCTGAAGTTGTAGTTGCGCAGAGGCGAATGGAAATCCATTCGCCTCTTTCGTTTTCTCGCGGATTTTCCCGCCTGGCGGATAAAGCTAGCAGCGCCCGTGTGGCGCTGACATTCTTGTCGGCGAAGCCCATTGAACCTTTTGGAACTGTTGAAGGAGTCAGCACAAACGGGAAGGGCACGGCTTCAGCCTTGCCATAGTGTGAGCGGGGCATAGAGCGCCAATTCGAGAAAAAACGGTTTTGCGGACAAAGCCTGCCCTGAGCTTGCCGAAGGGAGTGTCCGCGCGACAGGATCAACGCGGGCGAGCCGCCCAGCGCCACACGGTTGATTTAGCATGATCAGCCATGGACACCAAAGTCAGGGAATTCTTCGCGCGGTACGAACAAGCCAACGCCGAATTCGAAGTTGCCGAAATCGCATCCCTCTATGCCGACGTATTCCTGTTCGGCGGCCCCAAAGGCGCGCAGTCGATCAAGAAGGACGACTTCATCAAGGTGCTTCCGCGCCGCAAGGAGTTTTTCAAATCCATAGGTCTGGTCTCATCGAAAGTCGAGCGGATCGAGACCTCCGAGCTCGACTCCCATTACATATTGGCGAAAGTAGTTTGGAGGATGCTGATCGAACGCAAGGACAAAGCGCCCGCCGATATCCAGACCTCTGCCAGTTATCTGCTGTTCAACTCCGCCAACTCTTTCCAGATCGTTTTGCAGGTCGATCATCAGGATCTGGCGGGGAGGATTCAGGAACTAGGCTGATCAGTAGGTCGTGTCGTGCGGGCGCCTCGCCCGTGTAGCCGGGACCTGTCCGGGGAGGAGTTGCGATAGCAACCGCGTGTCGTCCCGAACTCGTTTGCCGCAGCGTGACCTAAACCCAATGTCCGATAACAAGTATTATGTAAAGTCGTCATGAACGCTTCAGGAAATGCGCCCTGTAGCAAAGCCAGCCGCAGCCAGGGAGATTTGCTCGGGACGGCCGACATCGCGCCAATAGAAATCGTCAACGCGGAAGCCGGTGATATTTTCTCCGGCCCCGGCAAGCCGCAGATAGGCGTCGATGATCGAAAATGCGCCTTGCTCGCTAATCATTGAGAGCAAACGCGGCGAAATGATGTGAATTCCGCAAAAGGCCAGCGCCTGGGGGCTTCGCGCCTGGCGCACCAGGTCGATCTTTCCGGCAGGCCCGGATTTCCGGCCGGAGAGCCGCAGAGATTCATCAAACAACAAGTAGCGTGACGTCTCGCGATCCTGTACGGCGAGCGTTGCTAGCGCTCGGTTTTGTTCGTGGCAATCCAGCATCTTGCGGAAATCGACGTTACTAATCACGTCCACATTGTGCAGTAGAAACGGCTCTTCCCTGCTGGAGTCATCCTGTAAAAACCAGGCAGCTTTTTTGAGACCGCCGCCGGTATCGAGCAACAGTTCGTCTTCCCGGGAAATTTCGATATGCACTCCGAAGTTGTTGTGCGATTGCAGATAACTTACAACCATCTCCGCCAAGTGATGGACGTTGATGATGACGTCGCGAATCCCAAACTGGCGAAGCCGAGTCAGTGTGATCTCGAGAAGAGTGCGCCCACCGACTTCAACCAGGGCTTTCGGACGAGTATCGGTAAGTGGACGCAAGCGCGTGCCGAGCCCGGCGGCGAGCACCATCGCCTTCATTCAGCGGCCTTCTCCATCTTGGCGGGAGCTGCCGCGCTGATCAGGCCACTTTCGCCAGCAGCTTTCTCCAGTTCACGATGGTGAACGACGACCTCAACGCCGTCTCTTTGTCGCAAGTGCTGAGCTAACTGTTCGGCCAAATAAACCGAGCGGTGCTGTCCGCCAGTGCATCCGAATGAGACCATCAGATTTTTGAAGCCGCGGCGTTGATATTCGGCTATGCTGGCATCGACCAAAGCGCGCGCATGACCGAAAAACTGTTGCGCACTTTCCTGCTGATCGAGAAATTCAATGACCGGTCCATCTTTCCCGGTCAGCTTTTTGAACCATTCTTCGCGGCCTGGATTTGGAATAGCGCGGCCGTCGAAAACGAACCCGCCGCCGTTGCCAGTTTCATCATTCGGGGGTCCACCACGATGGAAAGAGAAACTATAAATACGCACTTGTAACACATTCGCAGAGTGTCCACGGGAGAGCACCACCGCCTGAGGGTCGAAATGCAGGTTCTGCAGCTTCTCGGAGCCGAGCATCCCGCGGAAGGCGGTCATCAAGGTCGGTAGTTCGATCGGCAACTTGGTGTTGTGCAGCAGCCACCGCAGATTTTTCAACGCATAGGGCACGCTTTGCAGGAAGTGTGCCTTTCGCTCGTAAAATCCGCGAAAACCGTAGGCTCCAAAGGCCTGCATCAAACGCACATAAACGAATGCATAGTAGTGCTGCATGAAGGCAGCGCGCTCAAGGGGAATGTAGTGGCGCAGAGTGTTGAGGTAATGATCGAGCAACTGCTGACGCAGTCCAGGAGGCAGGTCAGCCTTGGCGTCATATAGAAGCGAGGCGACGTCGTACTGCAGCGCGCCTCTGCGTCCTCCCTGGTAGTCGACAAAGAATGGATCGCCATTCCGCAGCATGATGTTGCGCGACTGGAAATCGCGGTAAAGGAAATAGTCGTGATCAGCCGTCAGCAGGAACTTGGTCAGCCGAGTGAAATCTTCCTCCAACTCTTGTTCGTTGAAAGGAATTCCCGCGAGGCGCAAAAAATAATATTTAAAGTAGTTCAGGTCCCAGATGATGGATTGCCGGTCAAAACTGCCCCGTGGATAACAAACTTTGTAGTTCAGGTCGCGGCCGGCTTCGATCTGAAAGCGTGGCAATATTTCCAACACCCATCGGTAGCTCTGGACTACTACTGGAGCGATGGCCTCAGCAGTTCGATTCCTGGAAAGAAAATCAAAGAGAGTGAGATCGCCAAGGTCTTCTTCCAAATAGGCACCGTGCTGTAAGTCCTCGCCATAAATCTCAGGCACCGGAAGCCTATGCCGGCGGAAATGCCGGGAGAATTCCAGAAATGCGACATTCTCTTCACGAACGTTGTACAAGATGCCGATCGCAGTGTGCTCGCCACTCGACAATCGGAGAATGCTTCTCCCGGATCCTCCGAGTTCCCCTTGAAGCGGTTGTACACGCTGCACTGGCTTCTGGAAATGCTTTTCGAAGAGATGTTTGAGCGCTTCCATGAATCTGTTCCCAAGATAACATTGGTCAGGAATCGATTCCGGAATCGGTGTCTAAGGGCATTACCGTCGTTATGTCCCAACTTTCAAACTGCCTGTGCTTGCGCTTCGCTCAAACGGGTTAGTAGAATTCTTCTACGTTGAATCCTGCGCCTGAGCAGGAGCGGGGGACCCGCAACGGATAGACTGAATTCCGGAACGCCTGATTTGGCGGTTCTGGGACAGGATTCCGACGGGGCGTATCCGTAAGGCCGAACCAAACCGGCGCGCGGTAGGACACCTTTCAGTCCGAGCCCGACAGCTAACCTCGCAAACGTAGAAAGGAGTTGCGCTCAAGGTTTTTCTTTGAGGCAATTTATATGGATTCTCCCGCGTCGTCTCGTAGTGTCCCGGGTACTCCTGCAATGGGCCAGCGCGTACTGGTTGCAACCAGCGCGATGCTGGCGTTTATTTCCTTTTGGCGGGTCGCCGCCATCGTGCTCAATGACATGGGGTCGTCCGCCTTCTATGCCGGGGGCATTTCCGAACACTTCGTCGGGAAGACAGCTCCCTGGTTCATTCTCGCGATCATGCTGCTCGCCGGAACTGTAGCTTCCCTGTACATCGAGAGCTGCGGCATGTTTGTGCGTGGCGGCGTTTATCGTGTTGTGAAAGAGGCGATGGGCGGAACGCTGGCAAAGTTTTCCGTCAGCGCGCTCATGTTTGATTACATTTTGACCGGTCCGATTAGCGGCGTGTCAGCCGGACAATACCTGGTGGGTTTGCTGAATGAGCTTTTCCACTACGCTCATTCAACTATCGTACTTCCGGAGAATTCGACCGCGGCCGCCTTTGCCATCCTGTGCACGATTTATTTCTGGTGGGAAAACATTAAGGGCATTCCGGAGTCGAGCGAAAAAGCGTTGCGAATTATGTATATTGCGACCGCGCTCGTGGTCGTAATGGTCATTTGGTGTTGCTATACGATCTGGGTACGGGGCGCTCATCTCCCTCCTTTGCCGCGCATCACGGCAATTCACTATTTTCAGGGGGCCCACGGCGGAGCGCTCGGCTGGCTGCGGCACAGTTCGTTACCCTACATCGGCTTTGTAGGGGTGCTGATCGGCTTGGGACACTCGGTCCTGGCCATGAGCGGCGAAGAAACAATGGCGCAGGTGTACCGCGAGATTGAACATCCCAAACTGCCCAATCTGAAGAAGGCCGCCTGGGTCATTTTTCTCTATAGCCTGATCTTCACCGCCGGGGTTTCGTTTTTCGCGGTCATGATCATTCCAGACTCGGTCCGCGGCAGCTTTCAGGAGAACTTGATTGGCGGGCTGGCAATGAATCTGGTTGGACCATTTCCGCTGCTGCTTGTCTTTCACACATTCGTCGTTGTTGTTGGCGTGCTCATGTTGGCAGGTGCGGTCAATACTGCAATCGTAGGTTCGAACGGCGTCCTGAATCGCGTTTCCGAAGATGGAATTCTTCCGCAATGGTTTCGTAAGCCGCACCCGCGGTTCGGAACTTCATATCGCATTTTGAACATGGTGGTGGCATTTCAGCTACTCACCATCATCTTGAGCCGGGGTGACGTGTTTGTCCTGGGCGAAGCCTATGCATTCGGCGTGATGTGGAGCTTCTCCATGAAAGGGCTGGCAGTGCTGGTTCTGCGATACACCGAGCCAGGTAAGCGCGAATATCGCGTGCCGTTGAACTTTCAGATTGGCAATCTTGAAATTCCTCTCGGGCTAGCGCTGATCACCCTTACCCTGATCGCCCTTTGCGTGGTCAATTTGTTTACCAAGCAGGTCGCGACGATTTCGGGCGTCGCATTTACCATCGTCTTTTTTGCGGTGTTTGAAATTTCTGAGGCGATCACCCGCAAGCACTCCAGTGAACACGCCGAGCTCGACCAATTCAACGTTGAACCCGGCGAGGACCTGGACCCCAAGTCCCTCGGAGTCCGTCCTGGCAGCGTGCTGGTAATGGTCCGAAACTACAACACGCTTTACAACCTGAGCGAAACCCTCGACCAAGTCGATCCGCGCAAGCAAGACGTGGTGGCCTTGCACTTGCGATTTCTAGGTCGGGGCGGGAGTGCGGGTGAATATGAACTCGAACCGGAGCAGCTTTTCAGCTCCGAAGAACAGACTCTTTTCACGCGGGCCCTGGCGCTCGCAGAGAAGAAGGGCAAGAGTATTCATCTTGCCGTGGCAGCGGCAACGGAAAAGTGGGAGGCTGTTCTGCGCGCCGCACAGAGTCTGCAGTCCTCAGTGGTTGTGCTGGGAGCTTCTCCGAACCGGCCAGTTACCGAAGAAGCTCGAGTGGCAGGTCTCGCATGGGAGCGCCTGTCTGATCCCAAGCCGCAATTAACGCTGATCATTTATCTACCCAATGGGCAAGAGCACATTTTTTATTTGGGACCACATGCGCCGCATCTCACCAGGAAAGAAGTCGATCTGTTGCACAGCATCTGGCTGCAGTTAAGCGCAGATGTCGCGCCAGAAGAAATTCATCACCACGATGTGGTGCATTTCGCCCTCGAAGAGTTGCGAGGAGAACTAAAGGATTCGCAACGAACGCATGTGATCGAGCGCCTCCGACAACATCTGGAAGAAATAAGAAACCGCCGCATGTCGCACTAGGGGCAATCTACTTGGGGACGGCCGCCAACTATTTTTTCTGAGCAGTTTGGGTCGGCGCGGGCTTGACCTCGGCAGCGGCCTTGAGTAACGCATCCACCGGACCCGCGTCCAGCTGATAGAGCGCCGGTTCGTTATTGCGCTTGGCGATGTAGTGATCGCCGTATTTCGCGATTTCAATTTTCTCGGTGCGCTTGCCATCGTCCGAGACCACCGTGGCCCCAATGGCTGGGCTGGCAAAACCGGAGTCGGGGAATTTGTTCGCGGTGAGATCGCGCAGGTCAGAGATAACCGATTCGACATTGGCAGCGTCTACTTTCTTGCCATTTGACCACCAGTCCTCGGTGCCAGCGGTTCCGCGCGTCAGGGAATATGATTTACTTCCATCATTGATCTCAATTTTGTTTGGATCGTTGTAGCTGAAATCAAAAAGCTTCTTGTTGCGGAACTCGTCCAGATTTTTATCGAGCTGCTTTCCGAGCGCTGAATCTATCTTGTACGCACCTTCGACGGCTGTCGATTTGGCGTAGTAGTCGTCCTTGTTTTTTCGAACCTGAAGTTGCTGGCTGCCCGATTCATCCGTGACCTTGGCTGTTGCGAGTGGTGCGCCTTTCGAAAATTGAGCGGCAGCGTCTTTATCCGAGGCGCTGAGGTCCATTTTTGCTTCTGTTAGTTGGCGAACAAGGTCCCCTACTTGCGTGCCATCGGCACGCATCGGACTCGGCTTTAAGATTTGCCATTCGTCTTTGTTGCGCCCGAACTCGATGTCACTGCCCTTTCTGATCAATTCAACCCGACTGACTTTGTCGGCGTTCACCGGCAGCAGGCGTTTGTCGCGGAAATCGTCCAGGCTCTTGTCGATATTTGTTTTCGTATAACTGGCAATCGTGAAGACCCTCGGATCGCCGCCCAGCATTGCGTAAACTCCGCCGCTCGCTGGCGCGTCATCGCCGAGGAGTAACTTCTGCGATTTGCTGTCCTTTTCAGTGAGATCGACTTCCAAGCTGGGATTGTCAAGCCCAAATGTCTTCAGGTCTGCCGCCTTGTCTTCCACCAGGCGCTCGGAGTTCAACGAGGCGAGCGCCGTAGCGACCCCGGAAACGGCATTTTGATCGGCACGGTAAGTCTTTGGCGCGATAATTTGCCAATCCGACCCCGACTTCGCCAGAACAACAGGCTCCGAGTCTTTTTTCTTCAGCTCAAGTTTGGTGATTGCGTTCTCATCGAGCTTAAGAATTGCTGGAGCCGTTTCGGTCGAGGTCTTCGAGGGTTCTTCCCCAGGAGGATGATGGTTTGACCAGTATAGAAATCCGGTGAGAGCAGCAAGTACGATTGCAGCGACTATAAGAGTGGGGAATTTCATGATCGGACGAATAATTTAGCTGCTAGCGCCGTTTCCACCAGACGCCCACGCCGGCAACCACCACCACCAGCGGCAGAACAAACTGCACCGTGGCGAGGACGGCATTGAATTGACGTTGCGTCATGGTGACGCTTCGGTTCTCCGGCGGTTTTGGCCGGATTGAAATCAAGTCTTCATCGGACGACAGCCAGTTCACAGCGTTCAGCGCGAGATCGCTGTTGCCGTTGAAATTAATGTACTGGTTGTCTGCCCAATCTCCACTGCCCACCACCACAAAGCGGCCCTGGCTGCCCTCTTTGCCAGTGTTGTAGGTGCCGGCTGCACCGAGTGTTAGTGGGCCTTTCTTGTTTTTCGGATCATTCACATCCACTCGCGCTGAGCTCAAGTTTGCCGTTGCCACGCTTGTACCAGACGAATCAAAAAGTTTCTCAATGCTCGTCTTGTCCGTATTCTTGATTTCAATTGGTCGCGAGAGCGGAAACCCTGTCGCGGTGCTCTTGATTTCATTCACGATCGGCTGTGAGCCGTAGCTGCTGACCAGGGCAACTTCCGGCCCCAGTCCCATGATCTGCCCAATCGGGTTCAGATCGAGAATCAGGCTCTTTTCGGGCGTGACACCCCAACTTTGCAAAAGCGTGGTAAGCGCGTCATTTTCCGCGATCTGAAATCTTCCCACTTTGAGGGGCGGGGAAAGCATAAAGAAAGCGCGGCCGCCACCTTCAACATATTTTTTAATCGCATCGACCTCAGGCTGCTCATAATTGCGTGTAGGTCCGCCCACGACGAGCACTGTGCAGGCGCTGGGCACTTCCGCCTTCTGCAAAAGATCCACGCTTTGCGTCTGATAGTTGTCGCTCGAAAGCGCGTCTTTCAAACGGGAGAAGCCTTCACGGTCGCTGTCAGTTATCTGGTGCTCGCCGCTGCCCGTCACAAAGCAGACGGTCCGGGTAGTGCTCTTCAGATCGCGGATGAAAGCGCCAGTGATGCCTTCTTCCGTCATGCTCTTCGCTTCTTCTTTCTTGTCCCCAATCTGAACCACAGCCGTTCCCAGGTTCCGGATGCCCGCTTCCCTTGCCCGCTGCGGATCCTTAACAGGATCGACGTACTCCACTTTTACCTTCGGCGAAAGATTCTTGTATTCGTCCAGCAGGTCTTTGCCTTCGCGGAAACTGGTGCTGCCGTTGAAATAGGTGATGGTTGCGTCCTGCTTCAAACCCTTCACGATCTTGGCTGTCTGCTCCGAGAGCGAGTACCGCTTGTTAGCGGTAGCGTCAAAAGACTTGTTGTAACGGTTCGCCAACACATTGGCTACGATGATGACCGCGATCACGATCAAAATGTAAACTGCCGCAAAAGCCGCGTATTGTGTTTGCCGGGCTTTGAGCCACTGACTTGCCATCTATGCCCTCCAGCGCAGTGAGTCTAATGACCGCGCTGTAAAAAATAGTCCAAGAAAAATAGCGCTTACGTAATAAATAGCGTCTTTGGAATCGATCACACCCCGCATGAACGACTCCGAATGGGTGGTCAGTGACATGTACGAAAGCACGGTAGCCCAGGTGGCGCTTTCATAGCTGCTCACCCAACCCAGAACCCACAACAGAATCAGAGTGGCAAACGTCGCGGCGCCGGCAATGATCTGGTTCTTGGTAATACTCGATATGAATTCACCGATCGCCAGCATGACGCCTGCTTCGAGCAGGAGGCCGACGTAAGCAATGGCCATCGGCTTCCAATCGGGATTGCCGTATCTGAAAAGGAACAGGAAGTGGACGACCGTGAACAGCAGCATGCAGCAGTAGAGGGTCATCGCGGCCGTCCACTTCCCGAGGATGACTTCCAGGTCACGAACCGGCGAGGTTACCAGAAGTTCGATCGTTCCGGAGCGCTTCTCTTCGGCGAACAGCCGCATGGTGATCATGGGTACAAAAAACAATCCGATTACGGCAACGTTTTGCAGCAGCGGACGGATGATCTGCTCGTTCAGATTCATCGGGACCATCTCGCCCTGCATCTGCATTTGCATGCTGTACTTCATGAATCCGCCGAGCTCAACCCAGAAGAAATATCCGAAGATGAAAGCCCACAACGCCAGCAACACGTAAGCAATCGGCGAAACGAAGTAGCTGTGGAGTTCTTTCCGGCAGATGATCCACGCGTTTCTCATTACTCTGCTCCCTTCGCAGCTACCGGCGCCCCTGGCTTTTCACTTCCCGTGAGTTGCAGGAACACTTCTTCCAGGCTCATTGCAGCAGACCGCAGTTCGTTCAAATCCCAACCGGATTCAACAACAGCACGGGCGAGGTCACCGCGCACCAGCTTGCCCTTTTGACTCTCAATTTCAAAAACCGCGCGACTGTCGACCTGCTGCTTGCATAAAACGCGGCTCACTCCATCGACACGCTCCAACTTTTGTTGGACGAGTGTCGATTCCAGATTTCCATTTCGTCCGCCCACTTCCACGAGCACTGATTCCGCGCCGCGCGCCCGAGCTTGCAAATTCTTGACTGAATCGGTCGCGACCAGTTTGCCTTTATTGATAATGATCACCTGTTCG
Organism: Terriglobales bacterium; assembly: GCA_035651555.1. GTDB lineage: Bacteria > Acidobacteriota > Terriglobia > Terriglobales > Acidobacteriaceae > Gp1-AA145. The sequence continues at coordinate 511,848 of DASRFL010000032.1, forward strand.
CAGGTTTGCTCGACCTCTGGCAGGATGTGAGTGCTCAAAATGATGGTGTGGCTCCCCGCAAGACTTTTGATCAGATCGCGAGTTTCATTGATCTGCTTGGGATCGAGACCAGCGGTGGGTTCGTCGAGGATGAGCACGTCGGGATTGTGGATAATCGCCTGCGCCAAGCCAACACGCTGCCGATATCCCTTCGAGAGCTTGCCTAGCTGCTTGTCCTTCACATCCGCGACCGAACAACGTTCGCAGACGTAATTCACCCGCTGATTCAGATCAGACCCCGAGAGGCCCTTCAGCTTGCCGACGAACTTTAAATATTCCCCAGTCTCCATTTCCGGATAGAGCGGCGGGGATTCAGGCAGATAGCCGATGCGCTTCTTCACTTCAAGCGGCTGCTCAAGGACATCGAATCCGGCTACGGTTGCCCCGCCTGAGGTAGGAGGCATGAAGCAGGTAAGCATGCGCATGGTTGTCGTCTTGCCGGCGCCGTTGGGGCCTAGAAATCCGACAATCTGACCCTTGGCAACTTCAAAGGAAATATGGTCGACGACAGTAGTCCGCGCATACCGCTTGGTAAGCTCTTTGACGTTAATCATAAGAAATTGTGGTTGTCGGCGAGGTACACAGCCATGAAAACTGGACGCACTGAGAGCGCGCTTAAGTTCCTATGTTAAGAACAACTGCTCGCGTCTGTCAAAACCAGGAAGTCGTGCGGCCCAAATAAGAAGGATGCCAGCCAGAGCAGGATTCGTTGCCTGTTGCTTCTCAATCTGACTGCTCGCGACGTTTTCGACTCCGCTGGCATCAATATTGAAGAGGAACTTTAAGATGTTGCGGTCACTTGATAGAGCCGAATTACTTGCAAAGGATCTCTGCTAGCACAACTTTGAGCGCAAAATTGATATGACGGTTCGTTCTAGACTCATGGCATGTCACTCGATTCCGGATGCAATTGATATGAAGACCCACGCAAAAACCTGGCTGCAACTTTACGTAGATGCAATGACGGAGAAGGACCCCTACAAGCGCCTGGCACTTGTGAAAGAGCTGAGAAAGATGCCGAGGCACGATGATTCCGAGGAGCTGCCGCTGGAGCCAGTGATCAGGCCAGTCAAAAAGGTCAAAATTATGCGCCGCCATTGATCCGGTTAGGAACATGACGGCGCAGTTAAATTTGATTATTGCGAATGATCCTGCCGCGGGTGGTCGGGATCGTGAAACATCAAATACAGAAGGTCGTTTGCGTTTTCGTCCCCTGCACTAGCACGACCGATAAGGAGCAACTTCGCTTGCTCCGGTGTAAGTTTTTTCATCCACGGCTTTTCGTATTTATTTTGAACCTCTTTGTTCCCCTTTATAGATTGTGGTGGACCGGGCGTTATTTTTCTCATGACGTTCCTGAGTTTAGAACTCAGGAAAACTTTCGCTTGCTGTAAAGTTAATTTTCGAAGAGCTGGCGGTTCGTAGGTTCTTACAGTCTCCACGGCTTTTCTTGCCGGCTGCACGGTTTTGTCTCCATACTGAATTCCTCCCCCGAACAAATGTGCCTCGATTTTGTAATTACCTGTTTACTAGTTTGATTTTGTTACGAAATCAGAACAGCAGACAGAGATCTTAGGATTTCGCTCCTACTTCTGATGGGTCGAGGTAGGTAGGCGTAGATCCCTGGCGCGTTTCAGTCACGGTTAGGCAGTGGCCAGGAGATCGATGACTCTAGTGGTGGGAAATCGAGGGAAGATTTTTCGGCAAAAAGCAGTTCAATCTTGAACTTGGAGCTTTTGATATCTCGACCCAGTCCAGTAGAACAACTGCGCAGCTGCCTCGATCCACTCGATAAGGACGGAGTCCATTTTTGTATCGACCGACTCTCCCGTTTCCGGATCCGAATATTTTCCAGGCGGAACGCGAGAAATTACTGGCTGACCGGCATTTGCGCCTTCGGCGGAAGCCAATAAAATTGACCTGGAAGCGCCTGGGGCTTTATTGAACAACAAGAACTTGTATCCCTAACGCGATGGAATGCTACTTATGAGAAGCACCGCGTAAGTAGTTCGAGTATGCGATTCGAAGTGTCCGCTAGCAATGCCGGGACAGAGGTCGCCATGCACCTTGGTCCAAAGTTGTTGATCGTCAGATCCCAGGTCCGAAATTCGCACGGGCCTCCATCCGGGGTATTTCGTTTGGATATTATTGGCAATGCTTTGTGGGAGCGCTGCTATCGTAAATCTGACCGTCTCAGCGACCGATGGCCTCAGGGAAAGGCAAACAATCAGGACCGCTGAAAACACTACCGCTCTCACCGCACGACCCCCTCAAGTGGCGAACTTGCCGTCGCGTATAACTTCTTTTCCATTCTTCCGGCAAGGTACGCTTCCCTGCCCGCGACCACTGCGTGCTTCATCGCATCGGCCATCAGCACCGGATCCTGTGCATTCGCGATTCCAGTATTCATGAGCACGGCATCGGCGCCAAGTTCCATTGCGATGGCAGCATCGGAGGCGGTGCCGACGCCCGCATCCACGATCAAAGGCACTTCCGTGATCATTTCGCGCAAGATTTGAATATTTGCCCGGTTCTGAATCCCGAGTCCGCTGCCAATCGGCGCACCCAGAGGCATAATTGTCGCAGCACCAGCATCGAGCAGCCGCTTCGCAAACACTGGATCGTCAGATGTATATGGCAAAACAGTAAAGCCTTCCTTCACCAGTACACGAGTCGCTTCAAGCGTTGCTTGGACGTCAGGATAAAGCGTTGCCTGATCACCAATCACTTCGAGCTTGACCCAATCAGAGATGCCGACCTCTCGTCCCAACTGAGCCGTGCGAATGGCATCGTCAGCCGTGTAACATCCCGCCGTGTTAGGAAGCAGAAAATACTTGCCCGGATCGATGTAGTCGAGCAACGATTCTTTTGAGCGATCGAGATTCACCCGCCGAACGGCAACAGTCACAATTTCTGCGCCGCTTGCCTCGAGCGCACGGGCTGTTTCCTGAAACGATTTGTATTTTCCGGTACCAACGATCAGCCGGGAGCGGAATTGGCGGCCGGCGATGATGAGTGGATCAATCATGTGCCTATTGTAAATCGGTTCAGGTGCAGGTGAAGCCAGGCAGGTGGTCTCTGACTTAAGTCAACGAGGGCACTTCGGTTTCCGCGTACATCCCTTCTATCTCTTTGTGGAACCGCTCCTCGATAGCTCTTCTTCGCAGTTTAAGGCTCGCGGTCAGCGTACCGTTGGCGGCCGAGAGCTCCTCAGGAAGTAATTTAAATTTCTTCAATTTTTCGAATTGGGCCAGGTCTTGATTAAGTGCCTGCACGATTTCGGCGTATCGAGAATGAATCTCGGGAAGATCAACCAAATCCTGTCGTGAAGAAAACCGCAGTCCTTGAGCAATCGCATGCGCCTCGACGGCGGCAAAGTTCGGCACGATCAACACGGAGGGAAATTTCCGTTTGTCCCCGATCACAATCGCCTCACCGATCCATGGGTGATGTTTTAATGAGCTCTCGATCGGCTGGGGGCAAATAAACTTTCCACCGGATGTTTTCAGCAGGTCTTTTTTGCGGTCGGTGACGTAGAGGAAGCCATCTTCATCGAGACGGCCGATGTCGCCGGTCTTGAACCACCCATCAACAAACACCTCTTTAGTTTCCTGCGGCTTGTTCCAATATGCATGAAAAACCGAGGGGCCGCGCACCAAAATCTCGCCATCTTCTGCAATTCGCACTTCGACATTACGCAGTGGTTTTCCCACGCTTCCTAGTCTGTGCGCTGCAGGAGTGTTGACCGCAATCACAGGAGAAGTTTCGGTCAGTCCATAGCCTTCATGAATGCGAATGCCGATATCTGCATACCACTCAGCCAGTTCCCTTCCCAGAGGCGCGCCACCGGAGATAAAGGTTTCCGCACGTCCACCAATTCCCGCGCGTACCTTCGAAAAAACCAGTTTGTTTGCCAACTTCCAGGCAAAGGAAGCAGGAAGCTTGCCTTCCAGAATTTCCACACGATGGTCTCTGCCAGTTTTTAGGGCCCACCGGTAAATCTGCTTCTTGGGAAATTTCGTCGCATTTAATTCAACCTGCGTATGGACTTTTTCGTAAACACGGGGCACACTCAACAAAATGTGAGGCCGAACTTCTGACAGTGCACGCGGAAGCTGGTCGATTTGTGGAAGATGCGCGAGCGTCACGCCGCGATAAAGAAGCCCGAGATCAACCGAACGTGCTGTAACATGCGACAACGGCAGAAATGAAACGCAACACATCCCGGTGCCGAAGCCAAAATCGCGACATGAATATTCAATGTTGCTCGCCATGTTTCCATGAGTCAGCATCACCCCCTTGGGTATACCGGTTGTTCCCGACGTGTAAATAATCGTCGCGAGTCGCTCGGGAGTGGCATCACGCCCCAAATTCTGCTCTCCTGATTGCCCGCCGTGCGTTACGAAAGTCGACATCCTCGTGGCCTGGTCGCGGTCAACCTCATCCATTACCACCAGTTTTTCTAGTGACGAGTTGCCCGCGATTGAGAGGACTTTTTCCAGTTGAGCTTCGGTGGAGACGAAAATCGCTCGCGACCCGGAATCCTGCAGAATGTACGCCGTCTGTTCCCCCATGAGCGTGGTATAGACCGGCACGACTACTGCTCCCAGCAGCAAGCAGGCAAAGTCCGCTACGACCCACTCGTGTCGATTTTCGCTTAGGATCGCGACCCGATCGCCAGTTGAGATTCCCCAGGAGCGCAGCGCCTGCACCGTTCCGTAAACTTTGGTCGTGAATTCGCTCGCTGAGATCGGCTTCCAGCCCGCCGGTGTCTTTCGCAACATGAATTCCGGTTGGTTGCGATCAGCGATGACAAAGAAAATGTCGTTGAGGGTACGGAGGTCCATTCCGTGCGGCCCGATCGCCGCCTGATGAACTGTAATGCTTCTGCGGCGGGGCTGCAATTCCCCACTCAAGTACCGTCTACGATTTTTCCGAGTGTAAATAAATTGTTTGTTATTTGACTGGGTTCGAAGTCCGAACTAGACTCGCTGTCGAGGAAAGACATCATGAAACAAATATTTTTGGCGCTGCTGGTGGCGTGCGCGACCTTCACTTCGCCACTCTCCGCTGCCGACAATAGCAATAAGGAGACGGGAGCCATGCCAAAGGTTGGCGACCTCGCCCCTGATTTCAAGATGCAGTACTTCGACGGTCACGATCTAAAGAACGTCTCTCTGAGCGACTATCGCGGCAAACAGCAGGTCGTACTTGCGTTTTACGTCTTCGCGTTTACCGGTGGTTGAACGCAGCAGATGAAAAACTTCCAGCAAAATCTGAAAAAGCTGGAAGCTGCAGACACCCAGGTCTTGGGTGTGAGCATGGATAGCCCGTTCGCCAATAAAGCCTTTGCCGATTCGATCGGCGTCACCTTCCCACTGCTCAGCGACTGGGGCGGCGATACCACCCGAAAATACGGCATCTACATGGACAAATATAAGGCCGCACGCCGGGTCAATTTTTTGATCGGAAAGGACGGCAGGATTCTGGAGGAGCAGGTGGACAGCTCTGCCATCGATCCTACGAAAATTGTCGATGCCTGTGCACGACCAAAGCTGAAGCAATAGCACTTGGAAGGCTTATTGTTTTAGAGCACGGGTCACCGCCCGTGCTCTAAGGTTCAACTGTGCCCCCTCTCGTACGCGTTGCTCGCTTGCAGCATGCCGCGCAGCTCTCGTCGTTTGACGCTACCCACCACGGTTGCTATCATCAAGTCGCGGGGTGGAGCAGTCTGGTAGCTCGTTGGGCTCATAACCTTGCGCTCCTTAGGATTCCTTTCAGTTCCCTGGAATTCTTGATTAGGAGCTTGTGCGAATGGGCGTCCGGCGCAGCAATGCATCGGAAGATTACTCGTCAAAGTCGGTGAAACCTACGTCGCGTGAGCGATACGGCAATACCGAACCAAGCCCTGGCAAGTCCGGGGAAGGCGTAGAGACTGGATGGCGAGCACCCCACGTGGGTGAAGGTACAGTCCGACTCTCACCGAAAGGTGAGTCAGATCGCATAACCCAAAGGTCGGTGGTTCAAATCCACCCCCCGCAACCATGAACGCCACTGCCAAAAGCAGTGGCGTTCGCCCAAACCCCCTCTCAGGTAGATTTCTAAATCTCGCCGTTCTTGACTTCAAGTATGGATAGATGGAGCGAACTGAACCGGGGCCTCTGCCGGCGTACACAGAGCAAAAGCACGTGCGTGCCTCTTAGTCCGATTTGTAAGGCATATATCAAAGATGCCCTGCTTAAGCTGCGCTGGGACTTTGGCGAACTGGCGCAGAAAGTTACCCAGAAATAAGGCTCGAGGGGTTCGAGCCGATTGCAGAAAAGGCATCGTTTTCCTAACTATGCCGGGCCAGTTTGCTTCCACGGACGTGAGTTTTGCCGGAGTGCTTTGCGCGCAATCAAACCGAAGCCTTTGGAAGTGGCGGCCTTCTGCAAAGCATGCAACTCCATTTGGGCCTGCGCATGGTGCTGTATTTTGTTCGCAAATTCCGTCAACGCAAGCCCATTCTCAAGCTTGAGGCCAATAAACCGACGGCGTTCGGCCTCGGAACCCACCTTCTCAAAAAGCATGAGAGAAGCTTCTGGATGACTGAAGAGGAGGACACGACCCGAGGCCAACTCAAACTGTAAGACAAGAAACCGATTCTGACTCTTGCTCGCTAATTTTTGTGCTGCCTCCATTTCTTTTTGAGCCTCGCTCTGCTTTTCCTGGGCGAGGAGTGAATCGATGAGTACGAGGCTTGCACTAAACGCATCATCATCTTGTTGCTCCTGCTGAAACTGTTCTTTACACGAACGCGCCGATATTTCCCCATCCCCTGCGTGACCTTCTTCAATGGCAAGTTTCGCTAAAGAGACGCGGCTTTCGCCCGCGCTCTGTTTTTCTCCGGTCTGATTTCTAAGCGCGAGGGCCTCTTCATATCGCTTCCGCGCCAGGGCGAGATCACCTCGATCGAGCGCTACATCCCCCATCCCGCTCAGCACGTAGCCAGTAGCATTCTTATCTTCGATCTTCCGGGCAAGGACTTCAGCCTGCTGGTATGTTTTGTCGGCCTTGTCGAGTTCACCACTTTGCCGCCAGATGTCTCCCAAGCTGTCAAGATTAAGGACTACTCCTTCTTTGTCATCGACAGCTTGATATTCGAGAATGGATTCCTCCAACAGTTTCTTCGCTTCCATCAGATCGCCTTGAGAAAGGCGAGTGTCAGCGAAGTTGCTCAGTGCGGTGGCGACGCCGTCCCGGTTGCCAACTTGGCGAAACTTCTTTACAGCTTGCTGGAACATCTGTGCAGATTGTGTGAGATCACCTCGTAAATAGTAGAGAGCCGCGAGGTCGGTGCGCATCATAGCTTCGCCATTCGGATCTTTGGCGGCACGTCCAGCTTCAAGGGCATTTCGGCAGATGTCGATCGCTTCTGCCGATGCTCCGACAGATGGCTCTTGCTGACACAGAATGCCGTATGAGCGACTGACAATTACCGGTGATCCTTGCGCAGTAGCCTTCTGGATCGCTAAATTCGCCGCGGCTTGCGCTTTGGTGAAGTCTCGATTAATCCACGCGGAAGCCTCTGTCATATCAATTCGCGCGTCGTCGCCAAGAGGCGGTGGGAGCTGCCGCAGAACTGCTAACGTCTGCAGTGAATCCGCGGGACTGAGATGCATTTGCGCGGTGGCGAACAACAAGCCATAGTCCAGATTGTCAGGGAAAAGGCGGAAAAGCGAGCGATACGTCTCAACGGCCTTAGGCCATTCTTCGACCGTCCTTTGATATTGTCCTTCGACCAGAAGCCGCTGTTCTTGCGAAAGCTGGTTCGATAGTTCTAGTGCCCGTCGAGCTTCCACGCGAGCTTTGGCGTCATAGCCTGTGTGCCACCACACATCGGATAATGCCGCGTGGGCTAACGGAAAATTCGGGTCCGCCGCGATTGCTTTGGTGAGTAAATCGCGCGCTGCAAAGTAGTCGAAGGCCCACGATCTAGCTCGTCCCTCGGAGTAGAGACGGGCCGCCTGTTCGTTGGATGGGAGAGCCGCCCGTGTGGCAATTTCGATTCCCTCCGACGGTGCAGCCACACCGAGACTTTGCCGCAGTTTCGCACCCAAGTCCGCAACCAGGTTGAAGAGGTCGTTCTCGTCACCCGAGACCGAAACTTCAGCAATCGTTTCTCCGCCAGAGGTTTCTTGAAGGCGAACATCAAGTCGAATCCTACGTTTGGCGTCAGCCGGAATCGTCGTGTATGAACCCACAACGACCACATCTGCACCAGGGTTGGTTCGCAAGTGCTGCAAGGTAGACTTACCAAGCGAATCCTCGTCACGGAGTGGCAATTCACCCTTGGCCCGTGCCACATCCTCGCCGGGCACCATGCGGAGCTCTCCACCAGCGGCCAGTTCGGTATTCAACATTTCACAGACAGCGGAAGATAGCCAACTATCCTCTGCCCGGCCAGGTAAATTGCGGAAACCGAGCACTGCCACCGAACGGCGTACGTGCACTCGGGGGATTGAGCTCCCAGCTTGGGCTGTGGAACGCGAATCCTCATGGCGAGCGTGGAGAGCATAAAGCGCCATGCCAAACAGCGAGACCACGAGAGCGCCGATGATCAATCCGTGCTTTGCCTTGAGATTGAAGTGGGATAGTGAGGCAGCGGGCGCCGGAGAAGTTGGAGTGGCGGAATTGGCAACATTTGCAGTATCCGTCTTAACGGGCGCGATGAACCGGTAACCACGTCGAGGGATGGTTTCGATAAACCTGGGATTTCCGGCATCATCCCCAAGCGCTTCTCGAACCTTCAGTACCGCAACTCCCAGGCTTTTGTCGAATTCGACAAAGGTGTTTTGCGGCCACAGTCGATTTCGAATCTCTTCTTTCGAAACAATCTGTCCAGCGCGTTCCACAAGTAGAAGCAGCAACTGAAAAGGCTGTTCTTGCACGCGCACGCGATGCGAATCGCGCGTCAGTGTCCCATTCGCCGGGTCCAGCACGTAGAGCCCGAAACTGTAGCTGACTTCCGGGGTCGAAAAATTGCCTGTAGGAGAGGCTTTCATACGCCAGGCGGGATTTTGAGGGTCGAGTTTAGCACGAAAAGGAGCTAAATCGGGTTAATCACGGCTCGTAAGCCCAAACAAAATAAAGAATTAGCGGTTAATGTGCAATTTGCGCAGAGTTGGTTTGCTAATTCTGCAGATCCGGGGCAAATTCCTCAGCAGCAAGTCTGGTGGGCCAGGTCTTGAGGAGGAAAAATGAGCTTCTGCCAATCATGCGGTGCAGTCTGGGCGGGTGACACTCGCTTCTGTCAGTCCTGTGGGTCGGCGACGAAAACCGCGGCAGGCATCCCGGTGTCGGCCTCCGATGGTGCCGCCGCAGTCGTTGCCATCGCTCCGCCGAGCAATATCGAACAAAAAAACATGGACACGAACCTCGTGGGGGCCCTCACCTATCTGGCGGGCTTCATTACGGGAATTATTTTCCTGGTTCTCGATCCTTACAAGTCGAATTCCTTCGTTCGCTTTCATGCCTTCCAATCGATTTTGTTCAATGTCGCGTGGATCGCGTTTTGGATTCTCTGGACGATTTTGTCCGCTGTTCTGTCGTCACTGACTGCTGGCGTATTCGGCTTGATTGCGCTGCCGATGATGTTGATTTTCACGGTAGGGGGTTTTGGAATCTGGGCCTTTCTTATGTATCAGGCCTATCAGCAAAAACTTTTCAAGCTGCCGATCCTTGGCAAATTCGCGGCGCAGCACGCTGGAGTGAGGCCGTGATGCTTCACCGAACCAGACTCGACTAAGGAGAAGATCATGCTTCGCAAACGCGTTTTTACGCTTTCCGTTTTTTCATTGCTCGCGATGGGATGGACCATATCTGGCCGCGCGGCGGATAGCGCTGCGCCTTCATATCCCGACTGGGCCGCAGCCGTCGTGCCTGCCTATCCTCACGCCCTGCCGTCGAGCGGCCCTGTGACCCCGACGTTATATGGGATTGAAACGACCGACAGCACGCCGGCGGTCGTGGCGTGGTACAAAGCGCGCGTGAAGGGCGCATGGTCATCAAGCGAAGGAGGAGATACCTGGTCGATAAAGAGCGGCGGTGTACGAATCCAGATTTCAAGGAATTTCTACGATGATTCGGGTAATGAGAAACCGGGAACACGCGTCGCTCTCACGAGATATCACTGACGGAAAAACAGCCCCGATAGACAGTGGCAGTTTCGATTAAGGAGAACCTCAATGCTTCGCAATTACGTTGTCGCGCTTTCTATTCTTTTACTGCTCGTGATCGGACAGGCTGTGCCAGCAAGCGCGGCTGAATCCTGCCAGCCCGTTTACAACGCCTTAACCAAAATCCTCACCACTCCCAGCCATAGTTATTCCACCCAAACAGCTCCGCTTGTAAACGGGGAGCAACGCAAAGGCGAGACGATCTACGTCCAGGGAAAGACCTACATGCTCGTAAGAGGTAAATGGATGCTCAGCCCCGTAGCTCCGAATGATGTCTTGGAACAAGAGTTGGAGAACGAAAAACAAGGGAAATCGACTTGTCAATTCATACGCAATGAATCGGTCAACGGAGAAGCCGCGGCAGTCTATTCCATGCGTCGTGAAACCGACGCTGCAAAAGAAGACGGTCAAATCTGGATTTCCAAGGCGAGCGGACTGGCGCTGCGCAAAGAAGTTGATATGGAGTACGGCGGAAAGATGGGAAAGATGCACCTGATCGCACGTTACGAGTACACCAACGTGAAGCCGCCGATGTGAGCTATCCAAGCTCCGAACCTTTTCAAGGATAAATGGCAGGGAGATTCCTATGGCTAATTTCTGCGTCAAATGCGGTGCACCGTTGAGCGGCGGCCCTTTCTGTGTCAAATGTGGTGCAGACACCCGCAATGCAGCTGCACAAAATCAATCAACGTCGGAATCTCAAGCAACTCAACCTACAGCACAGCCCATGGCTGCCGCCCCACACACTGCCGCTCAAGCGAAGATGAGTCCGCTCGCTAAACTCGGGATCGCCGCGCTGGCGATCGTCTTCGTCGGCGGGGCTGCGGCAGCAGTGGGAGTTTATTACGTTGCCCACCGCGTCAGCCAGCGAGTCCACCAGGCAGAAGACCGAGTTCTCGGATCAAATTCCGATACTAGCGGCGACAAATCCGTTGCGGCTGATTCGCCTTCCGGCGAAGACTCTGCCGCCACCCGCAAGAACAATTCAATGGGGGATGTGTGCCGGTTCCTAAGCAAGCAGGACGTGAGCAAAGCCGTTGGCGTGGAAATTGTCCGGACCGAGTCCAAAGACGATGGCTGTTCATACATGGCGAAGGGCACCCAACAGGACATGACCGCGAAACACCTGAAGGCGATGGTGGCCGACAAAGGCGCGGACAAACAGACGCAGGAGATCGCGGAAAAGTTTGCTGGTGGCATGATGAGCACGTTTCAGACCGAAAAACGCGCGTCCGAGCTAAACGCCTCAGCCGAAGTGCCGGTATTTGTTTTCTCGCTTGATCAGCATGGGGCCGAAGAACAGATGCGGCTCAATGCAAAGATGCTTGGCAATCTGGGGAATGAGCAAGGGCTTCCAGGCATTGGCGACCAGGCGTTTGTCTCAGCGGACGGCATGATCCTGGTTCGCAAAGGAAAAACGCTCGTCCGGATCATGTATCTCGCCTGTCCCTGCGGTGTAGAGCAGGTGAAACCGCTGGCGAAGGAAATCGCAGACGCGCTGTAAGAAAGCATGGCGGAGGAACAATGAGTGTCTATTCCAAAAGATTTCTCGCCCTGATCGTCCTCGTCATGGTCTTCGATGGCGCGTGCCGGAAAAGCGAGACGGAGGAACGAGGCTCCCTCCCAGCAGGTTTCATGCTAAGCAGCGCGCCAGTCCTAGTCGGGCATTCCCTCAAACTGAGCGACCTATCCGAGAGCGAAATACGTTTCGGCATCGCGCCGAAACGAGGACCGGGAGTGACCTATCAGGACGGCATCGTCCTGATGGAGCATGGCGACAAGGCCATTCAGTCGTTTGCTTCGGACGGCCTGTCTTGGACTTTCGATGCAACTGCTCCGCAGGTCAGTGAAATTCAGGAAGGCAAGATTCTCTTTGCCACGGATCGTTGCGCCGGCAAAGTCCTCGCTGTCCAGCGCAATGGGGGCAGCGTCTCGGTCGTACTAGGCCCGGTGCAACTGAACGAACTCGTTAAAGAAGGCAACTTCAAGTACGACCAGCCACTGGATCTCAGCAACGCGATTGCAGTGGTTGCTCCGGATTATCCGGCTGCGGTGGGCTCGAAAGCATTGCAGGACGAAATCAAAAAGCCGAGCCAAACATCGCGTAACTTAAGGCCGCGCAGTTTCCACCGCTCGGTTAGCTACTACGTCGTGTCGAACGAGGGCAAGTGGACGCCCATGCGTACGGTCATTGCCGGTGGTCCACGTCTATTAGACGCGCCATACCATCCAGGCGATCCTTCGCTGTTGCCGATCGCTTTCCAGGGACAGAGTCCAGTTCTTGGACTAGCCGGTACGGGTGCACCTGTTCCCGTTCCCGTACCCCAACTGAAGCAGCTCGACTTCAAGAACCTGACGGCCACTCCATGCGCCCTGGATTGCGGAGGCATCGGCGCAAAGGTCTACCAGGAAAAAGATGGAGTGAAAGTGTCGATCTCCATCATTTTCCACCTGAACAACCCGCATCTGGTTTTTGGCGCGTCGGTCGGTGGAGGCGGCGTTAACGCGAATGTCCAGTTGTTCGGCGGAGCTGGCGTAACCGTCAGCGTCGACGCGGCTACGGGCAGTGACTTCGCAAATATTCAGGCCAATATCAAAGAACTGGGAATAATTCCGGCCGAAATCAATGTCCCGATTGGCGGCTTATTAGTTCCACTCACTGCCAAGCTTAGCCAGGCGCTCGATATAACCAGCGGATTCAGCGCGAGGACATCGGTTCTTCACGGCGAGGGAGCGCTTGATCTAGATGGAGAGATCTCGGCCTCCTATTCGACTGGCAGGGGGTGGGACATTCCCAAACCCACGGCAACCGTGAAGAACAACCTTGCCGCGGTGGTTAGCGGCATTTCGATGGGCATCAACTCGTTTATTTTCGCCTTCAATCAACGCCTGATGGTCGGTGTCGGGACACTAGGGTTTGCAGCCGGCCCCTACGTGGACCTGCTCACCACACTTACTACGCTCAAGCAATCCTCTGCGACGTGGGCAGATTGCAGGCAGGCGACTTTTGATATGTCCCTCGGCGCCGGGATCGGTTACAGCATGCCGAAAGTGGTCGCCACCGTAATCAACGCCATCCTCGGACTTTTCGGCGCTAAACCCATTCCCTCGTGGGGGAGCATTGTCGCTCTTCCAAAAAGGGTGAACTTGGTTAACAGGAGAGACATGTTACCAGCCAATTGCGCAGGCCAGTAGTGACGTCTGTGCGACGCAAACAAAGGCGCTTATTGATGAACTACTGCGGAAATTGCGGAACGCAGATCGGAGCAGAGCAAAGCTTCTGCGCGGGTTGTGGCGCTCGGGTACGTACAGAGAACCCTGGCGCGCGATCGTTTGCAGAAGTGAACCCCAATGCGGGCGACGTTACGCAGAAAAGCAGCGAAGCCACATTGCCAAAGCTGGCGACGCTAAAGACACAAGCACCACCTCCGACAAAAAGTTCTCGCAAGAAGATTCTGATTGCCATTCTCGTAGTTGTTTTTGTTGGCGCCATCGCCGCCGCCGTCGGAGTCGCCTACGTCGGGTATCGCGTGAAGCAAAAAAAGGCCAGCGCGGCGCTGGACGATTTGGAGGGAAAATCAGGCACGCACAAGACTGAGAGCGAGACCGACGTAGGCGATCCGAGTAAAGCCAAGCCTGGAGACAGCGGCAGCTCATCGGGTGGCGATTCCGACAATCCACTCGCAGGCGTGCTCGGAAAACTCCAAGCCGGTGACGGAGGCTCGACCCCGACCGGCAACATGGCAAAGGACATCATCGAGGACCTAGGAGTCAAGAATCCCGAGATACCTTCGGACTTGGTTCGCAACATCCCGTATTCGGCGTTGACCAACCCTCTACCGTGTCCGGCGACGATCGATCAAATTGATCCGGCCAAATTGGCCAGTGGAAAAATCATTTTCAAGCCCGGCGCCGTTCTGACTGACTCATGGTCACTGCCATTGGCGGATGCCGAGAGCGACAACATTATCCGGTCCGTGGCTCCCGCATCCTTGATTTTCGAATACAACGGCGTCGGAGCCAGCGACACGGCTATGAGAATAAAATTCCATCCCGACTTCAATCAGACTGTCTGCGCGAAAGACGTTGTGGAGGGCGAAGCTTACGCAACGGGCTGGAGCTTCAAATCCGTCAAAGAGCCCGTCGCACCCGGACTCTATCCCGGGGTCTCCTTCCTGCTCGTGCCTGGCGCGAGGTTCAATGATCTGAAGTCTACGGGCTCCACGAAGTGGGTCCATCTTCTTTACTACTACATGGACGCCCTTAACGAATGGGAACTCGTTGCGTGGAGGGGAACTCTCACCCGCGTTGAGCCGGACGATGTTCCGTTTCCGCTGATTATTAATGACGAACGCGTAAGTGTGCCCTCGATCCATGTCCGCGCGAACATGATGAAGGTGATCGAGAATGCAGGAATAGGCGGGCCTGGACGAGCCGGCCCACGCGATCAGCCCGCCGAAGCCTACATCCTGGACGACCCGAATGCACCAGTCATGCTCTCGTGGATGCTGGGCGCGAGTATCAAGGAGTACGACTCGTTCAAGGTCCAATTGGTTCGCGTGACTTACCCCCGCGACAAGCCGACTATCGAGCAGCAACTCGAGAAAAACCATAAAGCGATCACATGGGGAATTAACTTCGATTTCAATAGCGACACGATCCGGTCAGTGTCGGATCCGGTGCTCAAAGAAATAGCTCAAACTATGGCGGACAAGCCGGACTGGAAGCTTACGGTCACCGGGCACACGGACAACATCGGCGGACACAAGTACAACCTGGATCTCTCGCAACGCCGCTCCGCAGCCGTGAAAAAGGCATTGGTCGACCGATATCGCGTGGATCCGAAGAGACTTTCCACGGCGGGAGACGGAGATTCGGATCCTATTGACACCAATGACACGCTCGAAGGACGAGCGCGGAACCGGCGCGTGGAGTTGACTCTCGATTAACCCAGTCATTTTTGGAGGGATGAACCCTGAGCGAAACAAAATCAATTTCTTTTTCCGGCCTCCCAGTTGCGCGCGAGCGACATTTTTTTGTTTGGCTGTCGGCAACGATCGTAGTTTTGGTTTTTGTCGGGTTCGCTCGTAGTTACTATCTCCATCTATTTTTCAAGACGCCCAAGCTTTCGACATTTCTGCACGTGCACGGGGCTGTGATGACCGGCTGGATTGCTCTATTCGCGGTGCAAACGCTTCTTATCTCTTCGCACCGGGTGCGTACTCACCGCGCTCTCGGAATGTTCGGTGCGGGTTATGCTGTTCTTGTTGTAATCATGGGGTGCACAGCCACCGTGCTGGCCGCGCGGCGTGAAGTGCTGGCGCATTCGCAATTTGTTAGCGGTTTCCTGAGCGTGCTTGCGCTTGAACTCACGCAGATGTTTTTGTTCGCATCGCACGTAGGACTTGCCGTTTTGTTTAGAAATCGCGGCGGCTATCACAAGCGCCTGATGCTCCTTAACCTTCTGCATCCTTCCAAATCCCATCGTCCGGCTATTCATATGGGCAGGATTTGGCAGCAACATCATCATCTTGAGTGTTTGGGCTTCATTGGTGACGACAGTCGTATTGCTCGATTCGATCAGAAATCGCAGGTTGCATCCCGCATTCGGGTTCGGCGCTGCGATTACCATCGCTTTTCTATATTTCGCGTACTTCGGCAGCCTTACCTGGCATTGGCACCATTTTGCGGCGAAAACGGTCGGGTAGGTACGTGAGTTGGCAATCAAGCTCGCGAACCGAGCGGAAATGTTTAATTGCAAACAAACGTGGTTTGTTCATGCTCTGGAGACAAAAATTGAAGACACTTTCTTTTGCTTTACTCACCATGTCGATTGTTTCTGCGATGCTTGTCGCCGGAGCAGATGCACAATCACTAACTTCGGCGCCACACCCGTCGGCTGAAATCGTCGCGCTCACCGAGGCGCTCGAAGGCCGATGGGTCATCAATGTGAAGTTCGAACCAAATTCCTCCGCGACAAGTGGTCTAGCCTATACAGGAGAAGAAACTTGGCGACCTGGTCCAGGTGGATTTACGTTGCTCGAAGAAGAACATATGCCCACGCCCGAGGGAGACCTGTATCTTCTCGGGATCCTCTGGTGGAACACCGCAACCAAGAGTTTCCATGGAATGGAATGCCAAAACCTGTTGCCGTACACATGCGACGTCAAGGGTGCCCAGAATGACATCACCATGGCTTGGAATGGCAAGGAGTTTGTGATCGACGAGATCGAAACTTCAAAAAGCGGCAAGAAGTCCGTTTGGCACGAGGTCTGGTCAGATATCACTCCCGATTCATTCACACAGACCGGAGAATACGGCGACCCAGGTGGGCCCCGGAAGCGGTTGTTCACGATTCATGCGACGAAAGTTGGGAATAGCCAGATCAAGAACGATCAGTCACAATCCAATATCTCCGAGCCGGCTCCGGAGATGCAGAGCCTTGCCAAGGCCCTGAAGGGGAACTGGTCCACCACCTACGAGTTTGCGCCCGGCGGAATTTCCCGCAGTGGTGGGACCGGCACGGGTGAAGAGAACTGGAAAGCCGGCCCGGGTGGGTACGTTTTAATCGAAGAGGAACATGTGCATACTCCTTCCGAAGAGATGTTTCTGATCGCATTCCATTGGTGGGACAGCACGACAAACAGCTTGCGAGGCATGCTCTGCAACAATTCCGGTCCGGCAGCCTGCGATTTCAACACGTACTCCAATAGTTCTCTGAACTGGGACGGCAAAAAGCTGACGATCGACTTGGAATTCCCGCAAGCCGCCAAAAAGATGACTTGGCATGAAGTCTGGTCTTCTATCACGTCACGTTCCTTCACCCAAACCGGCGACATGGGAGAGTTGGGTGGTCCGCTGAAGAGGGCAGTCACAATTCACGGTCTAAAAGAGCAGTGACGGTCCGCGAAGCAATCTTCAAAGTCACCGATAGCTACTAAGGGACATCCATGAATCGCAGAGACTTACTCGCGGCCAGTGCAGGATTCGCCCAAACCTCACCTGTCCATTAACTGTCCAATAAGGCTTCCCGAACGTTTCTTAAAGCTTCTTAGGAGCCACACACGTCTTGTAAGCTATTGAAATTACCATCCGCCCTGGGCTCATAACCCAAAGGTCGGTGGTTCAAATCCAACCCCCCGCAACCAAAATCCTCTTAAATTCCCTTCTGTAGATTTTTCGGCTTTCCTGCAGTTTTACAGGTTCTGGTCGTGTCTCCAACGAGATGCGCCAGTGTTCCGCAGAAGTGAAGTTCTTGGGATCCATGCGCGCGATCCGTCCAAATCCTTTGAAAGTAGTAGCCGGGTTTCTGCAAAGCATGCAATTCAATGTGGGCCTGCTGGAAATGTTGTTCAGCGCCTGGTGTGTGCAGGACGTAACTTTCCAGTTTCTAATAGTATCGTTTCCTTTCTAATAGCAATCATTCTCCACTTTTGATAGATTCGCTTCAATCGTGCTTCTTGCTAACGCAAATGGTCGCCGACTTTTGGTGTGCTTCTTGCTCGTCTTCTGTTCGTTGCCTGTACCAGCAGTTGCTGCAACTCCCTCGCCTGTGTTTGTCCACACGCAGGATTCTGACGAATGGGTGAGTCAGTCGCTTCACATTCAACGGCGCTATGCTCGTGTTCTGATTGTGGATGCCTCAGGTACTCCTCCGCGCCGCGTTCGCGTTCCAGAGCTGAATCTGAATTCGCGTGGTAATGTTAATGGGCCGGAACGCGAATATCAGGTTTCGGCGTCGTTTAGGACGCTGCAGGACGCGGCTGACGCAGCCGAAGGTGGCGATCTGGTTGCCGTGATGCCGGGCGAATACGCCGGCTTCGTCATCGAAGAAAAATCCAGCGCCGGCGACAACCGCTACATACACTTCAAAGCAATGGGCGATCCCGGTGATGTCATCATCAATCGGGCTTCACGTATTCCTGACTGGATGATCCTGCTACGCGCGACTCATCACGTGATCATTCAGGGTTTCAACATCGCGGGAGGCAACAATCCGGGCGTCGAGCCATTCGGTCCGCGCGCGGGCATCATGCTCGATGGAGACTTCAGTAAAACTGGGAAGCAGACGCACCACATCGTGATCGTAGCCAATTTTTCTCACAACCACCGCAAGTGGGGGCTGCACACGCGCGACACCCATACCGTCTTAATGCAGGATAATCTTTTCGCCCGTTCGGCTGTCGAGCATTCCGCGTACGTTAGCGACGGTTCAGACAACTATGTGATTCGACGCAACGTGTTCTTCGGCAGTGCCAGTGGCGGCCTGCAGTGCAATCTCGATTCAGTCAGCTCATTTCATGACCTGATCAAGAATGACGAGCTGAAGTCGTATCCTCCTGAACAGCCGACGCGCCAATGGGCAGTGGGTCTGATGAAGCTCGCGACAGAAAAATTCGGCGAGAACAATTTTCCCGACGGGCGCGGCACCAACTTCATCATTGAAGACAACGTGATGAACGAGAACGGCCGGGTGGGCGGAGGTTCGCTCAATCTCGCCGGCCTGCAAGACTCGCTCATTCAGAACAATCTTATCTATGGCAACCTGAACCACGGCATCGCACAGTGGAACGATGCGAATCCCTATGACGAGGCATACGTTGATCCCGGCCCCAGTTCTCCCGACCAGGTGAAGGGGCCCGATGATCTGCCGCTCTGGGGATGCCATGGCAATATCATTCGCAACAATACTGCCTTGATGAACAACCATGATCGCTCCGCGATGCAGGCACGCAATGGAAGCTGGGGCACAAAGCTGCGCAACAATATTTTTATTAACGATCAGCCGACTTCGATCGAGGTTTATAACACCAGCATCTACCGTCTCGACGCAGCATGGAATGTTGCCAATACGGTTGCTTACGTCAGCACCGCGGGGGGAGATCAGACGAAATCGATGCCGGAGAGCTTAAAAGTACTCGCTGTTCATCTTCCCGACGCACCGGATGCGATCACCGGAATCACCCTCGAACAAGCCGCAAAAGAATTCGTCGGTTACAGCAATCAGCCCTGGGTGATCATTGAAGGAAAATGGTGGCGGCTCAACCCGAATCGCCCTGATTTTCGGCCCCGCGTGAATTCAAAGTTGTTCGCGCACCGTGGCGATTCCCGGAATTTGCCAAAGCACGATCTCACTGGCGCCAGGCGAACGGCGCCATCCATTGGTGCATTTGTACCGGCGGAAACTCGATGAGACTACTGATTACCCTTCTTCTCGGCACCCTTGCCGCGGCCCAAGCGCAAGATGCTCCACCGGCCGACGTTTTTGGCGTCCTGCCCGCGTACTCGGGCGAGCATCCGGAGATTACTCCTTATCTGAAATATCAAACGGAAATGGCCTGGCGAGAGGACGATGAGCGTCGCAAGGTTTGGGAACAGATTCGCACTGAGGCCGATTTAATTCATGTTCAGGAGAAATTGCGAGCACATTTGCGGGCAGCACTCGGGGGCCTGCCGGAGAAAAAGACACTCCTCAATTCACGTATCACCGGCCGCATTCAGATGAATGGCTTTCACATCGAAAAGCTGATCTTCGAAAGTCTGCCCGGCATTTACGTTACGGCCTTGCTCTATGTACCCGAGGATAGTGCGAGGAAGCACCCCGCCATCCTCGTGCCCAGTGGACATTCACCTGACGGAAAGTTGTATTACCAGGCGCTGTGCCAGCGCTTGGTTCAGCGGGGATATTTTGTTCTGTCCTGGGATCCTGTCGGGCAAGGTGAGCGCAGCCAATTTTGGGATGCGAAGAACCATAAGAGCCATTACAACCTGATCTGTGCTGAACATGCCGTGCTCGGCAATCTCGCCTATCTCGCTGGCACAAACCTCGCGCGTTGGGAAGTTTGGGACGGCATTCGGGCGGTGGACTATCTGCTAACTCGACCTGAAGTTGATCCGGAACGAATCAACATCACTGGCACGAGCGGGGGAGGATTTCAGACGGCGCTCATCGCCGCACTCGACCCGCGAATCAGAGTTGTGGCACCCTCTTGCTACATCACTGCGCTGCCCATGCGCGTGTACAACCGCATCTTCAAAGATCCGGATAGTGATCCCGAGCAGGATCTAGACGGAATGATTTCGAGCGGTCTCGACCACCCCGGCCTGCTTCTTCTCATGTATCCGCGGCCAGTGTTCGTAGCTGCGGCCGTGCTCGATTTCTTCCCCATTGAGGGCACCCACAAAACCGTTCGTGAGATCGCCGAGCTTTACTCGCGGTTCGGCCACCCCGACCGTATTTCCATGCACGAGAGCTACAACGGGCATCAGTACTCGCTTGAGAATCAGGAGGCAGCTTTCGAATTTCTCGACCACTTCAACCAATTGCCCCCGCGGCATGAGCTTGCTGATTTGCAGCACCTTGAGGCAAACCAGCTACTCTGCACGCGTTCCGGACAGGTAATGCTCGAATTCGAGAACGCGCGGTCACTGATGAATGAAATTCGCGACTACTATATCGAGCAGAAGCAGTACCCGCACGCTGGGCTGAAGGAGATTTACTATTCTTCGCGTCATCCGAAGATCAATTCGTGGTCGGTAAATGAGTACAAGGGAGCGGTGCCGGAATATGAGGAGATTCGTTGGGAGAAGGTGCGTGGCGCAGAGTGGAACGGGGTGGCCATCGACCGCTATCTGCTTCACCATAGCCGCTACCTGCAAATGCCTCTGTTGCATATCTATAAACACGGCGCAAATCACGAAAATGTCCTGCTATGGCTCGGTTCGGACGGAAAGGCTGCGCCAGAAGACTGGCCAGAACTAAAAAGCTATCTCGACGAAGGCTATGACATCATCTCCTTCGACCCGCGCGGACTCGGCGAGACTCGGATGCCTTACAAAGCCGTTTCCGAGGATGATCCTTCCCTTGGACAAAAAAGTTTTGATGAGGCTTACGTGAATCCACTCTCCAGCGTGCTGGCCGACTATGTTTACAATTCCCTTCTCACCGGCCGGCCTTATTTTTTGCAGATGATCGACGATGCGGAGATCGCCCGGCGATTTGCGCAGCTGAAGCTAGGCGCGTCGCGGTTCTTCATAGTAGGCCAAGGCAACGCGTCCGCACTGGCAAGCGCGGCGGCCGAGACGCTACCGTCTCTGAAGCTTCTGACGAAATCAGAAAAAATTGTTAGCTGGTCGGAACTTGTGGATCAGAAGGTTGAAACATGGCCTGTGCAGGAGCTTTTGCCCGGTGGCGCGTACATTCACTGAGAAGAACGCTCATTCCAGAACTCGCCACCGTTCGCGGAACCACTTCGCGAAATGCGGTAAGGCAAGTTCCGGCGGCTCAATTTCCGGATGCCATTTCTTTTCCCACTCGAAAGAAAGAAAACCAGCGTAGCCGATCGCGTTCACCACGGCACGGACCTCCGCCAGAGGAAACTCGCCTTCCCCCGTCAGGGCCGGAATCCATTTGGTTCCTTGCCTTTTCAAGTCTTTAAGGTGGACGTGCCGAACCAGCCGCGCGAGCTGCTCGCCATTCTGCAACGGCTGTTCGCCGCATTCGACGAGCGCCGAGGCAGCGTCCCACACCAATCCCACTCCCTCTCGCTGAGGGAGCGTTCGGAGCACTTCGTCTGCCTGTGAAAAATCTCCATGTGTCTCCAACCAGACCCCGACCCCCGAAGCTGAGATTTTGTCCGATAGGCGGTTGATTGCGTCGCGAATCCACCCACGCGTCATCTCGCGATCGGTGCCCTCCTGAATTCTGTCCCCGAAAACGCGAATGCCCGGCGCGCCAAGTCTTGCAGCGAGTTCTGCCATACGCACGCCCTCTTCGATCCAGCGCTCGCGCTCATTCGAATCTTGAGAATCGAAGCGGCAGCTCGTATCTATACAACTGATTGCGAGCCCTGCGTCGGCAAACCTTGCGTGAGTTTCCTGCAACGCCCTGCCCTGAAATGCTGACAACTTCCACAGCGACGGTTCTCCTTCAACGAAACGCAGCTCTACGCCGTCGTACTCGGCATGAACTGCCATATCGATGACTTGCGGGACCGTCCATTCAGGGCATCCCAAGGTCGAGAAGCTGATCTTGTACTCTGGCATGGTGGTCACGTCATCCGCGCCAGCATTGCTGTTGTAATTCGGTGCTTCACCGGGCGCCCTCGGAAAAATCTCTCCAGGTCGTCGATGAGATCATCGGCCATTTCGTGGCGCGCCTTGAGAGTTCCGCCGCCGATGTGCGGGGTCACGATTGCGCCCGGCAGTCGGCGCAAGGGATGATTTGGCCGCAGCGGCTCGGTCGGATCCGTAACATCGATCGCGCATCGTAATCGCCCCTCGCGGACTTCGCGCGTGAGCGCTTCCAAATCGAGCAACCCGCCGCGCGCAACATTGATTATGCAAGCTCCGTCCGGTAGCCGGGAGAGATTCGCATAGCTCAGAATGCCGCGAGTTTCGTACGTCAGTGCAGCAGTCAGAACAAGCAAGTGGGATTGGCTCAATAGAGATTGCAAAGTGACAAATCTGACCGGGTATGTTTTTGCCAGCTGCCTTTCCGCATATGGATCGTAAACTCGCCACCGCACATCAAAGCCACGCAGTAAATCAACAACTGTGCGTCCGATTCTCCCGAAGCCAATCATTCCTACTTCGCCGCCAATCAGGGACTCAGGTGTTCCATTCGCGTGGACTTCGTCATAAATTCTGTTCGACGGCCTGCGCAGCTCACCCCGGTAGAACTCTACGTTTCGCGCGCAATAAAGAAGAAGCGTAGCGGCCAATTCCGCTGTCGCGCGGCCCATTGGCTCCGGCGCGGTCGTAACCGTAAGTGCGTCGAGCAGCGAACCTTGAAACCGGCTCTTCACTTCTCCGCCGCAATGGGCAATGACGCGCAGCTTCGGCGCAATTGATAACAGTTCATCGGCGAACCGCGGGCTGTCCCAGGTCGTGATCATCGCCTCCGCATTCGCCAGGCCGCGCCTGATCGCTGGCGTAACCACCGAACCTGAAATTCGTCTCCATTGGAATGTGCGGGTGAGCCGTCGCTGGTGTACTGAAGTAAAAAAAGAACGGAACAACGCGTTGGGAGCCGAAATCAGGAGGTGTGGTTTGGCCACAGCGAATTCTACTATGAATTTCGTTTTGTATCGTTTATTTGTTTTTACCTTCCATTTTGCTGGCTAAAGCAGTATAAGAACTGAAATGCAGACCGCCAATGCAGTTGATTACGTCGTCATCGGCTGCTACGCCGTGCTGATGGTCGTCGCCGGCATTTACGTAATGAAGTTCAATCGCGGCGCGGCGGAATACTTTCGCGGCGGGAATCGCATACCCTGGCTGGTTGCCGGGCTCAGCTCCTTCATGGCAGGCTTCAGCGCATGGACCTTCACCGGCGCCGCCGGTGTCGCCTATCGCGCCGGCATCGCCGTCATCGGCTTGTATCTCGGCAACGCGCTCAGTTTTCTACTGGGATATTTCCTTTTTGCCGTGCGTTGGCGTCGCAGCCGGATTAGCACGGTCATGGAGTATCTCACCGGCCGTTTTAACGAAACCACGCGCCAGACTTTTTCCTGGAGCGCCGTCGTCATCCAGCTCTTTATGAGCGCGAGCGTGCTCTATGGCTTGAGTCTCTTCGTCTCATCGGCCTGCGGCATTCCGGTTCTGTGGACGGTGATGGGCGCGGGCACGATCATCATGTTCTATTGTGTCGTAGGGGGGCTGTGGGCTGTTGTGGTAACGGATTTCCTTCAAGCCTCAATCCTGTTGCCCTTCTGCCTCGTCCTCGTGATTGCGTCTCTCATGCGTGTTGGAGGAGTCACAGGGCTGGTCCATTCTCTCCCGCCTGAGCTTAAGACGATCCACCTCACTGGCGAATTCGGCTGGATCTATATCCTCAGTTGGACCGTCATGGTGTCGTTTGGGTACAACACTAATGCAATGGCACAGCGCTACTTCAGCGTCGACAACGAGCGCTCGGCCCGCAAGGTTGCGCTGCTCTGCTCGGCGCTATTTGTCGTCGGCGCTTTTATCTGGTTCATTCCGCCGCTGGCGATGCGAGTCGTGTATCCCGACCTGCACTCGATTTGGCCGCACGTCAACGACGTCAGTGAAGCATCTTACGCCGTCGCCAGTCTCACCCTGATGCCCCATGGCCTCATCGGCATCATGCTGGCGGCCATGTTCAGCTCGACCATGGCAAACGTCGGAGCTACGTTCAATGTGAAATCGGCAATTCTCACGAAAGACATCTATCAAGGGCTGTTTCGCAAGAGTGCGGGCGAAAGAGAATTGCTCATCGTCGGCGGGACCATGACCTTTCTGGTCAGCGCACTCACCGTCGCAATCGCGGCTTTGATGGCCTCAACCGGCCAAAGCGTGTTTGCGGTGATGCTGACGTTCAACACACTAATTTCACTTGCCTACGGGCCACCCGCGCTGCTCGGTCTGGTGATTCGCCGCACACCTCCCTGGTCGGGCCTGGCCTCGTTTTCGGTTGGGCTGGTTCTCGGCATTCTCGGAGCGTTCGTTTTTGACTGGGGATTAATCGAGCAAGTCGTCATCATTATTCCTGTTTCGTTTTCCGTCTTCTTTCTAAGCATGTTGCTCGATCGCGGGGACTGGCCAGCACGCGCTCTCCTTTTCAAAGAACTGAACACGCCAATCGACGTCGCGACTGAACTCAAAGACTCTCCCGATTTCACCTCGCAAGTCTTCCGATTTCTGGGCCGGACGATCGCCTGCATCGCAATACTCAGTTTATTGCTTCTGCTGGCAACGGCGGGCCGCGACCGCCTGACAATTCTTTGGTTTTCCGGAATTACGCTGCTGGCAAGCCTGCTGTTGAGTTCGATTCACGGCCGGAAGAGCGCGCCAGAAACGCCGCGGGCTAGCGTCAAAGCGGAAACGGCGATTTAGCCCCGCACGGAATAACCGGAAAGAAATTCCCACTTCCCGCTTTGCACGGGAAGTGGGAAGTGTCACACAAGCTATTGCACGGTCACGGTCACGCTTGAGGTGGTTCTTCCGTACTGATTGGTTGAATTCAGCGTGTACGTTGTCGTTGCCGAAGGGTTCATCACTACACTCGTCCCCCGCAACGGCCCGATCGGCGTAATGATGTTGTAAATGCTGTTCGAGGTACTCCAACTAAGTGTCACCGGCTGCCCGGCGCTGATCGTCATTGGGTTAGCCGTAAAGCTCGATATGGTGGGCGACGGGCCCGTCGGCACGTTTGCCGGCGTGTAGATCGTTCCCTGTTGTACGACGTCGAAGTTCGACGCTGTGATCGATTTCAGCAGACCCAGGTCGGTGTTGTTCCATCGCGAATCGGGCGCACCGCTGATAAAAATCGCGCTTCCGTTGTCCGCCAGAATCATCCCGTATTTCTTCAGCGCGGTCAGGATCACCTGATCATCCGCCGGAAATCCGGAAATATCAAAGCTTGCCTTCAGGCGTAAGCGCGTACCCATCGGTGGCGCGCTGGTGCTGGTATTGGTCGATGCCCAGTGCGTGGCCGGCAGCACAAATGCTTTCTGCGACGTCGGAACTGTGAAGCGCAGCGCATGGTTGATTGCGCCCGCCGCGACTTCGTCATAACGCGCAAGGCCGACGAATACCGGCAGTCCTGCCGCATCCGCGGAAGTCCATGTATACGGGCGCTGCTCGTCAATGGTCATGTCCCAGATGCTTGCCTGATCCGCGCTCCATTTGCCGTTCTTCAGGCTGGCATTGTAAAGCTCGTAAAGCCAGCAACCATCTTTCTCGAGCACTAGCACGTGCCTGTCGCCTGTGCCGGGCTTAGGGTAGCCTTCGATCAGCGCGTTAGAAGGTATTGGCTCCGGCCCGGGATCGCTCTCATCGGCAAACGCATTCAGCGTGACGTTCACCTTCGCCTGCATACCCGCGACCACCTGATATGGAATTCCGATGGTTTGGTTTTTGATCTGGCCTGAACCAAAATCTGGATGCAACGTGACTGTCGACCCAATGAAGTTAATGATGTTGGCAGAATTCGGATCCACGGGCAAAGAGGAGATATCCGTGTTCCAAAGATTGTCCGAGGGAAATGGCACGAAGCCATTGAGGCTGGTTAATTGTCCTACTGTCATCCCGCTGCAGGTTCCCGACTGACCCATTGCAGCAGCCGAAGCAAACAACACGACTGCAACCGCAAACATCAGCTTTCGCATAACGGCTCCTCTGAGCGCAAGCCGCACAGCCCCTCGTAAACAGAGCAACCTGCCCTCTGCTAATGGTGGAAAGTTTGAGGACTCCTCCGTTGATGGGAGAAGTCCTCAGGCCGTGGCAATGACGAAGCGGACGCGAATTGAAGCTAGAAGGTAATGCGCAGCCGCAGACGCGTGGTACGGCGGCTGTCGATTCCCTCCTGCGAGAAAGTTGAGAACGCACGACCGAAATCAGGATTAGGATTTACGTCCTCAAGCACCGGCTGCAAGGCTGGATTGATCATGACATCGAATCCACCGAGGTACGAAAAGCTGCTGTCCCCGAAATCCTGATTCGGCATTCGAATGGGATGGTTGAAGATGTTGTCGAAGTCCGCGCCCAGAGATGCTGTTACACGCTCCCCGACCTTGAAATCCTTGTGAAGCCCAAAGTTCACTCCCCACGCGCCGGGTCCCCAGAGCATGTCCTTTCTCGCAATTCCAGGATTGGAAAATACATCCGCACCCATTGGAGGCGGGGCGAATGCGGCCGGATCGAAGAGTTGATCTCCAACGTGCTGCTTGTAGTTACCGATTACCATTGGCCGGTAGCCGATGAAATCATCGAAATCGCCGAGCGCGTCAATCGACTCGGATGCGATATTGCCGGGGCCGACGAAGCGATTCCCGTTCCCGCAGTTATCGCAGGTCCAATACGGAGTGAACGCTGTTCCACTTTTCGCAAACATCTGGAATGTTGTTTGCCAACCACCTATGACTGCGTCAGCCCACTTGGAAAGTCCGGTTCCGAACGCCCTTCCGCGGCCAACCGGCAAATCGTAGATGCCATACAAAACGAACCGGTGCCGAGATATCCAGGCATCCTGGGTGTAATCACTCTCGGGATTGAACGGGTCATACGGAACTCCACCCAGGCTTGAATTTCCGCCGTCAATGCCCGTGGATTTCTGGTCTGCATATGTGTAGGTGGCGTTGAACATAAGACCGTGGGTGTACCGGCGTTCGAACTGAAGTTGATAAGAGTTCGACTGGCTGTGGCCATAGTTCCCGTATGCCAGAGCGAAGTCTCCGAGGCCCGGATAGCGAAGGCGGGCAAGATCAGCCAGAGTCGGCGCACAATCGCCATCGTCCGGGCTACACGGAGTTACCCCATCACCAACCCCCGTGCCATTGTCAGTAGTAGTTCCCCACGGGTTGTTACTGGGCGCGATCTCATTCAGATCAACACCGCCGATCAGACCGTGGGCTGTGATGCCGATATAGGACACGCGAACAGAAGTCTCGGCCCCCAGTTGTCTTTCGTAGGTTGCGTTGTACTGCTGCACGGTGGGTGCACGAAGTCCCACCGGCACGGAATTGCTCGAGAACAATCCGCTCTCCGCTTCAACGTCTCCCCCCGTCAACGGAGTCGGCCAGGGCTGAAGCTGGGTTGGATTGATCCCTTCATCATCCTTTGTTCTCGCGATGTTGAAGGAATTGGTCGCGAGCGGATCGCGAATTCCCTGTGCGGCGCTGGTCGGGAAATAGAGTCCATACCCACCGCGCAGCACAGAAGTATCTGTGAGCCTGAAGGCCCCACCCACACGCGGGGCAAAGTTGTTCTTATCGGTTCGAACAAGCCCGCGACCGATTCCCAATCCCGACTGCGCGGCGGTTACTACCGGCAAGGTAGCCGGGATAATCGGATCCAAATACTGCAATGTCTGACTGGATGGGATGATGAAGCGCCCGGTGTTGTTGTTGAAGGTGGGATCGAAGTTCAGCATGATATCGTGCTTGTCCACCCAGGGAGACACGAGTTCATATCTCAGGCCAAGATTCAACGTCAGCCGGGAGCTGAACTTCCAATCATCCTGGAAAAAATATCCCTGCTCCCAGTCGTGGGCATCCATGATTGGGCGCGCACTGGGAATGAAGGTGACGGTCGTAGCAGGTTCCCCCAAAAGGAAGTTCGCGAACGGATTAACGCCACTGCCCGTGTATTTCATCGAGCCGCGCGGGTTGCCCCTTCCTGCTACGAACCCATCTTGACCTACGTTGCGGACGATGTCCGCTCCCATTTTGAAGTTATGGTTGTGAACCACCCAGGTCAAGGTGTCACCAAAGGTCGCGAGATACTGACTTGTCTGGCGATCGGTGTTGCGGTCGGCATTGCGGCCAAAGGTTACAAAATTGGATCCAAGGTTGATGAAGGGATATCCGTGGGTCGAAAGCTGCGCGGTACCTACGACGGACCCGTAAGCATCGATCGCGCTCTGATCAAATCCTATGCTCGAAAGGAAGTTCTGCAGCGTCGTCGGGCTCTCCGTAAAGCTGTTTTCACGGTTGAATCCGCCGCGGGCCTCGTTGATCAAGGTATTGCTGAACATGCGCACGTAGGAGAAAGACAGAGTGTTGTCGCGAATGTCCCTCTGCTGAAGGCCGAGTCCCGTCATCGGCTGAAACACGGGTGCAGTGCCGCCCACTGATGCCTGGGCGTTATAGACGCCATAAATGTGGTCCTTGTCCGTCAGATCGTGGTCGATGCGGATTGACCCCAGGTCACGAGTCGAGCCGCCGGGCACCAGAGTTTGGAACAATTCCCCGACCCGCCCTGTACCAGGATCAATCGGAACGGCAGTACTGATTTTGGGGAAATAGTTGTCGATGAGCTGTTGCACATTGGGGTTCAGCAAGCGCGAAGGAATAATTACGAATTGCTGGCCCAACCCAGTGCAATTTGGCCATCCTGGGCAATAGGTGTCGGTGGCAATTTCCTGAGCAGTCAGAGTCGCTCCGTTGGGGAAACTCGCAGGCACAGCGGGAAGTGGCTGCGTCGCCTGCGTGGGATCGATCATGCCCGAAAAGTCACCGGTCCATAACGATGGGTGCGGGAGCTTAGTGCTGGAGAAACTGACCGGCTCACGGTCGTAGTTCCGCTCGTACGCCATGAAGAACCATGTCTTCTTCAGCTTGGGAATGGGTCCCCCGAAAGACGCGCCAAGGTCATTGAAGTTGAAGTAAGGAGTAGGAAATTTCGGCTGGAAGACGGTCGGCTCAAATTCCTGCTTGGCAATAATGTCCTGGGTCTGCCACGCCGCCAGGGCGGAGTTCTTGTTGTTGTAGAAAATCGAGCCGTGGTACTGATTTTCGCCTCGCTTTGTAGTTATGCGGATATTCGCGATGCCCGAGTACTCGGCACTGAAATCATTCGAAAGAACGTTGACTTCGCTAACGGCCTCGAGCGAAGGCTCGCTGGTAGTCGGAGATCCGAAAATCGTATTGTTTGAGCGTTGTCCGTCAATTGTGAAGGTCGCCCCGTAGCTTTGGAAACCCAGAAACTTAAACTCACCGGCATCAACGCCCTGGGTGATATTCGGATTCAAGTAGAGGAACTGATAAACGTCTCGGCTGTCGCGTGGCAGATTGATGACTGCGCTGCTGGTGATCGTATTGCTTATGGTCTGGTCGGAAGCATCAATGATCGGCGCCTCGGCCGTGACCACCACATTCTCAGTCGTAGTGGAGACCTTGAGAACTGCGTTCGCCGTCATCACGTCGCTGCCGTTCAGCACGATTCCCGTAATATCTTCTGTCGCCATCCCCGGCGCGGCGATCTTGACGCTGTAGTGTCCGGAAGGCAACCCGAACATCTGGTATTCGCCACTGGAGTTCGTTTTGGTCTGTCGAATAGCTCCTGTCTGCACGTCACTGACAGTCACACTGGCGCTGGCGACCAGCGCCCCGCTCGAGTCTGTGACGGTCCCACGAATGGTCCCAAGGTCTGTACCTTGCCCCATCGCGAACGTAAGCAGGAAGAGGAGACACGCGGGAAGAACGACTGCGGAAAATCTCAATTTCATAGGAAACCTCTTTTGAAGAGAACAAGCCTAAGCGAAAGCAAAAGTAAATAAAAAAAAGAATACGCTTGTCAAGAGAAAAATAAAGGTAAGTATATAATGTAGCCAAAGTAGCGTTCTCAGAAGAATTCGAAACTAGAATGCAATCTTCCACCCATCCCAAATTGCTGGCGGAGCAGCGCCGCCGGAAAGTTATCGATTTGCTTGACCAGAAGGGTCAGGTCACAGTTGCGGACCTGGTCGACAAGTTCGGCATTAGCGCGGTTACCGCCCGTGGTGATCTCGACGCACTGGCGGTAAATGGATCTGTGATCCGCTCTCATGGAGGCGCAGTTCGCCGCCTCGAAGCCAGCCAGGATTACCCTCTTCGTCTGAAGGAAACTTTGCACCGTGGCGAGAAGATGAAAATAGGCCGTGCTGCAGCCGATCTGGTGCAGCCGAACGAAGTAGTGATTCTCGACTCTGGCACAACGACTGCTGAAGTCGCCCGCCAGATCAAGGCGCGGAAAATTCACCCAGTCACCATTATTACTAACGCGCTGAACATCGCCTCTGAGCTGATTGACGCCGCGGGGATTTCGGTAATCGTGATCGGCGGCCTGCTTCGGCCCGTCTCCTGTTCATTTGTGGGTCCGCAAGCTGAAAACATGCTCAAGGAATTTCACGCAGATCGATTGTTCCTGGCGGTTGATGGGTTTGATTTGGAAGTCGGTGCATCAACACCCGACGTATTTGAAGCTCTGATGAACGGCCTCATGATGCAACTGGCGAAGGAAGTCAATGTTGTCGCCGATTCGAGCAAGCTCGGCCGCCGCAGCGTCTCACGCATTGGACCACTCGAAAAAGTGCATCGCCTCATAACCGACAACCGCGCGCCCGCAGAATTCACCAGCGCACTGCGCAATAAGGGAGTCGAGGTCCTTATTGCGTAGCGAGCGCCTCGCGCGTTAGGTGATACGAGAGAAGCCGGTCAGGCAGCAACAGAGCTTTGCGGAAGCTTTCCTGCGCTTCCTTTTCATGCCCGAGTGCTCTTTGGATCATGCCGGCGGTGTAAACCCACCAGCCCGCAAATGAACTCGACTCAGAGGCGCTGTTGGCCTGCTGCAACGCGGAATCAAGTCGCGACACCCAGGTGCTCGCGTCAAAACCAGGAAGCTCTTTCGCCGCGCGCCATGCCCATACAATTTCGAGCGCACCGCTTTTCGCGGCCACAGCTTCGAAGCGCTTTTGCGCCTGATCGCTGTTGCCACACTTCGCTTCGATTCTGCCCAATTGGTATTCAACTCGCGCTGAATGGGTAAACACATCCAGACCGTCATTGGTGAATTCCATTCCGCTTACAGGTGAGCCGAGCGAGCCGCCAATGGACTCCGCCTGCTCGCAGTTGCCTTCCTCGGCTAATTTCAACGCGCGTTCGAGCTGCACTTCGACCCAAACCTGGCGCACATTGGTACCCCCCTCCTCGCGCGCGAAGAAGCGATTGCGAAATAAATTCGTGGCGCGCTCAAAGTCGCCCGCCTCGGCCAGGTTAAGCGCCAGCTCATAGACAAGCTCCGCGGGCATTTCTTTCCGGTCCGGGTAAGCTTCAAGGTCCCTCACTCGGTCCGAACTTGGATGTTTGAGAAGGCTCAGTGCCTGGTCAGCGCCGACGTACACGGCCTCGTTCCGCGGATCGTTATGGACTCCCCGTTCAAATGCCGTTAGTGCCCGCTGCGGATCATCTTTCTCGTGCAAGAACGCAATGCCGACATTGGCATCGAGCACAGGAAGGTTTTCTTTCAATTCCTGAGCATGCTTCCACTGATCAATTGCCTGGTCGGTCAACCCTTTTGAGAAATACAAAGTACCCAAGAGGTAGTGTGCAGTCGCGTCATTCGCGTTTGCCTGCAGCGCAGCTTGCAGTACTTGAACGTCATCATCGCTGCTCGGAAAAATGTAAGTCGTAGGAAGCTTAGCTCCCTCGGCGTAATCGGCTGTCGGACTCTGACCCAATTTCTGGCGACAGTATCCCCGATAGTACGCCACCATCGGATCGCTGTTTGCACTCGGAGCGCCAGGCTCGCTTTGCCCTTTTAAAGGTGCGGGGTATTTGCGCGAAAGCACGGTCAGCGCCGAGTCATACATGCCCAGGCGCATGTACTCAACAGCCAAATGAATGATGCGACTGTCGTCATTCGCCAGTTGCTGGGTATCAATGGTGCCAAGTTCGTTCTGCAACAGAGAGCTCAGCGGGAAACTCTGCAATTGTTCCTGGGCAAAGGGTCGCGCGCCGGCATCTCCGGCAGCACGCTCAATTGCTGCCAATTCTTCCTTCGCGCGCAGATCGTCCGGTGCTGCCTGTAGAGCCTCTTGAAAATACTTCCTGGCAGCAGCGAAGTCTTTGGCTCGTCCGGCAATTTCCCCCAGCTTCAGCGCCGCTGCCGCTTTCCATGAGGGCAGCCGGTATGCGACTTCAAACGCGGTCCGCGCTTTAGTATCGTCAGCCATTCCTTCATACGCAATCGCTAGGTAGTACGCGGCCTCGCCATCCGTCGTGTTCTGTTCGTGAACTTTCTGCAGATATCGACCCGCCTCCTCAAAACGCATCAACTGTCCTGAGAGTCTTCCCGCGGCCTTCAATCCTGAATAACTTTGGGGAAACTTCTCAAGAAGCTGCTTGTATGTGTCGAGGGCAACCAGCAGTGCTCCATTCAACTCGTGATCAGCCCCTAACTGCAACCAGTCATCTTCGCTGCGGCTCTCCGGCGGCGGCACGCGGTGCCGCTCCTGCGGCCCGACCTTGATCTGGTCCAGCGGAGCCCAGTCGTACTTCCCTTCCGTTTGGCGGATAACGACTGAGCCTTCACGATCGCGAACCTCGACTGTATATTTGCGGCCGGAATCCGGCAGCGTAACTTTCTGCGACCACGTCCGCTCAGGCGTGAGATCCACGCTTTGCCGCATGAACGTATTTGCGCCATCACTCACGGCAACTACGGCGCCCGGAATAGCGCGGTTCGCGTTCAGCCCAATCGAGAGAGACCCGCCATCGCGTTCCAGATGCAGCACGCCATTCAGGTTCGCGCGCGTAATTCCGCCAATGCCCCGCGCCGGCATCCAGTACTCAGAAAATCTAATCGTTTGCCGTGGCTCCAGGAATGCATACGTTTCCTGGTTTCGGAACAGACCGCCTTGCACTTCGACATATGCGCTGTTGTTGTCAGATAGAGCCTTGCGCCAATCGAGGCCGTCCGGATCGACACCCCATGACCAGATTTTTTTCGCAGGCAGTTCGTCGTAGTTTGCGAAGTGCACAGTTCCGGAATCCGTATGTGGATTCCACACACCCATGAACGGTTCCCGGCTTCCGTGCACAAACAACGACACCGGTCCATCCGTCTGATTGCGAATCACATTCAGATCGTGCCCGTGCTCATCTACCGGCCAGGGCTGAACTTCGGTGAATCCGTGTGACGCAGCAAAGCGCATGGGATATTGCACTTTCGAATCGTCCCAGACTTGGACGCCCGCATTATTCCACCAATAAAAGCGATGCCGCGTGTCGCTCCGGTTGTTGAGCACCACTCGCTGTTCAAGCACCGTTGACTTCGGCCGCAGCACCATCTCCACGCTCCACTGCATGCCGTACACACGGTCCACATTGCCGACTGTCACTGAGGCGCTGCCGTCTTCATGTTTAGCAAAGGCGAAATCCACGGGAGAAAGCGACATCCAGTTGTGAGAAACGGGAAAGTTGTACTCCACCCCGAATGCAGCCCACGCCCCTCGATATCCGATGTTCGCCTTCTTGATGGAAGGATTGGCGTAAAACATCGGCTTGCGATTGATCTTGTCGATACAGGTATAAAGGTGCCCGCCGAGGTCGGGGAGCACTGTGCATTTCAGATATTCGTTTTCGAGAAACACCGCGCGCCATTCGTGATCGACGCGGTCATTTGTGAGGTTGGTTCTCAGCGTGTACGGATAATTGAACCGGCTCGTCGCCAGTTGATCAAATGGTGGATTCGTATCCGGCGGACCTTCTTCGTAGGTCGGCAGCGAAAACGTCCCCTGCCACACCCGAACCTGCGCCGACGCCCGGATCCCCGCACAGGCAACTACGCATACCATGAAGTGACAGCAAACTAAGCATCGAAAAAATCTCGAGAAGTGAAGGGGGAAGTATTCGGCGCAAGGTAAAAGATTCGAAATGTGCTGTTGCGTGGATTGCTCATTCATCCTGTTTTGAAAGTCCTTCGAGCCGTCTAATCTCCTTGGCCCGGTTCGAGTTCCGGAGTCGCAATGTCCACCGGCCCGGTTTCGCCGTTCAGCTCGCCATGCCATAAGCTGCCGCCGAACGTAGTGACGTAAATCGCGTTCGCATCTTGCGGATCCGGTATCACGCGGTGCCCCCACTTGAAATTGAATCCGGGTATCCGGTCCCAATGCTCGCCCCGGTCCGTAGATCGCCAGGCAGAAGATTCAAATCCTGAAGCGTACAGGCGCTTGGGATTGCGAGCATCGATCGTGACATCATAAACGTGCCGGTCGCGAGCGAGCACCTGCCGCCAGGTTTTGGCGCCATCCTCTGAAATAAAAATTCCGCCACCGTCGCCGTGCATGCCGGACGCCCGCGCCCAAGCCGCGAGATAGACCTTTTGTGAATTGCCTGGATCAATCGCCAGCCCGTTTGGTCCGTTTACGCCGGCAGGCAGCGCCACTGGTTCCCAGTGCTCGGCTCCATCCCGCGATCTGTAGATAGCGCCATCGCCGTCGTTTCCAATGCTGCCATCTTCCGAATGTCGGGCCAGGACCACGTAGAGCGTACCTTTCGAATCCATCGCCAACCGCCATGCTTGTGGCATCGACTGCGTGATTCCGTTGTTCTTCAGCGCCCAGTTCTTCCCCCCGTCGGTGGTCTTATAAACTCCCCGGCCGAACGCAGCGACATAAAGCACGCGGGCATCAGGCGGGCTATTTGGATCAAGAAGTATGTGAGTCGGCGCGGTCTCTTCCATTCCGTCGTTCGACTTCGTCCAGGTCTTACCACCGTCATCGCTACGGCAGACACCACCCTTGTAGGTCAGTTCGGACGTGTGCCGCCACATTTTCGGACGCGGCAGATCGTGTGTACCGCTGTTCACGCTCCACATGCGTCCACGCACCTTAGGATCGAAAACCACCCAGTACGTCGTGTTCTGCCACTCTTCGGGGACTCCGGTTACTGATCTTTGCCATGACTTCCCACCGTCTTCGCTGCGCGACAATCCGATGTCGGTGTATGTGATAAAGCGTCGATTCGAATCAAACGGATCGAAGTGGATTCCGTAGTTCGTCGTGACGTCGAGACCTGTTGATGTCCACTCTCCTCCGGAAACTTTCCGGGAGTACGCCGCCGTCCAGTTGGCGCCACCGTCGCTGGTTTTCATGGTGCGTCCGAAGTCGGTGCCATACGCCAAATTGGGATCTTGTTCTGCGACACCCAATTCGAGTGGATTCTCCGCCCAGAACGGTCCAAGGCTGTCGGAAATCCAGGCGTCATGAATGTTGGGCGCACCCTGGCTCGATTCCTTCCACGCGAGTTTCCAGCTCTTGCCTTCGTCGGTCGTTTTGGCCACGCCGAACCACTTGGTGCCGACTTCCATCAACTCGGAATAGGAGACGTATGCAACATCGGGATGATGCAGACTTGTCGCTACTGCACGTACCTTGGCACCGTTTCCGGGCAGACTGCTCTCGTTCCAGTTCTCACCGCCATCATGGGAGACGTACAAGCCCTTTTGCGACACAGCGTACAGCGTCGGCTTTCGGTCTTCTGCAAAGCCCAGCGACACATCTGTCATTTCGAACGGCACTGGAAAAGTGCGGAACCCGGAGGAGTTCCTGGTTTCAATGGCATGAGCTCCCGCAACATAAATTGTTCTCGTATCTTTGGGAGACTTCGGATCGATCCAGATTCGCCGCGGCTCTTCCGATAATTGATTCAATTCCCGCCAGCTATCTCCAAAGTCGCGCGACACAAATAGCGCAAAATTCCTATTCTTCCCGGCAGCCACGTACAAGATGCGATGATCATTCGGATCAATGGCAAGCGCCACAATAGTTCCCAGCGGATCAGGATCGGCTACGACGATTTCATCCGAATGATCGGAGCTCATTTTGATGCCCTTTATCGTCGAAGGTTTTGGGTAAACCAGTTTCCACGTTTCTCCGTTATCCGTGCTGCGCCACAGGACTTGATTGCCGGCATACATGGTTCTAGCGTCCGCGGGATCGAACGCGAAGTACTTCACGACCCCGCGCAAACTAAACATCCGCCAGTTCTGCCCTCCGTCGTGGGTGATGTAGGATCCTGTCATGTCGCAGGAAATCAGCACCGTGTTCGGGTCATGCGGGCTGATGGTGGGATTGAACATCGCCCCGCCGCCTCCTGGGCCCAATGGCGTGAAGTTTCCGGGCCGGCTGGCTGCAAAACTTAAGGGTAGGAGGACAAGAGAGCAAACCACAGCGGCAATTCTGTGCATTGATTCTTTCTTTTACTTTCGATATCTTTTCTTTCACACTTTGCGGCACAACCGCAATTCTTGTCAACGGCTAAGTGTCAGCGGACCCAATGCCGCTTCCGTCCATGACCGTTAACGCTCCGTCCACCATGCGCCGGACGATCCCGCATCTCCGCTGGTGGATCGCTGCAGTTCTTTTTCTCTCAACCATCATCAACTATCTCGATCGACAAACGCTGTCACTGCTTGCGCCATATCTCAAAGTTCAGTATCACTGGACGAATACCGACTATGCGTACATCGTCATTGCGTTTCGCATTGCATACGCCATTGGGCAGACAGTTTTCGGCCGCATCATGGATCGCATGGGCA
The DNA here is from genome assembly GCA_035651555.1 of Terriglobales bacterium. Classification (GTDB taxonomy): domain Bacteria; phylum Acidobacteriota; class Terriglobia; order Terriglobales; family Acidobacteriaceae; genus Gp1-AA145. The sequence continues at coordinate 548,924 of DASRFL010000032.1, forward strand.
CTCGCCGGGGCCTCACCCTAACTGTTGCCTGCTATTCTTTGGTTTCGCTTTTTACGCCGTTAGCCCGTGGCCTTTACAGCTTCGGCCTGTTTCGTTTTCTGCTCGGTGCAGGTGAATCGGCGAACTGGCCCGCTGCGGCCAAAGCCGTTTCCGAGTGGTTTCCGAAGCAGGAGCGCGGTCTAGCCACGGCATTCTTCGACAGCGGCTCCTCCGTTGGTGGCGCCATCGCGCCGTTTATCGTTCTTTCGATTTATTTCCGTTGGGGATGGCGGCCGGCCGTCATGGTCCCCGGCCTGCTCGGTTTCATTTGGATCATTCTATGGCGAAAAATCTACCAGCCGCCCAACCTGCATTCGCGTATTACCGAATCGGAACGCGCTCTCCTGGCCGAAGACAAACGCGATCTGAAACCTTCCAATTCGCCGCGCCCGCGCTGGCACGAGCTTCTGAAGCTGCCCCAGACCTGGGGAACGATCGTCGCGCGCACGTTTACCGATCCCGTGTGGTTCTTCATCACCGACTGGTTCCCTATCTATCTGGTCGCGAAAGGCATTGATTTGCGCAATGGAATTCTCGCCATCTGGGTACCGTTCATCGCAGCTGATCTCGGCAACTTCTCTGGCGGCATTGCGTCCGGCTGGCTCATCAAACGTGGCTGGCCCTTGGGCCGAGCGCGAAAAGCTATTGTCATTTTCGGTGGAATCGGGGTCATGCTGTTGATTCCGACCATCTTTACAACCAAGCTTTTTCTGATCACACTGCTGTTCGCGCTCGCGACGTTTTCCTATGCAGCTTTCAGCACCATCGCCAACGTACTTCCGTCGGACCTTTTTGAAAGCGGCTCAGTGGCGAGCGTGAGCGGGTTCGGCGGCACCGGTTCCGGAGTTGGCACAATCATCGCCTTCGAACTGATCGGGCACTACTCCGACCTCCGTCACGGGATGGCCACGCACATTTTCGACCCGATCGTCGTCGTCGCTGGCCTGATCCCATTTGTGGGAATGCTGCTAGTTTTGCTGCTGGTGAGGAATACGAACGCTACTAAGGAAGGGCTTGTGCGCCCGATCTGACTCACACGCCTGATCTAACTCGCACGAGCATCGGCCGAGTTGGGTAATTGGGGCGGCAACAATTTGGCGGAGCCTTTGTCCAAATAAATGAATGCGTTCTCATGCGTGCGAAGAATAGATGCCGGTGCCATCGGGCTAATCTCCCCCTGAAAGCACTTCGCGACCGCCTCAGCCTTGCGTGCATCCGGAACAACGCAGACGATCTGCTTCGATTTCAAAATCTGCTGCACCGTCATGGAGATCGCGCGACGCGGAACTTCGCTTAAACTCGCAAACCATCCTTCTCCCATTTGCTGCCGTCTACACGCCTCATCGAGTTCCACAACGACATATGCTTCTTCAGTTTTGAAATCTGCCGGAGGATCGTTAAACGCAAGATGACCGTTTTCACCGATTCCAGCAAAACATACATCGATTGGCGACTTGTGAATTTCGACTGTGACTTCGGCGATTGTTTGTTTCGGATCACGCTCACCATCGAGCAGGTGAAATCGCTTCATCCCGGTCTTTTCAATGAGGCGCTCACGCAGATACCGGCGAAAGCTCGCCGGGTGAGTCGCGGGAATTCCGATGTACTCATCGAGATGAAACATCTCGACTCGTTCCCACTGGATGCCGGGTGTTTTTGTGAGCACATCCAGGAATTCAAACTGCGACGCTCCGGTCGCAGCGATGATCCTGGCTTCGCCACGATTAGAAATCGCCTCTCGGATAGCCATTGCGGCCTGGGTTGCGGCGGCTTCCGCCAGCGACTTCTTATCAGGAAATACGGTCAGATGCATTGCTGATGGTGTCCTTCCCAAACAAACGATAAAATTCGCAAGTAAACGAAAGCGGCGTGCGATAGACTAACACGCATTCCCGGCAAAACGAAACGGGCCTTTTAGCAATGTCCAAAGTTGTTGCAGAGCCGTTCATCAATACACTCGAGCAACTCGAAAATGTTCTTTCTGCTCCATCCGCGGATGACCTCGCGGCGGTCTCTTCGCTCAACGGCGATATTCTCGTTCTTGGGGCTGCCGGCAAGATGGGCCCCAGCCTCTGTCGCCTGGCGGCGCGCGCCATTTCCGAAGCGGGAACCAGGAAGCGTGTTATCGCCGTCGCCCGATTCTCGGACCCGCACGTTCGCTCCCAGCTCGAAGAAGCTGGTATTGAAACTATCGCGTCCGATCTGCTGGAACCAGGTGCACTCGGGCAATTACCCGACGCGCCAAACGTGATCTTCATGGCCGCTCGCAAATTCGGCACCAGCGGCTCCGAGCACCTTACGTGGGCGATGAACACATTCCTGCCCGGCCTTGCCGCCGAAAGGTTTCGAAACTCGCGTATCGTCGCCTTCTCCACCGGTAATGTCTATCCGCTAGTCACGGTCGATTGTGGCGGCGCGACAGAGTCGACTCCCGTGGCTCCGATTGGTGAGTATGCGCAATCCGCGCTGGGACGTGAACGTATGTTCGAGTACGCATCGGCCAAATGGGGTACGCCGGTTGCAATCCTGCGTCTGAACTACGCAGTCGAACTCCGTTATGGCGTTCTGGTCGATATCGCATTGAAAGTATTCAACCGTCGGGCCGTGGACCTGAGGACAGGGGATGTAAACGTGATCTGGCAACGGGATGCCAATTCCGTCGCGTTGCGCTCACTCGCACATTGCCAGTCTCCGCCGCTCGTGCTCAATATCACCGGGCCCGAAACGCTCTCGGTTCGAGCCATAGCCAACGAGTTTGGTAAACGATTTGCCGTCGAGCCAATTTTCAGCGGAGAGGAAACCGGCATTGCCCTGCTGAGTAATGCCGCACACGCGCACGCTCTCTTCGGTAAGCCGACCGTCTCACCGGATCAACTGATCGATTGGATTGCTCACTGGGTCGCCCAGCGCGGCACGGTGCATAACAAACCAACTCACTTCGAAGTCCAGGACGGAAAGTTCTGATGCATGTCCGCGCTCAATTGCGAAAAGGCCTGGTGATTCCGGCGCATCCGCTTGCGCTCACGTCTCAGCGTAAGCTCGATGAGCGCCGTCAGCGCGCACTCACGCGCTACTACCTGGCTGCGGGTGCAACAGGGATCGCTGTAGGGGTCCACACCACTCAATTCGCTATTCGCGATCCGCAGTTCAATCTGCTTCGCCCGGTGCTCGAACTCGCTGCCGAAGAATGCCGCGGACGCGAGGTCGCGAAAATCGCAGGAGTCTGTGGGAAATCGGACCAGGCCACTGCTGAAGCTGAGCTCGCGAGGTCTCTGGGATACGACGCTGCCCTGCTCAGCCTGACCGCACTTAAGGACGCTTCGATTCCCGCACTCCTCGATCACTCGCGCGCTATTGCTTCGATCATTCCGGTGGTCGGTTTTTACCTCCAGCCCGCGGTAGGAGGGCGCGTGCTTCCCTACGAATTCTGGCGCAGGTTCGCGGAAATCCCAAACGTGGTCGCCATCAAAATTGCGCCGTTCAATCGCTACCAGACACTCGATGTCGTACGAGCGGTCGTCGATAGCGGCCGAGTCGATGAGATCGCCCTCTATACCGGCAACGATGACAATATTGTCGGCGACCTGCTCACAGAATTTCGGTTCGGGAACACACGCGTCCGCATCGTTGGAGGCCTGCTAGGTCACTGGGCGGTATGGACGCGGCACGCGGCCGCATTGATGCACTGCATCAAGCAAGCAATGTCAGACTCGCGACAAAACGCCTCCGCGGTGAAGACTTTGCTTACAACCGCTGCGCAGGTTACTGACATGAATTCTGCCATCTTCGATACACGCAACCATTTTCGCGGCTGTCTCGCCGGCATTCACGAAATCCTTAACCGCCAAGGCCTGCTCGAGGGCCGCTGGTGTCTCGATCCGGACGAAGATCTTTCTGGCGGACAGAGCGAAGAACTTGACCGGATATGCCGGACTTATCACGACATCTGCTCTGCCGAAGAAAACTTCATTCGCGAAAACGTTCATGCATGGCTGCGCTAGCCTGGCAAGACGCGACCTTCAGCCCATCTCAAAACCGGCGATCGCATATACGAACTCATCTCGTGCGCGAAGTTCCTGGCCACGAAACATCCTGGTCAGCTTCCGCCTTGGCGTAAAACCCAGTTTCAGCGCGAGTTCTACCGCACTCTCATTCTTGGGCAGCAGGTCCCAATACCATTCGCGCGTTTGTGTGTCTGTCAATCCGCCCGAGCCAACGATATCGCCGACTCCGCGCTGCAATACAACGTGAAATAAATCCATTGCCGATTCCTGATCCCGCGCCGCACACGGCCCCAAATAGGACGCTATTGTTCCAGGTCGTGTCATCAAGAATCCCGCATCGCTCGAAATGCAATTTCCGCGGACGGCGAGCATGCGCAGCAACTCACTCCGGTCAGCGCCAAAGGCTTCCATATCCAATTCACCGTGTTTTGTGAAACGCTCGCAACCAGTTACACCGACTTCGGAGAGTTTCCCGCCCCATCTCTCTACCGTCTGCTCACTCCTGAATCCATATTTCTCGTAGAGCGGCTTACCGTGATCCGTGGCGTCCAGTTTCAACGTGCAAATGCCTGCAACATCCGCGCGCTGCAATACATGCTCGAATAATCTCTTTGCGAATCCGCGGCCACGAAACTCTGGATGCGTGAGCACCATCCCGATCCATCCCAATTCCTTTCCGTAGCAGATCAGCGTAGCCGTCCCTACCACCCGGCCATTGACTTCCATCCCGAAGCATCCTTCGGGCGCGAGCCACAGCAACATGCGCCAATCTTCTGCGGTCTGGTTCCACCCAGCGAGCGCAGATAGCTCCAGACCCGCCGGTATATCGGCCACACTCAAGCGTCGAATTTTTTCAATGGTTGACATCTTGGAGTACTGCCGGTGAAAAAAGGTTCAAGGACTGGGTAGCCGGTCTCCCCAAGTCGCCTCAGTTTCACATTGCACGATCCGAAATACGCATCGGGTCAAGGATGGGCAGCAGCTTTTTGTTGGCTCGCATGTTCTTGCGCGTGCGCAATCAAGCGGCGAAAGCGAGGATCGCCGTGGAGCAGATTCAGATCGGTATCTTGGGCCATCTCTCGAGCGACGCGGCGTGGCAGCCCGTGATCTATCGCATGGCCGAGCAGCGAAAAGGCTTCATCAGTATGGCCGAGCCTGGCAACCACTACGGCCAGATTGTACGCAGTAACCGCCGTCTCGGGCTGGTCGGGGCCGAGCACATGACTCTCAAGATCGAGTACCTGCCGAAGCAATTTCTCTGCTTCTGCGTTTGCTCCCATCGCCGATTCCAGATTTCCCTCGTTCATCATGTAGTGAATGCTGGTCAAATTTTCAGGGCCGGATATCCGAAGCTTCGTCTCGAGGGCCTGGTGTTCTAGTTGCTCTGCTTCGTTCAGCTTCCCTTGGTGCAGCAATGTGGTTGCCAGATTGTCCATGGAAGCAAGAGTAGGGGTTGCTTCGGGCCCAAGCACACGTTTCTGTATCCCAAGTACTTCTCGTTGCAGTTTCTCCGATTCCGCGGAATGTCCTTCTTCGTCGAGGGTCGTAGCCAGGTCGCCCATCGTGCCGATGGTCTCTGGGTCTCGCGGTCCCAGTACGCGCCGTTCAATGTCGACCAGTCTCCGTTGCTGTGCCTCTGCTTCAGGAAGATGACCCTCCTCAAACAGCGTCCAAGCTAGCCGCTGCGCCACTCGCAAGGTTTCTGGCGTCTCCCCCGCACCAGCAGCGTTCGCGGCCCGAATGCTCTGTTCGAAGAGAGACTGCGCCCGAGAGTACACGCCAAGATTCAAATACGCCATACCCATCGTGTACATCATGTGGGCCTGCAGGTCGGGGTCCTTTGACAGGCCAGTATCGATTTCTGCAGACGCGCTATCAAGAACCTGGCGCGCAGTTACAGTATTGCCAACCCGCTCGCCAGGATTTGCGATTTTGAAGATCCCTGTCATGAAGTCCGCGATCCGGTCAGCGCGGTCGCGTTCGCGGGTGGTCTTTCGCAACTGAATGCTTTGTGCCACGCCAAACATCAGCAGAAGCACGGCAAGCGTTCCGGTAATGGCAACACCGATTCTGTGCCGTCGGACATATTTCTGGACGCGATACGACATGCTCGCAGGACGCGCATTGATCGGCTCGTAACACAAATACCGCTCGATATCTTCAGCTAGTTCGGAGGGGGTGCCGTATCGGTGAGTGCGATCTTTTTCGATCGCTTTCATGGTGATCCAGTCAAGATCGCCCTTCAACTGTCCGGCAAGTTGCGCTGGTTCCGTGCCGCGGGCTTCGGCTGCGATTGACGATTCGACTCGCCCCGCACCGATCCTGGTGCTCGGCCGCTCAGGTTCTTCCTCCTGCAAAACACGCACTAGTTCATGGACTGGTTTGTTTTTCAGCCTGCCCGAATCGAACGGCGTACCTCCGGTCAGCAACACGTAAAGCACCACACCCAGAGAGTAGACGTCGGCGCGAGTGTCCACATCCTGAGTGATGGAGTCACATTGCTCCGGGCTCATGTAACCGGCGGTTCCCATAAATGCCCCAACCCGGGTCTGAAGCGGGGCACCGCCGATGCCCGAGTCGATTGCCTTTGCCAGTCCAAAGTCGATGATCCTGGGGACCGGCTTGCCGTCCACCTCTGTAACCAGGATATTTGCAGGCTTCAGGTCACGATGGATGATTGCCTTTTGGTGCGCATGCTGCACCGCTTCGCAAACGGTGATGAAAAGCCGAAGTCGGTCGCGGATTTCGAGCCGCTTCTGGTCACAATAGTCAGTGATTGGAATACCGGGCACGTATTCCATCACGAAATAAGGCTGCCCCTCAGGTGTGGCGCCTGCGTCAAAAACCTTGGCGATCGAAGGGTGGTCCATGACCGCGAGTGCCTGCCGCTCAGCCTGAAAGCGTTGAAGAAGCGAATCGTCGTACGTTCCCCACCGAATCAGTTTGACGGCGACCTGCCGCTGAAGTGGAACTCCCTGCTCGGCGAGCCAGACCTGGCCCATACCCCCTTCGCCGATTTTTTTCCGCAAGCGATATGGCCCAATCGAACGAACTTGTCGTTGCTCTGCGGGTGGAATGTTCCAGGGACTGTCCGGCAGCGGGCTGATGGCATCATGCGCCTCGAGCAGGGACTCTATTTCCTCCCTTAACGTAGCGTCCCCTTCGCATGCTTCGCGCAGAAAGGCTTTACGTTCCTGTGGCTCGCGTTCCAGCGCCGCGCCGAACAACTCCTTAATCTTTGTCCATTGTGCCTTGGTTTCCACTGTCTCCTCGTTTGATTTGCCGCGACAACCAGGCGCGGGCCATGCTCCAGTCCCGCTTTACCGTCGCAGGCGAAATACTGAGCAATGCGGCTGTTTCTTCCACCGTCAGCCCGGCGAAAAACCGCAACTCAACGATCCGGCATTGCTGCGGATCTCGTTCCGTCAAACGGTTCAAGGCGTCATCGAGAGCGATCACATCAAAATCCTGCCGGTGCATTGGCTCGAAATCAGTTTCAAGCCGCACAGTGCAGTCGGTTCCGCGCTTTGTGGCGCGATGGCGGCGGGCATAGTCAACCAGAATCTGCCGCATGAGCGTCGCGGCTATAGCCACAAAATGGTTGCGGTTTTCTGTCTGAAAAGGCCCTTGTTCAACCAAACGGAGATACGCCTCGTGAATCAGTGCGGTGGTCTGGAGGGTATGGTCGGACCGTTCGCTCCGCAAATACCGGTGTGCCAGGTCGTGTAGCTCGTTGTAGACCAAGGGAACCAGGGTCTTTAGCGCCTGTTGGTCTCCAGCGTTCCACTTGGCAAGCAACTCATGAATCGGTTCCGACGGCAACTCCGGCACTGCCTCCTGTCGATTGGCAAGGATCGCTGGAAACGATAGTCGCCGCCAGATGGCAAGTCAACCGGAATTGAGGTCAATGGGAGTTCTCGTAGAAATTTGAGCTCCTTTGCTCCCGCAATCCGCTTTTACCAATAGACCCGGACTGCGAACGATGCAGCCAGCCGTGCGATTCGAACTTTGGGGAGGAACGGATGTTTGGTGATAGCCGTGTCGATTCTATTGCGAGCACTTTCAATGGCCGTTTTAAGATGAGCCTGCACACACGTTTTCAGCGGCGAATCGCATTTTGCCTTGTCGGATTTCTGACCTTTGCGACTGCAACCGCAATTGCCGACATTTATCTTCCGAATCTTTTTCCATTTCTCAATCCCACGGGGTTTTCTGCCACGTACGGCCATGCCGGACGCCTCGATCTTAGCGGCGCTTTCTTCCAGAGCCTGGGTACAAACGGTAGAAGCTGTGGAACCTGCCATCAGCCGAGCGATGGTTTCGGACTGAGCGCGACTAACGTGCGACTGCGATTTCTATTGAGCCGCGGGAAAGATCCTCTGTTCGCGCAGATCGATGGTTCTACCTGCCCCACGGGCCCGATCAATAACGCCTTGCTTCTAAAGAGCGGATTGATCCGCGTAGGCCTGACTCTACCCATAAGCGGAGTGCAATTCACCATCACTGCCGTCGAAGATCCGTATGGGTGCGCGATCACGACCGATTCATTGGGACAGCAGACAGTCTCAATTTATCGGCGCCCCTTGCCGAGCACGAATTTAGGTTTTTTGAGCACGGTTATGTGGGACGGCCGGGAATCGATGACGCATCCTTTGAACGACCCGCAAACATTTGCGACGAATTTGAACGCCGACTTGACCCAGCAAGCAATGGACGCGACCCTTGGCCACGCACAAGCGAGCCAACCGCCCTCCTCAGATCAACTCCGCGACATCGTAAATTTTGAAATGTCGCTGAATTCAGCCCAGATTGCGGACTTTCGAGCCGGCGATCTTACGCGGGGAGCGAACGGCGGTCCAAGGTTCCTTGCGGGCCAACAGTATTATCCGGGAGCTAACGATTCTCTAGGGGCCGATCCGCAGGGACACGCGTTTACCCCAGTCGCTTTCTCAATTTTTTCTTCATTCCAGAAGTCGCGAAACGCGCAGCAGGCCTCAATTGCGCGCGGAGAGGAAATCTTTAACACCCAACCGCTGACCATCCGCAACGTTCCCGGACTGGTGACGGGCGCTCAGACCATTGTTGGGAGCTGTACTACCTGTCACGATACTTTCAACGTTGGAAATCACTCTTTGCCCCTACCGCTCGATATTGGCACAAGCCACCCACTTAACTACGAAACCGATCCGAATATTTCCATGGCGCTCCAGGCTCTTCAAGACGCGCCCAAATTACCCGTATATGAGCTGGTCTGCACCCAGGGATCTCTCGCCGGAAACGTCTATCGGACTTCTGACCCGGGCAAAGCGCTCATCACCGGTCAATGCAGTGATATCGGACGCGGCAAAGGCCCAGTGCTAAGAAGCCTGGCCTCGCGCGCGCCATACTTTCATAACGGAGCTGCCGGGGACCTGCATCAGCTCGTAAACTTTTACGATAAACGTTTTCAGATTGGGCTTTCGCAGCAGCAGGAACAGGACCTGGTCAATTTCTTGCAGAGCTTGTAAAAGTTGCAGTCACGCCGTGGTTCAGTTTGGTGAAGCTGCCATGTGAGAGCTACGGATCAGCGCCGGCAACACATCGCCCATTTCCATTCGGCTATCGCCGAAGGCGAAATATAAGCGGCTAAAGGTGCGATACAGTTCGTCGTATACTCGCTGCTCGGAAGCTTCCGGATCGTAGACGCGGTGTGAGGGGCAGATTTTGTCCTGCGCTTCCTCAACCGTCTTGAAAGTGCCAGCCGCGAGGAAGGCGAAAATCGCCGAACCCAAACTGGTCACGCTCTTGGTGGGAACCAGTACCGGACGCCCAAGGACATTTGCGTAGACCCGATTCAAAATGTCATTCTTCTGCGGAATGCCGCCGGCATTGATTACGCGTTGGACGCGAACGCCGTTACCAGACATACGGTCAAAAATCACACGCGTGTGAAGCGCGGTGCCCTCGATGGCGGCAAAAAGTTCGTCTTGTGCGGTACTCTGCAAATTCCATCCCAACGTAATACCCCGCAAATTTGGATTTACGAGTACGGTGCGGTCGCCGTTGTCCCAGGTCATGCGCATGAGACCTGTCTGCCCGGCGCGATACCTTTCGAGCCCTTTGCTTAGAGTTGCGACGTCGGTTCCAGCTCGGGTAGCGATGGCGTTGAAAATGTCGCCGACTGCGGAAAGCCCGGCTTCGATTCCGGTGCGTTGAGGATGAACGCTTCCCTGCACCACGCCGCAGACGCCGCGCACAAGATTTGGCGAGGGGGTGATGCCGATAATGCAGGTGGAAGTTCCGATGACGTTCACCATGTCATCAGTGCGGCAGCCGGCGCCGATTGCGTCCCAATGAGCGTCAAACGCGCCCACGGGAATCGGAATGCCGGCTTTCAATCCAAGTTTTGCAGCCCACGATGGCGCGAGGTGTCCGGCAATTTGCTCGGAGGTTGCGTATTCACCTTGCAGTTTTTCGCGCACTCCGCTGAGCAGCGGATCGACTTGGGTGAGGAAGTCTTCCGGTGGAAGCCCCCCGAGCTTGGCGTTCCACAACCATTTGTGACCCATGGCGCAAATGCTGCGCTTAACTTTCCGAGGATCGGTGATGCCGGACAGGGTTGCGGCAACCATGTCGCAGTGCTCAAAAGCTGAAGCGAATGCATTGCGTTTGTCTGCATTGTGCCGCAGCCAGTGGAGGAGCTTGGAGAATCCCCATTCGGATGAGTAAACGCCGCCGCACCAATCGATGGCCTCCAGACCCTCGCGATGGGCTGCGGCGGTAATTTCCGCGGCTTCACCCTTGGCGCGGTGATCGCACCACAAATAATACTCGCCAAGCGGCTGAAGTTTTCTGTCGACGGGGATGACCGAAGACCCGGTCGTATCGAGCGCGATGGCTTCAATTCTTTCGCCCGGAACGCCAGCTTGTTTGACCGCCGCGTGCATGGCTTCCGTGAGCGCACGCATGTGGTCTTCGTGGGATTGCGTCGCGTACTCCGGGTCTTCGCGTTTGCGGTGGAGAGGGTATTCCGCGATTGCAGACCCGATCATGCCACGCTCGCTGTCTACGATGGAGACGCGAACGCTGAGGGTTCCGAAATCTACACCGGCGACAATCGCCATCCGTATTCCCCTGTGGTTGCTGCTGATTTCTGCTTATGCGACTGGGAGAGGGCTAGCGAGCCGGCCCTGGTCCCTCGTGCCAGTAAGTGTCCCAACCGAAGTAGCGAGTTGCGGCTTCATGCACAGCACCGGCAACGGTAGAAAGATTGGCGGCCACATGGTGCTCGAAACCGTTTTCGCAAATGTAATGGAGCAGTTTCTGCATCTTTGGAATCTCGACTACGCCTGCGCCGCCGAAGGTGTTCAGGGGATCATCCGTGAACCGGCCTTGGCCAACGTAGCCTCGCATCTTTCCAGCTGTGTCATCGGTCGAGAAGCGAGCAAAGCTCATTTTCTCTGGCTTTATCAAACCGACAACCGTTCCGTAAGTGTTGTCTTTGCCCACAGTACCGGCGATGATCTGCTGGAAGTCCATTTTGAATGAGCGGAAGAAATGCTTCGGCAGGTTAGCGCAGTGGAAGCAGACAGCCTTGTCGGGATTTTCGCCGTAATTGTTGTTCCAGTCGAGCAGGGCGGACGGTGTGCCGGAAGCGAGCTGCAAAGCATGCATGCCCAACACGCCTGCGATATCCACTTCGCAGGCGCTCGAAAGCAGTTCATTGCTCATCATGCTCATGATGGTGCAAGGGACCACGCCAAAGTTCTCCTCGAGCGAGGTCCAGCACTGCACTGCGCTGATTTTGACTTCAGTGGCCGCCATCCACTGATCGATCACGGCCCCGAGCTTTGCCATTTTCATCAAAGCGGGCGCGGGGACATCTTTCGACTCGACGTATTTCTTGATTGAAGCCAGTTTCGACTGAGCGGCATCATCGTTGTCCGGCATGCGGTCGATGCGGCCGAGAACTTCGGAAAGGTCCAGTGTTTCGATTGAAATTCCGTTGGCTTCGAGCAGCTTCTCGCTGTAGCGGACGGTGTTGAATGCGGCTGGTCGTGCGCCAATAGCGCCGATGCGCAGATTCCGAAAGCCATTGACTACACGGCAAACGCCTGCGAACCACTGCAAATCCTTGGAGAACTCGGGCGAGTCGGGGGCTTCGGTGTGCAGAGTTGTAATCGAATACGGGATGCCGTATTGCCGAAGGTTGTTGCAGGCGGACATCTTCCCGCAGAAACTGTCGCGGCGGAATTTGATGTCCATTTTCTTGGGGTCGTCGGGCGTGGCCTGAATCAGCACGGGAACGCGGAGATCGGCAAGGCGAAGGGTGTCGGCAATGGCGCGTTCTTCGCCGAAGTTAGGCAGAGTAACGATAACTCCATCGATGCGGTCCGCGTTCTTCTTAAAGAGCTCTGCGCATCGTCGGGATTCTTCCCGGGTTTCGACCGCGCCATACTTGCTCTGCTCCGGCGTTAAGGCAACGGCTTCCATGCCGGCTTTGTCGAGCACCCGCAGAATCTCTTCGCGGCCACTCTTGGCCAGGTGATCGGGGAAAAAGCCCCGATTGCCGACGATCACACCCATGGTCATTTTCTTTGCATTCATTTCTTATGTCCCGCCTGACCGTAATATGCCGTGCTGCCGTGTTTGCGAAGGAAGTGCCGGTCATGCAATGCCCTTCCAATCGCGCCCGCTTGTTGGTTGATGTTGATAGTGAAGTATGCCATGCGCGCAAGGGATTCGAGCACGACCGCGTTGTGGGCCGCGTCAGTTACCGTCGGTCCCCAGGCAAAGGGACCGTGATTTGCTACTAATACCCCGGGCTGCGAGCCCGGATTTTTTCCACGAAACGCTTGCACGATAGCATCACCGGTGTTCTTTTCGTATGCTCCCGCGATTTCGCTGTCCGCCATTGATTCGGTAACCGGAACCGGGCCATAAAAATAATCTGCGTGGGTAGTGCCGAAGCAAGGGATTTCACGTCTCGCCTGTGCCCAGGCAGTCGCGTATTCCGAGTGGGTGTGAACGACGCCGCCGATCGTCGGAAAATTCTTGTACAGAACTACGTGCGTGGGCAGATCCGAAGAAGGGCGCAGATTGCCTTCCAGAATTTTTCCTTCGAGGTCTGATACCACCAGATGTTGCGGCTTCATTTTCTCGTAAGGCACACCACTGGGCTTGATAACTACCAGGCCTTCATCACGCAGTATCCCACTGGCATTACCGAATGTGTAAAGTACCAGTCCGCGGCGCACTAACTCAAGGTTTGCTTCGAGTACTTCGCTTCGCAAGAGGCTAAGCGATTTGGATAATAACTTCCGTGAACGATTCACCATGTCTGCGCTTTAAAACCAAACCACGCGTACACTCGCCTGACTAACGGCCCTGGCCAAGGGACGTTCGTCTCACTGAACGAACTTTTCTACTGACCTTGCAACTGCGTATTATTAGGAACGCGAAACTAGGCGGCCCACACCGGCTAGTTGGGAAAATAGGTGAAAGTTGATCGAACGGCAACCGGCATTATCTCCGATTCGAAGTTGTTTGTAAACGTTTACTCTGCGTAGGTTTATTCGAAACGCGCCGGAAAACGAGGTTCCGCTATTTTCGAGATCGACGTAGAATCTGAAATTCAATCTGGAGGCCACATGCGCTGGATTTCCTGGATGCTCGCCACCCTGGTCGTACTTTTCGTTAGTACCGTCGCAATGGCGGAAGACACTTCCTCGCGCTGGACTGAGGAGCAGGCTAAGTCCTGGTACGCAAAACAACCGTGGCTCGTGGGCAGCAATTTTCTTCCTGCGAGCGCGATCAATGAACTTGAAATGTGGCAAGCGGACACATTCGACCCGCAGGAGATCGATCGCGAATTCGGCTGGGCCGAAGGGATCGGGATGAACACCATGCGTGTTTTTCTTCACGATCTTCTCTGGCAGCAGGACTCAGCTGGCTTTCAGCAGCGACTCCAGACTTTCTTGAGCATCGCGTCCAAGCACCATATCCGGCCGGTGCTGGTTCTGTTTGACTCGTGCTGGGATCCTTTCCCTAAACTTGGTCCGCAACATCCGCCTATTCCCGGGGTGCACAACTCGGGCTGGGTGCAGAGTCCTGGGGCGAAGGCGTTGGAGGATCCTGGGCAGGAACCGAGATTGCGCGCGTATGTTGAAGGAGTGGTCGGTGCGTTTGCGAACGATTCTCGGATTCTGGCGTGGGATGTTTGGAACGAGCCTTCCAATATGAACGGAGGCGGGTACCGGAAATCCGAGCCGCATGATAAGCAGCAGCGAGTGCTGGATCTGTTACCCAAGGTTTTTTCCTGGGCGCGATCGGTGCATCCTTCGCAGCCGCTCACCAGTGGCCTATGGCAGGGAGATTGGTCTTCGCCGGAGAAACTCGATCCGATCGGACGGGTACAACTTGACCAGTCAGATGTAATCTCATTCCACAACTACAGTTGGCCGGAGGACTTCGAGGAGCACGTGAAGGAGCTGGAAACCTACCATCGGCCGATCATCTGCACTGAATATATGGCACGCTCAGTCGGCAGCACATTTGATACGATCCTGCCCATTGCCAAGCAGCACCACATCGGCGCGATCAACTGGGGATTCGTTGCCGGAAAATCGCAGACGTATTATCCCTGGGATTCGTGGGAAAAGCCGTACGTAATTCAGCCGCCACCAATCTGGTTTCACGACGTTTTTTATCCGGACGGCAAGCCGTACCGCGAACGCGAAGCTGCGCTAATTAGGGAACTGACTTCGAAGCCCTAGAGGCGTGTGCTGAACTGAGGCAATTCAGTTCTTAGCGTGGGGTGCGCGGGCGGTAGATTTTCGCAGCACGAGGTCGGTATCGAGCGTGTACTCGGTACCGTGCTCAACCACTGCCTCGCGCTCGACCTCGGTGAGCAGGGCCTTGAAAGCGAGCCGCGCAAGTTCGCTCTGCGACATGCGAATGGTGGTCAGCGGGGGCGTAATGAATTGCGCCAGCCTTACATCGTCGAAGCCCACCACCGATAAATCCTGAGGAACAGAAATCCCTACCTCGTAAGCCTCGCGGATTACCCCAATCGCGGTGAGATCGTTGGAGCACATAATTGCTGTAGGCAGCGTTTTGTTTTTCACCAAATGTGCCAAAGCTCGAATCCCACCCTCCATGGTGTGGTCGCCTTCAATCATGAGTCCGGGATTGGGATGGATGCCGATTTCGCGCAAAGATTCTTCAAAGGCATCCTTGCGCGCTTTGGCCGATTTCAGTTTCAGCGGGCCGGTGATGAAAGCGATCTGCTCGTGTCGAAGGGCTGCAAGATGCTGGACGGCCTGGCGAATACCACTTCCGTAGTTGATTTTGATGTTGCTGACGTGCGCGACTGGGGGACCAACGTCAACAAACACGAGTGGCACCTTGCGAAAGCGCAGGCCCTCGAGTAGAGCTTCTTCCATGCCGAAGGTGAGAATCGCAACACCTTCCACTCGGCGCTCAAGCATCCGGCGAACGGAAGTTTCCATTCGCTTGGGGTCGTGGACAGTCGAAGTGAGCAAGATTTCGTAATTGTGTTGAACGGCGATATCTTCGAACGATTGAACAATTTCAGGAAAAAACGGGTTTGTAATCTCCGATACGACTAACCCAAAAATGCGAGTTTTCCCGGAAACCAGAGCACGCGCCTGCGTATTAGGGTAATAGCCGAGCTCTTCGACAACTTTCCAAACACGCTTGGCTAATTGGCGGTCTACGGTAGGAACGCGGTTGATGGTGCGCGAAACCGTAGCAGTTGAAACCTTGGCGCGCTTTGCGATTTCGCGGATATCCATAGGTTTGCTGAACCGTAAGTTTGCTAGAATCCGGTAAACGTTTCCTCGTCATTGTACCTCACCTGCGCAAGTTTTCTGTCTTGCGAGAAGAGAGGCTTGGTGGCCTGCAAATCTCGTTGCTGCATCTTCTTACTACTGTTTCCTGTTGTTGTAGGTTATTGCTGCAAGGCGCAATCCTCGCATCACCAACCGGAAGAAATCGCCGTTAATGGCGACAGCGAGTTCGTTCACGATCCTTCGATTATCAAAGATGGCGCCACCTGGTATCTGTTCGGCACGGCAACCGGACCGGTACGCGATGGGGAGCTTCCGATTCGCTGTTCCCAAGATTTGCACGAATGGAAAAGATGCGGGAATGTTTTCGCCGGCATACCGGAGTGGATTAAAAAAGAAAGTCCAGCTACGAAAGAATTGTGGGCGCCGGACATTTCTTACTTCAACGGTGAATATCACCTTTATTATGCGTTCTCGGTTTTTGGCAAGAACACATCCGGCATCGCTTTAGTCACAAACAAGACCCTTGATCCGCACAGTCATGATTTTCATTGGGAAGACAAGGGATTGGTATTACGTTCCACTGCGGATGATGACTTCAATGCCATTGATCCGAACCTGGTACAGGACAGTGACGGAGGAACGTGGCTTGCGTTTGGCAGTTTCTGGGACGGAATCAAGATGCGGCGTATCGATGCGAAGACCGGCTTGCCTTCGAGTTCTGACATCAGGCTGTACTCTCTGGCACGGCGAAAACGGCCGGCAAATCCTCCGCCCAATCCTCCGGGATTGCCGGGAGACTGGCAGGCGATCGAAGCCCCTTTTATCGTGCATCACGGGAATTACTTTTATCTTTTTGTGTCCTTTGACCTTTGCTGCCGCGGAACAAAAAGCAGCTACAAGACCATGGTCGGCCGATCAGCGAAAGTCACCGGGCCTTATGTAGACGAGAGCGGCACGCCAATGCTCGAAGGTGGAGGGACATCGGTATTGCTCGGCAATTCCCGCTGGTTTGGCCCAGGGGGCGAGTCGATTCGCATGGGAGCGGACCATGGGCTAGGTGATGATCACGACATTATTGCCTTCCACGCTTACGCGGCAACAACCGGACATCCGTACCTGCAGATCTCTACGATTGATTGGAGTGGAGATTGGCCGCACGTCGCGCTCGAAGGCGGCAACGGGGCACACTGATTGGTTGCAGGAGCTAGTCGGAGATTTGGGGATTGCGCCAAAGATTGAAATTTACTTTGCTTGCGTCTTCATTTTTTCGACTACCGGAACCGCTTCCCCACCCTCCTCGATCGTGTAAAAGCGATCGACGCCAACTGGAGGTTTCACGACCTGCACAGTGCCATCCGGCCAGTGGATCTCCAGACGATCAACAGACGTAGCATCGCGCAACCCGAAATGAACACGCTGCTCGTTGGAGGAAGCGAAGCTGCCGCCGCTAAGGACATCACCGCGCTGCCGAATACCTCCGCTGGTGAGATAGACGGCAGCGCCGATTGCATCTTTGGGTGACTTCGGGCCGCCGACAAGTTTGAAACCAATCCAGTGATGATGATCGGGATTCACATTGCGGAGCAATATTGGCGGTCCATCCAGCGGATTGATGACCACGTCGATTTTGCCGTCATTGAACAAGTCACCGAATGCAGCGCCCCGGCCTACGAAAGTCATGGCGAGACCAGTTCCCTTCATTGGCGGGATAGTTTCAAATTTCCCTGCTCCCAGGTTGTGAAATAGCAGCGGACGCTGAGCAAAGGTTGTGCCCCAGTCGCTCTGGTCGACGCCTGGATAAACGTGTCCGTTGATGACGAGCAGGTCCTTCCAACCATCGTTGTCGTAGTCGAGGAAACCGTCTCCCCAGCCAAGAAAAGGAATTGTGACTTCGGCAATGCCGGCGGGATAACTCACGTCGCTGAAATTCGCGTCGCCTTCGTTCTTGTAGAGCGGATTGTAGTCATCGGAAAAAACCGTGTTGTAGAGATCGAGCCATCCGTTGTTGAGATAGTCGCCAACTGCAATGCCCATCGATGCGGTCTCTTTCCCGTTTTCGTTGAGAGCGTATCCGGATGCGTAACTAACGTCTTCGAACGTGCCGTTGCCTTTGTTGATGTAGAGATAGTTCGGCTTCGAGTCGTTGGCGACGACCAGGTCTACCTTGCCGTCATTGTTTAAATCGGCAAAGACCGCGGTCAGGCCGTAGTAAGCGTCTTTGTCGGCAACTCCAGCCTTTACGCTCACGTCGGTGAAGGTTCCGTCGCCGTTGTTGTGAAAAAGATGATCGGGTTCGCCCTGAAGGCCGCGCGGGCCGCACATTACATTCAATCCGCGAAATTCGCAGGTGGGAAATGCTACGGACGAGCTTCCCGGAACCGGGGGATTTTGAAAATCGTAGTGGACGTAGCCGGGAACGAACAGATCGAGCCGGCCATCGCCATCGTAATCACCGAAGGTCGCGCCGGTCGACCAATTTCCTAATGTGACTCCAGCTTTTTCGGCCACATCGGTAAATGTGCCATCGTGATTGTTGTGGTACAGGCGGTTTTTGCCAAAATTTGTGACGTAGATGTCGGGCCAACCGTCGTTGTCGTAGTCTCCGATGGCAACGCCGAAGCCCCAGCGATCGTTGGTGACGCCGGCTTTCGCGGCAACGTCAGTGAACGTGCCATCGTGGTTGTTGTGAAACAACCCGGCGTGCGGCGGAACTGCTTTTCCGTTTTCCGCCTCGTAAGTTGATCCGTTGACCAGATAAATATCGAGCCAGCCGTCGTTGTCGTAGTCGATAAGGCCGACGCCGGAGCCGACGGTTTCAATGATTAGCTTTCGCTCCGGAGTCCCGACTATATGACGCCATTTGGAGAGGCCGGCTTTTTCGGCGATGTCCTCAAAAACGACCGGGCCGGAATCAACAAATCCGCCGGCAGTAATGGGACGGTGTTGAGCATCGAGTACGGCGGGGTGCGCTGCGCCGGTGGAAACAGCGCCCTCGGTCTGCATGCCCTGCTGGGCCTTTAGAGGAAGCGCCACATCGCAAATAGACAGACAGAGGAACAGAACCCAGAGTCGGCAAGGCATTGAGAAGGCCAGTATAAACGGGCCGTACTACCAAGACCGACCATGGCTGTTGGTGATGCTGCCCCGGTCAGAACTGTCTTTGTGACTGCCGGGGACGCCCGTCACCCCACGAACAGTCGATCCAGCGCTTAAGCGAGCTCGAGTTTTATTTTGACCACCGACGCTGGCGGAAAGCGGAAGCTTGCCATTTCACCTTTTACGTCGACTTGTGCGTCTTTGGGCGCAATCGCATCGCGATGCTGGAAATCGTTGTGAGCATGAATGTCAGTGGACGTGAGCACGGTTGCTCCGCCGGATTTTATGTGCGCGCCGCGAACTGCAACCTGCGCGTCGAGAGGATCTTTGATATTGGGATTGACGGCAGTGATCACCAGTTCCTTATCATGCAATGACGCCGAGCCGTGCAGCCCCCAGAAGGTCGCCGGCTGGCCATCACGATCGTAGTGAACCAACGGCGCGGAAAATTCCGTGCGCACACTCTGACCATCCTGGTGGTCGGCATACATGGCAAACACGTGGCCGACAGGAGTTACGCAGAACTTATCTTCATGCGCAAGATAAAGACTGTTGAGACAGTTGATCAACTGTGCGCAGCAGCCGATGGCAACTTTTTCAGGATGCCGATTGAAGGTGTCGAGAGTCATTCCGCTGAAGACGGCATCGCGCAAGGTTGGCAGTTGTTCGATCTGGTCTCCGGGAGTGAGTTCGCTGCCGGGCTTGTACCACGGCCCCCATTCATCGACCACCAGCTTCACATGATGGTCATGGTCGAACTCGCCCATCGCCTGCCAATGGCCGTTGATCAATGATTCCATCACATCGCCCTGGCGCATGAGTTCGTACCAATCGACTGCGTCAAAATTGACGGCGTCACCCTTGCCTTGAAACCAATCTTTGGTTTTTCCACGGCTCAGGTTCCAGGCGTAATAGTGGAGAGCCAGACCGTAGATTCCCAAAACTGCGAACGGTCCCTTGCGGAGAATCTCCTGAAGAAAGCCACGCGTCCAATCCCAATTGTCGTCGTTAGGACCGGAGGCGATGAAGGCAAGATCATTGTTTCGACGGCCATGGTGCTGGTAGGTGGGCACCCAGGCGGTGTATCTGCGATATTCGACTGCGTATTCCTGTGCTGTGAAGTTGCCGCCGCATCCCCAGGACTCGTTGCCGACGCCCCAATAGCGCACGTTGAAGGGATCTTTGAATCCGGCAGCCGCGCGCTCGTCTGCGAGTGTGGTGCTGCCCGCAGGTGAATTGCAGTATTCAACCCACCGGTAGAACTGCTCGGCGGGAAGGCTCCGGAGATTGGCGGCAAGGTAGGGCTGGGCTCCCAGCAGGCGGCAGAATTCCGCGAATTCATTTGTGCCGAAGCGGTTTGGATCATAGCGATGTGTGTCGGGCGCCTCGGCAGTTTCGCCTCCATTCCAGAAATTGGTACGGCGCGGTCGCTTCTCAATTGGGCCGACACCGTCGCGCCAGTCATAGCTGTCCGCAAAGCAGCCACCCGGAAAGCGCACGATGGGCGGCTTGATCTTGCGCATTTCTTCAACCAATTCCTTGCGAATGCCGTTGATGTTGGGGACCTTGGAATTTTCGCCGACCCAAATGCCGTCGTAGATGACACCGCTGAGATTTTCCGCAAAGTGTCCGTAGATATTGGATTCGATCTTGCCGAGTGGTTCATCGAGCAGGACCTCGATCCGGGCATCGGCGTTTTGGGCGAAGACAAACGGCGACTTGAAGGCAAACACACTGGCAGCAACGGCGCTACTGCGCAAAAAGTCTCTGCGTTTCATTGGTCCTCCTGGCGGCAAACAGCACATAGTACCAAAGAATGCCGCTGCG
Source organism: Terriglobales bacterium (assembly GCA_035651555.1). GTDB lineage: Bacteria > Acidobacteriota > Terriglobia > Terriglobales > Acidobacteriaceae > Gp1-AA145. Next base: position 569,682 of record DASRFL010000032.1, read on the forward strand.
TAAACGTTTACTTTCCAGGGCTGTTGTGATACCTTCTCGCACCGTACGAAAAATTCCTGACGAAACTAAATCACTGGAGGCGCAGATGAGTTTTTCAGATACGAGACGGCGTTTTCTTGGTCAGATGACGAAAGCTGGAGTTGCCTGTTCCGCCCCTTCCCTGCTGGAGCGACTTCTTTTCGCGCAAACACCATCGAGTTCAAACGCGCCATCGCGTATTTACATCGATTCGCGCCGCACCATCTCTCCGCTGGACCGCAATTTGTTCGGATCGTTTCTCGAACATCTGGGGCGAGCGATCTACGAAGGCATTTACGATCCGGGAAATAAACTGTCGGATTCAAATGGCTTTCGCACTGACGTGGCCGATACGATCAAGAAAATTCATGTTCCCATCATTCGTTATCCTGGCGGAAATTTTGTTTCCGGCTACAACTGGCTGGATGGAGTTGGGCCGAAGAAAGATCGGCCGGTGGTTCTGGACAAGGCGTGGAATTCGCTCAACTCGAACCAGTTTGGCACTAATGAATTCATGACCTGGTGCAAGATGGTCGGAACTGAGCCCTTGATGGGCCTGAATCTTGGGACCGGTACTCCGGAGCAAGCGGCCGCGCTGCTGGAGTATTGCAACGTCGACAAAGGGACCGAGTGGAGCGAACTGCGCCGCAAGCACGGATATGCCGAGCCTTATAACGTCAAGCACTGGTGCCTCGGGAACGAAATGGATGGCCCGTGGCAGATCGGGCATATGACAGCGGCCGAATACGGAATGAAGGCGCAGGACACGGCAAGGCAGATGCGCTATGTCGTCGATCAAGATCCTTCGCTCAAGCTGATTGCTTGCGGTTCAAGCGGTCCCTTCATGCCCACCTATCTCGAATGGGACCGGGAAGTGCTTGAGCACTGCTATGACAACGTCGATGGTCTCTCGTTGCATCGTTATGTCGGTAATACGCCCGAAGAAACCGGTGGAAGCAGTGAAAATTTCCTCGCTCTCAATTTGACGATGGATCGGCAAATTCTGGAAACACTGGCGGTGTGCGACCTGGTGCGCGGCCACAAGCGGTCGCCGAAACAACTGTGGCTCTCGTTCGATGAGTGGAACGTATGGTATCGCCAGAGAAACGGGGACGCCGTAGATGGACATCGCAAGATGGCGCCGCATCTTCTCGAAGAACCTTACAACCTGGAAGATGCGTTGCTGGTGGGCGGATTGATCATCACTTTGCTCCGCCATGCAGACCGCATCAAGATCGCATGCCTGGCACAACTGGTCAACGTGATTGCGCCGATCATGACCAACCAGAACGGAATGTTCTTGCAAACAATCTTCTATCCGTACAGTTGGGCGTTGCAGTATGCGAACGGAAACGTGCTGCAGGTCCTGGTGGAGGCGCCGACGTACGAAGTGCCGCGGATGGATCCAGTTCCCTACATCGACGCGGCTGCGACCCGCGACCAGAATGGACAGACGACTCTATTCATTCTGAATCGCGATACCGCGAAGGCGCGCTCTATCGAGGTGGTTTGGGAAGATACGCCGCCGACGAAAGTGGTGAATTCGCTCGTCCTGACGGGGAACGATTTGAAGGCGGAGAACAGCTTCGATGCGCCGCAAAAAGTAAAGCCGCAGGCCTTCGACAAACCTGCTTCTGGCAAAGACCGGACGACATTCGAGGTGCCGCCGCGGTCGTACACGCTGGTGCAATGGGCTTAGCTATTTCGGGGCTATCTCGGATGTTTGCGGCGAACTCTGCGGTTAGGCTTTCTAAAAGCCTTTAACCGCAGAGAACGCCGAAAACATCGCAACTTCCCTGAGAAGAGATGGTCAAACCAGATTCGTGAGGTAAAGCGGGACGGTTTGGTTAAAGCGCCAACTCCTGGTTCCCAGCTGACCGTCTGCGAAAATCTTTGTACGTGCCTCCCCACCTTTATTATGTGGCTCTCAGAGCGCGTTTGGATCATTAAACCGCCTTGTGGGCTGACGGCGCTGGGCAATCACAGCGGCCAAAGTGTCCGCTTCCCTGGTTTGCCGGTATCCACCTGAATCACAACTACTTACTGTGATCTGACCTCTTTTCAGCGGCCAAATTGGCCGCTCGCTGTCTTCTGGCCATCTCGCCTTCCGTTTTGTTTTCAATGAGATAGACCCTAGCTCCTTTGGCCACCCTCCTGCAATTATTCAGGCCGGGAGACGACCCATGACTATGCAGTTTTTTAAGCGGATGTTGAACGCGGCGTTGTTGCTGGCAGCCATGTATGGGCTCGGCATCGCGGTCCATCACTCGACTTTGAACAAGTTTGTTTCGCCAATTGCTTCAGCTGTGTGGGGTTCCTAAGGGAATTGAGCACCGCCATGAAATCTATGAAAACCAAAAAGAAAACACCTGTAGGGGGAAGCTTATTGCGAGCACTGGCCATTCTGCTCGTAGCGGGCTCCGCTTATGCGGGTTCAGCCGCCACCGTCCCCGCCAATAATGGCGGGAAGTCAAATATTGCGCACGCCAGGTTTGCACGAGATCTGAATTACGCGAACCGCAAAGGTTGGGTCGATGTTATTGTTCAGTACCGCCAGACGCCGACCAACGCGCACTACTCGCGCATGGCATCGCGCGGCGCTTTGGTGAAAGCGAGATTGCACGGCATTCATGCTGCTGCGTTTCGAGTTCCCGCGTCTGCCATTCCGCTGCTCGAGCAGGACCCAGACGTTCTTTATGTAACTCCGGACCGGCCGCTGCAGCTGACTAGCGTCGCGAGTGAACCCTACAACTCTGCCGTGATGGCAACTGTGGCCGCGCAGCAGTATGCTCTCGACGGTACTGGAATCGGTATCGCCGTGATCGATAGCGGCGTGAGCGATCATCCTGACCTTCACAACTCAACCGGCGCTTCGCGCGTGGTCTACAGCCAGAGCTTCGTTCCTGGCACCACCTCTGCGGTTGATGCGTACGGCCACGGCACTCACGTCAGCGGCATCGTCGCCGGCAACGGCGCCGCTTCGGGTTCAGGCTCAGGGTATTCCGTACAGTTCAGCGGAATCGCGCCGAACGCAAACATCATCAACCTCCGTGTTCTCGACCAGAATGGTGCTGGAACTGATAGCCAGGTGATCGCGGCAATTCAACAGGCGATTGCACTCAAGGACCAGTACAACATTCGCGTCATCAACCTGTCGCTGGGACGACCAGTTTACGAAAGCTACACGCTGGATCCGTTGTGCCAGGCGGTGGAACAGGCATGGCAGGCGGGTATTGTAGTCGTAGTTGCTGCCGGAAACAGCGGCCGTGACAACTCGTATGGAACTTCTGGTTTCGCGACAGTTGCTGCTCCGGGCAATGACCCGACCGTGATCACCGTTGGAGCGACACGCACCTTCAACAGCAACACCCGAATCGATGATGCCATTGCAAGCTACAGCTCAAAGGGACCTACGTTGCTCGATCACGTGGTAAAACCTGACATCGTCGCTCCTGGCAACCGCATCGTTTCGTTGCTCGCGAGCGGAAGCACATTGGATTCGCACAATCAGTCGCTTGAAGTTGGACCGGATGCCTGCACGCTCGGCTCCAATTGCAAGACCAAATACTTCCGCTTGAGCGGTACCAGCATGGCCACACCGGTCGTGAGCGGTGCGGTTGCTCTCATGCTGCAGCAAAATCCGGGACTTTCTCCGGACACCGTCAAAGCGCGGTTGATGAAGACGGCATGGAAGGGATTCGGCACTTACTGCAGCTCTTGGGACATCTTCAACAACCTGTACAACAACCAGTACGACCTGTTCACCTATGGCGCCGGATACTTGGACGTCGATCAGGCGTTGTCGAGCAGCGATGTAGCAAACGGTTCGGCACTCTCGCCGACTGCGGTCTACAACGCGACGAAACGCACAATCACAATTCAGAACACGCCGGGCTCCGCGAACATGGCAAGCTCAGTGATCTGGGGTAACTCCCCGATTTGGGGCACCTCGGTCGTCTGGGGCGGCAACGTGTTGTCGGCAAACTCGGTGATCTGGGGCGATTCAGTGATCTGGGGCGACTCGGTTGTGTGGGGAAACCAGTTAGAGTCGGGCTACAGTGTGATTTGGGGAACCAGCGTTGTTTGGGGTGGCGGCAACGCGACCTCGGCCTTCAGTGACGGCCAGGATGGGGAGAACTAACGATGCGCTCTCTTCCTGGCAAAGCCGCAATTCTGGTTGACGGTGTTGCCGCGATCGGTCTTGCAGTTGTGCTGAGAGATGTGTTCACCCGCAGCACGGTGCATGACTGGTGGCAGTTCGCAGCCTACCTGGTCGTTGCGTCGGTAGCAGCCCGGTTCCGGGTTTCACTGCCCCGCATGACCAGCTCGATGGCCGTGAATCTGCCGTTCATTCTGATCGCGGTGCTCGAACTAAGTCTGCTGGAAGCGCTCACGATCGCCGCTGTATCGACCTTCGTGCAATGCCTCTGGACGGACAGGAACCAACGCAGCACGGTGAAGATGGTGTTTAACGTTGCCGTGCTCGTGGTCAGCACGCATTTGACTTGGCTTACAGCCCGCTTCGTGTTCCACAACGCTGCTCTTCAGATTGTGGCCTGTGCGGCGACAATCCTGGCGGCAAACACGATTCCGGTAGCTGCCATCATCGGGTTGAGCGAAGAAAAAAAGGTATGGGCTACGTGGGCGCAAATCGTCGAACTCACGTTCCCGTACTACCTGGTGGCGGCTGGGCTTGCGGCGCTGGTAAAACTTGCCGATCACGCAGTTGGATGGCAGATTCCGCTATTCGTGCTACCGGCTACGCTGCTGATGTATCGCTCGTTCAGCGCCTACTTCCGGCAGATCGCAGAAGCTGCGTCTCCAGTAAGGACGATGGCAGCGTCGGCATAGTAAATCTAGAACGGTGGTTAGTTTCGCGGGTGGGGAAACTCACCCGCACTTTTCTTTTTAGAATGGCTCGCATATTCAGCGGGCTGATACCGCTTTCGCGGCAAGAGGCGCAACGGGCAGCGCCCGAACCAGAGCTTGCGTATACGCGTGGTGCGGATCAGAAAGGATTTCTGCGCTTGGGCGACACTCGAGAATTTGTCCCTGGTCCATAACCGCGATGCGGTTGCAGATGGTTGAAACCGACAGCAGCTCGTGCGAGATGTACAAAATACTCATGCCGAGCTTCTGGTTGAGATCCGAGAAAAGGCGCAATATCTCCGACTGAGTGATGACGTCGAGCGCGCTGGTGGGCTCATCTGCAATCAGCAGCGCCGGACGATGAATGATGGCCATCGCGATCAACACTCGCTGTGCCTGGCCGACGCTGAGCTGTGATGGAAAACGACGCAGAAAACTCTTTTCAGCCGGCAAGCTGACTTCCTCAAGCGTTTCCAGCATGCAGCTCAGGCATTCATCCTTGGTTCCGGTGCGATGAACTCTCCAGGCTTCTTCAAGTTGTTTGCCGATGCGCAGAGCTGGATTGAGCGCCGACATCGGACTTTGCAGTACCAACCCAATTTCTTTTCCGCGCAAGGCGCGCATGTCGCGCTCGGGAAATTGCGTGAGGTCGCGGCCCTTAAAATAAATATGGCCTTCGGCGCGAGCACGTTTTAGATGAAGCAGGTTCAAAATGGCAAGTGAGAGCGTGCTCTTCCCGCAGCCGCTCTGACCGACCAAACCTAGAATCTCGCCGGGCTGAATGTCGAGAGATAGGTCGCGCAGCACGTCCGGCTTCTGCGGATAATGCACCCAAATGCGCAGCGAAACTAGGGCCCGCTCATCCATTATCGGTTCCGTGCCACCTGCTGGCTAAGTGAAAGTTCGTCTATATTCCAATAAACTTGCGGCCGCAAAATCGTCGGGTGAGCGTTCTGCAGCGCTGGAGAAATTGCGGACAGCGCGTCGTGATTCACTAAGTAAATGAATGGTTCCTGCTCCCACACGATCTGCTGCACCTGGTCATAGTATTTTTTACGCTGATTGTCGTCGAGTGTTGATGCCTGTTCGCGCATCAACTTGTCGATCTGTGCTTCCCACGGCGTAGCCGGTGTTTTCTGTTTCGGGTTCCACTGATGATTTTCTGAAGAGCTGACCCAAACATTCATCTCTGAATTGGGGTCCAGTTCATCGTTCACAAATCCCAGCAAGCACGCTTCGTAGTCATAGGTGTGAGTCATGCGATCGATCAACGATGGAAAATCGAGCGTGACCACGTTCAACTTAATTCCAATGTCCGAAAGATCCTGCTGAATCAGCGTCGCCATGCGCTCACGGTTTTTGTTTGTATTCGTGATGATAGAAAACTCCACGAGATGGCCCTCACGGTCGCGTAAGGTTCCGTTTTGAAACGTGAATCCGTCATCGTTGAGTCTCTTGAGCGCCGATTTTTGATCAAATGGATGCGGATGAAGCCGCGCGTTGAACCAGAATTTATTTGCCGGAGAAACCGAACCAACCGCAGGTTGCGCGTGGCCTTTGAAAACAATCCGCGCCATGTCCTGGCGGTTGATCGCTTCTGAAATCGCCCGGCGGAAACTGGTGGAGCGAAACCATGCTTTTTTGTAGTCGGGAATGGGAGCGCTCGGGACCTGATTAAACCACATAAACTCCGAATCCAATGAAACGCCAGCATCGTGCACGAGCGCCGGATTTTGTGCCGCAATCTTGTCGTAATAGTCGGGGTTCAGAGAGTTGATGAAATCAATTTCCCCGCGCATCAGGCGAAGAATTTCCGTGTCCTGATTCTGAAGGATGTCCAGCCGTATGGAATCGACATAAGGAAGCTGCCGGCCCTGAGAATCGTGCTTCCAGTAGTAAGGATTCCGTTTCAGAATCAGATACGAGCCAGCCTTATTTTCAGAGACAAAAAAAGGACCAAGCACCGCCATTTCCTTTTGCGGTGACTTCGAAGAGATGATCGCGACCTGGTCGAACGACTTCACCATCCCGGCGATCGGGGCAGGAAAGGTAATCGTCACATGAGTTGTATTCGCCACATTTACCTGTACATCCCCTTCGCTCGAGCGGAACATATCGCCAGTCGGCGAGTGCAATGCCGGATCCATGAGCTGCTTCATGGTGAAGGCGACATCATCCGCGGAAAACGGCGTACCGTCGGAAAAATGAAGGCCGTCACGTAGTTCGAAGCTGATGGTCCGCCCGCCATTCGAGACTTTCCATGATTTCGCCAATTCGGGCGTGACTTCTTGAGTGAGGCGGTTAAGGCGCACCAACACTCCGCCGGTCATATAGCGAATACTCTCGGACGCGTCATCTTCGGTAAGCAGCGGATTGAATGTCTTCGGCTCCGAGTGCAAGACGAATCTCAGTTCGCCGCCAGATTGCGCCCATGCGCAGGGCGCGAATGTAAGCGCCAACAAAAATTGCGCGAATAAGGTCTTTTTCATGCAGGTAACTCCTCTTTTTGCAGGACCAAATGGAATGAACCGACGACGGCGACGAATAAAATCAATGGAACGAACTGCGACGGCTGTCCGGTGATCGCGTTATAGCCTTGCAGCTCCCGCAATAAGCTTCCCCATGATGGCAACGGTTCAGCGATGCCGAGACCCAATATTCCAAGGTTGGCTTCCGTGATGATGAAAACCGGAATCGAAATCCAGAATTGGGCAAGAGCAATCGGCCGCAGGTTGGGAACAACCTGACGCCACAACAGACGCAACCCGCTGCTGCCGGAAGCGCGCGCCAAAAGAACGAACTCTGACTCTCGCAGGGTGCGTGCATCGGCACAGATCATGCGTGCCGCACCTGCCCAGCCAAGACAACCCAAGAGCGCGAAAGTGATGGTGACGCTGAGGAGAGGAGAAACATTCAATGGCAGTACAGCCCTCACTGTAAGCAGCAAAAAAAGCCAGGGCAGAGACAAAAAGAGGTCGGTCGCAGCCATCACCAGTCGTTCCGTCCAGCCACCAACGAAACCGGCAAAGCCGCCAATCAACAATCCCAACAAAGAGGAGAGGAACGCTGCCGCGGGCGCAAGTAACAAAGAAACTCTAGTTCCGTAGAGCAAGCGTGACAAGCGGTCCCGGCCAAGATCATCCGTGCCGAGCAAATGTTGCCGCGATGGCGACGCACCAGGGTCTGCCCGGAATTGGTAGGCATAGGAAGAAGGCGCAACAAAATTAGCCAGCAGGCTGGCTCCAGCGATTGCCAACAGAAAAATAATCGCGGCGGCGCGAATCCACTTCATGACTGCCTCGCGCTGAGCATGTTGCCCAGCAACTCGCACATAGAATTCGCCACCAGCGTGACGGCGGTGACCAGAAAGGTCAAAGTTATGAGCAGGTAGAGATCGCGTCCCATGGCGGCTTTCCATGCGAGTTGACCAACGCCGGGCAGATCGCAAAGGGCTTCGATCGGAATCGCCGCCGTAAACGCTAGACCGGCTGACACTCCGGCCACTGCAAGAAGCTGAGGCACAGCCGGCCACAATACGTGACGGCTAAGTAACCGAAAATTTCCCAATCCTTTGGCCCTGGCTGTAAGAATGTGAGTCTGGTTCATGCTTCGCAGCAAGAGATTGCGGCAGTAGCTATAAATTTTCGGGAATAAAACCACAGCGAGCGCCAGCCGTTCCGGGGCCCGCGCCAGGACAAAGATCAGCGCCATCACGGCTGCGGGAATGCAGAGTAACGCGCCACAAAACATTCCTGCTGCTGTATCAAGAGCAAATGAGCGTGACATCACGGTCACGCACCCAAGCGAGAGCCCGAGGGCCCATGCCAGAAGTAGCCCTAGAGTGACCGATTTCAGCGTCTCCGGCAGGCGCTCTCTGATCAATTCAGAGACCGGGCGCTGCAAAGTGTGCGACATTCCAAGGTCGCCATGCAGCAGCCGCTCGCAGTAGTGTAGATAGAAGCTTCCTAGATTTTCCTGCGGCTGTTGCGTGAGTGCTTCAATGCTCTGATTGTTCAGCCGGATATCCAGCCGTTCTTCGTCAAGTCCGAAGCCAGGCGCAAAGCGCACTAGTGTCGCTGCCAGCAATCCACCCAGAGCAAGCGTGAGCAGTAGCTTCAGAGCGTGTTTGGCAATGCTCAGGAACATTTCACTCAATTTGAAATCGGGCGAGCTTAGCTTTTTAGCAAGTTGGGAGCTTCAATCTGAACCACCTGCTTCTCGGCGTATTCCACGATGCGTTGCACACGGTCACGCTGCCCCGGTTCGTCAACGTCGAACTGAACGGCAAAACCGAATCCGGGTTCGCTCAATACGACTTTGCCCTTCAGGTGGAATGTTTCATGCGCCATGCGGAATGCGAGGCGCACGGCCGTACCCAGCTTGACCGCGGTACTGGCCTCAACGTAACAACCGCCGAGTGAAACCGTGATGACGTTGGCCGGCGTCGGAGCCTCGTGTCCCTCAGGATGAAAATCGATGTCAATCAGGCAACGCAGTCGCGGGTGCAGGCGGCGATTCTTGCGTGCAGGCCGGCGCCGTTTCTCCATGTACATGCGGCGATCTGCTTCGGCTAACAAGTCTTCGGCGTCGAGTCCAGTCTCCGGATAAACCGCCTGCCCAATGCTCAACGACAAACAATTTTCTCCGCAGATCTCGCGCCCAGCGGTTTCGACCAGTTGCCGCAGATTGTCGGCTTTGCCGGCTGCGGCTTCTGCGGTCAATCCAGGAGCAATGACGACAAACTCGTCGCCTCCCATACGCGCAACGTAGTCGTACTCGCGGCAGCTTTTTTGCAGCATCTGCGCAAAGCGGACCAGCACGCGATTACCCTCGAGGTGGCCGAAGCGGTCGTTAATCTGCTTGAAGCCGTCCATATCGCAGACCATGACAGTCAAGGACGTATTGCTACGCTTGCAGCGTGCCAGTTCGTGGTCAAGTTGCAAAAAGAGCGAACGGGCATTGGGTAAACCGGTCAGATAGTCAGTCGTCGCCGAACTTTCAGCCTGACGGAAACGCAGCGCATTTTCGATTGCGAGGGCAATCCGTGCGCGGATCGCTAACAAAATACGCAGGTGGTCAGCTGTGAAAGCGTCTTTGCTTGCGTGATAAAGCGTCAGCACCCCGACTACTGCTTCAGGGCTTTCGAGCGGAACGGCGAGCGCCGAGCGCAACGGAGTGAACTCTCCCGGATCGCGCGGATATCCAGGCTCAAGGGAGGGATTCCCATTCAGGACCGGCTTCTTGTTTTGTGCCACCCAGCCAGAAAGCCCCTGTCCCAGAGGAATGCTTAATCCAGCGAGAAGTCGGAAATTGTCGCCAGTCACATGCTCGGGCAAAAGGGCATCACCGTGCCGGACATAGATTGCGATGGCACTGTAGGGGACGAGCCGCTTGAGTTTCGTTGAAAATACCGAGAGCGTTTCTTCCAGGCTCAGAGACGATCCCAGGTCCTGCGTCAGCTCGAATAGCGCCTGTACTTCGTGACGGGCAGCGGCAATTGAAGCCAGAAATTTTGCTCCCCCAGGACGCGCATTTCCGGTTTCCATTAATCCCGTGGCAGGTGCAACCCCCCGCTCCACTTTGACTTCGGTGGACAACTTCGTCCACGGAATCTGCCCGGAAGCATTTTGCACTAACTTTTCGATATCAAGATATCGGTCTTGCAGGACTCGCACGACCCTGGGATCGAAAGACCTCCCATATTCTTCTTGAAGACGAGTCATCACCGTTTCGATCGGCAGAGCATGACGGTATTGACGATCTGAGGCCAGCGCATCCAAAAAATCGACCGCCGAAAGGATTCTCGCGCCGAGCGGAATTTCTTCGCCTTTTAGGCCGTAGGGATACCCGGTGCCATCCCATTTTTCGTGGTGAGCACGAACGATCGGGACAACCGGATAGGGAAATTGCACGCGCTCGAGAATTTCCGCACCGACAATGGGGTGGATCTTCATCTTCTCGAACTCTTCCGGAGTGAGTTTTCCGGGCTTCGAGATGATGTTCTCTGGTACAGCAAGCTTGCCGATGTCATGTAACAGGGCAGCCGCCTGCAGGGCCTGCAACTCATCGTTGCTCAGTTCAAGAAGCTTGCCGACCTCGGTGGCGTACACCCGGACGCGTTGCAGATGGTCGTGGGTGGTATGGTCTTTCGCTTCGATCGCCAAGGCAAGAGCTTCGATCGTCCGGAGGTGAAGGTTCGACATCTGCTCCACATGGTTCTTCTCCGACTCAAGCTTTCCCAGATACAGTCTGTAGGAGCGATAGATCAGAAAAACCGTGGGCAGCATGAGCATCGAAGTCTGCCAATCGAAAACACGGTTCAACCAGCTCATCAAGCCCACAATGCCGGCTCCCATCAGGTAGTACGGAAAGGACCAGAAGTAGCAATCGGACCAAACCTTCTTTACCGATTTATTTTCGGTCAGGGAAATTACGGCCGCGATCGGAATGGTGTTGGCTGCAAAGTACACCGAGGCCCCGAGCAGCAACAGCAATGACGGGTGCTTCATCGAAGGATAATGCTGGGCCCAGTGATAGGACACGTAGCCGCACCCGATCGCCATCGCGGAAGCACAAAGATTGAATGCGACCTGCACTGGTCGTGGCCGCTGACGCCCAAGGCATTGCACCAGAATTGCCGAACAACCCAGCGCTAGTGTTTGCGAGAAACTCAGCTCGATGATGCCGAGCAAAATGAATAGAAAATTGACCGACATCGTGCCGGTCACGCCCGGCAGATTTACTTTCAGGCGCGATGCCAGAAGCGCCACCGCGAGATAACAGATGAATTTGACCACGTCATGAGTGATCGGCTGCGACACACCGAACGCAAGCACACCCGCGCCCGCGACAACGATGAAGGCAACGTACACGCGCGTGGCAATGGTCATCTCCCGCCAGGTTTGCGGTCGAGAAGGCATTTTGCTCCACACTGTCCCTTAGGTGACCGGGACATCATTAAGTATTGCGAATAGCGTTTCTTAATCCCAGAATTTGCGGAGTTGCCCCAACACTTTCGTAATACTCAGGGAGAATCTTACGAGCGGAGTCGTAGAAGATCGACCAGAACTCGATATCACTTGGGTACAAAGGTAACCATCCGTACCTAAAGACCTGATGCTCAACCACCGGGCTCGTGCTAAACACCTTTGTAGCAACGTCTGCGATATGGCCGCGTCCGCAGTGGCCCTAGTGCGCCTCGATGTCAACCGATTCAACCACCGAAACCCGCCTGGTAGACGGCACGACGCTGATCTTTCGCAGCGAAGCCATGCGCAAGCTGATTACTATGGTGGAACGCGTCGCCCGCCATGAGGCGACTGTCCTGATCGCGGGTGAAACCGGTTCCGGCAAGGAGATGATCGGCCGGGCCATTCACGAGCAGTCCCTCAGATGTGCAAAGCCTTTCGTGGATGTAAACTGCGCCGCTTTCCCCGAGCACCTGGTCGAAAGCGAGCTGTTTGGTTACGAGAAAGGTGCATTCAGTGGAGCAGAGGCGACTAAGCCCGGATTGTTCGAGCTAGCCAACCAAGGCACACTATTTCTCGATGAAATTGGCGAGCTCGATGCCAGAGTACAGGCGAAACTGCTGCGAGTATTGGACGGAGCTCCTTACTATCGCCTCGGTGGCAGCAATAAGGTTTCGGTCAACGTTCGCGTAGTGGCCGCTACCAATCGCGACTTAAAAGAGGAAGTACAGCTCGGCAAGTTCCGCCGCGACCTGTACCATCGCCTTGCACAGTTCGAACTGCACGTTCCCTCCTTGCGGGAACGGACGCAGGACATTGTTCCAATTGCGGAACATTTTTTGCAGCAACAATGCCCGGGCCTCAAATTCGCTCAAGATGCACTTGATGCGCTTGAGGCATACCACTGGCCAGGAAATGTACGTGAGCTTAAGAACGTGATTCTGCGCACCGCGGTAGGTATGGAGCCGGATGCGACTGAAATTCGCGCCTGGCATCTTCCTGGAAGCATCTACGGATCGCCAGCGCCCCTCGCCGCTGGCAGTGGCAACCTCGAGGAGCTTGAGAGACAGATGATCCTGCAGGCTACCAGCCAGAACGAAGGTAGCCAGTTAATGGCAGCTCAAAAGCTCGGCATCTCTGTTCGAACATTGCGGCGCAAGCTGAGCCGATACAAACAAGAGATCGCGAATGACGGATCGCCGTCGCTCGGAAAATTGAGTTCCTTCCAGCAACGCTACTATCGGGTTTCGCAGGAACTGCCCATCACGTTGCAATACCGCGATAAGGAAATACACGCTCTAACCGTAAATGTGAGCTCGGGTGGGGTTGCAATGCGTTGTCCTGTTCATCTTGCTCACGATGCGCTTCTCGGGGTTTCATTTAAGCTTGACGAATCGAAATCGCCGATTACGTGTAAGGCAAAACTGGCTTGGAGTGGTCCCGGAGGCCTGGTCGGTCTGAACTTTGTCGAAATCCACCCTGCCTTTCAACGTGAACTACATCACTGGCTCACAGAAAAAGCTCAAGCGGAAGGTTGGATGGAAGCGAGCGCCGGCCGTTGAGGTTTGACTGACCCGGCCTATGCGCGTCACCGGCGAATCCATCGCAGGCTTACGTACCTGCAAAGCTAACACCTACAGCGACATAGCCTGCTAGATTGGAAGCCAATAGCTCAATTTGAGACTGGGTTTGTTTGTGCGAGGGGGTTGAGCATTCGAAATCAGTTGCATGTTTTTTTGGGGAATGTGCCGCATACGATTTCGTGCCTGCCATTGTCTTGCCGTACCATTTCGCGGCGCAATGTCCAACCAGACTGCATTTTCGCCCAACACACGCTGATCTCTTAGAGCTTGGTTCTTGACGAGGGGGTTATCCATGATGGACGAGGATGGGAAGCTGCAAGCCAAAAAAAAATATGAGCCTCCGGCGATTACAAGAATCAGCTTGCGACCTGAAGAGGCTGTTCTCGGGCATTGTAAAAACACGACTGCCGCCGGCCCTGCCGGAGGCACATGCAACGCGGTTGGCAATTGTCAGACCATCGGATCTTAGTGGAGACGCGCGGTGGCCGATGCTAACTCCAGTTCACGAGGCAAGAATGGCATGGCAGAACGCTGTTGCGTACGCAGCAACGCTGTGCAGAGGCAGGCAATTTCTCTCAACACAAACCTTACGCACTCCCACCGCCGATTCTTTTCTGCTGCGGCAAACATAATCTTGCGTAATCTGCCAGGTTGTTGCACATTCATTCTCTTTCTCGCGTTCCTTTGCTGTTTCTTGTTTCCGCAAAAGGCCCATGCTCAGGTGGCAGTCGACGCCACCACCAGCGCCCAAAATGAACTCACTACCGCCGCCAACACGCTGACATTTGCCCACACGACAACTGCTACGGGCACGAACTTAGTTCTCGTGGTGGGCGTATCGATGAACATCAGCCAGCGGACCGCCACCACAGTGAGCGGCATTACTTACAATGGCGTGGCGCTAACCAGGGCTGGAGTTCAAAATGACAGCTCGAACGCCGTCCGCACGGAAATTTGGTATCTCATCAATCCCGGTACCGGAACCCACAACGTCGTAGTAACGGAAAATATTGGGGGGATTCTAAGCACCATCGGGACGGTTGCAGGAGCAACGACATTTACCGGGGCCGACCAGACCACGCCCATCCGCGCATTCGCCTCGAATCAGAGTGCAGGGACGAATGCCAACGCCTACGTGAACGTCGCTAGTGGGCCGAACGACTACGTTCTCGACACCCTGGCGGCCACTTCCGGGACCACGGCAAACATCACCTCTCCAGCACAGACCCAGCAGTGGTCTCTTAATTCGACCGGAGGCACCCGCGATGTCTATGGCTTTGGCTCGACTCGCGTGGGATCTGCCAGCGCTTCCATGTCCGAAACTCTCAGCGGCAATGCGCGCTGGTCGGATTCGGCCGTTTCTATTCAGCCATCGCAAGCTGACTTGCAGGTGGCCGCAACCGGCACCTCAACATTGTTCCCGGCAAATATCAGCTACACAGTCACGGTGACTAACAATGGCCCGAGTACCGCGAGTTCCGTAAGTCTGACCAATACACTACCGGCGGGTTTGACGTTTGTGTCCGCCGTTGCAACTGGTGGCGGAACCTGTACCGTCGCAAATTGTAACTGGACATCTGTCGCTGCCGGCGCTGGTAACAGCGTGAGCGTGACAATTACTGCTACGCCTTCGCTTCCCGGCGGGTATCCTCTTACCTCGAGCGTCACGGCAACCAGCGCCGACCTCAATAACGCGAATGACGACACCACCTCGGTTTCTTATTCGCAATTCACCGACTGCGCCACCACAACGGTGACCGCAGGCGGAAATCTCGGTGGCGTAATCAACACGTACTATCCCGGAACTGCAACTGCAACTGCTGGATCGACGTCCATCACGGTGGGTCCTGGCACGGGCGCGGCGAATAATATCGCCGTTGGTGATTTGCTGCTGGTCATCCAGATGCAGGACGCAGCCATCAATTCGACCAACACTTCCCAATATGGGGACGGCATTAGCGGGTCCGGTTCCACCACGTTGAACAATTCCGGCGTGTACGAATACGCAACTGCTACCAGTGCAGTGACTGTGGGCACAGGTGGAACGGTGAACATAGCGGCCGCCGGACCAGGTGGCGGCTTGCTTTATACCTACACCTCCGCTGCCGATACCACTGCGCAAGGCGCTCGCACCTTCCAGGTGATCCGCGTTCCGAACTATGCCACGGCAACTTTAACTTCGACCCTCACAGCTTCTGCCTGGAATGGCTCGACTGGCGGAGTCCTGGCGCTCAACGTTTCCGGCACACTGACTCTGAATGGCGCAACTGTGAGCGTGAATGGACTCGGTTTTCGCGGCGCTGCGGGACTGTTTATGAATGGGGCTGCCGGCGCAGCGAATACTGATTATCGCTTCCCTGCGCCAACCGCCTACAACACGGCAACTCTAACAAGAACGGCCGGAGCGCATGCCAGCAAGGGTGAAGGAATTGGCGGTACGCCGGAGTGGATCGAAAACGTGACGGGCACGACGGCAGGCGTCGTAACGACGGGAACGGTCGCCAGCACGAACCAGGGTGTCGCAGAGGGATATCCGCAGGGCAGCATGGCACGCGGAGCACCTGGCAATGCTGGAGGTGGCGGCAATGACGCGGATCCAGCCGCAAACGATCAAAACAGCGGCGGCGGAGCTGGGGCGAATGGCGGTTCGGGCGGATCGGGCGGAAACAGCTGGAATACGAACCTGGCCGTCGGCGGAAATGGCGGGACCGCATTTCCCGCAGATATTAGTCGCGTGGTGATGGGCGGTGGCGGCGGCGCGGGCACCAGCAACAACAATTCAAACTTCATGTCGAGCAGCGGCGCGCCGGGTGGCGGCATTGTGATGATTCGTGCCGCTACCATCAGCGGGAATGCCACCATCACAGCGAACGGACTTGCTGCCTACAACGCCACGCCGAACGACGGCGGCGGCGGTGGCGGCGCTGGTGGAAGCATTATTTTCCTTTGGGGAGCGGTAACTGGTACGCCGACCGTCACTTTGAATGCAAACGGCGGCCGTGGCGGCGATGCCTGGGACTCAGATAACGGCGGTGCGCAAGGCGGTCTAAATGCCGACCGTCACGGGCCTGGCGGCGGTGGCGGCGGCGGTGTGCTTCTGTATACGGGCACAGGCGCGACCATGACGACCGCGGTAACCGGAGGCGCAGCCGGCATCACGCTGAATACGGCTGGCGTCACTTATGGTGCAAGCGCGGGCGGAAACGGAATCACCACGACCGGAGTCACTTTGGCTTCAAGCCCCGGACCACATTCCGCTTCAGGATGCGTTGATCTCTCGATTACAAAGAGCGCCTCACCAAGCCCGGTCATCGTAAATACGACACTCACTTACACGATTACCGTCACAAATAACAATGCCACCACCGCCGCGACAGGAATCACTGTTACCGATGCCATCCCTGCGCAAGTAACGTTCGTGTCGGTTTCATTTGTGGGCGGCACGGGAGGAAGCTGCCCCGCTCCAAGTGGTGGCGTTCTCACTTGCACGTTTACGTCCCTCGCCGCCAGTTCGAGCGCAATCATAACCATACGGACGACCGCAGCGGTGCAGTACTCGTTGGCAGTGAATACAGCCATCGTCAATGCCACCACTCCGGATCCGAATCCGTTGAACAATACGGCTACTGTTTCCACGCCGATTGAAGGGCCGACAAGTGTCAGACTGAACACATTTATTGCGACCCAGAATGGCACTGATGTCCTCATCTCATGGAAGAGTGGCGGCGAGCTCCACAATCTCGGCTTCAACGTCTACAAGGAACTCGGCGGCGAAAAGGTCAGATTGAATCCTTCGCTGATTGCCGGCTCCGCGTTAATGATGCGGGAGACGCTCGAACAGCACACCGCGAAAAGTTATGGATGGATTGATCACGGCGCGGGGGCTGGCGCTCTCTACTGGTTGGAAGACGTAGATCTGAACGGAACGCGCACACTGCACGGGCCGATTTCCGTAGAGAGTCAGATCGCCGCAAACATGCCTCCGGCAATGGCTCAGGCAATGACGATCAGCGATCTTTCGCAGGCTAGCTCAAAGGGTGAGGGCAGAGTCCGGACTGACAGTCAGGTACGGGAATTCCTCGTTCATCCTATTTTGACTGCGGCCAATCAAAGCATCGGATTCCAATTGGCCGCACAGCCGGCTGTAAAGATTTCAATTGATCATGAGGGCTGGTATCGAATCACACAGCCTCAGCTTGTGGCGGGCGGACTCGCCGGTAGTGTTGACGCACGTCTTTTGCACCTGTACGCAGAAGGGGTTGAGCAACCGATTCGAATCACGGGCACCAGCAGCAGTTTTGGGTCGCAATCGGCAATCGAATTTTATGGCACCGCCATCGACACCCCTTACTCCGGAGATCGCGTGTACTGGTTGACGGTGGGAACTACTCCCGGCCTGCGTATTGCCGAAGTCTCACCCAGCGGCACGATTGGTCCTCTGGAGCAAACTTTTGTTCAGACAATCGAGCTCAAGCCGCGCACAACATATTTCGCGGCTTTGCTCCAGGAAAACACGGATAACTTCTTTGGCCCGTTAATCTCACCCACGTCGGCGGTGCTGAACGTCACCACCTCCAATGTTGTGCCCGGCCAGGGTATGTTTGAAATCTCTTTACAGGGCGTCACCGGCAATCAGCAACACGAGGTGAGCGTGATGTTGAATGGGGCGACACTGGGCGAAGTGAGGTTCCAGGGGCAGCAGCTCGCAAGAGCAAACTTCGCCATTCCTGCCGGGGTTCTCGCCAATGGGGCGAATGAGATCACACTGACCGCCGAGCTCGGATCCAAGGATCTGAGCCTGGTTGATCACATTGATCTGAGTTTTCCGCACACACTCACGGCGGATTCCAATCTTCTCAAATTCACCGTGAATCAAGGTCAAAGCGTCACGGTTGGAGGATTCGCACAACCTCCAACTCGTCTAATAGACATCACGAATCCGCTGCGGCCGCTCTTCGTAGCCTTCCAAACCAAGAAAGTAAATGGACAATACGCAGTCTCTACCAGCGTTTCCTGGACTTCACTCGGCAAACACACGCTGCTGGCGCTTTCCGACTCGCAACTTGGGAAGGCAGCAAGTCTGGCGCCGCATCATCCTTCTACTTTGCACGCAATACAGCCGGGCGCTGAAGTCGTAATGCTTACTTACCCCCAGTTCAACCCGCAGATAAACCCGCTCGCCGCGCTTCGTCGACAGCAAGGCAAATCAGTCGCGCTCTTGAATGTTGACGAAATATACGACGAATTCAACTTCGGCGAGCCCAGTCCGGATTCGATCAAGGCTTTTCTCCTGACGGCCACCAAGGCCTGGAAGAACAAGCCGCACTATCTCCTGCTTGCCGGCGACGCTTCGCTCGACCCGCGCAACTATCTTGGATTCGGATTCTTCGATTTCGTGCCCACCAAAATAGTCGTCACCGCAGAATTAAAGACCGCTTCCGACGACTGGTTCTCTGACTTCAACAACACCGGTCTTGCCCAGATCGCCACTGGACGCCTACCCGCACGCACCAGCGCTGATGCCGCCACGATGATCGCAAAAACTGTTGGCTACAACAGCTCTCCGGTTGGCAGCTGGACAAACCAAGTCATGATGGTTGCCGATTCCGACGATCCTTCGACTAGCTTCGCCCAACAATCCCTTGTCATCCAAAAATCCTTCCCAACGAGCATGAATGTAACTGACGTATTCGCGGGAGTAGTCGGACCTGACGTCGCCCGGCAGGATGTGCTCGCCGGCATCGAAAATGGACAATTGCTGGTGAACTACTCCGGCCATGGTTCGGTTGAGATTTGGTCGGGCAACGACATTTTTGACGACACTACCGCGTCGTCATTGACTAACGGCTCCAATTTACCCGTATTCGTAATGATGAATTGCTTGAACGGCTTCTTCCAGGATGTGTACACCGAGAGCCTGGCTGAGTCGTTGATGCTGGCCCAAAACGGCGGCGCAGTGGCAGTGTGGGCTTCATCTGGACTTACCACCCCTGAGCCGCAATTCCAGATGAACCAGACTTTGCTGCAAACTTTGTTTGCGCAACCGACCACTCGTCTTGGGGACGCAGTCCTGGCGGCGAAGGCCAATGCTTCCGATCTGGATACACGCCGAACATTCATACTATTTGGCGATCCGCTGCTTCGCTTGAAATAGTGAGTTTGCCTTGCGCGTCTTGTTGACTAATGCAGACGTGCTACTAATTAACACCCCTGTTTCTTCCTACACTGTCCGCTGAGGAAGCCGGTTTTCCAAAAACAACTCGATCTTTTGTTCCATTTCGAAAATCGTTCCGTGACAGGAACTCCATGCGCCGTGGGCCACGCATCCTCTGAACTCCGCTACAGGCGCGGCTTTTCAAGAACTTGGCCCGCACCGTACACGAAAGGGCAACCCTTGCGCCGTTGAACTGTTGTCCACTTGCCGTTGTGTCAGGCACGTACCAATACCCGCATTACCTAAGCAAATTCCACGCCCGCTCACATGTACTACTCACTAGTCCCAGTGAACTGTTGAGACCTTCTCGATTGGCCCGCACACCTGCAAACTGAAAACGCTATGACCCTCCCCCAATCGATTTGGAAGTTCGCGTACTTTCCGCTGTTGGGCTTTTTAGTGTTGACCGTAGCGGTTGCAACCTCCGCCAGCGCCGGGACTCGCCTCAGTTTCAGTCCTTCAGATTTGCGATTTGGCGGAGTCCTGGTTGGCCAGTCCGAGACTTTGTCAGCAACATTGATCAATGGCGGTACGACGAGCGTGACCATCTCTTCTGTCAGCTCGGACCAGCCCACTTATACGGTGAGATCGTCACCTTTGCCGATGACCTTGATGCCAGGACAGAGCCTCGCTTTGAATGTCACATTTCAACCGACGGCTTCCGGCACACAGTCGGCTCTAATCGGGCTGAAGGGCACGTCGGTGACACTGGCGGCTCATGGCTGGGGAACGTCAACGAAATCGCTTATTTCGAATCCACAGAGCATTGCATTCGGCAATGTTGCGAGCGGCAGCACGGTAAGCTCGTCTGTAACTATGACGAATTCGCGAAGCGGCTCGGTCACGCTTTCGAGTCAATTGCTCAGAGGCACTGGGTTCTCGGTGCAGGGATTGTCATTCCCCATCACGCTCTCACCAGGAGAGAGCTACACGTTCCAAATTGCTTTTTCTCCGCAGTCTTCAGGGTCGGTAGTTGGATCGTTTCAAGCGCTGAACGCGCGCAATGGAACTGTCCTTTCAATACCACTTAGCGGAACAGGAACAGCCAGCGGACAACTGAGTTTGGCTCCCTCCAGCGTGGCTTTTGGAAATGTAACCGTGGGTTCGAGCGCTACAAAAACGGGAAGTCTAAGCGCGACAGGAGCTAGTGTTACAGTCACATCCGTTTCAAGTAGCAGCTCGGAGTTTGTTCTCACTGGGGTAGCGTTTCCGAAAACGATAGCGGCAGGCCAGACTGTTCCTTACACGATCACATTTACGCCACAGAGCAGCGGTGCAGCGTCAGGAACACTCTCTTTTGCCAGCAACGCGAGTACTGCCGCCGAGTCCGTGAGCGGTACGGGAATGGCGCCGGTGCAACACAGTGTCACTCTTGCTTGGACCCCCAGCGCGTCCAATGTTTCGGGCTACAACGTATACCGGAGCAGCACTTCTGGTGGGCCGTACTCCAAAATGAATAGCGGGCTCAACCTCACGACCTCATATCTGGACATGAATGTGTCCGCCTCGCACACCTACTACTACGTCACCACTGCGGTAAGTTCGAGCGGCCAGGAAAGCACATACTCGAACCAGGTGCAGGCGGCTATACCATAGCCCTTCTTAACCCGGTCAAATGGCGAAAAGGCACACGGCGGTTCTCGTCGTGTGCATGCGACTGGAACATTAGGCAAATTCGGAAAGGAAGCTACGCGCGAGGGGCTCTTCAGCCTGCACAAGCGCTGGATACAGTGAGCGGCGCGGCGAATTAGACGGGAATGACGGGTGCCCGAAGCAGGAGGGCGAAGATCCGGATTCTTTTAACGCTCGTGTGAGTGGAAATGCGGTGCGATCTGAGCTATAGGGTTCTTGCACTCAACAGCAATCATGAATTTCAATTTCCCTTCACTCGGCTCGACCCGAACGACGGTGCCTTCGCCCCTGAGCCGTACCGGGCGAGCTTTGCGTCCGCTCAGGCTGATCACGAAGCTGAGCGTGCTCGTCAACGGGACCATCTCAGGAGACTCCAGCAATAACCCTCCTGTGCTGATATTGCGGCTTACCGCTGCCACCTCTCCGGCCAAACTGCCGCATTGATACAGGAGCTGGACCGGGTACCTAAGTCTGAAACGGCGATACCTGCGTTCGTGCCGATGAGATAGAGCGGCCCCTGTGGGTTCCGTCATAGTTCAGTTAATGGACGATGGATGATGTCGAGTGAGGGCGGAGATCAGTGCTAGCGATAAATCTCAAGAACAATGCTGTCGGGCGTCGCGAGCTCAGCGGTGCGCTAAACCGTAGCTCACTGCAAATGCGGACGCCGCAACATTGGCAACGGGAGCCATCCGCTCCAGCCTATGGTGCCCCATCTTGTGAAAGAGATAGCTAACTGCGACAACGCCCGCCGTCTGACCAGCAAAATTCGCCGCCAGGGCTGCGTTGCTCCCGGCAAAGGGGCGCACGATCGGATTCAATTCCCTGCCGCCGTTCGATAAATTCATGCGCGTAACGGTGAAGTCGGCGGCGCTGAATGCGGCCACGGCCGAAAACAGGGCTTTATTCTTGCCGTCCCAGAATTTGTGCTGGCTACTGGGCGCTTGAGGCAAGAACGAATTTGAAGTGAGCGCAGGTTCGACTGCTGCCGGTTTAAAAGCAATCAGCGTTGGCTCCGACAAGGTAGCTTGACCAAAGGCCGCTCCACACAAGGCAATCACCGCGATTGCGTTTACCAGTTTGCTGGAATGCTTGAACGTGCCATTTTTTGTCATATTGGATCGCTCTTTGGTACTACGCTTGGGAGGGCCATTTTCATAGCGGCAATTGACCCTCCGAGTGATTGTGCTATAGGAGTGGAGTTAATTCATTAAAAAACAAGGTACTTAGAATTACATCGGTGATACGCGCTGGGTACCGATGTGCAGATCTTTGCAGCTCGTAGTCAGACGCGAATGCTGAGGAATTTCCTCCCCAATTAAGGCGAAATCGACCGCTAGGAGCTTCGGTGCAGATTCCGAAAGAGGAACTTTAGTGTTTTTTTTAAGGCTTTCAACCCTTGCAATTGGTTTGTAGAAGCATCTACTATCCGGTCAACCACTTCGCTCAGTAGTCCATTACCAAGGTGCAGTAAAAGTCGGGAGAGCGACTATGAATCTTGGTTCTCTCGACCGCCCGTAAGTCCCCGGCCCATAATCGCTGCATGGAAATCACAACTGGCTTGCGGTTGCGTGTAAGTTGCGCTCTGCTGTTAGCTGTTGGCGCCACAGCCATATTGACTGGCTGCGCGGGAGTCTCCGCCGGCTCCAACAATCAGGTTGTGAGCAACCCGAACCCTACCCCGGGCACGCTCTCGGCGGCGCCTACTACCCTAGCGTTCGGTAACGTAACCATGGGCAGCAGCGCTTCGCTGACGGGAACGCTTTCCGCCACGATCGCTGATGTAAGTGTTTCGTCGGCGTCGGTGACGGGAACTGGCTATTCCATCAGTGGGATCAGCTTCCCTCTGACCATCCCTGCCGGCCAAAGCGCAAATTACACCGTGACCTTTACACCGGCAGCTACGGGAAGCGCGCCAGGTGCCGTGACATTCGCCAGCAACGCGTCTGATCCATCGGTGCAACAGGCCTTCAGCGGCAGCGGAGCTCAGACGGGGCCCGTCACCGGAACCCTTGCGGTGACCCCGGCGTCGTTGAATTTCGGCAATGTGGTTGTTGGCAGCAGTTCTTCGCTGACGGCCAGATTGTCGGCCACTAATGCGAACGTTGTTATTTCGTCAGCGGATTGGACGGGATCCGGATATACGGTCAGCGGAATTACATTTCCCGTGACCGTGACTGTCGGTCAAACGACGCGTTATACCGTGACGTTTACACCGCAGTCGGCTGGCTCCGCGCCTGGAAACATTTCATTCGCCAGCAATGCCACGAATGCGTCCTTGCAACAAACGTTCACGGGAAGCGGAACTTCTGCTCCGCCTCAGCACAGCGTTGCGCTGACTTGGGACCCGAGCACTTCAACCGTTTCCGGATATAACATCTACCGCGGAACACAGTCGGGTGGTCCGTATACCAAACTGAATTCGGCACTGCTGGCATCTACCAGCTTCAACGATTCGGGGGTACAAGCCGGGTCGACCTATTTTTATGTGTCAACCGCTGTAGACTCGAACTCGGTTGAAAGCGCTTTCTCAAACGAGGCAAACGCAACTGTTCCGACTCCGTAACGCTGAGGGAAAGGCATACTGCCTTAGCAAGATGCTAGAGCCTTGAGGTGCGGAGCGCTTACCGGTTGCGTCTCTCTCCGCTCCAGCAATCGAAGAACAAGCAGCACCAGCAACAAGGCGACCACGAAGAATACGATTCCGCCTTGACGATGCAGCCGTCCTGTCAGGAATGCCGGATCCACTCGCGTGCCCAGCATCGCAATCGTAAAAATCCGCAAGCCGTTCTTGGCAACCGAGAGTGGCATCGCGATCGCCACTATGAGTGCTTTGCGAAGCGGGGAGCGCAGAAAAAGCTGCGCGAGAACCAGCGTCGTGACCAGCAACATCAGGCTTGAGCGAATGCTGCTGCACTCCTTTGCGACCTCAACTGTGAGCCCGGGGATGGATACCATCAAACCATCCTGAGAAACCGGCACTCCGGCCGCCGCAAAAAACAGCCAAGCCGTGAACGCAGAACCCTGCTGCAAACAATTCACAATTTTGTCGAGCGCAAGGGTCGGAAGCGGCACCACGCAATACAGGAATGCCAACGGAAACACAAGGGAGCGTGTGACTCTCGCTCCGAAGATGAGTATGAAACCGCCAATCCACCAGGTCACCAACGCCAACATGGCGGCCGAAAGGCCAAGGTCGGCTGGCATCTCTAGCCAAGCGAGTCGAATCAATATGGCGAATGTTGCTGCGGCGCAAAGCAAAAGCAGTCCCCGAAAAATTTCAGTTTGCGCCATCGACGACACCAATCGCCATTCCACCAAAATGAATGCGAGGCTAACCGGAATTATCAGCAGGATATGGGTATATTCATCGTTTTTAATCGCCAGTTGGAAGGTCGCAAGCAGCGGATGCCATGCAAACAGCAGCGAGGCGAAGAGAAATCCGCAGAACAGCCAAACACGAGTTGAAAGCTCAAGGTTTTTCATCGATAGGGCGCAGATGGCTGCTACTTTGCGGGCTTCTGGGAGACGGAAGGCGCAGCTTTGCCCTCTGGGTCACAGCAGACCACGGTCATTCGAGCAAGGGACAGACATTTCAAAAGGGGGATGAAACGAAGAATAGGCCACCGCTCCGCGAGGCTGCAAGAAGTAATGTTTCTCTATGAGACGGGACCTGCAGTTAGGATCGCCGACGCCCGCAATCACCGTGCGCTTGCCGCGAGCGGAACATTTGCAACATAACTCTAATGATTGCAACAGGTTAGGCCCTCACCAAAGACGTGTCGGCCGGACTCGCGTCACCAGCAAAAGCCCTCATATTTTCCGTCCCTACTTCGATCGGGAAGCACGCGAACGAAATCGACCAGGTTTTGGCCCTCACGCATGAGCTTCGGCACCTCACGAAAATCAGGATCATCATTCCCAATCACTATCGTTTTGGCGTGGCTCAGAACGTCATTTATGTCATCCACCATGAGCCGTGAAATATGCGGGATACGGTTCAAAATAAAGTCGCGATTGGCGCCGACCAGCTTCGCCATTTTTACGTTCTTGTCGTAAATGCGCAGATCGTGGCCCTTCCCGAGCAATCGCTCGATGACTTCGATCATTGGGCTTTCGCGCAGATCGTCAGTCCCCGCCTTGAAGCTGAATCCCAGGATGCCAATTTCCTTTTGACCCTTCTCCATGATCATCTGCAAGCCGCGCTCGATCTGCATTTGATTGCTGTGAAGAATCGAAGTCAGCACGGGCAACTCCAAGTCCTGAACTTTGGCCTGATAGGAAATGGCCCGCAGGTCCTTTGGAAGGCACGATCCACCGAACGCGAACCCAGGCTTCAGATAAGCAGATGAAATATTCAGTTTTGTGTCCTGGCAGAAAATCTTCATTACCTGGTGCGCGTCGATCGAAAAGACCTTGCATAAATTGCCGATTTCATTGGCAAAGCCGATTTTGAGCGCGTGCCAACTGTTGTTTATGTATTTCACCATCTCTGCAGTTTCAAGATCAGTGCGGACCAAAGGCGCATCGATCTCCTTGTAAAGTTCGGCAAGGGCGTCGCCACTGGCTTTATCAAATTCGCCGATGACCGTTTGCGGTGGAAAATTGAAGTCCTTCACCGCCGAGCCTTCGCGAAGGAACTCCGGGTTGTGGCAGAGGCCGAAATCTACGCCGGCCCTCTTGGCGGAAAATTCCTGAAGCACTGGTATGGCGATCTTCCGCATGGTGCCTGGCAAAATCGTGCTCCGGATCACAACTGTGTGGCGGGAATTCTTATGCCTGAGCGCGTCTCCAATCTGTTCGCAGATACGGCGTATATAAGTAAGATCAAGATTTCCGTTTGCTTGGCTGGGAGTGCCCACACAAATAAAAGATGTTTCGGTATCGAGGACGGCCTGTTTCGCGTCCTGCGTCGCAGTAAGTCGTTTCTCGGTGACCGCTTTTGCCAGAATTTCGCCGATCTCCGGTTCGATAATGGGAGACTGGCCGCGATTGATCAGGTCAACTTTCGTTTGAACCGGATCGACTCCGACCACCTGATGACCGCTGTTCGACAGGCACCCCGCCGAAACCGTACCAACGTATCCCAATCCAAAAACGCTAACCCTCAAGTCCACCTCTTCCCTGCAATTGTGAAGATCCCGGACGGCAGATTCAGCTTACATCAGTCCATGCTAGCAGCCACGTTTGCAATACAAGCTTCGGGCACCAGTCATTGTTGAGTCCCCTGTCCCTCATTCAACGTGGTGTATTGGTCGATCGGCAGGCTGGTAAAGCGCTCCACGCGTCGGCTCGGCAGAGGCCACTTCACTTCTATCCAGTCGATCTTTTTTCGTTGACCAATCCCGAGAACCAGCCGCGGGTCGTGCGACGCGAGATAACTTCCGCCGGCCGTCTTGAAGATGGATCGCTTTAAGTCCCCGGCTTGCCAGGTAACCAGTGCTCCCACCGCAGCAGGGTTAGCTTGCTTTGCGACCAGCTTAATTCCCAACCAATGATTGTGCCGCCCAGCCCGGTTCTTAAGAAGCAGCGGAGCACCGTTGTTAATCGCCACAAGGACGTCGACTGCGCCGTCGTTGTCAAAATCTCCGACTGCCATGCCGCGAGCAGCGTATGGTTTCGCGAAGACCGGACCGCTCCCGGCGGAAACATTTTCGAATCCCTTGCCTGTGCCCCGGAACAGCAGCAAGGGCTCAAGATACCGGACGGCGCTCGAGTGCTCTTCAATCTTGTCGTCGGGATGGCCATTGGCAAGGAACAGGTCAACGTTGCCGTCGTTATCGTAGTCGAAAAATTTGAGACCCCAGCCGCTCATGAGCTTGGTGACCTTGGCAATTCCGTTGGGAATGGCGAGATCATCGAAAGTTCCGTCGTGGTTGTTGTGGTATAGCGAATACATTTCCTGGTCGATGTTCGCTACGAAAAGATCCATCCAGCCGTCCTGGTCGTAGTCGCTGGCGTCGACACCCATGCCAGAGCGGGGCTTCCCCTCCGCACTGAAGCCGACGTCGGCTTCCAGACCAACTTCCTGGAATTTCCCGTTGCCGCGATTCAGGAAAAGAAAATTTGGCACGGTGTCGTTGGCGATGAATAGATCGACTAGGCCATCATTATTCACATCGCAGGCGACTGCGCCCCAGGCCTTGCCGAGAGAGCGCGCGATCCCAGACGCTTCGCTGATATCGGTGAAGGTGCCGTCGCCGTTGTTGTGGAACAGCCAACTGGGCGCGGGATCGTAGACGCGAGGAGTGCAGTAGTAGCGGAGGCCGGTATCGCGATTGCCGCAGAATTGGTTTTTCGATTTGTCGAAGTCGACAAAACGGCAAATAAAAAGATCGAGTTTGCCATCGTTGTCGTAGTCGAACCAGACGGCGCTTGTAGCCCAGCCGACTAAAGGCAGTCCCGCTTTTTTTGTAACGTCAGTAAAGGTGCCGTCGCCGTTATTGTGATAAAGAATCACGCCGTTGTATTGCGTGACCAGCAAGTCAGTCCAGCCGTCGCCGTCGTAGTCTGCGGCTGCGACGCCCATTCCGTAACCACCCCCCGGAACGCCTGCCTTCGCGGTCACGTCGGTAAAGCTTCCGTCGTGGTTGTTCTTGTAGAGCGCGTTTCGCAATGGCGTTTGAGGATCGAAGAAATCGCACTTGCCACTGTTCACAAGGTAGATGTCCATCCAGCCGTCATTGTCGTAGTCGAAGAAGGCACAGCCGGCGCCAACGGTTTCGGCGGGATACATTTCGGGCGAGCGGCCGTTGCTGTGAACCCAGGTGATACCGCTCGTGGAAGGCGGCACGAGCTCGAAGGGATATTCGTCTGGGCCGCTTTCGGCGATGGCTCGAGGGAGC
Source organism: Terriglobales bacterium (assembly GCA_035651555.1). GTDB lineage: Bacteria > Acidobacteriota > Terriglobia > Terriglobales > Acidobacteriaceae > Gp1-AA145. The sequence goes on from DASRFL010000032.1 coordinate 597,811, forward strand.
CACAACGATGGTACCGCGCTGGTCAGAACTCCCGCGGAGAATCTTTGGAGGAAGTTGCGGCGTGAGGCGTTGTGAACTGCTGGTTTATCCGTCCTCACCCTTTGCCCCCAAAGTGGTTCCAGTAATGCTCGCGGAAATTCGTTCCACAGCACAGAAAATCGAGGGTATCACCCCGCGAGAGATGGTCACAAGATACGCTTCACAACAGCAGTTGCGCTTGTTGTTCGCACATTGCAGGCATGCTATAAAAAGCCAACATGCCTGGTCTTTGTGGGTGGGGAAGAGCCTTTTTTCGCGGGGTTTATTCGATCGAATTTCCCTTCTTTCGGCCGAAGCTCTGCCTCGTCCTGCTGCTCCTTCCGTCTATTGGACTTGCCCAAGTTGACCATCTGCAACGCGCCGAGCAACTGCTGAGCCAGGGAGAGTTAAAGCAGGCTGAATCTGAAGCGCGGCTGGTGTTGTCGAATCCCGTGACCCGACCGGTGTCGCTGTCGATATTGGGAGCGATCCGACTGCAGGAAGGAAAATTTCAGCAGGGCGAAGAGTTCCTGACGCAAGCGCTGGCTTTAAATCCGCATCTGGTCGGTGCGCGAATCACTCTTGGAGAAGCCTATTCCCTTCAAGGCAAGTTCGGCGCAGCAAAGAAATCATTCCAAGATGCGCTCGCGCGCGACCCTTCGAATTTCAATGCGCGCTTCGACCTGGCAAAGGCTGAGTCATCGCTGGGAAATTTTCAGGAGTCTCTGAAGATTGCGGAGCCGATTCTTTCGCAAATGCAGACCGGGGACGACGGAATTCTTCTTTTAACAACTGACTATGGAGCGCTTGGCAATACACAAGAACTCGGGGCGTTATACGAGAAATGGCAGCAGCTCCCAGCACCATCGGCGGATGTTGCCGTCGATTTTGGAACGCTGTTGACGACGTATGGCATGAAGGCCGAGGCGAAGAAGATTTTCGATAAGGCGGAGACAGCAATTACAACGGACCCTTCGCAGACTCCGGCTCAGGCTTTGAAACTTGGCAAAGGCTACTTCGCACTCGGAATCATGGACCATGCCGAGAAAGCCTTCAATCTTGCGCTGACGCTCGATCCTGAGTGCACACTGTGCGACGTGTATCTTGCGCAGATCACAGAACAGCAAGGGTTGAACGAGCAGGCGCTGGCTTACTTGATCGAGGCGAAAAAGCGCGCTCCCAAAGATCCTGACGTTTTGTTTGAGTTCGGGAAGGTTTGCCTGCAGCAGAACTTGGTGAAAGACGCTTTGGCAGCCCTTGATGAAGCGGTCAGATTGCGACCAGATCGCGATTCGTATGTCTATGTGCTTGCATCGGCAAATGTCGCTTCCGGCGATCTTACGAAGGCTGCTGCGTTGCTAAGTGGCCTGTTGCAGAAACATCCCAAGGATCCGGCTCTCAGCTACGCGATGGGTGCGGTCTACTATTTGCAGGCGAAATATCCGGAGGCGGAATCGTCGCTCAAACGCAGCCTTGAACTAGAACCTGATCAAGTGGCCGCTGCTTACTACTTGGCTCTCACGTACGATGCGAGCGGCGAAGATGAGAAGGCGGTGCCGATTTTTCGCGATCTGCTCAAGAACCACCCTCAGCACGCGCTGGCGAACGTAAAGCTGGGTGGGATCCTCGTACGAGAGCACCAGTACGAGGAAGCCCAGCAGGATTTGGAGCGAGCGGTTTCTTTAGATCCAAATTCAGCGGAGGCACACTACCAGTTAGGCGTGTTGCTCGGGCGGCTGGGCAAGAAGTCCGAGTCAGAAGCGCAATTCGCGCTATCGCGTAAATTCGAAGCAGAACAGCGTTCGCGGCTCCGCCTCCAACTTCTGACGCCCAACTAGAACAGAATGTTTAAGCAATTGCCCAGAGCTGAGGATTTCAAAAAACCTGCCGCAACCGGGCATGACTCGCGCCGAAACTTTCTTGAGCGAATTCTTCGCATCGGGGCGGCGTTACCAGCATCACTTCTGCTTCCACGAACTCTGCTGGGCATTCCAGAAGCTTCTACGGCAGCCGCAAAGCGGAAATCCGACGTATTCGTTTCGCCGGGATTTTCCTTCATCGACATCGCTTCCTCGGCTGGGCTGGCGAAAGCAATAAATGTCTACGGCGGCACAACCCGCAAACAATACATCCTGGAAGAGACCGGCTGCGGTGTCGCCCTTTTCGACTATGACAACGATGGGTGGCTCGATATTTTCATGGTGAATGGCACCCGATTCGAGATTTCTCCCGAAGGCCAGCCTACGAATTTTCTTTTCCACAACAACCGCGATGGAACTTTCACCGACGTGACCGAAAAAGCAGGCCTGGTGCGTTCCGGCTGGGGACAGGGGTGTTGCGTCGGTGACTACGACAACGACGGCTATGACGACCTGGTGGTCACCTACTACGGAGGGATAGTCCTTTATCACAACAACGGAGATGGCACCTTCACAGACGTGAGCGAGAAGGCGGGCCTGACTCAATCCGCAAAGAAGCGCTGGAACACGGGCTGCTGTTTCGTCGACTATGACCGCGATGGTCACCTCGATTTGTTTGTCGCGAACTACGTCAATTTTGACCCGCAGGTCGCTCCTGATCCGGGGAAAAATAAGTATTGCAACTACTACGGGCTGCCTGTCGGCTGCGGGCCTCAGGGAATGAGCGGGGGAACCAACATCCTCTATCACAATCGGGGGGACGGGACCTTTGAGGACGTCTCTGATCGGTCGGGTGTGTCAGTTCCGCGTGGGCCGCTGACCGCCACGTTTGTGAACGATCAGTGGATTCCCTCGGGTAGTTACGGCCTCGGCGTCTCTGCCGCTGATTTCGACAACGACGGATGGCCGGATATTTACGTAGCGTGTGACACGGTGCCCAGCCGCTTCTATCACAATAACCATGACGGCACGTTCACCGAAATTGGCCACGAAGCCGGTTGCGCTCTGAACGAGAACGGCACCCCACAGGGCGGGATGGGGGTGGCCGTGGGCGATTATGACTGCGACGGCTGGCTGGACATCATTAAGACGAACTACTCGGACCAGACGGCGAACGTCTATCACAACAATGGCGATGGAACTTTCTACGACGCGGTCTATCAGGCAGGAATGGGAGCCAACACAAGATATTTGGGGTGGGGCGTCGGCCTGTTTGACTTCGATAATGACGGATGGGCGGACATTTTCATGTCCAATGGGCATGTGTTCCCAGAAGTAGACACCCGTAAACTCCATGTGACATTCAGGCAAAGCAAGCTCGTATACAAGAATTTGGGCAATGGCCGATTTGCCGATGTCACTTCCCAGGCTGGATCGGCGATTAACGAGCTGCACAGCAGCCGTGGGACGGCATTCGGTGACTTTGATAATGATGGGGACATGGACGCGGTAGTCATCAACATGAATGAGGCCCCTTCCCTGCTCCGCAACGATTGCCGCACCCGAAACAATTGGATCAAGGTGAGATGCATCGGTACCAAGTCCAACCGCAGCGCAATTGGCGCGCGGGTGCGGGTTGTGACCGGCAAGCATTCACAAATCAACGAGGTGATGAGCGGATCGAGCTATCTTTCGCAAAATGACTTTCGATTGCACTTTGGGCTCGGGCAAACCAAACAGGTCGACCTACTCGAAGTGCGATGGCCGTTGGGACTGGTTGAAAGCTTCAGAAATGTCGACGCCAATCAGCTCATTGTGCTACAAGAGGGGCGCGGCATTGTTCGGCGAGAGAAGTTGGGCAAAGGTTGAACATCGGTCCTATTTCCCGGTGATACGCCTCTTCCGAACCTAACGCTATTTAGACCTACAGTGCCCGTTCGCACGGCACTATGGCGTATGCAGTTGAGGCTGCCCTTCACACGTCCCTGGTGATCCAGAAGTCTCGTCAGGTTCCTCTCCCGTTCGCCTGGCCGGTGAACGAGTTCGGAATGACAGGCCATCATATAAAGAAGAACGGATGGTTCGTTGCAACGAACCATCCGTTTCATTTAGCGCACGTTTTAACTCAACAAACCGTTAGAAGAACAACTCCAGAGCGAACTGGATTCGCCTTGGGATGTTGCATTGGCTGCTGACCACTCCGAAGCCACCCGTTCCAAACACCGTGCTGCCACCGGCTGTCTGGCCGTAGCAGAAGTAGACACGGTTGAACACGTTGCCTGCATCCGCGTGGAAGCGGAGATAGGTGCGTTCGGTAATGTAGGTGTCCTTCATGATCGAGAAGTCCTCGTTGTAAGACGGGAATCCACGAACGTTCTCGTCCTCGCGCGGGGCGTTTCCAAAAGCCGGGATGCCATTGCTGGCTAACCCAGGATCCGCCCAGCCCGACGGGTTCAAATAGAGCTGGCTACACTGACCGAGGATGACAGGATCGCAGCTGAAATTACTGTTTCTCCCGCTTCCGACCTTGTTCGGATACCTCGCCGGGTTGAACAAATAGCCCCCAAGGCTGTTGGGAGTGGTAATGTTAAGCGGCCGTCCAGATGAATAACTCTGGATTCCCGAGATCTGCCAGCCGCCCACGATTTTGTCTAACGCACCCGAGGCGCCAGAAAGAACCGATTTGCCCTTGCCGAATGGCAGTTTGTAAATCCAGCCCACCGAGACGACATTGGGCACATCGTCAGCACTGACGGTGTACATATCGCTCATGTTGCTCGGATTCTGGACTGGAGGGCCGCCAGCCCCTAAGCCGCTCTCCGCGCCGTTGTTCATGAGCCGGGAATGAGTGTAAGACGCCTTGAGTTGCAGGCCAGCAGCCATGCGACGCTCGAATGCAACCTGTAGGGCGTTGTAATGGCTCTCGCCAAACGGGAATGAGCGCCAGTTGATCTGCTGGTACTGCGGCCAGGGCCTGAGAGCCTGGGCCAAGTCACCCGTGAATGTCGGATATGGCGGCGTGGAAAACCCTGCCGCGATTGCCGCAGCATTAGCTGTGGTCGGGTTCGCCGCAGAGCACGGTGGAGCGAGGCATGTGAACTGTCCATTCGTGAGTGCGGTGCCATATTGCAGCACCGAGTCCGGATTCATGTTGTCAAAGACGCCGGCCGAAGTGCGACCATCGATGAGTCGCGTGCCGTGGTTGCCGACGTATGCGATGTCGATCGCCATGTTGTGCGTCAACTCACGCTGGAATGACACCGACCAGTTCTGATATCGCGGCATAGTGTAGGTCTTCGGCCAGACACCTACTGGATTGCCGCCGTTGGCCACATCAGCTCTTAGCTGGGGGGGTTGAAGGATGCTCGGCCAAGTACAAGGAACGTTGATACCGGTTTGGGTAAGTTGGTTTTGTGCTGGACAAGCGCCGGTTCCCTGGAAGTAGAAGGCAGGTACCAATCCGTTTGTTGTATTTGCGGCGACGGGATTGGTTTGATATCCGTCAACCGGGTACGGATCCCAGGAGTCGGCTTGAACACCGGCATAGTAGATTCCATATCCGCCGCGAATCACGTTCCTCGAATTAGGAGAATAGGCGAAACCGAATCGGGGCCCGACGCTCCAACTGCTCTTCCCAGTCGCGAGGCTTGAGTTGAAGACGGTTGCGCCCGGAACGCCTACAGGATTGGGAGCGCCAGGAGCAAAGGTCGAGAAGCGATTGAATTCCTCCGAAACTCCTGAAGTCCAATCGAACCGCAATCCCAGAGTCAGGTTTAAATTCTTCGTAACCTTTATGTCGTCATTGACCCAAGGCGAGCTGTACCGCATCTTGGGCATGTACTTTAATGGAATTGAGAAATTGGCACTGTCGACCTGGCCGAGGATGAAGGAAGCAAACTCGTTGCCTGTTGGGCCTCCGTTTAGCAATGTGCCGGCGGCGTTGTAACCCGCGGTCTCGTTGTCGTTGAAGTTGAAGTTGCCGCCGGTGTTCACGGCCCACCCGGTTTGCGGGAAGGTCATGTAGCGATATTCAATTCCTGCCTTGATGGTGTGCTTACCGGTGTTCCAGGTGATGTCGTCAAGGAATTGATATCGATTGTTGATGTCGGCTCCCTGACTGGCCCACGGTGTTCCATAGTGAGTGAACCCGTACGGACCATTAAAGTTCAACTGCGGAAAACCTGCGTTGTTGAATATTGGCTCATTGGGCAATCCGAGACCGAGTTTCTGGTTCCAGCCCACACCGCCAGAAAGCTGATGGCCGAGCATCTGCCAGCGGTCATAAGCCAGTGTCGTGTGATTGAAGAGGTTGTTCTTAATGACCCAGTTCATCTGCAGGTGTTCAAAGTGATTGGTAATCCGCTGATAGAATCCCTGCCCGATATAGGTGTCATTTTGCTGTGAATCGGTTTCGCCATTGTGGTCGGTCGTGCAACCGCCCGGCCCACCGCAGTGTGCGATGCGCGGCCGGACATTCTCGTAGTAGGTATTTGAAATCGAGAACTTGTCGTTAAACGAGTGATCAAAACGGAGCAACCAGGTGCGGACGTTGATCTTGTTGTTATCATCGGAGGTGCCACCGAATTCGTTTGGCGTACCGATGGCAGTGTTGGCATCAAGCGAAGGAATATTCGGAATCACTGCAGTTGCTAGCGAGCTCCAGAGGGCATTCGCATTCGGATCAGCTGTAATGATGTTGGCGTTTGGACCGGGTAAACCGGTAACGGGATCAAAACCAATGCCGTCGCGAACGGGAACGTTCCCGACGAGCGTTGTCGATGCCGGATTGAAAATCTCGCCCTTGTACATGGGTCTGCCCTTGGCGTCGGTCCCAACGACGGTGTTTCGGTCGAGGTATTCGCTGAAGTCACCAGCCCTTGTCTTGGCATCCGGCAAAACGTTCACCAATCCGGTATTCACGGTGCTGTGATAGTCGAGAGCGTCAAGGTTGAAGAACCAGAAAGTCTTCTTCAGCTTCGGAACCGGGCCGCCGACCGCAAATCCCCAGTTGTTCTGACCAAGAGGAAGCGTGTTGTTGCGACCGTTATTGATCAGCAGCGGCCCGACGAAGTAGTTGGAGGCATCGAATTTGTTGTTGGTGTAAAAGTCGTAGACGCTGCCGTGATACTGGCTGGTGCCTGACTTGGTGGCGTAGGTAATGAAACCGCCACTGGTGTGACCGTATTGCGCGGAAAAAGTATTCTCGACGACCGTCATTTCCTGAACTGACGGATAGGGGATCGAGCTTTCCTGAGTCTGCTGATGGCCTTCGGCGTAACCGAACGCCGCGCCATCAAACCAATTTTCCGTCGCCAACATCTGTCCGCCGTTGATGCGCGATTCAAATTGGCTGCCACGGAAAATGGCATCGCCATTCGGCTGAACGGGTACATAGCCAGGCTGCAATTGCAGTAGCGATTCAGCGAGGCGAATATCGGCGCCCATCACCGCGGGAAGATCTTTGTAGTACGCCTGACCTACAGTGTGAGAAACGGTAGCGTTCTCTGTGTTGATGAGTTCAGTGGCGCCCTGAACTTCGACGGTCTCAGTGACCGAGCCGACATCGAGCTTCGCATCTTGCCGATAGGTCACGCCGCCGGTAAGCGCGATGCCGGGGCGGGAGAACAGCTTGAAGCCTTGCTTCTCGACATCCACGCGATAACTGCCGAGCGTGAGAGGCGGGGTGCTGTAGTTGCCGGCGCTGTTGGTGCCGACCACTGTCTGCACGCCGGTCCCCTCATTGGTGATGGTGACCTTGGCGTCGGCAATTGCCGCACCACTTGCGTCGGTGACGATACCGGTGATGACAGCTCTGTCGGCAAACTGCGCGTAGAGGTTCTGTCCGCTGAATGCAAAAAAGGAGACTAACAGAGACACTGCGGCGAGGGACAACCGTTTCATTTTTGCGCCTCCGGGGGTAAAGCTCATACCCACGATTTATCCTTGCGTAAAGCGTTTAACTGACTCGGCCGACGTGAGAAAACTATTTAAGATCGCAGCAAAATTTAAGAAAGCGTAAGGAGAATTTGCTAAATCTCACCATGAACCGGACCCTGTTTTCTCGGCGCACAATTTTGAGAAAACATTTACTCGACTCTGGGCCGAGTTTTTAACATTGTGGAATGAACGCTGTCAAGGTAATTCTTTTGTACTAGAGCGACGTTTCGAAATTTTAGGGTTTCGCGGAGATGGCAACGGCGCGAAGCTACCAATGTTAGAAGTGGCCGAGTCGGCAATGGCGGGTCGAGCTGAATGGTAAACCTCTGATATACAGATAATTGCGGCTACATTAACGATTTTCTTCTGGGCGCGCCACGCTGCGGCAACGAAACCGCAAATGGTCCCGCTAAGACCCCGCCGGGGAAGCGAATGACGAGTCTGAATCCCCGCGAGAAAAGCGAATTCGAACGACGGCGGAAATCCGGAAATGCCGACCCAGGCAGAAGACAGCAAGAGGTTTGCAGGAATCGTTTACTCAAAACTGTCGAGGTGCGCTTTTCCCGAATCCCCCTGACGAGCAGCTATTTAGCAGGTTCGCTGACCGTAACGTATTGCCGCGCTTGGACATTCTCCAGCGTCTGCACTGTTCCGGAGGGCCAGCGAATTTCGATGGATTTTGCAAGGGCATCGCCTCCAAGTCCGACGAGCACGCGCTTATCGGAAGCAGAAAGATATCCAACCGCGGTATTGACGGTGAAGTATTGCGTCAGGCCTGAGGCGGTAACGACCTTGATGCGGGCGCCGATGCCGTCGCGGTTCGACTTGGAGCCGACGAGCTTGAGGCCGATCCAGTTATTGCGATTTCCGCCCTCATTGCGCAAGACGTACGCATGTTCGCCAACGTTGTTGACCACGATGTCAGTGGCACCCTTGCCGTCGAGGTCTCCAAAGGCGGCCCCGCGGCCGGCCCAGTCCTCCTGAAACGCGTCCCCCGCGAGCACCCGCGAAAAGTGACCCGACTGGTTGCGCAACAAAAGTGGAGGTTCGCGATAACGCAAGTTGGGAGAAGTTTTCTCGATGGTGTCCATCACGTGCGACTGGGCGACAAAAAGATCCTTCCACCCGTCGTTGTCGTAATCGAACAAATGCGTGCTCCAGCCGGAGAAACTTCGCGTGGCATTGCCGATTCCCGACGCATTGGTCACGTCCCGGAACGTGCCGTCGCCATCGTTGCGAAAGAGCATGTAGCGTTCGTTGGAAAGATCGGTAACGACGATGTCGGGCAGGCCGTCATTGTCATAGTCGCTGAAGTCGGCACCCATACCGGCGAAGGTCTTGCCATCCTCATTGAAGCCAATGCCGGCGAGCAATCCGACCTCGCTGAAGGTCCCGTCACGATTGTTGTGGTAGAGGAATGACTGCACGGAGTCGTTAGCAACGAAGATATCGGTGTAGCCGTCATTGTCATAGTCGGCGAACGCTACTCCAAGACTTTTTCCCTTGGGATTGGCGACGCCAGCCTTTTGTGAAACGTCGGTGAAAGTACCGTCTCCGTTGTTGTGGTACAGGATGTTGCTGGCGCCGTCGTAATTGTCGGGATGACAGTACGACCGGTAGCCGGGAGGATGTTCACCACAAAATCGATTGGTCTTGAAAGTCCAATCGAGATAGCGAGTCACGAAAAGATCGAGTTTACCGTCGTTGTCGTAATCAAAAAAACCAGCGCTGGCGCTCCAGCCGCTGCCGCGAACTCCAGCTTTTTCGGTGACATCGGTGAAGGTGCCGTCTCCATTGTTGTGGTACAGGATGTTGCCGCCGTATCCAGTGACGTACAGATCCTCAAAGCCATCGTTGTCGTAGTCACCGACAGCGACTCCCATGCTGTAGTAGCCCTGCGGCATTCCGCTGAGACCGGCGTGTTCAGTGACGTCGGTGAATGTGCCGTCGGCATTGTGGTGGTAAAGACGGTTCCAGTATCTCTTGTCGGATTTGTCGGGAGCTTTGCCATCCGGGAGGGGATCAGTGATGAGAGCGCCATTGGTAAAGAAGATGTCGAGGCGGCCGTCGTTGTCGTAGTCAAAAAGGGCCACGCCGCCGCCCATGGTTTCGAGCAGATATTTTTGTGATGTGGCGGAGTTCTCCTGCTTGAAATCGATTTTCAGTTTTTGAGTGACATCTACAAATCCAACATCCGGAGGTGATCCAGCGCCGAGACTGAACAACGCCAGACTTATTGCGATAAATCCACGGATACTGATGAGCTCGCGCACGGGTTGACTACTGATTTTGCGCTCCAGCAGCTTGTGATTTCTCCGTCGGGCGGTAGACGTTTCTGCGCATCTTCTCCAGTTCGTCATTTTCGCGATTAAGCCGCGTAAAAGCTTCGAGCGCCTTCTGGCTGTCGTCGTTCTTGCCAAGGCGGCGATAAAAGCCGGCGAGCACGTAATAGTAAGTGGAGGATCGAGGATTGATCGACGTTGCGTGGTTCAACGAATCGACGGCGTCATTCAAGCGGCCCTGGTGTTCGTAGGCCTTGGCCTTCTGAAACCAGGCAGTGTCGGCTTTAGGATCCAATTTCAAGGCCTTCTCCGCATAGTCGAGCGCTTTATCTGTGTCCCCCATGCGGTTGTAGTAGGCGCTGAGATTCACTTGCGGAGCAACGAAAGAACCGTGCTGCTGGTCATTCAGCGAAATTGCTTTTTGGTAATTCTGAATTGCGGCGGCATCATCTCCGAGGGCTTCCTGCGCAAACCCGAGCGCGTCGATCGCTTCGACATACGCACTGTCGATGCGGATAGCGGCCTCATATTGCTTGCGGGCTTCCTGCCAGTTGTCGCGCAGGGAGAAGAGTTGACCCAAGTCGTAGTGCGTTTCGGCGGAATTCGGAGCGTAGTGAATTCCCTGCTCGAATTCGGTCTGCGCGGCATCGAATCGGCCGATGACCATCAGGTCGCGGCCCAATATTTTATGCGCCTCGGCGTTCTCGACATTTAACGAAAGAGATTTCGCGAGCGATTGGATTGAGTCGCCAATTTTCTTTTGCGCGAACTGAGAATACCCGAGCGCATACCATCCCCAGGAGGACGCAGGATGCTCTTTCAGGTAGTCGGAAAGCAGCGGTTGAAGGTCCTGAAATCGACTCTGGCGAATGTAGCCTTCGAACTCTGCAATTTTCTGAGGATCGTCTTGGGCTGAAGCTTTAGAGTTCGCGCTCGAGGCCGGAGTCTCAGGCAGCCCAAGACGATTCAGGTTCTGCCGCGCGATTTGATCGCCAGGATTCAACTGCACCGCCTTACGGTAGGCAGCGAGAGCGGAAGCAGAATCACCCTGCTTCTCGAGGACCATGCCGAGATAGCGTTCCGCGAGAGAAGACTCCGGCGCAAGTTTTAGCGCGTGCTGGAATTTCGCGGCTGCCGCTTCCAGTTCCCCTTTCTGGAGCTCAGAGCGTCCTTCGGATATGTCAAGGTCGGCATTTTGATTTCTATCATCTGCGGCTGAGAGTTCACGCCCCTTCTGAATCTCCGATGTAGCTTCGGACTGCTTGCCAGCCCGAACCAGCGCCAACCCGAGTTGGTAATGTGATTCGCCGCTCTCCGGATCCAGACGTGCTGCTTCGCGGAGTTGAGTCACGGCTTCGTCGACCTTGCCATCGTGCAGAAGCGCCTTTCCGAGGGCGAGATGTGCCCGGGCAAAGGTGGGAGCCATGGAAACGACTTTTCGCAATTGCTCAATCTGTTCTGCGCTTCCGTGAGTGGGGCTGTCGCCGTATGCCTCGGCCAGGTTGAACCGCGCTTCGACCGATGAAGGATCGAGAGAAACCGCCTTCTCAAATTCCGGAATTGCCTGCTCTACGCTCGTGAACATGAGCGCAGCACCCAGGTTTGCATGGGCTTCGGCATAATTCGGCTGTGCGCGTACTGCTTCGCGAAATTCGGCAATCGCACCCTGGTCGTTATCAGCTTGCGCGAGCACCAGACCGATATTGTTGTGAGCTTCGGCGTAGTCAGGACGAAGGCTTACAGCTTTGCGGAATTCAGCCAGCACCTGATTGCTGTCTGCGCCTTTGCGTCCCAGCAAGAGTCCGAGCATATTGTGGGCGTCGGCCCGGCCGGGATTTTTTTCGACCAATTCGTTCAGCCCGGAGATGGCCGCATCCCAGTCCGGCGTTGGAGAAGACGGACCGAGGTTAAGTCCGGCTTCGAGCTGACCGATCGCTTTGTCGAGTTCACCCAGGCGGAGAAAAACGATGCCGAGATCAATATAAGTTGCAGCCGAGGGAGGCAGAAGCGCAATTGCGCGTTCCAGATTCAACCTCGCTGCTTGCAGATCGCCGGTTTCTCGTTGGGCAAGCGACAGCAGCGCATAACTGTTTCCCGCAGCGGGATCAAGCTTGACGCTGGTCTCAAGTTCAGAAATCGCTTCCTGTTTCGATCCTTTGTACCAGAAAGCTGCGCCGAGATTGTAGTGAGCCTCAGCGGAGTCCGGCTTCAACGTGACGGCACGCTGCAAATGCCGGACAGCGGAATCGAGGTCGCCCTCCTGACCCAGAATGTATCCAAGCAAACTGTGAGCATCAGCATTGTTGTCATTGCCCTGGAGCACCTGCAGCATTTGTCCTCTGGCTGTCTCCAAGTCTCCCTTGGCAGCGGCCTCTTGCGCGCGCTTGTAAAGATCGTTTCCCTGATCGGCCAATGAAGCAGGAACAGTTTTGCGTAGGGCCGCACTCTGCTGCTTCAAGGCTAGGCCGAGAGCGTAGTAGGTCTCCGACAATGCGGGATTGATGTTTAAAGAATGCTCATACGCAGCAATCGCCCCAGGCAAATCACCATTCTGTTGCAGCGCCTGGCCGATCTCATATTGAAGCTGCGCATTGTTGGGCTCAGCGCGCGCAACACGGCGCAAATGAATCAGCGCGCCGGCTGCGTTTCCGTTCTCGCGCAGAGCGATTCCAAGATTCAAATGTGCGGCCATGCTGTTGGGTTCGAGGCTTAGGGCCTTCTCAAACACTTTGACGCCCTCAGTCAAGTTGCCACTCTTTGAGAGCGCTGAGCCCAGATTGGTGTAGGCGCGACCATACTTCGGATCGAGAGAGATCGCTTTGCGAAATTCGGTGATGGCGGTGGGAAAGTCTCCCTTTTGCATCAAGGCAACACCGAACCAGTTGTGTGCCTCGGCAGAGTTTGGGCCGACTCGCGTTGCTTCCTGAAACGCATCGAAGGCCTTTGGGAAGTTGTTCTCTTCCCAATAAGTGTGGCCGAGCTTTATGTAAAGATTGGCGTTCCCTGGCTGGCGTTGCAGCTCGGCTTCAATCTGCTGTGGAGATTCTTTGGCAGTTGCAGGAGTCTTCGGGCGCTGTTGCGAATAGGCGCATATACAAGCGAGGAGCACAAGCAATGTGCCCTTCAGAAGACGCAACCGATTCATTCTCATTGCCGCAGGGCCCAAAATCCGATAACTCAACCAATTCTAATTGGCGAACTCATTCTGACTACAAACGCGCTATGTAGCCGACTCGGAACAACCGCAGGCACGTAGGATACAACGGCAACGAGAAATGTGGCTATAGGCGAGGGTACCTGCCTGCACTCCGCCGCTCCTTTCGGGCATGGTTCGAGCCAGAGATCACCAGCGAGCTTGGGGTGATGCGTTTCGCGAGCGTTTTCCTTACCGAGACAACTGATGGGCTCGAGGAAGGAAGGGACTAGGGGCGCTCCATGTTAACGGGAGGCCGATGCAGAGCAGCAAGAAGAGAGGAATACGGAAAAGGAGAGGACTTGAGATCGCAAGTTTCCAAAATCGCGCAAAGAAAAGATTTCTCTACAAAATCATACTTACAAAAACATTTCAGCTTCTCGGAAAAACTTTCCCTGCTTATCTTTTTCTGACAGGAGTGGCTCCCCCGAGATTTCCCAATTGATTTTCAGATCGGGATCATTCCATAGAATGGTTCGCTCGCCTTGAGGAAAATAAAAGTCAGTCGATTTGTACAAAACGTGAGCGCCCTCCGACAACACATAAAAGCCGTGCGCAAAACCCTTTGGGATCCAGGCCAGCAGCCGGTTCTCGCCGGAGAGCCTGACGCCATGCCAGCGACCGAACGAAGGAGAGCTGCGGCGCAGATCCACGAAAACGTCCAGCACTTCCCCGCTCACCACTCTCACCAGTTTGCCTTGCGGCTTGTCGACCTGATAATGCAAGCCGCGCAACACTCCACGCTTCGAGTGGGAGTGATTGTCTTGCACAAACTTCTCTCCAATCCCCAACTGCGCAAACATTTTCTCGTTATAACTCTCGAGAAAAAATCCGCGATCATCCGCGAAAACTTTCGGTTCGAGCACGAGCGCGTCCGCAAGCGGAGTTTCTATGACTCTCATAGGAAATAGTCAGAAGACCTTTTCTTTGAGCATTTGAAGCAAATAGGCGCCGTACCCATTGTTCTTCATCGAAGCCGCAGCCCGCTCCACCTGCTCAGCAGAAATGTAACCGTAGCGGTAGGCAATTTCTTCCGGACATGCCACCATGAGCCCCTGGCGGGTCTCGATCGTCTGGATAAACAAGGATGCCTCAAGCATCGCTTCGTGAGTCCCGGTATCAAGCCAGGCCATTCCCCGGCCCATGACCGCTACCTCAAGCGTTCCGCGTTTCAGGTACTCGCGATTTACGTCGGTGATTTCGAGTTCACCTCGCGCCGAAGGTTTTAAGTTGCTGGCAATTTCAACCACCTGGGAATCATAGAAATACAGTCCGGTCACTGCGTATCGAGACTTCGGCGCCTTGGGCTTCTCCTCAAGGCTGACCGCCTTGCCTTTCGCATCGAACTCCACCACGCCATACCGTTCCGGGTCGTGCACGGGATAGGCGAAGATGCGCGCTCCGATTTCACACTCCGCCGCATCCTTCACGCTCTTTGCCAGGTCGTGCCCATAGAAAATGTTGTCGCCCAACACAAGCGCGCAACACGAGCCCGCGAGAAACTCTTTTGCGATCAGAAACGCCTGCGCAATTCCCTCCGGCTTTGGCTGTGCGGCGTAGGTGAAAGACAATCCGAATCTCGAACCGTCTCCCAAGAGATGTTGGAACTTGGGCAAATCATCGGGAGTCGAAATCAACAGGATTTCGCGGATTCCCGCCAACATCAACGTGGTCAGCGGGTAATAGACCATCGGCTTGTCGTAGATGGGGAGCAGGCTCTTGCCTACAGCGTTGGTTACCGGATAGAGCCGCGTCCCAGAACCGCCGGCAAGAATGATTCCCTTGTATTTGGACTTTAGTGTCGCGAGATTAGGCATGCGGTTGGATTTTAGCAGTCACGGAGAAAGTTCAAACTGAGTATTGCTTTGCCATCCATTGCCGGTAGTTGCCGCTGGTGACCGACTGTATCCAGGCATCGTTTTCGAGATACCACTGAATGGTTTTGCGAATGCCTGTCTCAAACGTTTCTTTCGGCTTCCATCCCAGTTCAGTTTCGATCTTAGCCGTATTCATGGCATAGCGGCGATCGTGCCCGGGCCGATCTTTCACAAACGTAATCAGTCTGCTGTGAGGCGCCACAACATCACCGGGACGAAGCTCGTCCAGGGCGGAACAAATCGTATTCACCACGTCGAGATTCTTCACCTCGTTTCGTCCGCCAATATTGTAGGTTTCGCCGCATCTTCCCTTCCGGAGCACGGTGCGAATCGCCGCGCAATGATCAGCAACGTACAGCCAGTCGCGAACGTTCTGGCCGTCACCGTACACCGGGATCGGCTCGCCTCCGATTGCACGCGAAATCACCAGCGGGATCAGCTTCTCCGGAAACTGAAATGGTCCGTAATTGTTAGAGCAATTTGTCGTCAAGACCGGCAAACCATAGGTATGGTGATACGCGCGCACAAGGTGGTCTGAAGCGGCCTTGGAGGCAGAGTACGGACTGTTCGGCGCATACTGCGTAGTCTCGCTGAAGGCTGGATCGCTAGGGCCAAGACTCCCATAAACTTCGTCAGTCGATACGTGTAGAAAACGGAAACGCGCCTTCGCTTCCGCATCCATCTCCGCCCAGTAGGCGCGAACCTCTTCCAGCAAGCTGAAGGTTCCGTTGACGTTGGTCCGAATAAAGTCGTCCGGTCCGTGGATCGAGCGGTCCACGTGGCTTTCGGCCGCGAAGTGGACCACCGCGCAAGGCCGATGAGCAGCCAGGACCTCGGCCACGCGTTCGCGGTCACAAATGTCGCCCTGCACGAACGTGTATCTTTCGTCCGAAGATACCCCGGAGAGGTTCGTGGGGTTCCCTGCGTAGGTCAGTTTGTCAAAGTTGACGATGGCTGGACTCTCCGTCGCAAGCCATTGCAGGATAAAATTCGATCCAATAAATCCCGCACCACCCGTGACCAGAACTGTGGCTTGTTGTTTCTTCAAAACGTTCAACTGACAATCCTTCTTGGCAATGCTTGGCGATGCAGCCGGAGTTGCATCCCTGAAAAAATGTTCCATCCTTATCGTAAATTAGCAGTGCACAATTTTTGAATTCTTAATGCCTCGTGTGGCCTTTCGCGTATCCACGATCAGTTGTGACTCCGAAACAATCTTCTCGTAGTCGTAGCATGAGTGGTCCGTCACGATCAGCACACAATCGTATTTTGGAAGATTATCAAGCGGAACGCTGGTCATTTGCAGATCGTACTTTCGGCCCTTTCCAATAAAGGGAATGTAGGGATCGTTGAAGCTTACCTGCGCTCCATCTTTCTGCAGCAATTCAAAAATGGTCAACGCTGGCGATTCACGTACATCATCAATATCCTTCTTGTAAGCCATGCCAAGAATCAGCACCTGCGCTCCGTTCAATGATTTCTTGCGTTGATTGAGCGCTGAGGCGACTGATGCGACCACGTGATATGGCATGTTGACGTTGATCTCGCCCGCCAGTTCGATAAATCGTGTGCGGAAATCCCATTCTTTCGCCTTCCAGGAAAGATAGAACGGGTCCACCGGGATGCAGTGCCCACCAAGTCCTGGGCCAGGATAAAAAGGATGGAAGCCAAAAGGCTTCGTCGATGCGGCTTCGATTACCTCCCAGATGTCGAGTCCCATGCGCAGGCACAGCAGTTTCAGTTCATTGACCAGCGCAATGTTGACACAGCGATAAATATTCTCGAGCAGCTTCGTCATCTCCGCGGCGGCGGGCGAAGACACCGGCACTGTGCGATTGAAGATTGACCCGTAGAGTGCTGCCGCCAGCTCAGTGGCCTGCGGATCCAATCCCCCGATCACTTTGGGAATATCGCGCCTGGCGATACTGGTGTTACCCGGGTCCTCACGTTCTGGAGAAAACGCGACGAAAAATACCGAACTGCTTTGATCTCCAGCATCGCTGCGCGCGGCGCGCAACGCGTTGCGATTTTCCTTTTCCAGAATCGGCACCAGGACCTCTTCGGTGGTGCCGGGATAAGTCGTGCTCTCAAGTACAACCAGCTGTCCCTGGCGCAAGTGCGGCGCGATCGCGTGCGCGGTGTTGGTAATAAAGCTCAGGTCCGGCTCGTGGTACTCATTAAGCGGCGTCGGGACGCAGATGATGATGGCATCCATTTCCGCCAATTTGGAAAAATCATTCGTCGCCACAAGACCATTGGCTCGTCCCTCCTGGACTTCCTCGTTCGGGATTCGATAGATGTAGGACTTCCCTTCCATCAGCGAGTCGACTTTTTTTGTGTCGATGTCAAAACCGGTTATGGCAAATCTCTCCGCTGCGTACAGGAGGGCCAGAGGCAAGCCGACATAACCTAGACCGATGATTCCTACCCGCGCGTGCCGGTTTTCGATCTTGTCTTTGAACTCAGAAAACATGGAAGGTGCCAAACGATCAACTTTCATTTGCGCTCCGATAAGGCTTGTGTCATTCAGTTTGGAGTTTTGGGGTTACAGCCGATTTGCCGATATTGGCTGAATCCCCAGCTCAGGGTCGAGCACACGCTCGTCGGGGGGAAGGTTAACCAACGTCTCACTTGAGACTAAAAAAATCCTGCGCTCTCAACAAGAAGGCGAAAGTTTTGCGAGACGGATAGATGACTGAGAGAAGAATGTCTCCATTCGAGCCTCAAAGACGCGTTGCATTTACCCCTGTGGTATCAGTTGCTTACATAGGGCTGCTTTTTTGTAACAAGGGTAAAATGGAGACTTAAGACTCGTTGGCCGACGCGTGACGTAACTGCGACCCAAACTCGTACACCAGGTTTCCGGAGACCTGTCTTGCGTAAGCCACAACCGCACGATCCGCTCCTTCCCCTTCGATGGTCCAATTTTCGCCATCGGAAACTAAGTGCAACTTGCTACGCTGCCGCCACCAATTGTCGATCTCTGAGGGGATAGCAAACCAGAGATTCTTCGACGCGCGGATCTCGCCCAAATGAGACAACAATTGTTGGTAGAGGGCTTTTACCTCTCCGTCCAAGAGGTAGTCTGGATGAACGATAAAACTTACCAGGCCTTTCTGATTCACGATCGAGTCAATCTGAGTTTTCCATAAGTCGATTGATTTTTCGCCAATAAGAGTGAAAAGCATATAGTCCTGGACTGTAGTCACCGGCAACTCGAGAATGTTCCCGATGAAATATGGGAACACAGTACAGCATCCCCCGCGCTGCGGATCGAGACGAGCGGTATTGGGAATGGACATGTCGAAGGAAAATTCAAACGCCTCAAACCATTCCGGTCTCCGATACAGGACGGCAGAACGGAAACCGCGAGCGCCGTATTCTCGGGCGCACTGATTGATGATCTCGGCACGTCTCAGGAATTCCTTGTAGTCGTCGTAAAGTCTGCCGTCATGACTGAAATCCTGAAGCCCGACCTCAAATCCGCGATTGCGAACGCGGCTCAGGAGGGCAGGCGACAACTTATAGGATCCCCGGGGTACGAACTGGAACGAGGCTTTGATTCCATGGCCATCATCGAGATCCATGAGATCGTCACAAAATTCCAGCCCTTCCCGACGTTCGACGTCGTGCGTCATCGCAACACAGGCTTCATGGCGGCCGGGCCAAAACCAGATGAACGGGATGCGATCAATTCCCTTTGCCTGCATTGCTAGCGACAAAAGGCATTGGTGGATTTTTTCAACGTTGAAATCAACTGGCCATGCGGGAAAGTCTTGCCCGCGCCATCCGCGCAATTGGTACTTCTGAATCTGCCGCCGAATGGAATCATGTAGCAGCGGCCGAAGCCGGTAGTAGCTCTTCCTCGCCAAAGCATTCAGTCGTGAGTGGCGGGTGCCGGGATAGCGCTCTAAACGAAGATTCTCGACAATCTCGCTCGGGTTGAACGGAAGCTTGATTTTCGATCCGGAGAACTCGACGCTGTCAATAAGATCGGTCAGATCGCGACATTTGTTTTTTGTCTTTCCGGTTTGGGCGGCACCGTAACAAACCGCCTCCGGACCAAACTTGAAAAATCCGGCGTCTCCAAGGAAGTCCTCCGTTGTTGCCAAGTCGACAAGCTCTGGCGGGCAGCGGTAAGCGTCGAGAATTGTCTGTGCGAGCATTCCGACTGGTTTGTTGCCTATCATCTCACGGCGTGTGGCCATGAAAAGTAAAGGATTCGTCGTTTCAGGCGAAATGCCTGTACAGCAACCGTCCACTTATGGCTACGAGGCGCGCCGGCAGGTGCGAGAGGAGCCTTTGACGCGCAGCGAGCGGGTTTTTTGAAACCTGCGTGGAAGCAGCATCGTGCTCGCTTCTGAAATAACTTATCAGGCTGCGAGACGCGCCAAGCCGGTCTTTGAACCGCAGCAGTCCGGTTGCATCGAGATCTGAACGGCCGAGGTCGAGCTTTTTCAGCCCTGCACGTTTTGCTTCCTGTATCGCTCGCCAGAACAACATTTGCATTCCGCCTAGAGGGAAAAACTTCTCGTCTGAACCGCCGTACTTATACACCAGAGTGTCTTTAAACCGCACGGTCAGAATGCTTGCAACCGGCTTCTTTCCCTGGAAGGCAACCCAAACTTTAAGCTGGCCGCCAAAAACAGCTCTCAAATGGGAAAACCACTTTCGAGGTTGAATCGGTACCTGGTGCCGCAAGCGGGTCAGGAACAGCAATCGATAAAAATGCTCCAGGAGTTCTTCCGAATTTCCGACAGCGAAAGTCAATCCCTCTCTCTCTGCTCGTTTGATTTTTCGTTGTGTCGAACTTCGGTCGAATGCTTTGAATAGTTCCTCGAGCTCCGGGGTCAGGTCTAAGGTATGCAGGCAGAACTGTTCGCTCGTGGCAAAGCCCTTCGGAGCACAGTGCCATGACGCACAGCGGCACTCAAGATAGCGCCAGCGGTTCTCGGTTCGCTGGTTTGCAACAAAATCCGCAATTTCGTCGAGTTCCGCGGCGCTCCCGCACAGCGGGTCGCAGTGATCAGAAAATGGAAGAGAGACCAGGCGAGCACCTGTCAGCCAACTGCGGACGCGACAAAACACCCAGCCATTCGAGATCTCGCCACCCGGCGCCGTCGTAGTGTATGCAACCGGCTCGTACCCGTATGTAGCCTTTAGAGCCCTAAGCCAGGCGGGCGAGTGAAACACCGACGCGTGTGCATTCCGCTGCAGAAAATTCGGCCAACTTGGGTCACGGAGTGGATCAATCTCGTATACGCCCATTTTTTAATGCGAGCGTCGCCAATTCCCTTCTATGCCACTCTATGGGCGAGCTGCAACAATTTCCACTGCCGCATAGTTCCACTGGTCACTCGTTGGAGAACTGTCGTGAATGTCAATCAGACCATTGCCGGTCACCGGCGACGTGGTCGATTGCACCCAAAATGTGTCCCCGGTCTGAGTATCGACTTTTTGGTGCACCAGAACTTGTCCCGTTACCGGGGTTCGCGCCACGGCTTTATCCCAATCGTTCCCCACCGCGAATACCCAATCGCCCGCAACCACTCCCGGAAGAATAATATCCGGGGTGCCGGTCAGTGCTCCTGCTCGCCCAACCACGCTGGTACCAGCCGAGTTGGTGAAAGCAACTACGGTCATCGACCCGTGATAGCCGGTACCATTCCCTGGCAGTGCCGTTACGGTCACATTGGACAACGTTCCATCTGCCCGCGTAGACCATATCTCCGAGGCGCCAGACTGCGTGTTGCTGCGCATCAGCAGCGTCCAGGTCAAACCTGCGCCACTCACGTTTGCGGTCTGAGGACTACCCTTCGGTCCATCAAATGAAACGAAAGCAACCAATAGATCCGAGTTGGTGACGGTAGAGAACGCCTTTGTGGTCAGTGCGCCGGCGCCATCAACTGAAACAACTGTTTCCTCGGTGATTACGAGCGGAGGAGTGCTGTTATCAACCGTGACCGTAACCGGCACCGAGTTGCCTACGTTTCCAAGCGAGTCAGTCGCAGTTACGCTGATTGTGTGCTGTCCGTCGGGTACAGTAACTGTATTCCACGGAATCATGTATGGCGCTCCGCCGACGGAACCAACAGCCGAATTGTCCACGTAAAAAACAACGTTGGAAATCGGCTGCGCGCTCGCTACAGTTGCGTACAGCGTCACTGTAGCCGAAAGAATCGATCCGGTCGCGGGACTTGTCAACTGGACCGTCGGGCCGGTACTTACGCCATTCGCAACCGTAACCTGAACCACCGGCGAGGTACCAACAATTCCAGTTGGATCTTTTGTCTGAGCTGCCAGCCAGTGTGTGCCATTCGGGACAGTGGTCGTATCCCAGGGAAGGTTGTAAGGAGCAGTGGAAACCAAACTGCCAAAAGTTTGGCCATCGATTAAATACTGGACGCCGCTCGAAGTGGCTGTCGCTGCGCTCAACTGCACCGTGCCCAGCACTGAGGCACCGTTCGCTGGAGTGCTCATTGTGATTGTAGGCGGGTTATTCAGCTTCGGCGTAGCCGTTTGCAAGATTTGAACTGCGTTTCCGGTGATGGTGAGCTCAACATCGGTTTCGTTGTTAGTCTTGTCCGCTTCCGCAAGGAAATTGTCCGGATCGACAATCGCCCGCAACCAATACGTCCCGTCCGGCACGCCGTTGATGACGATGGACTGACCCGGGTCGGTTTGGTCGTATTCATCGACTGCACCAATATTCAGGCCACGCAGAGTCGTCGGACTGCTGCACGATCCCAAGTTTCCAATCGCTCCGGCGTGGGGCAACGAAGGCTCATAGATAAATGAGTCATTGATGCAGAAGGATATTTTTCCACTGAGAGCGACTGGCGTCCCGATGCCTCCATCCGCTGCCACCGTGTACAGACCATAGGTTGTAAAAGGAAAATGGAAATGCCCGTGATCTGAATCGAAGATGAAGGCCCCGGCGATCGGGATCTGCTGCACGATTGTCCACGTTCCCGAGGAGTCTACCGAATAAATGTATTGCGTCCCCTGGTATGTGCCGGATGCCGGATTGTAAGCAGGTTGAATCACAAGTGGTCCCGGGCCGCCATTCAGCGTGTCATGCGTGTATTGGAATTCCATGCCATTGGCATCCTGGCCGATTGAGATTCCGTTCGTCGGAATCACGTCGCTGAGGTCAGGAAAGAGAGCAGTTGGCGGTGCCACCTGGGCCGAAAAATTCACACCGGTGACGTTGTTCCCATTGATCGTCACCGGAAGACTCTGAGGCGTAAAAGTGAACGAACTGTTCGTTGGAGTTACCGTGTACGAGCCGTTTTGCAAATTCGGAAATATATAGTTCCCGGATACGACATTGGCAGTTCCGGTCGAGGAGCCGCTCAGCATCATCACCGTCCCGCTCCCAGCAGAGGCAGGCGTGATTGAACCCGAAATACTCCACACCTGAGTTCCCGTAATGGTCGGGATGGTTACATTCGCGCCATTAACGCTGAAGGGCTGCACAACTGGAGTGAACGCGAATCCTGTTTTAGAAGGCGTTACAGAGTACGTGCCGTTCACCAGGTTTGGAAAGCTGTAGTTCCCATTGCTGTCGGCGGTGGTGGTACCGCTCGATGTTCCGCTCAACGCAACCGTGGTCTGGCTGCCCGCCGAAGGTGGCGTGATTGAGCCAGTTGCGGTGTATGTCGTCCCCGTCCCGAGAGCCGGCAACACTTCCACAAGGCTCAAGTTCCATCTATCAGTCGTTGGCGCAGTGTCGCTGATGAAAACCTGCGTACCGCTCGAAGCTGTCGGGGTATTTTGCTCCTGCACCCAGTAGGTATCGCCCACAGTCGCCAGGTACGAGTGAATCACGGACTGACCTTGTGCGGGGGTGCGCGGAATTGCGCTATCGTAATCGTTCCCTACCCCGAATACCCACGATCCATTTCTCGTCGTGATTAAAGACGCCGACGGTGCGCCGGCGGAGGCGCTGTTCCCTAGCCTGGCCCCGATTGCCCCCGAACCGTTGAGACCGGTTGTGTCGACTCCTGTGAAAGTCACAATTGTCATCGATGCTGCCACACTCTGCGCTAGGGTGGCCTTCACGGTGACTCCCGATAACGCACTCGGCGCAAATGCGCTCCAGATTTCCGAAGTTCCGAGCTGGGCATTCGTTCTTTGGACCAACCCCCAATTGACTCCGGCGCCGGTCACAGTAGTGACCGTCATGCCGGATTTCTTGGCGTCTGTCGCAATAAACGCCATCAATAGTTCATTCCCAGATTTCGTAGAGAATGTGGGCGAGGTTATGCTCGTGCTGCTACTGGAGCGGTCTGCCGGAACGACGGTATCAACTGCAAGACCGGCAAATGCAGATCTGGCAGTGAGAAGAAGAATCGATGTCCAGAGAAAAGTTGAGACAAGGCGGTCGAATGCTCGCGAAGGGGGAGGGGCTTGTTGGAGCATGGGTCTTGTAGATCCTTTCTTTCATCTTTCGGACCCCTGGGGAAGTTGTGAGCGGAATCATATCTTGTTTCTTGTCGAAATAGAAACACAATTGAAAACCTAATGTGAGCCTGCGACAGTGGCCGCAGAATCCGCGGGAACAACGCGAATTATTCCCATCATCCCGCCATCGACGTGCTGCATGATGTGGCAATGAAACGGAAATGTGCCGATAATCGCAGGATCGCGAAAATCCATTCGCAAGACGAGATACGGGTATTTGCGAAAGCCATCCCATGCGGGAACATCGATGGTATCTCTGGCGGTCGGCTCCTCCCAGCGAGTGGTAATGCCTCCAACCACGATGAAGTGCAACTGATGGACATGGAAAACGTGTGATTCTCGTGAGCGGTTCTCGATCGTCCAGTCTTCCACCGTTCCTTGTTGCACCGTGATGGTCGCATCTGAGTTTCCGGGGTCGAACACCTTCGGTTCGTGTCCCTCTTCCGTAATGAAGAACAATGTCGCGCTGTTGGGATCACTGGGATCGACGAGCTTTTCCGAAAAATATAGTTTCCGCTTGCGCACCGGACGCACACTGGACAGAGGAGCCGGAGGTGGATCAGGAGTTATGGAGGGCAAACGCGGGATGGTCGCCGATACAGTATCGGAAGGAACGATCACTGCAAGCGGTCGGGCCGAATCTACATCATCCAGACCTACGCGCAAGGCTGGCTGGGTTGGGCTTTTGGTGGCCACGGGTTTGTCGTCGTCTGATGCTCCGCGGAACACGAAACTCGTCGCAAGGTGTCCTGTGGCTCCTGGCGGTGGTCCTGTAAGCGTAAATTCAGCACGTGACGCGGGAGGCAGAAAAATGTGTGTCTGCTGGGGAGCATAGTCCGGAGCTCCAGGCTCTCCATATCGAAGAGGAACTCCGTCGAGCGCGACAAGCTCAAGACCTTGCCTTTTGCCACCATATTCGACGCCGATATCGAGATAAGTGTCAGCCGAAGCGTTGAGCACCCGCCAGAATTCCCGATCCAGCGGCTTCATTCTTACTGTGGGCGCCGGATATTGCGGATATGGCACGGGGACATTGTTGACCGTCAGTTGCTTGGTTGGGCGATTCGGATCAACCTTCTCGGAAGCACTCGGCTCCGGCATTTTTTCATCGCGGACGACGAATAAACGCTGGCGGAGCCCGGCAACGCGAGGCACAACCTTTTCCATGCCTTCAACGATGATCGCTCCGGAGGCGCCGCCCAAAACCTGGTCCTCGGTGAATCCGTGCACATGCGGGTGATACCAATAAAGACCAGGCGCCTGATTCTTCGGAATGTGCACGCGATATTGGAATGGCGGATCTCCCGGCTCGATCAGAGTTTTCAACGTGTCGTCCTCGTGGCAAACCGGAGGAATCTCCAGGCCGTG
Source organism: Terriglobales bacterium (assembly GCA_035651555.1). Lineage (GTDB taxonomy): Bacteria > Acidobacteriota > Terriglobia > Terriglobales > Acidobacteriaceae > Gp1-AA145. Next base: position 622,811 of record DASRFL010000032.1, read on the forward strand.
GAAATGGAGGTTGGTAGCAGCGGGACTCATTTCACCGCCCTGGCACGGGTCGTGTGTCCTTCTCGCGATTTGATGCTTGCTGCTGGATCGACTGGGCTTCTTGTTTTTCGGCAGTGAAATCTCGTTCTTTAGCGCAATTGAAAGAGTGTCGCCCGGTTGAACCCGAAGTGTCGGTGAAAGGTTCCCCTGCTGGTCGATATAGCAATAGCGGATGTGGCCGTTAGAGTCGAGTGAACTCCGCATGGTCAGGTGAACGGTCAGCAGGCCATTGGTGCTGCGGAGGTCGACCGGATCGGCAGCTTCACTGCCAACGGGAGAGCGAGGACAGACTTCGTGATCGGCAGAAGTCACTCGAGTCGTGGTCTGAGCAGCATCAACCACAACAAGGAACCCACTAGCGATCAGAGAAAACAACAGGAGGAAAAGAACAGAGGCGTGGCGAACAACGCGGAAGCTCTTAGGCAGGATATATTGCTGTCGTCTTGTGAACTTCACCAGAAGCAATTGAGCAAAAAGTGCAGAGCGAAGGATGACTGAATTCTTTCACTCTTCGCTCCCAAGCACAAGAAGCTGGAGCATCGGGCACCAGCTTCTTGAATCTTTAGACATTACTGAGCAGGCAGAACCTCACAGGTAGTCAAGTTATAGCGGTCCGTGGTTGGGGCGGTATCGTTGATTGCAACCACAGTTCCCGCGGCTGAGGTGATGGCGTTCTGGCGCTGGAACCAATATGTGTCCCCTGCCGTGGAAAGATAGGTGTGGAACACTGCTTGACTGGCCCCTGCTGTGCGATTGATGGCATTGTCGTAATCGTTGCCGACACCAAACACCCAGGAGTTGTTTCGCGTTGTAGTCAGTGACGCACTCGGAGCGCCGGTTTTAGCATTGCCGGTCCCAGTCGCACCAATGGCCCCCGATCCTCCTGTGCCTGAAGTGTCGACCCCGGTGAAAGTCACGACAGACATTGAAGCAGCAACACTCTGCGACAACGTAGCCGTCACCGAAGCGTTCGTCAAGGCAGCGGGCGCAAATGCGCGCCAAATCTCCGAGCTGCCCGACTGGGTATTGGTTCTTTTCACCAGCGTCCAGGTCAAACCGCCCCCGGTGACGCCGGTCACTGTTGTATTGGCTCCCGACAAATAGTCAGTGGCGACGAATGCCAGCAGCAACTCGTTCGTCTTCGTAGTCGAGAAGGTCGGCGACACGATGGTTGTTGCGTTCGTGCCGCGGTCCGTGAAGACGGTCTGATCGATCGCCAATTGTGACGTGGCGTTGAAGTTCACCCCGGTTACGCTCACTCCGCTGACGGTAACTGACCGGTTGAGCGGCGTGAAAACAAAGCCCGCTTTGCTAGGGGTCACCGTGTACGTGCCACTCCCCACTCCATTAAAGATGTAGTTGCCGGACGCATCGGCGGTCACGGTCGTGCCACCCGACAATGTCACGCTTGCACCATTTCCTCCTGTACCGCTGATGTTTCCGGCGATACTGCACGGACAACCGGAAGCCGTGACGGTGATGCTGAAGGTTTGCGATGCCGTCTGAACTGGCGTGCCGGAGTCAGTGACTTGTACGGTAAAGGTGGTCGTGCCGCTTCCAGTTGGAGTGCCTGTAATCTGCCCATTGGCAGAAAGTGCCAGTCCCGCAGGCAGGGTTGTGTTGTTAATTAATTGCCAACTTACCGGCACGGTGCCTCCACTGGAGGTCAAACTCGCCGAGTAGGTCGTACCCTGAGTGGCTCCCGGCAAGCTCGCCGTCGTTATCACGAGTGTTGCTGGTTGGACTGTCAGCAACGTGCTGCCGCTAATCGATCCCGAAGTTGCAGAAATCGTCGTACTTCCTCCGGCCAGACCAGAGGCAAGACCCGCGGCACTGATGGTTGCTACCGAGGTCTTCGAAGAAGACCAGGTAACCTGGCCTGTCATGTTTTGCGTGCTGTTATCACTGAACGTTCCCGTCGCGGTGAATGCTTGCGTGGCTCCAGCGGTGATGGTTGGATTTGCCGGCGTGACTGCGATAGAAGTCAGTGTCGCCGAAGGCGTGAAGACAACGTCCACCCAGTAGTTGGAAGAATTGAATCCCGTGTTCGGAAATACGGTGTTCGTTCCGTATGCGAACACGCCGTTGGACCCACTCACTCCGTTCTGCAACGCGTGCAATGGCGGAGCATCTACGCCAGCACTCGTGAAGAACGTCTCATCATCTGCGTAGTGTCCCACCGCTGTGTGATAAGAAGCGACGTAAACCGTATTCGCGGTAATTGTGACCGGAGGCGAAAACGTGACCTGCTGCCAGCCGGAAGCGGATTCATTTGTAAATGTCGCCGTCGCCAGTAGCGTGCCCGTGTTGCTCCATAAGTCGCCAACATGCGTGCCGGTATTAGTGGCACTCTTGTAAAAACGAACACCGCTCACAGTGCCGTTTACATCCGCCTTGAAGAGAACTCCTAGTTCGACTGGTGAGTCGGCGCCGGCATCGGAGGTTGTGGGCACTGCCGTGGGGGGCCAAATCGTGAAGAAGCTCGGGGGAGAACTGATCACGACGCTCAAAGGTTGAGTGGCGGTCTGCGGCGGAGTTCCGCCATCGCTGACCTGAACTGTAAACGATCCAGTTCCAGCCACAGCGGGTATGCCGGAAATTACGCCGCTCGTCGAAAGAGTGAGCCCTGCCGGCAGCGTTGAACCGCTGACGAGCGACCACGTGTATGGAGACGTGCCTCCGGTCGCGGCGAGAGATGCCGAGTAAGGCTGGTTCTGCAGACCGCTCGGCAAACTTGTCGTTGTAATAGCGAGCGGCGTCGCTTGCACCGTCAGGTTTGTGCTTCCAGTGATGGGGTTGGTTCCCACGGTTTGCGAAGCCGTAATCGTAGACGTTCCACCCGCAACACCGGTAGCCATACCAGAGGTGTTCACGGTCGCAACATTCGTGTTACTCGAGGACCAGGTCACCTGAGAGGTGATGGTTTGCGTGCTGCCGTCGCTGTATGTACCGGTGGCGACAAATGCCTGTGTCTTACCAGCCTGAATCGTGGGATTAGCCGGGGTCACCGCAATCGATTGCAGCGTAATAGCGGTGAAATTCGCGGTTCCATTGCTGCCGTTCAGGGTGACTGGTGAAGAAGATGGATTGAAAACGACACCTGCTTCGGTGGGCGTGACCGTATAGGAGCCATTTACCAGGTTCGTGAACGAGTATGCGCCGGACGCGTTCACGGTGGTCGTGCCAGTTGCCGTGCCGCTCAAAGTGACCGTCGCACCGTTCGAGATTGAAGACGGTGTAATACTTCCTGAAATGCTCAATGTGCCAGCAGAAGCTGGACGAACCTCAGCAATGCTCAGGTTGTAGCGATCGCTCGACGGCGACGTGTCGTTGATCGTAACCTTCGTTCCACTGAGCGGCGTGGCAGCACTCTGCATTTGCATCCAGTAGGTGTCGCCGATGGTTGGCGGCGCAATTTGGTGGAGAATCGTCTGGTTCGCGCCGGCAGTGCGGGCGATTGCTTTGTCCCAGTCGTTCCCAACTCCGATCACAATCGAATTGTTGCGGGTCGTTGTCAATGACGCCGTAGGAGCGCCGGGATTCGCATTGCCTGTTCCGGTTGCTCCGATCGCGCCGGATCCGTTAGTTCCGGACGTATCTACACCGGCAAAACTGATCACTAGCATTGACGAAGCAACACTTTGGGAAAGAGTCGCAGTCGCTGTGGCATTCGAAATCGGATTTGCCGCAAAGGCCCTCCAAATCTCTGCGGTCCCGAGCTGAGTATTAGTGCGTTGCACTAAATTCCAGGTCAAACCACCTCCGCTGACACCTGAAACCGTCATGTTCGCCGTATTGCCATCTGTTGAGATCAGCGCAAGAATTAGTTCATTCCCAACGGCGGTAGAGAAGGTCCCACTCGTCACACTCGTCGCCGCACTCGTTTTATCGGTCGCAACCAGGGCATCGATCGCAAGACTACCGGCTGGCGGGGGCAGTGCATTTGTGACCGTCAGGTTTGCGTTGCTGGTGGCCACGAAGGTGCCTGAGATGGTGACAGTCACAGGTAGCGAAACACCAAATGTAGTGACAGTGAAATTTGCGGTGAACTGTCCAGCAGGCACCGTGACACTTGCGGGCACACTCGCAGCTGCGGGGTTCGAGCTGGAGAGGGATACAGCAACTCCACCGGCCGCTGCTGGCTGACCCAACGTAACTGTGCCTTGCACCGTGCCTCCGCCGGGCACACTGCTTGCGTTCAGGCTAAGCGAGGTCAGCGTTTGCGCACTGGTGCTGGCAGCGACGACGATTCCTGCCGATGGGATCTCAAGGTTTTCGCTATCATCGGTTGCGCGGCTCAAAATCGAGTAATTGCCTGGAGTTGTCGGCGTCCATGCGAAAGTCCAATTGCTGTGGCCGGATGCAGGATGCCAGGTGCTTCCTCCATCCACAGATACCTCCACTCCGCCAACCACTCCGCCCCCAGTATCAGCTGCAGTACCCGTGATGTTTACGCTTGTTCCAACACGAACCTGTGTTCCGTTTGTGGGAGAGGAGATTTGCGAGGCTGGGGCAACCGTGTCTGCAGACTGAATTGCCGGATGCAGGCCGCCTTGTAACGTTGCAGGCTGAACTCCCATATCCGCAAACAGATTGACGGTCGCCTGTTGCATGTCCGCATCCGCCGGCTGATTCGGCGAGGTGATTGGGTTGTCATGATTGCTGTCCAGACCCCATGACCACTGAATTGTGCCGGCGCCGAAAACCATTCCTAATGGGGTCTGTGTCGGCTGACCAAGATTTTTGTAAGAGCGATACAAGGTCATCTGATGGGTTGCCGTGCCTCCACCGTAAACTCCGCCCTGATCAAGCAGTAGGTCCGCGGTAAGTTTGTAAGTCGCGGATGAAAGATCAATGGTGCCAGCGGGACGTGCGCCGTTATCCAGATCTTCGTCCCACTCATATCCGAGAGTTCCTGCGGGAAGGGTCGCAGTCTGTCCACTTTGCAAATTTGCTATGGTCGTGTTTCTCCAAAAGCGAAGTTGTGCATCTGTAGCCGGCACTTGAATTGATAGCGTCCCGGGATTGTCGCTTCCAGTTCCGTTCACCATAAAAATAGTGCCGGTCAGACCGTTTTCTGGACGGCCTCCATCATCCGGCGGACTCTTGCTCGTATCGCGCCATGTGCCGGTCCATGTAGGGGGATCAAGCGGGTCGACCGCAGCGGTTGCTGTAGGATTAGAACTCGGACCCAAGGTCTCCTTGTAACAGACCAGAGTGCGAAACGGTGTATTGCTTCCGTCAGTGCTGTTCTCCCAGCGCGTCTTCCAGAAAACTTCGTTCCCACTGAAAAATGCTAAGTTGACCCCGGCGCTGCGGGCCGCCTCCACACTGGTGCGATGAGGGCCTGACCAATACTCGTCATGGCCTACATCCATATAGATTTTGTGGTTCTTGATAAGGCTGCCATTTCGGGCCGCATCCACTCCTGTGAAATATGAGACGTCGTAGCCGTTCGCTTCGAGGAAGCGGACCATTGGGTATTCCGCGCCAAAGAGCCAGGTCACGGCTTCAACACCGAAACCTCGAGTAATAAATGGACGGTTGTAACTGACCTTATATGCGCGCTGGGTTAGGTTGTATTGATCTGTCGGGCCATACAGACTTGGACCACCGTAGCCGTTGTAGGCTTGCCAGGTCTCGTCGGAAGTTTGGAACAAGATTGCTGAAGTGCTGGCATCATTCCGAACTATAAACACGATGTGGCTATCACCATTGGTATCGCTTCTAACCAGATGGGCGAAGTAAATTCCCGATACTGCCGTAGACGGAACTGCCCACGAAGCTGACACCGCCCAGTTTCCGCAATCGACAAGGCCGGTGCTGGCGTCGCTCAGGCACGCAGGTTGACTCTGCGGCAACTTTGCCGAGGGCTGAATTGTGGTGATCAGGCGTGCACCCATGCCGCCGTAGTAACCCAAGCGGTAGATATCGAGACGGTAGGCGCTGGCGTTAGTGTTGATTTTGAAATTGATGGTTTGGCCAGCGTTGACACTGATATCCGTGCCGAAGCCTTGAATGGTTGAATCGCCTGCCCCAGTGATGTCCCACTGGCTCTGGGAAGTACCCGGAAGGCAGTTCTCAGCCTCGATCGGGTTAGCGGGCGAAGTGCAAGAAGCAAAAGAAATGCCTAAACTCAGAAACACAAAACCTGCCAGAGTGATAATGCTCCGCCGCATATGTATTCTCCTGGGAGACGGGTGTCGAAACGGACAGAACCACAGATAAGGACCCGAAGCTCCTACCGTGGGCCGCGGGACGAAAACCTACTCCAAACTTGTTGCAAAAGACTTGAACTAGGGGGGAGGGGCGAGACTAACTAGTCAATCGAAAGACAGCGCTCAATGGTCGCGAGAATTCTAGGCCCTTGCACTTCTGCCGTAAATTGAGTTCGGACTTTCTGCTTGCCCGCGTTTCCCAATTTATGGCGTGTCTGCAGGTCATCTCGCAGTTGTGACAGGCACTTCGCGAAACCTGAAATATTCAGATACGGAACAACACAGCCGGAATCAGTACCCACGAACTCCTCACCGCCGCCTGAGTTCGCGAAACAAACCACCGGCAAGCCACAGCCAGCGGCTTCCAGCATGACCAGCGGAAATGGGTCTTCGCGCGAGGTCAGTGCGAAAACATCCATGGCGTGATAGTAGTCAAACACCTCTGCAGTGGCAGGCACGTGTTTGCACACCTCCTGCAATCCCAAACAACGAACGTCGTGCTCAAATCGCAATATTTCATCACGCGATCCGCCACCGACCCAAAGGAACCGCAAGTTGTCCGAAGATACTGAGCTCGTCATTTCGTGTGCAATCTGCAGGAAAATGTCTGTGCCCTTTCTCCAGCCCAGCGCACCGCAACCGCCAACGGCGAACACATCCTCCGGCCAACCGAACCCCGCGTGCTTGCTTTTACGAGTCGACTGCGCCAATTCCAGGGACTCTGGCGGCAGCGACACAAAACCATGCGCTATATCGATTTTTTGGTCGGAGATTCCAAAATTCTCGACCAAAGCGTCGCGTGCAGCCGAAGACACGGCGACAAACCGCGATGCGAGCGGCAACAGACGATCCGCGTTTGCGCCCAGCGTGTTGCGCAGCGCATAGGTCATCTCATGAATGTGCCAGAGAATGCGCGGGGCTTTGCGCGACAGGACCGGCGCATGTGAAGCTACGGAAGATGTATTCAGGTATACAAGGTCGTACGTGCGTCCCAGCAAAAGACTCTGCAACAGGTATGACTCGCATTTTTGCCTGGCCGAGCTGCGCGGAAACATGGCAAACACTCGATCTGGATTGCGCCATACGGTTGTCCGGCCGACAGCACGAAAATCATCGATCAGTTCCCCACTTCCATTCACCACAATGTCAAATTGGTATCGGGTCTCTCGCTTTAGCCAGCGCAACAGGTCAAGAAGCAGAATGGTGGCACCATTCCGGGTTGCAGCATGGCTCACTACCAAAATGCGTTTGTTTCGATTCATCGCATGGCTGATCTCAGTTGATCTCTATACCGCCGCGGCAAGGCGTTGGGATGACATTTTCGGAACCTTACCTTCGGCGGGAGATAGCTCCCCGAAATTCGGAATCTGCTGAATCTCCCTGCGACCGCGGCCGAGACTTTTTGGAACGGCAGACTGCGCCCCCGCGACCTGAATCATCGCGAGAACTCCCCAGAGCGCGATTATGGTCTGATCGACATAAGAAATTCCGAAGAATGCTACCAAATGGGCCAAAAGCGAGGCGCTCAAAGCCCAAACGAACCGGCTGCCACGGCGGCCATCTTCGCGACTTTTTCTGGCGCGGCCCGCATATTTGAACCCGTACACAAGGATCGCGATGAACAAAGCCAAAGGCACAAGGCCCGAGTTAGTGGCAACCGCGACGTATTGATTCGCGTGGTCCCAAAGGTCAGGGCCCCAGTTAAAGGTATTTTTCACCCCAAACAGCCACCAATCCCAGAAATGCCTTATGGTCTGATCCACCAGGTTGAACCGATGGAACCCAGACGATCCACCTACGAGGTCTACCCGCTGAATCAATGCCCAAACCGGAGCTTTCATGGCCAGTTGCAGGGTTAACAGGACGCCAACAATTCCCCATCGGACCATTCGCATATAGCGGCGATAGCGCCACAGAGAGAATGCAAAGGCCCCAAACACATATGCCATAATCGGTGTGCTCGATGCCGAGGCAAAGACGATGATGGTCGAGGAAAGTATGCCCAGGAGGGCGTAGAACTTTTGTCGCCGTATCCACAACGCCAAAAAGAGGGGCAAACAAACGCCGCCGAAAGAGCCCGCCAGAATTGGATGTTGAAAGGGACCCATAGCCCGCAACTTAGATTCACGGACCATCAATGCGTCTCTGGTCCAGGCACGTGATCCTCCCAGATACCCATATGGATTCTGGCCGGTCATGTGCTCGGCCGTCATAATCAGCGCGATAATTGCACAAACCCAGGCTAAGGATCTTATTGCCAGAAGAATGTCGTGCTCATCGCGAATACATGCGCGCAACACAAAGTAGATTCCGATTACCATGTACGCTGCGCCCAGTCTGTTGATAATTGCTTGCGCCGAAAATCCCCAAAGGATGATGTAGTCCAATGCGTCGAATGCGGCATAAAGCAGAACGAGTTTGTCGAGCACATTGAACTTGTTCGGCAAAATCGGGGTTCCAGACGCTTTAGCCGCCATATAAATTCGGATCCAGGCGAACAGCACAAGGATCCGGATCATGGGAAAGTGCAGTGGGCCCAGGACGAGAATCTGGTCCATCGGGATCAATATCCCGGAAAAAATGAAGGTCGCGATCAATTTGCGCTTTGGAAGCGCAAACATCAGGCCTATCGCAACCAGCATCGCAATCGCGATTGCTGGATGCACGTAGCTTTGTTGTGCCAATTCCTCGTTCATTATAAGAATGAAAGGGAGCGTTACTTGCCGAACCTAACTGATTCTAAGCTCCTAGAGCAACAACGACCGGGGGTCCGTTGATCGGGTGGTCTCGACCGGAGTCCGGCGAATGTAAGTTATATAAGCCTCCCTCAGCCGAAGAATACGTGCCGGAATGTCCAGCGCTGATACGGTGATGCAACTGGTGTGCACCGGGAGAGAATCGCGCCAAATCTTTTTGAACTGCTTGTAACACTCGTAGAAGTCTGCCGGCAGCGTCGGGTTCAATTGCGTGTTATGGACGCAGAAGGCCGGAATGGCGTAATTGTTCATTCCGCGCGCCAGCGCGCGCAGACATATGTCCGACGCGTAAAAATGGAATCCCTCCAAGGAGGTATCGAACTTGAGACCAGACGGCTTGCGCACAATCAAGACGATCTCGTCGAGGGTGCGTACTGCAGTCGGATGTTCAATGGCTGTTCCGATCACACCGAGGCCAGCGGAATAAACTCTTCCGTACCGCTTTCTGTCAGCAGAAACCCCGAAGCAGCCCAGCACTCCCCAATTCGGATCATGCACATCGAGGTACTTCAGTGACGTTTCGAGCTCTGCCAGCCAGGACTCGGGAAAATACATGTCCTGGTGGGCAAAGATCACGACATCGTTGCGGCTTTTTTCCAGCACCTCATTGTAGGCTTTCGCGGCCGAAGCGAATCCTTCCTGGATCAGCAGCTCGTCCATTTGCCCTTGCTGAACGCAGGGCGAAGCCAGGAGATTCTGCTGAAGGACCTGCTTATTGTTTGCAGCTGCTGCGAGGGTAAGCTTCATCGCCGGGTTTTCGTTGGGGAGGATATCCAATCTTAAACACGAACATGCCCACCCCTTCTCAGGGCAGGCATGGCGTCTTACTTTTTTGTAGATTGAGCTTTATTGAGCTAGCGCCTGGAGATTCGTGGGCGGCGCGACCGTCCCCCCGCCACCCCCGCCCCCACCACCAGAGGTTGTCGAGAATTGATATGCACCCCGGCTGGAGAGCCGCACGGTGTTATCCGCATCGATATTGAATGGGGCCGCCAACAGGTTCCACATGGCGGTATCTGCAGTGAGCTGGTAATTGTTGGCGGCAGAATTTACGAATGGGTTTCCCGAACCTGTCTGTCCGTGTGACTCCGATGGCGTGTTGCTGGTTGAGTAAAACGAATTGTAATCGTGGGAAAAACCGCCGCCCATGTTGGCGTTTGTGTTGTAAAACAAATTATTTAACGCGACATTGCCAGAACCTTGACCGCTTCCGCCGATCGCATCGCCGGAATCTGAAGTCATGTTAAGGAAAGTGTTGTTGTAGACCACGGCGTTGTTCAAATTTCCCTGCGAGGTACCGGTTATAACGCCATTGCCGACTCGCAGACCATCGAATACGTTGCCGTAAATTCGGGCGTTGTTGTTATCACTGTTGTTCGCGACGATGGTTCCCGTCATCCCGGCGGATCCGCTGTAGCCCTTGAACAGGTTGAATGAAATCGTCCAACTGTCGATCGGTCGCTCGTTAGGGTCGATCCATTCGCCGTGGTTCGCGCTAGTGCTCGATCCGTTAAGCAGCGCGTTGTACGAGATCGTCCAGTTCGAATAAGCAGCGCCACTTTGACCCTTGGTCATGATCAAACCCTGCCATCCGTTTAGCAAAGAGTGGCTGACGGTGCAGTTGCTGTGGGCCCCACCCGAGATGGCACCTTCGATGAATTCCTTTTCGGTGTCGCTCGATGTAGCTATTGCAGCGATGTGGGAAATCGTAATATTGGTGAGGGCTGGCCCATTGTTCGAAACCGTGCCCGAGACTCCAATGGTGCTGCCCCTCGACAGACCGTCGGCAAATCTGAACCCGTAATCCGCGGGATTGGTGTCCCAAAGTGGGCCGACCGAACCATCGAATGTCCAGTACGAACTGGTGAAATCGACTTCGTTGGTCCACTTGGCTTGGGTTCCGCCATCAGCATTCCTAACCGAAAACGCCGCCGCCCACCCGGTGTCTGTCCCGTGATCTGCAACCGTCGCGCCTTTGATCGTAATGAGCGCGGTGCCGGAACTGGGTGTGCTGAAGGTGCGCCCTCCGTATGTGCCGGTTCCGACGTAATAGGTGTCACCGCGGACCAACGAATTTACCGAGCAAGAACCTGTGAAATCTGTGCAGGCGTTGCTCCAATCGGTTCCGCTGCCGTTTCCCTGTGCGCTCGACAGCACGTAATGGTTTGCAGCATTTGCAAGGCTGGGAACAATGACTAACGTCAACAGCAAGAAAATCCGCTTCATGTTGGGGGCCTCCGGTCGGACTCTTGCCACCTAAATTATTTACTCCTCTGTGTCGCGATTGGCGTGTGTGACCCTGTCGACGCTGAAAAGCAGCCCCGATCAACGCACCCGCATCGCGATCCGGTGGTCAAGCCTAACCACTGTGAAGTTACCATCCGGAGACTCCAGATACCACGTCTCGAAAGGACATTATTGCGTGAGGTCATGGCTCTTTCGGTCACCGGGCATCGAACCTGTGCTATTAGCCCAGTTGGCGCCCGACCCCTGGACGTTGGGGCATGACCTTACGTGTACGATCAATTTCGCGCCCATGCACCGGCAAATTCAGAGACTGAGTTCCTCGCGGGAGCGGAAGCGGAATGAGTCGAGTAGTGACGAAGCACATGTTCAAGCACCACGACGCTAAATAGTACTTTGTGGTGATCGGCCCTGCCCGCCCGGTGTTCGCCAAGCATCTTTTTTATTGCAGCAGGATCGAGATATCCATACACCAGAGAGGTGTCGTCGGCGAAGATCGTATCCATATTTCGGGAGACAGAGCTTCGCAGCCACTCGTCGACGACATTGGTGGCGAACCCGCGCTTTTTTCTTTGAAGAATTTCTTTTGGCAAAAAATGCCGGGCAACTAATCTGTGCAAGCGTTTCCTGGTCCCGCGGTGGACTTTGAACGATGCGTCAAGGCATTCCGCGTACTCAACCACTTCCTGATCGAGATAAGGAACACGGAGTTCGAGACTATGCGCCATTGATAGCTTGTCGGCGTAGAGAAGCAATTCGTCCGGCAACGATGATCTGATCTCAAGGAACTGCAGCCCGCCCAGTTCATCCACGCCATCCATCAACGGCAGCAGCTCCTGCCAGCAACCCGGCATGCCATCGCCGATATTGTCGGCTATCTCTGGCCGAAACAGTTTCTGTATGGAACTGTCGGGCAAGAGCGAAAACACTTGCTGATACCGCTGCAGTCGATCCTCGACATCGAGCGAATAGACGGCGCGCCTGGTCGTTTCATTGCGCCCAATCGTCGCTGTGGCTTTGAGCAACGAACGAACCGGCTTGGGCAGCCGACGCCAGTATTCTCCGTAACGCACTCCCAAGTGACGCTTATAACCACCGAATAGTTCATCCGGGCCCTGCCCGATCAAAGCCACCGTGACTTCCTCGCGGGCGCGCTGGCATACGTAATACATAGGGATGACCGACGATGTCGCCACCGGCTCTTCGACGGCGGCCACGACCTTTTCGAGGTTTGCCTCGAACTCGGAGGAGCTGATCTGAACCTGAACGTTGCTGGATCCAAGGATTTTGGCGGTCTCCGCGGCATCCCGTAGTTCATCGTCTACGAACGTGGTTCCGTAGCCAACGGAATAAGTTTTCCAAGAACCCTGGACTTTACTCATCAGGGCCAGAAGAAGGGCTGAATCCATTCCTCCGCTGAGCAGCAACCCGACGGGAACGTCGCTGATTAGGTGTCTCTTTACGGCGCTGCTGTAAATTTCCAGGAGCTGTGCTTCGGCGTCCCGCACACCAGGCATAGGATCCAATGCGCGTGGTCGGAAGTTCCACCAACGCTCCAACCTAGGCTGCTTCCCCTCTTCGATGATGAGACGCGTGCCGGCCGCGAGCTTCTTTACTCCTTCGAGAATCGTGTCCGGCGCTGGAGTGTAGCGATACCGCAGAAACGATTCCACCGCATGAGGATCGATCGTAGCCCTGGGTCCGCCGGGAGCCGCGAGGAGCGCACGAATTTCGGAGCCAAACCACAGCCGTCCATCGCGGATGCTGTAGTACACCGGCTTGATCCCCATGCGATCACGCGCCAGAACCAGCTTGCGAAGCTTCGCGTCCCAGATTGCGAGACCAAACATTCCGTTGAGCCGGTCAAGAACGTCATCACCCCATTCTTCGTAACCGTGAACAATGACTTCGGTGTCGGAATTGGTGGAGAACTGATAGCCACGCGCCTCCAGCTGTTTGCGAACCTCCTGGAAGTTGTAGATTTCTCCGTTAAACACCACCCATACCGTTTTCTGTCGATTCGACATGGGCTGGTGCCCACCCGAAAGATCGATGATCGAGAGCCTGCGGAACCCGAGACCCAGGTTTCCGTCGGTATAGAAGCCTTGATCATCCGGTCCCCGATGGAGAATGGCCGCCGTCATCGCGGCCAGATCTTCCACATGAACCTTCTCGCCCCGCAAAAAGTTAAATTGTCCGCAAATTCCACACATTGAAGTTAGCTCACCAGTTCCATCGAAATTAATACGCGGGCGACACTTTATTTTTACGCAATAACTGGTCTCTCAGCTTTTGCAGTTGTTCCGAGTGCAAATACCCCACAACGTCAGGCGGAAGGCAAACCGGGGCACGTCTGAGCTTGGCATACCAGAATCCTAGGATTCCTAGAATGCTGCCAATCACGTACGGCGAGTTGCCCAAACGCTTGAGACACCGGAAAAAATAAAATAACGAGTGGTATCCCAGCGTGTGATAGTGGACACCTTCTTTGTATGCAGCTTTCCACGGCCTGCCATGCGCGAATCCAGTAGGCCGTTGCTCATGGGCGGGATTGTTCGCCACTTTGCGCACCTTCCAGCCGTAGCTGCGCGCCATGATTTCTGCAGCCGCGTCTATGCCGCCCGTCGGTATTCTTAAATACCCACCGATCTGCTGAAAACACTCTTTCCGGAATAACTGCACCGCGCCGGCCACGCTGTCCCAGGTGGCGTCGTAATTGACATGGCGGTCCCCAACGGGAATATAGACCACTCCTCCCGAGATACCCAGTTGCGGGTCCCGCTCGAACTCCGCAAGGACTTTCTGATAGTAATCTGGGCCGAGAGTGATATCGGCGTCAAGGTTACCTATTAAATCGTAGTCCGCGCCTTCTAGGCAGTTGATCCCACAGTTAAAGGCATCTACTTTCCGCCCGAAATTTCTAACCGCCTTGTTTCCTACCCTGGCAAGAGTGATCCAACTGTTCTGCTGTGCGTACCGTGCAACCACGGCAGCGGTGTCATCGCTCGAAGCATCATCGACAATTACCCACCGACAGGGCCTTACGCTCTGCGACATTACCGAGAGAATGGTCTTCTCGATGTATGCTGCCTCGTTTTTCGCCGGCGTAATCAGTGCGTACTTCATCGCGTAGTTCCGACTAGACCGAAACCAAGATCCTTCTTCGGCGAGACGATCCGAAGCGTGAGCCAATGCATACAGGCGAAATGTTTTTTGAATTTCAGGGACATGCGGGAGCGACTGGAGGCGCGAACCATGTAGAGGAGGGCTGAACCCGTGGAGCGAACCGCATGGCTCAGATAGAGGATCAGAAAGAAACAAGCGTAGGAAATGAGGCCGTGATATTTTCGCCAGTACTGCAGGTCTGCCTGTTGCATTTGCACGAAGCAAAACACAGGAGCATTGTCACTGCTGACGCCTCCCAGGTGAATGGCCTCAACTTCCGGGAAGAAGACCACTTTCCAGCCAGCCTCGGTGTATCGTCTGCACCAGTCGAGATCGTCAGCGTACATCCAGAACTGCGGATCCATACTGCCTACCTGCTCCAGGGCGGTTCTGCGTACCAGCCAGAAACAGCCATTAATAATGTCGACTTCACGAAGAGTGTCATGCCGGAAGTCGTTCATAAGATAGCCGCCGAACACGCGGGACTTTTTCGTAAGACTATCAAGCGCCAGGGCGCGGCATAGCTGGTTCCAGAGAGTAGGCGTGCGCATGCAGGACCTCTGCACCAGCCCGTCGCGACCTACAATCTTGGGTCCCAGCATTCCCACCCCGGGATTCTCCTTCATGTATTCCATCATGCGGGCAAATGTTCCTTCCTTGACCACAACGTCAGGATTAATAAGGAACACATACTCGCCGGTCGCGGCCTCCAGGCCAAGATTGTTTCCCCTTGCGAACCCAAGGTTTCCGTGGCTTTCAATCAGCTTCACGGGGGGAAAATGCTGGCGCACCATTTCCGCCGTGCCATCTGAAGACGCATTGTCCACTACGATTACTTCGCTGGTATCAGGCTTTACCTGGGCGAGAATTGAACGCAGACAGTCGGAAAGCACCTGTCGGCAATTCCATGCCACGATAATCACTGATATTTCAGATCTCATCAGTCGCCTTGATCAGTTAGCAGTTGTATTCTCAAGTGACAACGAGGCGGAATATTCCGCATTTGCCACATTGTAAGTGCGCCATTGCAAGGGGGCCGCAGATTCAATCTCCTGAGAGTCGACCTCATCAATACCCGGAGCCGCAGCACCCGATCCAAACTCTATTGCCCGGCGCTTGCGGAACCACAAAACTACATCTTGCGCGGTCGAGAACCATGCGCCGTTTGTTTCCAACTCCTGGACCAACTGCTCATAAAAGTCATCCCAGCAACGTTCGGGGGCGATGCTCCGATCATGCCAGTTGATGGTGATACAACCGCCGAACCGCTTTGCATTCTCAATGACCGCCTTGACCCGCTCCATCGCTTCACCGTGCCGCAAATTCAGATAAGTGGGATAGAACAGGGCAGTGTCCATGACGTGCAGCGGCAGTTCAAGCAGATCGGACGAATTCAGCGGCCGGTAAACCTGCGTCGTTCCTGCCCGATAGCCGATGGTTTCGTTGAACCCTACGGTGGAATCGTAGTTCAGGCCCGCACTCTCGAGCGTGACTGGAGACTGGTCATCGAAGTACAGCCAGTGCATTCTCACACCACCGTTTGGTCGCCCACCAACGTCCTGAATGCGCTGGGATTCCTGGCGAGCGCGGGCTGCATTGTGCCAGGCATCGATTCCGTGCAAAGCAATTTCGCATTTGGCAGACTTCAATTGTTCCAGTTGCGGCCGCAGATTGCCGACGTCATATCCCGCTGCGCGGCGGCCAGGCGACGAGCCTGCACCCAATTGCCCAGGCTTTCCTTTAAACGGGATGAAGTAAAAAGTCGCAGGATGGCGATCTAATTCGACATAGCGCGTGAAATCAAGCCAGAAGTCCTTGGCAAGACCCAAATAGACGAGTGGCAATTTGGCGGCCGCCCACCAGTTGCGCATCATTTGGCGAAAAGTTCCCCTACCCGTGGCCAGATTTATCAGTGATCCAAAGATTGCGCGGTAAAGGAAGCCTGCTGTTGTGTGATCAAACTTATGACACAGGATTGAGGGATGATCCATGTCATGCGTGAGGCAGGCAATGAATTTATAACCCTTGGGTACGGGCGGAATTTCGACCAGGGGAGCACCGTGCGTTATGAGCAGGTCTCGCAGGAGAGCAATATGAATTTCTAACGCGGGAATTGATGCCTGTCCGACGGATTGACCTCTGGTCAACAAAAAACGGACCTCTGAAAAAAGGTCATATCCTACCCGCAGCAAAGTGCGTTCATCGTCTTGTTCCGAGTACGACGCCGGTTGCCCACATTCGGCATCAGTGAGAAACGATTGTTCCCTGGAGGGAAATAGCGCTACACCGTCATAGATGGGAAGCTCCAAGTCACCATATTGCAGCTTGTGACAACCTGGTTCCTTGCTGGCTACTTTTCCATGCTTATCTTCCGGCGCGCTCTGTGCCGAGTAAAGCACAACAGTTCGAGCGTCAATCTCCGCCAGTGGGACCGAGCCGTCGGATATGACGACATCATAGTGACGATCTCTTTGAAATAGCTCCCAACCGGTTTTGAAGAGCTCGAAGAATTCGCTTACGACGTTGTGGTCGGCCGGCTTGGCAATGACACCAATCATGAAACAGAACCGTCGATCACTGTGTGGTGGAGGCTAGATACTTCTCGGCAGCTACGCGGGTTGATGCAGGAGAGAAAAGACCGGAAACCAGCCTGACGAGCTCTCGCCGCTCATTTTCCCAGTTGTGCTGCAGGTATATCTGCTGGCCGCGTCTCGCAATCTCGGTTATCGCAGCCGGGTTCCTGTAGCTGCGCTCCAGTTGCGCAGCCAGGTCGTCGGGATTGCCGGCTTCGAAGAAGATCATCGATCGCGGGTCAAAATAGTCCTCAATGCCTCGAGTTCGCGGCGCGATTACGGGTTTCCCCAAGGACAAAAATTCAAAAATTCTGGTTGGAGTATTGATATCGGTAAAGGCGTTGCGCTGGTTCGGAATAACTCCAATGTCGCAGGCCGCGATCTCTTGAACCAGCTGCTCCAACGTTCTCGGCCCCATGTATTTCACACAGGAATCGAGGCCTTCACGCTTCACTTTATCCATGACCGATTCGAGATAATCCGTCGTTCTACCGAAGATTCTCAGCTCGGCATTGGGAACGGACTTACCCAAGCGCGCAAGTGCGTCTACGGCGAGCCCAACGCCATTTCGTTCGACCAGGGAACCGTGATACATGATTACAAACGGCCTTGCCAGAGTACCAGGGTCGCTTACTTTCACCTCGCGGTAGGAGAAGATTCGCCCGTCGGGCGCATTCATCACTACCCCGATCTTTTCAGCTTCACCGCTCCTCTCTGCGAAAAGGCGTTTGCATGCAATGTTGACTGTAATGACCAGATCGGCGAATGAAATGCTCCATTTCTCCAGCCGGCGGATTATTCGAACAGCGCGGCTATCGTCCTCGAGCATGAATATCGTCTTCATCAGTTCCGGCATGGGATCGTGCTGATCGAGAATTACCTTGGCGCCGAAAAGTTTAGGGATCAACGCAGAAAACACAAGCACGTCCGGCATGTTATGGACGTAGACCAGGTCATATCGCTTTCGAAGACAGCGCCAACCCAAAATGCAACCCGCAAGCAGAATGAATGCGCCGTATTGATAGGCGTAGGAAAGCTTTCCGCCTCGAGAGTGCACGACCGGTATACGCGTGACGTTTACTTCCCCCGCGCGCTCTCGTTTTGGCAAGTCCCTGTCCCGCTGGCAAATGAGGTCCACCTGCATGCCTTCACCAGCCAGAGCTTCGGCCGCGCGCCGCGGACGGGGATCGGCAGGATAGGATGAAAAGACGACCATTCCGACCCGCCGTCCAGAGAGGACGCTGGTGAACTGCCCAGCGACCTCTCTCCTGTTCGTTCTCTCAACCGATGTGGCCAAGGGTGACATTGGGGAGTGGCTCTGACCTTCGCTCATTCGCCTAGACGACAGCTTTTTCGGACTTTTGGGAGGCTGCGGTCGGCGCCTCAGATTTCTTGTTCTTCTGCTCTCTGGCAATCTTCATGCGATTGGAAGATTTGATGGCATCGAGAACCACCGACTTCTGGAATGCGCCGAGAATTTCGATGTTGGGCATGACGCAATGTCCGCCGATAATGCCGGAGAAGAACTTCACGCGCGGCAGGTAGTTGATCTCTTCGTAGAAGGAGACGATCTCGTCATAGTTGGCGCCCGACGCATCGCAATAACGCTCGACGTCCTGCGCGAAGGCGATCAACGCACCGAAATAGGTGGTTTCAGTAAGCTTGGCCAGTTCAGAAGCTTCCGGCGTTGAAACGATCTTGGTCTTCACCCCAGCCGCCTGAAAGTGCTCCGCCGCGCGCTTTCCGGCGTCATCGTTCATCGCTCCAATGAATTTCGTGTATTCGCGAAGTTCCTTGAGCATGCGCACGTGCTTTCCCCGCACCGGACTATGTACGACATCGGCGCCAGTGCGCTCGGCGATCTTTCGCGTGGTTCCGACACCTATAGTGCTTTCAATAATGGTCAAAGCCGGTTTGAACTTCTCGATATAGCTGGCGGTTTCGCCAACAAAGTCCGGGATCTCAAATGGGTAACACACGTGCATGACATCAACATGCTCGATCGGTTTTGCGAGAGGAGCCACATCTACACCGATCGCGTCACAGCTATCGGAAATGAGGTCCAATATTGGTTTGCCGACTTCTCCTAACCCAATGACCACAGCCTTTTTTCTCATTCTCAAATGTCCCCTTGGTTATTAAATCTAAATCATTGTGAAATGCCGTTGCGGCACCTCTAGCTTTCAGACGAGCTACAACGCCGTATCAGAGCAGCCGCGAGCGCCGGTACTTACCTCAGACCAGAACGATTTCGATGCTACTCTGTGTAATAGGGCCACCGCCGACCTCATATGCGAACGCAGTGCTTTCCAATTCCTGGTGCCCAACATCTTTTTGCAGGTTAATTTCGCCCATCCGCTCGACCTCGTGATTGCTGGGGAAGTCTCGGCCGCAAATGCAGCCAACTCGGCAGATACATCGGCGTCACCGTCGTTAAACGCGCCATTCGCTAGTCCGAGTGCATCAGCGGCGAGTCCGCGGAAAAGATTCCGACGCAGCCTGGCGGTCTCCGGAACCAGTGAAGCGCAAGACTCGAAGAAGCAGTTCAATGCCGCCCGTCGTTGCTGGACATCCGGAAGGTATCGTTGCGTCGAATACGCAAGGGACATATTGGCGGCGTGGCGCCTATATACCGCCTGCGGCTCCTTGATGAATCCAACCGGAGCGTGGGCGGCGAGCCTGAACCACAATTCCATATCACCAGCGTGCGGCAATTCCTTACGGTAGCCCCCCACTTTCTTCTGGACGCGCGTGCGCACGACGGCTGTGGGAGTTGGCACAATGTTTCGCGGTCCGCTCAATCGGAAGAATTCTCCTCCGCCCAAAACAATTTCCTCTCCGTCAAATTCAATACAAGCCGTAGTGTTCTTTCTACCCTGCTCGTCCATCTCAATTGCGTTTCCGAACGCAAGTGCTATCTCTGGATGCGAATCCATGAGATTCGCCGCTCGTTCCAGGGCCCCGGGCAGCAGATAGTCATCAGCCGAGAGCAAAAGGAGGTAATCGGAACCGGCCCAGGCTATGCCTTCGTTATAGGAATCAATATGGCCTCGATTCACGTCGTGCCGAATGTAACTGACACGAGAGTCTTCCCGGACCAATTCGGCCGCAACTTTGTCCGTATCGTCGGGCGAGGCGTCATTGATGATCAATACCCTCAGGTCACGCAATGACTGGGCGAGAATGCTTGAGACACACTCGCGCAGGTAATGTCCGTAACGATAACAGGGCACGATAATATCGACAGAACTCATTAACTATTCCTCTGTAAAGGTCAGAACCGAAATCACAGACTTTCGCGCATGGTGCGCAATTGCCGTCGACTGATTAACCTCCGGAGCGGGCCCGGGAGGCTATCTATTGCCACCAAATGAATGATCGAACGGCAGGAATAAATCGAAGCCACAGTAGTTGACACTATTCCCACGACTGCCGCCCAGCGAAACGGCACCACATACCAGGCAGAGAACGCCAGTCCGATTACAGCTAAGAATGCCGACCCGGTCGCGAAATTTCTTTCAGACCAATGGAATCCACTCAAATGACGCGCGATGGGATAGGTAATCACAGCATGAAAGACGTAAGAACAAAAGAACGCGATGCCCGCACCTTCCAGACCCCATCGTGTCACACAAAATAACGCTGCGGCTATAGCGAAGACGGTCCAGGCAAATTCACTGAAGAAGAAGAACCCCTGGCGTCCTTTTGATACGGCGATGAATCCCATGGGCCAAGTGACGACCTGCAAAGTTGCTCCCAGGCAGATCCAGCGCAATACTCCCACGGCGGCTGCGAATTTCGCGGAATAGAAGAGCGTAATTACGAGAGGTGCGAAGGTGAGCGTGGCCAAAACGCCGGGTCCTGCTACCAGTAAACCAACCAGGGTCTGCTCGTTAACTAGCCGGTTCGCCTCTTCGTGATCGTTAATGCTTGCCGTCAGACGGGGATAAAAATCGGCTCCCATGGCCTGGAGAATAATCCCAACGTAAAAACCACCCAGGTTCCACGCTGACTGATACATACCGGTTGCCGCGAATCCGACTTTATGAAGGACCGTAATGCGAATGAAATATGCGACACCCATGGTCATGAAGCTGCTCGCCATAAATACTGAGCCAAGCTTCAGGAGGTCCCACGCTTCATCCCGGACCTGCGAAAGCGTTACGGTGGTTTTTTCGACTGCGATCTTCCGGCTATACCACCATGAGGTGAGAATGGTCATGGCGGCCACGCTCACCAGCGAAGGCACCACCCCCCGCTCGCGGAAAAAATAAACCAGCGGGATGCTGGTGAAAACGCCGAAGGCCGCACCCAACACGCTCATTTTCGCAAGGTCGGCAATTCGTCGCGTGCCCTGAAGCAGGGCTCCCTGGCCCGCGGAGATGATCTTGAACAGCACGACCAATGACAACAGCGCGACCCCAGCCGCTTCTTTGGTACTGCCGAATGTAAGCTGGGAGACCTGCCGACAGAAAAGGAGCAGAAACAAGGCTCCTAAGGCGCCCAGAACAATCGAAGTCCGCCGCAGAACAGCGGCAGTTCGGGCAATCCGGCTGCTGTTGCCGCTACCCACCGACTCGGCTATCTGTCGAACGCCGCTGCTGTTGACGCCGAGTTCGGCAACGCTCTGGGTGAGGTCCGCGACCGAGTTATAAAGTCCGAAGAGGCCGAAACCCGAAGGGCCCAACAGAATCGCCATGGCCTTGGTGCGAACGATTCCGATCACGATGTTCAACATCGAGGAACCGCCGACCAGCACCGACGATTTCAAAATTTGCCCGTAGCTGCCCTTCTCGCCGGGCCTGGCGGAAGTGGCCTCACCGGCGGATGCGGGTTGAGGCACAGCTATAGCTTCGGAAGTCGCTGCCATAAAGAAATAAGCCTTGCGTTATAAAGACGGACGGGACGGGAAGACGCGTGACAACGTTAGTACGCGCCTTCGCCGATAAGAACAGCTAGAGGAGTGCGGAGGAGGATTTTCAGATCAAGCCAAAGCGACCAGGTCCTGGCATATCGGATGTCCAGCCGGACCATTTCGTCAAATTTAATTCTGCATCGGCCGCTGACTTGCCACAGACCGGTGATTCCGGGTTTCGCTTCCATGAGCCGGCCACGATGCCATATGTCGTAAGATTCCACTTCGTATTGAATCGGAGGGCGCGGGCCGACCAGCGACATTTCGCCTTTAAGAACATTGATCAGTTGCGGCAGTTCATCGATGCTGGTGCGGCGCAGGAACGAACCGATGCGGGTCACTCGTGGATCAGAGGTGATCTTGTAGACGCCCGATTCTGCACTATCTCCATCTCCGTTCGAGTGCGCCTGGGCTTCACCCGCGATCAGCTTCTTCACGTATTCCTTGTGCGCACTGTGATCGTTGTTCGTGTACATCGTTCTAAACTTCAGGAATGTGAAGGGCATGCCGTGCTGCCCAATGCGCTGCTGGCGAAAGAACACCGGCCCTCTCGACGAAAGCTTCACCAGGGCGGCAATTGCAAGAAACAGGGGAGCGAATAGCGCGAGTCCGATACCGCTGCCGGCTACATCGATCGCTCTCTTGATTGCGAACTGGTACTTTCTGCGATCGTCCAGTTCTGAATGATCGGGGTAAAGCGTGGGATTGCTTGGCCGGTCGAAGGTGTCGCCATCCCATGGCTCGGGAAACACGTGGAACGAAATGCTGATCTGGTTCAGTTGGTCGAGGGTTAACGCGCGACTCAAAGTCTCGCTGACTCTACTCATCATCGTGCTGACCACAGTGTTCTTGTCGTCGATGATGATCTCGGTATAAATCACGCCGATCACGGCGTAGTCTTTGTGCCAGCCAACAATGTCGGTCGCGCGGGTTGATTCGGAAAGGGCGGAGATCAATCTGCCCAGCACTTTGCGGTTGCCCTCAGAAAGGTTTGCATCCCCGAAGTTGAGAAGCATTAGCAGGAACGGCTTCTTCGACCGTTCGGTGCGTTTCCGTTCGATCGCGAGCGTACGCTGAAACGATTCTTCGCCGAGAACTATGCGATCGCACACGGGCAGTGTGGGGGCCGCGGCAACGGCGGCAACGCTTCCATTACTTGAACGACGAGAACTCACGAGTCACTCTCCTGGTCTACCGGGTTCGCTATTTAATTGTGTCTTTACAGTTGCAAGTCGGGGAGGACTGTGGGGGCCAGATCCTGTTGCTATGCTGCGATAATTTCACGAATACTTTCGATCACGTAATCCTGATCTTCATCCGTCATGGTGTGGTACAGCGGAAGAATAATGCAATTGTCGGTTACGGCTTGCGTTTCTTTAAGCTCATTTTCCCAGCGCGGTGCTGCGTACGGCAGTTCGGCATGGGTCGCCATGATTCCGCGGCGGCTCGAAATGCCGCGATCGAGCAATTCCTGCATCAGGCGATCTCGGGTGATCGGTGCGTTTGCGGTTAACCGCACCATGTATGACTGAAAATTGTGGCGATATCCGACCGGCTCGACCGGAGGAAGCATCCAGCTGATTTGGCTCAATGCTTCTGAATAGCGGAAGGCTAAGTGACGGCGCCGAGCAATCATTTCATCCAGGCGCTGCAACTGGACCAGACCGAGTGCCGCCTGCATATCGGTCATGCGGTAGTTGTAACCAACTTCCGGATAGCTCTCGGAAACGATCTTCGACGAGCTGTGACGAGCCAGGTCAGAAACGCTCATGGCGTGCTGACGCATCTTGCGGAGACGGTCGGCAATCTTTGGATCGGCGGTTGTGATCATCCCGCCTTCGCCGGTCGTCAAAATCTTTCGTGGATGAAAACTGAAGCACGCCATCAAAGTGTGCGGCGCGCCGATGCGTTTGCCGTCGTATTCAGAGCCGATCGCGCACGCCGCGTCTTCGATCACGACCAACCCGTGCCGTTTTGCAATGGCAGAGATCGCCGAAATGTCAGATGGCAAGCCGATCTGGTGCACGAGCAGGATCGCCTTAGTCTTCGGCGTGATCGCGGCTTCAATCTTTGCCGGATTCATGTTGTAAGTCACGGGATCCACATCGACGAACACCGGCGTAGCGCCGACGTAGTGGATCGAGTTGGCAGTCGCGATGAATGAAAGACTTGGGCAGAGTACTTCGTCGCCGGCCTTGATCTCAGCAGCAACGAAGGCCATGTGCAATGCGGTGGTGCAGGAAGAAACCGCAATCGCATGTTCTGCGCCAACGTATTCGGCAAACCGCTTTTCAAACTCGGCGACCTTCGGGCCCTGGCTGACCCACCCGCTGCGAAGAACTTCGAGGACGGCCGCTTCTTCTTCCTTGCCGATAAATGGCCGTGCTACTGGAATGTTTTTCGTGATCGTTGCCGTACTCATCGTGCCTCCGTGGCTATGGCGACAGGCGCCAGCGTCCGCTTCCATTCGATCAGGCGGCGCAGGCCCTCTTGTAATTTAATTTCTGCTTTAAAGCCCAACAGTTTTTCTGCTTTTTCCACTGCCGCGCGGCGAACCTGCACATTCCCGACCTTCCGCGCTTCGCGGTACTCCGGCTTGAGGCGCGAATTGGTTTCAGCGAGCATCATGTGGCAAAGTTCATTCAAGCTGGTTTGAACACCGGTGCCGACGTTGAAGGCTTCGTCGGTCACATTGCTTTGGGCAGCCATCAGGTTCGCGCGGGCGATATCGTCGATGAAGATGAAGTCCATCGCCTGCTTCCCATCGCCGAAGATCAGCGGCGGCTGATTGGCTTCGATGGCGTCGAGCCAACGAATCATCACTTCGGTGTAGACGCCCACCGTATCCATGCGCGGACCATATGCATTGAAGTAGCGGAACGCAACATAGGGCATGCCAAACATCGTGAAGTAGGCACGAAGCATCTGCTCATTCGCGATCTTCCCTGCTCCGTACATCGTGCGATTGTTGAAGGGATGTTCTTCATCGATGGGCAGGTACGAAGGCTCGCCATAAACCGAAGCTGACGATGCGGCAACAATCTTTTTTACCTTGTGCCGAACTGAGGACTCGAGCAGGTTCTGCATCCCGTCAATCAGGACTTCGACGGCCTCACGTGGCGCCTCGGCGCAGCGCGTAATGCGCAACGCGGCCTGATGAAATACGTAGTCTGCTCCGTCGCAAAGGTGATCAATCAGGCCGGCGTCCCGAATGTCACCGTCCGTAACTTTCGCGCCTCGCTTGATCGCCGATTCAACATTGCTCCAGCTTCCGCGAACGAAATTGTCGAGCACGCGAACTTCAGCAGCACCGGCATCGAGCAATTGATCGACGATGGTGCTGCCGATGAAACCCGTGCCACCAGTTACTAGACAACACGAACCCTCAAGTCTGTTCTTCATAGACTCCTTGGAATCAAACACGCGGTTTCTCCTCGTCGGTGCGGAAGCGCAGGATCTTCGCGGGCGCGCCGGCAACGATTGCGTAATCCGGAACGTCACGCGTAACTACCGATCCCGTGCCCACGATCGAATGCGCACCGATCGTGACACCCGGCAGAATGCTTGCGTTCATGCCGATGTCCGCGCCGAATCCGACCCGCACCGGCTTGATGACCAGCCCGGTCGCGATGATTGGCACGTTCGTCGGCTCGCCGGTATGGGCTGAGCCAAGCACTTTCGCGCCAGGACCCCAGCCGACATAGTCTTCAAGAACCAGGTCGCGAGCATCAAAATAAGCCTGCGGCCCGATCCAGACGTGGTTGCCGATTTTGCAAGTTCCGTCGAAGCGGCCCTGAATCATCGACTGCGCACCGATGAAAACCGAGTCACCGATCTCCATCGTCTCCGGATGCTTGAGCACGACCTGCGATGCCACCTGCAGGTCGCTGCCGACCGACTTGCAAAGAGAGCGCATGATGACCTTGCGCATCATGGCATCGAATGCGCTCTCTCCCGTGCGAAACTGCCCGAACATTTCGACCAACTCTTCGCGCGTTCGGGCCGCCTTCAGCCAGGCGGAGAAATCCCGCTCCCAGGAAGCATCCTGACGTGTTTCCCGCAGGCCGAAGGTGGCCGCGACCTCGCGAATTGCCGTTACTTCGTGACCGTTTGCTGAGTGCATTCCAAAGACTCCAGTACGACGTTTGCGACCCGCTCCACTTCCGCATCCGTCATGAACGGGTGCATTGGCAGAGACAGAATGTGGCTTGACAGGTGTTCGGAAACCGGGAACGCGCCCTTCTCGTATCCCAGGTCTTTATAGGCGACTTGCAGGTGCAACGGCACCGGATAGTGCAGGCCGGTTTCGATTCCTGCGTCGTTCAAAGACTGCTTGAGCGCCTCGCGATCATCCGCCTGGATGACGTAGAGGTGATAGACGTGTTCGCCCCAGCCCATCTCGGAAGGCAGTGTGATCGGAGCGTCGCCCAGCAGCTCCTGGTAGCGCTTGGCAATCTCGCGCCGGCGGGCATTCCAGCCATCAAGCTTTTTCAACTTCACGTTGAGGAAGCCGCCCTGCAGGCCTTCGAGACGGAAGTTGTATCCCGGCATGCTGTGCTCGTACTTCTTGGTCGAGCCGTGATCTCGCAACATGCGCATCTTCTGCGTGAGCGCGGCGTCATTGGTGACGATGCCACCGCCTTCGCCGAGTGCGCCCAGATTTTTCCCGGGGTAGAAGCTGAAGCAACCAGCAATGCCGAACGCGCCAACGCGCTTGCCCTTGTAAGTGGCGCCGTGCGCCTGACAAGCATCTTCAACCAGGTATAGATTGTGACGCTTCGCGATCGCCATCAGCGCGTCGAGGTCAACCGATTGTCCGTAAAGATGCACTGGCAACAACGCCTTGGTTTTCGGCGTAATCGCCGCTTCGACCTGCTGCGGATCCATGGTGTAGGAGACGGGATCAGCATCCACGAACACCGGCCGTGCACCCACGGCGCTGATCGCTTCGGCGGTCGCAATAAAGGTGTTCGCAACCGTGATCACCTCATCGCCGGGTCCAATTTCGAGCGCTTCGAGCACCAACTGCAGGGCGGTGGTCCCGTTGTTGACGGCGAGGCATTCCTTCGCGCCAACATATTGGGCGAATGCTTGCTCGAACGCGACGACTTCGGGGCCCAAAATGAACGATGATTTCTTCAGCACCCGGCGAAATACTTCGACCAATTCTTCTTCAATATCGCGGTGCTGCGCGTAAAGATCGACGAAAGCTACTTTGTTCGGGCTATTCATGCTGCAACCACCTTTCTCATCATGCGAGCTGGGTTTCCGGCAACGACTGCGTTGGCCGGTACATCACGAGTCACGACGCTGCCGGCGCCGATAATGGCGTTTTCGCCGATGGTCACACCGCACAAAATCGTGCAGCTGGTTCCAATCGACGCGCCCTTTTTGACCACCGTCTTCACTACACCCCAGTCGGCTTCGCTCTGTGGCGTTCCGTCCTGGTTGGTAGCGCGAGGATATTTGTCGTTGATGAACGACACGTTGTGGCCAATGAAAACTTCATCCTCGATCGTGACACCCTCGCAGATGAATGTGTGGCTCGAAACTTTCACGTTTTTGCCAATGAAAGCGTTCTTCTGAATTTCAACAAACGCGCCTACCCGGCTGCCCTCTTCGATGGTGCATCCGTACAGATTGACGAAAGCATGGATTGATACGTTTGGCCCCAGTTTTACGTCTGGAGCGATCCTGCAAAACTCACGCATTACGGTTTCTCCTGGTTAAGTGGTTTAGGTTGTGGGAGGGCTTCAGGGAAGCGAAATTACAGTTACGTTATCGAACGAGATCGGCTGGTTCGAAACATCCAGAGCTACCGCGCCCTGGCTGTAGTTCGAATCTGTGGCTGTTATTGCAAGAGCGTTGTCGTAGTACACCTGGATGGTCGTGCCCTGGAAGACCAGGCGCAGATTGTGAACATTAGTGTCGATGTTGATCGTGCCTGACTGCCCGAGCAGCGAGAGATCGTTGTCGATGTCCCACTGGCCGATTCGGAAGAGCTTCAACACCTTCTCGGCTGGGTAAATCCAGACTCCGTAGCTTGCGCCCGTAGTTGTGTTGACACGCCCGCGCAGTCCGCCCGGGTAGTCATTCAACGAAGCGAGCTGGAAGTCGGTTGAAACTGTGTAATCTGTCCAGGCAGAACTTCCGGCCCATGACTGCGTATGCCCGCCTCCATTGTAGGTGTAGACGCCATTCACAATCGACCAACCAGCAGCGAAGCCGAGCGGGCCGACCGTCCAATTGCCATCCGGAGTCGTACTGAAGTTGTCGCTGAACAGCAGCGAACCAACCTGCATCGAAACCGGAACGTTAGCGGGACTATTGGCTACATCATTTGACGAAATTGTGATGGTGTCGTTGAAGGTGCCGCTGCCAGTTGTCGTGGTGCTCGGCGTGACTGTAACCGACGCGGGCGCCACTCCAGCAGTCGAACTGAGCGCGAGCCAGTTTTGCGTCTTGCTGGCGGTCCAGTTGAGAGTGCCAGTTCCCGTATTCGCAATTTGAATTGTCTGCGGATTCGGGTTAAGGCCAACTGCGCCAAAGAAGGTCATGCTCGACGACGGCGTGACCGACAGTACCGCGCTCTTGATTGCGAGAGTCACCGGAATCGTAATCGGCGAGTTACTTGCACCCGGAGCGGATAACAGGATTGAACCGCTGTAGCTACCCTGCGCCAACCCTGACGTATTAACCGAGATTGTTAGGGTGCCGGGCGTAAGCGAATTGGACGCCGCCAATCCAATCCATGAAGTTGTGGTTGAAGCCGCCCATGTGGTGTTCGCGCTGCCCGCCGCGATGTTCAGAGTCTGTGGAGCAGCGGTCCCGCCGGGCTGAGCATTGAAGGTCAAGCTGGATGGCGAGATCGTATTCAGTGTCAACTGATTCTGCACGGCGGCCACTTTCACATTGGAATATGAAATGGGCTGGTTGTTGGCGTCCAGACAGACGATCCCATTGGTATACGTGCTGTCGGTCGCACTCATTAGCGCGCTTCCATCCCAGTAGATGGTGATCACGTTACCGCGGAAATCCATGCGGAGATCGTGAGTGCCGGTATCAAATGTCAGTGGCGCTGTTGCCAACTGGGTCAGCGGGCCGTTAACGCTCCATTGCGAGGCGCTGTACAGAATGGCTTCGTTGAGTGCAGGGTATAACCACACCAGATACCCAGCACCCGTGGATGGATTCACGCGGCCGCGCAAGCCCCCGGGCCAGTCTGAAATGTTTGACAGCTTAACATTCGCATCCAGAGCGTAATCGCTCCAGGCACTGTTGCCTGCACATGACTGGCTGAGGCCCAGTCCGGCGTAGGAGTAAACGCCATTCGAAACGGTCCAGCCATTGCCAAGGCCCATGGGAGAAATGATCCACCCGGTGCCAAGATCGGCGAAGGTCTCGGTCATATCCGCGGAGAGCACCTGCAGGCCAACACTCACCGCCTGAGGCGAATTCCCCACTCCGTTGGCCGTGAACGTCACGGTTCCGCTGTAGCTGCCATTCGCCAGCCCCGAAGGGTTGACCGAGATACTCGCATTCTGCGGCACCGATCCGCTTCCAGGTGAGACCGAGAGCCAGGGCTGATTGCCACTGGCCGTCCAACCGAACGTCCCGAAACCAGAACCGTTTGTTACTGAAACGGTTTGGGCAGGCAGAGTCGGATTTCCCGAATCGATAAACGTAAGAATCGTCGGCGACAGCGCGAGCACCGGCGCCGGCGCAGCGACCGTCAAGTTGACGCCGATCTGCAATGTCGTGCTGACTGCCCCGAGTGACACAACTTTCACGGTTCCGCTATAGGTTCCAGGAGCAAGTCCGGACACCGAAGCCGAGATCTGCAGGCTGGCAGGCGTTGCGCCGAATCCAGGAGAAACCGTGAGCCAGGAAGCGCTGCTGCTCGCAGTCCAGACCAGGGCTCCGCCACCGCCACCTGTAAGTTGCACGGTCTGAGGAGAGGGGTTTGGACCGTTATAAGCGGCCGAGAAATTCAATGAGCTGGAACTCAGTGAGATCGAGCCGGTGTTGGCTGTTCCGGAGGTCACCAGGACATTGGTGAAGCTGATCGGCTGGTTCGACACGTCCAGTGCAACCACGCCGCTCGAGTAAGTGGCATCTGTCGCAGTGATGATCGTCTGGCCGTCGTAGAGAACGCTGATTTGAGTGCCCTGGAATGACAGCTGTACGTTGTGGAAGTTGGTCGTGTCAAACACCGCTATGCCCTGCCCGAGCAATGTAAGACCGGTGTCGATATTCCACGCCGTGTTCTTAAACAGCTTGACAAGACCTTCGGCCGGGTACAACCAGACCGCGTATCCGGCTCCCGTCGAAGGATTGAGGCGGCCACGAATGCCGCCCGGATAGTCGTGCAAGGAAGACAGCTTGATTGCCGCATTGAAGTTGTAGTTGCTCCACGCGGAGTTCCCGGCATAAACCTGCGTGTGTCCGCCGCCGTTGTATTGCAACGCGCTATTCGCGACCGACCAGTTTGAATTGAAGCCCAGCGGTGAAAATGCCCAGCCGTTCATCGTTCCGTCTGAGAAATTCGAGAACATGAGAAGGTTGGTTACAGTCAATGTGACCGAGACCGTCTGCGGAGCATTGGTCGCTCCAGAAGAGCTGAAGGTCAAAGTTCCGCTGTAGCTTCCGGGCGCCAGTCCAGTGGTATTCACGGAAACGGCAACTGTTCCGGGTGTGCTCCCTGAAGTTGGCGTGGTGCTAAGCCAGGATGCATTGGAAGATGCCGTCCAGTTCAGCGTTCCGGAACCTTCGTTGTAGACCGTAATGGACTGGCTGGCCACGCTCGAGCCCCCAACAAATCCCGCGAAGGTCAGCTTGGTGGGATAAACCAGGAGAGCAGGGTTCGCTCCGGGCATCGATGATGCCGGAACGTACACCACATCCACCCAATAGTTACTGGAATCGAAAGTGGAGGTTGGGAAGGTTGTCGAAGGGCTGTAGCTATACACGCCATTTGCTCCGTCGACTCCATCCTTCAGGAAGTGCAGCGGCGGAGCATCTCCTGATGTTGAGAAGTAGCCGAGAGTCGCGGAATAGTGTCCGCTCGGCGCGAAATACGAAGCCACGTAAGTCGTATTGGCAGTGATCGCTACAGGATTGCTGAAAGTAACTTGTTGCCACCCCGACGCAGTCTCGTTGGTAAATGTGGCGGTCGCCAGCAGCGCCCCTGTGTTAGTCCACAGATTGCCTACGTGTGTACCCTTGTTGTTAGTTGATTTGTAGAACCGAAGTCCGGTGATGTAGCCGTTGTAGTCAGCACGGAATCGGACACCGTATTCACCCGACGTCGCATCGCCGCTGTCGGGTGTGGGCGGCGTTGTAGAAGAGCTCCAATCCGAACACGGACAATCTGGAGGTATAACGGTTACGTTCGCAATGCCAGACGAGGGGACCTCGATATTTGCACTGTCATCGGTAGCACGGCTCTCGATCTTGAATGAACCGGTCGACGTGGGAACCCAGGAATAAGTCCAGGTGCCACGGCCCGCGGCTGGGTGCCAGGTGCTGCCTCCATCCAGCGAAACTTCAATCCCTCCGACTGTGCCTCCAGTGTCAGTTGCCGAGCCGCTGATCGTGATGGTTGAACCGGCAGTCAGAGTCGCGCCATTGCTGGGAAAAGTGATCAGTGACCGGGGAGCAGTTGTGTCGGTAGAAGCGGTTGCCGATACCAAGCCCGCCTGAAGGGTCGCAGGCTGCACGCCCATGTCTGCGAACAGATTGACCGTGGCCTGCTGCATGTCTACATCTGCCGGCTGGTTCGAACCAAAGGGATCGTCATGGGTTGAATCCAATCCCCACGACCACTGCACTGTTCCCGCGCCGAAGACCAGTGCCCCACTCGGCGCACGATGCATGGTCATGTGGTGCGTAGCGGTGCCAGCACCGTAAGTCCCTCCCTGATCAAGCAACAGGTCAGTAGTCAAAGTGCGTGTCGTCGTCGAGAGATCAAATGTGCCCGCTGGACGCGCGCCATTGTCCAGATCTTCGTCCCATTCATAACCCAGCGTGGACTGTGGGAGGGTTGCTGTTTGTCCAGCAGCCAGGTTGGCGATGGAAGTATTACGCCAGAACCGCATTTTGCCGTCCGCGGCAGGCACCTGAATCGAAAGAGTTCCCGGATTGTCGCTATCGACGCCGTTCACCATAAAAATGGTGCCGGTCAAGCCGTTCTCCGGACGGCCACCATCTGCTGGCGGACTCTTGCTGTTATCGCGCCACGTCCCGGTCCATGTAGGAGGGTCAAGTGGGTCGACTGCGGCAACTGCCACCGGGTTCGAGTTGGGACCGAGCGTTTCCTTGTAACAAACAAGTGTACGGAACGCGGTGCTGGTTCCGTCGATGCTGTTTTCCCATCGCGTCTTCCAGAAAACTTCGTTGCCGCTGAAGAATGCCAGATTGACACCGGCATCACGTGCCGCCTCGACATTCGTCCGGTGCGGACCTGACCAATACTCGTCGTGTCCTACGCTGAGGTACAACTTGTGATTCTTTATCAACGCACCATTGCGAGCGGCATCAACACCGGTAAAGTACGCTACATCGTAGCCGTTGGCCTCAAGCCAGCGCACCATCGGATACTCAGCACCAAATACCCAGGTGGCTGCTTCGTTCGAGAAACCACGAGTGGTGAACGGCCGGTTGTAACTGACTTTGTAGGCGCGCTGCGTCAAATCGAACTGATCGCTGGGACCGTAAACGCTGGGACCACCATAACCGTTGTACGCTTCCCAGGATTCGTCTGCGGTTTGGAAAAGTACCGCGGAATGGCCCGAGTCATTGCGGACCACGAAAACGATGTGGCTGTCGCCACCGGTATCGCTTCTGACCAGGTGTGCAAAGTAAATACCGGAAACGGCGTTCGACGGCACTGCCCAGGACCCAGAAACCGCCCAATTGCCGCAATCGACGAGCCCGGTGGCAGCATCGGTCAAACAGGCCGGCTGAGTCTGAGGCAATCTGGCTGATGGCGAGAGCGTAGTAATTAACCGGGCTCCCATCCCGCCGTAGTAACCCATGCGGTAAATCTCAATCGTATACGCCCGTGCGTCGGTGTTGATCTTGAAATTAATGACCTGACCGACATTGACGCTGATGTCCGTCGCGAATCCCTGTATGGTGGGATCGCCGCCCCCGGTTACATCCCATTGGGTTGAGGGATTTCCGGGAAGGCAGTTCTCGGCTTCGATCTGATTGACAGGCGCACCGCAACTGCCGAATGCAGAGCTTGACAATGCAAGTGCAAACGTTAAAAAGGCAGCGCAGTAAGTGAAACGATTGAGGACTTTCATTCTTGCAATCTCCACAGAACCGTAGGTTGGCGGGGGAGGGTCTGGGCTCGGGGTGGTAGTTTCCGACTAGTCGGCGGCCGCAACGTTCGAGGTTGCAAGCATGTGACTGATGGAGGGGCGCTCTTCGCGCAAGCTCACCATGCGGCCATTCTGCTCAATCGACCGTTGGGCAGCTTCGAGCATGCGAACAACACGCAGCCCGGCATAGCCGTCGCTGAGCGGAGCTCGCTTCTGGTTGATTGAAGCGACGAACTCCTTCGCCATCAGGCGCAGAGCTTCGCTGTTCTCGAGCTGCGGAGTAAGCACGTCGCCGTTGCGATAACCGGTCAGCATCTTCTCGCGCCGTTCTGGGTCTTGGGTCTGCACGACACCCTTGTCATACACTTTGATTTTTTCGCTGGCTTCCGTGTCATCGTAGACCACCATCTTCTTGCTGCCCCCTACAAGTGTCTTGCGGACTTTCACCGGCGCCAGCCAGTTCACATGGAAGTGAGCAATCAGGTTGCCGTCGAATTGCGCGGTCACGTAAGCGATGTTTTCGTAGGGCGTATTCAAATGCTTGACCCCGGTCGCGGAAATCGCCACTGGCTCGCGCTCAAGCAGATAGTCCATGATTGAGAAATCATGCGGAGCGAGGTCCCAAACCACGTTCGTGTCGCTCTGCACCAGGCCCAGGCTGATGCGTACCGAATCGAAGTAGAGGATCTGGCCAATCTCGCCTGAGTCCACCAACGCCTTCATGCGGCGCACTGCACTCGTATAGAGGAAGGTGTGATCGACCATCAGGTTCCTGCCGACCGATTCGGCAAGCTCGATCAGGTCCATCACCTGTTGCGACGTCTGCGCCAGGGGCTTCTCGACCAGCACGTGCTTCCTTGCCTGCAGCGCTTGTTTGGCAAACGGATAGTGGCTCGAGACCGGTGTCGCGAGCACAACCGCGTCAATGCGCGGATCGGCCAACACTTCGGCGAAGCTCTGCGTCACTTCAATCGACGGATAACGCTTCTTCGCCCGGGTCAAAGAACGCGCATCGAAGTCGCACACCATCACCACTTCGGCCTCTTCCAGCTCGCAAAAGTTCCGAAGTAAGTTCTGGCCCCAATAACCGACACCTACCACAGCAATTTTCAAAGTTGACATGCTTCTGTTCTCCATTTGGAAGTTGTTGTCTTGTTTCGTAGTTCGCTGGAGGAGGAGTAACTTAAGATTCCACAACAGGTTGATAGTAATAGTCAGTTTTTTTTGTAGTAGTCGAACCGTTCAGCACTGCTCCAAGTAATTTTGAGGACTCAATCGCTTCGAGGCCACGCTTCAGTTGGTCGCGCTCAGTCCTGCCCTGCCGCGCTACCAGAAGTACGCCATCGGCAAAGCGGGTCCATATGCTGGTATCGGCAAGAGGCAATATGGGCGGCGAGTCGATGACGATCCAATCGAACCACTGCGATAGTTGCTCCATCAGGATGGAAAGTTTTCCCGATTGCATCATCTCAAGAGGATTGCGGGGGATATTGCCTGCAGGAAGCACCCATAAGCCGGCTTCCTCAAGGTGATAAATGCTCGTCATCGCTCCGCGCTCACCTTGCAGCCAATTGCTGATTCCGGGAATCTTTCCCAATCCAAGCAGCCGCGCAACTGAAGGACGGCGAAGGTCGCCATCGACAAGCAAAGTCTTCTGTTGCGTACGGCGGGCAAGCGCGCAGGCGAGGTTTGCTGCGACCGTGCTTTTTCCTTCCTGGGGCAGCGTGCTGGTGATCAACAGCCTCTTGAGCGAGCGACTCTGCTGTAATTGGCGGAGCTTCACGGCCAAATAACGGAACTTTTCAGCAGCCAGACTTTCTTTTTCTGTCAGACACACGACGCGGCTTTGCGGGGGAACCAGAAGTTTAAGGTTTTGAAATTGACTGAACTGGTCAACAGTAACCGGATCAACGGGTTCGTGGAAGCTCACTGGTATCGGTGTTGGTGCCGGTGCCGTTACCGGCGCGGGCGCGGACGCCTCAATCGCATCCGCAACTGCAGGTCCCAGCATCGAACGCAAGGCCGAGATCACGTCCGGCTCGGAAACAGGTTCCAACTGATCGATCACCGCCAGCTTGGCGCGGTCCGCCGCAGTCTTGCGTTCCGTGGCTTCCAATAGTTCGGTCGCCAGCAGTGGTGACGGAGTTTCGATATCGGTCTGTTCAGCGACCGATTGCTGAAGTGCGTCAAATATATGACTCATGCTTGCTTAAACCTTGCTGTGACCGGTGTGGGCACCTGGGCTTCGTGAGGCAGCGGTTTTTGTATGGAGGAATATAGATCCAGAAGGATTCGCGCCGCGCGCTGCAAATCGATCTCATCAAAGCCGCCAGCTTTCTCAATTTCAACCGGGCGGACCATATTGAGCCGGAAGTCCTTTGCGATTTCGTCGATCATCTCCGGAGTAATCGACTGCAACTGTTTCGCATACCCGGCAATCAGCGCATTTTCACATATGGTATTGATCAGGCGGGGAATCCCCCGAGAGTGGCGAAACACCGCCGCCACCGTCTTCGCCGGGAAAATGGCTTCGGCTTCCTGGTCTTTTTGAACGATGCGAAGCCTGCGCTCGATGTAACCCTTGGTCTCATCAAAGTCGAGCGGTTCGAGGTGCGAACGAATGGCAATTCGCTGCTTCAACTGAGTAAGCTTTACTGAATCGAGCTTGTCGTCCAACTCAGGCTGGCCAACCAGGACGATCTGAAGTAGTTTGTGCTCCGCTGTCTCAAGATTCGTCAGCAAACGGATTTCTTCCAGCGCCTCGACCGAAAGGTGATGCGCCTCATCAACGATGAGTACCGTGGTCAGCTTGTTCAATCCGCGATTAACGACATAGTTGCAAAGATCAAACAGGAGCTCGCCCTTGTTTTTCCCCGCGGTTGGTAAACCGAAGTCGTTGACGATGTACTGTAGAAACTCGGTGGGTGAAAGCCGGCTGCTGAACAGATAAGCGTAAGCAACATCTTTGCTTTGCTTGAGCAACTGCAACAGGCAACGCAGCAGCAGCGTCTTGCCGGTGCCTACCTGGCCCGTGAGAACTACGAACCCTTTACGCCAGCGTACACCATAGTAGAGCGCAGCTAGAGCTTCGTTATGCCTTTTCGTCGGGAAAAGAAACGAGGGGTCCGGAGTAATATCGAACGGGCTGCGCTTTAAATTGAAAAAAGACTCGTACATTGTTATCCGTGCAGGTAGCTAAAAGCTGATCCCATGAGAATGGTGACAACCACGATCGCGGCCGTCGCCCACGCCGCCCACATTTGGCGCCTGGCCTGGTGTTCATCGGCGGCATTGATAACCACCGGAATTTCAGAAATCACAGGTACTGGGAGCAAATCCTTGATTTCCTTTTCGCTGTGAACGCGATCGTCCAGCATCTCGAAGGCACCGACCACCAGTACTCCGAAAGCCAGGCCGGCACCTACACCGAAGCCGCAGAACTTGAGCCGGTTCGGAAAGTCGGGCTTAAGCGGCAGGCTGGGTGGATCAAGAATACGGAAACGTTCGCCTTGCTGGAGAAGCTCCATGTTTGTTGCCATGGTTGAGTCATTCTTCTTTTTCAGCAGGTCGTCGTAAATGGATTTCGATTCGTCGTAACCGCGAGTGAGGTCAGCGAGCTGCTGCTCTCGCGCCGGCTCCTGATTCAAGCGCGCCTGATACTCGGTGATTTTTATATTTAGCAATGCGATGGTGCGTTCACGGTTCGAAATTTCCAGGTCATTTGCTTGCAACTGACTCTTTATTTGGGCCATTGGAGACGGATTGCCATTGGGCATCAGCGCGTCAGATGTGTCAGTCACACTCTCGGAGGGCGCGGACCTCCTTGATTTAAGGTCAGCCACGATCTGAGCACGCATATTCTCGGTCTTCGCTATGCGATCTTTGAGCTTGCGGACGTCGGGATGGCGATCGGTATATCGCGAACTAAGATCCGCGAGGGCTGCCTTTTCTTTGTCGAGCTCTTCGTCAATTGCGGGCAACCCAAGCGACGAACCGTCTGCCGCCTTTGGGCTCGCCTGCAGCGCTCGGTACTGGTCAAGTAAGGTTTGCAGATAAGCGTGTTGTTGCTTGGAAGCTGTAACCGCTTCCGTTTCGGCCTGCAACTGATTCTGAAAACCGGCCAAAATCTGCAGATTGCTGCCTAATTGGCCCGGCAACTCGCCGATGTGTTGACCCTTAAATTCCCGCACTTTCTCTTCCTGATCTGCCAGATTCTTCCGGGCGGCTTCGAGCTGGTCGGCAAGAAATTTCGTTGTACCTTCCGACTGGGCAATGCGAATATCCTGGTTCTCGTTGATAAAAAGATTCGTTAGCTCGCTGGTGACTTGTTGTGCGGTATATGGATCGCGTGAAGAGTAGTAGACGTTGAATGCGGTTATGTGGTCGCTTCCGTCGCGTACCAGAGAAATGTCGATGTCTTTCCGCATCCGCTCAATCTTGTCATCCTGGTTGGGGTTGCCGGGCGTCGCATAAAGATTCAGTTTGTCGATGATGTGCAGAAGACGGGTCCGACTAAGGATCTGCTGCGTTATGCTCTGCAAACGCTCCTGAAGGTCATCATTTACGTTCGGGGTTACATAGTCCTTAGGCATGGTTTGCTGCTCGACAAGGATCAGCGTTCCGGATTTATACCGCGGTGGCAGAAACCAACTGGCGCTCCAAACCGCGATCCAGCCCACAAACAAGGGAACCAGAAAATGGAACGGCCGACGACGAGCAATATCCAGAATTTGTTCGGGACTGAACCCGGTCGAACTTTGTTCTTCGACTTCCTGCATTAGTGACCCTCTATTTAACGGCCCAGCGGTCTCGCGAATTGATATGAAATCGAAACTGTGCCCTGATTGGTATCGGGTTGTCGCGAGATGGCAGCAATTTCGGAATAACTCTGATGTAGCCGCGTGTAATTCATGCTGAACGCGAAGTGTGGACCCAACTGCCGGCTGAGCGACGCGGTGCCCTGAATCGTGTGTCCGCTGCTCGACTGGCCCAGCCCGGGCACAGGATTCGATTGCAGCAGGCGCGTATTTGAATAACTGCCTTGGATTCCGGCGCTGTAAACGCGCGAAAGCTGCCGATGGAGAATTACGGAGGCGGCATCCTGGTGAACGGCGCCGATCAGTCCGCCGCCGGCCGAGATCATTCGGGAATAGCTCAACGCGAGATTCATTTGCTTTCCCTGCCACGCAATACTTGCACCTGCTGCGGGAGACCATGATTTGAGCGGCACAAGAATCGATTCTTCCGTATCGGAATACTGGGGGCCACCAAAGACCGAGATGGAAAAAGTCGGCTGAACGTAGAACGTGTAGAACAACATGGCTGCACTGGTTTGGGTTTGCGCCCGGAAACCTGTTGGGTAGGCGAACAATGATTGGTATTGATATGTCGCGCCTATGTAGTGCCGCCTTGAAATCCGGTAGTTGTAAAAGGCAGAGCCGCCCTGCGATCTGGAATCGAAAAGGCCAGGTACCTCGGATTTGTTAGGGTAATCAAGATTCGTAAAGGTTCCGCTCACCCCGACCATCGCGTTCAAGCCGAACTGATATGTAAGTTGCGCGGTGCCAGTGTTGTTCAGTTGGTCGGCGATAGGAGCAACCACGGTTGCCGCTGAAGATGACGCCGAGCCGAAAACCGGAGCCTGTGGCACCGTCGGCTGGTTCAAAAGATTGGAGGATCTGTGAAAAGTGTCTAGCACGCTGAACGTAACGTGTGGACTCAAACGATACGAAACATTTACTCCCAGGTTCGCATCGGCCTCATTGCGACCGTTGGTCCGTTGATAAAAGGTAAATCCAGGATCGAAGTTTAAAACCGCCCGCGCCCGCGAGGTCGTTTCGTCCAAGGCGATGAAGGGCCAAACAGAATAACTGAGGTCGCTGGTCGGGTTTGCCGAAACGTCACCGAATACATTGTCGCTGTACATGGACGTGAACGTCAGCCCACCTCGCAAGTAACTTGATCGAGACTCAGACGCAACTTCGGTGGGGTAAGGATTTGCGTTGACAGGTGGCGGGACCGCCATCTGCGAATCTTCCGTCGGAGTCGTCGCAGCAAGATCCGCCGGTTCCTGTGCGCAGACTGAGGTTGCAATCAGCGAGATCATTGTGAGGAGAGTTAAGCGTGAAATCATTCGGGAACTCTTACGGGACCACAATGGTGTCGTTAGGCTGCAACTTCACGTTTTCCGAAGCGTTCTTGCCCTTGATCACGTCTTTGTAATTGAATGGCAGCTTCGCCTGCGTACCGTCCTGATTCTGACGAAGAACATAGATCGATTTCTGTTTGGCGAAATCACGGAACCCGCCGGCGACCGCTATTGCATCCAGGACGGTCGAGGTGTTGCCTAGCGCGTAAGAGCCAGGTCGATTTACAAAGCCGAGAATATTGAATTTCTGGCTGTTGATCTGCTGAACGATCACGGTAACTTCCGGTTCGGAAATGAAGTTCTGCAACTTGCTGGCAATGTCCTGTTCCAGCTTCAACGGAGTCAAGCCAGCCGCCTGAAGTTCGCCGGCCAAGGGCAACGAAATCTTCCCATCCGAGCGGACCGGCACGGAACGCGAAACATCCGGTTCCTTCCAGACATTGATCGCGAGCATGTCATTGATGCCAATGACAAAGCTGTTGTCGTGGGGCTTGCCTTCCGGCGCCGGCACGGGTTTATCGAGCGAAGCGACGTTCACCGCCTGCGTCTTGGAATCGGGCGCTGCGGTGTCCTGCGCATAGATAAGTGCGGGAACCGCGAGTACAGCAACCAGCAGCACATGCTTTGAAATTTTTGTGAAACTCAACTTCATGTTTACTCCAGAACGAGGGGAATTGAATTGCAGGTGCATCAATTAGCTTTGCCATTTCCTTTCAGCGGATTTCCGTTCACCTTGTAACTATTTCCACCGACAAAGGGAAGCGTCAAAGCGTCAGGCGAGCTCATGCGGTATTGCTCGATCTTGTACAACATGGTGCGATAGCTCACTTTCAGCAGACGCGCAGCAGCTTTGCGGTTCCAGCCCGTGCGTTCAAGAGCGGCGGCAATCGCATTGCGCTCCGCTTCTGTCTTGACGTCGCGAATCAAGGCCTTCAGCGATTTCCCTCCGCCAAACTCCTCAAAATCATGGTTGGCTTTGCTGAAGCCGTTGCCCGCGATGGACAACGTCTGCTGGCGCCCAAAAAAATCTTCCGCCGTCGATGCAGATCCTCTCAGCTTGTCATCGCCGATCATGAGGTATCGCTTCACGAAATTTTCCAGCTCACGCACGTTGCCGGGCCATAGGTGGCGCTGACAGGCATCAAGGACCGCCGGCGAGAATTCACGCTGCGGCAAGCCATAGTGACGGCCCAGCTTGTGCATGAAATGCTGCAAGAGCAACGGGATTTCGTCCCTGCGCTGCCGCAATGCGGGGACGTGTACGGTGAATGCGCTCAGCCGGTAGTACAAATCTTCGCGCAATTTCTCTTCTGCATGCGCGCGTTCAATATTGATACCGGATGCAGCAAGGATGCGGACATCCACATCGACATACTGTGTAGTGCCGGGCTTCAAAATCTGCTTTTCCTGCAGTACGTGCAGCAGTTTTTCCTGCAAGCTGAGCGGCATCTCGACGATTTCGTCGAGGAAAATTGTGCCGCGTTCGCAAAGCTCGAGCTTGCCGGCACTCGGCGGATCATTCTTCCTGCAGACATTCCCGGCGTATCCAAACAGTTCGCGCTCCAGCAGGTCGCCGGGCAACGCCGCACAATTTACTTTCAAGAACCTGAATTCAGACCGGACCGAGAGCTTGTGAATTAATCGCGCGGTGGTGTCCCTTCCGCTCCCCGCCTCGCCGACGATCAGAACTGGGACGTCGGCCTGGGCCAGCAGTTCCGCCTGAGCACGCAACTTCTGCATTACAGGGCTTGCGCCGACGAAAAACGCGTCGTCACCGAGCTGTTCAATGTCTTCGCTGGTGAAATCTGGGATTTCTTCGACGTGCGTGGCCAGATGGTTGCGCACGGCAGACGCCAGTTGCTGCTCATCAAATGGCCGGACCAAAAATTCCTGCGCACCCAGCCGCACGGCTTCTTTCTCCCTCGACGCGTCTTCCGCGTGTGCGAGCAGAATGACGGGCAGCTCGGGACGAATTCTGCGCAACCATCGCAATACGTGCAAACTGTCTGCATCGCCGCGAGGAATATCCAGCAATAGCAAGTCCGGCACAGCTCCCGACTGAATCCGCTCCAGCGCTTCCCATCCGCTGCCCGCAGTTTCAAGATGCCATGAATTCAACTCCGCCACGGTCCACAACGGACGGAGAACAGAAGGTTCCCTGCTTACTACTAAGAGGCGGATGGTTTGAGTTGTGTGTTCTGACACGGAATTAAAATTTGCTGTGCGATTAATTTGTGTTTGAGTTAGACAGGCTCGACTGCATACCCATCAATGCGAACCGCCATCGATCTTTGAATCACATCAATCGAAACCACCAGGGTTGACTCCCCGCTGCGGCCAACCAGAATTCCTTCGACTCCATCGAGTGCGCCACTGCGAATGCGAACCCGCTGCCCAATCTTGAGAAACGGGTGGGAGTGCCAGGTGAGACGCTGTTCGGCAATCTTGCGAATGGTTTCAATCTGTTCGTCAGGGATGGGAGTTCCCTCCGAGCGCGCCCCCACCAGGCTGTACACTCCATCAATTCTCAGCGCCTTCAACCGGCCCTCGTTCGTCGGAGTCAATTTTGCGAAGACGTAGCAACTGAAGAGCGGAAACTCCACAAGTTTCTTTCGGTCGCTCCATTTGCGCACTTCGCTGAACATGGGAAGAAACGATGTAACACCGACCTCCCGCAAGCGCTGCGCGACAATTTTCTCGTGGCGCGCGCGTGTCAACAGCGCGTACCAGTTTTGTGATTCACAGGCACTGACTGCGATCGGTGTCGTGATGTCGAATGCTTGAACTACTGTGCTCATAGCTTCGCCCTCTGAGTCCCAGTGCCTGCTTGACCCTTAAAAACGCAAATTTGCCCTGAGGATCGCTACCTAGTGGGGGAAAACGCGAATCAGGAGACAGACGTTACTCACGCTGTCGACTAAATTCTCACCGAGCAATGGGGGGAACTCCGCAGAGTTGTTGCCCGATATGGTGCGAGAATAGGCCCGAGTGCAGCGACCTGCAAGAGGTACACACTCTCCTTGCAGGTATTCTCATCCGGATGGGAGTGAACCTTCGCTACTGTAAGGAAACTGCCACCGGAGAAGCATTTCTCCATTGCCAGAGAATATCAGGCGACCCGAAGGGAACCAGCAGACGGTAACGGCGCGCGCTCCGCGTTCGAGATCTCCCTATGAACGTAAGTACCTTAAAAGGCTAGGAATATATTTATGGTTGTGCCTTCTTTGTGTCACTTTCGTGCCATTGTGTGGTTACCATTGTTCGGGTACGTTCTTCGTCAGCAAGTTGCAAGTCTCTGCACTGGGCTGCAATCGAGCACGAGCTGTGAAAGGTTTTGTGATTCTGCTCCTTGCGTCGGTAAAAAGGGTACTGTAGACTTCAGTTCAGTGATCGGTAGTATATCCGTCTAAGGTTCCACCAAGTCCGGTTCCTTCGACTGTCAGACAGGCCTCCCCCAAGTGCGTAGGTGAACGAATGTTAGACCTTGGCTCTGGAAGCTAGGGCTGCCGTGACTTTGTCACTGGCTTCGCTTGGAGGCGACCATGGAACGCGAAACCACGGGGAAGCAGATTCGTGTCCTCGTCCTGGACAGTTCCGCTATTCATACCCAGCTTTTGGCTGACGCTTTACGCCGCGATCGCGCACTTGAAGTGCTTAGCGTCGATTCTTCGAAACCTGTAGTCAAGACCGTCGTAGAGCGCGCCGTAGACGTGCTCGTAATTGGCACTCATTTTGATGAACAGAGCCACCGCGGCTTCGAGCTCCTCAAAGAGGTCCGCAATTCACGGCCCGACACTCGCGCAGTAGTTCTGCTTGATTCTTCCAAGCCGCAAGCCGTACTGGATGCCTTCCGTTCCGGCGCTCGCGGCATTTTCAGCCGCTCCGAATCGATCGACAAACTTTGCAAGTGCATCCGTTGCGTGCATAACGGCCAAATCTGGGCCAACAGCCGCGAGATGT
This sequence comes from Terriglobales bacterium, assembly GCA_035651555.1. GTDB lineage: Bacteria > Acidobacteriota > Terriglobia > Terriglobales > Acidobacteriaceae > Gp1-AA145. The sequence continues at coordinate 666,156 of DASRFL010000032.1, forward strand.
CGCTTGCCTTAGAAGCCTTGGCCTCTGCTCCCGCGGTGAATCCGGTCGACGCCAATGGCTTAAGCTTGCTTTCCAAGCGGGAAAAAGAAATCGTTCAAAGTCTGGCGGAAGGTTTGACCAATCGCGAGATCGCTGAGCGGCTCGGCCTAAGCCAGCACACGGTTAAAAATTATCTGTTTCGGATCTTCGACAAGCTTGGGGTTTCCAGCCGGGTTGAGCTGCTCTTTATGACGCTCAGCCAGGACAGCAGCTCGCAATCGGTGTTTAGCAACTTCTTAAAGACCTGCACGGATGGCAGTTTGGTGGACGAAACCATGCTGGCCGAGTGCCAGGAAGCTGCCGAACACGGCTCTCCGATCGCGCAGTTGATCCTCTCCCAACTCTATTGGACTCGTCGCTCCAATCCCAATGACATTTTGTTGGCGTATAAATGGTGTCTGGTCGCGAGCTCTCAGATGTCCCGCACAAGCAAAAGCTTCAGCAAAAGCATGACCATGGAGCAATTGCTTTACGCTGAAAAGATGGCGGCTGACTGGCTACGGAAGGCGCAGAAAATGGCTCCTACTTCAATCGCCGAGGTCAGCGAGCATCGCGCGGCGGCTGCCTTAAGTGCTGCGTCTGACTAATTTTTCCGACAAAATAGAACTTGACGCTTTCGCGGCTAGAAAAACTACGGGCGCCCGACTGTCCGGACTCAGCGCTGGTTTTCGCTGAGTCCGGACCACCGAAATTGGTTGTAAATCAGGCCGTTTGACCGTGCGGATTCGGGCGAGGAGAGCGGAAGTACATCGCGCCAAAGCAGGTAGCAGCAGCGAGCAGCAGATAGAGCGCGGCCGCACCACCTTCAGCTACGGGAAGCATTTCAAAGAATTCCTGTGCGGGACAGTTGCCGTGCCCGCTGAGAGCCGGCGAGCAAACCACCCCATTTACGAGAGGGGTCAGAATGGCGAAATTCGAATAATTGCCATTCATGTAGTTCTGTTGCGCGCTCCATAACAGGCTATTAACCGCGGGATTCATGTAGCCAGTCGACGTCAGGCAATTGGCAGCTCCAAAGACCGCGTTGCAGGCCGCCATGTTCTTGGCTCGCAGAAAGCTAAACACGCCTTGCGGATCAAAAACCGCCCATTCTGCGTAAGAATAGTTCGCCTGGCTTGCGGTTCCAGTCGGTTGCTGCAAGAGCTTAATACTTAGCCACGCCGCTTCCTCGTACCACTGAACGATCGTCTGAGCCTTAACGCTGCCCCCGGCTGCGCTTTCAAACCAGGAGCCCCACAACGTGCTTCCCAGGTTTGAGGCAAGATTCGAGAAACTCAGCACGCTGGCTGTCCAGGTAACGTTTAAGTGCGTATCGTCCGCAAAATCGTCGCAGATGATGGTTGTGTTTGAGGCGCCACCAACTGTTGCGTAGTAGGGACTGATAAAAATCCCATCCGGCGCGTAATTTCCGGCGCCGGTTACGTCAACCGTGGTTTGCGTCGCAAAGGCGTTGGGAGCAATACAGAGTAGTGCCAGCAGAATGGCTGGCCAGAACCTGTGGATAATGCTTTTCATGTCTTTCTAATCTCCTCGCTTTGGGGGGGAGGGTGTGACACCGAGCCCACATTGCTCTGTGTTACAACATCGTTAATGTAACGCTAACCTGATTACTGTCAAGATTGATAATTTCTGCGATGAGTTGCAATTGCTTGCAACCCTGCCATTAACCGCCCTACTGCCAATTAGATACGACGCGAAGGTTCAAGAAAGACGACAAGAAATTGACAAAACACTTATGGATCCGGAAATGCGATCTTTGCTCACCGCCTACTTCCGTAAGACGACAGGGGATGCTATGGTCACTTTATTTGATAGTCCGTTTGCTGTAGGTTTAGTAGAACATGCTCTCCTTCTGCTGCCGCGGGCGCTCCAAGGTGGCGCTTTCGCTCTGGATTGCCCTGCTCTTAGTGCTTGTCTGCATCACCGGCACTTCGTGTTCTCGCGATCCTAACGTGCGCAAGCAAAAGTATTTCAAGAGTGGTGTTGCGTACCTTGAAAAGAACAAGTTCCGCGAGGCTGCCATTGAGTTCCACAATGCGCTCAAAATCGACCCCAACTTCGCCGACGCGCATTATCAGCTCGGTCGCTGCTACGTGAAAGGGCAGGACTGGGCGCACGCCTACGAAGAATTGACGCGTGCGGTCGAGTTGGACCCGGAGGAGTATCCCGCCCAGGTTGAACTGGCGCGACTGTTGATCGTCTCCGGCGCGGGCGACAAAGCCAAAGATCAAACAGATTTGCTGCTGCAGAAGTGGCCGAACCAATCGCAATCACATTTCATGAAGGCCAACCTGCTTGCCGCGCAAAGCGATTTTGCCGACGCGATTTTGCAAACACAGAAGGCGATCGATCTCGATCCTGGCAGTTGGGATCTTTATCTCAACTTGGCGCTCATGCAGACGAAATCGAACAATCCGGACACTGCTGAAGCCAGCCTCAAGAAAGCGATTGAGTTGAACCCGAAAGCAACGGAAGCGCGGCTGTTGCTTGCCAGTTACTACCAGGTCCGGGGTCGCAACGACGAAGCCGAGCGGCAGTTACAGGGGGCGGTTTCGGCTGATCCAGCAAACCCCGACCCGCGTGCTGCAATGGCCCGTCTCTATTTAACGGAAGGCAAAAAGCCAGAGGCGGTCCGGTTTCTGCAACAGGCGAAACAGGATTTCTCGACCAATTCTGCCGGCTATCGCATGTTGGGTGACTTCTACTTCGTGACGGGCGATACGGACAACGCCCTCAGCGAATACGCCAACCTCTACAAAGAGCACCCCAAAGATCAAGACGTAAAGAAAAACTACGTTGAGCTGCTCATTCTGAAGAATGATTTGGCGGAAGCTCGTAAGCTGAACGACGAGGTGTTGAAGTCCGAACCCAACGACAACCAAGCTCTGATCTTGCACGGTCAGTTACAACTTCGTGCCGGCGAGGCCAGCGGCGCGGTAAGCACTCTGCAGGCGGTGGTCAAGAACGATCCTGGAAACGCCGGCGCTCATTATTACTTGGGAGCTGCCTATCAGGATCTCGGTAATCTGGATGGCGCGGAAAGCGAATGGCTGCAGGCAATGCGGCTGCGGCCGGACCAATTGCAAACCGTTCGTTCATTGGCGCTGCTCGCGATGCGCAAGGGCGATACGGAAACGCTAGCCCAAAGCGCAACTCAGATGATCGCTCTGCAACCAACTTCGGCCGAGGGCTACGCCTTGCGCGCCGCGGCGGAAACTACTCAAAACAAATTTGCAGACGCTGAGAAAGATGCCGGCAAGTCCATCGAAGTATCTCCGCAAAGCGCGTACGGATATGTGCAAATGGGCAATTTGAGATTTGCGCAAAAGAATTTTCCTGAGGCGCGCAAATATTTCCAGCAGGCGCTCGATCGAAATACAGACTCCGCTGATGCCCTGCGCGGATTAATGAATACATATTTTGCGGAGAAGAAATTCGATCAGGCTGTCTCAGCCGTAAATGGACAGATCGCGAGATCGGCCAAGAACAGCGGATTTTATGACTTGCTGGGCGTGGCATCTTCCAGGAACAAGGACATTAAAGGCGCGGAGGCCGCCTTTGCTAAAGCACTGGAGCTGGACGCAAACAATTTTGACGCCTTGATTAACCTGGGACAAGTGGAGTCGTCTGCAGGCCAAACCGATCAGGCCATTTCTCTCTTTGAAAAGTCATTGAAGAATCATCCTCGTCAGCTTCCACTTTATTTTTTCCTCGGGCAGCTTTATGAATCGAAGCGCGATTGGAAAAGTGCAGAGCAGACTTACCAAAGAGCGCTGGTGGTAAAGCCCGACGACCCTTCGGCCGCAAACAACCTGGCGAATGTGCTGGTAGAGGAAGGTGGCGATATCGACCAGGCACTTTCTCTGGCGCAAACTGCGCGCCGTGGGCTGCCAGATTCCGCCGCAGTAGCTGACACGCTTGGCTGGATCTACTACCAAAAAGGTGCGTACACTTCAGCCGTGGGACTGCTTGAAGAGGCGGTCAAGCTGCGCGATAAGAAGAAATTGTCCGACAATGCCGATGTGCACTATCACCTTGGCCTCGCCTACACCAAGACGGACCAGCGCCGGTTGGCGCGGCAGCAACTGGAGCGCGTTCTGAAAATCGACCCCAACTACGCCGAGGCAGCGGATGTAAAGAAACAGCTCGCGCAACTGTGATCGACTCCCGTCACAATCTCATAATCATCGGCGCTGGCATCGTAGGGCTTGCGGTCGGCCTCGAATACTCACGCCGCTTCCCTGGCCAGCGGCTTCTTATTCTTGAAAAGGAAGACGAAGTCGCGCGGCACCAGACCGGGCATAACAGCGGCGTCATTCATTCCGGCATTTACTACAAGCCTGGATCGTTGAAGGCGCGCCTCTGCGTGAGTGGCGCTCAAGCTATGGTGGAATTTTGCCGGGAGCACGCAATACCGCATGAGGTTTGTGGCAAAGTCATCGTGGCGACCAGTCCGGAACAGTTGCCGCGCCTGGAAGAACTCCGCCGCCGCGCCGATGCCAACGGCCTGGTTGGCGTGCGGCAGATAGGTCACGCAGAACTCCATGAAATCGAGCCGAACGCGACCGGAATTGCTGCGCTGCAGGTTCCATCAACGGGCATCACGAATTTTGCCCAGGTGTGCCGGAAATATGCCGAACTAATCACTCAGAATGGCGGGAGCGTTCTTACCGGTGCTGGCGCGTCGGCCATCAGGCGATCCGAAAACGAAACCGTCGTTGAGACTGTGCGCGGTGCATTCTCTGCACACGCGGTGATTAACTGTGCTGGTTTGTTCAGCGATCGCGTCGCAAAAATGGCAGGCGACGACCCTGATGTGATGATCGTTCCCTTCCGCGGCGAGTACTATGATTTGATCCCAGAGCGGGCCTCATTGGTTCGATCGCTGATTTATCCCGTCCCCGATCCGCGCTTCCCTTTTCTGGGGGTTCATTTCACTCGCCGAATCACCGGCAGGGTCGACGCCGGTCCGAACGCGGTACTGGCGCTGCGGCGCGAAGGCTACCGGCGCACTGATTTCAGTTTGCGCGATCTCTCATCTTCTCTCGGGTTTCCTGGCTTCTGGCGAATGAGCGCAAAGAACTGGCGTTACGGGCTTGGCGAATATCACCGGTCCTTGTCGAAGAAGGCGTTTGTGCGAGCGCTGCAAGGCTTAGTTCCAGATGTTGAAGGATCAGATCTCGTTCCCTCACATGCTGGCGTACGCGCGCAGGCTCTGAAACGTGATGGCAGTCTGGTGGATGATTTCCAATTCATCCCATCGCGGAAAATGCTGCACGTGTTGAATGTGCCTTCGCCGGCAGCGACCGCTTCCCTCATGATCGCCAAATCCATACTTGACGTGGCTCGCGACAGCTCAGTAATCGCCGCCTGAAGCTCGCATCCTCCGTGCACCGACCAGCAGCTCGGACCCGAATCATTCGATTTAGAATGTTCCCGTGGCCCTTGAAGAATACAAGCGCAAGCGGCGCTTCTCCGACACCCCCGAACCTCCGCCGAAGCTCGACAAGAGCAAAGGCCATCGATTCGTAGTCCAGCGTCACCGCGCTACCCGGCTCCATTACGATTTTCGTCTGGAAATGGATGGTGTACTGAAATCCTGGGCCGTTCCCAAAGGCCCTTCGCTCAATCCCGGTGATAAGCGGCTTGCAATGCAGGTTGAGGATCATCCGGTCTCCTATTTCGACTTCGAAGGCATTATCCCCGAAGGCAACTACGGGGCGGGCACGGTCATGGTGTGGGATGTCGGTGTATGGGAGCCGCTGTCGCCCGAAGCCAAGAACGGGAAATATCTTCGGGGAACCGACGCCGAAGCAGATGCCATGCTGAAGAAAGGGGATTTCAAATTCCGCCTCAGTGGCAAGCGCCTGAACGGCGACTATGCTCTGATTCACATCAAGGCACGGCGTCCGGGAAGCAAGGGGACAGAGTGGCTGCTGATCAAAAAGCAGGATGATGAAGTCGATTTAAGTTTCAATATCGACAAATACGATACTTCGGTGCTCAGCGGAAAGACCATGTCGCAAATCGCCGGGGCTGAGGACTCGGCTGAATGGAAAAGCAGCAAGAAGGCCTCGCGAGGTGGGGTGAAGGCCGCGTGGCTGGCTGACACGCTGGCGAAGCTGGATAAAAAAAAACTAAAAAACAAGGACGCCAAGGCTCAAACCGCAAAGGACACCCTTCGACTTCGCTCAGGGCAAGCTCCGGAACAAGAAGGAAAAAACGAGCTACTAAAGAAACATCATCCGAAAATCCGCAGATTTCAGCGCTGCGAGAGCTAGCGGGCGCAAGCAAGCGTGCCATGCCTCCTGCAATCAGCCCCATGCTCGCCTCAATTGCCGAGCACCCATTCGACGACCCCAATTGGCTTTTCGAAATCAAGTGGGACGGATACCGCGTTGTTTCATTCATCGAGGATGGAAATGTCCGTCTGGTCTCCCGCAATCACAACGACTTAGGGCCTCGGTACCCGGAGCTGCGGAATTTGCCCGGGATGGTAAAAGCCAAGTCGGCAATTTTGGACGGCGAAGTGGTGGTGCTTGATGAACAGGGCCGGCCCTCATTCAGCCTGATGCAACAGCGAACTGGAATTCGCGCCCACGGTCGCCAGGCGGCTGCGCGACCGGATTTGCCCATCCTTTATTACGTGTTCGACCTTATCTACCTCGACGGTTACGATCTTCGTCGAGTTCCGCTCGACAATCGTAAACGCATCCTGCAAAAGATTCTCCCTCAGGAGGGAATTGTTCGCTATTCCGATCACCATGCCGGAAAAGGCACGGCTCTGTTTCAGGTTGCCAAGCAAAAAGGACTTGAGGGCATCGTCGCCAAAAAGTGCAATAGCTGCTACGAAGAGCGCCGTACCCGCGACTGGCTGAAAATCAAGATCACGCAAACCGTTGATTGTGTGATCGGTGGGTACACCGACCCCGAAGGCGCCCGGCAATACTTTGGTTCCCTCGTGCTCGGACTGTACAACGATAAAAAGCAATTGATCCATATTGGCCACGCCGGGACTGGCTTTAACCACGGTACTCTGAAGCAGATTTATGAGCTTTTAAAGGAAATCGAAAGCAAAAAGAGCCCGTTTACCGGGCCAGTGGATGCAAAGAACGTGCATTGGGTGGACCCCGTTCGTGTCGCTGAGGTGAAATTCGGCGAATGGACGCATGAAACGGATGAAGGCGGACTTAAGCTCCGCGCTCCGGTTTTTCTTGGCATGCGCGAAGATAAGACTCCGGAAGAGTGTACGTTTGGAGAACAGGTGGTCAGTGGCTAGTGGGCAGTGATTGGTGACAAGTGACCCGTGTCGTCGGCCTCACAAACACCGGCCACCAACCGCTAATCACTGATCACGAGCCACGGAGGTTTCGATGCAACACTCACCGCGTTTCTTAAAAATCGTTAACGATGCAAAATCTCGCGTGAAGGAATCGACTGTCAATGAAATCAAAAACAAGCTCGATCGCGGCGACAAATTTCTCCTCGTTGATGTTCGCGAGGAGAGCGAATTTGCTAAGGACCACCTACCCAAAGCGATCCATCTTGGTAAGGGCGTGATCGAGCGCGACATCGAAACCCGTATTCCGGACTTGAATGCTCCCTTGGTTCTCTATTGCGGAGGGGGCTTTCGTTCAGCGCTTGCGGCCGACAATCTACAAAAAATGGGCTACACCAATGTGGTTTCAATGGACGGCGGCGTGCGCGGATGGCGTGAAAAGAAATACCCGATGGTGAAGGATTAGCGTCTGCCCCGCCCGGAGTTGTGGTGAAGTTCTGATGCTTGGGGAGACGGTCGTGCTCGCCCCATGGCCGAATTATGAGCTCCCGCCTAGTTTTTGGATCTCGCTCTTCGTCAATTCCCTTGTCTTCCCTTTCGGCAAGTCTCCCAACTGCAGTCCTCCGACAGCCACCCGCACCAACCGCAGCACTTCGATCCCAAGTTTAGCCAACATCCTCCGGATGTGCCGGTTCTTGCCCTCGACCAGTACAATTTCAAGCCACGAATTCTTGTCTCCGGAGCGGAGGAGAGCCGCGCGCCGTACTCTGAGAAGGACTCCGTCCTCGGTGCGAGTACCTTGCCGGAGGCTTTCCAAAAGCTCCGGTCCAGCCACGGCTGCAATCTGAACATGGTAGGTTTTCTCGATGTGAGACTGGGGAGCAGCGATTCGCGCGCCCCACTCTGAGTCATTTGTCAGTAGCAGCAGTCCTTCGCTGGCCATGTCCAGGCGACCGACCGGCGCGATCCAGTTTTTGTGATCAGGAACCAGCGAGTAGATTGTCTTGCGTCCTTTCTCGTCGCTCGCGGTGGTCACAAACCCACGCGGCTTGTTCATCATTAAATAGATCTTGTCTGCGATCCCTACTTTGCTTCCGTCAACCTCGACGGCATCTTTGCCGAGTCGAACCGGCGTTTCGCCATCTCGAACCTGCCGCCCGTTTACCAGCACCCTGCCGGCACGGACAAGAAGGAAAGCCTGCGACCGGGAGCAGTATCCGAGCTTCGAGAGAGCACGGGCCAAGCCTGTCTGTCGGTTGCCTGAACGGTTCGTCATAAGAACTGCCAGTTCCCCACTTCGGGGATTCAGGAGCGGCACTTGTGGGCGAGCGCAAAATTTTTCTGTTTTTTCTCTTTCAATGCATCGTGCGCGGTGCAATAATTCGTGGGCTCTGAATTGCAGCGCCCTCTTCGTCTAAAATTAAAAAATTCTTGGGACCTGCTTCATGTGGCTTGAAAAACTTACTTCAGGCGTGCTTCGAGTTCTGACTCCACTAGGCCCGCGATATCTAAATCCGTCTTTCGCGCAACGGCTCTATCTTATCTGGATCTTTCGCCATTTTCAGACGCTTCCGGTGAAGGTCCTCAACTCTCGCCAGCGGCACATGATCGAGTCAATGTGCGCCAATAACCAGTTCGTCCCATTGTCCGTGGGCTTCGATGAGGCGCCGGTGCTTGGCACGCTGGAACAGCGGCCTCCGGTTCCGCCGCCATCGCTGCCGAGACGTCCAACCAGTTCGGTCAGGGATTCGGTTTCGCCGCTTGCAGCGGACGTCCAGCGGTGAGCGGGCGCGACGATAAAGTCGGTAGCGGATCGGTTCAGCGTTCCAGGCTGATACTTTAGCTCGCCAACCTGCGCCTATATCTTTCTTTGCTATTTCAAAGTCTTCTTTAGTGTGATTATGATCACAGAAGTTCGCGGAAGCCTCGCGTAGAGTGATCGCTTGACTGCACTCATACTCCACCGCATCCACTTCGGCTTCACTATCACCTTTCATTATCTATTTCCTCAACTAACCATGGGGCTGGCGCTGCTCATCGTCGTGCTTAAGAGCATCGCGCTTCGTACACACGACGAGCGGTATAACCAGGCAGCACGATTCTGGACAAGAATTTTTGCAGTCAACTTCCTGCTCGGTGTGGTCACCGGAATTCCCATGGAATTCCAATTCGGGACCAACTGGTCCCAATTCGCGCGCGTGACTGGAGGCGTCATCGGTCAGCCCTTGGCGATGGAGGGCGTGTTCTCGTTCTTTCTGGAGTCAGCGTTTCTAGGCCTGCTAATTTTCGGGGAAAAACGCCTATCTCCGCTGGCCCACTGGGCATCAGCTTTCATGGTGTTTCTCGGTTCCTGGATTTCCGGATTTTTCATCATTGTGACCAACGCCTGGATGCAACATCCGGTCGCCTACAGAATTCTTCCTAATGGCCAATTCGAAGTCACGAGTTTCTGGGCACTTCTGACCAATCCCTGGGCGCTCATTCAATACGCGCACAATATGTCGGGCGCAGTGATCACTGGCTCATTTGTAATGTGCGCTTTAGGGGCATTTTACGTTCTTGAACAACGATTTTCCGAAGCCGGCAAGATATTCCTGCGCGTTGGCGTCGTGGCCGGTGTGATCTCTTGCATCACTCAAATCTTTCCTACCGGAGACATTCATGGGCGATACATGGCGAAACACCAACCTGCGTCCGTTGCGGCAATGGAGGGTCTGTTTCAAACACAGCGGGGGGCTGGCATTGTACTGATTGGGCAGCCGAATGAGGAAGAACAGAAGATTGACAACCCTCTGGTGGTGAACGATGTTTTGAGCTTTCTAATCTATGGGACCACCAAGGCCGAGGTCACGGGGCTGGACAAGATTCCCCGCGATCAGTGGCCTGAACCTCTGCCGCTCCTCTACTACAGCTACCACATCATGGCGGGACTGGGGACATACTTTGTCGCACTCATGGTGGTGGCTGCGTTTCTGCTGTGGCGCGGCAAGCTGTTCGAAAGTCGCTGGGTGCTATGGCCGTTAATGCTCAGTTTTCCGCTTCCCTATATTGCTAATACTGCCGGGTGGATGACGGCTGAAATCGGCCGCCAGCCCTGGGTTGTCTACGGCCTGCTTCGTACTAGCGAGGGCTATTCCAAATATGTTTCGTCCGGAAATGGGCTTTTTACGCTACTAGGTTTCATGGGCTTGTACAGCTTGCTTTCCGTTCTTTTCATCGTGCTGGTGTATCGCATAGTTGAGAGGGGACCGGAGATTGGGCCGGCCGCAACGGTCGCAGAACCAGTGACGGTGGCATAGGAAATAGCATGGGATTTGTCTGGTTTTGGCTGGTCGCAATCATGATGGTCGCCTATGTGGTCTTTGACGGCTTCGACATCGGTGTCGGCATTCTTCATCCATTTGTTGCTCGCACGGATGAAGAAAAGCAACTTGCGCTGCGCTCCATCGGTCCGGTTTGGGACGGCAATGAAGTGTGGCTGATTGCCGGAGGCGGCACGCTCTATTTCGCATTTCCGCTCCTCTACGCTTCGGCGTTCAGTGGCTTTTATCTTGCGTTAATGATCGTGTTATGGCTGCTGATCCTGCGCGGCCTGGGAATCGAACTGCGCATGCACATCGGCGCGAGAGTGTGGCGAAGCTTTTTTGACGGCATGTTTTTTATCGCGAGCGCGCTTCTCGCAATCTTTTATGGCGCTGCGCTGGCGAACGTGATTCGCGGCGTTCCACTCGGCGAGGATAGCTACTTTTTCTTGCCCTTGTGGACGGACTGGCGACTGGGACCACAACCCGGGATTCTCGACTGGTATACGGTCATTTGCGCAATCCTTGCACTAGCCGCGCTGGCCCTTCATGGAGCGCTCTATCTTGCGGTGAAAACAGAATCGCACTTGCAGATAAGGTCGCGATCGGCCGGCCGGCGGCTTTCAATCATAGTTGTGGCCCTGACTTGTATCAGCTTGCCTGCTACAGTCGCCGCACGACCCGACGGACTCGACAACTACACCGCGTACCCGATCGCCTTCCTTGTGCCTCTGGCTATCATCTTTGCGCTTGGTGGAATCATCTACTTCTCGCGCACACCTGACGATCGCAAAGCGTTCACTTGCTCGTGCGTTTATCTCGCGATGATGCTGGTCGGGGCGGCGCTAGCACTCTATCCGCGTCTGCTGCCGTCGAGTGCCAATGCTTCGCGTGACATCACGATCGACAAAGCGCTCTCCGGCTCGCACACGTTACACGTTGGTTTGATCTGGTGGGGCTTCGGCATGTGCCTGGCCGTGTTGTACTTTGTGATTGTGTATCGCATGTTTCGCGGAAAGGTGTCTCTGAGTCAAGGCGGCGGCTACGGCCATTAGCAGCAATCCTTATTTGGTCGCCACATAGCCTGGACCACGGAGGGCCCGCCCGGGCCGCTCGTCTGTGATCTTGCCGTCGAACAAAACGGGCTTGCCATTCACGAAAACAAATTTCATACCGGTTGAGTACTTAAGCGGGTCGTTATAGGTGGCAAGATCCTGGATTGTTGACGGATCGAAGACCGCGACATCGGCAAACATGCCCGCGCGCAGAATTCCGCGGTCGTGAATTCCAACTCGATCGGCGGCAAGAGAGGTCATCTTACGAACCGCTTCCTCGAGGCTCATTGTGTGCTCTTTGCGAACATATTCGGCCAGGACCCTGGAAAAAGTGCCAAATGCCCGGGGATGCGCCTTCGTAGTGCTAAGTGGCCCGTCTTCGGCTTGCTCTTCCGAATCGGAGCCGAATGTTACCAGCGGATTCGAAACCGCAAGCCTGACATCGCTTTCATCCATAATGGAAATAACTACCTGGCTCTTGCCTCGGTCGGCGATGGCGATATCCATCGCGGCATCTTTCGGGTCTTTGCCCATTGCACGGCCAATCTCTTCGAGATTCATCCCTTCATATTTGTGCAGCGCAGGATCGAGAATGTGGACCATCATTATGCCGACGGCGCCGCCCGAACCCAGCCACTGGTTCTCCCAGTCGGCGCTGGGTGTTTCCATTTCTTTCTGAGCCCGTGCGCGTTGTGCGGGGTCTTTGAGCCGTTCCAGCATTTTTTCTGTGCCGCCCTCAGCCACCCAACTGGGAAAACACGCGATCAGGTCATTTGAAGCGCGAGTGTAGGGATACACGCTCGCTGCCACGTCAATTCCCTGCTGGCGAGCAGCTTCAATTCGGCGGAGTACCTCTGGCATTTTGCCGAAATTTTCCTGGTATGCAGTCTTCAGATGCCAGATGGTTGTCGAAATTCTCGCGCGCTGCGAGATGGCAAAAACTTCTTCGAGGGAACGGAATATGGTGTCCGATTCGGAGCGCTGGTGCGTGAAGAAAACGCCGCCGTAACTGCGCGCCACTTTCGCAAGCTCGACAATCTCATCGGTTGAGGCGAACACATCAGGAACGTATTGCAGCGCTGTGCTGAGCCCAAACGCGCCCTGCTGCATGGCTTGTGCCACCAGCCCGCGCATTTGCTGAAGCTCAGCCGTAGTGGCTGGGCGATTCTCTTTACCAATGACATATTCGCGAAGCCCACCTGCGCCGACGAACGTCCCTAGATTGATCGCAGGCCGGGCACGCTCAAAGTGGCGAAAATAGTCGTCGAGTGAATGCCAATCGAGGTCAACGCGAAACTTTTCGGCATTAGCGCGAAATTCCTGAAGCACGCGATCGTTCGCGGGTGCAATCGAAGTCCCTTCACCTGTAATTTCCGTGGTCACGCCCTGGGTTATCTTGCTGGCAGCTCGGCCATCGACCAGAATGTTGAACTCCGATTGACCTTGGACGTCGATGAATCCGGGCGTAACCACAAGTCCTTTTGCATCGATGCGTTCTTTTGCCGCGGCCTTTTGCAGATCACCGATCGCGGCAATACGATCGCCCTGGACAGCGACGTCGCCATAGAACCACGCAGCTCCTGTGCCATCGACAATGCGTGCGCCGGAGATGATGAAGTCGTAAGTCGGGCGTTGGGCAAAGCTTCGATCACTGGCGAGCAGGATTGCAAGCAGAAAAAACGCGATTTTCGTTTGTCGGATCATTGTGCGTGGATGATACTCCATCATCAATCTCACTAGTCCATCAAGAATGACCGGTTGTTATACTCACCAGAATGCTAAGCAGGACCCTCGAAGAAGGACGCAAGCTGGCCGATGCAGCTCTCGAACACCTGCTCCCGCCAGCGAACAAGCGTCCAGAATCGATTCACCACGCGATGCGGCACAGTGTGTTTGCAGGCGGGAAGCGTATTCGCCCGATCTTGTGTATGGAGGCGGCTCGTGCCGTGAGCGGATCCCTTCCCGGCGGAGTTGAAGAACTCGGCGCAGCTCTCGAAATGCTGCACACGTATTCTCTGATTCACGACGATCTTCCCGCCCTCGACAATGATGACCTGCGACGCGGACGCCCCACTTGCCACAAAGTTTTCGGCGAAGCTATCGCGATTCTGGCGGGAGATGCCTTACAGACACAAGCTTACGAAGTCCTCTCGCATTTGCGATGTCCGGCTGAATCGCGGGTAAGAATTATTGGAGAAATTGCGCGCGACACCGGAACCGTGAACGGAATGATTGGTGGGCAGGTGGTCGATCTCGAAGCAGAACACACAAAACCCGATGCTGCAACTCTTGAATACATTCACCTTTCAAAAACCGCGGCTTTAATCACGGCCTGCGTGGTCAGCGGCGGCGTTTATGCAAATGCGAGTCAGGCGCAGGTTGAAGATTTGCGATGTTTCGGTCGAGCGATCGGCCTTGCGTTCCAGATTGTTGACGATGTGCTGGATGTGACCAAAACATCGGAACAGCTGGGTAAAACTGCCGGCAAAGATGCTGCTTCAGAAAAAGCCACCTATCCGGCGCTTTTTGGTCTCGAGCAATCCCGTGAAAAAGCTCGAAGTCTGCTGCATGAAGCGAGTTCAGCGATTCAAGGATTGGGTTCGAGCGCGGAAACACTGCAAAATCTGGCGCAGTTTCTGGTCGAGCGCGAAAGCTGACCTTCCCAACTCAGTGGCGTTACTTTCGAGAAGGTCGCAATTAACTTTCTTCAGGTGAATTACTTAAGAAAAAAACAAGTCTTGCCGATATCTGGAACTTACCAGCACCTTAACGCTATACTGCGATGCAGAGGCTGTCAGCATTCCCACACCTTAATCTTGCACCTCGCACTTAAAGGGTAGATGAAGAGAACAGTTTATCCGCGCATTGCGTACTTCTCGATGGAAATCGCGCTCGAGCCGGACATCCCAACGTATTCCGGCGGCCTTGGCATTCTCGCGGGGGATACGCTTCGGTCGGCTGCCGACCTGGGAACCCCGGTGGTCGCGGTCACGCTCGCCTATCGCAAAGGGTATTTTCGTCAGATTCTCGACCCCTCTGGGAACCAGTTCGAGCAACCGCAGGAATGGGACCCGGAGAATCAACTCGCTGCCGTCGGTCCCCGGGCAACTGTCGAAATCGAGGGCCGGCCGGTTTCAATTCGCGCGTGGAGGTACACGATCACCGGGATCACCGGCGAGACGGTCCCGGTTTACCTGCTCGACACCGATTTACCGGAGAACACCGAATACGACCGCAAACTGACCGACTGCCTCTACGGCGGAGACCAACGTTATCGCCTGGCGCAGGAAATTATTCTGGGTTTGGGTGGCTTTCAGTTGTTGCAGCGGCTCTACGCCGGCCAGATCGAAACCTACCACATGAATGAAGGTCACTCGGCGCTGCTGTCTCTCGGTCTATTGGAGCGGCGACTGGAGCAGAGTTTTGCCGGACGCCTGAAGCAGCTCGACATCGACGGCGTGCGCAACATGTGCATTTTTACCACGCACACTCCGGTTCCTGCGGGACACGATCAGTTTCCGCGCAGCCTGGTTTCACAGGTACTCGGGCGCGAACAACTCGGATTGCTCGACGAGGCTGAGGCGTGGGAGGGCGACGCCCTCAACATGACATACCTCGCTTTGCGCTTTTCCGGCTACGTCAATGGGGTTGCCATGCGCCACGGCGAAGTTTCCCGTGGAATGTTTCCCAGCTACGAGATCAGCGCCATCACCAATGGTGTTCACGCGATCACCTGGACATCGCCTGCCTTTGCTGAACTTTTCGATTCATACATTCCCAGCTGGCGAACCGACAACAACTATTTGCGCTATGCAATCAGCATTCCTCTTCCGGCAATTCGTGAAGCGCATGCTGAAGCAAAGGCAGAGTTGTTTACTGAGATCCACCGCGCCTTTGGAGTTCAGCTCGACCCGAAGCGCCTGACCATCGGTTTTGCACGCCGGGCCAGCACCTACAAGCGCGCCGATCTGCTCTTTCAGGATCCCGAGCGCCTGCGGCGAATTGCCCGCGAAGTTGGACCGATTCAGCTTGTATATGGGGGCAAAGCCCATCCACACGATGAGGGCGGCAAGAATCTGATTCGCCGTGTCGTGGGCGGAGCGAGCTCGCTTGCGGATGTGATTCGCACCGTTTACGTGGAAAATTACGACATGCGGTGGGGAAGGCTCATTACTTCCGGTGTCGATCTTTGGCTCAACAACCCGATGCGGCCGCAGGAAGCCTCCGGGACCAGCGGGATGAAGGCCGCGCTCAATGGCGTGCCCAGCTTCAGCGTCGTCGATGGATGGTGGGCTGAAGGACACATCGAAGGCGTGACCGGCTGGTCCATCGGCAACAATGAAATCGCCGAAGACCAAGCCCTCGAACTCGGAAATCTATACGACAAGCTCGAGCGCGAAATCGTACCCATGTTTTACGGACGGCCAAATCGGTACACGGAAATCATGCGGTTCTCGATTGCACTCAACGGTTCTTTCTTCAATACCCAACGCATGGTGCTGCAGTACATAGCGAACGCCTACAAAATGAGGGACGAAGTTGCGGTGCCGGAAGCAAAAGTCTAGTTAACCTACACAATATTGTTCCTCTGTGTTCTCTCCTGGTGAAGGTTTTTAACCAGACTACATAGAGCACACAGGAGCTCCACAGAGGCATGCCGCACCATCTCGAAACGTCACGTTTGGTTCTTCGCGAATTCGCGGAATCCGATATTCCTGAGCTCGTGCCTCTCATAAGCGCGCCGGAAGTTGCAGCAACGACTCTTCGCATTCCACATCCTTATGAAGAAAAGCATGCGCGCGAATACCTTGCCATGGCACCGAAGGAGAACGAATTGCGTCTCGGAATTCGGCTTCGCAGCGACGGTCGCCTGATCGGCGGAATTGGACTCCATCCGCAGATGGAGCACCAGCGCGCCGAGCTCGGCTATGGATCGGCGTGCCGTACTGGGGCAACGGATATGCGACCGAGGCTGCACGCGAAGTCCTGCGCCACGGTTTTGAAGTCCTGAAACTGAATCGTATCTTTGCCGGATACTTCCGCGGGAACGAGGCCTCACGCGCCGTGATTCTAAAACTGGGGATGAAGTATGAAGGCTGTGCGCGGCAATCGGTGATGAAGTCGGGCAAGTTTATGGATGTCGAGATCTATGCAATCCTCCGCGACGAGTACATCCGTTCGTAACAGCCACACTTTCAGCTCGACGACTGCTTGTGATACAACAAAGACACGGCGATGGAGTTCGCCATAACCGCCCGCAACCAGACTTATGCGCGCTGATAACTCCTACCTCATGGTAAGGAGCATCCCGTGCGCACCCTGAACGATCTACTTGTAATCTCAATCGGCGCAGTTTTCGGCGCGAATGCCCGCTGGATTATCAGCCGCTTCGCCGCGAAAATACTTGGCCCGGTTTTTCCATACGGTACGTTGTTCATCAATGTCGCGGGCAGCTTCATCGTCGGCTTCTTCATGATCTGGAGCACCGAGCGCGTGCTCCTCGACCCGCGTTGGCGATTGCTGATCGTGGTCGGCTTCTGCGGCGCCTTCACCACTTTCTCCAGTTTTGCATACGAAACCATGGCGTACTTCGAACAGGGCCAGTGGGCTTTGCTTTTCACAAACTTCCTGTCAAACAATTTGCTCTGCCTCGGCGCCGCTCTCGCCGGAATGGCGCTCGCAAGGGTGCTGTAAAATGCCTGAACGCATGGCAGTCCAGGTCACAATGTATTTAAATGAATCGGACAAGTGGCAAGGCAAACCGTTGCATCTCGCCGTTTTGAATTACCTGCGCGGGGAAAATGTTTTTGCCGCCTGTGTGCTGCATGCTGTGGCAGGATTT
Organism: Terriglobales bacterium; assembly: GCA_035651555.1. Classification (GTDB taxonomy): domain Bacteria; phylum Acidobacteriota; class Terriglobia; order Terriglobales; family Acidobacteriaceae; genus Gp1-AA145. The sequence goes on from DASRFL010000032.1 coordinate 683,673, forward strand.
CTAGGACGGCAACGCGTAAAAACCAGCCACCTGGTCGATGCCGGCGGCAAACTGCCCGTCATCATCATCTTCGTTGATACCGACGAGCACGTCAGCCGTGTTCTTCCCAAGCTGAAAGAAATGGCTGCGCACCGCCTTGTAGTCCGGGAAAATGTGGTGATCGAGCAAGGAAATCTGGAGTAGCATCCAGCATTGGGCATACTTCATCCGGCAAAAAAGTGGGCGACCCACCCATCGGTCTCACGCAGGTTCCCGCAAAATTCTGGCGTATAATTCAGCCGATGTTCGCTGCCTTAAGCAGGTTCGTTATAGCAAACGATATGGACTTGGCGGTCAAGGCGGCGTTCCGTGAGCGACCGCATCATGTCGATTCTTTTCCTGGTTTCGTCCGCCTTGATGTTCTAAGCCCGGAGGAGAATCCTAAGGAGATATGGCTCATAACCTACTGGACTGCTCGCGAGCACTTCGAGCAATGGCATCGAAGCCATCTTTACCGGGACTCCCATGCGGGCATCCCGAAGGGTTTGAAACTGGTACCCAAGAGTGTTCGTTTAAGCTTTCTTGAACATGTCGCCTCGTAAGAAGATCAGCCATATACCTTCTTTAACCGCTAGTGAATGGCTCGACCGCAACATTGATTCCCTCTCAGAACAGGTCACCCACAAGATATTCTCGCGTCATCCTGAACTCAATAAGAAGTATGGGAAGATAGGTCAGGAAAAATGCAAGCTGGACACTGCGTATCACCTTCACTATCTCGCGGAAGCGGTGGCTAGCAATTCAGAAAAGATGTTCACTGACTACACGGGCTGGGCGAAGGTGATGCTTAGTGCCCGCGGCGTCGCCGCCGATGACCTACTCTGGAATTTACACACCATCGGTGACCTGATTCGGTCAAAATGTCCCGCGAAGTTTCGTGGCATTTATTTGCGGTTTATCAGTGCCGCATGCGATCTTCTCCCTTCGCAGCCGACTACCTTGCCAAGCTTCATGCATGACGACAATCCCTGCGCAGCGATCGCAAATTCCTATCTGAATTCATTGCTGATCCTTGATCGTGAGACTGCGTTTTCAGTCGCCATGAGCGCCCTTGAGAAAGGTCTTAGCCTTGCGCTTTTTCTGGAACAAGTTATCTACCCCGTGCAACAGGAAGTCGGGCGGCTGTGGCAGGAGAACAAGATCAGTGTTTTGCAAGAACACTATTGCACGGCTGCAACTGATCTCTTCCTCGCCCGGCTACAACAACGGTACAAAGGTGTTCCACGAAGCGTAAAAGCCGTCACGGTATGCGCGGGTGGAGAGGAACACTGTATCGGCCTAAAGATGTTCTCCGAGCTTCTCGAATCGGACGGTTGGAAGGTCGCCTACATCGGACCGAAATGCCCCACGGTTGATATTTTGAAACACGTGCGGGAATCGGCGCCTGACCTGGTCGCAATTTCCATAGCGGTTCCATTGAATCTCGCCAAAGCCAGAGAACTAAGCCTAAAGATTAAGTCACTTCCACTTGAGCAAACACCTTTTGTTATTGCCGGCGGCGCCGCTCTCAACTCTGACTCACAACTTTGGAAGAGCCTGGCGGCGGATGGTACAGCCAGGAGTGTTTCTGAAGGCCTGGCGCTTGCAAACCGCCTGGTCGGGTCTTCACGCGCGTAACTGGTACTGAACACTTATGGAATTGATCAAAAATGGCTTAGACATCCTCGCCATCGCGGCGCACCGCGACGACGTGGAACAAACCTGCGGCGGAACGCTATTGAAAATGGCACAGAAGGGCCGCACCACGGGCATTCTCGACCTGACGCGCGGCGAAATGGGAACGCGAGGAAACGCCGAAGACCGCGAACGCGAAGCCACCGACGCGGCAAGAATTCTGCGCGTCTCCTGGCGCGAAGCTCTTGATATTCCCGACGGACGAGTTGAGAACACCTGGGAAAATCGGCTGAAGGTTGCGCGCGTAATCCGCCAGACGCGGCCGAGGGTGGTGATTCTTCCCTACTGGAAAGGCCGGCATCCGGACCACTACACAGCATCACAACTCGGCTACGAGGCGTGTTTTCTCGCCGGCCTGGCAAAACTTGATGTGGAACGAGCACTCAGCACTCACCAATCGGCATTCAGCCAGGTTGCATCGGCGGTAGCCAGCGTAATGGCTGGAGAGAAACAACAGGTAAGAGCAAACGCGGGCGAGCGGCCCGCGCCACATCGTCCTTACAAAATCATCTACGCGACGCTGTATTACGACATTCGTCCCACCTTTGTGGTCGACATCACAGACCAATTCGAAGCCCGCTTCGAATCGCTTATGGCATACAAATCGCAATTCAGCGATCAGGAAGCCGGCAAGGAGATCTTTCCTGCCCGCGCCGAAATCCGTTCCCGCATCGAAGCCATGGCCCGATACTACGGAATGCTCGCTGGCGTCACTTACGCTGAGCCCTTTCTGCAAAAAGAAGTCGGGCTGGTGGAGGACGTCGCCGAACTGCCTGTCAAATCTGTTTGAGATGCTCATCCCAGGTGTGATAGGGTATTACTTGCGTGACAAAGTAATACCATGACCTTTAGTCCAAAAATAACCAGCAAAGGGCAAGTCACGATTCCCCTCGGAATCCGGAAAAAACTCGGCCTAAGATCCGGGGACCGGGTGGAATTCTCTGAACACGGCACGGACGTGGTGATCCGTCGCGCGCAGAACATCGAGAATCCATTTGATCGCTACAAGGGCATGTTCAAGGGACTGGGCAGTGATATCCGATCCGTGAACCGCTGGCTCGCTGATCTGCGGGATGATGAGGACGACAGTTGAGGATCGCCCTCGATTCCAACGTCATGTCCGCGCTTTGGTCAGCAGAGCCCGCAGCGTCATTTGCGTCTTCTCGACTTGATGCTGTGCGTCACGGGAATGCCCTTCTGATTTGTGCTCCGGTATACGCTGAACTGCTTGCCCATCCCAGGGTGTCGGCGGATTTTGTCGAAGAATGTCTCCAAGAGACAGGTGTGGCGATCGAATTCGAGATTACTGAAAAAGTATGGCGAGAAGCAGGAATCCGTTTCGCGCGATATGCGAATCGCCGAAGGCGTTCCAGCGGAGGACACCCCAAGCGGTTGCTGGTCGACTTTCTAATTGGGTCTCATGCAATGGTGCGAGCAGATCGCTTACTCACATTTGACCGCGAGCGGTATTCAAGAGATTTTCCAGAACTGCAGCTACTCTGAATGAGTGCATCGGGTGCCCTAATTTCAAGGCACCCGTGATTTTGAACTTACTCTGGCTTCATTCCCCAGCTTCAATCATCTTTTTCTGTTCTGCCGTCCACGTACCGGCCATGTCGCCGTGCTGCATGAGCAGCTTCTTCTGGTCATACATAGCCTTCGTGGTGTGGAACTCTTTTATGTTCACCTGGCGGCCCGACCGGTCCCCACTCGCCGACGCCTAAATCGTGGTACTTGAAGACTACATTTTCGACGTAGGTATCTTATTGCCTCAAAGATCCACCGCCGCAAACACATTCATCGTCTTGCCACCGTTAGAGTTTGGCCGCGACCGCAACTCCGTCTCGCACGGGGAGAATGGTCGTGTATAAATCTGGCGTGGCATATAGCAGGCGATTGAACTCGAGGATTGCTTTTGTGGAGGCTTCGTTATTCTTCGCGTCGGCAACTCTGCCGCTCCACAAGGTGTTGTCGGCTACAAATAGCCCGCCTTTACGTAGCCTTGGCAGCGCAACACGCAGCGCGCGGGGATAATCTTCCTTGTCGATGTCGCAAAAAATGATATCGAAAGATTGGGTCTGCTCCGACAGCAGTTCCAGCGCGTCGCCAACTTTTATCGTGATTCGATCCGCAACGCTGGCACGATCAAAGTAACCCCGTGCTTCCTCCGCATTCTTGCTATCCCCGTCGGTATAGAAGACCTTCCCGCCACTCCCCAGCGCGCGAGCCCACCAGATGGTCGAATATCCGATTGCAGAGCCCATTTCGAAAACAGTCTTTGCACCGGAGATGATTGCCAACTGATGCAAAATGCGGCCGACTGCCGGACCGACAATTGGGATATTGCGCTCCGCAGCTTTATCTTCCATTTCGCTAAGCACAGCGTCGCGCGCCGGCAGGAGCGAATACAGGTAGTCTTCAACCTGAGGAACCGTGATTCCCTCCATTCGCCAACGGGGCTTTTCTCCAGCTTGGGCCATCTTCTTTCTTGCCTCACTTGTCTGAATTAGCGATCAGGATACTGTTTCCCCGGGTTTCATCTCCACGACTTTGACTCCGTGCACCAACTTGCTCAAATCGGCTGGCCTGCCGGTCAGGACGGGGAATGTAGCGAAATGCATCGGAACAACCGTATTCGACTTCAGCAGATTGCATGCATAAGCAGCTTCGCGCGGGCCCATTGTGTAATGATCGCCAATGGGCAACATGGCAATATCGGGTGCATACAAATCGCGAATGATCGCCATGTCTCCGAAAACATTGGTATCGCCGGCGTGGTAGATCTTGACGCCGTTGTCGAACTCAAGCACGTAACCGCAAGCTTCCCCGCCATAAATAAGCTGATCGCCATCTTGAATTCCGCACGAATGGTCCGCATGCACCATGGTGATTTTCACATCTTCCACCTGCTGGGTCCCACCCTTGTTCATTTCGGCAAGATTCTTGACGCCCTTTTTGCCGAGCCAGCCGCAAAGTTCAGGGATACCTACAACTTTTGGATTGTGTTTCTTCGCAATCTCAACCGCGTCACCGATGTGATCACCGTGCCCGTGAGTGCATAACAACACGTCTACGGACCTCACATTTTTTTCGTTTGCCGGGCACGCCGGGTTTCCCATTACCCAGGGATCGATCAAAATTATTTTTCCTTTAGGCGTTTGAATACGGAAGGTTGCGTGTCCGAGCCAGGTGAGCTTGAGTCCGTTCAATTTCATGCCAGCTTCTTTCTCAATAAGAATGAATCCACATTCTAGTCGCCAGAAACCGCCGGCTTCAACGCACGTTCCATAGCGTAAGATGTTTGCCCATGGGTGAACTCAAGGTGCTGCTTTCGCGGCAGAAGATTGCGGAGAGGGTTGCGCAAATTGGGCGGCAGATCACGGAGGACGCGAAGGGCGAGCCCGTAATCTTTGTCGGCGTACTCAAAGGCGCCGCAATTTTTCTAAGCGACCTCGTCCGGCAAGTCCAGGTAGATGCCACCTTTGAATTCATCGCCGTCTCAAGCTACGGTAACCGGCCGAGCCCTACACAGGAACTCCGCCGCGCCTGGGATTCAACCGGCGAAGTACGCCTGACCAAAGACGTCGACCAATCTCTGCGCGGAAAAAACGTAATTCTCGTTGAGGACATCCTGGATACCGGCCTAACTCTCACCTTCCTAAGGCGCCTTCTCCTCGGACATCAACCGAAGAGTTTTCGCGTAGCTGTCCTTTTGGATAAGCCCTCGCGAAGGAAATCTCCCGTTGATGTCGACTACATCGGATTCGAAATTCCCGATGAGTTCGTGGTCGGCTACGGGCTCGACTTCGCCGAACGCTACCGCAATTTACCCGATGTTTGCGTGCTGCCCAGCACCATCGCCGCCAACGGTAATTGACTGAAAATCCACAACATCGGCCTTCCTGCCAAGCGAGATAGCCAGCTCTGGCTGCTATCATTGAATAAGTGAAAATGGCCGCCGTTCAAGTTGAAACACAATCCGGAATCGAGCCTTTGCTGCTGGAAGTGGCAGATGTGGTCAATACCACTCTCGATCTCGACACAACCCTGCGCCGGGTGGCGGAACTGGTCCGCAAAGTCATTGACTACGAGATTTTCGGCATTCTTCTGCTGAACGAAAAGACCCAGGAACTCTACTTCCGCTTTAGCGTCGGGCATTCCCGCGAAGTGGCGGAACGAATTCGCGTGAAAGTTGGAGAAGGCGTAACCGGAGTCGCAGCGCAGAAGGCAGAAGCAGTTCTGGTCGATGACGTCGAGCTCGATCCGCGTTACATCTCGGCAGTACCCGGTGTGCGCTCCGAGTTGGCGGTTCCACTCATCATCAAGAACCGGGTGATCGGTGTCTTAGATATCGAGTCGCCGCAGCCCAGCCACTTCACAGAAGAACACAAACGCCTGCTGACGCTGATTGCCTCACGCATGGCGGTCGGAATCGAAAATGCCCGCCTCTACACGCGTACCAATAAGCAGGCAAAGACTCTGCTTCTTCTGAACGAGATAGCACGCGAACTGACATCCATTCTGAACCTTGACGAGCTCTTGAAAAGAATCGGCGAGTTGCTTAACCGGCTGATCGACTTCCAGATGTTCAGCATTTTGTTGCTTGATGCCGCCGGAGAGATTTTGCAACACCGGTTTTCGCTGCGATTCAAAGAAAATATTCAACTCAAGCACGATATTCCTATCGGCAAGGGCGTCGTTGGCGCGGCAGTGGAGGAACGCAAAGCAGTCCTGGTTGGGGACGTAAAGAAGGACCCGCGATACATCGAAACCAATCCCGAGACGCGTTCCGAGTTGGCAGTTCCGCTGATCTATAACGATAAAGTGATCGGCGTGCTCGATCTTGAGCATACGAAGCGCGGATTTTTCACCGAAGACCATCAGCGGACCATTACCACTCTGGCGGCTCAAATCGCGATTGCCATCGAGAACGCCCGCCTCTACGAACAGATCGCCCGGCAGGAAAACCGCCTGGAACGCGACTTAAAGATGGCGCGCGAGCTGCAGATGCGATTATTGCCGCAGTCGCGGCCCAAATTACCCAACCTTGAAATCGCGGCGAAGTTTGTTCCCGCCAGAACGATCGGCGGCGATCTGTATGACTTCCTGAGCTACTCTCAGTCGCGCCTCGGTCTGGTTATCGGTGATGTCAGTGGTAAAGGCGCACCAGCGGCGATCTACGCAGCTTTGGTCAATGGAATTCTGCGCTCGCACGCGCCCATGGAGCCTGCGCCGGCGGAGATGTTGGCTGCAGTGAATTATTCTTTGGCAGAGCGTCGCATCGACGCTCAGTTCGTGTCGCTGATCTACTGCGTGTGGGATGATGCGAACCGCACTCTGCAAGTCGCCAATTCGGGGCTGCCGCGCCCTGTCTACTGCCGCGATGGCATAGTACAGATGATTGAGGCTACCGGCCTGCCGCTCGGTCTGTTCGAAGATGCTGAATATGACGAGATCACCTTTCAGGCCGAGCCAGATGATGTTTTCGTGTTCTTCAGTGACGGCATTCTCGATGCGACCAGCCGCAAGGGCGATCTGTTTGGGCGTACGCGCCTGGAGAAAATTGTCGCCGAATGCTCCAGCCAGTCAGCCGAATCAATGGTGAAGTCAATCTTTAAGGCTGCGTCGGAACACGCGGCCGGGGTTGCCGCCTTCGATGATCAGACTGTGGTTGCAATCAAAGTGAAAGGGAGTCCGACTGAGCGCACGTGAACCACACCTCTGAGCGCCCTCCTGGATTTACCTATCGTTCCCGGAAATCGCAAGACTCCGTTCTGTGCTGCGAGAGTGTAACTCTGCCAACGCTGGCCGAAAAATTTGGAACGCCACTTTATGTTTATTCCGCAAAGGCTATTCGGGAACGCGTAAGCGCGTTCCAGAAAGCATTTCGCGAAGTCGATCATGCGATCTGCTATTCGGTAAAGGCCAACTCAAATCTCAGCGTTTTGCGACTGCTTGGGAAGGCGGGATGCGGCTTCGATGTGGTCTCCGGCGGCGAACTGGAACGGGTGTTGCATGTTGATCGGCGTTCCGCGAAAAAAGTCGTATTTTCGGGTGTCGGGAAAACGCCGGATGAGATTACTAAGGCGATCAAAGCCGGCATTCTGCTTTTCAATCTCGAGAGCGAATCGGAACTCGAAGTTGTGGCTGGTTGTGCGGCCAGGCTCAAGCGAACCGCGGCGATCGCGTTTCGTGTAAACCCCGATGTGCCGGCGGAGACCCATCCCTACATTTCAACCGGATTGCGAAAACATAAATTTGGCGTGCCCATCGACGAAGTACGCGATCTGTATGCGCGGGCCGCTAGCAAGAAATTTCTGCGAGTTGCTGGTGTAAGCGTTCACATCGGCTCGCAGATCACTAATTTCGCGCCATTCGGGGCAGCAATGGAGCGCGTTGCAAACCTGGTAAATCAGCTCCGTCGTGACGGACACAAAATCGAGTACGTCGACGCTGGAGGCGGATTAGGCATCGACTACAACGGCCAACAGGATTTCGCAACTACGGTCTCGGAATATGCGCGAGCCATAGCGAGGCCCTTGGAAGGATTAAACGTTAAAGTGCTACTTGAACCAGGCCGTTCCATCGTGGGACCGGCCGGGGTCTTGCTCACCCGCGTTTTATATCGCAAGGAAAACGGCGGAAAGAAATTTGTCATCGTCGACGCCGCAATGAACGACCTGATCCGGCCATCGCTTTATCAGGCCGAACATCAGATTGTCCCCGTGAATGACCGCAAAGCAGCCCAGGAACCCGTCGATGTTGTTGGTCCGGTTTGCGAATCGGGAGATTTTTTCGCACGCGACCGCGGCTTAGCTTCAACCATTGAAAGCGATCTGCTGGCGATTCTGGATGCCGGTGCATACGGCATGACCCTGGCTTCTAATTACAATACTCGACCGCGCGCGGCAGAGGTGATGATCGATGGAAAGTCCGCAAACCTGATCCGACGGCGAGAGACAATTGCGGACCTGTTGCGTGCGGAGACGATGAAAGTGACACAACGGCGCTCCGGTTAGCGCTGCCCCCACTTCATTTTGCTGCTCAGCACTTCGAAGAACGTTCCTCGGGTGTGCAGCAGCTTCACCTTGTAGTCCGATTTTCGACAACAAATCCGATCGCCATCGAATACCGGCATGCCTGCCTGGCCGTCGATGCTGAGGTAAGCTTCGTCGCTGCCGGTCATCACCACGATTTCGACGCGGGATGTATCGCGAATCACCAGTGGCCGGTGCGTAAGAGAATGGGCGGAAACCGGAGTGATCACAAAACTCTGCACGTCCGGCATCAGTATCGGCCCACCAGCTGCCAGCGAGTAGGCTGTCGATCCAGTCGGCGTTGAAACGATCAGGCTGTCTGCCTGGTAGCGAGAAACGAACACCTTGTCGATATAAACATCGCAGTGGTTCAGACGGGCAATGGTTCCCTTCCCAACGACGATGTCATTCAGTGCGTCGAAAGTGGCGACAGGCGCGCCTCCTCGGCTTACCTCACAATGCACCATGGAGCGCGAGTCGATTTCACACGATCCCTTCGCGATCGTGTCGAGTGTGGGGTAAAGCTCCTCGAGCGGGACTTCAGTCAGGAAACCAAGCGCCCCCAGGTTTACGCCCACAACCGGAATGCCCGCCCGTGCTACCGCTCGCGCGGCAGAAAGTAGCGTACCGTCGCCACCGAGGACAATAACGAATTCCAGGTTTCGCGTCGCCATCTCAGCGCGCGGCACGGTTTCCGCACCCGTTACGTGGACTGCAGTCTCTGGATCGACGACAAAGTTGTACCCGTGATCACCGAGCCAGCGGGTCAGTTCGGGAAGAATTTGCGCAACTTCGGGCTTGTTCGGCTTGGAAACGATTCCGACTGCTTTGGTTGCAGAAGTGGATTTGGGCATGTTGAAGAAAGAATTGTACAGAAATGGTGCGAAGGAGATGGGCGGAAAACCCATTCAACCACGAAGGGCACGAAGTACCACGAAGGCTCTTGATCGGAATAGCCAGTTTTCCTTTGTTGGTAAGCTTCTTCGTCGACCAGGTTTCCTTCGTGTACCTCCGCGCCTTTCGTGGCTATTGCCTTTTGAACTTCAAAAAATTGCATGCAGCAGAAATTCGCGGTTTCCCTCCGCGCCGAGAATCGGGGAATCGATCACATCGACCGATGCCGGCTTCAACTGCTGCACAGCCGTCTTCACTTTCTCTACCGCTTCAAACTGGGCTGCAGCATCGCGAACAATGCCGCCTTTGCCTACGTGCCCTCTGCCAGCCTCGAATTGAGGTTTGATGAGTACGACCATTCCTTTTCCTTGAGCACTTGCTTGTTGTGAAAAGGCTGCCGAGACAATCGCAGGAACCACCAGGGTTGCTGAGATGAATGAGACGTCCACCGCGATAAAGGCCGCGGTCTCACCCAGCTTTTCGCGACTCAGATAGCGAGCATTGGTCTTCTCAAGCAGCCGTACTCGGGGATCACCCCGAAGCCGAAAGGCGATCTGGCCGTGACCGGTGTCAATCGCGATCACCTTGGCCGCGCCATGCTGAAGCAGGCAATCGGTAAAGCCTCCCGTTGACGTACCCACGTCGACGCAGACTTTGCCGCTTACGTCGATGTTCCAGTACGCGAGCGCACGCTCCAGCTTGAGTCCGCCCCGGCTCACATACTTCAGGTCCTCGCTGAGTAGGCGAATTTCGCTGCCCGCTTCCACAGGAGCTCCAGCCTTCTCGATCTTTTGGCCGTCAATGAGCACCTTGCCAGCAAGAATCAGTGCTTGGGCACGCTCACGCGAAGGAACTAGTCCCCTATCAACCAGCAATTTGTCGAGGCGCAACTTGGGCGTGGATGCTTTCATGCCGGTGAAAGTTTCTGAAGCGCACCCTCTTGTGTGCAACCTGTATAAATTTTTATTAACAAAGGCCTTAAGCAGCTTCTTGCGATGATTTCCACAATATTATGCACACGAATGTTGAAATGTTTCGTCATTTAACCGCAATGACATCTTGACACCGGCGCACGATTGATAGTTGCTCAATTTCCGCAGAGATCGTTGGCAGTGCGGCTTCAATGGGGTGATCGCCGCATCCAGAAACTCGCTGGCCAGACGCGTTTGCCATCACGAGAAGGAATAAATTGCCGCGTTGACGGCGGCATATGGATGTAGCTGTTACGCCAGTTCGGAAAGCAAAGCTCGAGCACGTCGGAGTGGGAAAATTCCATTGCACTGGCTGACCAAAGCACCTCAAATTCGCGGTTATAGGCGAGGAAAGCCTGCAACAGATACTGTTCCGACCAGAAACAAAGCTTGTCAAGCACCGCAGGCCTCGGGTAGTCGGAAGGCAGAAAGACGTCGTGCACATGAACCACAACTCCCGGATTGAGCTGTGGCAAGATCTGCAGGTATTCGCAAACAACATCGCTCCCGATAGAAACCACATGACTGGAGTCGATAAAGAGAATGTCGTTTGCTCCCAGTGATCTGAACAATCCAAGATCCAGATCCTGAACTCTTCTCGGAACAACCGTGACAGAAGGCCAGCCGTCGTTCCGCGGCAGACGCTCCGGATGGGGATCTATCGTTGTCAGCTCACCCAAGACACCGTCGCGAGTACGATTTGCGTGCAGCGCCTGGCCAATGATCCGACTGCTATAGCCTGATCCAATCTCGATAATTCTTTGCGGCTTCCAGTGTCGAACCATCGCATAGGCGACCTCGGCATCACAGGATTCGAAGTAGCCGTTTTGATAGTGGTAGGAATGAGCTGCGGGTTCGTTACTCCACTCAAGCTCGGGAACATAGCGTTCCGCGAATAGCCGCGCTAACCGAATCTGCTCACTTAAACGGAGATTGCAGCCCGGAGGCATTGGGTAGATCGCCCAGTCGCGGTTCGCGAGTTCCCGAATGTCAGGCACCGGCCAATAGAAATGATTCGGAGTCACATTGATCCCTAGTCGCTGCAAAACGCGAAAACTACGGACCATGGCGGTAAACAATAAAGGATTGCTCTTGAACCTTCTTGCTGCTTTCTTGACCAGGTGTTTGAACCAGGGTTCATGCTCAATTTTGGATGAGGTGGATTTGGCGCCAACGGCCCGAGGATAGGTGTAAGGACGCGAACTGACAAGGTGGCTACCCATGCCATTTCTGATGGCCCAACGATGTGGCGGGTGTATACAAGGACAGCTTTAACATTCAGATGTTAGTTCTTGATAAAAAGAATATTGCCAATAACCGGCTGGATTTGTTGCTTTTGAAATTAGTTCCCAGGAACAACAGCGTACGCGGCCTATCTTTTGATAGGGGCAGGATTGAATGACAGCCGAGGTCGTTACGTAGCCACTTCTTCGAGCAGCTTCTGGTCGATATCAAAGTTCGCGTGCACGTTCTGCACATCGTCATGCTCTTCGAATGATTCCACCAGGCGGATCATCTGAGTGGCCTGCTGGCCTTCGAGCTTGATGTAAGTTTCTGGGATCATCGTGACTTCGGCCGATGCAGGTTGAATTCCAGCTTTCTTCAACGCCTCAACCACAGCTTCGAATGCCGAGGGCTCCGTAATTACTTCCCAGTTTTCTCCATCGTCCTTCAAATCGTCCGCTCCCGATTCCAGCACGATATTCATTAGATCGTCTTCTTTGGCAGCGGATTTCGGGATGGAAATGTCGCCCTTTTTGTGGAACATGTACGCTACCGCGCCTGCTGAGGCCATATTGCCGCCATTTTTTCCGAACGCGTGACGGATTTCGCTGACCGTGCGATTCCGATTATCGGTGTTGATGTCGAGCAGAATCGCTACGCCACCCGGGCCGTAACCTTCGAGCGTGAATTCTTCATAATTGACCCCAGGCAATTCCCCTGTGCCGCGCTGGATTGCACGCTTGATGTTGTCCGCGGGCATGTTTTCGGCTTTGGCTGCGGCAATGGCAGTGCGCAAACGAGGATTGGTATCGGGATCGCCGCCATTCTTGGCCGCGATGGAAATTTCCTTGATGAGGCGCGTAAAAATTTTGCCGCGCTTGGCGTCGAGCGCACCCTTCTTGTGCTTGATTGTGGCCCATTTTGAGTGGCCAGACATAGAAATGACCTCGCGTTCAGTACAGCGAATTTTGTTGATTCGTGATCAGGACTCCTCCGTCAGAGGGGATCACGTCATTGCCTCGAAAACGAAGCAGGCGAATACGGATTATAGCACATGGCAAGCGCGACCTCTGCTCGCGCAGGTCGAACATTGCTGTCCGACTGTCACTTTGAATCTTCCGCCCAATAAGAACTCCTGTATACGATATTCCAGTTTTTTCCCTGCCCGTAATTTCATCCGAATCTGGTGCAACCCAGGTTTCGGATGGTCAGGTTCGAAACTTAGTTCATAACGGCTGTGAAGATGTTTACGAAGTTGTGAGATGCAGCTTGACAACATATGCGATCTAACCATTAAGGCATTTTATAAGGCATCAATTGATGCTATAATTGTGCCTATGAGAACAACATTGGCATTGGATGACGAGCTTGTTCGGAAAGCGCAACAGTTTACTGGCGTAGAGGAGAAAGCCGCATTGATTCGGGAAGCACTGAAAGCCCTCATCGAGCGGGAAAGCGCCAGAAGACTCGGGGCTCTCGGCGGAAGCATGCCGCGCTTGCAAGATATTCCCCGACGCAGGTCACGTCGAAATGGTTCTCGCTGATACATCAGTTTGGGTTGACCATCTGCGTTCCGGGAACAAGCAATTACGGGGTCTTTTGGATCGCGGCGACGTTGTCATTCATCCGTTCGTGATTGCCGAGCTTGCCCTGGGTTCGATGCGTGACCGCAACAGCACCCTTGCCCTGCTCGACGACTTACCTCAGGTGAGAATCGCAGAGATGAATGAGGTGAGACATTTGATCGAGATGCGGCGCTTGTACGCCCTGGGCCTCGGATTGATTGACGTCCACCTGATCGCGTCGGTCCTTATCAGTCCGGCCACGCTCCTCTGGACTTATGACAAGCCCTTACGAACAGTCGGCGAAGGGTTGGGAATTCACGCTGCTTTGGCGTAAACAGCTCGCCAAATGTTTATAGCCGGGTTTCCCATCGCTGGCGGTCTGAACGGCAACTGGTTGAGCTTTTTCAGATGTCAGTCTCTCGGGGGGGTTTCAGATTCCGTGTGGCTAACTTCTCCCTCTGAACATCCAAAGAAACCTAATCTGTTGCAAGAGGAAACGGCATGAAAGTCGGATTCATTGGTCTCGGGAATATGGGCTTGCCCATGGCATCCAATCTGCTCAACGCTGGGCACGAAGTTACGGTTTATAACCGCACGGCGGAAAAAGCCAAGCCACTCACCGATCAAGGTGCACACCTGGCGAACACGCCCGCTGATGCCTGCACAGGCGAAGTCGTGTTCACGATGCTCGCCGACGACGGCGCTCTAGAAAAAGTAGTGTTTGGCGAGTCCGGCATTCTCGGCGCGCTCGGTAAAGGTGCGATTCATATTTCATCGAGCACCATCAGCGTTGCCCTCTCGGAGAAGCTCACAGCCGAGCATGCGAAAGCCGGCCAGCGATTCGTCTCTGCTCCGGTCTTCGGACGGCCGGAAGCGGCAGCGGCGGCAAAGTTGTTCGTCGTCGCTGCAGGTCCCACGGACGCTGTTCAGGCGTGCATGCCGTTGTTTGAAACCATCGGACAGAAGACGTTTCATTTTGGCGACAAGGCGTCGAGCGCGAACCTGGTAAAACTCAGCGGCAATTTCCTCATCGCCTCGACCATCGAAGCTCTGAGTGAAGCCATGGCGCTGATCGCCAAAGGCCGCCTTGACCAACATCAATATCTAGAATTTCTCACTTCCACTCTGTTCGCGGCTCCGGTTTACAAGACCTACGGTGGCCTGATCGCTGACAGGAAATTCACGCCTGCCGGCTTCGTAGCTCCTCTTGGGCTGAAGGATGTCCGCCTGGCCCTGGCTGCTGGCGAAGGATTGCGGGTACCGCTGCCTTTGGGCAGCCTGATCCGGGATCGCCTTCTCCGATTGTTGGCTGAAGGTGGAGAGCAACTCGACTGGTCTGCGATTTCACGGCTGGCGGCTGAAGATGCAGGGCTAAAAAGCTAGCATCGTCGCAGTTCTTGCCAATAGCCAACCACTTCCGACCAACGGCAATTTTCGGTCTCGTCGCAGAAAAACGGTTCTTTACCAGAACCGGAACCCACCATCTATACTTTCGTACTCTGTTTATTTGCACTCCACAATGAGGCCTATGCCCAAATGAAGCTTTCGCCCCGAAGCGTCTTCTCTTGTTCGCTTGCAATTCTGGTCGCCTGTGCCGCGCTCGCCCAGCAGAAAACTCAGCCAGCGGATAAGATTCCGGCGTATCGCAATCCGAAGCTGGCGGTTGAGGACCGCGTTGCCGACCTGCTCTCCCGCATGACGCTTGAAGAAAAAGTCGGGCAGATCGCTCCTAGCCGGGGTCAAACCGCCCAGGTAATTGATCCGACGGCCACGTTTACGGACGAAAGCGCCTCCGCGATCTTGAGCCGCTGGTGGGACCCTGACATCGAGTTTCCTCCAAAGCGCGCCGCTATTTTGCGCAACGCCCTGCAGCGCTATGAGCGCGAAAAAACTCGACTGGGAATTCCGCAATTGTTCATGGGCGAAGCCCTGCACGGATTTATGGAATACGGCAGCACGAGTTTTCCTCAGGCTATTGGGTTGGCGAGCACATGGGACCCGACTCTGGTCAAGCAAGTTTTCAATGCTGCCGGACAGGAGGCGGGTGCGACCGGAATTGGCGAAGTCTTCACTCCGGTTTTGGATCTGGCACGCGACCCGCGCTGGGGACGCACGGAAGAAACCTATGGCGAAGATCCCTATCTCGTTTCGCGAATGGCGGTGGCGGCAGTCACCGGCTTGCAGGGAGATGAGTTCTTCATCGGGCGCGATCACGTGATGGCGACCATGAAGCACTTCGCCGTGCACGGACAACCGGAAGGTGGAACGAATACGGCGCCAGGAAACTATTCGGAACGTGTGATTCGCGAAACTTTTCTTGTGCCTTTTGAAGCCGCAGTGAAAGAAGGCCATGTCGGCAGCGCCATGGCTTCATACAACGAAATCGACGGCATTCCATCGCACATCAATCATTGGTTACTCGACAAAGTTTTGCGCCAGGAGTGGAGCTTCGGCGGTTTCGTCACTTCCGACGGAAATGGGTTGCAGATGCTGGTCGAGACGCATCATGTGGCGGCAACCAAAGCCGACGCGGCGCGCCTGGCGCTTTCTGCAGGTGTTGACTATGATCTCTCCGACGGCTCTGTCTACCGCACACTTGTCGAACAGGTGCGGGAAGGAGTTGTCCCCGAAGCGCAGCTCAATCGCGCGGTCTCAAGAATTCTTGCCGCAAAATTCCGCCTGGGATTGTTCGATGACCCATTTGTTGATCCTGATGCGGCAGAAAAGCTCACCAACAGCCCAGAGCATCGCAAGATTGCGCTCAAGGCCGCGCAGGAAACAATTGTTCTGCTGAAGAACGACAGGAACCTGCTACCGCTTGATCTCAATAAGCTGAAAACCATTGCAGTGATCGGCCCCAATGCCGATCAGCTTCATCTTGGTGGCTACAGCCGGAATCCGCTGCACGGCGTAACGATCCTCCAAGGTATTCAGAACCGCGTGGGTTCAAAGGCCAAAGTTGTCTACGCCGAAGGTTGCCGATTCACGAACAAGCATCAGGACTGGCACGGATGGTTCGACGACAACGTTGGCTTGATCGATCCGGGAACTCAACAGGAGAATATTAAACAAGCTGCCGATACGGCAAAGAATTCCGATGTCGCAATCGTCGTTATTGGAGAGAACGAAAGTACGAACCGCGAAGCATGGTCAGAGCAGCACCTGGGGGATCGCGATTCGCTTGATCTACTCGGCGCCCAAAATGATCTGGTCAAGGCCATAGTCGAAACCGGTACGCCGACGGTAGTTTTACTTATCAATGGCAGGCCGCTCTCCATCAATTACATCGCGCAACATGTCCCGGCAATTCTTGAAGGATGGTACCTGGGGCAGGAAGGCGGAACGGCCGCCGCGCAGGTGTTATTTGGCGACGTGAATCCTGGCGGAAAATTACCAATCACTTTCCCGCACTCGGTCGGCGACCTGCCGGATTTTTACAACCACAAGCCGTCGGACAATCGCACTTATGCTTTCAGCACGCGTCAGCCATTATTCCCCTTCGGCTACGGCCTGAGCTACACGACCTTCAAGTTCGACAACCTGCACGTGGAACCGCTTGGGATTCAGACGGGCGGAATAGCCAAAGTAACGGTTGACGTAAGCAACACCGGTGACCGCGAAGGTGATGAAGTCGCGCAAATGTACGTCCACCAGCAGGTCGCGTCGATTACTCGCCCGGTCATGGCGCTTAAAGGATTTCAGCGCATCACACTGAAGCCGGGAGAAAAGCGCACAGTCGAATTCACCGTCACACCAGATGCACTTTCCCTGCTAAACGTCGACATGTACAAGGTCGTTGAGCCCGGCATATTCGACATTCTGGTCGGCCCAAGTTCGGTGCAAACTCAAAAAGTGACTCTTAGAGTTGGCTCAGGGCAAGGTGGACAAACGACGGTTGCACCTGGCCCGGCAGGATCGGAGTCGGGCTTGGTTAGCAATTTCGATGATCTTAAAATTTCGTCCAACTACGGCGCGTGGGCGGTCACGTCAGACCAGGAAATTGGCGGAAAATCATCGGCATCGATGAAAGCGATCGAGGGCGGCGCAAATGGATCGAAGGGCGCCCTGCAGGTTACCGGCGAGGTAGTATCCGGCGCTCAGTTCGCTTGGGCCGGAGCCAAGTTCAATCCCGGAGGCTCACCCGAGGAACCTGCCAATCTTTCGAGCAAGAAAGTCATTTCGTTCTGGGCGAAGGGCGACGGGAACAACTATGCGCTTGCGGTGACCACGGAGAGTAATGCCGACGGAATGCCGGGAATCAAGCCTTTCGTTTCCGGGCCGGAGTGGAAGCAGTACACGTTTCCGCTCTCAGATTTTCAGACCGACGGTCACGATATTACGGGTCTGGTCTTCGCGCATGCGCAAGAACCAGGCAAGTTTGAGTTTGAAATCGACGAGCTCGAAATAAAGTAATGCGCTACTTCCCTTTTAGAATGCTTGCGTGCGAATTCTGATCTCCGCTGGCGAAGCTTCGGGCGAGATGTACGGGGCCCAATTAATGGAGGCTCTGCGCAAGAGGCTCTGCAAAAAACCCGATTCCGCCGGCACGGGCGCCCGCGCCACACTACCCTTGGAATTTTTCGGCGTCGGCAGCGAGAAAATGCGGGCGGCGGGGTGCGAGATTGTCGTCGACGCGAAAGATCTCTCAGTTGTCGGCATCACCGAAATCCTCAGCCACCTCCCGAGAATCTGGAGATTATTTCGCAAACTGATCGTTGAAGCAGACAAGCGGCGGCCGGATCTCGCCATCGTCATTGACTCGCCTGCATTCAACTGGCGAGTTGCGCGCCAAATGAAGAAACGTGGTGTCCCGGTCGTTTACTACGTCTGCCCGCAATTCTGGGCATGGCGACAGGGACGGGTACGGCTCTTGCGCAAGTATGTCGATAAGGCGCTGGTAATCTTCCCTTTTGAAGAGAAGTTCTATCGTGATCGGGGCGTCAATGCCGAGTTCGTCGGACATCCCCTGGCAGAGCTTCCCCGCCCCGACATTTCGCGCCAAGAACACGCAGCCAGGAACGGGCTTGATCTTTCTAAGCCGTGGATCACTCTCATGCCGGGAAGCCGCAGAAAAGAAGTTCGCATGAATTTGCCTGCTATCCTGCAAGCAGCATCTCTCCTCGGAAACAAATACGAGTTCCTGCTTCCGGTAGCGCCCACCCTGGATCGTAATTTCGTCGAGGCTCTGCTTACAGGCACCAACAATGCCGGTATGGAGACTCGCATTCATTTAGTTCCCGATGCTCTTCCCGCCCTCGCCCACTCGCGCGTAGGCATCATTGCCAGCGGAACAGCGACAGTGGAAGCCGCAATGATGGAGACGCCCTTCGTTATGGTCTATCGCGTAACTCCGCTCACGCATTTGCTGGGTCGATGGACAGTAAAGGTGCCCTATTTCGCGATGGTGAACCTGATCGCTGGAGAGAAAGTGGTGCCGGAGCTGGTGCAGCAGGATTTCACCGCAGAAAACGTCGTCGCAGAAATCAGCCGAATCGTTTGCGACGGAAGCCCACGAGAAAAAATGCAGAAGGGACTACATACGGTTAAAGAACTGTTGCGCGGAGAAATCCCTGGCAATGCCTCTGAACGAGCCGCGGATGCAATTGTTCCACTGTTGCAGACCAGCTCTCAGAGCCATGGAGCCTCGAATTGAGGCGCACAAGCGCAGAATACCCCGCAAGTGCCTGAGTTACAGCATCTTTTCCCGATCAGTTTTCATCATAGAATAAGGATGTATTCGTAATCGCAGCGCTGCCCCTAGGAGACTCCCTGAAATGTACGTTGCTGCTCGGCCCCAGCGTCGAGAACTCACATTCTTTGTTGTTCTAGCCTCTCTACTGCTTTGCATGCCGGCTTGGGGAGCCACAAACCTCCGGTTTCACGTTGATGATTATCAGATCGACGCAGTCCTGAACCCGCACGATCATAAGATTTTCGCTCGCGCCAAGGTCAAGATCACTGCTCTCGATGAACTCAACGTCGTAACTTTCAACTTGCATAACGATCTCAGACTGGGCAAAGTGACGGATGCCGCGGGCAAGACCCTCGTTGTTGACCGCGTACCCCAGGACTCCAGCGTGCGAGTGACCCTCGACAAAGTGGTACCGAAAGATGACTCAACCACGCTCACCTTCGACTACGAAGGCGTGCTCGATTCGGGCGACGATTCTCCCGTACCGGGATTGAAATTGACTTCGATCAACGAGGACACTTGCTATCTGCTCTATGCCGGTGACTGGTTCCCGGTGAGCGGATATGGCATCGATCGGTTTAGTGCAACGATCAATGTGACCGTGCCCGCTCACATGATGGTGATCGGCAGTGGCACGGTGACTCCTGGTGCCGCCCCGGCAATAAAAGGAGCTTCAACTGGGAGCAGCGAAAGCAAAACGTACTCTTTGAAATACGACAAAGCGAGCTTTCCCGGATCAATTGTCGCTGGTTCGTTTGAGGATTACGCGAGCAACGAAGCCGGAATTGATCTGCACGTCTACTTCAAGCCCACGCACAAGGACCTCGCGTCCGCTTACGCGCAGACGGCAGTGAAGGAGTACACATACTTCATCACTCTGTACGGACCGCCGGCGTCGAACGTACTGCGTGTGGTTGAACTGCCGGACGATACCGTTCCCTCCGCCTGGGCTCCGGAATTTGTCGCCCTTGCTGCGCGCGGGATTACGCCACGCACAAACTATCGGCTTTTGGCAAACGCCATAGCTCACCAGTGGTGGGGAGTTTCGATAAGCCCGAAGACGCGAGACGATTGGTGGCTTGAGGACGGTTTCGCTCGATACTCCGAAGCCCGCTATGTGGAAAGCGCCGCCGGTGCTGCGGGATTGCAGGAAATGGTGAAGGACATGTCGGTGGGCGCGCTTTCGTATGACACCGTTCCAATGTCGCAAATTGGCAAGCTGGATCTGTTCTCGCCTGAATTTCAGTCGCTCGCAACCGACAAAGGCGCCATGATCCTGCACATGTTGCGCTG
>DASRFL010000033.1:0-4559 GCA_035651555.1 Terriglobales bacterium
GCCGGCTACGGCCTTGACCCAGATCCGGACGTGTGAAGAGGGCCTCATATGAAGGCGAAGCGGCGGATTGAATCGAGCTTAAATTCGGTTACCATGTTGGACGGAACTGGGGGGCACGTCAGTTGGAATCGGTGGTGACCACGAACTTCCGCCGCCGTACGCACAGCAGATTGTCTTCGCGCATCAACCGGTACACCCGTTTCGGATTCACCTGCCAGCCGCGCCGCCGCAGTTCCTCGGTGATCCGTGGCCGGCCGTAGCTGGGCCACTCCAAGGCGATCCGCTGGATCGCATCTCGTAGATCCATGTCGCGGTCCGGCTTCGGCCCAGCATCCTGAAACCGGTAGAAGCCGGACCGGGAAACCCGGCCCAGCGGTTGGCCTTCACTTCTTCTTCCACCTTCCGGTAGACCGCGGATTGCCAGTCACTGCCTGCAGCATCCGCTGTTCCTCGATGCGCTGCAAGCACCCCTTCAAAAAATCGATCTCCAGCGCCTGCTGGCCGATTTTGCGCTCCAGCTCGGCGGTCCGGCCCTCGGACCAGCGCTGCTTCCCGTTGCCCGGAAACGCGTTGCCCGGTCCCTGCCGAAACTCACGCCGCCAGCGGTGCAACACGTTCGGGTTCACTTCCAACGCCCGCGCCACTTCGCCGATGGAAACTCCTTGCTCCATCCGCTGCACCGCGGCCAGCTTGAACTCTTTGGTGTACGTCCTTCTTGACAACCCCATGACTCAATTCTCCTTTGAATGGATTTTGAGTCTTAACTGGTTGTGTCAAAAATGGGGGCAAGTCCAGGACGAGACGAGCATCCCATACTGCGCATTCGAAAGACCAAACTCCTCCTTGATTGCAGGCGCCTGTGCAGCAAGTAACTGACGATCCAAGAAATTGAGGATGTTGGACAGAATAAAAACTCCTATCACCACCCACCGCAGGCTCGACGAGGGCCTAGAGAGCGGGACCCAGCGCTCTGTCGGTATTTGGGCACGAACTGGCTGCATTCTTTATCCGTTTTCCAGCGATATCCTCCAGCCTACGGGCGGTCGAACTCATCCGCCGCCCATCTGGACTCCTTTGCTGTCTCCGTGACTATACCTTTTCCCATACCAATCGAAACGCAGATCTCTCGGAGGCCAAGGGCCGCAGCCCGGCCTGACAATTGCTCCAGACGGTCGGGCATAAATCTTCCGCTCCGCAACGCAATTCTTGTGGAAGCAGCATTGAGTCCTCGACCACCTCTAAGAACGGCTCACTTTTCCGATTTTGGAACGGCCTTACTAGCACTGAAACTACCGTTACCACGTCCAAGCGTGTAGACGCCTTTCATCGCGCGCCCGTTATCTGTTACCGCCCCTACAAGGTGCATCCTGCCGCGCCGGGTGTCAATATCGAAGGCGATCGCATTCCCTTTTAACATGCCCGTAACGGGGCCGCTTCCCATTCGCTTGCTTATATAGCTTCCACTCACAATGTCACCGCTTTGCATGAACACAAAGACCGGCGTACCAGGCGAAGCCCCTGGAGATCGCAACTCGAAATTCCACTCGCCACTGATATCGATTCCATAAAACGGATGCTGCAGCGAAAATAAGCAGCGTGATTGTTTTTAAGGACTCAACACACCGGAGTACGCCAATGTCATTAGAGAGCGTTTTACGAATCAGCGCTTTCCACGTGCATTGAACTGGCCTACGTCCATGTACAAGGAAAGAATGGGATCGGCGACTCTGCTTAGTTCACTCCGAAGCCATGCAATGTCATCGTCAGGAAAACGACCGGCCTGAATCAAGTACATTGCTTCCGAAAGCCATTCAGGCGGTTTATCGCGACGAAGATGCGATTGTTGCAACACAATAAGATAAGCGCTAAGAACATCGCGGCGCAAAGGCCGACCCGCCGGAATCAATTCGATTACTGACTGATTGATAATCGAAATCATATGAAAAGAGTCCGCTTCCGGTTCTTCCCGATTTCTATTCCACTCGGACACGTCGTTCAAAAACTCTTGAACAGAGGCTTCCCATGCGGGATCACTACGCTGTTCGACAGTGAGAAAAGCTGCGCGGCCGTCTGCTCGCGGAGGCTGTTGAGCATTCACGGTTTGCTGTTCTGTTGTACCAAAGCGAAGACGCTTGAGACCAGCGAGCAGGGCCTGCGAGCGCGGGGATCGCCAGTAAACAGAAACCTGCATGCGACTTCCAACGTGAGAAGGTTTGATTTCTTCCGGCGAGAGGGGGTGGATATCGGCATCGTCCACGCCGCCTTCTCGAAGAATCGCGTTGAAAGTTTGGATGTATTTCGTCCTTATCCGATCTCCCTGGGAACTGATCGCTTCAGCGCAGACTTCGCCGCCAAGATTTCGGACCAAGTAGGAACGCATTGCACGGAGGAGTGAAAACCGAGGCAGTCCTTCGGCCCTTGTGGCTGCAATTAGCGCCTGGAATGCTTCAAGCAGACCTGAATTCATTGCAGCTGCAAATGCGCGATAGTCATTAGGTATTTCCTCCAATCGCGTGGCGTAGACAGCTACCAGGCGCCGAAACGCTGAAGTATTCTGTGTCAAGAGTATCAAGCGCGAGGCCGGACCCAATTCCAATGGCAAACCACTAGCTCCTATGATTGAGCTGAGAAAGTCGATATCTTTCAGCTCGTTTCGTTCCGTATCGGTAAAACCGCGCCTGTACAGATCGGCAACTAGGTCATAGTATGGACCCGGAAAATAAACCAAACTGTCAGAACACTGAGGTGCCGAAATGCGAACATCGCGAATCGACTGGAACATCTCAATAGCTCGCGGGATATCTAGGGATAGCATGCAACGTACGACTCTGATTTGAATCGATAAAGTGTCTAAGCCACGCCGGAGCGCGATGTCAGTCGCACCCGAGTTGCTATCACTTCTATCCGCCTCGCCGCCTGCTACGACTTGCGGTATACGGAATGCGGCTTGAGGAGCCAGAGAGAAAGCCTGCTCAAGCCATTGCACTCGCTGTGCCCTAGGCACTTCGGCGGCCGCCCCAGAGGACTCGGCTAATTGGATCAGCAAATCGGCAGCAATCTCGGGGGGTGCCCCTAGCGCGGCCTCGGCAAAATTCTCATATCGCTTCAGATCCTCGGTGGCCGTCGCACTTGCTAAGGGCTGGCCGGCGGCGGCCACAACAACGCACGAAATAACCGCAATTGCAACTCGCATACTTCTGGGATGTCAAACCCTCGGCCATTGGTGTGCAACAGCCAGAGATACTCGGCTAAAATCAACTCCCAAGCCCGCCTAGGCGAGGCCATCAAGTGTTCACTACGCACGCGTGCTGAGAATTACAATAACACTCATCCCCGTCGGGGCACTCCGCCGTGCTCGTACACTCGTACAGGTCCCGCTGCAATTCGTAGCTCTCGCCACAGGCGGCGTAAATACCTGAACGATCGAAGCGATAGTCACAAATGCTGGTACGGTCAGTAGAACGATTCTCTGAAGAATGCTGACTGGTCGAATCATGAATAGCTTCCTTGTGAACCTCAATAGACTCAATAGTTCATGTCCTCACGATTTTCTTCGGTACACTAAAGTTCTGAATTCGGAGAGATCGGCTGGCGAAAGAATATCCGTCCACGCCCGATCCGCCTTGCCATCCGGTTGAGCAACACGGTTTCAGGTGTGGCCTGAAATCGATACGCCAATTTGGTCGAATCTGCAAGGTGCTTGAGGACTAGGTATTTTTCGAGGCGATGTTCCTTGATAAACTTGGCGTCCACAGTATCGCTAATCAGATCAATAAAAACTGGTTTTCGCCCTTCCTTAAGAACGTCGCTCAACAGGCTTTCCCAGTTAGCCCAATTTACGTTACATGGGCCGCACCCGGGATCAAAGACGAAGAGCGCCATGCCTCTAGCCTGCTGAACGTCCAGCGATAGTTCGCGATTACTTGAATCGATGCCTATGAGGGGCGGCAGACTCAACCCAATCGGCACTTGGCCAGATTGCTCGAGCAGAAGATGTAGCTGATATACTGTGAGCCTCAGCTGCGAATTTTGCCTCAGCAGCAGAACGTTCGCGGCGACAGAGGATGCTACGAGAGAAACAATGGCGACCGTGAATTTACTGGTCCCGAACACGTTCCGCGCTAGAGCCCCCTGGTCCTGGAGGATACGATCCGTGGCAGATTATGCCACGCCATTACGTTGTTGTCAAGCCGAAAAGTTGGATGTCGCTATATCTTATTGACGAAAAGTTGTGTCAAATTACGAAGGTCCCGTTGCAGTGGATTACCGCAGACTGAATTTCTTGCACCGGTCTAGGATATGATTCTATTAATGTGGCCTGGGAACCGCGAAACCAGACACCCGGCCACACGATTTCCAGCCTGTCACGTAAGCCTACTAAGCTGATTCTAGGGACGCTTCAGGGCTCGCCGACGGCGAAGCTGTGAGCTCGTTACATGCTGTCCAAGCGGCTGGCTAAGGAACCTCACGCGGGCAAGAGTGGTGTAGTGGACCCCATTTTTTGGACACGAAAAGGGCCCTTTCTTAGATGGTGGGCGGCATTGAAAATGGAGAAGAGT
>DASRFL010000034.1:0-10867 GCA_035651555.1 Terriglobales bacterium
CAAACGGACAATGGCGGGCGAGTACAGCCGCGAATTGTCGGTTAAGGTCAGGGCGGGACAATTCCGGCTCGCAAGTCTGGGCTACAAAATGGGAGGTCATACGCCCTTCGGACTCCGTAGGCAGTTGCTCGATTTGAGCGGTGCTCGTAAGCAGCTACTGTCGTACGGCGAGCGCAAGGGCATCGCGAATGATCGTGTGACTCTGGTTCCCGCTGCACCGGAAGAAGTCGCTGTTGTCGAACGCATCTTCTGCGAGTTCGCGGACGAAATGAAGACCCTTCAGGCGATAGCCAGTGGTTTGAACCGGGATGGCATTCTGTTCACCACTGGGCACTGCTGGACGGAATGCACGGTCAGTAACGTGCTGAGAAATCCCAAATATCTTGGATTGCAGATTTGGGGGCGCACATCAGAATACCTTTCTGGGAACCCGACCAAAGTACCTAAAGAGCGATGGGCAATTTGTCATAACGCATTTCAGCCGATCGTCGCGCCTGACTTGTTCGAGCGGGCGCAGGCTCGAATCGCGAATTTCACCCACAACCTCAGTAATGAGCAAATGCTTGACCGCCTGAAACCGCTCTTGGCAAAACACGGCAAATTGTCGAACAAAATTATCGACAAATCCCGAACCTGTCCCGGCGCAAGCACCTACTATGCGCGATTTGGCGGGCTGTTGAATGTTTATCAGCGGCTAGGGTACAGCACGCCAGAACTGAGCAGCCGAGCCACAATGAGGCAGCGAAGGCTACTTGTCCGCAGAGACCTGATCGAATGTCTGCTGGAAGCGTTTCCCGGCAAAATTGAGCAGGTACGGAAAAGCAGACGGTTTAGGGCGCTACTGCGGTATCGCAAGACCGGACTCTTAATCGCTGTCGTCCTCGCGCAACACGGCAAGGATAGGATTGGAGATTATTGGCGGATCAACGCACCGAAGGTGGAAGGGAAAAGAACTGCGATTGTGGCTTTTCCGAATGAGGAGAACACGAAAATTCAGTCACTAAGGCTATTTGGACAACTGCGCTTCGCCAAAAGTGTGATTCGCAACGGAAGAGACGATGAATGGTTAAGCTCCGGCAGGCTGCTGACGGACGTAAAGCAATTTGTGGAAGTCTTGGAGCAGGTAAGAGCCGAGACGGGTCTTTGAACGTCCATGGGCGGCTGGGTTCCGTGCCGAACATGCGGCCATGGCGGAACGAGGCACCCTCGACGGGTTCTATACCGATGGGATCGAAGCTACTTGATCTCCCGCTGACACTGTCAGTCGTCGAGGTCCGAGATGTAGGCGAACAATTCAGAGAGCCGCTCGAGACGGACGGCATCGGAGAGCCACGGGTGACCATCTCTCAACAGTATGAATTTGTTGACAGCGTCGCCGACCTGCTTCTTCACATAGAAATCTCGCACCCCGGAGTAATCTTCTTTCATCGTGCAGATAATCGCAGCATTATGTCGGCCAACTTTCTTGATCTTCAATAGCCATCGTGATAGCCCAGTCCTTGTCCGACGTACAGGACAAATGAACAGCCAGATAAATTTGCCCTGGAACTCAAAAGAGGAGTTGTAATGTCGAATTGCATGAATCTGCCCCGGACGAAGGGCAACCAAGTCTTGTATTATCGACTTCCTCATGGCTCGCATCTGACTGTATCGCTTAGCCTTGCGGCGTACGAGTGGTGAGGGTCTCCAGCCAGCCTTTTTATATGTTTTAAGCAGTGAACCGAATCTCCTGCGGCTGCGAGTCCTGCAATGGCAATAGCTCCACCTTGACGCGAGGCACAGGTCGCTTCCAATTCAGCAGGAAGGCAGAGCAAACGATCAGAGCAAGAAATAAGACCCACGTCCATGCAGATGAATGCCAGGATGTTGCAGGTTTAATTTTCACGCGAGTAGGGCAATTAAACCATTCCTGACTGGGAGTTCAAGATTATATTTGGTCTTGAACGCGGTTCATCCAGATCGGCTAAACGGCATTCGCGGCGATTTCCTACTGCGTCCATGCTTGGCACAATGTCAATTCGATGCTCTCGCCGCTGCGGCAACTACGATGTTCGGTGAGTACACAAACTTCGCAGGCTTTCATAATCGATGTAAAGATACGGTCCGTGTGTCCGATTGTTGGCTACCCAGTCTGTTGCACAAGGTTCCGACGCTAACACCGAGCTGCTCCGCGATTGCCCGCCATGAGCAGCCGAGTTTGCGGAGTGCTGATATTTGCGCAACGTCTACGAACTTGATGGGACGACCGAATCTCTTGCCTTTGGATTTGGCATGCCGCATGCCTGCACGTACGCGCTCCTGAATCAGGGCACGCTCAAACTCGGCCATAGCGCCAATGATCTGGAACATCAGGCGCCCTGCGGGCGTACTGAGGTCCAAGCTGTCGCGCAAACTGACGAATGCGATTCCGAGGGCTTCCAATTCAGCGAGCGCGTTGACCAAATGTCGAAGTGATCGGCCGAAACGGTCCAATTTCGCAACGAGCACCACGTCAAAACGCCTGCGTTTAGCATCTGCCAGCAATTCGTTCAAACCGGGTCGAGAATCCTTGCACCCGGAAACTCCTGCATCGGTGTACTCGCGCGCTATCTTCCAGCCGCGCTGTTCGCAGTACTCCCGCAGTTCACCGAGCTGCGGACCGAGGTCCTGATGTGTGTTCAGAGTTGAAATGCGAGCGTAGATGGCAACTCGCGCGGGTTTATGCATGGTGCTCTCCTCTCACTAGAATAATTGTTCAAAAAGGAGGTCCTTTTTGCCTTCAGGCAGTCATCTCGATGCCACTAATGAAATCAAGGACTTAGGCGAACGTTTCGGGAGACCCTTTCTTGAACACTTCTATTCGTAATCACGAGTATCGATGCAGGTGCACTCTAAATGCGTACTCCCCTGCGTTTCCCTGCGATATCCCGCGTTGCGAACGGTTCTACGCAGCCCATTTGTGACCAATTCGCGGGAAACGCTATAAACGTCACCGTGCGTATCGGGAATGCATTTGCTGTCTAGCGTGCTTCCCAGACGTCTGCAACGCGACATTCTTGACCGCTTCGCTGGATCAAGAAGGTGCAATCTTTGGTTATGAGAAATCCACCTCGCGTAGAGGATTCGACCCGGAATGTGGTCGAGTTTGTTTGCCAAAACCATGACAGAACATCGATGCATCCAATGCAGATTCCTTGCAGATAATCTGCTCGTGCTTTTGGACGTGGAACTCTACAAAGCCAGGTGTGGGAGATCAAGAGAAATTCTTCCGCGCTCAGTGCGAGATGGTCTGCCCGATCATTGGGCTGAAATATTAGGGTGGAAGGTAAAGCAAGTCAAAAGATGTCCCTGACACCTCCCGAAATTCCCTGTTGACACCGCTGAAAGCAAGGAGGATCATGCGTCGCTCAGTTACTTTCTCACATGCCCCTTACTCTCTTACATGCTCCCTTACTTTATTACATGGCTGCCCCGCATGCGACCACCCAAACTAGAGGAGGTAATCTCTAATGAGAATACTTATATTTCTTTTATTGACTATATCTCTGGTT
This sequence comes from Terriglobales bacterium, assembly GCA_035651555.1. GTDB lineage: Bacteria > Acidobacteriota > Terriglobia > Terriglobales > Acidobacteriaceae > Gp1-AA145. The sequence goes on from DASRFL010000034.1 coordinate 3,531, forward strand.
ACCATATGTAGCGCAGCTGACAAGGGTAAGCCCCAGGAACGTCAAGCTCTTTGGGCCAGACAACCAGATCAATGCTCCGATATCTTGCGTGACGGTGTATTTAACACGCATGTTGTGTCTAGCAGCCAGCAAAATAGCGAGAATTATCGAAAGTGGGAATGCACGGCATCTTTTTCTAATCACAACGAGGCAATCAATGCGGGACTGTCGGTCGGCCTAGAATTGTTTGGTGTTCCGCTGCAGGTGGGAGGAACTTGGGCACAGGGGCAGATTGACCAATGGAAGAACACGCACTGTTCAGAGGAGGAACGAAAACAGAGTTCATCGGCAACGTACTACGAATATGTGCGAACGGCCGACCCGAATGTCCTGGCAGCGTGGTCTAGGTGCATGGAATACAACTCTCCGGGGGGAGCGGCTATTGCATGCGACATCGAACATGATAGCGACAAACTATTGTTTAAATCGCGTTGGAAGCGAACTGCCGGAGAAACCCCAAGCGATGCCCCGAAAGTGTCGTACTATCGCGCGTTCGACGCTAGTTGTGATCGAACGTGGAACGTGAGTGATCAGCTTCAGGAAACAGATACGACTTTCGTGTGTACCGTTCCTCAATTTACCAAATCTGTCTTTGTACTTGAAACTTCGCGTGGTAATTGCACGGAGTCCGATGAAACGCTTCAAACCTCCTACGAAGTGCCTGGAGGAAAAACTATTCTTTCTGATGTAACAAATATGTCGGCGGATCGCATTATTTTTAGAGATGGGTCTGTGGTGGTGACGAATGGGTATCGACTTTTTTTGAATGCAGTCGAAATTAAAGTCGAGGGCACCTCAAAGATCATATCCTTCGAGCCTCGTACGAACCGGCCGCCAGGTGATTCGGGGCGATCTGCGGGACCCATTGTGTTCAAAGCAGAAAGAATTGCGGGCAATCCGCTCTACATAGATGTTTTCGGAGAGGATGGACAGCAAGGAGCCGTGGGCGACAAAGGTCCGAAAGGATCTCAGGGGGGGCAGGGCGAACAAATGGGATGGGATCCACTAAACGGATGTCACGGCGGTAGCAACGGAGGAACCGGCTCACAAGGCGGGAAGGGCGGTACGGGACGTCGAGGTGGGAATGGAGGCACTGGGGGATCGGTTTTTTATTCAATTAAGTTCGGTATCGGTACTGGGCCCGTCAAAATGCTTGACGTGCGAACGACGAGAGACCAACCTAATAGGGCAAAAGTCAAAATCGATTGTACTGGGCCGTGTGGCGGGCTCCCGGGTGACGGCGGACTTGGAGGACTTGGTGGGGATGGAGGTGATGGTGGTCCTGGAGCGCCCGGGACTTCTTATTGCAATGGAACACAGCCAGGCCCCCCTGGACCTAGAGGTCCAACCGGAGATCAAGGGCCAAGTGGAGGGGGTGGGGCACCAGGCGTTGTAGAAGAAATTAACACTCGGCCGCACAATTTTAAGGCTCAAGAAAGTGGAAAAGGCGAGATGGGTAAAAATGAAGCGGCGAACGCGTTGGGAGGGAAGTGCTGGTACGCCAGCTGCGAGGATGGTCATGAATACTGGGCTGGCGTTGATCGTGATACCTCAGAGAAAGCAGATACTGATGCCAAGGGTCATGATAAGAAGAAGCATAACGACGGACACGATCATGCGGTTGTTTTGCCTTGTGATAAACGCAAGAGCAGGACAAAGTGACACTTTTCGTCTGAATCAAGGATTTGTTCTTGGAATCCGGATCCCCTCACGTCCCCCGGCACGGCTTTGCGCACTCGCGAAGGTAAGTATCTCATTAGGGTTAGCGACAGCCTTCTCGGGTTGAGCGCTGCTCAGGTTCACGCGATGTTGATCGAGTCTCAGTCTTCACTCGGAACCGCAGACAAGTTTCCCATCCCGGTACCTTTCATGATGGTCCAAGCCTCACAGAATTCCAGTGCTCTGGTTACGAATAATTCCGACGTGGCGATTCAACCCACTGAGATTTGGCTTGATATTGTGCGAAACAGTAAGCGCCGTGTCCAACGTTGGCGCTGTAATCCTGTAAGGCGACTTTTGCCGATCCCAACGCCCCTAGGCTGATCGATGGTCACTACACGGGCCCCGCCAAGGCGACACAAGCGCTCTCCATGATGCTCGATGGGATGAGCATTCGCGCTATCTCCCGCATCACTGGACTGCACAAGAACACCGTTCTTTCGCTGATGTTTACGGCAGCACCTGGTGCCTCCCGTGCGATGAGCGGAATCCGCGTCCGGCCCAACTACCTGCAATGTGACGAAATTTGGTGCTTCGTCGGCAAAAAGGCGCGACGAGTCCGCAAAACCGAATCCGCCGATCTTGGCGACCAATGGGTCTAGGGGCGCTGGATGCGGAAACCAAACTTATACCTTGCTTTGAGATTGGAAAGCGAACAAAGGAAACGACACTTCGTTTCCTGTCCAACCTGAAGCGACATCTCAGCGAAGATCGTTTTCAGCTTACGACCGATGGCTTTCACTTCTACGAGCAGGGGGTCTACAACACCTTCGCAGGACAAGCTGACTTCGCGCACCTTGTTAAGCTGGTGATTACGGCCAGTTTGAGACTGCTGAAGCGAGGCACTCCCCGCCCAGAATCACGGAGGTTATATCCAAAAGTGCGGGATGGACGGCCCCATCCAGATCACATCAGCACATCGCATGTTGAAAGATCGAACCTGACTCTGCGCATCTGCGCCGCTTTACTCGTCTGACGAATGCCTACTCAAAGAAACTGGAGAACCTGAAAGCTGCGGTGACCCTGTACTTCGCTTGGTACAACTTTGTGCGGGTGAATCAGACATTACATGTGACTCCCGCAATGGAAGCTGGCTTAACGGATCATGTGGGGAGCATTGCTGAGTTACTGACGGCGGAATAGACTCTCTGCTTCAACAGGAGATTGTAGATGGCTCAGATTATGGTGGTGTCTCGGAAATGTCCAGGCTGCAAAATGCTGTCGCACTGGCCAGCCGCCAAGTTTCAACAACTAGCTCAAGCGACGAAAAAGGAGCAGAAGGCTGATCTTGCAGGAGCTGTTCTATGTGACGCGTGCAACCTAATATCAGGTTACAGTTCCACCATTGGCCTAGCGCATGTCTATGAGACAGACAATCCACCATCAGGCGCTCTCTACGAGAATCTATTTGCCATACCCCTGCGATGCGCTGGCGAAAACTGTGGCACTCCCGCCATAGTTCTCGCGCCCAAGATGGGACACTACAAAGACGCAACCGCCTTAGGAACAGAAGTCGCATGGTGGAGAGTGGCTGATGATGTGAGGTGCCCCTCTGGGCACCCGATACCGAATCCAGCAAGTCGATTACCCTAACCAGAATTCCGGTTTTCGGAACAAGAATCACTTTCCTGCATTGACATGCTCATTAATCGGTAGTATCGGCATGGCAAGCCCCTCCTCAGCCCAGCAAAAGGAGAAATTTCATGGGCAGTCGACCTATAGCTCCTCATCGCTACGTCGCTCATATGAACAACTCAAATCAAAGTTTAACTTTCGTCTGGGAGGAAAAACAAAGCTTCCAGCCGGGCAATATTGGAAGACCCTCGAACGGGCTGACCAACTTCGTCCGGCCATTCAGAAGGTTCTGATGAAACATCCTGATTGCAAATCAGGAGGTCAAGGATCGCTTGCTTCAGACCAGCCTTACCAGCCGCCCCGAATCCGTTGTTGTCGAAACTTCCCGATTACGCTCAAAACCCGGTCAGTGCTAGCGCCTGTTTTCATCCACTCCTAAAAATCGCAACCGTGTCGCGCCTACAGTAGGCACATATGGCCAGAGCTATTTCCTCGAATGCGTCATCGAAGATCGCAGCCGCACGAGCAGTGTTCTCGCCGAGTGAGCCCGCTGCACAACGCAGTGACTTTGGTGACGCGCGCGACGGCACATAGCACCACGTTGATGCGTGCGGCAGCACTTGACTTCGAGCTGAGAGAGAAGTTCCGCGAGGTGATCTTCGGCGTGAGATGAAGGCTTCTCTCTTCTGCGAGTCTCGACATGCAGCACGTGAGAGCATCTCTGTAAGAATAGCCTTTAAGAATTTCCTCTTCTAAGAAGGTCTTAATAATGCAAGCGCCTGCGCAAATTATAGACCGACAACAACTTTCCGGCTCGCGGAGTAGCAATGAATGACTCTCTGTTGCAGCATGCTTTGACAACTCGCCGCGATATTTGCGGTGTTCGTACCTCGATTTGCTGCTCCGGCGCGTCCATCAGAATGGATCTGCCTTACCAGGGCGGTAACCGCCGCGTTCTCTAGCGGGGCCAGGAAATGGTTCGCGAGTAGTAGGATCGCATAGCGTGTACGTGTACATCCCACCAACTCCTCGCCTGATTTTCACCAGGCCATATTCAACGAGCTTGGTACGCGCATCGCGCACACTTCGAGGCGAAAGGCCTACCAACTTGGCAAAAAACTTGTCTGGTTCAGAAAACTCGCGCGTGCTGCGTCTTTCCACCTCATGAAGGATTGCGACGTACAGGTTTTTTGCTGAAGGGCGCAAGCGGGACCAAGCACCCGACCGAATTACGATTTGGGGGAACGAAAAATATGGGAGGCGCTGTAGCATGTGGCTCATACATCCTTCTCCGGACGCTTCTCGACACTTGTGCAAGTCTCGACGAACCGCAGTAGTTCTGACTCACGGACCATTGTTCTGCTGCCGACCTTAATCCGCTGAAGACGACCCTGACTAAGCCATCGCCGGATCGTCCAAGGCGACAAACCGCCAAGGAACTCGGCAGCGGATTCAATCGAATGAAGTTTGTCTTCCATATACCCTCCTGGGCGATACTTCCGCGCGATTATGCTGCTGTACACTGATTTGGCCCAGTGCTAACATTGCCATGTCTTTCCACGTAGACATGGTCACAAAACGCACATATCACGGTGAGGAGAGTGCAAAGCGCTTGCTTCTTTGGCTGAATCAATCCAAGCGCCGCGACAAGGCAAGTCACGACCGCGTGTCCCGTCTCTTGCTCGACCTGCAGGCGTGGGAGCGTGCCTATGACGAGCCTGGAAATTGGGCTTCCACGTACAGCTTCTTGCCCCCCGACGAAAAACCAGTGCAGTTCGATCGACGTGCGGAAAAGCAACTACGTGAATACCTGTTTTCGCCCCAGTTGAGGTTCACAAGAGCAGGGTGGGATTTAAGTTGGAAACTTCGTCATGGAAAAACGAGCGGGTTCGCTATGACCCAATATCTCGATGGGCCAGGCGAACCGGGCCAATGCAGAATTCCAATCAAGTTCGGTGAACCGAGTGCCGTCATGGCAATCGTCCGTGCAGCAGAACAGGGCTTTTTAGATCGCATCCGTGGATGTCGGCGGTGCAGAGAGTGGTTTTATGCAAGGTTTCAGCACATGGTGTATTGCAGCGAGAATTGTCAGCAGATGTACGTGAGGTCTAGCAGCGCGTGGAAGAAACGAAAGCGCGAAAAGATGAGAGAGCTCCGAGCCCTACACAAGCGAAGGCTATTCAAGTAGTTGGGGAGAGCTGGATAACACTCTTTAAACGCAGCGTTTATGCGTTCGAAGTTGGGGCCGGAATGCGACTCGGCGAAGGCGAGGCAGTTCCATTGACTTGGGATGACGTTCACATCGCACCGCTTGGGTCGGCTACTTGTGGGTACGTGGTCGCTCAGTAGGGGACACGAGACTACGCGAAGCGAATTTTCGCTTACGACTGCTGCGGGAGAAAAAAATGGCAATTTTCAAGCGTGGCCGCATCTATTGGTACCACTTTATTTTTTCCGGTGAACACATCCAAGAGAGCACGAAACAGGGAAATCCTCGTGTTGCGCGGCAGATGGAAGCCGCACACCGGACAGCTTTGGCCAAGGGAGAGGTGGGAATCCGAGAAAAGAAGCATGTGCCCACACTGGCGACGTTCTGTCGTGATCGTCTGCAGCCGTATGCAAAAGCACGATATGAAAATGCGTCACCAAAGACATGGGCATGGTATCAGTTCGGCCTAAAGACTATTGCGGCGTATGGTCCCCTCTCCAATCGCAAACTGGATGAGATAACGCCGGAGCACATCACCGGGTTTGCAGCCCACCTGCAAGGAAGGGAATGGAAGATTTCGAGTGTAAACAGTGCGCTGCGGGCACTCCGTATCGCAGCCAATTTTGCTGAGGAGTGGGGCGTGATCTCAACTGCCCCGAAGGTTGTTTTGTTAGATGGAGAGAACCACCGAGAACGGGTACTCTCGCATGCAGAGGAGGCGAAATATCTCGCTGCCGCTACTGAGCCTTTGGCTTCAGTGGCCACTGTACTGGTCGATACGGGACTCAGGCCAGAAGAATGTTTCAAATTGCGATGGGAACATATCAGCTTTTCGAGCGGACGCCATGGAACTCTCCGCGTTCTTGAGGGGAAGACAAAAGCTGCAAGGCGCACCCTGCCACTAACTCAGCGGGTTAGGAAGGTGCTTGAAGCGCGGTGGGAAGCGGCTAAAAAGCCTGAGGACGGCTGGATATGGCCAGCTCCCACGAAACAGGAGCACGTCTGGCATGATTCGATCCGGGTGCAACATAAGAATGCGCTGCGGGGCAGCAAGATCGCTCCATTCGTCATTTACTCACTTCGCCACACGTTTTTGACTCGACTCGGACTCTCAGGCTGTGATGTGTGGACGTTAGCTCGAATCGCGGGTCACAGCAGTACCAAAATGGCAGACCGCTACGTTCATCCAAGCCACGAGGCTGTGATCGAGGCGTTGGAAAGATTGCCGCAGGCGAGAGAGCTAGCAATAGAAGCCGAACAAAAGTCCTAGTGTAAGCAGGTACCCGCTACAATTCCCGCTACAGTGAGGCTGTTTCATCGAACTCCGTTCGACTGCAACTCCTTGAAAGGATGTGGTGAGCGCGGAAGGAATCGAACCTTCAACCTACTGATTAAGAGTCAGTTGCTCTGCCAATTGAGCTACGCGCCCTTACAGGGGATTCTGAATGGAATCAACAGTTTAACAGGGGTGGCCGTATTCCACCGTACCTGCCCGATGCAGACGGTCACGACAAAATCTACGCAATTTTCCCGGCGTGACGCCTGTTCGAACCTGCCCGAGCATACTGTTGAGCCAGTGCTTTTCATGTGGTTTCTTATTGTAACGCCTGGGATGCAAACCGACTAGGGCTGTTCCCGGGGACTTGCTGCATCGACGTCCGAGGGAGAGAGGAAATCTTCGATTTGCTTACGAAGCGTGGGCTGCCCGGACAGGTAGAGCTCTGTCAATCCCAGCAGTTCGATGGCCTTGGCTAGTTGCTCCCGAGTCTCCGATTTTCTTCATCGCCGGATTGGA
>DASRFL010000035.1:0-7596 GCA_035651555.1 Terriglobales bacterium
ACTTTGAACCGGCAGTGATTACCTGTGCGGTGGGTTGGTACCTGCGGTTTTCACTCTCCTACCGAAACGTGGAGGAGCTGCTCACCGAACGCGGCGTTCCCGCCGATCACACCACCATCTGGCGTTGGGTCCAGTGCTACGCGCCCGAACTGGAAAAACGTTGCCGTCGTGAATTGAAGCCCACCAATGGCTCCTGGCGGGTGGATGAAACGTATGTTCGGGTGAAGGGCAAGTGGACCTACCTCTACCGGGCTGTCGATTCGGCGGGTGCCACGATCGATTTTCTGTTAACCGCCCGGCGTGACGCTGCTGCCGCCAAGCGCTTTTTCCAGAAGGCCTTGGCTGCTCCCGGTCACCCGCGGCCCCGGGTCATCAATGTCGATGGCAACCCCTCCTATCCCAACGTTGTAGCGGAACTGAAGTGAGAGGGCAAACTCGGCCGTCGCTGCCGTTGTCGTGTCTGTCCCTACTTGAACCATATCGTGGAGCAGGACCACCGGGCGATCAAACGACGGGTCAATGCCAGCCAAGGGTTCCAATCTTTTCACGGGGCGCGGCGGACGATCCAGGGATACGAGGCAGTGCACATGATCCGGAAAGGCCAAGTGAGATGGTTGCCCCAAGGAGATGTGCTGGGACTGCTGCTATTCATAAACGAGATCCTCGGATTGAGCGCCGAATGAAATATAACGCGAGACCGCTCACGCTGGGGCGATCCGGCCCTCTACCGTTTTTGCAACACTACCAGTTTAATTAGCTCGTTCAATTCACGGATACTCCAGGGGGCAAGATCGCGGCCGGCGAACACGCCATCGAGCCGCCCTGCGCGCTTGAGTCTTTGACGTTGGTTATTGATCGCAGCCAGCGACTTGTTGGGGACGTTCAGGTGAGGCAGTGATTTACGTTCTACTCGCAGTTGATAAAGAAGGCTCTCCAGTTCCTGCTTTGTCCAGCGTTCTCCAGGCATAACAATTATCACTCCTGTCGGTGAGATGCTTGGCGACACGTGCGCCGGGCGTGGGAGCGCAACAGGCTGCTGTAACCAATTAGATGTTACAGGGCGCTCTCCGTTTCAAGCAGATCACTACTGTGTCTGCCGCCCAGATAAGGGCGCGAAGTACAGAAGCTTACCATCGATGAAAAGGTTGTCTAAAAAGAAACGCCAGGGCTGCCGCAAACACACTGGCACGCGACGTTGTCCCTGTTGAGGTGTGTCGGGCGGCTGATAGAGCCGCCCAACGGTTACAGCGTTTGAAGTTCAGGAAGGGCGCGTAACCGCGTCTTCCTGGTAATGGCACCATAGGACCCAAAGGAGAAAAAAGGGTGCCGAAACCATTCTTCATGCAGATCTTTGCCAAATCAATACTCCAGAAAGTTATTGCTCTGATTCTTCTGTCTCCTGTGGGAGCGAACGGTCGCTCCCCTTTCCAAGTTCTGCCTCCAGCTCTTCGATCGTCGGCAGCGTTCCTTTCAAGTTATCAGGCAGCCGTTCAAGGTAGTGGAATTCCGAGATGCCGACGGGTTTCGTCATATCGCGCAGAGCGTACTCGGCAACGATACGATTCTTGGCTTTGCAAAGCAGAAGACCGATGCTTGGTTTGTCGTCAGGGTGCCTAAGCAGGTCGTCCACGGCCGAGAGATAGAAATTCATTTGGCCGATATCTGCCGGCTTGAATTGCCCCATTTTGAGATCGATGATCACGAAGCACCGGAGCTTCAGATGATAAAACAGGAGATCGATCTTGAAATCTTCTCCGCGCTCCAGATCTTTTTCCTGGGCTTCCGTGGAGAGTGTCAGAAAATCAAAATTGTATGGGTCTTTAAGAAGCTGCTGGGCCAAGTCGGAGTCCGGCGCCGGAAGCGTAGCAGCGAAATTGGTTAGCGCCTTCCCCTGCCGCCGGTATAGGCCGGTCTCGATCTGCGCGACGAGGATGTTCCGGCTCCAGCCGTTGCTGCACCGCTTGGTCGACGTACCAGAGGCGCTCATCGGACGTTTTTACCATGTCGAGCAGTCGGACATTATGCCCCCACGGGATTCGTGCAACAAGCTGTTGCACAATTGCCTTGTCCGTCCACGCCGCGGCAAAAGCTCTCATATAGTTCAGGTTGCGCGGTGAAAAGCCCTTGTGCTCTGGAAATTCCCGGTGAAGGTCCTTTGCCAACCGATCGATGATCTTGCTACCCCAGCCGGCCAAGCTCTGACGTTCCAGGATGTCGCGGCCGATCTGCCAATACAAGAGGACGAGCTCTCGATTCACGGCCGGCGCTGCCTTGATTTGGGCTTGCTGGATCCGTTGCTTCAGCTGACGAAGAAACTCATCGTAGCCATCGGGAAATTGTAAGGTGCGCGTTGTGAGCTTATCCATATGAAGCGTTGTGTGTCTAATCTGCTCCGAATGCGTCAACGACTCTGGCAGGGCCGCATCGTGATTGCGACCGCGATCAGAAGTTATAGACTTCTGGAAGTCTGGAGTTTTGGAAATTCGCGTATGCTAGAAGTGACGGAAGAGGCCGATGTATAAAAGGCAACGGATAAATGCGAAGGTGTGGATATCTATCGTCGGCGGCCTTACACTGGCGCAGAATATGCGTAATCAAAGTTTGAGCACGCGCCGATTTTTCGGAGGCGGGGAAGATGAAAACAGAGCGCGCGAGAGCGCGCCTGTCCGACAACGGACGAAAAGCCGTTCTTGTCCTTGACGACGAGCCGATCGTCTTAGCGGTCGTTACATCGGCTCTAAGGACAGCTGGGTTTGACGTCCTTCAAGCCAAGACGGCCAAAGACGCTGGAACCGTCTTCCATACCGATGCAGCCCGCCTCTGCCTCGGCCTTATTGATATCGAACTTGAGGGAATGAGCGGCGTTCAGTTCGTTCAATCGCTACCGACCTTAACGCCCCGCATACCGATTCTCTTTATGACGGGTCTCGGTACGATCGAGGTCGAGGGCCTTGCTCCTGAAGACCCGGTGTTGTATAAGCCGTTCACGGCGCGTACCCTCCTCGCCGCCGTCGAGAATGCGTTATTCGGCGACTCACGACAACCACACGCTGTGGAATGAATAGTTTAACCACACCGCTTGTGTTTTGCATATTATCCGATAAATAATACGCGTATACCGGAGTGCGCACATATGGAACCGCTCGAGTTGATAGCCCTATTCCTGAAGACATCGCGGCCGTTGTCCAACAAAATGCCTGGCCCGATAATCCCAATCTTCCGATCGATGAGCTCGCATGCGCGATCGTCATGCGTGAGCTCCGCCGGCGCCGGAGTGACCACGTACTTAGGCTAGGCAGACTGCCGGCGACCATTCATGAATGCCGCCGACATGGGGATTAAACGGACAGCTACTCTTTAACACGCGCCGGCTGTCGGAACAGCTTCGCAAACTCCTCCCGTGGGCTTCCCTTCTTCGCCTTAACCGCACCACGATTCATGAGCCGAAGTTGCTCAGGACTTAGGAGCGGCCGTTTTCTCGGATCTTCATCCTGCTGCATTTAATTCTGCGCTTTCTGCCGGCATAAAAGAACGTCCGCGCCGTCGCGGACCGCGCGTTCATACTCTCTCGTCTTGCAACTAAGATGCCTTCTGCCGGTGCCCAGCAAGCTCCGACATGATCTCCTTGCGCTTCGTTTGACTGTTCTGGATAACACTTCTACACTCACGAGAAATAACTCGACAGGCCAACTCGTCAATCGGTATGTCGGTTTCATCCGGCAGGCAAGATTGACGCAATATTTCGATATCGCTGAACGCAGGGAGCTCTCTATACGTCCATGCCTTCAAAACTCGTAATGCTATCTCGCAAAGCTCCTTCGACGGCATATCGTTCGGCGCGCGCCGATGCTGCGTTAGATTGTCGGGGAATTCTATACATATGTCAATGAAATTGTTATAGCTTTGCAATCGGCTGGCTGGCTTCTAAGGCCGCTGCAGCACCGCTACTCTTTGCTGCGGCTACAATCCAGCAATCAAGCAGGAGCTGCTGTCTCGGCCTCATCATCGAGGAGAACGCAAACTTCAGAATTCCCGAGAATATCATTGACGCGCTGGACCAAGGCACTCGGCCGAAAAGGCTTCGGGATAAAGTGCGCATTGCCAATCGCAGGCGCAAATTGCGTTATTTGCTCGGGCTGGTAGCCTGACATGAATAGAACCTCGATTTTGGGGTGGAGATCCTGCAGGCACCGATACAGCTCGGGGCCTGTCATGCCCGGCATCATTATATCAAGCAGCGCGAGATGGATCGGCCCTTCCCTCTCTTCGCATTTCTGCAATGCGGTAGGCCCGTCCGGAGCTTCGATTACGATATAGCCATGCCGCATGAGGGCAATATTAACCGATCGCGAAACCATCGGTTCATCGTCCACGACCAAAACGACACAGCGTTCGAAAGAAGCCATCGACCCAAATTGTAGCACCTGCATGAGTAGAATAGTTTGCCCTTTGTCGCAGCCAAGCACCAGAAAACTTTATTCTAAACGACACAGTACTCAAAGCTGCCGGTCTGGAGTTAACGGGTGACTTCGGGCTCGGGATTTTCCCCTGGCTGGCTGGACACAACGTGCTTATCCGTGGAAAGCCGGTATGGTCGGGGTTCGTGCAACGGTCTCACGCGTCTTTGGAGGGCGAAGCAAGTAATGCCTCCCAGCGGGCGATCAAAGTACCATTGCCCGTTGATAAGTTCGGCATCGCGGTAAACAGTTCCAAAGTACTCGACATCGGCAAACATGCGCAGCATGATTCTACATTTAGGAGAGCAGCGCGCCGTTTTCAATCCGATTTTTTACCGACTTCTCGCTTTAAAGATTGAGAACGGCTGGCAGATACTAGCGACTCCCGCTCAGGCCGCGATGCGCGCACAAAATGCGATTCCACTATGCTCAACAGCTAGGTTGAGAGTCCCTGGGTGTCGCCGGTACGGAAGAGAAATCCTCGGCAAATGCCTGGTCTTACCCGGAGTATGTTCGGGATGGCGCCCGAACTGCCCCCTTGTGCGTCAAAGGATTTGCGGCTCCGACATAACATTCGTGGATCAAAACCAAACGGGCGCAGCTCGCTCCAGACGAGGCTTTCTGTATTTCCGTAAAACGAATCTGGCCGATGAAGTGCAGTCATTGCTTTAGCGAACCGCCAACGGGACTATAAAAAAGGTAAGGTCCTCCGACCCTATGGACCGCGTAATATGTCCCTTGCCCGAAACGTTTTCCAGAAGCACAACTCGACCCGGGCTGAGCAGAATCTTCTGCCCTCCGGCAATCTCAACTTCCCCTCGTCCACTCAGCGTTACAACATACTGTCGGTGCGCTGGATTGTGCCAATCTTGCACTTTTCCTTTCGGCAGGCGGAAAAACTGAGCTTCTGAGACTTTGACTGCCTGCGACGCATCTGCTTCGGCGTAGATCGTCGCGGGCGACATTTTCACCTCGACGTTTTCCGCATGGGTCTGTCCGTCAGAAGCAGTGTATAGCCGTGTGACGGTGATGGGCTCATGCTGCTGAGCGACAAGGCGCGCACTCGCTGTCACAACCATAAAACCTATAAAAAACAAGGCCTTTGCTTTGCTCGAAGGTGAATACATGGTAACCTCCCCAGAGTGCACACTCTAATTCCATAATTATGCACGAAGGCGAGCGATCAAAGCAGGAAGCATGTCAGCCGAGGAGCAGTAGGAACCAGACGATTATCTGCGACTCGAGCATATTATGATTATGGAAAAAGTACGGGCTCGCCAATACACTCACCTTGGCCGAATGACAGGGATTAATAAACCTCAGTTTCCTCGATCGTGCTGATTGGAACTGGTCGCGCCTCGCTTGAAAGTCAGTCCTGCGCCCCTGTGCACGAGGATTTCATTTGTGTTTGTAGTCGTCGCCGATCAGGTGAACGTATCCCGTATCGTATCCCCTATCTCGTTCCGGCTCTTCCGTGGTAACCGGGCCGAGGGTGAAGAACCGGCGGTCGGGCTGTATCTATGCACCGATCCGGCTATTCACTGCGGCTTCTCAACCTCACTACACAGGAAGGTTGCATCGTCCAAATCCCCTCTTCCTCGATCCCGTCTACGTGATCGGCGAATACGCGGAGTCGAAAACTCGACAAGCCCGAGGTCAAACGGTCGCTGGTGAAGAATCGGGGTTGGATCAGTACGCGAGCTACTGTTGGCTTTCACCAGCGCGAAGGCGGAATCAGCGGCGGCTGGTCGGGCAACTGTACAGCGGATTGGCGCCCTGCGGAGGCCATGCCATGGTAGGCAAAATTGACGGCGTAAGGACGCAGACGGGTTGATATGCGTGAAAGTGATAGAACAAATGGGCCAGCTGGTTTGAGTTTTGACGCAGGCGAAAGTCGGGTTTATAGGGGCAAAAAGGGCGACGAGGGAGCAGGTGGGCGCCTGCGAGATCAAGCCGCACCATTTGGGGTATACTATGCCGTGCTGGAATGCGCAACATGGAAATTCCGGAGAGCGCTTTCCAGGAGTGGATTACGAGGGGGTGTCCTGTGGTCCGCACAAACGTTGTTTTGAACCTGCAAGTCCTGGTTCCACTGCTAATCCTGAGTGTTGTCCCTGCATCAGCTCAATTTTCCAGTTCCGTGGATGGCACGGTGACTGATCCGTCAGGGGCGGTGGTGCCAAATGCATCTGTCACGCTGACCAATAATCAGACGGGCGTCACGCAAAAGATGGTAGCGTCCAGCGCGGGGTATTTCCGATTTGCCTCGCTGCCGCCATCAATATATACCGTGGCGATATCCGCGCCGGGATTCAAGACGGCACTGCAGCAGAACGTTGTACTGCAGGTGACGGAAGTCAGGACCGTGAACGTGAGTCTGGAAATTGGCCAGGAGAGCGCGCAGGTGTCGGTGCATGCCGCCGCCGCGCCGGTGCAGTTGAATGAGGCGAGCGTCACCAATGTAATCGGCGGCAGAGAGCTTTACGACATTCCGCTGTCGAACCGGAATTTCGTCGATCTGTTTGCGTTGACGCCCGGTGTCACCGGTTTGCCGAATGTGAATACGGACATTTTCTACACGGATAGCCACGTCAATATGAATGCCGGAGGGAACCGCACCGATTCGAATAACTTTATCGTGAACGGCGCATCTGTTACCTCCAACGCGGGCGGCTCCAGTGGGCAGTTGTACGTCATGCCCAACATAGACGCGATTCAGGATGTGCGCGTGCAGGTCAACAACTTCTCCGCCGAATACGGGCGGAATGCCGGCGCGCAAGTCAGTGTGGTAACCAAGCAAGGTGCTAATGAGTGGCATGGAACGGTCAGCGAATACCATGAAGACAACGTCCTGACTTCGCGAACGGAGTTTGCGTCCTCCGTGCCCGTCTATCGCAGGAACGACGTCGCGTGGACTTTCGGCGGTCCCATTCATAAGAACAAAACTTTCTTCTTCGCGACGATGGATATTCTGCGCGCGGGTAACGCCTCCGCTCGGCCGTCGATCGTCCCCACGCCGGACTGGCTGAACTGGATGAAGCAAAACACGCCGAGCCGGCTTTCCACGGGCGTGTTGAGCAAGTTTCCGCTTTCAGTCAGCCCTACATCAAATTTCATCACGGCCGGGACCTACGCCGGT
>DASRFL010000036.1:0-8785 GCA_035651555.1 Terriglobales bacterium
ATTTCGTGAAGCAGTAAAGCTGAAGAAAATTGGGGAACCTAAACAGCGGGACCGATTAGCGGATGGCTGGGAAGTCTCCACTAATACTGCGGGAAACTACTCGCGTGAATCTGGTACGCCAATACGTGAGTGGCCGTAGGACTTACGCAACGGATTACTTAGATCCCTGGTAATCCCCTTCTGGGACATTAACTATATGATTAGCTCTTGCCACGATATGTAGTCGGCTGTTGGAGTGATCAACAACAAGCTACAGAATTAGTGTTGGCTTATCAATCCGGCAGAACGTTCGTGAGTTTAGCTAAAGATTCCCAATGCCGTGGATGTGGTCTCATTCGCCCGGCTCGAATGTAGCTTGCGTATGTGATCGAGACCCCTAACGTCTCAGCCATAGTCTTGACCTCCACCGTCGCGAGTCGCGGTTGAATCTGCTCGGAATAGAATTTTTCCGTCAGCCATGTTGGATGTTCCCATACCCGCCATTTCCGCTGAGCTTCATGTCGCCTGCGTTGCGCGGCGGCACGTTTGAGCTCCGCTTCGGGTGTATGTGCTGCTAACCGTCCTTTCTCTGCAAATTTCAAGAAATCCTGCCGCTGTATAGCAATCGCGCAAGCTGCACAGTGGCTCTTCCCAGCTTTCACCGAAGCACCGCATTGAGGGCAGACGCGCGGAGGTTGTGGCGCAGGGGGGAGCGGCAGCTGGAATCGATCTGCCTTGACTGCTCGCCTGTGCACCTGAGTGAGGTGGGTAGGTGGCTGCTCCCTTCGGCCTGAATTCCTAATCGTAGACCAGAGCGTGCGAGCAACCCATTCTGCAACCGGCCCGACCAATGCTCCCCAGGTCTGTGCTGTTTCAGATAAACGTACGCAGAGGGAAGCCATAAGGCGGCAGTTGCCATCCGGTTTTTCAAAGAACCATTCACGGCGGAACGGCTGACGGTGAATCCAATCGAGAAGATAAGCGTCAATATGCGGGCGGACAGCTTCCATTAAGTCGCAAGCGAGGCTATCGCGAGCGTCTGTGTCAACGTGGAGAAAACCGATGCCCGGATCGAGTCCGAGAGCAACGGCCGCTAATCGACATTCTGATTCGAGAACAGCATAGAGGTAGTTCAGAATTGCGTTTGCCGGATTAGCGGCAAGGCGAGGCGATCCCGTGAGCGGCGATTTGCGCGTGCCGAATGTATTCCAGTGGTCGGGAACTCGCCGGAGATCCGATTTCGGAAAGGTGATGTGCAACGACCGCCATGCGCCCCAATATGCAGCTGCCGCCTGCGCTTCCAACAAGCGGATCGTCTCAATATTATCGGCAGAATCTAAGCTCGTACGAACTGCGGCAATGGTTTCGGCGACGGCTAGGTTCGTGAGCCGATCTCGCGCAATCTGTTCCTGACCAACTAATTTCTGCCTGACTAATTCCCGTGCAATCTCCACAGAAATATTAGTCTGCCGTACTAACGCCTGTGCCCTTCGCAGCCGCGCATCGGAAGGACCCACTGGCCCAGTTGCAACGAGTACTGAGCCGTCGCGTTCGAGCATTACGAACCCTGCATCCTGATCCGCAAGCCAACGAAGAGCTGCAAGCGAGATGAATCCGTCGGACCCAATTATCACCAAACGGCGGAGACCGTGCCCAACGCGAGCGAATCGGCCCTGAATGCGTTCGGGGCCGATCCCGTCTTTGATTATTAGGTGACCGCGTTCTACTGTGACCGCTATGCCGTAACCGAACAGTGTTATGACACCGTGACGCGGAGTCAGGAAATTGCGGGAGTTAACAACTTGAGATACGGTTGGCGAAGCTGCCATTGGAGCTAGTCCCTCCTTCGGTAGTTAGGGCTTGTCGTTTGCTCGAACAAACGGCAAGCCCGCTTTGGTTATCTTTTTGCCCGTCGGCGCCTTTTCGGTTTGCCAGCACGTGATTCGTAGAATATTTCCTCAGGCCGTTTCGACCCAACAAGATTGATCGCCGTGCGCGTAGTAACTCCATAAAGTGCACCCGCTAGTGCGCGAGACAGAAACCATAACTGCTTCAGCCGACTCGATGGTCTGTTTGTGGATTTTGGAAACCGGGGATCGCGGACGGCAGCGATGAATTCACAAGCATATTCGGATAGATAGCGCGGCAGTACACTGCCTGCCGAAATCGGCCAATTAGCCACGCGTATCTCCCTTGGACCAGCTTCCGTCTGGATGATTCTCGTTCCAAATGCACTTCCGCAGGCGGTTCGTACTTCGTCTGGAGTTCGGGCGGTTAGCAACGCTTCGATAACATCAGGTTTGCCGGGCACCTGAATCGGCTTTCGAGCTTTGTCCGCCGCATCTTCGTAGAGCATCATGCGTGTGGCTTCTCGATTACCGGCCGCCGCGCTTCTGAGGCGATCCTTCTCTTCTGACTTCGGTATGCGACCCGCTTTGACCTCTGTCGTGATGACCCGTGCGATTGCGTGGTACTGCTCATCGCTAAGCTGTATGCGCTGACCCTCGATGCCGTCAGTCAATTGCTTGTACTCTTCTTCATCCACCTTCCAGCGCATATAGCCTTCACTCAACTGCTTAAGGTCCCAATAAAACTGGTGCGCAAAGGCATAGAGCGCTCCGGGATCGGCTTTTTGTGGGCGTCCGGCAGGCATAATTAAAGGGCAAAAAGTGATCTGTGTTGACGCAGTGTGCTGTCCAGGTGCATAAGAGCATCTTAGCATGTCGGGGCAATAACAGGGAGCATAAAGATGCACGCAGATGCAACAGTTCTGGCCGTTGGGATAGCAGAAGCAGCGCGGCGACTGGGGGTGTCCCCACGCACGGTGGCGAAGCTAGTTTCAAACCAGGAGCTACCCAGTCGCAAGATCGGTCGCCGCCGAGTCATTCCGGTAGAGGAGCTTGAGTCTTTTCTACGCAAGCAAGACCTGGGGCATAGCTAAATGGCCCGCCGAAACGCCATACCGCGCAGTACCCGCGAGCATGAGGCCCGTGAACGTGCGCTTGCTGCTTTGGCTTTAATGCGCCGGGAAGGTAAATCTCGCTCAGCAGCGGCAAAAGCTAAGGGCACCACTCCAGCGGCAATTGATCGGTACGCAGGTTCAGCACTTCGCCAAGACCGTCGCGGAGGACGTTATCGAGCCACACCTTGGGATCGTATTCCCCGCTACGTCAAGTTCCCGACACCACACGGGGAGATTCTGCTTACGGTGAGGGATTCACGGACCGCTTCGCTCATCAGTGAGCACCGCATTGCTCTAGGCGCTTATGTGCGTGGAGACGAATCGGCACTCAACAAGTTTCGGGGAGCTTCATTTCGGGTGGACGGAAAAACCTACACCTTCATGACTGATCCAGGCGAGATTGCTCACCTTGCGGCAGCCGGTGAGCTTCCGGTCGAGGGACTTTATCAAGCAATAGCGGCGGCATGATCGAACGCGACCCAATCGGAAACGACGCGCGGGATGCCGAGCATCTTCTGGAACTGGGGCCGACTCCGCACATTTGTCTTTTCTGCGGACTCTCTGATCCCGAGTGGCTAATCGCTAAAACGGCAAACTGGCTGCTGGCTCGCGTGCCGCGAACCGTACTTGAACAGCATCATGTGGTTCTCGAAGCCCATGATCCTGATTTCAAGGTGCTCTTATGCATTCTCTGCCATTTCAAGGTATCCCAAGGGTATCTCAAAGCTGGGATCACGTTTACGTGCGAACCAGACCCGCGAAAGCGCGTAGCTCTGATGCTCAGGAATTTAGCTCTTTTCAGGGAATTCGAAGCCGACGCACTCCGCAAATGGGCACGTGAACTCGAAGAAATACAAAAAGGGGAACGAGCAGATGGAACCTAAAACAATCGATGTACGTGTGCACACAGAAATCGTGAAATTGCCACGGGGTGCGAAACGCGGCAGGCGGAAGTCCGGTGAGCCGTTGCCGATAGATTCGCGAGCAACTCTGGTGCAACCAGAACGATGGTCAAAGTGTGTGCTTATCATCGATTGCGAAACAACGACGGATAGAACACAAGAGCTTCTGTTCGGCTCGTATCAATACTGCCGACAGGTTGGAACTCAGTACGTTCTTGTCCAAGAGGGAATCTTCTTCGCGGATAACCTCAACCCTGAGCAAATCGGCGTTCTTCAGCAATACTGTAAGGCACACAAGCTGCTTCTGTTCAGCCAATCCGATTTCTTACGCCAAGTGTTCTGGCGTTCAGTGCGTGCAGGGGCTTTGATCGTCGGTTTCAATCTGCCGTTTGATCTATGTCATTTCGCTCTAGACGCGTCGTGGACGACACGTCGAGGCGGAGGATGGTCGCTGAAAACAGGCCAATATCTTGACAAGAACACGAATGAGCTTAAAGAAGATACCTGGAATACTCCGCGAATCGTTATCACACCGAAGGACAGCAAGGGCGCATTCTTTCGCTCGACGTACACGCGAACCGGTCAAAAATACCCGCCCATACGCTGCGCTGATCTGAAAACATTGATTTGGGCACTGCAAAGCAAATCAGTTTCGCTGGACTCGGGCTGCGAGTTGTATCGAGTGCCGGGAAAGCAATCTGGCTACAAGCCTACGGGTCAGGTCTCAGTTGGAGAAATTGACTACAATCGGGGTGATGTCGGGGCCACTCTTCGACTATTGAACGCCGTACGAGCCGATTTTGATACGCACAAGATCAGGCTGACTCCCACAGAAGCTTTTTCTCCTGCCTCGATTGCCAAAGCCTATTTGGACGCGATGGGAATTATTCCGCCACTTCAGAAGTTCTCAATTGCGCCAGAGATTTTGGGCATCGCAATGCAGGCTTACTTCGGCGGCAGAGCCGAGTGCCGCATCCGGCATACGCCTGTTCCCGTCGTCTACACCGACTTTCTTTCTCAGTACCCCACCGTGAACACGCTGATGGATCTGTGGTCAATCTTAACGGCTGAACAGCTTCAGGTTGAGGATGCAACGGACGAAGTACGCGAACTGCTCTCAGAGATCACGTTGGACCGAGTCTTAGATCGTGAGTTTTGGAAAAAGCTCCGCTTCTTCGCGCTTGTGGTTCCAGATGGCGATGTGCTCCCGGTTCGTTCCGACTACAACGGACAGACCAGCAATATTGGCCTCAATCCACTTACTTCACATAAACCAGTTTGGTACGCCGGACCGGATGTAGTCGGCGCGGTGCTTCACAGTGGCGAACGGAAACCTCCGAAAGTCCTCAAAGCATTCAAACTTGTGCCTATAGGTCAACAATCCGGCTTGCAAGCTGTGAAATTGCGCGGCTCGGTCGAAATTGATCCGAGAGTGCATGACTTCTTCAAAACAGTGATTGAGGACCGAGCAAGGATTAAGCGCGTAGATGATCATGATCCGCTCGCGTATTTCCTGAAAATCTTAGCGAATGCGGGATCCTACGGCTTGTTCGTCGAAGTGAATCCCGAAAAGCTTGGCAATAACCCCAAAACCGGAAAGCCTGCGACAGCAAAAGTCAGGGTCTATGCCGGTGAGGAGACGTTCGAAACAAGTTCCGAGTTCGTAGAACGTCCGGGTCCGTGGTATTTCCCGCTAATCGGTTCGCTAATCACAGCAGCTGGTCGGCTTCTGTTAGCCACTCTGGAACGCGCTCTCACTGACAAAGATGGGACATACCTGATGTGCGATACAGATTCAATGGCAATTGTCGCTTCTGAAACCGGCGGATTGGTTCCTTGTCCTGGAGGACCCCACCGGCTTTCGGAGGGAGGCGATGCTGTTCACGCGATACCGTGGACAGATGTACAGGAACTCATCACTCGGATCGATAACTTGAACCCATATGAGCGAGACGCAGTAATCGAGCCCATGCTGAAGGTGGAGAAGGTCAATTTTGACCATGGAACGCAACGAGAATTATACGGCTACGGGATTTCGGCAAAGCGCTACGCATTGTTCAGCAAAACAGAAGAGGGCATACAGATCGAAAAAGTAAGTGCTCACGGTATCGGGTATCTGTTTCCGCCGAAGCAGGGGTTCGATAAGAAGCTGGAGGTACACGTCTGGGTACGCGAGGCTTGGGATTACGTCTTGCGCGGTGCTCTCCGGTTTCCACGTACTGAGCCCGAATGGTTCGGTGTTCCAGCTATGATGCGCTTCACGATCAACACCCCGGAGGTATTAAAGGCGTTGCAGCTTCGGCAAGTAGGCTTGCCGTATCCCAAACGAACTAAACCCTACAGTTTTGGCCTTCTGGCGATCACCACGAAGAGAAAAGACGGGGATCCGATAACGCCAATCGCACCGTTCACCGATGATTTATCGCAGCTCCTGAACCTCAACTGGATCAACATGCATGACGAAAAGCCCTGCCGCCTTGTGCTCGCGGGTGAAGGGCTTCCCGGCGAAGTTGAGGTTCAAACCTACGGGTGGATCGTAGGAATCTATCCATGGCACCCCGAGTCGAAGAGTTTAGCTCCGGATGGCAAACCGTGCTCGGAACTCACCGCCGGTTTGCTAGCGCGCACTCCTGTTTTACTTAAAGAGTTACAAGCAATCGCTAAAGAAACCGACCGCCGATGGGAACGCGAAGAGGATGTCAGCATAATCGAACCGCATCGGCTCCTGTACTCACAGCAAAAGGAAACTCCCGAACTCCAATCGCTACGGCAAAAGCTTTCCCGCTATGTCGCAAAAGAACTAGAGGAGCAATCGGACCCTCGCGTAAGCATTCGAGCGATTAAAGCCATCCGTAACGGCGAGCGAATTCCCAAACCGGAAACGATTGCGGCGCTACAGATTGCGATTGAGAGATTAGAACTGAACGTAGCGGTACAGGAATCGCTGGCTTAACAAAACATTTTGGAGCTAGAGGCAAATGACCAAGCTAGAGGTATTGGGAATCTTCTATGATGCTGACCGCAGTCTCACGCCAGATAGCGTTGGTACACGGATACGCCGCTACCGCCGACGTACTTCAGTTTATAGCTACCTTCTACGATTAGCCGAACAGGGATTACTCGAACGCACGCGTATCGGCAGCCGCTTGGCCTACCGGCTTACTTCGCGCGGAATCGATAGGTTTTTATATTTGAGGCAAAAAGAACGAAGGCCAATGTGAAGAATCATGCATAAACTCTCGCGATGCCCTGAAGGCGTTGCTAGTCTGCGGAAGCGGCTTCAGTCCCGCCGAATAAATCCTCTTCCATTCTCTTGCCGAATTCCGAAAAACCCTTGGCTATGACATTTTCCGCCGCTTGGGCGTTCTTCAAAAGAGGGACTTCGGAACTGGAAATTGAACCGAGCATTGACCTGTTCTTCTCGTAGAAACTGTCACAAATATCGCAAAAGAGGAAGGAATTGAGATACCCAGCAAGATTTTCGAGATCCGAAATCCCTAGCACAAAAATAGGGGTGATGCTCTGCGAAATATCGCGGCGTGGAATGCCAGGGCGAAACTGACCATTAAAGTATTTTGCCATGTACGGCACAGTAACGCTGCTATCAAGGCAAACCAAGACCGGATAGATTCGGCGTATTTGTTTCGAACTGATCCCTTCTAAGTCCTCACCGTTAACAAATCGCAAAATACTTTTCTTTAATTGAGCGAGCCCCTTTGCTCCCTCGTCATCTCCTTGGATAAACTTGAGGTCGAGTTCCGCTCTCAATTTCTCAATGTCCCCGCCGTACTTACAATCGGCACGCAAGGTACTGCTCTTGTGTTCAAAAACGATCAGGTTTGCGCCTTCGATAATACATGCGTCAAATGCCTGATCCCCGTTCGGGAAGCGTGGTTCTGCGATAAACGTACCCCGGGCCTTGTAGCTCTCTTGCAAGATCAAATTTGCATAAGCCTCGAAAATAGCTCCCCAAAATGTGGCAAGGCGTCCCTTTTGCTGGCCGGGCATTTCGGAAAATAATGTCCAATACAATCCTCGGCCTGCTTTTTCGACCAAGAATCCTGGATCGAGGCAGGTGTAGACTCCCTCGACGATCTGAACTAGCGGCGATGCTTGAAACAGCGTTAGATCGTTCGCTGGGCGGTCGGAAGATTTTACGTTTTCGGCAAACGTGGTCAACGGAATCGCCATTTTGCTGAAAAATCCAGAGACGGTTTCTGCCGGTAGATTGGACTTTTGAAAAAACGATACCCGCACGACCATAGCATCAGGTTGGAATAGATCTTGAACTTTTAGATTCAAGAATTTCGTAGAACAACCAAACACAAGCTCAGTAAAACGCGAGTGCGAAATTCCCATCGCTTGGTTAAATAAAGCTAGGACATCCAAGAAGTCTGATCGACTCTTTAAAGCTGGAAATTGCGACACTTGCTCAAACATCTTCTGAGATCGTGCGATTTCAAATGCATAATGATCGTGCGGAACGTAATCGGAAAAAGGCAACAAATTCGCCAGGCGTTCTAAGTCACCGTCATTCGGCGAAGGCAGAAAGGGCAAGAGGAGATCGTTTGCGAGTAGGCATGCTACGCCTATTTCAGCATATGCCTGAAAAGTATGCGGATTCCCCCCATCATCTGTGCAAACACGGCAGACTTGCTTCATGAGATAAAGCAACGTCATTCTGGAGAACACGATCCGGTGCAGATCCGCCCGCATTCTTTCGATCCGATAGGCATCATTCGGCAGAAAAACCCGCGTTAGCTTTCTGTCCTCTTCGAAATTTGGTGTGTTTTGCCAAGTGCCCAGGAGGCAATTTAATTTCGCCAACAAGAACAGAAGTTCACAGCGGCCGTACTTCGATAAGATTGCGTGAAGCTCCTCGATCTTCGGGTCTTTCCCAAAGATCTCGCGATATGTGACGAGAACAGCGAATTGTGCCACT
>DASRFL010000037.1:0-409543 GCA_035651555.1 Terriglobales bacterium
GCCATGATCCTGCACATGTTGCGCTGGGTGGTAGGCGACCAGAAGTTCGATCAGACGATGCGCGACTTTGCCTCGCAATACGCGGGCAAACCGGTGACTGCCGATGACTTCAAGAATCTCGCTGAAAAGAATTACGGTGACAAGCTGACGTGGTTCTTCTCCCAGTGGCTCGACTCGACCGGAGCACCGGAGTTTAAAACCAAGTACACAATTTATCGACTGGGTAACAACAAAGGCTTCCGCAGCGTGGGTCAGATCACCCAGGACCTCGATTTATTCCGCATGCCGGTTGAGCTAAAAATCGATACTGACGGCAAGACAGAAGACAAGCGCATCGATGTGGTCGGCACCGACTCGCCATTTTCCGTGGACACCTTCGGGCGACCGCGGCGAATCACGATCGATCCGGACAACAATCTGCTGAAGAATTCGTCGGACATTAAGCTCCGAGCTGCGATTCAACGCGGACAGGCGCTTGTGCAACAGGGTGACTTGGCGGGTGCCCTCTCGGAATTCAACAAAGCACTGGACATCAACAAGAACAGTTCTCTTGCGCACTATCGAATTGCCGAGGTGTTCTTCCTGCAGCACAACTATCAGGCTTCCGCCAACGCGTATCGCGACTCGCTGAATGGTGACGGCGACCCCCGCTGGACTGAGGTCTGGAGTCACATCCAACTTGGCAAAATTTTCGATATCACCGGTCAGCGCGAGCGCGCTACCAACGAATATCGTCAGGCGATACAGACAAACGACAATACGCAGGGCGCGATGGACGAAGCGCGACGCTATTTGCAGAAACCCTACGAACAGCCGAAAAACGCCAGCGGACAACAGTGAGCACTATTTGGCCGCGACGTTCTAAAATTGAGCCGTGCCCCGCAAGCGGAAGCTCAACCTGAAGTGCCCAACCTGCAAACAGCCAGTTACAAGCAGAACCCAGGACTTTCCCTTTTGCAGCGAACGCTGCCGGTTGATTGATCTGGGAAAATGGGCCAGCGGTCAGTATGTGATTTCGTCTCCCGTAAAAGACATTTCCGACGAACTCGAAATTCGCAATTTTCCCAACTCTAGCGATGAAGAATGAATCTGCTGTTTCCCAAATGGCCGGCCCCGGGGCACCTCTGTGGGCAAAACTGGCGGCGACCTTTTTCGGAATTGGGCTTTTGACTCCCGGCCCTGGTACTTGGGGATCGGCAGCCGCGGCATTGATCTGGTTCGGATTAAGCCGGTCGGTTCCAGCAAATGTGCACACGCTTGTTCTGGCGGTGCTCGCCCTATTCGCAATTGCCGCCGGAATCCCCGCTGCGACTCTAGTGGCGAGAGCTCACAAAACCAAAGATCCACAGTTCGTGGTGATTGACGAAGTAGCCGGACAATGGATCGCCCTTCTGTTTGCTCCCGTGTCATGGAAAACAGTACTCGCCGGCTTTATACTTTTTCGAGGGTTCGATATTTTAAAGCCCCCGCCGGCGCGGCAACTCGAGCGTGTTCCTGAGGGGGCGGGGATTGTTCTGGATGATATTGCGGCTGGGATTTATGCGCTGTTAGTGATGCAACTCTTATTTCATTTCGGGCCTCTTTCAAACAGATTCTGAGTCATCGATGTCCATCTCTGATCGCATACTGGGAAAAAAGAGCCTCAACGGTCAGCCCCGCATTGAGGCAATTACTCCGGCGGCTGCTTTGCCCGGCGGAGAAGTGCGGATTCTGGGCAGCGGTTTTGCCCTGACCGATTTGCAACGGCCCCGCGTAAAGTTCGGCGAAAAAGAAGGCCCTGTCGTCGTGAGCTCTGATGATTTTGTTGTAGCGCGGGTACCGGAGGGTGCCGCCTCAGGCGGGGTCGTAGTCTCAACCAATGGCCACGCGAGCAATGCCCATCAGATTAAAGTAGCAACCACCATTGCGGAAAATCTTCACCCGGTCACAAACCCGGCCCTCGATTTCGAAGGAAATATCTATGTCACCTTTTCCGGTTCGCGCGGCCAAAAAGTTCCGGTGTCGATTTTCAAAATCGACACCAATTACACCCTCAAGCCGTTTCTCACGGAAATGATGAATGCAACGGCAATTGCCTTTGATCGAGAGGGGCAAATGTATGTTTCCTCACGATTCGAAGGCACGGTGTACCGAGTGGCGCCCAACGGAACCATGTCAACTTACGCTGAGAGTATGGGGGTCGCAACCGGCATCGCTTTCGATCGCGACCACAATCTATTTGTCGGAGACCGCAGCGGAACAATCTTCAAAATTGGGCGTGATCGCCAGATTTTTGTGTTCGCCACGCTTGAACCAAGCGTTTCCGCCTACCACTTGGCCGTCGGGCCCCAAGGGGATCTTTTTGTTGCCGGTCCAACGACCTCGAGTTTCGACGCGGTATACAAGATCGATCCCCAGGGCGTGGTTTCGGTTTTTTATCGAGGACTTGGCCGGCCGCAGGGTCTGGCGTTTGATCGCGACGGAAATCTCTTTGTTGCGGCTTCCCTCGGCGGCAAGCGTGGAATCGTGAAGATCACCCCGGAAGGCAATGCTTCTCTCGCAATTGCCGGTTCGGGCCTGGTCGGACTCGCGTTTGCTCCGGGACGTTCTGTCGTACTCGCCACCACCAACGCGGTCCACCACCTGGCATGGGACATTCAGGGCCAACCTCTGGTTGACCTTTCTTAGCGCAACTTTCATTTAGACTGCCAACGTGATTGCCGAGATCATCGCCGTCGGCTCCGAACTCCTTACGCCCTTCCGGCAGGACACCAACTCGCTTTATCTGACTGAGAAGTTGAACAGTCTTGGCGTCGAGGTCGCATTCAAGAGCATTGTTGGCGATAACTTAAAAGATATCGTTCGTGTGAGCACGACGGCCCTCTCCCGCGCCGACATTGTTATTTTTAGCGGCGGACTCGGTCCCACTGAAGACGACCTGACGCGAGAAGCCGTGGCGGAAACACTTGGCCTGAGGCTGCGTCGCGATCCAGAACTTTTGCAGGCCATAGAGCGAAGGTTCGCGGAACACGGCTGGAAGATGTCGCCGAACAATGTAAAACAAGCGGACGTGATTGCAGGCGCGACGGTGTTACACAACTCGAACGGCACGGCTCCGGGACAGTGGATCAGCGGCATGTCGGATGGGAAAGACAAACTGATCATACTGCTACCCGGTCCTCCCCACGAATTGAAAGCACTGTTCGAAGGCGGAGTGCTCGAAAGATTGCGCACGAAAGTTCCAAAACAGGTTATAGCCACACGGGTACTGAAAATTACGGGGCTGGGGGAGTCGGCATGCGATGCGCGAATTGCGCCAATCTACAAGAAATATTCTGACGTAGATACGACCATTCTGGCCGGGCCGGGAGAAATTCAGTTGCATTTGAAGACGCGCGGACAAGCTACAAATGCCGCCGACATGCGCCTCGATGAACTCACTGAACAAATCGAAGAGGAACTGGGAGATTGCGTTTTTTCCGACAACGGCGATTCGCTCGAGCAGATTGTGAGCTATTTCCTGCAAATGCGGAATGCGACATTGTCAGTCGCGGAATCATGCACCGGTGGATTGCTCGCTGAACGATTGACGTCTGTGAGCGGTAGCTCGCGGTATTTCATCGGGGGCGCAGTCGTGTATTCGAACGAATTAAAGACCCAACTGGCGGACGTTCCCAAAGACCTCATCGATGTTTACGGCGCGGTCAGCGAACCCGTGGCCAAAGCCCTGGCTGAGGGCATTCGCAAGAAATGTGGAACAACTCTGGGCCTGGGAATCACGGGGGTTGCCGGACCGTCCGGGGGCACTGCCGAGAAACCGGTGGGTTTGGTTTTTCATGCCTTGGCGGGTGAGAGCGGCACTGAGGTCGTGAAACGAAACTTTCCCGGCGACCGCGCGCGCATCCGGTGGTTTGCCTCCCAGCAGGCGTTGGACATGGTGCGCAGAAAGTTGATGTGACCGGATTAAACGACTCAATTCCCTTATAATCACCAGTCCTCTTCATGGAATTCCGAACTCTTCAACTCGCGTCACATTCACGCGTCGCGACCCTAACTCTGAACCGGCCCGATAAGCGAAACGCCATCAGTTTCCAATTGGTTGACGAACTCATTGGTGCGTTTGATCACATTGAAAACTCCGACGCGCAAGTGCTGATCCTTACTGGCGCAGGCAAAGCTTTTTGCGCAGGTATGGATCTGGATGAACTGAAAGGTCTCACCGGCAAATCGCACGCCGAAAATGTCGAAGACTCGAAGAGGATGGCAAGAATCTTTCGCCGGCTTTATGACTTTCCCAAGCCGACCATTGCGGCCGTGAATGGCGCGGCTATCGCCGGAGGAACCGGCTTGGCAACCATGTGCGACTTCACCCTCGCAGTTCCAGAAGCTAAGTTCGGGTATACCGAAGTACGAATCGGTTTCGTGCCTGCCATCGTGTCCTCGATTTTGGTATGGCAGGTAGGACATAAGATCGCCCGCGATCTGCTCCTCACGGGAAGGCTCTTTGACGCGACGGAAGCGCATCGTTACGGCCTGGTCAATGAAGTCGTCGGTCCGGAGAAACTGATGCAGCGTGCGCGGGAACTTGCGACGCAGATCATGGAAAACAGCCCCAGCTCAGTGCGGCTGACAAAGAAATTGATTAACGGTTTCATCAGTTCGCAGCTTGATGTACAGATCGAGCAAGGGGCGCAGGACAACGCCGCGATCCGGCAAACGGCAGACTTCCGCGAAGGCGTAAGCTCGTTTCTCGAAAAACGCAAGCCGCAATGGAGCGGCAAATGAGGGAGCACGAATCAGAGGTTCGCTTGCGAGTACGCTACGCGGAAACCGATCAGATGGGCGTGGTCTATCACGCCAACCATTTCATCTGGTTCGAGGTCGGCCGTGTTGAATTCTTGAGGCAACTTGGATTTTCCTATCGCGAAATGGAGCAACAGGACGGTTGTTGCATCGCCGTGGTGGATGCGCGCTGCCGATATAAGGCTCCGGCGCGCTACGACGATGAGATCATTGTGCGCACACATTTAAAGAACATCCGTGAGTCGCTAATACATTTCGGATACGAACTCCTGCGCGCGAATGACGGAGCAGTTTTGGCCGAAGGCGAGACAACGCACGTAGTTACTGATGCAGAGATGAAAAGGCGATCGATCCCGGAGAAGTACATGCAAGCATTTCGAGAGGCACTGAACCAGAGCGTCTAGCTACTAACTACTAGCTTCTGCCGATCGGAAAAGCTAGAAGCTAATGGCTAGGAGATAAAAGCTGTTTTCATGCAAGCCCTTCACATTAACGGACACGATCTGACACTCGAAGCCGTGCGCGAGGTAGCGGTCGAGGGCCGCCCGGTGCTGCTCGCGTCCGACGCTAGAGAACGCGTACAGCGTGCGCGAACCGTGGTCGAAGGGATTGTCGCAGGCGAGCGCGTCTCCTACGCAATCACCACGGGTGTCGGCAAGCTAAGCGATGTGCGAATTGCAGGCGATCAGATCCGTGAGCTTCAGATAAACCTCGTGCGCTCCCACGCGGCAGGAGTGGGGGATCCCCTGTGCGTTGCTGAGACGCGCGCCATGATACTGCTGCGCGCCAACTCCCTTGCAAAAGGTCATTCCGGCGTCCGTTCCCTTGTGATCGATACCCTTTGTGAACTTCTGAACCGGAGAGTCACACCTCTTGTTCCGTCGCAGGGCAGTGTCGGCGCGAGCGGCGATCTTGCTCCACTGGCTCACTTGGCGCTCGCGCTCATCGGCGAGGGCGAGTGCCTGGGTGAGCGTGGCGCTGCTATCTCGTCAGCGGACGCATTGAAGCATGCCGAAATCAAGCCGCTCGCACTTGAGGCAAAAGAAGCAGTTTCACTTATTAACGGAACACAGGCGATGTTGGCGCTCGGCGCACTTGGGCTGCTCGCGGCCGAAACGCTGGTTGATTCCGCCGACGTAATCGGCGCGCTAACCCTCGACGCACTGAGAGGAACAGACGTCGCGTTCGACGAACGCATTCACCACGCGCGTCCGCATGCCGGGCAAATTCAATCTGCCGCAAACCTCCGCAAACTGCTTGCGGGGAGCGAGATTCGCGAGTCACATCGCGAATGCGGGCGCGTGCAGGATGCGTATTCGCTGCGCTGCATTCCTCAGGTACATGGGGCGGTGCGAGATACCTTGTCTCATTGCCGCAAAGTTTTCGAAATTGAAGCAAATTCCGCTGTGGATAATCCACTCGTGTTCATGACCACGGACCGTGTGGGGACGGGCGATCACGCCGATGTCCTGTCCGGCGGAAACTTCCACGGCGAGCCCGTCGCCTTCGCTCTCGACTTTCTTGCCATTGCTCTGAGCGCTCTCGCCGGAATCTCCGAGCGCAGGATCGAACGGCTGGTAAATCCAGCGCTGAATGAAGGCCTGCCGCCTTTTCTTGCGCCAGACGCCGGTCTCAACTCCGGATTCATGATGCCGCAGGTCACCGCCGCGGCACTGGTCAGCGAGAACAAAGTGCTGGCTCACCCAGCATCTGTCGATTCGATCACGACGTCGGGCAACAAAGAAGACTACGTTTCGATGGGAATGACGGCCGCTTTGAAGTTACGGCGCATCGTCGAGAACACGCGGAATGTTCTCGCCATCGAGGCGATTGCAGCGGCGCAGGCCTTGGACTTTGTCGCCCCGCTTAAAACCAGTCCCAGTGCACAGAAGGCCTACCAGGCGATTCGTTCTGTATGCCCGGCAATGAGCGGGGATCGTGCAATGTATCGGGATTTCGAAAAAGTCGCTTTAGTGATTGCCGGTCAAAAGATCTCAGATGCGCTGCGGTGATCCTGCTTGCGCCGTCTCTCGAAAGCAGACAAAATACTTCCTGTTCGTCCCTCTCGAATGAAATCAAGCTTTCGCTTTCTCCTGTGGGCAGTTATCGCCCTGCTCGGGGCCCTTGCGCTGGCCACGATCGCGCTCCATCGGCACGAGCAGATCAACGCGCTTTGGCTCGTCACGGCAGCGATATGCACCTACGCTCTCGGGTATCGCTTCTACAGTGCTTTCATCGCCGCGAAGGTACTTGCACTGAACCCTCAGCGCGCCACGCCGGCCGAACGGCTCGAGAATGGGCGCGACTTTGTCCCCACAAACAAGTGGGTCGTGTTCGGACATCACTTTGCAGCCATTGCTGGCCCCGGTCCCCTGGTGGGACCCGTGCTGGCGGCGCAATTTGGCTACTTACCTGGGACATTATGGATCCTGGTAGGCGCAGTTTTCGGCGGCTGCGTTCAGGATTTCGTAATTCTTCTCTTCTCCGTGCGTCGGGATGGTAGATCGCTGACTGAAATGGCGAAGCAGGAGATCGGACCGGTCGCGGGTGTTGTCGCGTATGCGTCCGTCATCTCAATTCTCGTAATCCTGCTGGCCGTTTGCGCTCTGGTTGTGGTGAATGCTCTTAAGCAAAGTCCATGGGGGACGTTCACGATCGCCATGACCATTCCTATCGCACTGCTGATGGGCGTGTATCTGCGACGGCTGCGGCCGGGACGCGTACTCGAAACTTCTGCGCTGGGCTTTGTTCTCGTGATGGCCGCAATCTGGGGTGGCCAGTGGATCTCGCTGACTCCCGGAGCGGCGAAATATTTCACCATGACCGCACCAGCCCTTGCCATAGCCATCGTCATCTATGGATTTGCGGCTTCGGCACTTCCGGTCTGGCTTCTGCTCGCACCCCGCGATTACCTGAGCACATTCGTTAAGCTGGGCACGATCGCGCTGCTGGCGGTGGGAATCGTGCTCATGCATCCCACATTGCGCATGCCCGCGTTCACGCGTTTTGTAGATGGCACAGGGCCGGTTTTCGCCGGCAAGCTGTTCCCATTCGCATTTATAACCATTGCCTGCGGCGCAATCAGCGGATTTCATTCCCTGATTTCGAGCGGCACAACGCCCAAGCTGGTCCGGCGTGAAACCGAAACTCGCACGATCGGCTACGGCGCCATGCTCGCGGAATCGATGGTTGCGATCATGGCAACGGTGGCGGCTTGTGTGCTCGAACCAGGGACTTATTTCGCGATCAATAGCCCGGCTGGTATTGTCGGAATGCTTCCCGAAAAGGCGGCCTCCGTGATTTCGAGCTGGGGATTCCCAGTCACCGGCGCTTCCATGCAGGACCTTGCGCGTACGGTCGGCGAGCAGACATTATTCAATCGGACCGGCGGTGCCCCGGCATTTGCGCTTGGCATGGCGAATATTTTTTCCAACAGTCTCGGGGGACACTTTCTCATGGCCCTCTGGTACCACTTCGCGCTGATGTTCGAGGCGCTCTTCATTCTTACCGTAATTGACGCGGGAACTCGCGTTGGCCGCTTCATGCTGCAAGATGCCATCGGCCATGTGTGGCGACCGCTCGGGCGGACGAGCTGGTATCCATCAGTGCTCGCGACGAGCGCTCTGATCGTAGCCGCATGGGGATATTTTTTGTGGCAGGGCGTTCGCGATCCGCTGGGCGGAATCAATTCGTTGTGGCCGCTCTTCGGAATTGCCAATCAACTGCTTGCAGCTGTCGCGCTTTGTGTTGCAACCACCATCATCATCAAGATGCATCGGGCAAAATATGCGCTGGTAACGCTGTTGCCCCTCGCATGGCTTGTCGTTGTGACGTTCACCGCGTCATGGCAGAAGATTTTTGATTCGGACCCACGGATTGGATTTCTGGCTCAGGCGCAGCGGATCGCAGAGACCGGCGGAAATGCGCGCTTGATATTCAACAACCGGCTCGACGCTGTCGTGACCGGAGCGTTGATCGTTATGGTGGCGCTCATCCTCGTCGAATCCATTCGCGATTGGACCGGAATTTTACGCGGAAGGCGTACAGCATTTTTGAAGGAATCGCCGGTGGTTATAACGCGTCTTGCGGAGGAGCAGGGATGAAGTTCTTCCGGCTGCTACGGGCGATTCTGCGCGAAATCTTCGATGAAGCGGCGTACGAACGCTTCTGCGCAACAGAAAAGCTAGCCATTGACGCGGATTCTTATGCGAGATTCCTGGAACACTCTACGCCCACGGCAAACCGCAAGATTCGTTGTTGCTGAATATCTTTTCAGCTCAGGCGGGTAATTTTTGGAAAAGCATCGAAACCAGCGTCGAAACTGAAAATACGATCAATTCCCTGCTTTTCCATTACCGCAAGGTGAATAGCGTCGCGGGCGGAGAGTTGCTTATATCCAAGTACGATCTCTTTTGCCCGCAGCGCTACCAGACGATCAATTTCAAATATCTCGTCAACCACGTTCAAGATAGAGTCGAAAGCGGGCTGAATGGCT
The DNA here is from genome assembly GCA_035651555.1 of Terriglobales bacterium. GTDB lineage: Bacteria > Acidobacteriota > Terriglobia > Terriglobales > Acidobacteriaceae > Gp1-AA145. Next base: position 9,278 of record DASRFL010000037.1, read on the forward strand.
TCACGCCGATCAATGGCAACATACCGATGAAGAATTTCCTGCAAGACCTCCGCATCAGTCACGAGCCGTTGGCGATCCAGAATTAATTTCTCAAGAACATGCTCCGCGACGGCCCTGTTTGGGTGAGCCGCCCCGACCAGATACATAGGTATATTGGAATCAATGAAGATCAACGGTGATTCCCAGCGTATCCGCGCTCAATCTCAGCCAAGATGGTGTCGATGTCGCCAGTTGGAAATGAATGTCGTGTTGCAGCCTTGAGTGCCTCCAATTTATGCGTCAAGCTGCCGGATGGCTCCTGACGTCGTGCTTGAATCAGGGCTTGGCGCACCCACTCGGCGATAGACATCCGGCGAGACCGGGCGGCACGCTGTATCTCGCGATAGTCAGGATCTTGCAGAATCACTTGGAGCCGTTTAGACATAGCAACAGTCTAAATGACTCATCATCATGAGTCAACATAACTATTTTATAGCTATCTGGCTTGAGATGGATTGCCTGCTAGCCCGAGCTCACGAGCCGCTCCCTTCAGCGCTTCGATACAGAACGCAATGTGCTCGTCCAGATCGACGCCCAAATCGCGTGCTCCGTTCACAATGTCATCGCGGCTGACGCTGCGAGCAAACGCTTTGTCTTTCATCTTCTTGCGTACGGATTTCCCATCCACTTCCGCGAGCGATTTTGATGGCTTGACCAACGCGACGGCGGTAATAAATCCGGCGAGCTCGTCACAGGCAAATAGCGCCTTCTCCATCGGAGTGTCGCGACTTACGCCTGAATACTCGGCGTGCGACATAATGGCGCGACGAATTTCATCCGAATATCCGCGCTCCTTCAGAATTTCGTTGCCCTTGAACGGGTGCTCCTGCGCGCTGGGATATTTCTCGTAGTCGAAGTCGTGAATCAGTCCAACTACACCCCAGAGCTCTTCATCCGCGCCAAACTTTCGCGCATATGCTCGCATGCATGACTCCACTGCTAAGGCATGTCTGCGCAGACTTTCAGATTGAGTGAACTCAGTGAGCAGATTCCAAGCTGTTGTGCGATCGGGCATGCACTGCGAATTTTACAGGAACCTAGTTAATAAACATTCTGGCAGTTCACCTCGTGTCTGGCATGTGTTTTCCCTTGACATCCACAGGCCTCATCCCGCACAGTACGCAAAGTATTTGGAACTCAGCGTTGGGTTCCTGGGTCTTGCCCGCTCTGGCAACTCCCACCTGTAAATGGCCACTACTCTTGCCCCGGTCGATTCCCGGGAGGTCGTTCGGTGCGACCACTGCCTTCTCGTTCAATTTCGCACATCCAATAATCTTTGCCGGCGCTGCCACGTCTCGCTCGACGAAGAGGAGCCCGAAATTGTAGAAATGCCCGTGCCGCAAATGATTCCGCCGGCACACCGCGGCCACCTTAACCTCGCATCTTCAATCCGAGCCATGCGCCTGCGTAACGGCCTCAGCCAGCGTCAACTGGCTGGCCGAATGTGTGTGCCGCGGACCTACGTGTCAAAAATCGAAAACGAAAAAGCTACGCCGACGCTTTCGTCGCTTGAGCGGCTGGCCAAAGCCCTGGAGGTGACTGTGCCTGATTTGCTGAGTGGAGGAGAACGAAACCGCCAGGAAGAGATCAGCGAACTGATGAAGGATCCATTTATCGCTGAAATGCTGCCGTTCGTCTCGTCGCTGAATGGAATGCAGATGTCGAGCATCCTGACCCAGGTGCGCGATTTGACTTTAAGGCCACGCCGAAGCGCGTAGAGGTTTGTGTGGGTCGGACATTCTTGTCCGACAAGAAGTAAAGGCGCCGGACAGGAATGTCCGGCCCACAAAATCAACTTTCATCCGGGCGAACCAGCCAACGCTAAAGCCGGAGCCGAAAGGCTTCGGCTTTTTTTTTCGAACCGGCATCTCAATTCTCGTACTAACGATCCTCAGCTTCGGCGTCCGCACGGTATTGCCGCAATAGGTCTCCACGATCATTCCGCAGATCCTTTCCATTCGATGTCGCTGGATATGGCTTCGTCCCCATAAGTCCCTTCCACAGCACTTGATTGAAGGCTACGGGATCCACCCGATCTTCGACGGAAAAGTCCATGCCTTTCGTGGCTGCTGCCCAATATGCCGCGCCGTGACTCGAGACCGGAATTTGTTGTCCCTCCTGTTTCGGTGGGAGCGGCAATTGCGTGTCGTACAGCATCGATGAGGGGAGTGCTTCGTAGTTCCAGCTCTTCTGATGGAGATCGAACACATCAGTCATGGGACTCGCCGAAGAGTCGTTCAGGTTCATCGTTCCAATGCCCAGAATTTCTTCCATTGTGCGCAGCAAGCAAATCGTGGTGTACGGTGTCGAAACCACCGCCTTATGCTTAACATATGGCCCGATCACGAAAGCCACACTGCGGTGCGAATCGACGTGATCGCCGCCGTCCTGCGAATCATCCTCGATCACAAAGATCAGAGTGTCGTCCTTGTAGCGGCTGTTCGCGATCTTCTGCACCAGCAAGCCAACCGCGTAGTCATCGTCTGCAACCTGCAACTCCGGCGTGTTCACGCCCAGAATCGCGTTGTCAAAATCTCCCGTGTGGTCATGCATGAATCGCACCAAGGACAGATTCGGTAGCCCGCCCTTCGCGTATTTGGCGTCAAATTCGCGTTCCCATTCCTTATAGCGGTAGTAGTCAGGGAACGCATTATCGAAGCTGCGGAAATAGACGTCAGTGTAGGGAGCCAATGCGGCGCTCGCGGGAAACGACACCTGCGTTTTGGTGGCGGCAGGGTCGAGCAGCAGAGGAATCTGGTACTGCTTCTTCTCGGCTGGCTCGCTGTAACGAGAGAGATCAATGAAAAAGCCGTAGTTGCGAATGCTCTTATGGGCTCGCAGCGCGGCATTCCATAGATACCCGGTTCCATTCTCTCCATTCGGAGCGTCAGGAGCATCGACATCTGCGGTGCCAGGCAGATCGTCAGGATCATCTGGCGTATCGGGATTCGCCGCCTTGCGCTCAGCTTGGGTTGTGAGACCGACGTTGATGTTGCGGTTCGTGCCTTCGGAGTCGTAGCTTGCACCCCGGTCTGCATAGTTGATGGGTGCCTCTTTTTCGATTACATCCGGCGAGCGCGCCGAGGTTGACCATGACCAGCCGTCGTAACTCACTTCGGCAGTGTCGTAGAAATTGTCGAGCGTGACAAAATCCTCTGCGAGCCTATGAAAATTCGGCGTGACTACCTGCGGAAATTCGGTCAGCTCCGGATCACCGTTTCCTACAGGCAGATCACCGAGTACCTGATCGTAAGTGCGATTTTCCTTAATGATGTAAACGACGTGCCTGATACGCTGCCGAAGCAAAGCCAGTTTTGCGGCATCACGTGTGCTCACGACGGCGCGAAAGTGATTGTTCGTAGCTACCTGTCGCGTCAGCGCCTGCAACTCGCCAGCTGTTGGCGTCGGAAAGCTTTGCAGCCCGGCTTTGATGAGTTGCAGATTGTATTGATTGGCAGTTTTACATTCCTGATCTTTCAGCGGGGTAAGCCCGCGGCAATGGCTTGGATTCGGGCCAGTGGGCGACTTTCCGTTCACAACATATGTAAACCTTCCATCAGAACTGAAGCTGACCGAATTTGGATACCATCCGGTTGGAATCAGGCCAACAACATGGCTCTGCAACGGATTGGCGGACAACTCGACGACCGCAATGTCGTTCATCCAGCCGTTGGTCAGGTAGAGCTGTTTCTCGTCACGAGAAACGGTCACGCTATTTGTGTCGTTTCCCTTGAATTGCATCTTCGATCTCGGCAGAAGGCCAGCGGGCGCAGTGACCGGAATGTTCGCCAGCAACTTGTTCGAGCTTGTGTCGACAATCCCGACGGAATCGGAGTTATCCTGCGCGACATACAAGGTAGATTGATCCGCGTTCATCGTCATACGGTTCGGCTGGCCCGGTACACGAATTCGAGTGAGAACGGTCGGCCTATCGTTAAAATTTACCACCACGATTTCGCGATCGCGAAGGCTGGAGACGTAGGCTGTATCGTTTCCCTTGATCGCCACCCACAACGGGTATTCGCCACCCGGAACGCCAGTTTTCTTCGGGTTTTCTTTTCCAGGACGGAGATCGAGTTCGTTCGCTACCGTCCAACCATTTTCATTTCTCTTAAGCACGCTAATGGAATCGTTGTAGTAGTTCGCTACGACCAGTTTCGAGCCATCCTTTGTTATCGCAATGCCGGCGGCTTGCGGCTTGACATCAAGTCCAACCCCCATGCCGTTATGGCCCAATAAAATCGGGCTGCCGGTTTGTTCGGCCCACATTCCATTCTGTTTGAGCGAATAGGCATGCACATCATCGTCAACGCCGCCGCTCACATAGAACGAGTCCCCAGAAGGATCAAAGACGACTCCGCTGTACGTGTTCGGGACTTGGATGACCTGCTTCTGGACCGGCCTATTTTGTGAAATGTCGTAGATGAAGGCGAATTGCGTCGAGTCTGCCGGAATTCGCGATCCCGACGATGAGTTCATCAGGTTGTATCCACTCGTAAGGACGAGCAAAGTCTTACCGTCAGGGCTGACAATGCTGGTGACCGCCTGCCCGGCCAGGTATTGCGGATTATCCGCAAGATGCGGGTTCAGCGGCACAAATGCAGTGCCAGTCGGCACGAGCGGTGTAATGTTTTGACCGCTGTTAGGTATGGATTGCTGCGCCAGCAGGCCCAAACATGCGCTAGCGCCAACAATGAAACCGGAGCAAATTTTTCGCAATAAGCAAGTGTGTGGCATCACAGTACCCGTCGTTGAAAAGCCAGAGTTTGCTCAAGCCGCTCGCCCGAGATGGTTGATTTTTATCGCGGAAGATGGCGCCATTTTCAGGAGCAAAACGGGAAAGTAATCCGTTACCTCCAGCAAACATTGTTCCCGCAAGGAATTTTAGCTGCTAAAGTAAGCTTTGCGCGTTCTCGTCGCATCTATTTCGGTTTTCTGGATTGTGGAGGAGATTGATGCAGATTGCTGTGGTGGGATCGGGATATGTGGGACTGGTTGCGGGAGCCTGCTTCGGTGACTTGGGACACGACGTTATTGTTGTGGATAACGATGAGCAAAAACTTGCCTCGCTGAATCGCGGCGAAGTACCAATCCACGAGAATTTCCTACCAGAGTTGTTACACCGGCACCGCGGTAACCGTGTGAGGTTTTCTGACGATCTGGAAGGCGCTGTTAAGGCGAGTACTGCGATCTTCATAGCCGTCGGCACTCCGCCGACTGAACATGGGGAAGCCGACCTCTCCTATGTCGAAACAGTCGCGCGCAGCATCTCGGGCGCAGTCAATGACTATAAAGTCGTGGTTGAAAAGAGTACAGTCCCGGTTTACACCAGCGACTGGGTACGCAAGATCATCCTCCGCAACGGAGCTGAGAGTGAGAAATTTGATGTCGCCTCGAATCCTGAGTTTCTGCGCGAGGGGACAGCGGTCACGGATTTCCTCTATCCCGATCGCATTGTGGTCGGTGCGGATAGTGTCCGCTGCGCAGCTGTCTTGCGCGAGATTTATGCCCCGCTCGCCGACGGAACCTACTATCTTCGGCCAGACGCCATCCCTCGGCCCGATCGCGCACAGGTGCCCCCTCCCTTGATTGTGACGAGCGCGAAAAGCGCTGAACTCATCAAGCATGCTTCGAATGCATTTCTGGCAATGAAGATCTCGTTCATCAATGCCGTTGCCTCAATTTGCGAGAGCGTGGGCGCTAATGTCCAGCAAGTCTGCCAGGGAATTGGAGCCGACAGCCGCATTGGTCCCAGATTTTTGAATCCCGGCGTGGGATACGGCGGCTCATGTTTTCCCAAAGATCTGATGGCGTTTCGCTCGGTGGCGCGCGATTGCGGTTACGACTTCCGACTGCTCGATGAGGTCATGCGCATAAACGAAGAACAGCGACATCGGTTCATCCGCAAAGTGCGCAGCGCGTTGTGGACGTTGCGCGGCAAGAAACTTGCGGTCCTCGGACTCGCCTTTAAGGGCGGCACAGACGACATTCGCGAGTCTCCGGCAATTCTTCTGATCCAGGCTCTGCTGCAGGAAGACTGCCATATCGCTGCTTATGATCCCGCGGCCCGGCAACGCGCGAGTGAAGTCCTCAGCTCCGCCGTAAGCTTTGCCGATGATGCCTACTCCGCAGCCCGCGATGCCGACGCTTTGCTCATCCTTACTGAGTGGGAGGAATTCGCATTACTCGACCTGCAGCGTTTGCGCACTGAGTTGAAGTACCCAATAATTATCGATGGCAGAAATCTTTATGACCCTGAAGTGATGTCCGCAAACGGATTCACTTACTACAGCGTCGGCCGGCCAGCAGTGAGCCCCGAACCGGCACCATCCAATGTTTTAAATAGGCGAACAACAAAGAGTATTGATTGATGAAAACACGAGTGCTTGTGACTGGCGGTGCGGGTTTCATCGGGTCGCACCTTTGCGACGCTTTGCTGAGCGATGGTAATTCGGTCATCGCTGTCGATAACCTGCTTACCGGGCGGCTTTCAAATCTCGAACACCTCCGGCACGAGGGAAATTTCGAATTCCTGCAGATTGATATCAATCGCCCGTTCGACTGCGGCGAGGTGAGTTATGTGTTTCATTTTGCCTCACCCGCGAGCCCGGTCGACTACATGGTGCATGGGATCGACACTCTCAAGGTCGGTTCACTGGGAACGATTCACGCCCTCGACATTGCGCACAAATATGGCGCAAAGTATCTGTTCGCGTCCACCTCCGAATGCTACGGCGATCCGCTCGAGCATCCCCAAAAAGAGACATACTGGGGAAATGTGAACACCATCGGGCCCCGTTCGGTCTACGATGAAGCCAAGCGATTCAGTGAAGCCGTGACCATGGCTTATCATCGCTATCACAACGTCGACACCCGAATGGTGCGGATCTTTAACACCTACGGCCCAAGAATGCAGTTGAACGACGGCCGTGTGATTCCTAATTTCATGAAGCAGGCCTTGCGCGGCGAAGATCTGACGATTTATGGAGACGGCAGCCAGACGCGCAGTTTTTGCTACATCAGCGACGAACTTGATGGCATCTTGCGCTTGGCGAAGTCCGACGAACACTTCCCCGTCAACATCGGCAATCCCGATGAGTTCACGATCCTCGAATGCGCCCAGCGGGTTCTCGCCATTACGAAATCCAGGAGCCGGCTTCGTTATGAGAAGCTTCCCCAAGACGATCCCAAGCAGCGCCGCCCGGACATTACGAAGGCCAGAACCCTGCTCGGTTGGGAGCCAAAAATAAAACTGGATCGGGGTCTTGCAATGTCCCTTGATTACTTCCGCGAAGTTGTAACTGCCGAGCAACCTGCGAAAGCGTAAATGCACGGATCAATGTAGGCTGATCTTCGGGGTAGATACGTGAAGCAAATTGAGGTCCTATTTTGGGATGTTGGCGGAGTGCTGCTCACGAATGCCTGGGACCATAGCGAACGTGCCTGCGCGGTTGAGCGTTTTCATCTCGACAAGGATGACTTCGAAACCCGGCACAGAAATGTGATCTCCGACTTTGAGGAAGGTAAGCTCACCCTCGACGAATACCTGCGACAAACTGTGTTTTGGGAGAACCGACATTTCACGCCGAATGAGTTCAAAGAGTTTATGTTCTCATTGTCAAAGCCGAAGGCTGATGTTCTGAACTTCGCCCGGCAGCTTGCAAAAAAATATTTTGTGGGGACAATCAACAACGAGTCGCGGGAACTGAATGAGTATCGCATTCGGACATTCCATCTCTCGAATACGTTCAGGCTTTTTGTCAGCTCTTGCTATGTGGGTCTTCGCAAGCCGGAGGAACGAATCTACCGTCTCGCGCTTGATCTGGTGCAAAAAAGCGGCGAAGAGTGCTGTTTTATCGACGACCGTGCGGAAAATGTGAAGGGTGCTGCTGCGGTCGGAATGAGGACGGTTGTTGTGCGAGACATCCAACAGTTAAAGTCAGATTTGCAGAAGCTCGGAGTTGAGATCTGACCGCGTGGTTTTTTGCGGATCAAAGATAACCTTCCCTCCATGCCTGTCAAAAAACAATTGAACGTCGCGATGATCGGCAATGGATTCATCGCGCGGGCACATTCGAATGCCTTTCACCAGGTCGAACATTTCTTTGATGTTCCGTTCCGGCTGAATTTGAAGGCGGTCTGCGGCCGCAATCAAACGAAGTTGGAGGCTTTCGCATCGCAATGGGGCTGGGAGGAAAGTTCGACCGATTGGCAAGCGGTTGTCGCGCGGAACGATGTCGATATCATCGACATTGCTGTCCCCAACGCTCTACATGCTCCAATTGCTCTGGCGGCGGCAAAATCCCGCAAGATCATCTTTTGCGAGAAGCCACTCGCGATGTCCTTGGCCGAGGCACAAACAATGGCGGATGCTGCCCGCAATGTGCCCAATCTGGTCTGGTTCAACTATCGTCGTGTGCCCGCGGTCGCTTTTGCGAGGCAACTGATTTCTGAGGGCAAGCTGGGGCAGATCTTCCATTACCGTGCCTATTACTTCAATCAGTCGGGGGTGGATCCAGCCAAGGGCCAGACCTGGCGCTACCGCAAGGGAGACGCCGGCTCAGGTGCGATTGGCGATCTGCTCTCGCATTCACTGGACACCGCCTTGTACCTCAACGGAGATATCACCAAGCTGTTTGCCATGAAACATACCTTTATTCCCGGACGCGAGGTGGACGATGCCGCTGTGGTAATGGCTCATTTTGGAAACGGCAGCCTGGGCAGCTTTGAAGCCAGCCGCTTCGGAGTAGGCCGCCGGAATGGCAATGGCTTCGAAATCTATGGCTCAAAGGGCAATCTTGTCTTCGATCTCGAAGACATGAATCGCTTGCGGTTTTTTGACGCTACGGACCCAGCGGCCCTTCAAGCAGATCGTAACATTCTGGTTACCGGGCCGAATCATCCTTATGCCACCAACTTCTGGAAACCCGGCCACTTGATTGGCTATGAGCACACTTTTATCGCAACCCTGGGTGATTTCCTGCGATCTCTTGCAAAGGATGAGCCGTTTGATACGGATTTTCAGGAGGCCCTCAAAGTCCAGTCTCTGCTCGACATTGTGGAAGCCTCTGCCGCCTCCAAATCATGGAAGAAGTTGTAATCTTGTGACAATTGCCTGACTTCGGTAACTTGCCGTAACCCCGCAGCCGTCCTAGATTTAAGGCAATTATGCTGCGGAGTTTACTGCTTAGTAATAACCGCGATACAGTGCGAGTGGTCGCTAAGGTCTTCAAGGACTTGGAAGTAGACATGGACCACTCCGCGGAAACCGTGAGCGCTCTTTCCCAGGCAATCGAGCATCATTACGATGCAATTCTCATCGATGACTCGATGGAAGAGCCGCATGTAGCGCTTCAAAAATTAATGGAATTGCCCTCGTGCAACACTTCTGTGCGAATTGTGCTCGCCGACCCTGGCGCTGAACTGCACCCGTCATTCCGCACCAGCACGCAAGTGGTCCTGTATAAGCCACTTTCGCCCGATCGAGCACGCCACGGCTTGCGCGCTGTTCGCAATCTTATGACACGGGAGCGCCGACGAGGGAATGCTCGTGTAACCACTACCCTTTCAGCTCGAATGAGTCCCGCCCACGCTCGCGGCCCCGGAAAGCAGATCCTGATTACCGATCTAAGCGAGACGGGTGCCGCCATTCGCTGTGATCTGGATCATCTACCCGCTTCAGGCGGTGTGAATCTGGATTTCTCGCTCCCCAACGACTCCGAGGTCATTCATGCCACGGCTGAGCTGGTTTGGCAGGACAATAAAGAACGCGCCGGCGTCCGCTTTCTAGATATGCCTAGTCACGCCCGTAAGCAGCTTGCAAAGTGGATTAAAGAACACCCTGGGGCGGACCACCGCTCGCCTGCGTTGGCAGCAAAAGCGGGAAAATAGCCGGATCTATTCCAATCCCCGCTCACACAGGCTTTTACCGAAGACGCTCTTGAGTTAAGCGGTTTTGGCCACTTTCCGGGCCGCCGACTGCTCCGTTAGCACGTTCACAAAAACGTCGCGATCGACGTTGCCGCCGGTTGCAACCACTCCAACTTTTTTCCCTGCCAGAGAGTCTTTCTCCTTCAGCGCGGCAGCCAGCGATGCGGCTCCGGCGCCTTCAACCACATTGTGAGTACTGGTGAAATAAATCCTCATCGCCTCGCGGACCTCTTCGTCGCTGACCTGCACAATGCGCTCCACGTTTTGCCGTATCGGTTCGATTGACTCTTCAGCCGGGGTTCGCACCGCAACTCCATCCGCGATCTTTGTCGTTGCAGGCGCTGCGATCGCCCGGCCCGCTTGGAACGACAAAGCATAAGCAGGCGCCAGATCCGAAACCACTCCCACCATCTTCGTCTTCAGATTCATGCCGTTGCGGACAGCACATCCGGCACAGATTCCAGAGCCCATCCCGATTGGCACGTAGACGACGTCGAGATCTGGAACAGCGCCAAAAAATTCCATCCAGTAACTGGCAACACCTTTGATGAAGTCGCGATGAAACGTCGGCACGAACTGCAGCGCCTGCTCACGCGCAAGCTCTGCAGCATGTTCATATGCAGCCTGAAAATCGTGGCCAAACTCGACGACCTTAGCGCCCTGGCTGCGCATGGCCGCGTTCTTTTCGACGCTGTTGCCTTCCGGCACCACGATCGTGACCGGGACGTTGAAACGCTGCCCCGCTAAAGCGACGGATTGCCCGTGGTTGCCGCGGGTAGCCGTAATCAGGCCTTTGATGCCACTCTGCTTTCGAAAAAGTTCCGCCGCGTAAACCACCGCGGTCCGTGCTTTAAATGCACCAATCGGCGTATGGTTTTCGTGTTTGACCCAGAGCTTAGTTCCAAGTTTTTCGTTGAGCAGCGGCCAGGAAATCTGCGGTGTAGGCGACATCAGTTCGTAAATCAGCCTTTGACCCTCGGCAATCTCAGCGAGCGACGGTAAATTCATAGTTATTCTCGGATTCCTGGTTTAAACACAGCCAGAATTCTTGACCTCGGAAGGGATCCTGACCTGTAGTATCCGATGAACTTTGCCGTGCTCGCGATTCTTAAACTCGCCTACGGTTTAAGGAGAACCTGAAATATTTCTGGTCTGCGTTCGCGATCCGCAGCTGCTTCAGCCAACGATGGACAGCACGAAGGAGGAGATGAGGAGATGAAGCGCTATCAAAGCAAACAATGAAAGCGCCTCTCCACTGGTTCGCTCTACTTCTGCGGCGGTTGGGAATTATTCGGCGAACTACCTGGCGCATTGCTCGGCGGCGTCGGCTGGCCACCCTGCTGCTGTTGTTGGCCCGCGCGCTGCCGCTGTAATTCCGCAAGCTTCTGCAACTGCTCCGGAGTGAGAATAGCTTTGATCTTCGGGGACGCTTCCGAACGAATCTGGTTCGCCTTCGCAATTTTCTGGTCCTGCGTCATCGTGGTGTCACTTCGCAGCGCTTCCATTTGCTGGTTTTCATCCATGATGATCGGACGCAGTTTCGCCTTCTGGTCCTCGGTCAAGTTCAGTGGGTTGTCCTCATTGGATTGCGCGCTTGACTGAGATGCGCTGTTCTGCCCATTTGGCGCGGTTGACTGTGCGGGCGCTGATTGTGCAGGGGCAGATTGCGCAGGCGCAGATTGTGACGGGGAAGTCGTCGTCGACTGAGCGGAAGCCGCCAAGCTCATCGTCAGGAAAAACGCCAACGACAAAGCTGAGATCCATGCTTCATAACGTGAGATTCGCATTTTTTCTCCTTTGCTGACGAGTACACCTGACCTTGACTGTGACCCGTTGCACGATTCGAGCTTCGATGAGGGTTGCTCCGCCCAGGTTGCCGTCCAGTGACACTTGGGAGTGCAGGTTAGACAGCAGAGCACGAAATCTGATGAGTCTTTGCTGGAAACTTACATTCCCCGCCACTTGGGAGCTCTTTTCTCAGTAAATGCCTGTATGCCTTCTGCGGCATCCGCAGTTTTCACCAGCTCATCCAGGTAGATCTTCTCTGCTCGCGCCAGACCTTTGTCAAAATGTAACGAATCCCAGGTGTACATTGCTCTCTTGCAGATGGCGAGTGCCGCCGGGCTGAGCTTGGAAAGTGCCGTGACGCTCCGCCCGACTTCATGATCCAGTTGGTCCGTAGCTAGCGCGCGTGTAGCCAGGCCAATATCCGCTGCTTCCGCCCCACTGACGATTCTTCCACTCAGAATCAACTCTGAAGCGCATTTTTGGCCAATTAGGGCAGACAAAGCAGTCGCCGCGACTGGCGGAAAGCAACCCAGTTGGATCTCTGGAAAGCCCCATTCGGCATCTACGGTCGTGTAAGCCACATCGCAGACCATCGCCAATTCTGCGCCGCCGCCCAGGCAATGGCCGTGCACTTTAGCGATGGTGACTTTCCTGGTCGAGACCAGCACTCGAATCACGCGATGAAACTTCTCGAGCATCACCGCTACCCTTTCAGGTGCGTGCGCGACGACATCGACCCCGGCACAAAAACACTTTCCCTCTCCTTCAAGAATCACGATGGAAACTTCCGGCTTTGCTTCAATGCCTGCAAACGCCGAGGAGATTTCATCCATCATCGCAAGATCGATGATGTTCAATGGGGGATTGGACAGAGCGATGCGTGCGACCGGCGGCTTGATATCCAGAGATAGGCGATTGAGCGGGCTCAAATATTGATCGCAGACTTCCGCGGCTCGGCAATAGTTTCAAACGGATCGCGGGCACCTTCCTTGGGAACGATCCATTTCTTCTCGTTGGCGATAATTTCGAGTAATAGCTTCTTGTCCTCCATGCTGGGCAACAAGTCGGGAAGCATCTGTTCGTATTCCTTATCTTCAAGCGGACGCCCGTCCTGCGGATGGAACTTCTGCCCTGCCCAGCGGCCGATCATGCGATTGAATTTGATATTCGGGGCATACAGCTTCGGTTCACCCGATTTCAAAACGCCATTGAATCGTTCGATCAAACCGGCCACTTCATCATGATAAAGATGCCGATTGTAGTCATTCAAATCATCGAGGTCGGCCTGTTTTTCGTTCTTGGGCTCATCGTATCGTCCCTTGATTCCCCAAACGTACGCCCAGTGAGCGGACGAAGAGTGGTCGGTTCCAAACAGATCATAGGAGCTGGAGATCCATTTGTTCAGATATTTCTGAATGAGCCACGCGGGGATTCGCCCAGCCTGCACGATGCGTCGCAGCCCGTCATTACCCGTGCCCATGTGGAATGCTTCTTCACGCAGCATGTAAGACATGGAACGCCCTAGTGGCGCAAAGGCCGAATATTTCAGCATCTGCAACTGAAATTTTCCGTCGCGATCAACGAAATCCGTGTAGGTGAAAAAATCCATCCAGTTGTCGACGTCCACATTGAATGCGCCGAGCAGACGCTTATTTTCAAACGCGCGGCGCTCGAGCATTTTCTGCGCTTCCACTTTGCCGGAATATCCGAAATGCTCTATCAAGAGCGCGCACATCTGCCAGCCATGGCGCATTTCTTCGATCATCACGCGCGTAATCGCACGGCGGTCCCAATCAGTCGGAGCGGTTTCAAACAGATGTCGTTGCTGCTCGCAGCTCGCAAATTCCGTATCGCCCTGATAAACGATCATGTTCATCAGCGCGTCACGCATCTGCTGGGTGGGGATTTGCCGCAGGTTCTCCCACTTGCGGCGGCCTTTGTAGTGGCCAAATTGAATTTCTTCAGTTTCGATCGCACCGAACAGCGTATCGAACTTGAAGCTGGCAATCTCGTCTCGATTGACGCCGATTTCCCTACGCCACTCGTCGAAGAGTCCGACCCAATCGCTGAATGTCCCGATTTTTGCAACTTTGCCAGGCATGTTATAACTCCGGCACGGAGAACACCGAGAAAACAGGAGAATTAGTTTCCTGAAAGTCTAGGAAAACCGAATCTTCCGGTTGGTCGGGGTTGTAACGTAGAAGAATCCGATCGCCAACTTTGACAACCCGAGGGTTGTCGCAGTCGTACCACCTCCAGTGCAAACCCGAGTAGTATCCTTTTTCACATTCGTGCGCATAGCGCAATCCCTCACGAGGTAACGAACTATCCCACTCAATTTGGTGGATTGTTCCTTCCACCCGGGGCCATGACGTACTTTTCAATAAGTGTTCCCTTCGCTGTTTCTCAAAACTTCTTCTTCTAATTGAGACGTACAGTGGGTGAACGAGCTTTGCCAACCACTCTTCCCACGGCAACAACGCTGTTCCGGCCACTCAAGCCTCCCAAAACGTTCCTCTATTTTGCCTTAAACTCCGCTGGCCTTTTCTCCACGTACGCGGCCAGCCCTTCTTTTGCATCTTCACTCTGGAAGAGCAATTGCTGATTTTCACGTTCGACGGCGAGCGCCGATTCCAAAGGAATTTCCCAGCCGGTCTGCACTGCTCGTTTGATGCGGCCCACAGCCTTCGCCGCCTTATTCGGCGGGCAGAACTGCCGCGCGTACTCCATTATGTTTTCCATAAAGCCTTCGCGCTCGTAAATATCGTTGATAATGCCAAGCTCCAGTGCTTCTTCAAACGAATACGTGTTCCCTGTGACCATCAGCTCGATGGCTTTGCTCTTCCCTACCAAGCGACATAGGCGCTGCGTTCCGCCGGTACCGGGGAGAACTCCCAAATTCACTTCCGGCAAGCCAATCTTGCCGGCATCTTTGCGTGCAATGCGAATGTCGGCAGCCATGGCAATTTCCAGTCCACCACCAACCGTGTGCCCATTCAAAGCCGCGATCACCAGCTTCGGTGTGTGTTCCAAACGAAGCAGAGTTTCATTCGCATGCAGGCAAAAGTAATACTTGAACGTCGGGTCGACGCTGGCCAGCATCTTGATATTCGCTCCGGCTGAGAAGAATTTGTCGCCGGCACCGGTGAGCAGGATCACATAAACGTCATTGTCCATGCGGGCCTTCAGAATGGCGTCATCGAGCTGCCGGTTCATCTCGTAGGTATAAGTATTCGCCGGCGGATCATTCATCTCGATGACCGCGACGCCGTCCTCGACACGGTAATTAATGAGTGATTTTGCGGCCTGCTCTGCTTGGGGTTGCAAGGTGGTTGCCATGAATTCGCTCCTCACCCCTCCTTCAAAATTGTATTCCTTTTGAGAACGGGATTCAGCTGCGGGAATGCGTGGGTTAGTGCCGGATATCCTGCATCATTCGTTCGACTTCAATCTTGCTTTCGGCTGTTAGCGGCAGTAGTGGCAACCGCGGCGGGCCGCCGTAGTAGCCGTTCAAATCCATCGCGTACTTCAGCCCCGGGATGCCGAGCTCGCTGCCGACGCGTGTTGCCGCCGCCGAAATTCGATCCTGTTTGAGCTTGGCCAGTTCCTCGTCCTTTTCCTTCCAAGCCGCGTACACCTCATAGCATGCTGTGGGCGCCGGAACGGCAAATGCCAGAACCGCCCCCACCGCGCCCGCCTGAAGCGACGGCAGCAGGCGTTGCGCCGCCCCGGCGAGAATCTGGAAGCCGACTTCCTTCTGACGCGTTTTCAGATTGCCCATCGTCGTCACCGCAGATGAAGAAGACCGGGTCGCCTGCCCCGCGTCCGATTCTCCGCCGACCAAAACGCCTACAGGAACAAGGCTGCCATTCCCGTTAGCATCAGCTTTGGCACCTTTCAACATCCTGGGCGTTACTGCGGCAAACGTTTCTGTCACCGTCGCACCCCGCTTGATGTGGCGCGTGCCTTCAACCATCTGCCGAATCTTCGCGGCATCGCCACCAGATTCTTTGATCCCAATGATATTCGGATGTTCGGCAAGCTGAATCACCAGCTCGGGCGGCATGTCATATTTTGTGAAAACCGGCACGCTGTAGATGAGGACCGGAATCGGCGAGCGGTCCGCAACCGTGCGATAAAAAGCCAGCAAGTTCGCCGGCAACATCTGCGGACGATAAAAGTGAGGCGTGCGAACCAGAGCCGCGTCGTAGCCAAGCTCAGCCGCGTACTCTGTGAGGCGAATCGTTTCAAAGGCCGACTCCGCCCCCGTGCCAGCAATGAGGACTTTATGTGGCGCACATGCAGCCCGCGCCGTCTTCAAAACTTCTCGCCGCTCTTCGTCGGAGAGCATGATCGCTTCGCCGGTCGAGCCCAGCAGGACAATTCCCGCAACCGGCGTCTTCGAAAACCGCTCGACATTGTGCTCGATCTTCTTGTAGTAGACGCGCCCATCAGGATAGAACGACGTGGTGACCGGTGGGAGGATGCCGTGAAGGAGCATATGCTTGCTAAGAATTGTATCTCGCTAACGGCGAGGAGGACAGATGAGTGGGATCACATCGCGCTTGTTTCGCCGGTACACCCGGAAATCAGCTTCATCGACGGTAATCACAGAATGCCGGGGATATAGCTCGCTCATCCGGATCAGGCATAAGTCGGCGAAGTCCGGATGGCGATCGGAATAGCGTTGCGCAAATTCTGCCAATTGCGGCAGATGACCGGAGACCTCAAAGGCCAACCGCAATAGTCCGTCATCAATTAAGGAGAGTACAAGCGCGCAATCCCGCAGATGAAAGGATGCTTCAGCCAGAACCGGTTCGCATGTGAGTAAGGGTTCACGGACTCTTTCCGCTAAATCTGTAGCCCAGCTATGGTACTTATCATGCTGGTGCGAGAAGGCAACAATAAAACCTGTGTCCGCTATACCCTTCATTTACTTCCGCGAAAATCCCTTTCGGGAAGACAGGTCAGGAGGGCCGCCTTTGATCGCGCCTGCGTGCCGCATGAACCGCTGCTTTCCTTGCTCCTGACGCTCTCTTGCGGTTTCCAGTTCGTCTCGAATCAATCGACCAACAGGAATTCCCGTCACGCGAGAAGTTTCCTTAAGCCAGGCAACCATCTCTTCGGGAAGACGAATTGTGAGTGTGTTACTCATTCGTCAATATTGTAACACAGACTGGTCGAAGTCTTACTTAGGAGAGTCTACGTGGTAACTAACCAAACGCGCATTGTTATTTTCTAGTCGCCAGACGAATTGCTCCTGCCCGGTTCCCATCGCGAAATGCGTTTCATAAACCTGGTTCGCGAACGTGCCTTTGATATTCGCATTCACGTGGAATCCGAGCGGCGTCATTTTTTCGAATGTACCCATCTTGTCGTGTACGAGTCGCAAAACTCCTAGTTCGGCGTCTTTGGTTGCGGCATTGCGGAAATCAGGAGTAGCTTCGTTGTAGATGGCCTCATATTCAACGTGATCCATATGCTGGTGAAAACGCACGACGGCTGAACGACAAATGTTGTATTTGCGATATAAGTTTCGGCCGACTGTCATCACCAGCACGGCAATAACCAGGACGGCGAGTGCGAGCAGCGATTTTATAAGCGAGAAGGAGCTGGTCCGAGGCGCAGCAGCAGGTGGAGCGTACGGAAATGAGCTCATCAGGCCTCCGAGGTATGCAATTTAAATGAGGTACGCTCCGCATGTAACTGCTGCAATGCCTTCACGTTCACCTCACCCCTTTGCAGCGCAGCAATCCCTTCAGCAGCGGCCCGTGCAGCTGAAAGAGTAGTAATAGTAGGAATTCGTGCAGTCACAGCCGCTCGACGGATCGCCTTCTCATCGAAGAACGGGTCGGCACCCTCAGGAGTGTTCACAATGAGCTGAATGCGGTCGCCTTTGATCAGATCGACGACGTTCGGACGGCCCTCTTTCACTTTATAGACTCGATCACAGGCCATCCCGGCTTCTTCGATCACATCGGCGGTGCCTGCCGTCGCCACCAGTTTGAATCCCATATCGACAAATTTGCGCGCAACTTCGGCGACGTGCGGCTTGTCGTGATCGGTGACGCTGATGAACACACACCCTTGCGTCGGCAGCTTTTGACCAGCGGCGACCTGAGCCTTTGCGAAAGCCTCTCCGAAATTGTCGGCAACGCCCATGACTTCGCCAGTGGATTTCATTTCCGGGCCGAGAACAGTATCGACTCCGGGGAATTTGTTCCACGGGAAGACCGGAGATTTCACGTAGTAGTGCGAACCGGTGTCGAGATCCTTTTGCTGCTCGATGAACTCGGGAAGGAATTCGCGCAACTTGCGCCCGGTCATCAGGCGCGAAGCAATCTTCGCCATCGGAATGCCGGTAGCTTTTGAGACGTACGGAACAGTGCGCGAGGCACGTGGGTTCACTTCGAGCACGTAAACCTTGCCGCCACTACCGTTGCTGGTGTGGGCTATCTCGCCGCGGAGCTCCGCTCCGCCTGGACGGGCGAGGACGCCCGTCGCCACATGACCATTACTGAAGTATTCGCTGCGCGGAATCGCAAACTGCACGTTCATCAGGCCGATCACTTTCAGCGCGCGTGCCAGCTTGAACGTGTACTCGCGCATGCGGTTCAGCAAGTGCTCGGGAATATCGACAGCCGGCAACACGCACGAAGAATCGCCAGAGTGGATTCCCGCTTCCTCGATGTGCTGCATAATTCCGCCGATCACGACGTCTTCGCCATCCGAGAGCGCATCAACGTCAACTTCGACCGCGTCTTCGAGGAAGTGATCAATGAGCACCGGACGGTCCTGCGAATACTCGACTGCTTCCTTCATGTAGCGAACGACAGTCTCCTCGTCGTAGGCGATAACCATCGCGCGTCCGCCGAGCACGTAAGACGGCCGCACTAGCACGGGATATCCGATCTTCCGCGCGCCCTCGACAGCTTCTTCAAGCGACGCCGCCATTGCGCCTGGCGCTTGGGGAATTTCGAGCTCTTCGAGAAGCTTGTTGAAGCGCTTGCGGTCCTCGGCGAGATCGATTGACTCGGGCGATGTCCCGATGATCTTCACTCCCGACTGCTTGAGCGGCAGCGCGAGGTTCAGGGGAGTTTGGCCGCCGAACTGGACGATGATGCCGACATCCGCACCAGCCGCGGTTTCGTGCTCGTAAATCGCCCACACATCCTCGAACGTCAGCGGCTCGAAGTAGAGGCGGTCGCTGGTGTCGTAGTCGGTCGAAACCGTCTCAGGATTGCAGTTGACCATGATGGTCTCGTAGCCGTCCTCGCGCAGGGCGAAGCTGGCATGGCAGCAGCAGTAGTCGAACTCAATTCCCTGCCCGATGCGGTTCGGCCCGCTGCCGAGAATCATTACTTTTTTCTTCGGCGTAGGCGCGGCCTCGTCTTCGTCTTCGTAGGTCGAATAGAGATACGGCGTGAAGCTTTCGAACTCGGCCGCGCAGGTGTCCACGCGCTTATACACCGGCTGCACTTTGTGTTTCTTGCGCAGGTGGCGAATCTTTTCCTGATCGCCTTTGCCGCTCAGCCGCCACGTTCCAGCGAGGCGGCCATCAGAGAAGCCCATGCGTTTGGCATCGCGCAGCACCTCGGTCGGGACCGACTCGAGCGGGTGCTTCTCGACCTCCAGTTGCATGTCATTGATTTCTTTCAGCTGGTAGAGAAACCACGGGTCCATGCCCGTCATCTTCGCGAGTTGCTTGACCGTATGTCCCTGCCGAATAGCGTACTGCACATACGCCAACCGCTCCGGATGAGGCGTCACCAGCCTTTGCGTGAGAATTTTCGGCTCGATCTTCTGGCCGCCGATGCGCTTGCCGGTGTCTAGCGCGCGCACGCCCTTCATCAGCGCCTCTTTGAATGTGCGACCGATGGCCATGACTTCGCCAACCGACTTCATTTGCGGGCCAAGATTTTCATCTGCGCCGGGGAACTTTTCGAACTGCCACTTGGGAATCTTTACGACTACATAGTCGAGCGTTGGCTCAAAGCAGGCCGGCGTTTTGCGCGTGATGTCGTTGGGGATCTCGTCGAGCGTATACCCGACGGCGAGTTTCGCTGCGATCTTTGCAATCGGAAATCCGGTAGCTTTCGACGCCAGCGCCGAAGAACGGGACACGCGCGGGTTCATCTCGATCACGACCATGCGCCCGGTATGAGGATGCACGCCGAATTGAATATTCGATCCGCCGGTTTCAACGCCGATCTCACGGATCACGGCAATCGCCGCGTCGCGCATGGCCTGGTATTCGCGGTCGGTAAGCGTCTGCGCGGGGGCAACGGTGATCGAGTCACCCGTGTGCACGCCCATGGGGTCGAAATTCTCGATCGAGCAGATGATGATGACGTTGTCCTTGAGGTCACGCATGACCTCAAGCTCGAATTCCTTCCAGCCGAGCACGGATTCTTCAATCAGCGCTTCGTGAACCGGAGAAAAGTCGAGACCGCGGGCCAGCACTTCGAGCAGCTCCTCGCGGTTGTAAGCCATACCGCCGCCTGAGCCTCCGAGCGTGAAACTCGGGCGAACGATGACGGGAAATCCGATCTTGCCGGCGAATTCGAGACCGTCTTTCAGATTGTTGACCAGCGCCGAACGCGGAACATCCAGGCCAATCTTCTGCATCGCGTCTTTGAAGAAGAGCCGGTCTTCCGCCTTCTTGATGGCCTGAACGTTCGCGCCGATCAGCTTCACGTTGTACTTTTCGAGCACGCCGCTGTCGGAAAGCTCGATGGCGAGATTCAGCGCGGTTTGTCCGCCGACGGTGGGAAGAACGGCAAATCCGACGCCCGGAGACATCTCGCGCTCGACGCGAATAATTTCCTCGAGGTATTCGCGCGTCAGCGGCTCGATATAAGTGCGGTCGGCGAACTCGGGATCGGTCATGATGGTGGCCGGATTCGAATTGGCCAGCACCACTTCGTATCCTTCGGCCTTGAGCGCCTTGCAGGCCTGCGTACCGGAGTAGTCGAACTCGGCGGACTGCCCGATGATGATCGGCCCCGACCCGAGGATGAGAATCTTGGAGATGTCAGTTCGTTTAGGCATTGAATTCAGTTGTCATTGGTCAGTGTTCAGTTGTCAGTAAAACCTTCTTGATCTACCTAAACTTGTCATCCCGACCAAGCTGATTGATCGGCTTCGCCGATCAATTGGC
Source organism: Terriglobales bacterium (assembly GCA_035651555.1). Classification (GTDB taxonomy): domain Bacteria; phylum Acidobacteriota; class Terriglobia; order Terriglobales; family Acidobacteriaceae; genus Gp1-AA145. The sequence continues at coordinate 30,195 of DASRFL010000037.1, forward strand.
GCGTGGAGGGACCTGCTTTTTTGCTGGTGCACGCAAACAGCAGGTCCCTCGACTCCGCATCCTTCGCTTCGCGAACGATTTGCTCCGCTCGGGATGACAGAGTTATTTTCCATTCTCAATACTCAGGTACTTCCCATTTGATACGGCGGCTGTATCCGCACTTTGGAGTAATTCCATCTGCCTCAGTGCCCAGCTTGGTCGCGGTCACGGAGTGAATTTCCGATTTGAACGTGTCGTACAGCGTCGCAGCGCTCTCTGTGTTCGGACATAATGCAGTGATACCTTGAGGGTGGCAAGAATCAACCTTCATCCAGACCTCATGGACAATCTTCCTTTCTCGCCCCTCCCCGATAGCAAAGGTTCCCTGTAGATGTTTTCAACGTGCAAGCCCATGGGAGCAATTTTCCGTCTGGAATTGCGGGAACGTGATGCTTTCGTCCGTTCTGGTGCTACCGACGATAGGCGTCGGCTGAACGACCTGTGCTGGCAGGGCACTCAGTAAACCGATGATTGCTATCCCCAATTTCATGACTGGCAACTGACAACTAACTACTGACCACTGCCCTTCCACTCCTCCATCAGCTTCACGAAATCCTTGAACAAATAATGCGAATCATGCGGGCCGGGTGAAGCTTCCGGGTGATACTGCACGCTGAAGAGCGGCAGGTTCCGGTGCCGCAGGCCTTCGAGCGTTGAGTCGTTCAAGTCCATGTGCGTGAGCTCGACTTCGGATTGCGGCAGCGAGTCGGGGTCAACCGCGAAGTTGTGGTTGTGCGCGGTGATTTCGATCTTGCCGGTGTTCAACTGCTTCACCGGATGGTTACCGCCGTGGTGCCCGAATTTCAGCTTGAACGTCTTGCCGCCGAGCGCAAGCCCGGTGAGCTGGTGGCCGAGGCAGATGCCGAAGATCGGCTGGCGTCCCATAAGGCGGCGAATGTTATCGACCGCGTAAGTGCAAGGCTCGGGATCGCCCGGGCCGTTCGAGAGAAAGACGCCGTTGGGCTTGAGCGCAAGAACATCTTCGGCTGGCGTCTGTGCCGGAACAACTGTGACCTTGCATCCTTCGCTGCGTAACTTCCGCAGAATGTTCTGCTTAATACCGAAATCGTAAGCCACTACATGAAAGCGCTCGGGTTGGTCTTTTACGCCGACAACTTCAACCGGCTCGTGCGAACGTTCACCCACTTCCCAGACGTAAGGACGGTTCGTCGTGACCACCTTCGCCAGATCCGTCCCGTCCATCTTCGGAATCGAGCGCGCCTTCCCGACCAGTTTCTCGACATCGGTCTCAATTGTCGAAATCACCCCGCGCATCACGCCGTTGTCACGCAGATGGCGAACTAGCGCACGGGTGTCGATATCCGCCAGCACCGGAATCTTGAATTGCTCGAGATATTCTTCGGCCACTTGCTGCGAGCGCCAGTTTGAGCTGACCTTCGAGAACTCGCGCACGATCAGGCCCTCAATGTAGGGGCGCGTGGCTTCGTTGTCTTCAGCATTCGTCCCGTAATTTCCGATTTGCGGATTGGTTAAAACGACGATCTGTCCGGCGTAAGAGGGATCGGTGAAAATTTCCTGGTAGCCGGTAATGGAGGTATTGAAAACAACTTCGCCGTAGCATTCGCCTTTGGCGCCGTAGCCTTTGCCTCGGAAGACGCGGCCGTCTTCGAGCGCAAGGATAGCCTGCATTCGATCTCCGGGGAGTGGATTTTATAGATTTTAGCAGGAGAGAAGGATGAGCGGAAGCGTGGAAAAGTGGGGAGAAATTCGAATCCCGTCGTCGGTCGTTCGTCGTCGGTCGTTGGGCCAAACGCGCTACTCTCCGCGTCGTGGCAGAATTCTCGGCGGCTCGGCGGTTAAATACTTTGCAGGACTTTAACCGCGGAGTTCGCACAGTCAACTCTTCCATAGAGACAAAGCTTTGACCCCGCTTCGTCTACACTCACCTGATCCAATCCAGTAGAATTGGACTGCAATGGACGTTGTACCTGAAAATCCCCAGCCCGCGTCAGAAAACCTTTCTGGAAAGACGGGCCGACAGCGTCGGGCCGCCACGCTCTTTTCGGCCTGGATGCGCGACCTGATCATCTCGCTAGGTATTTCGGCGTTTATCATCGTGTTTCTCTATCAGCCCGTCAAAGTGGAAGGCACCAGCATGATGCCTTCGCTCGACGACCAGGAACGCATCTTCATCAACAAATTTGTCTATCGGATTGAGCCTATCCAGCGCGGCGATATCGTCGTCTTCCGTTACCCTCGCGATCCACAGAAAAGTTTTATTAAACGGGTGATTGGTGTCGCCGGGGACCACATTCGGATCGTCGACGGTCGCGTTTATCTCAACGACAAGCTGCTGATCGAAGACTACGTTCCCCGCATGTACCAGGACGACCGCTCTTATCCCGACGTCATTGTTCCGCCCGATTCTTACTTCGTGCTCGGCGATCATCGCAGCCTCTCCAATGACAGCCGCGACTTCGGCCCGGTCGATTCTTCCTACATCTACGGCAAAGCGGTGTTTGGTTACTGGCCCATGGATAAAATGGGGCGCCTGCGTTAGCCAAAAATTTTCACCACTCTCCAAAAGCAAAGGCACATCCAAAAGGATGTGCCTTGACCTGAAGAGAACTCCTAACTACTGAGCTGTGAACGTGAGCTTATCCAGATAGACCGGGTAGGGCGTTTTGTAATAGTCGCTGTCCATCTGGTAGTTGATTGTGACTCCGTACCAGTTCCGGTTCGTGGGCGTGTCGTAGCGGTTCAGAGTTGCAGTTTTGCCGTTGAGAGCGATCGTCTTAAAGAGCAGGTGGTTGTCGGACGTGCGCTGCACATTAATGGTCAGATGGTTCCAGGCATTGCTGACCGGATTACATGCGATTCCGCTCGGCACCCATTTCGCCGCACCATTGTTCCAGGTATCCCATTGGTGACCGCCATCAATACGGCACTCATGACCCCAGATGTACGACTTGCCCCCGAAGAACTGATTGATGTCGAACTCGAGAGCCTGTGACTGATTCACATTGCCCACCCAGAAATAAACATCGTAAGTAAAGTTGTGCAGCGTGGGAACCAGCGTCTTGTTTGTGTCCGGAAGACCTTGCGAAGAGAAATCGCCGATCAGATGATTGTTCCAGAGAATGTCACCCCACTGGATTGACCCGCCATTGTAAGCCGCTTTCGTGGAAGCGCCGGAGAGCGAAGGCGATTTCACGTTTTGCGTCCATGACCAACTCGCCTTCGATCCTCCGGAAGTGCAAGTGGTGCAGATGCCAAACGCCGGCGGCAACAACGCGTAGCCAGTCCAGCCACCGCTCTTCTGCAGATTAGAAAATACTTTTCCGGTGCCTGAGGTCGAACCCGAGACCTTTAGAGTGAACGGGGCCTTGGCATATCCGTTGCAATTGTCCCACTCCTGGACGACAACGTTGTAGGTACCGTTTCCCATGTTGAGCATCGTATCGAGTTTTGAGCCGTTCACCTTGTACGCGAGCACGCCAGGAGCGGTGTAGATTCCGACGGCAGCAACGCCTTTGGAACATCCCGGCGACGACGCGCTGGCGACAAAATGTACTGGCGAACTGGAACTACCGCTGGTTGGCGAGGTTACGGTGACGCCCGCAAATGCAGGCACAGTAATTACGGACAGGCACACCACGAGTTGGAGTTTCCCAACAGTCATTCCTATTCTCCAGCAGGTTTGAAATCGCCGCGAAAGCAGCTGAGTTGCCCCGAATTCTAGGAAGAGGCCTACTTACGTTCAATAACAATCGCTCCTCTCAAAAATAGTTTGTGCAACGTTATAAGGGAGAAGGCTTACACGCGCACCGGATTTCGAGTGGGCCCTAGGAGGAACAGCTTAGAATCGCGTGGCCCGTGGTTCATGCCTGGAATGGGGTGTAGCGACCAAAATGAGTTAGGCTGCGCGGACCGTAGGCCAAAACGTTCGAGTTCCATGAGTCACGAGCCACGAAACACGAACACTGGCTGCCGCCGAGCAGAAAACCGCAAGCGGAATAGCTGTGCTTGCTGACGAAAAATTTGGAAGGCCTAAGAATTCACGTTCAGCGCGCGCTTGATCGTGCCTCGCTCAGCCTGGATCTTTTGCTGAAGAAGCGTGATTGAATAAATCAACTGCTCAGGTCGCGGTGGGCAGCCGGGCACATAAATATCGACCGGGATCACCTGGTTCACGCTCTGTACAAGCGCGTAGTTGTTGAAGACGCCACCTGAAGTCGCACACGCTCCCATCGAGATCACCCACTTCGGCTCCGGCATTTGCTCCCAAAGCTGGCGGATTACCGGCGCCATTTTATTGGAAACGCGGCCGGCAATAATCATCAGGTCAGACTGACGGGGCGATGGGCGAAAGACTTCAGCGCCAAATCGGGCGATATCGAATCGCGATGCGCCCATCGACATCATTTCGATTGCGCAGCAGGCAAGGCCAAACGTCATTGGCCATATGGAATTCTTCCGCATCCAGTTGATGACGTTATCGACGGTGGTGAGCACCACACCTTCAGGCGTGGGGTTGCCGTAAGTGAGCTCTTTGACGACCCGCTTGCCTTTTTCGATCTCTACGTAGGGCCCGAAGTCGAGTGCGTTTGCCATTTATTAATTTTAAACCACGAAGGCCACGAAGGTACACGAACTAAACCCTACGGGTTCAGCACGATTTTTCCAAACATCTGACTCTTTTCCATGTATTCGTGTGCGCCACGCGCTTCTTTGAGAGGAAATGTCCGGTCGATAACGGGCTTCAGTCTCCCCCTAAAAACATGCTGCAGAACTTCGTTCATCTCCCCCATCGTGCCCATGTAGGAGCCAAGTACCGACAGTTGACGTGAAAAAACAAATCGCAAATCGAGTCTGACCTCAGGCCCCGTGGTCGCACCGCAGGTGACCAGCGTTCCACCAGGCTTGAGCGAACGCATGCTTTCGTCCCAGGTTGCAGGGCCAACGTGCTCGAGCACAATATCGACCCCCTGCTTGCTTGTGATCTTGCGAACTTCGTCTGAAATCTTCTGCTGGTAATGGTTTATTACGTGGTCCGCGCCGAGCTCCCGAGCTCTCGCAGCCTTGTGATCATCACCGGCGGTAGCGATCACGGTGCAGCCAAAAAGCTTCGCAACCTGAATGCCCGCGATGCCGACCCCGGAATTTGCTCCGAGCACAAGAACGGTCTGTCCCGGACGCACCCCGGCTCGCCCAACCAGCATGTGCCAGGCGGTGGTGAAGACCAGAGGCACGCTGGCTGCCTGGTTGAAGTCCATTGAATCGGGAATCGGGACAACATTGATGGCCGGCACCGCTATCAGTTCGCAATTGCCACCATCGACCGCATTGCCAAGCACGGTGAACTGCAAACACTGGTTTTGAAGTCCGGCAACACATTTCGCGCAATAACCGCAGAAGTGCATAGGGGCCAAGAGCGCGCGCTGGCCGGTCTTGACCTGAGTCACATACTCGCCGACCTCGACAATTTCGCCGGCGACATCGCTACCTAGAATGTGCGGCAGCTTTACTCCGGGCAGTCCCCTGCGCACCCAGAGATCGAGGTGATTCATGGCGCAGGCGCGAACCCGGACCAGTACCTGATCTTTGCGCAGTTGCGGATCGGGGACATCTTCATATCGCAACACCTCGGGACCGCCGAATTCGTGAATACGGGCAGCTTTCATGTCAAACTTCCTCCTTGGCGCGGTGAGCGCTAGTAGTCGAGATTCCCGCTTTCTCCAAAAGGAAACGCATTCTTTCCTCTAGCGAAGTGCGGGGAATTTCGATTAGTTCGTACCCGTTTTCCGAATATGCCGCGGTTGTGGCTTCGTAGGTCCTCTTTGCTTCCGTAAAATCCTGCTTGCGTTCAGTATCCTGCTTGAAAATCTCTTCCCATGGCGGAGCAACAAAGACGCTTCGGTTATATCTGAAATTCTCTGCGGCCTCTTGTATGGGCCCCGGAACAGGTATGTCCATCAGGTGCAAATACCCGATCACATCCACCACGCCGCGATCGAAGAACACTGGGCCGTTAAACTGCTCGGCAAGATAATACGACTTCATGTCCCAGCTCAACATCGTCTCGGCAAAGAGTCGCGGATCAATCCATGGGAGCGCCTGGCCTCCAATTGCAACCTGTTTCTGAATGATTGCGCGTCCGGCTTCGGGGAATGTCGCATAGCCTGCTCGGCTCAATGCGCCGATCAGAGTGCTCTTACCCGAGCCTGGCCCGCCGGTTAAAACAAAGAATTGCCTGGATTGCTTATTCAAAGTTTATTGTGTCCCCACGAAGCTCTTGCCAATGATGCCCTACCCAATTCGGTTTGACTTCTCCCTGTTTCGGACAAATAATCTGATCGGTGGATATCTACAAAGAAATTGTCCAGCTTCGGCAACAAGGCCGGCGCGGCGCCGTCGCCACCATCGTAAATGTGCGCGGCTCGATCCCGTCCTTCGAGACCGCGAAGATGCTGATTCGTGACGATGGTTCAATCGTCGGTACCGTCGGCGGCGGTTGCGTTGAGGCTGAAGTCTGGCGCGCCGCCCGCGAAGTAATGGAGAGCGAAAAGCCCCGTACTCTGACCTTTAATCTCAATGAAGACCCACGCTTTGACACAGGTTTAGTTTGTGGCGGCACTCTCGACGTTTTTGTCGAGCCGGTACTCCCTCCAGCATTACTTTATATATTTGGCGCAGGACACGTTGCACTCAATCTTTACAAGGCAGCGACAAATGCCGGCTTTGATGTCACGGTGGTCGATGATCGCGATCTTTATGCGAATCGTGATCGGTTCCCTGACGCGAAAGAAGTTGTGGCCGAGGATTTCGACCAAGCAATGGCGCGCCTGCAGCCTAATGAGACTTCCTACATCGTGATCACCACTCGGGGTCACAAAGACGACATGCGGGTGCTGCGATGGGCAGTGCAGACCCGCGCCAGGTATGTCGGGATGATCGGTTCCAAGCGAAAGGCGATCACGATTTCGCGCGAACTGGTAAAAGAAGGCATACCGGAACAGCGGTTTGAGCGCGTTCATTCGCCGGTCGGGCTCGACATAGGGGCAATCACGCCGGAAGAAATCGCGGTGGCAATCACCGCGGAATTGATTTCCGTACGGCGCCGGGTTGAACGGTCTCTGCCAAATATGAGCTGGTTCCATTCCCATCATTCCCAAACGCACGAGACCGAGACACAGCCGAAGAAAGAAACTGTTTAAGGCCCATCCTTCAAGGCAGTCGCCGGCTCACCGTAACCACTCAAGCACGTTTATAACTCCGGTCATCAATCTTCGCGTTTTCCTGCTTTAGTATTTTTTCAGCATAGACTCTCATTGAGAAAGAGGACCATTGAACCATTATCTGCTTTCAGTCATCCTGGGCATCATTGAAGGCTTAACTGAATTTCTACCGGTCAGTTCCACTGCCCATTTGCGGATTGCCGAATCGTTGCTGCACATCAGCCTGGCCGACGGCTACTGGAAGATGTACACAATTGTGATTCAATTGGGTGCGATTCTTTGCCTGCCGATTTACTTCCGAACCCGGATCGCGAAGTTTCTCAGCACATTTCCGGACGGCGAGACCGGCGATCGCAATGCGCTCACGCATCCCCTCGGTCTGACTGCGGTTGCATTCGCGGTCACCGCCGTGCCTGCGTTTCTACTGACAAAGGTCATCGGGAAACACCTTGAGAGTCTTTACATCATGGGAGCGTCGCTGTTGATCGGCGGAATTGTCATGTGGGTAGTGGACGCAATGAATGCTCGCTCGGAGACACTTGGGCCACAAGCTTCAGGTGGCCGCATCCATACCTGGCGAATGGAGGCAATGGGCTTGGGCCAGGCAATCTGGATTGGCGCATGCCAGATTTTATCCGCCTTGTTTCCGGGCACGTCGCGATCGATGTCGACAATCGCAGCCGGGCAGCTCGCGGGAATGTCGCGCGCTTCGGCTCTGGAATTTTCGTTCTTCCTTTCGATCCCAACGATGGTGGCCGCGACTGGCTATGATCTGCTGAAATCGCTGCGTGGCAAAGGTGCGAATCCGATTGGAGTTTCGCAGATCAATGCGCATGGCTGGGTCGTATTGGCAATCGGGTTTATTGTTTCCTTCATCGTCGCCTATGCTGCGGTTGCATGGTTTATGGCGTGGGTGCGCCGGCGCGGGTTTACTCCATTCGCCATCTATCGCATCATCGTCGGCTCGTTGGTGCTGGCATTCGCGGCAAAATTGAGTTCGTAGCGAATTGCTAACCCTTGCAACTCGGAGATAGTCTAATCAGTTGCACTCGTACGTTTATGCCTCAGCAAATCTACATCTGCTTGCTGAACGCTGACCGCTGAGTGCTTTAAGGAGAAACACGATGAAGAAGACCGCCGCAGTTATTCTGTTCGCTCTGACCCTGTGTGTTATCGCATCCGCGCAGCAGGACAAGAGCAAGCGCCCAAGCCCACCGGCGCAAGCGCAATGCAAATTGTCTGATGGAAAGACCATCACGGTTGACTACTCCAGTCCGCGGCTGAAAGGGCGCAAGGTCGGCGGCGAAGTTGCTCCGTATGGCGAGGTCTGGCGCACCGGCGCGAATGAGGCCACGACATTCGTCACTACCGCTTCGCTCTCTGCTGACGGGCGCGACATTCCCGCAGGTAATTACACGCTGTTTACGCTTCCTGAAGAGAGCAAGTGGACGCTCATCATCAATAAGAAGACCGGGGAGTGGGGTATCCCTTACAAGTATGAGTCGGACGAACTGGCTCGGATTCCGATGTCAGTGTCGAAGACCTCGAGCCCGGTCGAGGATTTCACCATTGCATTCGACCAGGGTGGCGATAGCTGCACAATCAAACTGAGCTGGGGAGACACGGAAGCCTCGCTGAAGTTTTCTGAGAAGAAATAAATGGATCATGTGACGCGGACACTCTTGTCCGCGTCGCCATCCGCGGCGACCCCGACTACTCGGAGTTCGCCTGGTGAGTTTCTGGTTTCCAGCGCAACACCGGCTTTCGCGCTGCCGCGGTTTCATCGAGGCGTGACACGCGTGTGGAGTGCGGAGCGCTGCGGACTAGCTCCGCGTCTTCTTCCACCTCCTGCGCGATCGACTGCATTGCCTCGATAAACAGGTCGAGTTCTTCCTTCGATTCGCTTTCGGTCGGCTCAATCATCATCGCTCCCGGAACAATCAGCGGGAACGCGGTGGTGTAAGGATGGAAGCCGTAATCGATGAGCCGTTTGGCGATATCCATTGTGCGCGCGCCCTTTTTCGCTTGCAGCTTGTCGCTGAAAACCACTTCGTGCATGCTGGGGCTTGCATAGGGGAGATCGTACGTTGCTTCCAAAGCTTTTCGAATGTAGTTGGCGTTCAGCACTGCATCTTCGGTCGTCTGGCGAAGCCCGTCAGGGCCGTTAGCGAGAATGTAGGCCAAAGCGCGCACGAACATCCCAAAGTTCCCATAGAAAGAACGCACCCGGCCGATCGACTGCGGGCGATCATAGTCAAAGCCAAGCGTGCCGTCTGACTTCGATTTCAGCACCGGCTTCGGAAGGAATGGCTCAAGAGATTTCTTGATGGCCACAGGGCCGGACCCTGGGCCGCCGCCACCATGGGGAGTAGAAAAGGTCTTGTGCAGATTCAGGTGCATCAGGTCCACGCCAAAATCTCCGGGCCGGACCTTGCCAACAAGAGCGTTCATGTTGGCGCCATCCATGTAAAGCAGGCCGCCTTTGGAATGCAGAATGTCAGCGATCTTATGAATCTCCTGCTCGAAGACGCCGAGAGTGTTGGGGTTGGTTAGCATCAGCGCGGCAACTTCATCCGTCATCTGCGATTCGAGAGTTCCGATATCGACGATCCCGGCGGAATTCGATTTCAGATTCTCGATCGCATAGCCAACCATGGCAGCGGTTGCCGGATTAGTACCGTGGGCGGAGTCGGGGATTAAAACCTTCTTGCGCGACTTCCCTTTCGAATCATGGTAGGCGCGGACCATGAGCAATCCGGTGAGTTCGCCATGAGCCCCGGCTGCCGGCTGCAGCGTAATCGAGTCCATGCCGGTAATTTCGATGAGGCAATCGCTAAGTGTCTTGATGATTCGCAGAGCGCCTTGCGAAATTTTCTCCGGCTGATAAGGATGCCCATTCGCGATGCCATCGAGGCGGGAAACAACTTCGTTCACCCGCGGGTTGTACTTCATGGTGCAAGAGCCCAGTGGATACATCCCAAGGTCAATTGCGTAGTTCCAGGTTGAAAGGCGTGTGAAGTGGCGAATGATTTCGATCTCGCTCACTTCGGGCATATTGCCGAGAGTCTTTCGTTCGGATGACCCAAGAAGCTTCGACGAATCGACTTCCGGCACGTCCAGAGGTGGGAGTTTCCACGCAGCTTTGCCGGTAGAAGACTTTTCAAAGATCAGTCCTTCGTTCTGATTAACATGGCGGGTGGCTTTGCGGGTCATGTGCTTCGACATTAACGCGCCACCTCTTCCACCTTCGAATTCGCGTCTTCTTCGGCGCTCGACTGCGACCGCTCACTTTCGGCAATCACCCCAGCAGCAGTATCAATCACGCTTCGCGTCGTCAATTCGGTGCAGCACCACAAAGATGCATTACCCAGCTCGGGATAAAACTTTCTCAATGGCAGGCCGCCGACAATCTTGTGGCCGAGCAATCTGGCGTTGATCGCATATGGATCTTCACTGGTTTGTACAACAAATTCGTTAAAGCGGGATGACGTCCCGAACAGAACGCTCGCATGTTTCCCAAACTGTTGCGCGGCGTACGCGGTTTTCGCAAGATTCTGCTTTGCAAGCTCTTTCAAGCCGACCTTGCCGTAAATAGTCATAAAAATGTTAGCCATGAGGGCAACCAGGGCTTGATTGGTGCAAATATTTGAGGTCGCTTTTTCGCGGCGAATGTGTTGCTCGCGAGTCGCGAGCGTGAGGACAAATCCTCGCTTGCCATTGCGGTCGGTGGTTTGACCGACCAGGCGTCCGGGCATCTGGCGAACATACGCTTCGCGGGTGGCGATAACTCCGCAGTAGGGCCCACCAAAGCCAAGCGGCACTCCAAAGGATTGCGCTTCCATGGCAATGACATCTGCGGACCGCGGCGGCTCGACAATGCCGAGAGAAATTGCTTCAGAAATCGAAACTACCAGCATCGCGCCTTTTTTGTGAGCCATTTCGGCAATCGCTTCGGCATCTTCAACCGTGCCAAAGAAATTCGGCGATTGAATCAACACGCAGGCAACATCGTCGGTTACTGCTGTTTCAAGCGCTTTCAGATCGACGCGCCCACTTTGGGTGAACGGCACCGTCGCTGTCGGCATTCCCTGATGAAACGCATAGGTCGCGAGCACTTCGCGATATTCGGGATGAACGCTCCGCGCAACGACAACTGACTTTCGTCCCGTCAGGCGCACCGCCATCATGACAGCTTCGGCCGCGGCAGTTGAGCCGTCGTACATGGAGGCATTTGCCACTTCCATGCCGGTGAGCTCGCAGATCATCGTTTGAAATTCGAAAATCGATTGCAACGTGCCTTGCGAAATTTCCGCTTGATACGGCGTATATGCCGTGAGAAATTCGCCGCGAGAGATCAGCGCATCGATGATGACCGGACGATAATGGTAATAAGCACCCGCGCCAAGGAAGGTTGCGTGGCCATCGCCATTCTCGCGTGAACGCTCCCGAAACCAATCCACGATTTCTGATTCCGCCATCTGCCGCGGAATTTTGAGATCGCGATTCAGGCGATATTCGGCTGGAATCGATTGGAACAAATCATCAATCGACCCCGCGCCAATTGCCTTGAGCATGGCGGCGCGATCAGCAGGAGATTTGGGAAGATAACGCATGAAGGTATTGAATCATTGAATCATTCAGCGATTGAATCATTTGGTTGCAGCCTTGGCTTCAATAACTCAATCCCGCGATGATTTTCAATTTCTTCAGCTTCCACCTTCCTCCGCCACAAACTTTTCGTAGTCAGCGGCAGAGAGCAATGAATTCAACTCGGCTGGATTCTTAAGATTAATTCTAACCATCCACGAAGCGTGGGCGTCTTTGTTGATCTTTTCCGGCGATGTAGCAAGGTCCGAATTTATTTCCGTCACTGTGCCTGAGGCAGGCGCATATAAGTCAGAAACCGCTTTTACCGATTCCACACTGCCAAAAGTTTTGCCGGCGGTGAGCTCCGAACCGACCTTAGGCAGATCGACAAAAACGATATCGCCAAGAGAATCCTGCGCGTAATTAGTGATGCCGATCGTGGCGATCTTACCGTCGGATTTGAGCCACTCGTGCTCTTTGGTGTACTTGAAATCTGCCGGATAAGGCATTCAATCAGCTCCTGAGCTTTACCCTAAACCATCAACCACGAAGGACACGCAGTTACACGAAGGAAGCCTAGCTTTTCTTCGGTCTCTTATAAAACGGTGTCGGCACAACCTTCGCCTTCACCCCTTGGCCACGAATCTCGACCAGCAATTCAGTCCCCAACTCAGAGTTCTCAGGCGGCACATACGCCAAGGCAATGCTCTTCTTCAAGAACGGCGCCGGTGAGCCGCTGGTCACGTATCCGATCTCGCGACCTCCCCTGTCCTGGATCTTGTATCCGTCGCGGGCAATCCCGCGATCGACCATCTCCAGGCCGATCAGAGTTCGCGTCAGGCCCTGCGCTTTGGCTTTCGCGAGCGCCGCCCGCCCAGTGAACTCGTCCTTTTCCATTTTGCAGAAGCGGTCGAGTCCGGCTTCCCACACCTTGATAGTATCGGAAATCTCATGCCCATAGAGCGGCAGCTTGGCCTCGAGACGAAGCGTGTTGCGCGCCCCTAAGCCACAAGGGACAACGCCGAAGTCCTTGCCCGCCGCGAGCACCTGGTTCCACACACGAGCGCTGGTCTCTTCATCACTTGGAATGTAAATCTCGAATCCGTCTTCGCCGGTGTAACCCGTGCGCGCGATCAGAATGTTCTTCAAGCCGCACACAGTCCCATGCGTCAGCCAGTAGAACTTCACTGCCGCGAGATTGACGTCCGTCAATTCCTGCAACAGATCAACTGCTTTCGGCCCCTGAATCGCAATCTGCGTGAAATCATCCGACAAATTCTCCACCGCACAGTCGAACTCGCGCGTGTTGTCGCGCACCCAGTTGAAGTCCTTTTCACGCGTGCCCGCGTTGATCACCAGCAGATACTCGTTCTCGGTCAACCGGTGAACGATCACATCGTCAACAAATGTCCCCTGTGGATAGAGCAACGCCGAATATTGTGCCTGCCCGATCGCCAGTCGCGAGGCGTCGTTCATCGAAATATGCTGTACGGCTGCAAGAGCTTCCGGCCCTGCGAGACGGATATCTCCCATGTGGCTCACATCAAAAATGCCAACACCGGTGCGCACCGCCATGTGCTCTGAAATAATCCCGCCGCCAATTGACGGAGGGTATTCGACAGGCATGTCCCAGCCGTTGAACTCGACCATCTTCGCTCCAAGCTGGCGGTGAACCGCGTTCAATGCAGTTTTACGAACGGCAGGCATGGTTTCGACAGGAAACAAATGGCCTCACGTCATGTAAGCCGGAGGGTAGCTGGGCCGCCGGCAGCAAACTAACGAGGCTAACACGCGACTTGAGACAGCATCAACCATGCCGTAGGTCGCCGAGGCAGCGGGTATCACAATCCGCTAGTTTGATAACGCAGCACTGCTAAAGCCAGGCGATATTCAGATCCCGCTTGCGCATTGCCGATTTCGGCTTGCGTCTGCTGCAATTGCGCCTGGCTCAATTCCACGATCGAGCTCAATCCAAGTTTGTAGCGAGTCTGCGCCAAATCCAGCGCCTGGTTCGCCTGGTCCAACAACTGCTCGCTCACATTGACTCGATCAAATGCCGTACTGGCCGAAAGCCAACTCGTCCTCACGTCGCGTGAAATTCGATTGCGAAGGTCTGCCAATCTTTGCCTGACCGCCTGCATGCGCAAATCAGTTTCGCGCGATTTAGCGGAATACAGGAACCCGTTAAAGATTGGTATCTGCACATTCACGCCCACCGCGCCGTACGGGCCGAAAACCCGATCATCGCGCACGGGCGAATCGCCGTATGCCGCAAGGGCGCTAATCGTCGGAAGCATCTGGTCACGATCAGCCTGGTGAAGCTTTTCGACCGATTCAGATTCAAACTCCAAAGCCAACATCTCCGGACGTTTAGCGATGGCATCGGCAATCAGTTGATCGACATCCGCGGGAGGGGGAGTCAGTGTTGTCGCGTCATTCACCAACTCAAACTGCTGCGGAGATGAATAGCCAAGAATCGCCGAAAGGCCAGCCATTGCCGCTTTGTCATTGTTAAGCGCATCGAGATATAAGAGCTTCGCCTGCGCGAGGTTTACATTCGCAAAGCTCAAATCGAGACTTGATTTCAGTTTGCTCTTGGTCAATGCCGAAACCTGATCCGAGAGTAACTGACGCGAGGCCACTGTTTGCTCGGCCACTTGAAGTACAGCATGCGTCTGCAAAGCGTTGTAAAACGCCTGATCGGTCGCCAGAAGCACTTCCTCTTTGGTTGCGAGCGCATTCTGATTTTGGGCTTTCGCCTGCAGGCTCGCGCTGGCCACAAGGTTCGTCGTGTGTCCAAAATCGGTGATCAATTGGCTCAAAGTTGCGCCTGCAGCGGCGCGGGTGAATATAATGGGGTTGTTTAAACCTCCGGCGGTAATTCTGCTATTCTCACGCGCATCGACTGCCGTCACATTCGCTGTGGCTTGCGGCCACAAATTAGAACGCACTTCCCGCGTCACCTGTTGCGAAGCAAGTGCATTGAGACGCGCTTCTGAAATTGCGGGATTGCGCTTCAACGCGATTGATTCGGCATCCTGAATTGAGAGCCTAGTAACGGAGGCAGCCGTGCCGGCATTTCCCTGCCCTGCGGCTCCGGGGGTATGCGACGAAGGAGGAATGCTCGCGGCCGTGTTAGCGACACTTTGTGTGAATACGTTTGACTGGCCGACGCAAACTTCCGCGGCCCCAACCATCAACAGCAGAGCAAGGTAAATGACTGCCCGTGATCTCATGCTCGCTCCTTCTGCTTGATCGGCTCTTCGCCACGATGGAACCACAAGTAGGCGGCGGGTACGAGATAAACGGTAACCACAACCGATACGATCAAGCCGCCGATAATGGACTGCGCGAGCGGAGCATAAGCTTCGCTTCCAGTTCCCAGCTTCAGCGCCATCGGAATCAGTCCGATGACAGTAGCAAGCGATGTCATCAGCACCGGTCGCAATCGGATTCTGCTCGCCACTGCAACTGCCTCGTTCAGTGGCGTTCCCGCACGCCACAGATTGCGCGAAAAGTCCACGATCAAGATGCTGTTTGAGACAACGATTCCCACCATCATCACCATTCCCATCAGCGACATGATGTTCAGCGTCGTGCCGCTCAGCAGCAGGATCAGCAGCACGCCCATAATTCCAGGTGGAATGGCGAACAAAATGATGAATGGATCAAGAAATGATTCGAACTGTGCAACCAGAATCAAATAGACGAGCGCGATTGAAAGAAACAGGCCGAGACCAAAACTGGTGAACGAAGCCTGCATGCTCTGCACTGATCCCCGCAAAGTGATGCGTACACCGTCGGGCAGCTTAGCGTTGTCGATTATTTGTTGGATGTTTTTTCGCAGTTTGCCCAAGTCCTCGGATTTCGGCGCGACATACACGTCGAAGACCCGTCGCAGTTGGTAGTGGTCCACCTCCGTTGGAGCCTCGATAGGTTCCACATTTGCGACCGCGTCCAGGTCAGTGGTTTGCTTGCCATTCGCTGCGCGGACGGGAATTTGCTTCAAGTCGTTAAGGCTGGTGACCTCGTTTTCTGGATACTGCACGGTCAGCAGATAGTCGTTTCCGCTCCTGGGATCGACCCAATAGCTGGGCGCAATCATCGCATTCGATGTCAGCGCAGTGATGACATTGTCGACGACCTCTTTTTGGCTCAGGCCAACCAAGCTGGCGCGCTCGCGATCAATATTGAGCCGCAGCGAGGGATAGTTGAGGTCTTGCGGCACCAGCACATCGCTGACACTTTGCATGGCGCGAATCTGGATGGCTAGATCTTGGGCAACCCCGTACGTTTTGTGCATGTCCATGCCGCTGACTTGCACGTCAATGGGGGCGGGCAACCCAAGATTCAGGACCGAATCCACCAATCCCCCCGACTGGAAATAGGCGCTGAGTTCAGGAAAATCGTTTCGCACGGCGAGTCGCACGCGATTCATGTACTCGTAGCTTCCGACTTTGTGTCCTTGTTTCAGACTGACCTGCACAAATGCCGTGTGTGGCGCGGAATTCGGTGTGTAGATGGATGAAAAGCCAGGCGTCACGCCGATGTTCGAGACGATCATGTCCAACTCGTTCGCTGGAACAATCCTGCGAATTTCGTCTTCAACTTGTTTGACATCCTGCTGAGTCAGTTCCAGGCGCGTTCCAGAAGGAGACTTCAGGTTGATCATGAACTGGCCTGCATCCGTCCGCGGGAAATAGGCAAGCCCAAGCAGCGGATACAGAGAAAAACTGACCAGAGCAATGCCGACAAGACCAATTGTCGTAGCAACGGGGCGAAGCAGCGCACGGCTCACGGTGTGGTCGTAATAGCGAACAAGTTTTTCGAAATAGCGGTTGAACCCCGAGATTACGCGTCCGAATCCTCCCGATGGGACCTCGTGCTCATGCACCAGATGCGGTCCCTTGATGAGTTTGGCGCAAAACAACGGCACGACCGTCATGGCCACGAAAAACGATGCCAACATCGAAAGCACAACAGCGCTGGCCAAGGCAATGAACAAGAACCGGCTCACGCCATAGAGAAAGATCACTGGGAAAAAGACCACCACAGTCGTCAAAGTGGCAGCCAGCACCGCCAGCGAGACCTCCTGCCCGCCTTTTTCCGCCGCAACTTCGGGCGGTTCCCCCATCTCCATGTGGCGGAAAATGTTTTCGAGCACGACCACCGAGTTGTCAATTAGTCGTGAAAACGCTAGCGCCAGTCCGCCCAGAACCATGGTGTTGACAGTGCCGCCTAACGCGCTTATCGCCAGAAAGGCAGCCAGGGCCGACAGCGGAATGGACAGAAAGACAGCGGCTGTGGCCCTCATGCTGCCGAGAAATAGCAGGATCATCAATCCAGTCAGGACGAGGCCAATCGCGCCCTCATGCAGCAGGTTCTCGATTGCTTTCTTTACGAAGACTGACTGATCGAAAACGACATTCGCGACCAGTTGCCGCGGAATATCGGTGAGGTCTGCGACTGCTTTCTTGACGCCATTCACCACCGAAATCGTGTTTGTGTCCCCACCCTGCTTCAGAATCGGCAAGTAAACCGATGGTTGACCATCCACGCGCACAATGTTGGTTTGAATCTGGTGCGCGTCCATTGCTTTTCCGACATCCTGCACGAGAACGGAGGCCTGTCCAACTGTTTTCACTGGCAGGTGGTTGATCTCGGCCGCGGTCGGAATCTGGCTATTTGTATAGAGGTTGTAGTCCACCGGCCCGATCTTCACGTCTCCCGCTGGGAGAATCAGGTTGCTGTCATTCACGGTGCGAACCACGTCCATTACGCTTAGGTCGTGTGCTTCAAGTTTGAGGGGATCAACATAAACCATGATCTGCCGGTACTTGCCACCGAAGGGCTGAGGTACGGATGCTCCCGGCACGCCCGCGACTTGGTTGCGGACGTTGTACTGCCCCAGATCCCGCAACTGCGTTTCGTTCAGGCCTTCGCCTTTCAGCGTGATCAGGCAAACCGGCAGGCTCGATGCGTCAAACTTGAGCACGACGGGCGGCAGCGTGCCCGGCGGCAACTTTCGCAAGTCCGCCACGGCAAGGTTGGAGATTTCACTGAGGTCTGCATCCGCATTTGTGCCCGGCTGAAAATAAATCTTGATCAGGCTCACTCCCGGAAGCGAGCGCGATTCAATGTGATCGATATTGCTGCCGAGTGTGAAGAATCGCTCAAAGCGGCCGGTGATATCGGTCTCGATTTGCTCGGGCGGCATTCCGGAGTAAAAAGTCGCGACAACTACCACGGGAATATTGATCGGAGGGAACAGATCGACCGGCATCCTCACCAGCGTCACCGTGCCCACAATCGCAATGATCAGGCACAGAACGATGATGAGAAACGGATAGCGAATGGCAAAACGTGACATCAGCTGCCCTCCGCTTCCAAGCCGCCCAACTCCACGACTTTCGGAGTCACCTTTTCGCCGGGATGAAATTCACCTCGGTTTCCCATGACTACGCGCTCGTTCTCTGAAAGACCGGAGAGAACTTCCGCGAGAGTACTACTCTCAACCCCAAGCGTTACTTGCCGCTGTGCAATGCGCCCCTGACGATCGACGATCATCACGCTGGCTCCCGAACTGTTTCGGTCCAAAGCCTGAATCGGCACCGTAAGCGCGTCGTTGTGCCGCTGAAGCATGATCCTGGCCTCGGCGTACATGCCCTCTTTTAGTGCGCCGTCGGGGTTCTCGACATCGATCTCCGTATGCATTGTTCGCGTCTCTTCGTTCAAGGAATCGGCAAAGCGCGCAACCTTGCCTTCGAAATCGCGATTCATTGCGGCAACGTGTACCTGCACAATGCTTCCGAGTTTCAACTGCGGAACCGCGGATTCAGGAACTGGGACCACCAGCCGCAAGCGCGAGCACTCCGCCAACTGCACAACTGGCATGGACTGCGTTTCTGACGCGGTCCCCGCCTGGATAAGCGCGCCCGTGTCCGCGTACCGCTTCGTCACAACTCCCGCGAACGGAGCAGTAATGTGCGAGTAGGCCTCAAGCGCAGACAGTCGATCGAGGTCCGCTTGCGCAACCGCCAACTGGCTTTGAGATTCCGCGAGGGCCGCACGAGCGCTTTCCGTCTGCGCTTCGCTCTCTTTGTCTTTCGCCATCGCGTCGTCTAGTTCCTGCTCGGCGATCAAGCCGGGACGAGACTCCGACGCTTGTTTCAGGCGCGCGTATGCGGAGTGATAAGCAATGTGAGTGGATTGAGCTTGATCAATTTCACTTTGCGAACGGCGAATCGCATCTCGGTAGCGCTCGATGTCAGCCTTCGCACCGACAACTTGCGCATTCAGTTCCGGGACTTCGAGGATCGCGAGACCTTGTCCGGCTTTCACGTGGTCGCCGACATCAACATAAATTTCGCGAATATAGCCGGCCACCTTGGCGCGAACATCGACCTGCTGGTAGGGGCGGAACGCGCCCGAAAGAGTGAGAGAGTTGGCGATAGTTCCGCGCTTTACCAGCGCCACAGCCACGGTAGGCTCTTGCACGTCGGCATTCGCCGCTTTTGCATTCTTCCCCCAAGAGCGGAAGAAGATGAAGAATGCCGCGAGAAGCACGGCTCCAAAAACTAACCACGGCCACTTACGCATGTCTTTACACCACCCATTTCAAACTCCAAATGTCTAGGAGCGCCGGCGGATGAAAGACGCCGTCACTCCGAACAAAGAGAGATCACACGGAACAGATGACTGGTTCACAGCAGTTCGCGTACGTGAATGAAAATCAAGAACGGTGACTGCTAGCAGGAAGGAGGGGGACGATTGTAGAGGCTTTCGTCAAAAAGGATCGCCGCCATCGGTGGGCCGGCAGGTGCAACGAAGGGATAAAACGCGGGGATTTCGAAAGCGGCAAACACTGAAATGGGAGGCACCCAACGCACCGCGTCGCGATCAAGGTGCTGCCTCATCGCGTGGCCGGAATTGGAAGCAGCGGTAGTCCCGTGAACTACTTTGACCCGGACGGTGCGCGTGGATACGCTGATCGCGAGACCGAAGCTGGCCAACAATATTATGAATACGCGCCAGTGCGGGTGACGGCACATGTTTATGTGATTCGGAGAATATGCCATCAGGATGGCTCGCAAAAATTATAGCAACTCTGAATCTCAATCGCAGTCAAACCTCGGCTTCCCCTGTCGATCAAGTGGACTGAAGTGATGTCTATGTGTGACGTTGTCGCCTCAAACGAACCAACGCCGACAGCTTAGAACTGCGGCGTGTAGGCCTTGGCCTCTTCCAGCGTGACTCGTTGTTTCCGCTGATACGCAAGATTTGCCATGTGGCAAGCGACGGCGGATTTATAGCCGAGTTCGACAGGCGCGTTCGGAGTCTTTCGGCTGCGCACGCAATCAATCCAGTTGGCCATGTGATTCTGATCTTTGGTCTGGCCTGCCATCTCAGATCCCTGCGGACGATTGACCTTTTCGGGATAGTAGCGAGTAAATTCGCCCACTTCCCCGCCGACCATGTTGGAAGCGTCCCAGCCGTGCTCGATGGTTCCATCGCTTCCCAGAATGCGCTCCCCCAGATTGTAGTGCCGATTGCTGAACGTCGATTGCCAGGTCCAAACCAGATCATTGGGGAAATCGAGTGTGACCACGATCGTGTCGGGAACTTCGCGGCCGTCTTTTTCTGAAAAAATCCCGCCTGACATGTAGGCCGCCGTTGGGAACGGGAGGTCGAGCGCGCTGATGATCCACGCAATTTGATGGACCATGTTCTCGGTGACATTGCCGCCAGAAAATTCCCAGAACAAGCGCCAGTTGATCAGGCGATATCCGTCGAATGGCCGGCTGGGCCTGCCGTTCAGGAAGGCGCCCCAGTTGACATTCTGTGATGTGCAATCAGCAGGTACAGGCCGGACCCATTGTCCTTTGCCGTGGGGCGTGTTGCGGCTCATCCACGACTCAACCTGTGTGACTTTGCCTGCCACTCCATCTTTGATCCACTGTCTCGCGTCGGCCAACGCGCCTGAGCTTTCCCATTGCAGGCCGATCTGCACAACGCGGTTCGATTTTTGAGCCGCGGCGAGGCACTTTTCGGCTTCGGGAATCGACCAGGTCATTGTTTTTTCTGAGTACAGGTCCTTGCCGGCATCGAGACCATCGAGAAAGTGTCGCGCATGAGTGTGCAATGGGCTTGCGATAATCACGGCATCGATGTCTTTCGTATCAAGTAGCCGGCGATGGTCGTCGTAGGTGATGATGTTGGGAACTTTTCTCTTTACTTCATCGAAGCGCCCACGATAAACGTCAGCCATCGCAACCACGTCGACGTTCGGGACGGCAAGAATCTCCTTGAGCAAATCCTGTCCGCGATTGCCGACGCCAATCATTCCCACCCGGACGCGATCGTTAGCGCCAAGTACGCGCGCCGGTGGATAAGCCAGAAGAGCCGCTGTTCCGATCGCAGTTTGCTTCAAAAACCGCCGCCGCGTGCTATTCACTTCGGTGTTATCAGCCATAGATCAGCTCACCTGCAACGCCCCTGCCTGTTGTAATAGCTTTTTCATTCCCGCCCAGCTCTCGCGCGTGGAAGCTTCGGGCGTGCCGCCGCCTCGCCAGTGCGTCTCGAGGCTTACCGCAAAGTGGTAGCCGTCGCTCTTCAGTGCGCGAAATTGTCCGGCCCAATCGATGATGCCCTTCCCCATCGCGGCCCAATCTTCTTTGTCGGTTCTCTTGACGTCTTTGCAGTGGCAATGGCCGATGCGGTTCTTGGGCAACAGATTGTACCCGTCTGGATATGCCCTCTCGCCATTCGCGGTCGCGTTGCCGGGGTCCCAATTCAACATAAAATGCGGCGACTGCACGGCAGCAAGGACCTTCGCCGCTTCCGCGCCGGTCGCGGTGTTGAGGCCGCCGTCATTTTCGAGAACCAAAATCAGTCCGTTGTTCCCGCACTTGTTGGCAGCGTCGAGCAGGGTCTTGTTGATTGCGTCACGATGGGGCGCCGGTTCATCCAGGCGGAAAAAGTCGAAGCAGCGCACACGATCGGTCCTAAAGGCTTTCGCCATCGCAATTGCACGGCCCAGCACTTCGCCTTGTTGTTCGAAAGTAAAGCTGGCATTGAAATCGCGAGACTGCTTTTCTTTCGCGCGAGGATCGTCCTTCCAAGCGGTTTTGAAGAGAGGGCTGGCAATATCGGTGACCCTGAGTTCGTATTTCTTAAGAATGCGCTGCGCTTCGCCCACTTCTTTGGAATCAAGATCAACAATGTTCTTGTTCCACATGCCGCGCAGCTCGATCCATTGCATTCCAAATTCGCGGGCAACTTCGCAGGAGCGGTCGAAGTCCTGCGAAATTTCGTCATTGATGACTGAGATCCGAAAAGGCGAATGAAGGGACGGCGAGGATTCTTTGCCCACGGCGTTCAGGGCGGCCAGTGAAAGGCTGGCCGCGCCCGTCCTTTTGAGAAAATCACGCCGCGAGCTTCGCATGTTTAGTTCTGATCCCAACCACACCCGCCGAGCTCAAGCACTAGCTCTTGATCGTTTTCGAGCTCTCGTCCCACCACACGGCTTTTTGTCGGAAGTACGATTCATTGGCCATGTGACAAGCGAGCGCTGCATGATGGCCGAAAACCGCGTCTTCGACCACCGGTTGGCGCGTCTTTACCGCCTGGAAGAAATTCCAGAGATGCGGCTTTACATCGTCATAGTCCGGCCCTTTGTAGGAGATTGTCTCAAGCATCGGCTCTTGGGCCAGCTTGGGATCGTTTTCCTCGTGCCACTTCTTGTCATAGGCCGCGCGCATGGCCCGCGGATAACTATAGGTGTAATAGCTAGGGGAGGTGTCTATGCCTAGCTGTGGCGTGAAGCTCAAGCCGAATTCGCCCACCTCAAGCAGCCCTTTGGATCCCTGGAACCGGTATGTTTCTGGCATTTCGCAGCCCTGATTGAGCCGCATGTAAACCGGAAGTTCGCCGTAGTAGTACACCGTCGCATGCACATCGGGCATGTTGCGTCCATCTTTCCAGTGCAGGATGTCGCCGACCGAAAGCGCCTGTTTCGGCGCTTCGTTAATGCCCATCATGTACATCATCCCGCTCACTAAATGCACGAGCAGATCGCCGGCCAGCCCGGTGCCATATTCCTTCCAGCACCGCCAACGCGCGAAAGTGTAAGCATCGAATGGCTTCTTCGGAACGGTTCCCTGCCAGGTGTCCCAATCGAGGTTCTGCGGCGACAAATCCGGAGGCGGCGGATATTCCCAAGCGCCGGTAGGATCATTGCGGCCCAGCCAGCCCTCAATGAGAGTGATATCACCCAGGACGCCTTGCGAGATGAGTTCTTTCGCCTTCTTGCAGATCTGCGAACTCACGCGCTGCGAACCGATCTGGACGATCCTGCCGGTCTTTTGTGCCGCTTCCACCATGGCGACGCCATCGGCCGGGCTGTGGGACATCGGCTTCTCGCAGTAAATATCTTTGCCGGCATTGACCGCGTCGACCACGACTTGCTTGTGCCAGTGGTCGGGAACCGCGGCAACAATGCAATCGACATCTTTGTTGGCCAATAATTCCTGGTAGCGGCGCGTCACAGGCAAGTCCGGCTTATTGGTGATCTCGCGCGCGAGCAGGTGACGACCGTCATAAAGATCGGCGGCGGCGACGCACTCGATCCCTGGAAGTTCAATCGCGTTACCGAGCAGTCCTGAACCCTGCATGCCGATGCCGATGATGCCAAAGCGCACGTGCTCGCCTGCGGCAGGCGATGCCCACATCGGCTCTGGCTCAAGTAAGAGCGCCTTGCCGGCCACAGACGCCCCAGCGGCTGCGGCACTGAGTCCAAGAAATTTACGACGAGAATATTCGCGCATGAATTTGCTCCAATTGGTGAACTGGAAAATCAACTTACTTCGCTGCGGGTATGACGACGATATTCCGAAACGCAATCCGGCCGTCTTCACTTCCCTGCAGGTAAATCGGCCCCGGCAAAGCCTCATGGCTGTCGAGCGCACCGCCGGTGATGCCGGGAATTTCCTTGTGATCGATGACGGTGATGCCGTTCTGGACAACTGTGACTGTGCGACCGATCAGCGTGATGTCGTAAGTTTGCCACTCGCCGACTTTGTGTGGCTGTTCCGGCGACGCGGCAATGAAACCGTAAATGCCACCGGTGTGATGGCTAGGCGGTTCTTTGTCGGAATTGGTTTCGACCTGCACTTCGTACCGTCCCCGCAAATAGACGCCGCTGTTAGCATTTTCAGGAGTGTTAAATTCAATGTGCAGTTTGAAATCTTCAAACTTGCGATCATTGATAATTTCAGGGCCATGACCAGGACTTACCAGCGTGCCGTTCTCGACTGTCCACGGTTTGGTGGTTTTGGGATCGCTGAAATGCCAGCCGGTCAGGTCTTTCCCATTGAACAACTGAACCGGTTTCCCCCAGTGAGCAACGCTGGTTCGATTCAGTGCCGGAGCGCGACGGCCCGTCCAGTGCCAGGTTTTGTCGTCAGGACCAGTCAATGTGCCGGATAAAATTCCGCCGGCCAGTTTGCCCGTAAACACCAGATCGTGCGAACTGCTCTCTTCTTCCTTCGGAGACACAAAGGTCAGCGTTCCCTTCGAGATTTCAACTTTTGGAAGCGGGCGGGCATTTCCCCAACGGCCGACCATCTCGGCTTTGAGCTGCCCGTTATCTTCGGAAAGTTCTAACCATGATGGGTATTCGCGATCGGGACCTTTCAGCGTCAGGTCCCAGCGTCCAAGAAAACCCTTGTTAGAGGAACTCTCTCCCGCGGCAGCTTGCACGGAGGTCACGGCGCTTGCGCACAGGAAAGCGATAAGCAACCACGATGGAACTGGGGAGTGCAGCCAAATTTTGTTTTTGAACATAGACTCAGAGAATCGTCTTAAAAGTAGGTTTTTAATATTCTGCTCGGCAGTCTCGTTTGTCAAAGTCTTTTCTCGCACGATAGAAAATCTTTGCCACGGGAGAACCGTTAATTGAATGTCCGCATCCTCACTGTTACGAACAAAATAGATTGATTGATTTGAGTCGGGGTGCAGTTCTTATGAAGCGGCGAGATTTTCTGCAAGCAGCGGCATTGGTCGGAGGAACAGGGGCGATTCGGATGCGAGGCCTGAACAGTGCGCACATCCTGGCCGCGCCGCAAATCGCAAGGCCCGCTTCGCCGCGCCTAAAACCCTATGTCGACCCGCTTCCCGTTCCTGAAGTGCTCAAGCCTAAGACAGGCGAAACTCTCGAAATTTACCTGCGCACCGGCTCCGCGAAGATTCATCACGATCTGCCGCCCGCCCAAATCTGGGGATACAACGGAACATGGCCGGGACCGACGATCGAAACCGCCACCGGGCAGCCGATCTCCATCGCGTGGAAAACCCAACTTCCGCCTAAACATCTATTGCCCATTGATCACACTATTCACGGTGCTGGAAAAGACGTGCCGGATGTCAGGACCGTCACTCACTTGCATGGTGCACGCGTCATGCCAGAAGACGATGGATATCCTGAAGCATGGATTTCACCGGATGGCAAAACAGGAAATGGCTATAACCCCAATCCGTTTTTCTATCCAAATGAGCAAGAGGCCGGAACGCTTTGGTACCACGATCACACGTTGGGAATTACCCGCCTAAATATATATGCCGGGCTGGCAGGGTTCTACATAATCCGCGATGAAGCTGAAAAGGCATTACAACTGCCTTCCGGAAAATACGAAATTCCCCTGATGATGCAGGATCGCAGTGTCAATGTCGATGGCTCACTGAGCTATCCCGCTGCGGTGAATGGCACGCATCCCGTGTGGGTGCAGCAATTCTTTGGTGACATCAATTGTGTAAATGGGAAGGCATGGCCATTTCTGGAGGTCGAACCGAGAAAATATCGACTTCGAATTCTGAATGCATCGAACTCCCGGTTTTATCAGCTGCTCCTTGAAAAATCCGATTCGAACGGGAAACCGCAGAATGCGCCCGGCCCGGCGGTAAATATGATCGGCGCGGACACGGGTCTGCTCGCAGCGCCTGTCGCAGTGAATCCGCTGACCATTGCCCCGGGTGAGAGGGCCGACATCGTGATCGACTTCGCCGGATGCATGAATCAGAATTTTGTGTTTATCAACGGCGCCGCCGCTCCGTTCTCGTTTGGCGGCGAGAGTGTTCCTTCCGAGGTCTTGCTCTTCCGAGTAAACCAGACGCTTGCGGGAAAAGATACAAGCCTGCTTCCCTCGAAGCTCATTCCCTATTCTCCGATCGCGACGCCCGAGTCGATGCGCGAGCGACTGCTGTCTATCAGCGAACGCGTCCGCGAATCCGATCAGTACACGATCATTGGGTTGCTCGGCGGGAAGCACTGGAGTGATCCCATAACCGAAGATCCGAAGCTGGGATCGACCGAAGTCTGGTCATTCGTGAATTCAACCGAAGAAGCGCACCCGATTCATCTTCACCTGGTGCATTTTGAAGTGTTAAACCGGCAGCAACTGAACGCCGCGCTGTATCGAAAAACCGGCCGGATCGAGTTCGAAGGCGGAGTCGAACCACCGGCGGAGTGGGAGCGCGGAGCGCGTAAAGACACGGTCATTGCCTATCCGGAATACATAACGCGAGTTGTTGCGAAGTTCACTTTGCCGTCCGGCCATCAGAAGCATCCTGCAAAGGAGTACCGCTACGTCTGGCACTGCCACATTCTCGAACATGAAGACAACGAGATGATGCGGCCCTACAAAGTTCTTGGCTAAGCCGCACACGCCGCGTCACAAAAATTGCAGCCTGCAATCCAGTTTTGAATCCAATTGCAAATGACAAGCCTCCGCCGCCTCCCATTCACTCAGTTCGACGTCTTTACCTCGCGTGCGCTTGAAGGAAATCCTCTCGCGGTGTTTTCCGACGGGCGCGGCCTGAGCGATAGCGACATGCAAGCCATTGCGAGGGAAATGAACCTTTCTGAGACGACTTTCATCTTCCCGCGGGACAAAGCCGACGAAGAAAAGCGCGGCATTCGCGTGCGCATTTTTACCGTCCAGGAGGAGTTGCCGTTTGCCGGCCATCCAACGCTCGGAACAGCTTTTGCTTTGCGCGGAACCTCCGGTTTGCGTGAAATCAAGCTCGAATTGAATGTAGGGACGGTACCGGTGCACTTCGAGGATAGCGCCGAGCAGCCCGCATTCGGAGAGATGAAGCAGAATGATCCCGTATTTGGGCAAATTCACGATCGAAACGCAATTGCAGAAGTCACCGGGATTCCGCTTGACGATATCGATGCGGAGCTACCAATCCAGACCGTTTCAACGGGACTTCCCTTTACCATTCTGCCGATTCGCAATTTAGCCGCGGCGCAGCGACTCACTATCAACCACAGAAACACTTCGGAATATCTCAGCTCTTCAGGCGGAAAATTTCTCTTTTGCGTCACTCGAGAGACCGTAGATCCCACTGCCCGTCTGCATGCGCGCATGATTTTCTACAACGGCGAAGACCCGGCGACCGGCTCCGCGTCCGGTTGTGCGACGGCTTGGATGGTGCAGTACGGCGTCGCCATGCCGGATGAACGCGTGATGATCGAGCAGGGTGTCGAGATGAAACGGCCGAGCAAGATTTTTGTTCGTGCTTCTCGCGACAATGACAGAGTGGTTAATGTACGGGTCGGTGGAAATGTTGTTGAAGTTTTGCGCGGAGAACTTTTTTTTTAAATCCACAGGCGAGAAATCCCGCAAGAAATCCAGCGCGGCACACGTAAGCGTTTCTTTCAACGTTAAAATTTCGCATTGGCTTCGGCGTCACTTTACACACAACGAGCCCGGCGATAGGATTCATTCCGCTCTAGTCAATTTTCCAAACAACAAATATTAAATTTCGGCGCGGACGCTTTGACGCGCATTGTGGAAGGCCAATGAAACCAAAACGCACGATTCTTTGTGTTGACGACAACGAACAGTCCCTCTCCATTCGCAAAGTAATGCTTGAAACCCGCGGCTACCGAGTCTTGGCATACTCCGATTCTCAACAGGCTCTGCAGCGCTTTTCCGAAGGCGGCGTTGATTTGGTACTGACTGACCTGATTATGCCGGGAATTGATGGATCGAAGCTGATAGAAGGCATCAAAGGCTTATCGCCCGAGACACCTGCCATTCTCCTTTCCGGCAAAGTAAAAATCTACGAGCGCGAGAGCGGCGCTGACGTTTTTCTGGCCAAAGGAATGTATGCGCCGGCAGACTTGCTCGACCGCATACGGCTGCTGCTGGTCCGCAAGCGCGGTCCAAAACGCTCCCACGCCCGCGTTCAACCGCCCGGTATGCAGGCGCAAGCCCCTCCAAACCACATAGCTTCCGCGTGACTTCCCCAAAGACCTGGGAATTTCATCAATCGTTTCTTTGTTTGTTCGATTGATCAGACCGCCACGGGAATTGTTGCGCAAAAGCAATCCAGAGTTGGCCGCTGAGCACCCAATTGTGTGCAGTTGTCCAACTCTGGTTGCTCCGCTTGCATCTTGAAGAGGTCAATGCCTATGACCTCGGAACGGCCGAACAAAACCGTTTTTCGCAGCCGTGCCGGAAGGGTCCTCACCGGCATTTTCCTGGCAACTCTCGCCTTCGCACTGTTCCTGATTGTTCTGGCGCATCATGCTGGTCCATTGCTGCGAGCGCGCGTGGTGCAGACTCTATCCGGGCATTTTCGTGCGCCTGTCGAATTGGGCGATCTGCAGGTATCGATTTACCAGGGGCTGGTTGTGTCAGGAAAAAAATTGATGATCTACGGCCAATCGGACCCAAACATTCATGCACCTGGGATCCAGCCGCTGATTTCAATCGACGAGTTTCGATTCCGTACCAGCGTTCCCAACCTTCTCAGATCGCCCATGCACATCGGTACGGTTTTTATAAAAGGATTGCAACTGAACATACCCCCGAAACGCAAGGGCGAACAGCACAGCGCACTGACCTCCGACGTAAAGAAAATCAGCATCGCGGTCGACAGGTTTCACGCCGAGACCGCGACGCTTGTCATCAATACCGATCGACCCGACAAACATCCCCTTGAATTCGAGATCCAGAACCTCTGGATGAAGGACATCGGTCCCGGCCAGCCGCTTTCGTTCACGGCGACACTCATCAATCCCAAACCGGTTGGTGACATCGACTCCAAAGGTGAGTTTGGGCCCATCTATCCGGAGGATCCGCGACAGACTCCAGTGCGGGGTGACTACGTGTTCACTCATGCCGACTTGGGGACGATCGCCGGGATCGGCGGCACGCTTTCCTCAACCGGTCGCTACGCCGGGACCTTGGAACGGATCGTTGTCGATGGGCAGACCGACACTCCCGATTTTCGTCTAAATATCAGCGGCGCCCCGGTACCGCTCAAAACAGAATTTCACGCCATTGTCGACGGAACGAACGGTAATACATATCTCGAGCCTGTAGAAGCCACGATCCTCAACACCGCGATTAAAGCAACTGGCTTCGTGGTACGTTCGGCCATGCCACCCGGGCATCACATCCGGCTGGACGTCACCATTGACAATGGCAAGATCAACGATCTGCTTCTACTCGCCGTCCGTACCCGGCCTCCCGTCATGAGTGGAAGTCTTGGGCTGCGCACAAAGCTCGACATCGTACCCGGACAGAACGACATCGCAGATCGCCTTCAACTGAAGGGGATGTTCCATGTAATGGGAGCTCATTTTTCAAACGAGAAAATCCAAAGCAAGATCGACTCGCTGAGCATGCGCAGCCAGGGTAAACCCAAGCTGGCCACCGACAACATTCCTGACAACGTGAAAGCTCAAATGAGCGGTAACTTTGTGCTGAAAAACTCCGTGCTCACTTCGCCGGACATCGTTTTCACATTGCCGGGAACAAAAGTGAACCTGGCTGGAACTTTCAGTTTGGATGGAAATCAGTTCGATTTCCGCGGACACGCCCGCTTCGATGCCAAACTCTCGCAAATGGTCGGCGGCTGGAAGTCTGTATTTCTCAAGCCAGTCGATCCGTTCTTCAGTAAGCGTGGTGCAGGAACGGAGTTGCCGGTAAGGATTGCAGGCACAAAATCAGAACCCCACTTTGGACTCGATTTTGGGGGACCCAAGTCGCAATGAGGCTTGTCAGTGAAACTAGAGCGGTTGTTGTAAGATCGAACTCTTGATGGCCCCGATCATCGAAGCAGTAAATCTGCAAAAAACCTATCATCTGGGAAAAATCGAAGTTCCGGTGCTGAGAGGAATTTCTCTCGGCGTCGAGCGCGGCGAGTTCGTCAGTATTGTGGGACCATCGGGGAGTGGAAAGTCCACGCTTTTTTATTGCCTCGGTGGGCTGACGCATGCTGATTCGGGCAGGGTCGTCATAGATGGCGTGAATTTTACTGAACTCTCCGATTCTGCGCGCACTCGGATGCGAAAGTCGAAAATCGGCTTCGTATTTCAGAAATTCAACTTACTTCCTACGCTCGATGCTCAATCGAACATCGATGTGGCCATCGACATCGCTGGAAAGAACGGGAGCCGAGACACGGGTTATTTCAATAAGATCGTTGATCTGCTTGGAATCAGCAAACGGCTGAAACATCGTCCCTCAGAACTTTCCGGTGGCGAGCAGCAGAGAGTCGCATTAGCTCGGGCCCTGATCAACCGTCCCGCAATCGTGCTTGCCGACGAGCCGACGGGAAATTTGGACACCAAGAATTCAGACATCGTGCTGGCCATGCTGCGACACTCGAACCAGGAACTGGGGCAAACCGTGCTCATGATCACCCACAACCCAGCAGCGGCGGCGTACGGAGATAAGGTCATCCACATGCGTGATGGCGAAATTGTGGACGCCGAAAAAGATCCCCAATGGCATACGGGACATTGACCGAATTGAATCGTTGAATGGGAGTGCATCTGACTGCGTGGTTTATAATCTTGTGTGCTGAGCGGGAGTAACTTGAGGCGCCTGGCGGGCGTCTGAGCCCGCCGCCGAAATCCCGAGCGCAGCCGAGGGATCTCGATTGAACTTCAATGCTGAGCGGGAGTAACTCAGCGGTAGAGTGCGACCTTGCCAAGGTCGAAGTCGCGGGTTCAAATCCCGTCTCCCGCTCCAAATCCTTTCGTTCTGCCAGTGGACTTTTTCAGCGCGGGACGCTACTTTAATAACCGGCAAGCTATCCCACTCAGCGAAATGCGCGCTGAGCGGGAACCCTGATAAGGCGCGGTACCCAAGTGGTAAGGGAGAGGTCTGCAAAACCTTTATGCGTCGGTTCGATTCCGACCCGCGCCTCCAGCCTTAACTTCCATAAAATCCAATAGGTTACCAAAGGCATCTCGGAATTTGTGCTAATTTTGTGCTAACGTCTTCTCAGAAATGGGAGGTACGAGCACACAATGAGCAATAGATTCCTTGAGGAACTTGCGAGCCTCACCCGCGAAGAATTCACAGCGTTATGGAAATCGGGAGCTTTCACGGGTTTTACCGAGCAAGATATGGCGGAGGCAAACGAGACCGACCGTGAAAAGATGCGGCTCACGAACGAGGCTTTGCGTCTTGCAACCGAGGCCAAGCGGCTAGAGGAACGGCGCAGGAATTTAGGCCAATGAACCTCGAAAAGCTGCTCGGAAATCCAGAACCGTCTATTCTGCCGGAACCCGCGCCGGTCATTACTATCTTCGTGCGCCATTCGACGGACTGCAAATACTCCGGGGATGAGTTTTGGAAGCGCTGTGACTGCCGGAAACACTTCCGCTGGACTCACAATGGCAAGCAATACCGCCGCAAGGCCGGTACACGCGTGTGGGCAGAAGCCGAGCGGCAAAAGCGCTTGTTAGAAGATCAATTAGCAGGCCGCCCCGTGGCCAAGCCCGAAACGGGCAAGACGCTAGAAGACGCGATCGAGCTATTCAAGATGGCGAAGAAGAATCAGGGCGTGAATGATGGCGTGCTGGACAAGTATGACCGTGAACTGGGCCGCCTGCGAACGTTCATGGAGCGTAATCACCTCTTCACCGCCGCCGCGCTATCGCGCGAATTGCTGATTAAATATCAGGCCACATGGGAAGACATGTACCCATCATCCAATACGCGGCAGATGGTCCAAGCGCGCCTCAAGAGCTTTTTGCGCTTCTGCTACGACTCAAAGTGGCTGGACCGCGTGCCCAAACTGGATACCATCAAAGCGGATGAGCCGCCCACCATGCCGCTCACGGATGCGGAGTATGACCGGCTACTAAAAACCGTGCCCAAGACCTTTCCAGAGTCCAAGAAAGCCCCACGAGTGCGAGTGCTGATTCTGCTCATGCGATGGTCCGGCCTTGCTATTTCGGACGCTGTGATGCTCCGCCGTGATGCTATTGAACGTGACGCCAAGCGCAAGCTGCATTCCATCGTGACCGCGCGACAAAAGACCGGCACGCACGTTTCGGTGCCTCTGCCGCCGAAGGTAGCGCGTGAGATTCTTGCCGTACTCAACGGCAACGAAGAATATCTGTTGTGGACTGGCAACGGCAAAAAAGAAAAAGCCGCAACGCATTGGCAAACAGACCTAAGGCAGCTTTTCAAAGATGCGAAGATCCATTCCGCCGGGAATATGCTGAGCCACCGCCTGCGCGATACGTTTGCTGTGGACCTGCTACAGAAAGGCGTTCCGCTGGAAGACGTTTCAAAACTGCTCGGCCACGAGAGTATTAAGACCACGGAACGGCACTATGCGAAATGGGTTAAAGCACGGCAAGACCGACTCACGGATCTTGTGACGGCCACTTGGAAGCGCAATTAAGTCCGGCCCCTGCGAATTTTGCGTGTGCGATGTATGGAAAAAGCTTATTCGCTTTGCGACGAGTCAAGCTGACGGCCATCGACCCTCTTTGCATTTCTCTTCGCCTGTTCCTCGATCTTCCTTTGCAGGGCTTCTGATTTGGCTACAATCTCCGCCGTATCGTTTCTGATTTGTCGAGCCTTTCTAATCAGGGAGGGAACATCCGCATCGCGCTCATCATGTTTCGCCACAATAACAGAAGTATAGAACAGGGAGCACGGCCCGCTGGAGCGAGAGCACGAGGTTTGGTACGCTATACCTTGTCATGGAGTCTGAAAAGCCAGAGCGCACACTAGCCGTAACCAAGAGAGTGAGCGGCATCCCGATTTCTGCCGTATGTACGCGATGTCGGCGAGAGTTTAAGCTGCCAATGACCATGATGGGCAAGACTTCGGGTGCGATGGCGAATTTGAGAGAAATGTTCGATAGCCACAAGTGTGAGCGCGAGCAGGCTGATTAGCCTTGGCCACTCTGTTAAATCCAGAGCGTCACACGCAACGTCGGACGATAACTCTGCCTCATAGTGGGCTTGGGAGCTTGGGGTCTGGCGAGACATTAGCGGACGCGAGCCACTTCTGCCATTTGCCTCGCCTCACGCTCCCTTTCCGGCGAACCATCCCTTTTCGGTAGCACTGGTTGGCCACTATCGACTTCCCGGCATTTTTACAACTACCACTGGGATACCCGGCCTATCGTTGAGACCACTGCCGAGCCTGTAGAATTTCCCGTCAAAGTTATAGCCCTCAATTTGGAAGGGTTGTTGTGCCTGCACTGTCTCCAGCTTGGCCCAATGCGATTGCTCGAAACATAGGACAACCAAGCACGCCGCAATCATTGAAAGAACTAGCTTCGTGTACAAATCGTTCATATCGAAACCTCCATTTCGGGCATCATGCTACCTCTGAAATTCAGAAGGACAACAGCGGCGGAGCCAAAACAGTAAACGTCCTTTTCTAGAGTCCCTTTCTCTCATCCACCTATCCACTACCTAATAAGTGGCACTTGACATTATCTACCGGACATGCGATAGTATTGATGTCGAATATGCGGCTAAACAAACCAACCGGCACTGACAAGAAACCTAATCCCCTGGACGCGGTTATGACTAAGGCCCAAGTAGCACGGCGAAAATTCAAATCCGCGCTGCCCCGTAAGCCTGAAAACCGCGAGCTAACGGCACTTGAGGCGATGGGGCGGACTATGCTGCTTATCGACCGCTTCCGTGGCGAGATGGCAAGCGAGGAACTGAGTCCTGATGACGTGGAGGCCGCACTAATTTACTCGTGGCGAGATGGCAAGAATCTCGAAACTGACGTTGTGAAACTTCCGAAACCGAAAGACATTGCCGGGTTTGCAGATAGGGTTATGGCAGTGCGAAACCCACGTTTCTTGGGCGTCTTATTTTTGCAACGGGACCATCAAGCAGAAAAGGACGAGAAGAAAAGCACAATTTTTGTTTTCCCGTTTTTAACAGATCCGCAGTCGAAAAAACTGATGATTGAAGCGCGGAATAGGCAAATGGAACAGAGAAAAATCCACTAATCAGATAAAGAAGGCCACGCTGCGCTGGAACGCCGCGTGACCGGAGCCAATTTAAGAACCTGTGAGGATTCAAAATTCGGCATTTGTATTTTATCGCAAAGGATTCTTGGGCTGTAGGTGGGCAATCGCGGAGGAAGCGAAATGAAGTTACAGACCGTTGAAGGTTTGGAAAAGAACGTTTGGCGGATTCGGGACATTGCGCCACGTGAACGCGGTAGCCGGTTACTTCGGCTTGAAAAACGAGGAAGGACTTGGTTTGTAGATTTCTTCCGAAAGGGCCGTTGGTCACGAAACGTTGTGCGAATCACACAGAAGATGATTCACCTGGAGAAAGAGACTTACGGGTCGGACGTTCAAGACCTGTTTCTCGTTCTTGACGTGGCGGGGATCTAGTTTTCGCCCGGCGAAAGCATCCGCTCGGCACGGGCCGTGACTTGCCGCCCAAGAGCACGGCCCAACACAATTTCGGAGTGAGCGAAATGGAAATCACGAACGGACTGGAAGCTACGTTGATTCTGAAATCCCGCGTGGCCGTTGCGGTAATGGCGTGTGGGAGTGACTTTGAACTATTCAACCTGGAGAACATTTCCGACGCGGCCCGACAATCCGCGAAAGAACGCGGTCTTGCTTATTGCGGCTTACTCGGCATCTCGAAAGCAGACGGTCAGATATTGCTTGACGTTCAACCGGGTTCCATCGAACCGGCAACGCTGGCACGCGCGGCAGCGGCATTTGTTCTGCAATTGAATGCGGCCAATTCGGGCGATAGCACGGCGTGGTTAAACCGCCTATATTCGCTGCCTGATGACCGCCCACAAGTTTAAGCCGTGGCTGGTGTTCCGCCGGGCTTACGGGTGACGTGCTTTCTCACGCCGCCCGACAAATTTTAATGAGCTACCAACGGGGAAGGCCGTTGGTCTGGCGCGTTAGCTCCCCGTGCTTCCGGGAAGGGTAGGCGCTCCAAAAATGGACTTGGGGAGAAGTCCACAAATTCAAATTGGAGAATTGTTGTATGAACCTCATGGAAGTAAGGCAAGACCGCCAACACGCGTTGGACAAAGCGGACCGGATTTTGAAGGCCGCCGAGAGTGCCAAGCGTGAACTCACAGCAGATGAATCGCGCGAAATTGACAACCAAATGTTGGTTGCCAGAACGCTCGAAACGAAGATCAAGTCTGTTCAATCGAAAAACACAATCACCGACATCCTCCAAGATGGCCGGTACATTCCAGCAGCCGGAAATCTGCCGAAAGGTCTGTTAGGAGTAGCACCGCGCGTGCTTTCCGAGGAATATTTCGGGGACTTCTACCAGTGGCTTGCCAGCCGTGGGCAGCGAACTTCGGCTGCTCTGTACGAAGGAGCAGGGTCAAGCGGCGGTTATGCCGTGCCGGTCATCGTGGATGGCCAAGTCGTTCCATTGGCACCAACGCCAATGGGCGTCCGCGCCATTGCAACCGTGATTCCTACAGCGTCTGACATCAAGATTCCACAGCAGGCGTCTTTCGGCACAGCGGCGGGAAAAGCGGAGTCCGGCGGTTCTGACAACTTCTTCACGGAATCAGACCCGACACTCTCACAGATCACCCTATCCGCTTTTATGGCGGGAATCAGTCACACGATTTCTTGGGAGTTGGCTCAAGACGTTCCAACTTTCCAAGAGTTCGCAGTGCGTGACTTGATTCTTGCTCTGGAGATGTATGAGTCAAACAAGTTCGTCAACGGCACCGGGTCCAGCGAGCCGCAAGGCTTGATTGGCTTGATTGGCAACACTGGCACCGGCGTCACCGGCGTCTTGGCCGGAAGCGATAGCTACGCCTCCGAATTGCTGAATGCGACGTTTGACGTACTCGGAAAGCTCAATCCCGCGTACTTCAACAGCAATACGCGTTGGCTGATGCAGCCTGCAACCGCCGTTGCAATCCGCAAAGCGCAAATGCAGAGCAATCTGTTTGCCCCGGTCTTCACGTCTCAAAATGGCAAGGATTACTTGCACGGCGTGGAAGTCGCGTATGACGGAGCAATGCCTGCAATCGCTGCTGGTAACACTCCGATTCTGTACGGTTCGTTCAAAGACGGGTACATCATCGGCGATAGAGGCGGCTCTGGAATCAATGTGAAGATTCTGGACCAGCCGAAAGCGACCGAAGGCCAACTTATTTTGCTGGCTTATCGGCGCACCGATGGACGGGTCCGCCGTTCGGAGGCGATTCAGGCAATCACGTTGCACACCTAAACCTCAAGGCTTAGCGCGGAAGGAGTCCAGCCGCGCCGGACGGTCTTGCCGATGGCCGCGCAACTGGAACGGGCTTGCTCCAGTCAGTTCCCATCGGCAAGTGTTCCGGCTCCTCGATTCCCCGGCGTGTCCGCAATCACGCCGGGGTTTTAGAAAGGTAATTTATGTCTGAGCCGACGATTGGTACAACTCCGGCGGTCCTTCCAAGCCGCGAAGAAAATCTCGACATCTCGCCGTGGACAGACCCGTCTATTTTCAGTGGCGGACCTGGCAACGGTGAAGTGCTCACATACGATTCCGCATCTCGCAAATGGAAAAATGCAGCGGTAGTTGGCGGAGGCAGTGTGACCGTGGGCACACGCGCGTCTTTGCCGAGCACGCCATCGGCGTCGGGTTCTGTGTACCTATGCACGGATGCGGATTATGAATATTTCTCTGACGGGTTCGATTGGCGAACGCGGGTTTTCGGTTATCAGGGAACTGACCCGGCAACTGACAGTTCGATTGTGAAGCGGAGCACTACTACGCCGTCAGGCTCTACGAGTGACACGTCGAAGGGCGGTATCAATTTCAACGTCGGCACCGCGTCCGGTGACCACGTCGAAGGCTATCTCAAGCCCGTGGCCTCATCGGGGACAGTTGCCGTTGCGCTTGGGTTCAATCAAGCCGCCAGTGGCCTTCCGCCACAAGCCGGACCATGCGTGTATGACTCCGTAAGCGGCAAATGGACGTTCTACCGTTACGCGGCGGGCAGCTTGTTCGTTTCTAACTATCTCGATGGCACCGGATGGGTTTCTAACCTCGCGCCTATCACATGGGTGAATCCGTGGCCGCGTCGGGCCGTGTGGGGAATCACGTTCGCGGGAAGCGTGGTCCGATTGAATCTCTACACCGATTCCGAGTTGCTTGTGCCGAGCGGGGACTTCGGCGGTGACTACACCGATTCATACCTTACCGCTGGATTCACGCACGTTGGAATCGCGGGCAATTTGGGCGTGAGCAATATTTGGTGGCAGTTTTTGAAGATCGTGAGGACATAACAGAACTCTGTGTCAGAAAACGGCACGGGGTACCAGCGTGGATTTTTGCCGATGCGTTAAAACGCAACGTGGCGCGAATGTGAGCATGTTTAGAAGGAAAAATTTATGAGTGAACTAAAACAACAGCGGCGTTTGGAAGCGTGGCGCGAAAGCCAAAAGAATCCGACCTGCGATTACGCGAAAAACGGAACGTTATGCGGTCAACCGGCGGTTATGCGCTTTCCTACGATTCCGTTTCATGCTCCCTTCAACCGTTGCGCGGACCTGGTTCACCAAGACGATTGCCGCGCGGACGGACTGCGCGATACATGCCTTGTCTGTGATGCACCGCTGGATACCGAAGGCAAGTGCATGAGAGCAGGTGACCCGAACCATTCTGACTTTCGTTCGGACTACGGCTGGCCGGAAGTTGCCTACGCTGGAATTTTTCACACGAGAGATGAAGCCGAATATGCGCCTCCGGTTTCTTTCTTGATTAAAAACTTTTTGCAGAGCGAAGGCGTCACCGCAATCGCCGGTCCGGTACGTGAAAGAAAAAGTCTCATCGCGCTCAATGTGGCTCACGCGCTCGTAACCGGCGAGAAGCTGTTTGACCACTTCGACGTTGTAAGGCAGCCGAAGCGGGTGATCTATCTCTGCCCGGAAGTCAGTCTCGGCCCATTTACAGACCGTGTGAAGAAAATTGGCTTGCTAGATTATGTGGGCTGGAAGTTTCTATATCGCACTCTGAGCGCGGACGGTCATTTGAGTCTTACAGACCCAAGTCTGCTGATGGCCGTGCCCGATTCCGTGGTCTTCCTGGACACAGCAATCCGATTTCTTGAAGGAGACGAGAACAGTTCCAAAGACGTTCGGGCATTTGCCGACACGATATTTTCGTTGCTAAAGCTAGGCGCTGAGGCCGTGGTCATACTGCATCACTCACCAAAGGACGCCGGTGACACAATGACTCTTGAGAACGCGATGCGCGGCTCCGGTGATATGGGTGCATTTTTGGCAAGTTGTTGGGGCACGCGTTTGCAAGATCCACAAGACCCGTATAAGTCACGAAGCTTCCTATCGAACCTCAAGCAACGCGACTTTAGCAGCGAGGATTTTGAAGTCACGTGCGGTGAAGATTGCAGAATGCACATTGTCCATCGGCCTGATGACCCGCTGGCAATTCCACCGACTCTAAATGCACGCAAGAACCGAACAAACAAAGACGGTTTAGACACGGCTGCTATCGAAATGTTGAAGGCTAATCCACGATGGTCAGAACGTGATGCGGTGCGAGAGCTAAAAGGCCACGGCATCACACGATCAAGAGATTGGGTGCGAGAGCAACGACATAGGTTGCGGTCGGGCGTGGTGGTTGAGACGGACTAACTTTCGGACCAAACCCACACACGTGTATAAAAACTTTGTTTTATACCGTGTGGTGGTGGTTTATCTATTTACTATAGGCACCACCACCAGTTTTTCGTCCGACCGGAGGGACACATGCCTAAAGCACCCAAGCCTCACAAGCCGCAACTGCCAACGACTCGTGAATCCTTAGCACGGATAGCATCTTCTCTAGCCAGCATTGCTCGTTCTCTTGAGTTCGGCTTGTATGACTCGAAAGGCGATGCCGCTCTGGACGCTATACAGTCTGCGCTCACTGACATCGCTCAGTACGGACCGGGGAAAGCTCCGAAGGAGCGCTATGAGTGGAGAACGGAAAACGCCCAAGAAGCGTAGCGACGGGTAGGCAGGGTAAAATGTTGAAAGCAAAAGGCTAATCTGGCCCGCCTTCCGTCAAATTTACACAAACAAAAATATTTTCGGATTTGCGCTTTTTGTTCGCCATTCGCCGCACTTTCGCCTACAATGTGAGTAAATGCAGCAGACCGCACGCTGCAAATTCGCTATTGGGGTGAAAAAAATGTCTAAGCTCGCGTTGAAACTGGGGTGCCTCGTCTTGCTTGTATCGGCGAGTGCTCTTGCCCAAAATAATCAAATGTCAATTAGCACAGCAGAGCACGGACCCGGAGACCGGCTCACACTTTTTATTACATTTAACGATCACATGCCAGACGTTCAAGCCATCAATTGCTCTTTCCAGTTGTCAACTCCTCCGAAACCGCAACAGAAATTGTTGCAAGCAGAGATGAGTTGCAACGGAATGCAAAAGGACAGCGACACTGATTATCGTGCCTCCGTGGATGTTCCGCAGAATGTTGCCACGGGTGAGTATGAACTGAAATACATCAATGTGGCAGTCATGGGAATTACGAAAACATATGCTGGAGCCGACCTTCCTCCGGTTGCAAAGCTGAAGATAAGAAACCCAAAAGACGACCCTAACTTTGCACCGATGAAACAAATAAAGGTACAGTGAATGGCGTTTAGGGGCAGCTAATCCTGCCCCTTTTCTCCGTTGGTCTAAGTCATTGGCAATCGGAAGTCATTGATGAAAAGAAACAAAATTCTAGCTGTGCCACTCGCAATTGCATTGGGCCGTGAGATAATCGCGCCAGGCGGTGAAGAGGCGCACCCACACACCGAAAAAGAGATTATCTTAGCTCCAGAGCCGACCGGGGCGGAGGCCGATGTGCTTCGCCCCTTTGTCACTCCACC
Organism: Terriglobales bacterium; assembly: GCA_035651555.1. Classification (GTDB taxonomy): domain Bacteria; phylum Acidobacteriota; class Terriglobia; order Terriglobales; family Acidobacteriaceae; genus Gp1-AA145. The sequence continues at coordinate 70,193 of DASRFL010000037.1, forward strand.
CGAAGATCCTTGGCTAACAGATTTTGCTCTTCGCGTTCTGAAACCCGAAGAACTGGAAGGTTGGTGGGTAAATACTTCCACCACGCGCTCAGGCGGTCTAGTCACGGTCCTGCGGACGCAAACCTGTGGAGAAGCGCGATTCAAAGAGCCAGCGATTGTTAGCAACCCAAACACAAACCAAGAATTTACGAAGACCGTCTATCTCAACGAGGACTACTGCATTTCATTGCGCACTAGAAAGATGTGTGAACAGCTTCAGCAATGGTTATTACAGCGGAGAGTTGTTACACAGATTTTGCTTCGCACGGGAGATAATAAGGGTCAACCGCCCGACTACTGCACTCCTTTATCGGCGTATGCTCCGATTTATGACGATGCTGACGGAGTCTGATTTTTGTGCTAATTTGTGCTACCGACCTGCACCAACTGCACCAACTGCACTTCTAGCACCCTTTGTTCTCTGTAAGTTACAGATTCCATTACATGCTAAGTGGTTCGATTCCGACCCGCGCCTCCACTACTCCGGTTCCTCGAAGCTCTCACCGTCCATTTCTGAACAAGCCCTGGACGTAAACGGACATTCCCTGGCACCGATTTCTTCCTTCGACGAAAAAATCCAACTACTTAACCGCTCTTGACGATGGCTTCCGAATTGCTTCGGTCATCGTCGAACAGGCATAGCTTTGTCCGGCGAGGCCCCCATGAGCGGATTGCTGCAGGATCTTCGTTTCGCTTTACGGCAGATTGTGAAGAGTCCCGGTTTTTCGATAACCGCCGTTTTGTCCTTAGCGCTTGGCATCGGCGCGACGGTTTCGGTTTTCAGCGTGATTTATGGCGCAGTGGTAAATGCCTGGCCCTATGCGGATTTCGACCGCGTCTGTCAGATTGACACGATCACCAGGAACGGAGATGAATTCTCTCCCGGACTCACAGGCCCAGAGATTGCCCAACTTCGCCACGAGCGTTCAGTTGAAGATGTTCTTGCCATGGATGCATCGAACCTGATCATCACGGGAAGCGATGTCCCGGAAGATGTGCGCGGAACCTATTTCAGCGGAAACGGTTTTCGATTTTTCGGCATGCAGCCAGCGCTTGGTCGATATATTCAGCCCTATGAGGCTCCGGCTGGCGAAGACCCGCAGCCGGTCGCGGTGTTGAGTTACAAATTCTGGCAAAGGCATTTCAACAGCGATCCGAATATCGTCGGAAAACGTCTTGAACTGAACCACAAACCTTACAACATTGTTGGTGTCACAGCGCCACGGTTCACCTGGGAGGACGCCGACGTATATCTGCCGTTGAAACTCGACCAATCGCAAACCACTACTCATGGAGTGGAAGTCAAACTTAAGCCTGGGGTCAGTACCGCGGTTGCCGAGACTGAGTTCCAATCGCTATTCCAGCAGTTCGACACAAACCGCCCCAATTACTTTCCGCCGCAGTTCCGTCTGACGGTGCGTCGCGTAGCGGAATATTATGTGCACGATCTTCGGAGCACTCTCTATCTGCTGTTGGGAGCGGTGCTTTTACTTCTGGCCATCGGCTGTAGCAATGTTTCCATTCTGCTGCTCGCCAGGGGAACTGCCCGCCAGCACGAATTCGCAATTCGCTCGGCCGTGGGCGCCAGCCGGATGCGAATCGTGCGCCAACTGCTGACCGAGTCTTTACTATTGGCGCTCACAGGCGCCGGATTCGGCACGGTTCTGGCTTATCAGGCGGTTGGTTTTATCGTGGCACGATTGCCTGAGTTTTCCTTCCCTCACGAAGCCAGCTTTCACGTAAACCTGCCAGTGCTCGCGTTCAGCGTTGCTCTGGCGATTTTGTCCGGAGTTTTGTTCGGAATTTTCCCGGCGTTCGACCTGGCACGCAATGAAGTTAATCAAACCATTCAGGCAGGAAGTCACAAGATCGCCGGAAGCGTCCGCGGGAAGCGTGTCCACAGCAGCCTTATCGCGGGACAAATCGCTCTCACCCTACTGCTGCTCACGGCCGCCGGAGCAGCCATTCAGGGATTCACCCGGATGATGAAGAGGCCTTTAGGCTACGATCCACATAACGTAATTTCTGTTGGCATTCCCGTCCACGAAAACACGTTCGACACCTGGGCGGAGCGCGCTGCTTACTTCGCGCAGCTGCGCGAGCGCGTAGCCGCAATGCCGGGGGTGCAAATGACCGCAATCTCGGCGAACGCCACGCCTCCGCGAAACGGCTGGAACCAACCGTTTGAAATTCTCGGAAAGAACATTGGAGAACAACAGGACCTGCGAATAAATTTCGTAAGTCCAGGATATTTTCCAGTCCTCGATATTCCGCTGGCGGCAGGGCGCCTGTGGAGTGGCGCCGAGATCGACCGCGGCGCCACGCTGGCCATCGTGAATCAATCTTTTGTTCGGCGCTATTTTCCAGGAGAAGACATACTCGGGCATTCATTGCGAATACCCCGTCTGGTAGGCGAGCCTCCTCAGGTGCTGGATGCTCCCGGCAGTGATGGGTGGCTGCAAATAATAGGCGTCGTGAATGATGCCGTTAATGACGGCCTGGAGAAGCCGGTCCTTCCAGCCGCTTATCTGCCGTACACCGTCAACATGTGGATGTTCACTCAAATCCTGGTCCGCACTCAAGGTCCGCCACTCGCCATGATGCACAGCATTCAGCAGCAGATTGCCGCTGTGAATCCGGATCAACAAGTGGAATCGCGTTCGGCTGATCTGGAGCAATTCATCCGACGGGAGCCGGAATGGGCGCGGGCCCGCCTGGTTTCGATTCTCTTTTCGGCATTTTCAGCATTGGCCTTGGCTTTGGCAGGAGTCGGCTTGTACAGCGTGGTCTCTTACGGGGTAGTTCAACGAATGGGGGAGTTCGGCATTCGAGTGGCTCTCGGGGCTCGCCGTCACGACGTATTGCGCATCGTGCTCCTCTCCGCCGGCGCAAGTGTTGGCGCTGGGTTGTTAACTGGTGCTGTACTCAGTGTGGGAATGGGACGCGTGTTCTCGCGCTGGATAGAAAATGGTACCCACGACCCGCTGATCGTGCTCGGAGTTTCGCTGCTCGTCGTGATTATCGCGATCGTAGCATGCGTCGTTCCTGTTCGGCGCGCGATAGCGGTAAATCCGATACAAGCTTTGCGTTCAGAGTAGGTTTCGCATCGGCGTTTATCGCTTGTCCGCGAAGTTCCTCTTTTTCATGCAAATTATCGCCCAGAGAACGGTCGCGCTAGCAAACTTGCTTCTAAATTCATGATTCTGCATCTAATTCTTTGGGTACGTTGACTTCCCGTCTTCTTCTACTAAGATGGGAAGCAGTTCTTTGAGTATGGCCAATTCCTGATGATCCCAGGCGGGGTCCCCAGCGCGGACTCCGTAGGTGTGAGCTTTAGCTTAGACTTGCGAAGCAACCCGCGATGGGGTGCCATGGGGGCGTCACGGCTTCGACGGAGATGCTTGCGGCCAGAAGGCATGCCGGGGTGCACACACCCGTAATCGTGGGCAAAATGATAATTGCCAATCAACAGATGGCATACGCTGCTTAATTGTAAGTAGCCGTTCTCGGGGGCTTTGCTCGTGGGCCTCCGAAGGACGTCGCACAGCGGGCTGCTCTTCTCAGCTACGTCTGGGCTGAGAGGCTAAGATTTCAGGCTAGCGGTTTGCGTTTCTTGTCCGTTCTGAGCGCCGATCGCGAACGTCTTTGGGTAATGCCAAGGGCATGAACGTGAATAAGCATGTAGTCTTCTGACCAGTAACATTTTCGGACGCGGGTTCGACTCCCGCCGCCTCCACCAACTTAAATTCAGGTCCCTCGGCTTCGCTCGGGATGGGTCCAGAGGAAATCGGCTTTCCCCACCTTTTCGAACAAATTGGAACTCCGTGAGTGATTTGTCGATAAGGCACTCACCGAGTTCCACGCTTTCAGATTGCCGAGAAGCCGCCGTCTACAGACAACTCCACACCATTCACGAAGCTCGAATCATCGGAAGCGAGAAACAGCGCGGCCGTCGCAATTTCCTCAGGACGACCCATCTTTCCCCGCGGGATCAGGGATTCGAACATCCGCTTCCCCTCCTCGTCGAGAACCTGGTCCTGCATCGGTGTGGCGATCGGCCCCGGGCTCAGCACGTTCACCCGGATATTCCTGCTCTTCAGTTCGTTGAGCCAAGTGCGTGCGAATGAGCGCAACGCGGCCTTGCTCGCCGAATACACGCCGTAACCAGGAAAACCTTTCACCGAAGCAACTGACCCAGTCATGAAGATCGATCCGCCATCGTTGAACAGCGGCAATGCCTTCTGAACCGTAAACAGCGTGCCGCGCGTATTCAGGCCGAAGGCTGCATCAAAGTGCTGCTCGGTAATCTCGCCCAGTTTGGCGGCTACGCCCCAGCCAGCGCTCGCGTACAGGATGTCAATCTTGCCCTTTTCCCGCTTGACTGTATCGAACAGGCGGTCGAGATCGTCGAGATTGGACGCGTCCCCGCGCACGCCGGTCACGTTCCGGCCAATCAGCTTGACGGCCTCATCGAGCTGCTCCTGCCTCCTACCCGTGATAAAAACGTAAGCGCCTTCTTCAACGAACCGCCTGGCGGTGGCCAGGGCCATGCCGCTCGATCCACCCGTGATGACTGCAACCTTACCCTGAAGTTTTCCCATAACTGCTCCTTTCGTTAAGTGTCTAGCATCTCCTACTGAGGAGTAGATTTCCTGGGTGGTGGACGCGAACTGCTCGGGAGTCCTGATCTTTTGTTTATTCGTCCAAAGGAGGCAGGCTAAGTTGGACCCGATAACAGACATCTTCAGAACAATGCACGTGACCGCTTTCGGTCAGCACAGGCTCGAAGCCACCGCCCCGTGGGGCTTGATAGGGGAGGGTCAGATCGAAGAAAAACTCACGCCTTCGGGCAAAAAAGTTTCACCCACAGATTTAGCGCACTTCGCCATGCTTTCGCGTGGCAACTGCTGGCTGACTGTGGAAGCGGTTGCAGAGCCGATTCCCCTGACAGGTGGTGATTGCATTCTGCTGGCCCGGGGGACTTCGATTATTTTGCGCGACAGCCCGCGAACACGTCCCAAGAAGACTTTCCGCGAAATCGCGGCCGCCGCCAACCGCAATGTCGCCCATTATGGAGGTGGTGGCGCGCCGACGACAATCGTCTGTGGGTCATTGAGTTTCGATCGAGCCAGCGTGAAGCCGATCACCCAGTTATTGCCAAGCTTCATTCTGATTAAGGCCGATCAGGCCCACACGCTTGCTCTTCACACCACAATGCAAGCGCTGGCGTCGGAAATGGCAGAGCAGTCGCCGGGATCTGAAGTAGTCGCGACACGGCTAGCCGAGGTTCTGTTTATCCAGGCACTCCGGGCGCATATCGCGTCGGGACTGGAACGCAACAAAGGATGGCTTCGTGCGATTTTCGATCCTCAAGTAGGCGCTGCCCTGACTGCCATTCACGAGAGTGTGAATACACCCTGGACGGTCGAATCCCTGGCCGAGGCGGCGGGCATGTCTCGCTCCGCATTCGCAGCACGTTTCAAAGGACTACTCGGACAAACACCCCTGGAATATGTAACCGAGTGGCGGATGCAAAAGGCAATGCCGTTACTACAACAGCGTGACAAAAAGCTCATAGACGTCGCTCAATCGGTCGGTTACGAGTCTGACGCTGCATTCAGTAAGGCGTTCAAGCGAGTTGTCGGGGCCAACCCTAGTGAATACCTCAAGCGTAGTTTTGAAGACCAAGGTGATGGCAAAATGGCGGAAGCTTTTTGAAGCGAAGGATCCAGACTTGGAGCAATCCATCGTGGGCAAGCATGTCATGGCGATCTGCGAGATTCGGGCTTCCTAGATGAATAAGGTTGGTGTTTTCGATATCGGCGCGGGTTCGACTCCCGCCGCTTCCACCAACTCATCTCAGAATCCGACACGCCGCTCCAGGTCGTGAAATCGCGGATCCGCTCGTAAGTTGTCCAGACCGCTATTCACTTCGAGGCTGATCAAACCGGTTGCGCGTTCCTTGTACGCTTTTTCCAGCCACTCGAATGCCTTGTCCCGATCCCCCATGGCTGCGTAACAGGTGGCAAATGTCACGGGAGACACGTAATTGTGCCGGGAAAACTCCGTCAGTTTGGCGAGTGCGGCTTCTGCTTCTATTTTGTTTCCAGAGGCTGCACGAATGTATGCGACGGCGGCTGCGACATCTTCTGGATAGTTGTTTATTTTTCCAAGCACTGCGAGCGCTTCATTCCATTTCTTTTGGAGAATGTACCCATACGCCATCATCAAGTATCCGCCACTGAACGAAGGGTCCATTTCCAGGACGTGCTGACTTTGCTGGACCGCTTTGGCGCCATCACGGGCATCTACATAGAGCCATGCCAGATGAATGGATGGCAGGATATCTAGAGGGGCAAGATCGATGGCGCGCTTGTTTTCTTCTATTGCCTCGTCGAACCGTTTCCGCACTTGTAAATAGTGCGAGTATTCGCGATGGGCCACTGAGTCGTTCGGGTTCAGCTCAAGCGACCGCCGGAACTCCCGCTCTGCGCCACTCCAGTCCCAGTCGTACCAGAGCTTGATCCAGGCAAGGATTGTATGCGCTTCCGCAAGGTTGGGGTCAATTTCGAGTGCTTTCGCAATTGCCGCCTGCGCCTGAGGCAGCACCTTAGCTGGAGATGCGACCCCCAGATCGGATCCCAGTGACGCATTGGCATACGCCAATGCTGCCCATGCTTCTGCGTTGTTCGGATCAAGCTCCGCCGCCCTTTGGAAATAGTCGATGGCCTTCTCCGTATCGGCCGGATTTCTCCGGTTGAACAGAAAGCGGCCAGTTAACAAAGCGTCGTAGGCTGCCGGATTTGTGGCATGTTGTTTTGCGAGCGCCGCGCCTTCCTCCGGAGTCAATTTGGCGTTTACCTGGTCGGCGATGGTCCTTGCTACTTGTCTCTGCAGGTCGAGCACATTTGCGATTTCGCGTTCGTAGCTGGCGGCCCACATATGCTGATCTCTTCGAGCGTCTAAAAGCTGGGCGGTGATGCGGACGTCGTTGCCCGTGCGCACCACCGAGCCCTCGACGACAGCATCCACGTTCAGCTCCGCAGCAATTTCCGGAAGACTCTTTTGCGTGTGCTTGAACTGAACTACTGACGTGTGCGAAATGACACGAAGCGAATGAATCTGGGCCAAGTCGGTGATCAGCTCGTCCGTCATTCCATCCGCGAAGTATTCCTGGGCCGGGTCGCCGGAGAGATTTTGCAGTGGCAACACCGCGAGCGAGCGAATGCTCGAACGAGCAGCTGCGGTGCGTTCGTAGAAGTAAATAAAAGCCGCCCCGGCAAGCAGAACAAGAACTGCTACAGCCCAAACCCATTGCCGTGCTCGACTTCTAGAAGGGACTGGGATGTCGCTCCCCAACGGCGACTGGGCCGTTGTCGCCGAAGAAAACGAGCTTACTGGAGCCGTGGGCGGCCCGGCGTCAACTATCTTCACCTGCTCCAGAAACCGATAGCCCTTCTTGGGTACGGTCTCGATTAGTTCTGAGTCTCCCAGCGCCTTCCGCAATTGAGAAATGCTTTGGGCGAGTGCCGCGTCTTCTACAAATGCGCCAGCCCAAACCTGCTTCATGAATTCATCTTTGGTGATGAGGCGGCCTGAGTTCTCAACCAAATAGACAAGCGTGTCGAAGACCTTAGGCGTCAGTGCGACCGCTTGGCCCTGTCGTAGGAGAGTTCGCTCGCAAGGATCGAGGCGGAACTGATCGAATTCGTATGCCTGCCTCGCGGAAATGGCCATAGAACGGGCCCCGGGGAGAGTTTCAGAATTGTATCAAGAAATTTTGATGGTTCTATTAAGACTTCACGGCTCCAAAACGGTATTCAAGACCAGCGCGACAAGATTGATGCGCAAAGGTTTGCAACTGCCTTGTTGCCGAAGCGATGTCATTCCGAATCGGCAGAGCGTGAAGGAGCTGAAGGAACCTGCTGTTCCCGACCGCGGGGGAGCGGTCCAAGGCGAGAAGCAGGTTCCTCACCCTCACGCGAGCGCGAGTGTTCGGAATGCCATCGGCTTAAGATCTCGGGCAGCAACTAGGGATTCCCCCGCCCTTGTCGCGGTTTTTGCGACAAGGGCGGGATTGATGGGGTGCCGTCAAATTCAGAATCCCACGCTCCCGCATAAAACGCGGGAAGGGTGGGGCAACCACAATCGACAAAGAGATGAATAGGAGAAGCCATCATGAAACGCTCAATTTCTAGAATCACAGTAGCGATTTTCACGCTGCTTGCAATCCTTCCAGTCTTCGGCGCGGATTGGCGTGCTACGGTGGGCGCTCAGGACGAAAACAAAGGCCGTCAGGTTGTGGCCTTCCTTCCTAACGAGCTTTGGATTCACGCTGGGGACAGCGTTGAATGGAAGGTGAACGCGGATGAGATCCACACAATCACTTTTCTAACTGCCGGCCAAATCCGTCCTCCGTTTGACGCCGGGTGCCCGGGGTTTTCTTTCGGCGCCGCGATCTTTGACGGCTCGACCTGCGTCAGCACTCCTCCGATGGTTTCAGGCCAAACGTTCACGGTGACTTTTCCCTCAGTCGGTAATTTCAAGCTGGTATGCCTGGTGCATCCTGACATGACGGGAGTGGTCCATGTTCTGGACACATCAGCCAAGCTGCCGCACAGCCAGTACTTCTACGACAAACAGGCCGCCAGTCAAGCGAATGATTTGCTGGCCGACCTCGCAGAACTCAGAGAGCATCAGCACGCTGTCTCGGCCAATGGCGTAGTTGTCGGCGCTGGAAAAACTCTGGCAACTGGCGGAGGGCACAACACCATCTCGCTGATGCGCTTCGTTCGCCCCGAACTGGTGATTCACGCCGGTGCCACGGTGGAATGGACTAACGATGACCCCAGCATGCCGCACACGATCACCTTCGGTACAGAGCCGACAAATCCCATACCTCCATCCGGGAATGTAAGCGCGGACGCCGACGGTGCGCTGCATGCAACGATCGCTTCAACTTCGGATAGCGTGCATTCCGGCTTCATCGTTTCCGCATCGCAGGACCAGATCGGTTCTCCCCAGACTCCGTTGGGGTCGACGCGGTTCCGAGTCACTTTCACCAACCCCGGAGTTTACCCATACATCTGCGCGCTTCACGATGACCTGGGAATGAAAGGTACGATTATCGTCCTGCCGTGAAATTCCGGGAAGCGCTAGGAATCATGAGGCTTACTGCAGCTTGGCGTACTCGGCCCTGGCTTGTTTCAGTACCGGCACATCCGCATCGGCATCCTTCCAGGTGGCGAGAAAATCCTGGTACGCGGTGCGCGCTTTGGCCGAATCACCTTGCAAGGCGTAGGCGCGACCCAGCCCAAGGTTCGACAGGCTGTAGAGCGGGTTGACTGGATCGACTCCGCGATGGTTGAGAATCGCCTTGTACTCCGTGACCGCTTTGGCTGGGTCGTGGGCCTTTAGATACGCCTCTGCGCGAATATAGTTTGCCCAGTAGCCAAGCGACAACGGACCACTGCCAAGTTCATAGGGTCGCGCGCTTTCCATGAGCTCGACAGCTTTCATGGGATTGTTGTGGCGTATTTCTGCGCTCGCGCGCGCCATTGGAATCCATCCAGAGTTGAGCATGGTGTCATTCGGATATCGTTTAGCGAGATCGGCAAGAATTCTTTCCGCGGCGGGCGCATCCCCCGCACGCGCCATCAGCATGGCAGCTTCGGTGCGCGTATCCCTGTCGTTCGCCATCCCCAGAGCAGCATTGATGGCCGGACGCACTCCCGAGAGTTCTCCCATCTCCGCTTCAAACGCTGGCCCAAGAAGGAACATCGAAGCGGCAAATTCGGTCATTCCTGCCTTTTTTGAGAAATCCACTAGCTGGGCAGTAGCCTGTCTTCCGATTCTGATCTTTCCCTGGTAGTACTCCGATTGAGATTGAAAAAGCATCACCAGCGCTTTAGAAAAGTCATCCCGGCTACTTCCTGAGGCTTGTTGCATGGAAGCATCGTCGTGTTGCATGAAACCGATGATGTACCGCGCGAAAGGAGCCACGAAGAGATACATTCCCTGGGCATCTGCCTTGTCAAGAATTGCCTTTGTTTCATCGAAGCGGTTCAAGTGCATGTACGCTTCGGCGACATTCTGATATGCAAAGCGGTCCTTCGGATCTACACGCATCGCCTCGCTCGAGCTTGCAAGAGCTTTCTCGTCTTGGCCAATGGCTATGTATTGCAAACTCAGATTGTCGAGCGGCACCGTTTCACGAGGGTAAGTGTTGATCCAGCTCTGATAAGTCGAAATTGTTTTCTCGACGTCCCGCTGAAGCTCGCTGTAATAATGCGCGGTGATGTAGAGCCGCTCGTGTTCGCTGGCGCGGTCTTTCAGCTCAAATGCTTTCTGCAGGGCCTGATCGCTGAGGGAAGTTTGGGCGAGGTTGGAATACACGACCCCCAAGGTGGCGTAAGCCATGGCGAAATTCGGATCCAGCTCGATGGCGTGCTTCAACGGAGGAATTGCTCGGTCGTCGGCTAATCTTTGGTGCTCCTCCTGCCCAAGACTCAAGGCCTGCAGGGCTTCGAGAGAAGAAGTCGTTGCCTGCTCAAGCGGTGTCGTAAATTTCTGAATCGATGCGACCGATTCGCCCAATTTTCCCCGAAGGTTTGATGCCGCGCTGTCCAGAGTCTTGAGCACCCCTTCCTTGCTCTCGGCTTCCGCCTGCTCGCGCGCAAGCGAATCACCGCTTTGCACGTTCACGGCGTTCAAGTCGATGACGTAGTGGCTTCCTAAACTCGAAATCGATCCCGTCAGCATCGCTTTGATGCCTTCACGCAGGCAGATTTCGTGCGCGACCTCGTTCGTCAGCCGTTCGTCCGGTGACCGCCCCATGTATTTCAACGCTTCCTGAATGCGTGATTCCGGCGTGAGATTGAAATACGGCGATTGTTCAAGCTGAACTGCTAAAGCCTGTTTCAATGTCCCGTCGAAGACGGAGTCGCCGGTGGTGTTTACAAAATCGGCAAGCAGAATGGAATCTTTTTCGGTTAGAGCGTTGGCGCGCCGAGAATGCAAGAAATAAAAACCTATTCCGGCTAGGAGCAGTACAGCCACGGCCGCACCACCCCAGAGTTTCAACCGACCTGCACGTCCCGGGGATCCGGCAGGCTCGTGTGGCGCGGACACTCTTGTCCGCGAAGATTCTGGGGGAGAAATCACTTTCCCCGAGCTCTGCCCTGCCGGACGAGCAGCAACGCCAGTCGCCGTATGATCCGTATCACTGGCAACAGCCGCCCGACCGCTGTCTGTATCACGCTTCAGACGCATCAGCTCGGCTTTCATCTCCGACGCGTGCTGATACCGCAGTTCACGGTCCTTCTCTAAAGCGCGATTGATGATGTCTTCAAACTTCGGAGGTAACTCCGGATTGAGTCGAACAGGCGGCACTGGTGCGCGGTTCAGGATAGCTTCAAAAATTACTCCCGACGTCTCGCCGCGATAAGGCAAGGCGCCCGTTACCATCTCGTAGAGCACCACCCCGAACGAAAAAAGATCCGTGCGCGCGTCCAAGTCTTTGCCGCGAACTTGCTCCGGCGACATATACGCAACCGTGCCAACTGCCGTGCCCGGGCTGGTCAAATGTGGTTCGGCGGAATCGATGGTCGCGTCAAGAGACACGCCAGAGGCAGATGTATCGCCGTATTTCACCTTCGCTAGTCCGAAGTCGAGAATCTTGGCATGACCTCGTTTGGTCACAAAAATATTGGCCGGCTTGATATCGCGATGAACAATTCCTTCCGCATGCGCGGAGTCGAGCGCATCGGCGATCTCAATTCCTAGCGCCAGCACCGTCTCAAGTTCCAAAGGACGACCGGCGATCATGTGCTTGAGCGTGACGCCGTCGAGAAACTCCATCACGATGTAGGCTTCGCCCTGTTGATCTCCAATGTCGTAGATGGTGCAAATATTCGGATGATTTAATGCCGAGGCAGCTTGTGCCTCACGACGAAAGCGGGCAAGCGCCTGGGGGTCGCGGGCAACCTCTTTGGGTAGGAATTTCAGAGCTACAAAGCGGTGCAGACGCGTGTCTTCGGCCTTATACACCACTCCCATTCCGCCGCCGCCTAGCTTTTCAACAATCTTGTAGTGGGAAATGGTCTCGCCAATCACTGGCCGGAATCTTACGTGGAGGAACAGGGCGAGTCAACGTAGGCCGTGTGCATTCCCCGCCACTCGTTTGGAGAGCAAACCTCGACCCTTTAAGGAGTTAAGGAGATCGTCCTTCTCACTCCAGCAGCTTCCAACAGCAGCAGCTTTTCTGCCATCCAAGAGTTACGATATGCTTGGAACAACACTTGGACCAACCATGTACGTAAGGTGTACCCATTGCGGGTACGATAACAGCCCCGAATACCGCTTCTGCGGGATGTGTGGGGCCTCACTGGCACATCCCCCAGTTGCGAAAACTGAGCCCATAAAGGAAGCTCCACGCGCAACAACTCAGGGCAATGCTCAGCCGGAAGAGGTCCACGGCCCGTCATTCCTGGGGCTAAGCCAGGATCCAAAAGTCGAGTTTCACTACTTGTACGAGGACGAGCAGCCGCGCAGCCACGTGGGACTGATTGTCTTTGTGATCATTCTGCTCGGGGCCGGAGGTTATCTCGGCTGGCAATGGCGAAACGGTGGGTTTCCGTTCAATCGAGCAGGCACCTCGGGAACTCAGGCTTCGGCTTCGCCGTCAGAAGTGGCGCCGGCCCAGACTCAGGATCAGCAGACTCACATTGATAAGCCGATGACGGGAGCCGGCGACGTTCTGCCGACACAGCCAGACCAGAACGCCGCAACTCAGAGCACTGCAAACCAGAACGCACAAGGCCAAACGCCAAACAAGCCCACTGAGACCGACATTCCGCCGCAGGGCGGGCAGGCACAAAACAGCGCTCCTGCGAATTCACAAGCCGCGCCCGGAACAGAAAACGCCACTGAGAAACAGAACGCAGCTCCTGAAAATGCGCAAACCGAAAAGCAACCAACGGAAGAAGCGAAAGCGACCCCTCCGCCGGCAGTCAACAAAGCATCTCGGGTGGCGAAGGAGCCAGCTCCCGCTCGCAGCGTGAAACCCACGCCCTCGCGGATGCCAGGCGAGGCAAGCACGTCGCCCGACGCTGACCTGGAACTCACCGGTGAACGGTATCTCTATGGCAACGGCGTTCCCCAAAATTGCACCCGGGCGGAAAGTAGCCTGCGCACAGCTGCGACGCACGGGAATTCAAAAGCTCAGACCGTTCTTGGGACAATGTACGCGACCGGCCATTGCGTAGGCCGCGATCTTCCGACCGCCTACCGCTGGTTTGCCCGCGCACTCCACCAGGAGCCGCAGAACAGCCGCATTTCGACTGATTTGCAGGTGCTGTGGCGGCAAATGTCGCCACAGGAAAAGCAGCTCGCCATGGCCGGCCAGTAGGTCGGTTCGGAGCGCAGCTCACGTCTAGTGGGTTTCGCTAGTTGTTTCTGCGCATTTTTTATCGGTCGGCTGCGTCTGTAGGGCGAAGAGCGCCGGATCTACAACTAACCAAACGTCTACCAACGCGTCTGGGCAATTGCGAATGATGAGCACGTTAGTTGCAGTGAAGTCGGCTGGGAGCAGTCCTTCATCACTTCTTACGTACTCCTGGGGATACGTAAAATCAAAAACTGCCCCCGCGGGAATTCTCCACGTTGTTTGAAGTTGATCCGCAATATCCTTCTTCGCCGCAACCGTCAACTTACCCGTGCGGTACTGCAGACCTTCCACGATCGCCAAATTGAGATTTACCGTCGAATCGCTTTCGTTAGGAGTGTCCTCGACCACAAAATAGAAATCACCGAACCCGTTCCTCGAATAGAGCTTGCGCACGCCGTCGAATCCGCTGGCAATTGCGCTTCTCTTAAACGCTTGTTTGTTTTGGAGCGATAAGACCTTTCCAAGTTCTGCCGTTGACACGCCCTGGTTCCCCGATACGTTTATCTCGCCCAACCTGTATAACCCGCCCTCAATGACATCGGCTTGCAACCTAACGCGCTTCGGGCGAGCAAGGGGATCGATGGTCTCGATATCAAGGCTTTTCACCTGGACTGCGTAGTAGCCTTCATTTTGAAATGCCTCCTTCACAAAAGAAGTGAGGTCATCTGTGCTGTCATTCGTACAGGTGCCGGTGAGTTTGCTTCTAAACCCCTGTAGCTGGGCGGAGCTCAGCGTCGTAGTCCCGGTAATAACAAATTCTTCGATATAGATTCCCGAATTTTTGTCCGAGCGATAATCTGGAGCGCAATCGGCCCATGAAGACGTTGCCATGATTGCAGCCAGCAGGAATAGCACCACTCCTGACACGGCCTGTCTGGAGGAAGGACTCTGTAACACAATCGGGTACACCGGCACTGTACTCCTCGCCAATTCTACCTCCCCGCAGGTCAGACAAGTTCGGGATCCGCCTGTAGCCAGCCACAGGTTGTCCTGAGGCGAGGTCGAAGCGGCGGGCTTTTGACTTGCCACGACTTTTTTCCCCTCCCCACTACAATATTCGCGCCCGTCATCCGTCTTCAGAGTAGATGAAGACGCTGGCGATTGACGCGATGACCTTCGAACAAGACCAGCAAATTTCGACGGCGGTCGAGCAGGAAGGCAAGCGGCTGCGCAACTTCATTCGCGCTCGGGTCGAGGATCCTGCCGATGTCGAAGATATCCTGCAGGACGTTTTTTCAGAACTGGTGGAAGCGTACCGCCTAGCTAAACCGGTGCAGCAGGCGACCGCGTGGCTGTTTCAGGTGGCGAAGAACCGCATCATCGATCGCTTCCGAAAGAAAAGGACCCAGGCAGTGGACGACATCCGTATTGAAACCGAAGACGGCGAAATGCTCTTACTTCAGGACATACTGCCTTCGCCCGACGCTGGTCCGGAAGCGTCCTTCGCTCACTCGGTGCTCGTCGACGAACTGGAGGACGCTCTTGCCGAATTACCCGGCGAACAACGCGCAGTTTTTATCGCGCACGAGATCGAAGGCAAAACTTTCGCGGAGCTTGCGGACCAGACCGGGTTGAGTATCAACACACTTCTGTCGAGGAAGCGCTATGCAGTCCTGCACTTGAGACGCAGGCTGCAATCAATTTACGACGAACTATGACCATTTCAGGAGGGGATATGAGTGAAGCTCGCGTTGTCAAATTTATGAAGTACTTCGTCTATGCAATCGTAGTGCTGTCGATTTTCGCGGCGGGCTTCGGTTCGGCAGTCCTTTACCTCTGGAATTGGCTGATGCCGCCAGTTTTTGGGTTGCACACAATCACCTACTGGCAAGCCCTGGGGCTCCTTTGCCTGTGCTGGGTGCTGTTTGGCGGCCAGCGCGGCTGGATGGGCTCAGGCATGCATTCGCGCCGACGCATGAGAGGTCGTTGGGAGCATATGAGTCCGGAGCAGCGCGAGCAGTTTCGCGCCGCCATGCGTGGACGTTGCGGGGTCGGCACACCGGCTCCGGAGCAGAAGGCCTGATGGCGGTCAGCCGCAGCGCTGAGCAGCGCGTTCTCGCCTGCTCAGCGTCCAAACCGCTCATCGGCTACTTGACCGCGTCGGCTTCTACCCGCAAATGGTCATCAACCGAGAAAGTCCCAGGGACGCCCTTCGCTCGAAGGACGGCCATGTTTTTGTCGGCTTCGCTGTCGACCACGCCCTGCAGATCGACATGGCCATTCTTCACGATAATGCGGATTGGCTTGATCACCGGCATGTCATATTTCTGCAACGCGGGATAACCGTAAATCGCGAAATACAGCTTTCGCCGCAGTTGGTCATCCATCGGAGACGTAGGCAGAACTTCAATTTGATTATCGACTTGCTCCACACCTTCAATTTTCTTCACCACATTGCCCGCATCTGATTTGAGCGTCGGGTTCGTCACCTGGCCCATTAGAGTGACTTTGTATCCTTCGACTTTGTACGCCAGATTGTCGAACACGTTGAGATAGGGCAGCGTCACGAGTTCGTGGTGAACTTCTTTCTGAATGCGCTGCTCAGCTTGAGCGGGCACCGCATTGTTATTGTTTTGGCCCCAGGCGAATGCAACCAGCAGGACAACGGGGAGCGCAAACAACTTGATCTTCATCTAGTTTCCTCTTTCATTTGCTCGTCTTAGTCGGCTAAGCGTCGAATTTTGGATGAGAAATGGCGGGTGAAGGATTACCAGGCAAGGAAAGAAAAACGGCGTATGTCGCTGCGCCGGGAGAGCTTAGGTCAAGCGTAGATATCGCATTCGGATTTCAAAAGAGCGGTGAATTGCACTGTTGCGGTGGCCAAGGGTTGCTACAGTACACACCATCCTGAATTCCCGGCGCGGGAATAGCTACTGTCGTGGACTTGCCGCGTTCTCCGCGAAGATTAACATGGCGCGAGATGGATGGAGTCTGGAGGACGTTGCCAGTGGGTACTGGACACCATCTCTCAAGTGGTCGAGTGGCCTCATCAGCCATTGTTCAACTCCGTCGTCCATCGCGCGGCTCTCGACCGAAAATTTGGCGCTGATATAATGGGTTTGTTTGCGTACCCATTGGTTTCAGCCCCGCCTGATGAGCGGGGCTTTTGATTTTTCTTCCGCTAATCAGTTGCCACATTCTTCCCGCGTTGTCTGCGGTATGGGTGACTCCTAGTTTCAGTCTCCGCCTAAATCTAACTGAACCGAGAGCGACCATTCGTGGGCAGCAAGCCAACACGGGACTAAAGTAACTTGCCCTCACATTGTAGGATTCCTATATTGCTAGTAGAGGATTCCTATATTCATGGCCGTTCAACGCGTAAGCTCGCGAATCTCCCGTGGAAGCGCGGAACTGGCGATTATGTCCCTGCTTGCCCAGGGCCCGCTGTATGGTTTCGAAATCGCCAAGTCCATCGAACAACGGACGGCCGGCGCCTTGCGGTTCACGCTAGCTTCCCTCTATCCAATGTTGTATGAGCTGGAAAAACGAGGTCGGATCAAAGGGCAATGGGAGAACAATCAGGAAGGCCGTGACCGCCGTTACTATTCGCTGACCCCTGCCGGCAAGAAGGCACTTGATCTGCTACGGAGAGAATGGCGGTCTTACTTCCTTGCGCTCGACCAGCTTGCGGGGGTGAGCAATGCCTGACTCAAATATGCTCGATTGGAAATCCTTAGTGCAGCAGCAAATGAGGAACATGCGAGTGGATCCCCTAATACGAGAGGAAATCATTGCCGAGCTTGCCGGTCACCTCGAGGAAACTTACGAGAACTTCTGCCAACAAGGATTGTCCAAGCGGGAGGCGGTGCAACGTTCTCTCGAAGGAATTCCATGGCGGCAGCTTTCTCGCAAAATTCAAGCAGCAAAATGTAAGGAGGCTTTTATGAACGAACGTACAAGGCAATTCTGGATTCCGGCATTAGCAAGTCTGACGATTTCTGAAGGAGTGCTACTGGGACTAAGCCTCGTCATCGCCACGCATCCCCATCTTTGGCGAATGGGCCCGGCCGCCCTCTACGGACCGTGGCTGCTCTGCCTGCCGACGGCGGGAGCTGCGGCAGCCTATCTCTCCCGAGGGGCGGGTAGCGGTGAAAAAACGCTGCTTGGGGCCGTGTGGTTTCCGGCGATCGTGGGTCTTGGATTCATATGCACAGGCTTGTTGATCACGCTGATCACGGGAGTGCGAGTGTTCGCAAGGCCGCAATGGTTCTACATATCACTTGCTGTCATGGTTGGTGTCGTACTGCCCGGTTTCGCATTGTGGCTGGGATCCTTGCCATTTCTAAAGGCGCGCGAAGCGACAACATAGTTCCATGAAGATGTCGAACTTCCCCCATCCTCCCCCGTGTTCATCGAGAAAAGGTGAGATTCTCACCTAGCCCTCCTCTTGCTCCTTTAGCTTCGCGAGCACGGTGAAATCCTCCAGTGTTGTGGTGTCACCTTTGACCTCGCCGTGCGTTGCCAGTTCACGGAGTAGTCGCCGCATAATCTTCCCGCTGCGCGTCTTGGGTAGCGCATCCGTGAAACGAATGTCATCTGGTTTCGCCAGTGACCCGATTTCTTTCGCGACCCATTTCCGAAGCTCGTCTTTCAATTCCGGACTTGGCGTACGCCCGCCCTCGAGGGTAACGAATGCCGCAATTGCCTGCCCCTTCACGTCATCCGGCCTGCCGACGACGGCCGCTTCAGCCACGTAATCATGAGCAACCAGCGCCGATTCCACCTCCATTGTGCTCAGGCGATGCCCGGAGACGTTGATTACGTCATCGACCCGGCCCATGATCCAGAAGTAGCCGTCCTTGTCCTTGCGGGCGCCGTCGCCAGTGAAATATACGCCCGGAATCTGCGACCAGTACTGCTTCACGTAGCGATCGGGATCGCCATAAATGGTGCGCAACATTCCCGGCCAGGGCTGCCTCAGAATCAAAAATCCTCCGGCGCCATCCGGCACCGGCTTGCCATCCATGGTCACGATCTCCGCCACCACGCCTGGAAATGGCTTTGTTCCAGACCCCGGTTTGGTTGCGATTGCCCCGGGGATGGGCGTGATCATCATGTGTCCCGTCTCTGTCTGCCACCAGGTGTCGACGATCGGGCAACGATTGTGACCGATCACTTCCCGATACCACATCCACGCCTCAGGATTGATCGGCTCTCCAACTGACCCGAGCAAACGCAGGCTCGTGAGCTTGTGCTTGTTCGGCCACTGATCTCCCCAGCGGATGAAGGTGCGGATGGCGGTCGGCGCAGTGTAGAGAATATTGACCTGATGCCGGTCCACGATGCTCCAGAAACGATCCGGCTCAGGGAAATTCGGCGCGCCCTCGTACATCAGACTGGTCGCGCCGTTCTGCAGCGGCCCGTACACGATGTAGCTGTGCCCGGTAACCCAGCCGATATCTGCGGTGCACCAATATGTGTCCTCTTCGTGTAGATCGAAGACCCACTTGGTTGTGATGTAAGTGCCAACGGAATATCCGCCGGTCGTGTGCACAACTCCTTTTGGTTTTCCGGTTGTGCCTGAGGTGTAAAGGATGTATAGCGGATGCTCCGCATCGAGCGGCTCGGCCGGACACTCGTCCGAAGCTTTGGCCATCAGCTCATGCCACCAGTGGTCGCGGCCGGACTGCATGTTGATCGCAGTTCCGGTTCGCTTGTAGATGACAACGTTCTTCACCGTAGGGCAGGATTTCAGCGCTTCTTCAACCGCGGGAAAAAGCTTCACTTCACTTCCGCGACGATAGGTTCCATCTTGTGTGATTACAGTGTTCGCCTGCGAATCATGAATGCGGTCGACAAGTGCATGTGAAGAAAATCCACCAAAAACCACGGTGTGCGGCGCGCCAATCCGCGCGCAGGCAAGCATGGCAACCGGCAACTCCGGCGTCATCCCCATGTAAATGGCAACCCGGTCACCTTTTTTTACGCCCAGGGACTTCAGCACATTCGCAAATTTCTGAACTTCACGATGCAATTGTTGATACGTCAGCGTGCGTACTTCGCCCGGTTCGCTCTCCCAGATGATGGCGG
This sequence comes from Terriglobales bacterium, assembly GCA_035651555.1. Lineage (GTDB taxonomy): Bacteria > Acidobacteriota > Terriglobia > Terriglobales > Acidobacteriaceae > Gp1-AA145. The sequence continues at coordinate 89,709 of DASRFL010000037.1, forward strand.
CTTTGTTCTTGCGATGGGTCTGAACGTGACGATCAAGGCAGTTGTACGAGAGATTGATCTGCCCGCCAACAAACCACTTCGCCCACGGATTCTTCCATTCCAGCACTTTTTCCCATGGCTTGAACCAGTGCAGCTCGCCGGCAATGCGTCCCCAAAATTTGTCTGGATGCTCCATGGACTCCTGATAAATGCGCTCGTAGTCCTCGAGGCTCTTGATGTGTGCCGACCGCCGGAATTCGTCCGATGGTTCGAACTTACGCGCTTCCTGAAGGACGGAATCAATGCTGGAGTTGGGAGCTGGAATCGATGCCTTTTCTGCCATTAACGAGCCTCGGTGTAAGAATCGTTTGCCGCATTGCATTTTACTGCCATGCAGGTGACGTTGGGAACAAATGACCGGGTGGTCAGTGATCAGTCGCTAGTGGTCAGTAGCTGTAGTTCGTGGTTTGTGATCCGTGACGGGTGGATTGCGATGAACAACCGCTCGAGGCATCAAGCTAACTGGTCCACAAAGCTCAACAGTGCCGCGATTCCATTTCGGAAATCCGCCTCCGAACCGATTAAACTCAAAACCAGATAACCATCAGCCGAAAAATCGTAAAAATGGCCGGGATGAACCAGCACGGACTCGCGCTCCAACAGCTCAACTGCAAAGTCTTCGTCCGATCTGGTGACAGGAATGCGCAGCACCGCATACCATCCACCCTGCACTTCAAGCCGCGAGCAGGATTTCTGCTGCACGAGCTGACAATCCAATTCGGCGAGATTCGCGCGGACCCGTTTCACTAATCGGGGTTGGACTGCTTTCCGTTGTTCAAGCAGAACCGGAGCAGCAAGCTGTATCGGAGCATTGAGCGACAAATACGTATCCGCGATCACTTCAAGGCGTTGCATTGCCGCGGCCACCTCTGCTTGCGGGCCGGTCGTAGCGATCCACGCCAGCTTCATCTGCGGAAGAGCCGAAATTTTTGACAGTCCGCTCAGCGTAAAAGTCAAAGCTCCTTCGTTGCCAGTGAATGATGGACATTTTCTCTCGTGTGCGTAGTCGAGAAAAACTTCATCCACAATCAACGCCAGTTTATTTCGACGACACAGCTCGTTTAACTGATTGCGTTCCTGCTCACTGACATACGACCCGGTTGGATTATTCGGATGCACCACAATGACGGCCCTCGAATTCTGCGTACAGGCACCTTCGAGCGAATGAAAATCGGTTTGCCATCCGTGATCGTAGATCAACGAATATGGCGCCAGCTTAACGTCCTGAAGTTCAGCAAGAAAATCAAACAACGGATAGCTCGGCTTGGGAACCAAAATTTCATCTCCGGGGTTACACAGAAGCCGAAAGACGTGCGAATAACCCTCACTTGTGCTGGTGGTGAGAATCAGGTTTTCCGGATCCAAGGAAACGCCATGCTCCCACGAATAGTAGTCAGCTACTGCTTCCCTGGCGCCCCGCAATCCTTTCAGCTGAGGGTCGTAGTCGAGAGCGGCTGAATTCCTCAGTGCATCCAGAATCGCGGTTTTGTCATATTCAATTCCTGCGCGTGTGGGATTCGAAATCGTGAGATCGAGAATCTTCTTTCCCGCGCGCACCGCTTCCTGATGCGCAAGGGTCAAGCGATTTGGCGCAAGATTCCAGTCAGTGCGGCGAGAAAACATGCCTGATCATGATAGCGAAGACCTAGGACTCAAGCTCCGAATCGTTACATCAACCACGAAGGACACGAAGTTACACGAAGAACGGGCCGAATTTCTTCAGCGAAGAAAGACTTAGGCTTGCTTGGAAGAAAGGGTTTTCCTTCGTGTACCGGAGCTTGTCCTGAGCGCAGTCGAAGGGTGCCCTTCGTAATTTATGGTTTCAAGGCGTCCCATACAACTGCCGGTACACATTCGCGTTCCGCATGATCGCCTGAACGTATTCGCGGGTCTCAGTGAATGGAATCGACTCCACAAACTCCTGCACGTCGCGATACTTGCCTTGTGACTGCCAGTCTTTCACCCGGTCGTCGCCTGCGTTATATGCAGCAAGTGCGTATTCAAACCCGCCAAATTCGTCAACCATCGAACGAAAATATTTGGTTCCCAGCTGCACGTTGACGGTTGGCGTAAAAAGCTGCGCTGTAGAAAAATGTTTCAACTTTTCCTGCTTGGCAACTCCTTTTCCTACCTTTGGCAGCAACTGCATCAGGCCGAGCGCGTTCTTATTTGAAACCGCGCTGGGATTGAACTCGGACTCCTGACGAATCAAGGATGCAACCAGATACGGATCGAGCCCATTCGCATTTGCGAAACGCTTCACGTCGCTCCAATAGGGACGGGGAAACAATGCCTCCCAATAGGACCTCGGCAACGTCGAAAGGTCGACCGCAAAATAGTTCGGTACCGCATGTTTCAGAGTTTCAACCGCCGCGTCATAGCGGTCCGCATCCTCGTACATGCGCGCAATTTCTGCCGGTAGCCAGTTTCCTTTGTCTTCGTCGGCAGCGGCTTTCAACTCGCGCACAGCAAAATCCAGCAGGCCGCCATTTTCAAGCAGTCGCGCTTTTTCGAGACGCAGGCTGTCCTCAGGTGGCGCGTCGTCACTGATCTTTTCAATTCCCGTAATCGGGGGAACGCGATCAAGAATGGGATAGTGCGGCGGATCGTCCACCTTCAGCTTGCTCTGCCGGTCGTGGGCCAGTGGGCCATAGTAAAAGTTGCGAAAACGATCCGAAACTTTCTGATAATAAGCGCTGGCCATCGCCATGTCGCCGTCTTCTTCCGCCAGCCGCCCGCGCCAGTAAAGCGCCGCCGGAACCTCGGAAGAATCGGGATAGAGCGCGATCTGCTGCTCAAAACCTTCCTTAGCCTCCGCATTGCGGCCTTGCCGCAAGCTCAGCCACGCAGCTTTCCAATGCGCGTAAGGAGCGCGAGCGCCGCTCGGGAAACGCTGCCCGATCTCGCGGTAAGCGTCGATTGCCCGGTCGTAGTCGTGGCGGAGCAAATAGATGTTGCCCACGTAAAGCAGGGCCTGTTCCAGCCATGGACTGGTGGGAGCGGCCTGCCGGATGTCATCTACGGTGCGGAGAAAACCGTCATCGTCATTCACCGCGCGCTGCAATTCGCCGAAGTCGTAGAGCTTGCGCGCCGCGATCTCAGGAGTCGTGATCTGAACAGAATCCAGCTGTCGCTTGGCTTCGCGGTCCTGGCCAGCGTGATGCAGAGATTCGGCAAGCGAGAGTTGGATTTCCGGCTTGTCCGTGGGCGTGGCTCGTTTCAACAGGTCTCGGTAGGCATCGACGGCTTCCGGAAACTTCTTCGCCTTGACCAAGGCATCGGCGCGGCTCTTCTCATCGCCAAAATTCGGAGGCGAAATTCCAGGAGTAGAAGCCAGCTTCTGCAATTCCCCCTGTGCTACGGTTGCTTCAAAGCTCAACGGCAACTCAAAGTACAGGTGCCTGAGCACGGCAACCGCTTTAGCCGGATCGCCGGAAGCTGCATAAGCGCGTCCCAATGTGAGTTCCAGATCGGCGCGAATCGGCTCGCGATCTTTTTCAAGAATCGGAACGGCTTCCCTTGCGCGATTGGCGGAGATCAGCGCGTCGGCATAGAGAACGCGCGCGTCCCGGGTCAGCAGCGATTCCGGAAAGTTCTCGTCAAACTTGCTGAGCAGATTGATGGCATCGGAAGCGCGCCCGCTCTGGGTTTCTGAACTTGCCAGGTAGTACGCGACGTAATCCCCAAACTCTCCCGCATGAGCTTTCGCGCGTTCGAGCGCGTCGATCGATTTAGCAAATTGATGGTCCAGGAAATACGCATATCCGGCTGCAAGCCAGGCCAGCGAGCCGGCATCTTCGGCGCTGTGTTTGCGTGCGTACGCTTCAACCCCTGCGTATGCGGCCGGAGTGCGGTTTTGCAATAGCTGCAACGCCATGGGCTTGAGAGTCGCAGAAGCCACAAAGGCCTGCTGGATCCTACGAAACCGTGGCGAGCTGCGGCGCGATCTGGTCGAGCGGGCAAGTCTCCTCGAACTGCTCTTGCGCGGTGCATACTTTTTTTTGCTCGGAGCAGAAGATGACGTGGCGGAACTCGCCTGTCCGGGTGATGCAGGCTTCTCTTGATCTTTCGTTTTCTGGACGATTACCGCAGGTGCCGCAGAGGTCGCGTTGCCAGGTGGGGAGTTGCTGGTTTGTGCGTTTAGCAAATACGCACACACCATCATCAACGCAAATGCCGAGAAAGAAGATACTCTGCGAAAATGCCCCACGTCTGTTCTAATTATCGCTTAGCAAGATGCTGCTGGAATGTCCAACAGAACAATTATCGTTGAAAGTTACTGCCCATGAGAGAAATGTCATCTTCCGCCAGACTGCGAACCAGTTCCTGATTGAAATAGTCTGCGCTAGCGGCCGAAGTATTGCCATAACGTTTTAGATACGTGGCGCGGCTTTTTTCGATGTCCTCTTTGAGGCGATCGTAAAGATTCTTGTGCTTGCGCCCTTCGGCCACCTTTGCCTGGTTGTAGAGCTTGATCTCGTCCATCAGCAGACGGGCAAAGCGCTGGGCCTTGCGGTGAATTTCGGCTTCTTCGGGGCTAAGCGCCGGCGCCGCGGCAACGTTTGACCCTGCGCCAGCAGCCGCGGCCACAGCGACCGCCGGCTCGGGCTCTGGAATGTGTTGTGCCTTTGCCGAATGCAACGGGGCATGGGCCGCGAATGGATCGTTTACAGCGGGCGCCGAATGCGTCTCCGGCTCATCCTTATGGGCTTGCTTGCGCTGAGAAATCACTTCAAGCCACGCGCTTGTAGCCTTTACCAGCACGTCTAACGCAGTGGAATCGACTTCAGCGCCTTGCGAACCAGAATCAGCGTAAATCAGCGCGGAAACTTTGTCTTTCAGAAGCAGTGGCAGTAGGGCGATATTTGGGTTTGCAGGCGGACCAAACTTCGAAACGAAGTGCTGATCGAAATTTGAAGCCGCGGCGTCTTCCGCCTCCCGCGATTGCAACACATGAGCGGTTGCACCAGAATGGACGTCAAGAGCAAAGTCCTTGATCGCATCGTTGCTGGCAAAACCCGCTCCCTGCCAGCCAGTTGCCGCCCCACCCTTGACTACGAACAAAGCTGCGCGGCCGCAATAGGAAGTCGTGCCGTCAAGCAGGGCCCGTAGAATCTCTTTTTGAGTGGTCCCAGCCTGCACAGATGAAATGGCCTTCTGCAAAGAGGCAACGCCATTGCCGGCATGTTCCTGCTTGCCGCCCAACGCGGGGCTAACCGCTTGAAGTACTTCCTGGACAATAGTTTCCCGGAATGACGGAAGCTGGCGCTCTAACGCCTCAGTAACAGCCGCGCGGACGATCTCTTCGACCTTATCGGACATGTGGCTTATTCATCGGGGGGTTCGTCTTTGATTATAGGCAGGCTCCGCTCCGGGCAGCAGGTCACTTTAGTCACGTCCCCGACTTCTCACCACGGAGACAGTGAGGCGGAGAAAACCTTCAGAATTGGCTCTTCAGTACCTCAGTGTCTCCGTGCTGAACAGAGCTCATTGCCCCTTAATGAGAGGTAACTCCACAAAGCTTTCCTGTCCCGGCGCGTGGTAGACCCGCTGCGTGGCCTTCCTGTAATTCTCGGGTTTGGCCCAGAAGATGTTCGGCACGAAAGTCTGTGGATTGCGATCGTAGAGCGGGAACCAGCTCGATTGCACTTGCACCATGATGCGGTGTCCGGGCAGGAACACATGGTTTGCCGTCGGTAAGGCGAACCGGTAGAGCAAAGGCTTGTCTGCCGCAATCGCCTGAGGATGCGAAAGGCTCTCGCGATAGCGCCCACGGAATATATCCGCGGAGACCATCAACTGATAGCCGCCCATCTCTTCATCGCCGGCGACTTCGTCTGGATAGACATCGATTAACTTCACAACCCAGTCCGAATCCGTACCGCTGGTTGATGCAATCAAATTTGCGACCGGCTGGCCGCTGATCTTCACTGGGTTGGTGAGCACATCGGAAGTGAACACCAACACATCCGGCCTGCCTGAAGGTTCGCGCTGGTCATCCACCAGCCACTGCGGCCAGGTGAAGCGGCCGGTATAGCCCACCGGCTGACTCGGCCGGGCGCGGTAAGGAACCGGCTTGGCGGGATCGGAAACGTACTCGCTATAGGCGGCGTCGCTGCGCTTCGGCTCCGAGAAACTCAGTTTCAAGTCTCCGTTTAGATATAGCGGCGTAGCTTTTGGTGCGCAACCCGCTTGGCATCCCGACGGCCACGACTGCAATCGCTCCCACTGGTTTTCGCCGGTCTCATAGGCGGTCACGGGAGCCACATTCATCGCCGGCGCATCATCTTTCAGGAAATGCGCCAGAAACGGCGCAAGAATCTTTTCTCGGAAATAAAGACCGGTATCGCTATTGAATTTGAGCGCACCCAACGAGCTTCCGTCTTCAATTTCTTGCCCGTGATGCCAGGGCCCAAGCACCAGAAAAACTTTGTCGTTGTTTACATCTTTCGGCTTTATTGCTTTGTAAACTGCAGGTGCGCCATAAATGTCCTCCTGGTCCCAGAGGCTGTCGACCAGCATGACCGGCACCTTCAGCGGCTGTTCAGCAAGAATCTTGTCCATCGCCTGGTCTTGCCACCACGAATCGTAGCTCGGATGCGCGAGCAACTGGTTCCAGAACCCTAGCTGCTCCATTCCGTGACTCTTGCCGATTTCACCCGCCGAACCTTCCATGTACAGGTCGTAGTCGTCAAAATGATCGGTCCACCACTTCTCGTCGTTCTTGCGGGTAGCTTCCTGTTCGTAGATGTAAGGCATGTTCTGCTGGCGGAAGGCGCCGTTGTGGAACCAGTCGTCGCCCATCCATCCGTCAACCATGGGGTTCATGGGAACCGAAACCTTGAGCGCAGGATGCGGATTAACAATCGCCATCAAGGGCAAAAATCCGTCGTAGGAAATTCCTAGAATTCCAACCTTGCCATTCGACTCCGGAATGTTCTTAACCAGCCAGTCGATTGTGTCGTACGTATCCGTGGATTCATCGACGGGCGTCGGATTCAAGGGGCCATGCAGCGGGCGATTCATTACATAGTCGCCCTCAGAGCGATATTTGCCCCGGATATCCTGCACCACGCGAATGTAACCACCTTGGACGATCACCTCGGTCGCATTGTCGTATCCCCATAAAATCGGTCCGAGGTGGGAGCTGGCGCTGTGGCTTGTGAGCGCCTCGGCGTCATAGGGAGTGCGGGTGAACAAAATTGGCTCGTGATTTGCGCCTTTGGGAATCAGGATGACCGTGTGAAGTTTCACGCCATCGCGCATAGGAATATCAACTGCGCGGCGCGTGTAGTCCCAGTGGGACTGATTCACTTTAAAATCTTGCGGAGTCTCGCTGGGGTAGTTCGGATATTGCGGCTGCGTGTTCTGTGCGGACGAAATCGAAGACAGTGCAACCGTTAGACAAATTGACGTGCAGATCGTAATGATGCCCTTCATGCAATCCTCGGATCAGGTGATTTCAGAAACCGAGAATTATAGATGAGAGTTTCAGGTTTGGTTCGAAGCTACGATCGGAGAGCTAGTGTTTCATGGTCGCCGCGCGCACATTCGCATTGCAGTTGGGATTGCCGAGGCACTTGCGAAAGGCCGGCACGACGAGAGCCTGTTCTACGGTTGGATCGCTGAAGGTGGCAAGAACCTCTTCCGTTCGTTTCGCGCCGGAAACATAGCCGGTGGCGCGATACGCAACCACCAGACGCCTTATCGAAAGCGGGTTATCTTCATCTTCCTCGAGGTGTGAAATCGCCGTTTTGTACTTATGGGAGGAGAACAAACGTGCTCCTTCCGCACCCTGATAACAAGCATCGATCACTTTGTCGTTCGAGGTTTCCGAGAGTTGAGCCAGCGAAATCACAGCGGCGTCGGCGGCTTTGAGATCGCCTGCCTTGATTGCAAGTTCGACGCGGGCGCGCAAAATTTGCGCTGCCTCTTGGTGAATTTCAGCCTTCGTGGTGTTACTGCCTTCATGCAGCGCCTGCTCAGCTTTGGTTAAGAACTTCAATCCATCCGCCGCATGTGGCTGATACATTGCCATCTGGCGATACGTATCGGCTTCTACCTGACTCATCTGCTTCGAGTGTGCGTACTCAGCTAACGATCCAAAGGCCTTGTTTGCGCTTGCAATATCGTGCTCGTACAGGTAAGTGGTCGCCTCGCGAGTTCTCCACTGGATCAGCTCCATCTCAGGCACAGATGGGAACTTCTCGAACGCCTTCTTATATTCCTGACGCGCCCGCACTTCCTCGCCCATTAAGAGGTATGTATCCGCAATTCCGTAAGCTGAGGTATAGAACTGAGGGTTGATCGCCAGAGCTGCTTTGTAATGGACAATCGCCGCGTTATAGTGACCCGCCAAGCGCAACAGTTCGGCATAGGAATCGTTGGGATTCGCGTCGTGTGGCATCATCTTGACGTATTGGTCCATCAACCCGAACGCCTTTTTGAACTGGCGCATGTGGGCATAGGTATAGGCGGCATTGTTCATCAGCCCCGGTGAATTCTTCATTCCAGACTTTTCGTAGACTTCCACAGCGCGCTCGTATTGCGTCTGCGCCATCAGCCACGAGTTGGCCAGAAACACGACCCAGCGGTCGTGCGGGTACTGCCGCAGAACTTCATTCATGCTGGTGATAGCCGGGATCAGATTGTGGTCGGCGACATTCTGGAACCAATCGATCAACGTCTGCTCGACAGGCGTGGCGTTGCCTTTGGTTGCTGTTGCCTCTGCTTGCTCGCTTACTTGCTCAGCGGGATCCAGGCTGATCTGCGCCAGAATTTCGTGGCCCATGGCGAACTTTGGATCCAGCTTCACGATCTTGTGCATCAACTCGATGGATTTTTTCGGCTCGCCCTTGTCGGAATCCAGCACCCAGGCCTGATCCAGCAAGCGCAGCACCTTTGCCGATTTCGTGCTCAGCGGCAGCGAATCCTTACTTTGCGGGCGTGCATGCTTCTTCGGTTGAGCAGTCGTGCAAACTCCGAATGCCAGAGTGAAGGCAACAACCAGTGCGGCTGATTTCATTGATCTAGTTTCCTCGTAGAAGATAGCCCTGCTCGACCGGCAACTTTCCATCGATCTTGATCACCGTGACCCCTTTGGTCAGTGAATAGAGGTCAACGATGCCGATCGCGCCGTGATTGCTGGAGACGAACCGCAGCACGGCATCGTCGGAGTCTGCCACTACAACGGCAGCCTTGTGACTTTGAATGAATGCTCGCGCCTGCGCCGGCGTCATGTTCAGGACTTTTCGCAACACCAGTTCCATATCCGAACTGGTGGGGTCCCGCATGACGATCGTGACCAGCTTGCCGTCCGCCCAACTATGCGTCTGTGCGGTGAATAGTTTGATCAGGTCTGCCGTAGTCAGATTGGCTGTTGTATTTGCAGTATCAGTAACAACCGCGAGCTGCTTGGCAAAGAGCAGACTCGGGGACAGTGTCAGACACAGTAAGAGCGCTAGTGTGGGCTTTCGCAACATCGTTGTGTAATTCTCGCTTGGTTATGTATTCTCACTTTGCCCTGCACCGGCGGGAAGGTAACGGACGTAACGCCTGACCTCTCAAGTTCCGGCAAGCCTTTATCTTTCTGTGCGAACAACGCGTGCAGGAAACCTGCCAGGCAAAGCATCGGCCGCGATGGCGTAACTGGCCGTCAGCAAGTAAAATGTAAAAACGATCCAGGTCCCCTTTCCATTTGACGCTCCGTTTAATGTGAAAAATCCTGCATCGAATGTCCAATGGGCGCAATCCAACCAAAAGTGACAGAACCGGTCAGCGATGAGCTGGCGCTGGTTCAGCGGGCTAAAGCAGGTGATGTAGAGGCTTTCGAAGAGCTGGTTCGCCGCTACGACCGCAACGTTTTTCGCATCGCGCAGCACATAACGCAAAACCGCGAGGATGCGGAAGATGTCGTCCAGGACGCGTTTTTAAAGGCGTACAACAATCTCGCCCAGTTCCAGGGGCAATCGAAGTTTTACACCTGGTTAGTGCGGATTGCGGTGAACGAAGCTCTGATGAAGCTTCGGCGCCGGCGTCCGGAGCGCACGGTTTCACTCGACGAGGAAGTAAAGACCGAAGACGATTCGGTGCCGCGGGAAGTTGCCGATTGGTCTCCGAATCCGGAGCAACAGTACAGCCAGGCTGAGTTGCGCGACATCTTAGATCGCACCATCCATGGGCTGCCGGCAACGTTTCGCACTGTGTTTGTCTTGCGGGATGTCGAAGGTCTTTCGACCGAGGAGACTGCTGAGGCGCTCGATTTGAGCGTGCCGGCGGTGAAATCGAGACTGTTGCGGGCTCGTTTGCAGTTGCGTGAGCGGCTGAACAAGTATTTTCAGAGGAGAGACAGATCGAATGGATCGCAAGCGAAACCTGGTAGTGGAGATGGCATCCAGTGAAATGCTCTGAGTTTCTTCACGAACTGACCGATTACCTGGATGGCGTAATCGACGCCAACACAAAATCAGAACTGGAAGAGCATCTCTCCTGGTGCCACAACTGCTATGTCGTTTGCGATACCACCAAGAAGACCATTGAAATCTATCGCGATTCCAAGCTCTACGAACTCCCAGAAGACCTCGAAACCAAGCTCCGATCGGCAATAGCTACCCGGTGCAAGTCTCACAAGAAATCAGGCCCCGAAGGCGCAGCGCGGTAACTCCTTTCATTCAGCAGGGTTGCACGACAACTAGTTTCGTGTAATCCCTGCGAACCCTTTCCAGAGAAGCTGAATCTAAGTAGATGATGCTTCCCCGGCTCCCAGGCCGAAAGCACTCTGTGGAGGTAGAAAGATGTTGTCGCGTGTAGTCAACGCTTTCTTTGGCTGCTGGCACCAGCATTACAGCTTCCCGATCACCATCAAGAAGGCCCAGCGTAGTCGGGCCGCATTTCCCACCGGAACGTATGTGGTTTGTTTGGATTGCGGGAAAGAGCTGCCCTACGACTGGAAGCAGATGAAAATTGTTAACGCACAACCTGAGCGTGCCACTGTCCGTTCGCTGGCCACGAAAGAAGCGGCTTAGAGTTCCACGAAGACAACCAAAAAAGGCAGGACTCGCGTCCTGCCTTTTTCCATTTACGGAAATTCAATCAGTTATTGTTGTCATCAGGCCGCCGCTTCAACGTCGGACGTCCATCGTCCGTGGTCTTGTCATCCGTCCCATTTTTGTCGGTCGATGATGCACGTCGCAAAGACGGCTTCTTGCCGTCTTTTTCGTCGTTAAGTTTATGACGGTTCTCAATCGCGGCCAGCCGGGATTTGACAGTGTCGAACTCCGACGTGGTTACGATGTACTCCGACTTTGCCGGCAGAATCTTCGCGATCTCCTCTTGCGACTCTTTTATGCGATCCGGCGTCTGGGGATGCGTTTCAAAGGCTTTTGAAATCGTTCCCGGCTTCTTCTTATCCAGCGCCTGGATCTTTTCAAAGAATGAGACGAAGGCAGCCGGATCATATCCGGCCTTGTACATGTACTGCACACCAAGATAATCGGCCTGCGCTTCAAATCCGCGCGAGAACTTCAGGAACGTCAACGGCACCGCCAAGCCTGCGCCCTCGTAGGCTGCGTATCCGATCGGCCCACCCATGAAGATCAGTGGAATGGTCATCATCTGCATCAGGTTGGCGCGGGTGTTTTCGCGGGCCGCGTGGCAGGCTGCGACGTGGCCAATCTCATGCGCCATTACGCCAGCGAGTTCCGCTTCTTCGTCGGCGGCAAGGATCAATCCCGAGTTGACATAGAAAAAACCGCCCGGTAACGCAAACGCATTTATGTCGTCGGAATCAATCACCTTGATCGTAAACGGCACCTGCGAGTCCGAGTTACGGACAAGGTTCTGTCCCAGGCGATTGATGTACTCCGAAATGACCGGGTCGTTGATCACCTTGGATTGCGTTTCCACCTGTTGGGAAATCTGCTTTCCCATGGCGATCTGCTTTTCCAGGCTGTACCAGTTGCCCATACCTTTGGCGCAGCCAACATTACGATTTCCGATTGCGTCAATGTCATTGATGCTGCCGTCATGCGGGGTTTTGGTTGCCGAGGGCTCAACCGTATTTGCGGACGGACCATTTGCGGTCGGAGTTGAACTATCGGCCGCGGCAGGCGCTTTGTCTTTGTCTTTATCCTTGTCTCTGGCCAATGAGGGCGAAACCATGCAAACAGCCAGCGCGAGGGCCGCGCTAAGTGACAACAAACTCTTCATAAAAACCTCCAGATCGCCCACTCAAACCGTTAGTTGATTATATCGCGCGTGCGGCAAAGCAACCCCTATTGGTTGGACGCAAGTTGTCGCTGCGGAGTTACCTGTTACTGTTCGATGCTCCGGCTTCCCCATTCGACGCCGCCAAGTTGCAAAAGCTTCGTCAATACGAGAACATACCCGTTTGCCCACAACTTCATAATCACGCAAGGAAAATGCCCTAAATGGCTGCACGTCGACAAGCTCTTAAAGATAAGGCCAGTACCCCTTCCATCCAACCGGCCAAAGGAAAGCTCGGAGTGATGATTCCCGGCATGGGCGCCGTAGCCACTACTTTTGTAGCCGGCGTCGAGGCGGTGCGCAAAGGGTTGGCTAATCCCTTCGGTTCCCTCACCCAGATGGGCACCATTCGGCTCGGTAAGCGGACCGACGGGCGCTCCCCGTTGGTCAAGGAGTTTGTTCCTCTCGCCAACCTTAGCGATATGGTGTTCACCGGTTGGGATCCCTTCGATGACGATATGCACACTGCTGCGAGCAAAGCCGGCGTGCTCGAACACGATCTACTCGATCAGATCAAGCCTTTCCTGAGTTCCGTCAGGCCGAGACCGGCTGTGTTCGATCGCAACTATGTGAAGAAGCTCGACGGCCATCACGTGAAAAAAGGCAAGAACAAGATGGATCTTGCCGAACAGGTGCGGGCAGATATTCGCGACTTTAGAAAAAGCTCTGAGGCCTCACGCCTGATCACGATCTGGTGCGGATCGACGGAAATTTTCCTGCAGCCCACCGCAGCCCACCAATCAGTAAAGGCCTTTGAAAAAGCTCTGCAAACTAACGACGACGCCATAGCACCGTCCATGATTTACGCTTACGCCTCTCTGATGGAAGGCGTCCCGTTCGCCAATGGCGCTCCCAACTTGACCGTCGACTTGCCGGTCATGCACGAGCTCTCGCGTAAGAACGAGGCCCCGATCTGTGGCAAGGATTTCAAAACCGGCCAGACGTTGATGAAGACCATTCTCGCGCCAGGGTTTAAAGCTCGCCTGCTCGGGTTAAAGGGATGGTTCTCCACCAACATTCTCGGCAACCGCGATGGCGAAGTGCTCGACGATCCCGGCTCATTCAAGACCAAGGAAGAATCCAAGCTGTCGGTCCTGGAACACATCCTGCAGCCCGATCTTTACCCCGATCTTTACGGCAAGTTCAGCCACGTCGTTCGTATCAACTATTACCCGCCACGCGGCGATAACAAAGAGGGCTGGGACAACATTGACATCTTCGGATGGCTCGGCTATCCCATGCAGATCAAGGTCGATTTCCTGTGCCGCGATTCCATCCTTGCCGCGCCAATCGTTCTTGATCTTGTTCTCTTCCTCGACCTCGCCCAGCGCTGCTCTGATTTGAAAGACATCGGAATTCAGGAATGGCTCAGTTTCTATTTCAAATCGCCGATGACGCTGCCGGGGTTATATCCAGAGCATGACCTGTTCATCCAGCTCATGAAGCTGAAGAACACGTTGCGTCACCTGAAAGGCGAAGAGTTGATCACGCATTTGGGGCTGGAATATTACGATTGATTGCGCCCCGGACGACCGCAGCAAGTCTCGGTATGAGCCGTTTTCCGCGGAGTTCACGGAAAAGAAGTTGTCAGAGTTCTCCAGAAATTAGTTTTGAGGTGATTCGGACTCGCGGTAGCCAAGTCTTTCTAAAGGCATCCTGATGGAAGAGTTACAACTGTTCCGGTCCACTCGGGCGAAGTGATCGGCCCTTGCCTGCTTCGCGCCATTCTTCGAGACATCTAACTCGCTACTGAGAGGTTCGCAGAGTACCTATAGCGCGTCACTTTCGGAACCTCCCTACCCCGAGCTTTACCTCAAACGTATTGATTCCGGGGTTCAGCCGTTCCAGCCCTGCATTTGAAATATGCAGATAGCGTGCTTCCACCGTCCACGTGAGAGCCGGACGAAGTATGTGCAATCCGAGCGCCGCCGATGGGGTGAAATTGATCGTGTCCGTAAAAGCGGGCACCGTGTGATCCGTGAACAGAACTCCTCCGCTGAGTTCCGCATAGGGGATGAATACACGGCTGGCAAGAAGCTCCGAAGGCGGCTGCGGCCCACCTGTACCCCGAATGAAATTCCATTTCAAATTTAGAGGATTAAAGCCCACCCCATGCGCAGTATTCCGCGGTTGGAAGACGAGAAAAAGCGGGACAGCATCAATCGCGTACTCAAATTCGCCCCTCAGAAAACCTGGTCCGTGCGGCCCGAGTAGCACCCATCCATACCGGAATCCCGCATTCCACACTCCCGTATGTCCACGGCCACCCGGCACCGAGTATCCACCCGCAGTCCACGCCTGAATTTCGGTGCTCCCAGGTGCTGGACCGCTTTGTGCCGCAACCAGGGTCCCGAGGAGAACGCAGCAAAGAGCCGCGCAGATACCGCACCAACTGCGAAAAAGAGGTATCGTCATTTCCGCAGCAGCCCTCTTTGCCGCATCCAGTTGGCGAGAAGCGTGGGCCACTGCCCAAGCACCGGATCAGCTAAGTCCAACCCTACGCCGTGCGGGCCTTTCTCAAAGATATGAATTTCTGCCGGCACTCGCGCAGCCTGCAGTGCGAGATAGAACGCGACCGAGTTTTCCGGCGGCACCGTCTTATCCGCACTCGTGCTGAACAGAAACGTTGGCGGGGTTTGTGACGTCACGCGTAATTCATTCGAAAGTTCCTCCTGCAACTTCAAGTCCGGATCGGACCCAAGCAAGTTGTGCTCGGATTGGGAATGTGAATAAGGAGCGACGAACGAAATCACCGGGTAAGCCAATACCAGAAAATCAGGGCGGCAACTGACGCGATCAATCGGGTCGTTCGCCTTCGGATTCCCATTGTCGAAGTGCGTGCCCGCAGTCGATGCCAGATGGCCACCGGCAGAAAATCCCATGAACCCGATCCGATCGGGCTGAACGCCCAGTTTCTTTGCTCGCGAGCGAACCAGGCGGATAGCACGTTGTGCGTCCCCTAGTTCAATTGGGTGGTGATACTTCGGTCCCAGGCGGTATTTCAAGACGAACGCAGTGACGCCCAATGAATTCAGCCAGTTCGCCACCTGCCTGCCCTCGTGATTCATGGCGAGCATGACGTAACTTCCTCCCGGGGCGACAATCACGGCGGTGCCCGTCGATGCCGGGTTTACAGAGGGATAGATCGTCAGTGTAGGAACGTCATCGTCGGCCGTGCCCTGAGCTCCAGGCACGTTCTGTTCCCAGAGCGGAAAAGTCTTTGGTTCGGCGAAAAGGTTTCGTTCGCTGGGATTCGGTTTCGCATTCTCCAGATGCGGCGTCTCGGGCTTGTCACCGCTCGTCTGACCTGACGCAGTTGCCAAACAGCAAAGCAACGCGAGAAGTATTGGCTTGATTTTCACGAAGCTCCTCAATATCTAGATATGCCGTTCAGTTAGAGTCCCAATCCACCATCGACAAACAGAATCTGGCCGGTAATGAATTTCGGGGCGGTGGCAAAGAAAACGACCGCATCAGCCACATCGTCTCCGGCTCCATTCCGGTTCATCGGAGTCCGTTTCGCCAGGCGGGCCATGAACTGCAAAGCGGCCCCTTCTCCCATGTCAATCATTCCAGGAGCTACGCAGTTTACTGAAATCTCCGGGGCGAGGGCCTTGGCCATCCCCTTGGTCAGCATGTGCACAGCCGCTTTTGACGAGCAATAGTGCACGTGATCGCGCCACGGCCGCAAGCCACCTACGGATCCCAAATTCACAATTCGGCCTCTGAACTTGCGTAAAAGTGGCAGGGCTTCTTTCGCCAGAAGAAACGGGCCGCGTACGTTAGTAGCGAAAATGTAATCGAATTGTTCAATCGTGAGGCGGTCAAAGGTCACGGTTTCGTACGTACCCGCGTTGTTGACCAGGATGTCGAGCCTTCCCAGTTCCTCTGCCACCTGTCTAACTGCTGCACGCACACTTCGGAGATCGGTTACATCGCAACGCACCCCAATCGCCTGGACTCCACCTTCTCGCAATTCTTTGACAGTTCGTTGTGCTTCTTTGGCGGAAGTCAGATACGTTATGGCGACATCGGCTCCGGCCCGAGCCAATGCCAGCGCCGAGGCTTTACCCAGGCGCTTTGCTCCTCCTGTCACCAGCGCGACTTTTCCCGTCAACGGCTTGCGGACTGGCATTGCGGGATTGTACCGTTTCTTCGCTTCTGCCCGGGTAGTCTAAACGGACCCTCCCCCGTAGGCCCCTGCCCTTCTAGGTGCAGGTAGATTCCGGGCCCTCATAGGTCACAGTTTGTATAGCCAACTTGCCTGCTCTTTGCTAGACTCTGCGCGATGTCGCTGCTTCGCGAAGTTATCGTGTACTCGCGCAAGGGTTGCCACCTTTGTGAGATCGTGAAGGAGAAGCTTACCAAGCTCGAGCGGCGCGGCGGGTTTCGCTGGCGCGAGGTCGACGTTGAAACTGATGACCAACTCAAGCGCCAGTTCACGGACGAGGTCCCGGTGGTGTTTATCGACGGCCGAAAGGCCTTTAAATATCGGCTTGACGAGCAGGAATTCCTGAAGAAACTCGCCACCTAAGGTTTGCCCGAACCGCGACTCCCTTCCGGGTCATTCCAAACTCACAAAACGCATCATTTCAGCAGCTTCCCGCATCCTAAACACAGGTGACTTTCCAGGTGACCAATGGTCCCGGAAACCACCTAAGCTTCTGTTTTTCCGCATGTTATACTGCGAAAATTAGCTTGCCTGGGCGCCTTCCGAGCCCGGCACGAGGAAATTGAAGATGGCCCGTAGTTCTCACCGCTCTTCCATTCTCATTGTGATTTTTTTGGCGCTTTGCGGATTTCTGGGTATGGTGTTTGCCCAAAAAAATCCAGCGACCGCGCATGACAGCGACTCCGATGTCAGCACCAGCCTGAAACAGTTCAGCGAGGTCTATAACATCGTCGAGCAGAATTACGCCGAGCCTGTGAATCCGGATAAGGCCATTTACAACGGAGCTATTCCAGGCATGCTGCACGTGCTCGATCCGCATTCCAATTTCTTCGATCCTAAGTCCTACTCCCTGCTGCGCGAAGATCAGCGCGGCAAATATTACGGCGTGGGCATGACGGTCGGGCCGCGCAACAATAAAGTCATTGTCATCGCGCCATTTGCCGGCACGCCTGCCTATCGCGCAGGCATCCACCCCGGAGACATCATTGTCGCCGTCGACGGGAAACCGACCGACAACATGACCACCAGCGATGTTGCCGACCTGCTGAAAGGACCGAAGGGAACCACCGTACATATCACTATCCTTCGTGAAGGCTCAGACAAACCTCTGGAATTCGCCGTAGTTCGCGATGAGATTCCGCGCTACAGCGTCGACCTTCACTTCCTGATCCGCCCCGCCATCGGCTACATGCACATCGCGCAATTCAACGAGACCACAGAAAAGGAAGTGCAGGACGCACTCGACAGTTTCAACCAGAATGGCGAAATGAAGGGAATGATTCTCGACTTGCGCCAGAATCCCGGCGGGTTGCTCAACGAGGGCGTCGGAGTCGCGGATAAGTTCCTGCACAAGGGGCAGGTGATCGTTTCGCATCACGGGCGTTCTTCACCGGAACGGCGTTACACCGCGACCCATGGTAACGGCGGAAGAGACTATCCGTTGGTTGTTCTGGTGAATCGCGGCACGGCCTCGGCAGCTGAAATTCTGGCCGGAGCTATTCAGGACCACGACCGCGGTCTGGTCGCCGGTGAAACCACATTTGGCAAGGGCTTGGTGCAGACGGTATATCCGCTTTCGAACGATACTGGCCTCGCCCTCACTACGGCGAAGTACTACACGCCCAGCGGCCGACTGATCCAACGCGACTATAGCAATGTCTCTTTGTATGACTATTATTTCGATCGCGATGGCATTGGCGATACCGCTAACAAAGAAGTGAAGCTCACGGACAGCGGACGCACCGTTTACGGCGGTGGTGGCATCACCCCCGACGTCAAAATTGACCCGCTAAAAAGCAATCACTTCCAGGACACGCTCCTGCAACACTACGCATTCTTCAACTTCGCCAAGCATTACATCGTCGGCCATCACATAACCAAGAACTTCGAAGTTGACGATGCAGTCCTGCAAGATTTTCGCAAGTCGCTCGACGCGGACAAAGTTCCGTACAGCGAAACCGATTTAATGCAAAACGATGAGTGGATCCGCTCCAGCATTAAGAGCGAAATCTTCGTGGATGCCTTCGGACAGGAAGAAGGCCTGAAGGTAAAGGCTGAAACCGATCCCGAAGTGCTCAAGGGGCTCGAGCTGCTTCCACAGGCGCGAGCCTTGGCAGAAAACGCCAAGAAAATCATTGCCCAGCGCAACAGCGGTACTCTGGCTCGGTAAGTACGTTGCTTTTGAGTACGTGTCCTTAAACGAAGAACGGCCCCTAAAGCGGGCCGTTTTGTTTTCCCGATGAAGTAGCGCCAGTTAGAATTCAGAACACATTGGCCACTGCCCTCTGGATCTTAGCCGCATCATTTGCGCTCGCCGCCGGAATCACTGACCTCCGCTGGCGCAAGATTCCCAATTGGCTCACCTACCCCGCGGTTCCGATTGCAATCACCTTTCATTGGCTTTGCGCTGGAAGACACGCAGCTCTCCTATCCTTGGCAGGGGCCGCCCTCGGACTCGCCATTTTGTTTCCCTTTGTGCTCTTGCGCCAACTCGGTGGTGGAGATTGGAAGCTGGTTGGAGTGCTGGGGGCGTTCTTTGAGCCGCGCCGCCTCATTGTTGTGCTCTTCCTTACCTTGCTGATCAATCTGTTCATGGCGGTCATCCTCGTGCTTTGGAGAAAGCGCCTCGGCCAGACAGTTCGCAATATCGGACGTATCCTGTTCTCGTTTGTTGTGTTTCGCACACCCGGAGCGGACCTGACCATCGACAATCCCGAAGCCGCGAAGGTGCCGTTTGGCATTGCTGCAGCAATTGCGGTTTTGTTATATGTCGGCAGCCAGCCATGGGTCGCGTTCTGAGAGCTGGGATGTAGTATCAGCTACCTCTGACCCGCCCTACTTAGGAATTAATTGGAAGGATCCTGGCCGGGTTGATCAACCGGCGGTTGGTCGCCTGCAGCATTGGGATCGGGCTGTTGAGGAATATCTTCTGGCCGCGGCTCTACCTGGGGCTGAATTTCCGTACTATTTCCGTTGTTGTTGTCGGCGACTGTTGCTTGATTCGGACTCGGAATGTACTCTGCAAAGCCTGCGCCCTTGTGGCTCAGAATCACGCTCCGGAGCGCGCTCGGGTCGGCTTCAGATCCAACAACAACAAAGTTCAAATCAGAGCCGTTGAGCAGTCCCGCCAGTACCACGCTTGCAGGACCAGGCCCCAAGTCTGCCGCCACCCTTTCTTGCTCTGTGCCGGCAGGAATCGCAATTTCCGCTCCCGTTTGCCGCTGGATTTGAAACAACACCTCAGAGAGCGTTGCGTTGCGTGCATGAATCTCAAGCTGCCCGCGATCGAACTGCACGCGAACTCCATTGGGTAGGGCGACATTCGGACTTCTCTTGATCGTGAAAGGATCTGATCGCGCAACATTAATCGCCACTGTCTTTGAGGAGATCCAACCGACCGTTTTTGCAGATTCAACGGCGCTCTCGGTAGTCGGAGCACTTGCTCCCAGCGACACCGTAAAGCCACTGGCTGTTGGCGTGATGCGGTACCATTGCGGCGCTTTCAGATCGAGCACAATTCTTGTGATTGGAGGCGTCTTCGAAAATAACCCCACGCGTACGCGCTCAACTTCGTCTCGATTCAGGTTTTGATTATGGAGAGAGGGCCCCGGTGTTGCACTCGGAACATCAATAACCAGCCGCTCCGGATCGCTAATGATTTGCGCCTGCGGCGTGACTTGAGAACTGGTTTGGACCTGTACCTGGACGGGGTTTTCCGCGCTTACTGATATCTTTTGCACCACTGCCTGCGCTCCCACCTGCGAGAAGGCAGGAATGGCGAGGAGGGCTGATGTGCAGACCAGAAAAAGCTTTTGGGGGAACTTCATGATCCTGAGCGGATTCTAGCAGCGCAGCGGTGTCGCAAATTGACACGGAAGTACTAGCACTGCCCAGCAATCGGCCATTCGTGACACAGCGAATCAACGCTTGCGATAACGCGCGAAGATCAATCCGGCGCCCGAGGCGACCAAAACAATTGTTCCCGGCTCAGGTGTAACGGGGGGCGGTGGAGGGCCGCCTCCACCTTCGCCTCCGCCCGGTGGTCCGCTGCCTCCTGTGCCACCGCCAAAACCACCCCCTCCGACTGGCGGCACGACTCCACCTGATGCTCCAGTCAAAGGGCCGGCCATCGCCCGCGGCGAGCCAGGTCCTATGGGCATCGCCGGATCCATCTGCAATAGATTTGAACTCAGGTTGGAGGGCCCCGGTACCCAGTTGCCACTAGCCAGCGCATCCGGTTGTTCGAATTCAGACATCGCCGGTTCGCCAGGGGAGACATCCGCATGTGGTGCCACCGAGACCTGATTGCCACATCGGGTCCTGGCTGTCGTGCTGCCGTCCGTCAGCAACTTCTCGCCGACGCGCAGCAGAGCCTGCTGGCGCGTCCAGAAAACCCTGTTACCGAGCCGGTATGACAAATAGACCCGTTTCGGTTCTTTCAGTTCGATGATGCGCGCGCGCCGGTAATCGAAATCTGCATAGTGCTTCGCAACGACTGGGTCATGCGATGCCGCCTCGCGCAGCTCCTGCCCTGAAATTACTCCCCCGGGCACAACCGAGTAGGGGTATACAAGACGTCTGCTGCGGGATGGAGAACCCGCCCGCCGCTGAAACCGGAACGTGTAGGGAGTGCTCACACTCTCGGAGACAGGCTGCCGCCAGGACTGATCACGAGAGCTGGCTCGATCACGCGCGAAGCGAATCGCCAGGACGCAAATCACGACCATGGCGACGAACATCGCCGAGCGCACGAGAATTCCGTTTAGATGTGCTTTGCCTGCAGTTCTGCTGCGACGCCGCAAATGCTTCAAATCATCCCCATACACGCCGACCTCGTGGTTCCACTATTTCTGGAACACGGCAAGGAGAATTGGTGGCCAAGAATTCCTCGTACAGAACCTGCCACATGAAGTGCTTTTGAGTTCAGGCGCGGAACTTCTCTGGCGCGAACTCTAGCAGAGCCATTTGTCGATTGCACAACAAATCTTTGTTGATAAAGCAGATTCTTTTCTCCATCTTGCCTGTTAACGCCCTGTCGATCCAGCTATTTACGAACTCTTTCTTGCTGTGGAAATGTAGGGGTGAAATCACCGATTTTCGACCTGAAGTATTCGCAGGTTATATTTGTTGCGATGAAAAAATCCCCAAACGTTGCGCAGCCCCGAACCGCGATCGCCATCATGGCAGCCGGCAAGGGGGCCCGGCTCAAGTCGAAGCATCCCAAGGTGCTGCATGAGGTTGGAGGGAAACCGCTTGTCGCCCATGTGATAGCAGCTGCAGCGCAGGTCGTTCCGCAAGCAGACATTTATGTGATCGTTGGACACGAAGCCGAAAAGGTTCGCGATGCTGTAAAAGATGCCGGCGTCCAATTCGTCTTGCAGGAACCCCAGCGTGGCACCGGACACGCCCTCATGTGCGCCGAGTCAGCGCTTGCAAAATACGATCAGGTGATTGTCCTCTCAGGTGATGCGCCCCTCATCACTGCTTCCACCATTCAGAAGCTGCGCGATTTTCATCAGCAGAAGCATGCCGCTATGACGATCCTGAGTGCGGAATTAGAAAATCCCACCGGATATGGAAGGCTTATTCGCAGCAGCCGCGGTGGTGATGTGAAAGCCGTCGTCGAAGAAAAAGCGTGCACTCCGGTTCAAAGAAAACTGCGCGAGATCAATTCCGGGTTTTATGTTTTCTCCACCAAGCCGCTGTTTGAAAATCTCAAGCGTCTGAAAACCGATAACGCGCACTCCGAGTACTACCTTACCGATATGGCATCGGTACTCTGCGCTGCCAGGCAGAAAGTCGCCGCCACAGCTACGAGTAATCCTTCCGAAATTCTCGGCAGCAATACCCGCGCTGAACTGGTTGATCTGGATCGCAAAATGCGGATGGAGAAGTGCTCGAAACTAATGACCGAGGGCGTAACAATTTTTTATCCCGAAACCTGCGTGATCGACTGGGATGTTGAAGTCGGCGCTGACACTACGATCGAACCATTCGTTCAGCTACTGGGAAAAACTCGTATTGGCAGCGATTGCCGCATCCGTTCGCATTCCATTATTCAGAATTCGCGGATAGGAGATGACGTTCTGGTCCGCCCTGGATGCGTGCTCGACGAAGCACTTGTGGCAAATGGAGCTTTGCTTGGCCCCTACTCGCATCTCCGTCCTGGAAGCGAAATTGGCGAAGGCGCTCACGTGGGAAATTTTGTAGAGACCAAGAAGATCAGGCTTGGCAAAAGGTCAAAAGCAAATCACCTCACCTATCTCGGCGACGCTGAAATCGGGGAAAACGTGAACATCGGTGCCGGGACCATTACCTGTAATTACGATGGCGTGAACAAATTCAAGACAATAATCGATGATGGCGTATTTATCGGCAGCGATTCAACACTTGTGGCGCCGGTCAAGGTTGGAAAAGGCGCCTACGTAGCTGCTGCTTCCTGCATCACCGAAGATGTTCCCGGTGACTCGCTCGCGCTCGGCCGCGCCAAACAAGTCGTAAAAGAAGGCTGGGCAAAAGCGAAACGGGACAAAACTTCAAATCTCAGGTAAACGGCATGAAAGGGCTGCGCAACGGAGATGCATCCATCTGCTGCATCATCCCGAAGCTCCGCGCTTTCTCCAGCCGAGCGAGGGATCTCGCGAGATCAACCCTGCTTTGTTATCGCAATCAACATCAGCGTTCGCTGCACGCCAGATCCGTCGTCCCGCTGGTGCAAACGCGGGACTTCGGGATGACGCAGCAGGGCTATCAGCGCCAGAACATGCCTACTTCGCGCCTGGTGAATTCACGCTTGAGAGCGTTCCGTTCGAAATGGTGAACGTCGTCGAAGTCGTATCGGTTGCGCCGAATTCGTCTACTACCGTAACGGTTGCGGTATAGGTCCCCGGCGAAGCAAACGTCTCGAGCGCAGCCGGCGAGCCGAACTTGCTGCCGTTCGAGTACGTCATCTGACGGCTATTGACGAACCCGTCTGAATCCGATGAAGTTGCCGTACAGCCAAGCACCGTTGTCGGCGAAATGCTTGGCAACGCAGTGAGGGTGATTCTCGCGACCGGCGGAACGTCATTCGGCTCCGCATTCACGTTCAACGTCGCGGTGCCGGTTGCATTCCCGGAGGAATCGAGCGACTGTACCTGAATCTGATGTGTTCCAGTGTTTACTTTCAACTGTGTGTTGATCGTATCGCCGTGCGTTGCATAGGCAACCTGCCCGTCGATCAACACTTGCATGGCTGCAACTGGGCTTCCCGTGTTCGCAGACGCAACAAATGACGTCGGCCAGTTCACTGTCGAATTATTTCCCGGCGAAGAAATTACAAGTCCACCCGCGGGGGGCTTCGCCGAAATTTGCTGCACTGCTACCGATGACGCTCCCGAGGAATCTGCCACGGTTGCCGTCACCAGATAGCTCCCGACGGCGTTGTAAGTGTGCGATGCGGAAGGTCCACTCACGACAGTGCCGTCCCCAAAGTCAATGGTAGATTTTGCCACGCTGCCGGAAGATCCCGAGACGGACGCACTATAAGTCAGGCCGTTGCTTTGCGAAATATTCAGCGAAGCTGCCGGTGGCGTGTCTCCGGCCCGGTATCCGATTGGCGGCGACATCTTGTTCTGCAGCGAAGGCTTGCCAATCGCCTGCACGAAAATGGAATACGTTGTCGAAGGCGAGAGGGTCATCTTGCTGAGATCGACCGCATGCGTGCCGTTCGGCACATCCGTCAGCGGCGAGAGATTCGTGCCGTCGGTGCTGATGTAAACCGTGTAGTGGTCGATTGTGTTCTCGTTGCCGTTCACCGTCCAGTTAATCGTGCTGCCCGATTGCGAAGGCACCAGATAAACGCAATTGTCTATGCCGGGTTCAATCGTCGTTCCCTCTTCGTAGTCGTTCCAGGTTGCGATTTGCAACGCTGGCAATTGATTGCCGCTGGAATAAAACTTTCCCGCTTCCGCGAAGCTCTGTAACCAGGTTTGCCCGCAGTCCTGATCGATGACGCGATTGGTACCCCACGTCGCGAGTGTATCGTTGAACCCTTTGAATGCCGTGCCAACCGCCATGCGCGAAGGCGCCTGCTGGGCAGCCTGGAAGAATGAATCTTGAAAACTCAATTCAGGATTAAAGGGCTGGTCTTGCTGAATGCTCACCCACGAATATGCGCCGTCGGTATAGCTCTTGGTAAAGCCATTCGTGCCGCGAAACAGAATGATTGGATTGCCGGGAACAGAAGACAGAACTCGAGTCCAATCGATGTAGAAACCGTCGACATCGAAGAAATACACCACTGGTCTGCCATTCACCTTTACATAGGCGGGCGAAGATTCATATTGCGATGCAATGTAGGTGAGATCGGAAATCAACTGATCAGTGACGTCGCAATTGTTGTTTACTGCCGCTTGTCCAAGCGCGCCTTTGTCTTCCATGATCGCGAACTGGAAGCCGGAATGCGCCTCGGCTTCATTCTTTAGCAGCATGGTCGCGCCGTCGATGAATGTGTTGCCTGCGCCATACCAATCGGAAATCGCGCCTGCCATGCCGCGGCTGATCATATCCTCGACTTGCGCGTGAACCTCCGCCTGCGTGTTCGAGTTGTAGCCCACGCTGATGTGATTCGGTAACCCGAACCAACCCAGCCACGTCGCATAAATCTTTGTGGTCGCGCCACTATAAAGCAGTGAAGCAAGCGGCAGTTTGCTTACATTTCCTGCTCCAGCGTTGCCGTTGGTTTCTCCACTAAAACCACTAGACGTGCTTGTGTTGTTGCTCGTCTGAGCCTTAAGTGTGGTATTTGGGGGTGGAACAGATCCGGTTGGCGTTGGCGTATGCGAACCACCGCACGAAACAAGAAACATCACGAGACAGCAACACGCCGCAGCGGTCAAAGCGCGGGAGGAACAATTTGTTTTCACAACATCACTCCGAGATGGAATTGAACAGGCCTACCGCTCCGAGTGGATAGACGAAATTGCGTCTGCTGCGTTCAGTGGCGTGGTGGAATTCTTCTACTTGCAATGGAGACTGCTTTAAGGTTGGATGCTGGCCGCGCGGCGTCGGGTTTGTAATGTAAGTGAGATACCTTAGAAACAGAGGACCCGCCCAGGCTCAAAGCTCTCCCAAGTAAAATGAGAGCAGGTTGTGCCTGAGCGGGTTTTCCATCAACCCTTTACAACTTGCAGTTGGTTGTCGACCGAGAAAACTCCTGGCACGTTGTTCGCGCGAATGCCAGCGAGGTTTCGGTCCATTTCGTTATCAACCACACCCATTAGCGTGACGTGGCCGTTCTGCACAATGATCCGAATCGGTTTAATCACGCCAAGCGAATACTTCTGCAGCGTCGGATAGCCGTAGATCGTACGGAACAACCGGACCCGCAGGCCGCTATCAAAGAACGAAACCGGGAGCACCTGGATCTGATTGTTCACTTGCTCCACGCCTTCGATCCTTTTCACTACGTTTCCCGCATCGCTCTTGACCACGGGATTCGTAACTGCACCCATCAGCGTGACAGTGTTGTCTGCATCCACCGTAAATGACATGTAGTCAAACGCATTCACATACGGCAGCATATTCAATTCATGCTTCACTTGCTTTTCGATCGCGATCCTTCCCTGCTCGGAAGCCATCGCATTCTGCATCGAGAATGAAAGTGAAGCCGCAATCATCCCCATGCTCAGTACTAACGTTCGTAGTTTCATATTCCTTACCTTTCTTGAAATCTCAAAATTCAATTGTGGCGATTCACCCTAGACACTGCGGGCTGCTCATCGCCTCATTTGTGAGCAGCCCGTCTCCAACCAGCTAGCGCTCGCTGTTAGCGCCGCCAGCCATAAAAACCGCGACGTGGAACATACCGGGGTCCATACCAGCGGGCACGAAATCGCGGCGCTACCCAGTAGCGCCGGTAAACAGGTACGGGCCCGTACGCCACAAACGGACGCGGTGTATAGTAGCGATAATGCACAGGCGCAACATAGACGGGAGCCACATAGGCCGGTGTCGCCACACCAACTCCCACAATGACTTCCGCGTTCGCCTTCGGCGCAGCGGCTACTCCGAATATCACCGCTAATCCCAACGCTGTGACTAAGCTTGCCTTCTTCATTCTCATCACCTCCGACCTACATCAATGGAAACACTGCGGCGCGCGCAAAGTTGCGCCAAACCCATGTGGGACAGAGGCTTAACCGTAAAGAATTGTCAAGAGATTGTCGCTAAATCTCGCGTGTCGTGAGCTGAGGAGATGCGCGCCGGCGAAAAAATCCCCGCCCATTACTGCAGGCGGGTCCTTGGGGGAGTTTGCGTTGATTACGAAACATCCATTCGCTGGATGATGTCTTCGAACGTGAGTTCCTGGTACGAGTGCGGTAGACCTGCAACCAGTCCTTCCGGCGCCTTCTTTGACCCGTTGAAAGATGGCATCAGCATCGTTACCCGGCGACGGTACTCCAGGTATTTCTGCCCATACGCGGCGATCAGGTCTCGCTCTTCGAACGCTATACCAACCAAAATGTATGCCGTGCACCCAATTGCAAGCAGCAAGTGCCCAGTCGTCATTAATGGAGTGGCCCAGAACCCTATCACGAATCCCAGGTAGATCGGGTGCCGCACGACGCGATACAACCCGGGCGTTTTGAAAGAAGCAGGTCGCGCCTCACGGCCCAGGAAATAATTCCACACCTGCTCCAAACCGAACAGCTCGAAATGATTTAGCAGAAACGTGCTGACCAGCAAAACTGCCCAGCCAAGCCCGAATAGTCCGGTCAGAGCCAACGTTGCGGCGTGCGAATCCCGCACGTCCCAGATGACGCTTGGAATCGCTCGCCACTGCCACAGAAGTTCCGCCAGCGCGATGGTTGCAGAGAGCACAAATGTGGTCCTCTCTACTGGCTTGGGAACGAACCGCGTCCACCACTTCTTGAAGCCTTTTCGCGCCATCACGCTGGTGCTGAACTGCAAAGGCAGCCAGCAAGACCAGATTGATCGCAATCGCGGCCGGCACCGAGGAATCCGCCCGCTATCAATTCCGTTCCGTACTCCGAAGTTTCCTACGAACGCTATGGTGTACAGAAAAGTTCCCAGGAAAAACACATAGACCATCACTCCGTAAAAGAGCGCCAACGTCCGTTTCATTTCGTCCTCCTTCTTGTCCGGCTCGTTAACGATCTAGCCCTTGTTTGCGCTCGCCTGAACTCTCAATTCCTGCTCCGGCGTGGCAGTCGTTGGGTCGATGATTCCTCGAATTTCCGTGATTTTGGTCGCGGGGAATCCGCTCAGCTCCGCATGGCGGCGAATGATTCCCTCATTTTTCGCCAGATACACGCAGAAGGTTTTGTCTTCTGCGACAAATGACTCCAGCCACTGAATGTCTGTTCCCAACTGGGTCAACGCATCGCACGACTTGCCCGCTGCTTGCCGCAGGTCTTCCCTTCCCAAAGTGCCGACCTTCGGTATTGCTCGTTCAATGATGTATTTCTTCATGTTTTTCTCCTTTGTTTGACTCTTCGATCAGTTACCTTTCTCTGACTTTCTGAAGGCCGGCACCCGCTTCTCGTAATAAACGTGGCTGACGCTTCGTTATTCGCTTACTTCACCTTTACAGTCATCCGCATCCACGGATGAATGCAGCACTCGAACTTGTGCTCACCCTGCGAAAGATCCGTGACTTCCATCTGGCTGCCCTGGATAATCCGCGTCCGTGCAACCGCAACATTCTTGAATCCGCCGGAGCACTCGGGAACGGTCTGTTCGCCGTGATTCAGTCCATCGACGAATCCGCCGCCGAATTTTTTGACTTCGGTGAAGGTGTGCGGCTCGCCGCCCTGGTTCGTCACAACCAACGTGGTTCCCTTCTCCACGCGAAGCACGTCCGGCTCGAAATCCCAACCGGGATCCGGCTTGCCTTCTGCGGCCTCGCTGAACAAATCCGCGAATGTAGTGGTGAATCCCAGTGGCGCGAGCGCTACGTTTTTGCAGAAATCAGCGCCAAGTACTGCGTTGAAGCTGTCTGGTTCGCATTCATCGAGCGCCACGATGGGAGCGATCTTGAACGGGTGCTCGTGTGATGAGTGGTTGTGCGCCAGGTCATCCCCCTGGGCGGTGGCCTGCTCTTGTGCAAACGTTTGAAGCGTGCCCACCAGCGTCAGGCAGCCCACAAACAAAGCAAACTTCGTGAATTTGGATTTCAAGGGTTTGTCTCCTTTGTTGACAATCTTTTTGAACAACTTTCTCGAACTTTCCGACTATGAAGTGAATCTGTTTAGGAGACTTACCCGCGCGTCTGATTTTCTTGCCTGCCAGGCGTGTGCGGTATGATGATTTGCCCCAAAGTCCTGAAACGTTTGCCGAGCGTGTGCCGAGGCTTATATGGATGTGCTTTCAGAAGTGTTGAGGGTAGTGAAGCTTCAGGGCGCCTTTTTCTTCAACGGCGAGTTTTCTGCTCCCTGGAGCGTCCGGGCCGCCTCCTCGCCCGGTGTTGCGCGGTTTTTTGTCCCAGGCGCGAAGCACGTCATCATCTATCACCTAATGACCGAAGGACGCTGCCTAGTTCAACTCGATTCCGGCGAACGCGTCACTCTCAACGCCGGCGATATCGTAATGGTCCCGCATGGCGACCCGCACATCATGGAGAACGGCAAGACAGCGACCGTCGATGATTCCGAAAACTGGCCCGACATCCTGTCGCAAGGATTGAAGGTGTGGCGCATGGGCGGAGGCGGTGAGGTCACGCGTTTTGTATGCGGTTACATGGCCTGCGACCCGCAACTCAGCCAGGTGTTTTTGAGCGGACTGCCGCCGCTTTTCAAAGTCAGCATTCGGAATGACGCTTCCGGGCGGTGGCTGGAGAATTCCATCAAATTTTCTGTCAATCAGACGGAGTCCGCGCGCGCCGGAGGCGAAGCGGTGCTGGCCAAGCTCTCCGAAGTCCTGTTCGTTGAAACCTTGCGTGCCTACATCGGGCAGTTGCCGCCAGAACAAATTGGCTGGCTCGCTGGTGCGCGCGACGCCGACGTGGGAAAGACTCTGGCGTTGATGCATCGCAACCCCGCCGAGCCCTGGACTCTTGCCAGCCTGGCAGCCAAGGTGGGGACTTCACGCTCAGTTCTTGCGGAGCGTTTTCGCCACTACCTGAACGAAACTCCCATGGCTTATCTCACCCGCTGGCGGCTCCAGTTAGGGGCGCAAATGCTCGGTTCGACGAGTTATTCGGTTGCGCAAATCGCCAGCGAAGTCGGATACGAATCGGAAGCGGCGTTCAATCGCGCCTTCAAACGCGAATTCGAAGTCCCCCCGGCCCGCTTCCGCGCCAAATCTCGAGCAGGCAATGCTAAGTCTGCAGCCGCCGCCCGGTAACCACGTTGCGTTTATTCTGGGTGGGTGAGCAAAATCGACCTGAGCGGCATTTCTTATCGCGCCCTGATCTTTGACTGCGACG
Organism: Terriglobales bacterium; assembly: GCA_035651555.1. GTDB lineage: Bacteria > Acidobacteriota > Terriglobia > Terriglobales > Acidobacteriaceae > Gp1-AA145. Next base: position 119,612 of record DASRFL010000037.1, read on the forward strand.
GCACGCTGGCCGACACTGCTCCCTTCCATTTTCGATCTTTACAGGAAGCCTTCCGTAAACAGGGATTGCCAATCGAAGAATCCTGGTATCGCGAGCGGGTGGGGCTGTCGCGCACGCCCCTGCTGCGGGCTTACGAACAGCAGTTTGGCATCAGGATCGATTGGGCTGCAACCGAAGTTGATAGTGAACAGAGCTTTGCCGAACTCATTCACGAGGTGCGCGAGTTTCCACTGGTGGCCTCCATTGCCCGCGAGCACAGAGGACGTGTTCCCATGGCAGTTGCCTCAGGTGGTCAAAGATCTCTGGTCGAGCCTACTCTTCGCGCTTGCGGTCTATTCGATCTTTTCGACGCGGTCGTCACCATTGATGATGTCGAGGAGGGCAAACCCTCTCCCGCACTCTACCTGGAAGCCGCCCGTCGCCTGCAGGTTCCGCCAGAGTTGTGTTTGGTCTTCGAGGACTCTGACGAAGGCTTGGAAGGCGCGCGCAAAGCCAACATGAATCGCATCGACGTAAGGCAATACCTTTTAGCTCCCGAGTAGCTCGGCTTTCTAAATTAGATCCTTTATTTACGCCACCTGGGTAGCGCCTGCGGCTCTCGGTTCGGTTCCACCTGAAGTCAAATAGGTCGCCACCACCTGCAAGTCGTGGTCAGGCGAATTCCACATCGCTTCACGTATCGCTCTTGGCATAATCACGCAGCCTTCGCTCGCGCACCCCGGGTTCTCGATCGAATCTCCATGACAATAAAATCCGCTGCGGCCATACATCTGGTTGGCAGCATCAGGGACCAACGGAATCGCAAACTGGCCAAGTTGAGAGCTAGGCACGGGCGTTGCGAGCGTGTACCGGCCCTCCGGCAATGGACCAATTCCCTTCAGTGGCTCGGCGGCGGGATTGTCTTTGGCCTCGGGCTCCTTGCCTAAACCCCCACCCGCATAACCCGTGGCCACGCATTTGCCGCTGGCGTCATAGAGCTTGCCCGTCGAAATTTCGAACGTCCAGGACATGTCTACCTCCACAACTCAATACGTGAGTTGCACGCTGGACAGTAGCATGAACCGAAGCCGCCCTGTGCAGAAATCAAATCCTGTTCCGAATTCGTTACAAATCCTGGTCGCGAGGAAGTTAGCGAGAGCTGTTTGGTCACAAACGTGGCTCAATCGGCACCTTGACCACAACCGCACTTCCGGCCGGCACACGGATGCGCAGCTTGCCTGCCAATACGTCGGGCTTTTCAATTTCGCTTGCCTTCCACGAGCCATCACGCGCTACAGTTGCCCCACCCAGCTTGACCTCCGATTTGCTGTCCAGCGACGGCGCCGAAAGGCGAACCCCGGTAATCCCTTTCGCAGATTGATCGAGTGCAACCAGAGCCGTTACAGACAAAGCCGGTTCCTTGTTTATAAGTGTGAGCACCAGGTTCCCATCCGGAGTCTTTACCGCGTAGGCTTTGATGTTTTTGCCCCGGCGGTCCAGATCACAGCCAACAATATTCCCGCCTGCTGACTCTCTAAAAGCCAGCATCCCGTAGTACTCGGGCGCGGCCCAGTACTTTCCATGCTCGTCGTCGCCAATCGGGGAATATGAGCTGATGAATCCGAGCTGATTCACTCCCGTCTCCATGTTCACCCCGCTGCAGCCCGCGGACGCCAGCGTGAACATAAAGTCAAGGACCCACAAAGCGGAAGCAAATGTATTGCTGACCCCCGGCTTTCCGCCGCCAAAGAAGGAATTGGTTTCGCAGATGCGATACGGTATTGCCGCCGACTCAGAGGCCGCCTTGAGCGACTGCAGCATCGGCCCAAGTTTTGGGTCATCGTGCAGAAGTTCATCAATCGTGCTGGCGGGGTCCTTTGCTCCTCCGCGATAGTAATGCGCAGTCAAGAGCTTTGTATGCTTCCCTTCATCGGCAGCAAACTTCGTGACCCAGTCAATCTCGCGCGCCGCATCGGGCCCAATGAGAGAAGCTTTTGGAACAGCTCGCCGGAGAGCTCCACCTAACTGACGAAATTCAGCCAGATAGTCTGCGTAAGAATAATTGCTGTTCCGATGGCGGCCCGAAAAAAGGTCCGGTTCATTTCCAATTTCAAAGCCGAGCAACCGGCCGTCTGCGGCCGCAGCTACTGCTTTCGCTTCCTGGATTGCATTTGCCTGGTCCTTACCTCCAAGATTTAAGGCCCAGATCAGTTGCCATCCCGTCGCCGCGAGGAATTTACCCAGATCACGCAATACGGCCTCGTTTACTACTGATCCTTTGGTCTCCGGCAGCGACATCGGAGAGCCCTCAGGAGAGTAGGACGCGTAGTCCGCGGTGTTGCCTCCAATCCGTATCACACCTCGCTCTCCCAACGTTCGAACGAGCTGAACGTAAACCGCGTTTTCTGCGCTGAGTAACCCCTGACGCGCCACCGAAGAAATTTCGTAGCCCAAACCGGTGAAATCTGCAGGAATAGTCGCCATCGTCCGCGAAAGATCGAGACGCATTTTCACTTCATCTTGCGATTCAGAGCTACCGGAGAAAGCACGCCGCGTAAGCACAGACGGAGCCAGGCTCAATGTGCTTGCAAGGAAGTTGCGGCGATTCATATCTGCTCCGCAGACGGGCAACGGTTGGTCTTGTCTACTGAAGTGCCGCGCCCTGTTGCGCGGACGAATTTTATCAGCAGCAACACCCTCCGCACTTTCTCTTGATTCGTCTCCATTTTGTAAATCCCGAGTCATCAGAATGCCAAAGCCAGAAACTACAAACAGATTTATTCCGCCCTCTCCTGTTGTATTTTTGACGTGGAGAGCCGCCGATGCAGCCCAACGTCCACGCCGCCGAAATCGTATTCCTGCTGCTGCTCCTCTTCGTCGTGATCTTCGGCGTGCTCTCGAAGAAACTGAAAACGCCCTATCCCATCGTGATGGTGATCGGTGGTCTGCTGCTCAGCCTGGTTCCGGGCACACCGCGGATCGAACTCAATCCCGATCTGATCTTTTTCGTAGTTCTGCCGCCACTTCTTTACAGCGCAGCCTGGCTCACATCGTGGCGTGATTTTTCCTATCACCTGGTGAGCATTCTGTTCCTGGCCTTCGGTCTGGTCACCTTCACCGTGCTCGGAGTGACCGGCCTGGGGCACTGGTTCCTTCCGGGCTTCGACTGGCGCTTAGGCCTGGTGCTCGGCGCTGTGGTCGCGCCTACAGATGCAATCGCCGCAACTTCGATCGCGAAACGCGTCGGCTTGCCCAAACGCCTGGTCGACATTCTCGAAGGTGAAAGCCTACTCAACGATGCCAGCGCACTACTCGCGCTTGAATTCGGCCTGGCCCTCCTGGTCGGTGGCGAAAAACCAACCTTTACTTTCGGCCTGTTGCGGCTTGTTTACCTCACGGCGGTCGGCATCCTCATCGGCCTCGCGATTGGCGCCATCGTTCACTTTGTCGAGCACCGCATCGATGACGGCCCGATCGAAATCGTCCTCAGCATTCTCACTCCCTATGTCGCCTATTTGACTGCCGATGCCCTGCACGCTTCCGGGGTACTCGCCGTCGTCGTTTGCGGACTCTATCTCAGCCGCCAGAGTTCCCATTTCTTTTCTCCGGGTGTTCGCCTGCAAGTCTGGGCAGTCTGGGATTCTCTGACTTTCATCCTCAACGGACTTGTCTTCGTCCTGATCGGCCTGCAACTGCATTTCGTGCTCGCGAGCATTCGCGATCACCAACTGGGAACGCTGATCGCATACGGCGCCATGTTCAGCGCGTTTCTGATCTTGCTGAGGCTCATATGGATGTTCCCGGGCGCTTACGTTTCAAATCTCATCCGCAGGCACTTCCTTCATCAAAAGGAACCTATGCCGCCGGCACGCGCGATCTTCGTTGCCGGCTGGACGGGAATGCGCGGCGTCATTTCGCTCGCCGCAGCGATTGCTCTGCCCCAGACTTTTGCTGACGGCACGCCGTTCACGCAGCGCAGCATGATTATTTTTCTCGCCTTCAGCGCCATCCTGGTCACGCTGGTGCTTCAGGGACTCACCTTGCCGCCGCTGATTCGCGCGTTCGGTTTGGCTGGCGCGGTGGGTTCGCATTCTGCCGAAGAAGGCGACGCCAGGCGCACCATCCTCACCGCAGCTTTGGAATACCTGGAGCGACTTCGTGAAGATGTTCGCGAAAAACCCGAGCTTGCCGAAGTCTATGACGACCTTTCCCATCACTATCAGGCGCGCCTCGCCAGTTTGAACGAAGACGGCGGTGCTGATGGGAAGCCGGCTGATGGACTCGCGCCTGCCTTCTACAAACAATATGTGGAAGTGACTCGCAAGCTGCTGAAAGTCGAGCGCCAGACTGCAGTCCGCCTGCGCAACCAACGCCGCATCAGCGACGAACTCCTCCGCGACCTCGAACGCGAACTGGACCTGAGTGAATCAAAATTCGCGAAGCGGGGTTAACAAATCCAGAGTGCGTCATCCGAAGCTCGCCGTTTTCTCCAGGCGAGCGATATCCTGCGCGGAGCGATGCGAGGTCACTTCTAACGCTGGGTTTCTGCCACTGCACGCCAGATTCCTCGTCCTGCTGGTGAAAGCGCAGGACTTCGGAATGACGCAGCGTTGAAATTGGAACATTCCAGTTGTGATACCACTTCAAGTTTGATTTGCATCATCCCGAACGTCGGCGCTCTTCAGCCTCCGGAGGGATCTGGCGTGGATCACATTTGCACAACTGGGACTAGGTTGTCTGTGACGGATGAACATCAAGCCCAGGCGGTGCGCGCTAGATCCCTCGTCCCGCTGATGAGTGCGCGGGACTTTCGGGATGACGCCACCAGAAAATTGGCCGAGCACTGGGAATTGATGAGCACAGAACTCAGAAGAGCCAAGGTCTCAGGACGCACCCTGACGATCGCGCGCCAACACCAACCGCGATGAGTCATTCCGAAGCTCGGCGTTTTCTCCAGTCGAGCGAAGAATCTGGCGTGGATCACATTTGCACAACTGGGACTAGCTCGTCTGTGACGGATGAACATCAGGCCCAGGCGGTGCGCGCTAGATCCCTCGTCCCGCTGGTGAGTGCGCGGGACTTTCGGGATGACGCAGTGAACGAATCCGCGACCCTAAGGGAGGTGAGTGGGCCATCCATCCCGCCCCCGATGTCCGCTCACCATCTTGGGAGCTTCATCGCCTTCCCTTCGTCATCCCATGCCAGATGGACGTTGCCGAAGTTCAAGCGTTTAACGTCGTCTAGAATCGCGTCAAATCTGGGATACGGGAACAGAAAAACCAGGAGGAATCGCGCCTGTTGGTTCTCCTGTATCGAAATGGGTCTGCTTATTTCATCTTCAAACGGGTCGCATTTGCGCCGCAAATATTCCGGCAGCTGACCATACAAGCCCTTTTCAATGCAAATCCTGCGTGTCTGAAGTGTCCGGCCCACAAGTGTTTGCAGAGTTCCACCTCGGGAAGGGACCGGAGAATTGAAGTAACACCGGCACACGTAACATCGCTTCGCTGCCTGGAAATTTCTAGTTGCCGGCGCTCGTACCTTGCTTCTCGCCTCTCCTCAAGTTGAAGACGGGACACTGCTAGTTCAAGCACAAAAATGAGTACTAGCGCAATTGCCTCCGCCCACGAAGCATGTGCCTCTGTCCACCAGGTCTGGTGATAGACCCCACCGGTGTGGTCGGGCCAGATGATCACCAACCCCTCGTCTGCAGCATCTGGGCTTCATCCATCGCCGAAACTGCCAGGCCTTTCATCGCACTCGGCACGTCCGAGGAGACTTCAAGTAGCACTTTAGGGTCGTTGTAATGGGTAGCAGCTTTCACAATCGCCCGGGCGCGCTTTTCGGCTTCTTCTGGCGGAGCGAATTCAGTCGAGTTCTTCATGAAAATTCCAGAGCCGACAAACACGGCCTCGGCGCCAAGCTGCATCACCAGCGAAGCATCGGCGGGCGTGGCAATTCCTCCAGCGGAAAAATTTGGCACCGGCAGCTTCCCTTCTTTCGCGACCAGTTTCACCAACTCATAAGGCGCCTGCAATTCTTTTGCTTTGGCGTAGAGTTCCTCTTCACCGAGTACGGTGAGAATCTTCATGTCCTGCACGATCTGACGGATGTGCTTGACCGCATGCACCACGTCACCAGTGCCGGCCTCGCCCTTGGTGCGGATCATGGCTGCACCCTCGGCAATGCGCCGAAGGGCTTCGCCCAGGTTTCGCGCGCCGCACACGAATGGAACTTTGAACGCGTGCTTATCCACGTGATGGGCTTCGTCGGCAGGAGTGAGCACTTCGGATTCGTCGATGTAATCCACACCCAGCTCTTCCAGAATCTGCGCCTCAGCAAAATGACCGATGCGGCACTTAGCCATGACGGGGATCGAAACGGCTTCCATGATCTCGCGAATTTTTTTCGGAGAGGCCATGCGCGCAACTCCGCCTTCGGCGCGGATTTGCGCCGGCACACGCTCGAGCGCCATAACCGAAACTGCTCCGGCTTTTTCGGCGATTTCTGCCTGGCGCGCGTCGGTCACGTCCATGATGACGCCACCTTTGAGCATTTCGGCAAGGCCGGTTTTCAGACGCAGGCTGGTGTTTCCGTTGAAAGAACTGCCATTTTTCTGGGACATGTTGGATACCTTTACGATCGTGAAGAGTGGGGGCTGGTATCTATTTTACAGCCTGAGTGGCTTCAGACTAAAAGAACCTGTATGGGACGGAAACAAAAGCTTTTAACCGCGGAGGACGCCGGGAACGCGTTTTCGCAATTTCCACTGAATCGACGGTGGCTAGGCACTAACGCCGATTGGCGCCGCGGACCTGCCGACAGATTTCCACTCGACCTGGGCAACTTTGCCCACTATGCAAACCCAGGCAAGCGCTCCCCCGATGCAGACGGCGGCCGTAATTGCAAACGGTGCCAGGAATTTGCCGGTGTGCTGCAATACAAATCCGGTAAGTGCAGGACCGGTAATGCCGGCGAAGTTTGCGAAGCCATTCTGCCAGCCGTACCACTTCCCCACTGCTTCGGGTCCAGCGAGCGTCTGCGGAAATGTGTAGAGACCTGGCCCGGTCATTCCGCAACCGAAGCCAGCGGCCAGCATCCATGGCCAATATCCATTTCCGCTGGCGAGGACGCATCCGAGTAGTGCCACTGCCGCCATCACAAAACCGATCACCATTGCCGACTTCCGCACCAATGTTGGTGCGTAGCCCTTTACGATTGCGAAATCTTGCAGCCAGCCGGTCGAGACCGCCGAAAGGGCGTCCACCCCGTAACAGACGCCGGCAGCTAACGCCATGGCCTTCATCGAAAGATGCCGCTCACGTAACAGATATGTCGGCAGCCAAGTCAGCAGGAAGTAGAACAAATAGTTCGTGGCGAAATGACCGGCGCTAGTTCCCCAAAACGAGCGGTGTAAAAGAATATCCCGAAATCTCGGGCCATCTTTGACGATCGCGACCGTCGATTGAATGCGGCGCGGCATCCACTTCAACCACGCGGGCAGCCACAACAAACTGATCAGGCCGATCCCGATGAAAACCGGGCGCCAGCCGAAGTCCGCCATGAGCAACCCGCCCCCAACGGTGCCAATGACGAGTCCCCATTTCAATCCTGACATTACGCAGCCGCTGGCAAATCCGCGATACTGCTCCGGCAGGTGTTCTCCCAGAATTTTCGAACCGCAGGGCAAAGCCACCGCCTCACCCACACCGAGAATAAAGCGCATTGCGAGCAGCAGGGCAAAACCGCTCACAATGCCGGTGGCTGCCGTCGCGAGCGACCAAAGTAGAAACCCGGCAGCAAGCACCCGATTAGCGTCAAAGCGATCCACGAGCCACCCGATTAGAAACTGCATGACCGTGTAGGTGTAAAAGAATGCGGACAGGAGGATTCCCAACTGTGAGTCGGAAAGACGAAACTCCCTCTCTATCAGTTGCGCGGCGACCGAGACGTTGCCACGATCGATGTAGTTGATGATGAAACTGACAGTCAGCAGAAACAGCGCGGGAGCAAACTTCGCGAGGGGGCGGGATTCTTCCCGGGTTTCAAACATGAGATCGCCCGAGGCATTCTGCGCCTGCCCGCTGGCGGATTGCAAGACCTGACCGCTCTTATTCTGAATCTACGACAGCTAGTGTGTTTGAGCGAATGTCAGGCATGAGAAGGCGAGTCGCTGGCCCGCCACCCGAATCGCCGGGTGGAAGAACCTCCACCGCACTAAAGTTGTAACGGTCACCGCTCGGTGCGGTGTCATTCACCACGACCGTGCTTCCCGCTTGCGGAGTTGGTGTGTTCAGAGACTGAACGCTAGCGCGCCGCCGGTCGGGTAGACGCCCAGAACATTTATTGGCATCGTGTCGCCAATCGCAAGCAGCACAACTGATGCGGGCCTCGCGACCAGATACTTTGGCGCGTCTTGCCGTTCTATATCCACTTCGACGGGAGCAGATTGGATGCCTCCGGTCGAGGTCGAGCCAATGGCCCCAATCTGGTAAAGGCCCGGTGGTATGTTGGTTGGAAGATTGAACGTGAACTGGCCCGGAGTGGAGGTAGCCTGCCCCTCTGGTAAGGGAGACTCTGCAACGGCCCAGAGGTTTTGAACGGACGAATCCGCGGCGACAGTGACAGTTAGTGGTTGCCCCTCGTACACCAGCGACTGATCAGATGGCGAAGTGATTCGTATTAGAGGTTGCTGGGCGTAACCCATCGAATATAGGAACACTCCGCACACAAGCACGAGAAAAACCTGCGGCTTCGAAACTCGAATCACCTTGCGCTCCTTTTGGAGAATCTGGAAATAAGCAGATAAAGACCGGTGAGAATCGCAAAGCAGAACAAAGAGTCGCTGATTACGACGACTGCAATGACGACCGCCGGGTCATAAGGCGTTCCTTTCTCGGGAAATACCAATGCTGCGACGATTGCCCCGGGCGTCTGCATAGACAGGAAGTGCTCGATACCAAAAGCAAGGAAAACAGACAACACCGTTGCGCCTGCCACTTGCCAGAACTTTCGCAAAAAAGAGTAATCCATACTCCCTCGCAAGAAGCTGATTGCTGCACCCTCATCCGTTAAGACAGCCGAAATAACCCGCCTTCCTAGAAAAAATCCGGCCCGTTGGTCTGCTCATTCAGGAGACTGATTACTTCATCTGGAATACGACTTGCGGGATCCACCTCAGACGGACCAAGAAAATTCAGCAGTTCTATACCGGGTGAGTGGATCACGCCGAACCCGGAACCAGCATTGTTCGAAAAAACGAGCGTGCTAGACGTACCGCCGAGTTGACTGCTTACCGGAACGATCCTTGTGTGCCGTCCGGCTTTGTAAAGCAATCGTTTTGGCGTTGGCCGATAAAGAAGACCGATGGTGGCGTTGTCGCCGACTGTGACCGGGCCTTGGGGATGAATGACGATAACTTCGGCCTGCAAACATATCGAACGCGCGAATAACGTCGCGAAAACGACTGCCCTTAGAGCATTTCTCACGTTCGGTGCCTTTCGCCAAAATTTTTGAAGGGACGGCTGGGGTTTTGAAGCTTGCATCGAGTTGACCACAGCAGGGCAATGCCGTTCAAAATTTCGTGAGAAGTTTACGAAAAACGAACAGAATTACGAGCAACTACTTAGATTCGGCCTGAGAGGCAGGTCGTTGCGGTTAATTCCAGGGAGTCAAAGGGAACTTGTAGTGTAATCGCGCCTGTCAAGATCAGGGGGACCGATCGTGCTATTGTTCGGAATTCATAAATTCGTTGCGTCTACGCGCTCCGCCGTGGCTTTGGCTTGCTACGTTCTGGCGCAAACACTCTTTCAGGGTCAATGACTACAAACACTCCACTGCTCCTGGCGAGCACAGTTCCCTTTTCGTCTACTATTTGTGCCACACGCGTGAGACGTCTTCCACGCTTGCCGATCTCGTGAGCTTCGACTCGCAGGCGCTTGTGCAAAGGGACCAGTTTCCGATACTCCACGATCATCTTTGCGGTAGGCGCAATCACATCGCGAAACTTGCTCAGTTTGCTCATGGCTTCGTCGAGAATGGTCGCAATGATTCCGCCGTGGCAATAGCCGGGAGGGCCGGTGTAGCGCTTGCTCAAACGAAAATGCCCAACCACGCGACGGGTTTCCCTATCCAGTGAAAACTTCAGGTGCATCCCCTCGGAATTGTCGTGGCCGCAACCGAAGCAGAAGTTCTTTTTAAGAGAGTGTGTTCTGCTGCTGTGCCCGACCGCGGAGCGATTGCGAGACATAGATCGGAATTCTATCTGACCGGCAGAAACCAAACCGGCTCGGTTATGATCTAAGACGGTTGAGCCCGCCATGGAATTTCAGGGCAGGCACTGTGAGTACAATCCCAGAGCGGAGGAGCCTGGTGAAAAGCACTTCAGGTGTGCGATACCTGGTACCGATTTTTCTTGGAGTAACTTTCTTTTTTTCTGTGTCTAATCTGTCCTGGGCGGCAGATGACGCAGGGGCGGCAATCTTCAAGTCCAAATGCGTGCTTTGCCATGGCGCCGATGGAAGCGGGAACACGCCTCTTGGCAAACAACTGCAAGCGGCAAATCTTCATTCAAAAGAAGTTCAGAAAAAAACCAATGCTGAATTGCACAAGATCGTCCATGACGGGCAGACGAATATGCCTCCCTTCGCGGACCAGTTGAGCGACGAACAGATCGATCAGGTAGTCAGGTACGTGCGTTCCTTCAAACCAGCAGCGAAGTAAGCATGATCACAGGGGCAGTATGCCGGTAGTTTCTCCGCCCATTGCAGTCGAGAACCCGAAGTCGGGCCATGGTGGAGGTGGCACGCACCCGCCTGTGCGTGGCGGGGGTGGAGACAACGGTCCTGGCGACGGTTCCTACGACTATAGTCGGCGGCTCCATCGTGCCAAAGTTGGCCTGGTATTGGCACTGGTTTCGATTTGCGTGCTGTTTGTAACGATGACTGTAGTTTTCTTCCTCTTCCGGCACGGAACAGCGGTTTTCGATCCTCAGAGCGGGACCTATGTTCGTGAATGGGTCCCGGTCCAATTGCCGGTTCAGCTCCTCCTGCTAAACACTCTTATTCTGGCTGTCAGCAGCTTCACCATTGAAATGGCAAGGCGTTCCGTAGCACGAGATATGGTTCTGGCTTCCGTGCGTTCCATTCCCGGGATTGCGCTCGACCGGGAACTCGGTATTCCCTGGCTGGCAATAACTATCCTTCTAGGATTGTTGTTTTTGGGTGGGCAGTGGGCAGCCTGGATGGCATTGAGCGCGCAGGGATTTCACATGTCTACGGGTGTTCCCAGCCCATTTTTTTATATTCTGACCGGTGCTCATGCTCTCCACCTGGCCGGTGGGGTGGTTGTCTTGCTCTATGCCGGCGTAATCTTTTGGTTACGTCGAAGGGTTGAGAAACGTCGCATTGTGATCGAAGTTGCGGCCTGGTACTGGCATTTCATGACCGTACTCTGGATCTACATCTTTCTTCTTCTTCAACTTGGGCGCTAAAAAAAATTTCCAATTAGAGGAAAACCTACTCTCGGCAGCTTCATCTAAGCCGTGGGTCAGCGCTGCTTTGAGACTTCTCAAGCCCAAAAACTGTTCGGGGGGTGCTTTTCGTGGCTAGCAATGTGCAGCCGCCGCACGGCAAAGTCTCTCATTCGGATGTACTTCCATCCTTCTTTGTTCTCGGTCCGCCACGCACCGGAACCACCTGGCTCTACGAAGTCCTCAGGCAAAAAACCAGCCTGCCATTTCCTACAAAGGAGACCCGGTACTTCGACCTGCATTTTCACCGGGGACTCTCCTGGTACCTGGCGCACTTCCCGGAATGTAGTGAGCCTCGGATTCGAGGCGAAGTGGCTCCTACCTATTTCGCTTCTGCCGAGGCAAGAGAACACATCGCGAAGTTAGTCCCATCGGCCAAGGTGGTATGCGTGTTCCGCAACCCGGTGGATCGCGTCCTGTCGCTTTACCGATTAAAACGTGCCTATGGGATGTCGCCCTGGAGCTTTGAACAGGCAGTGATAAAGGATCCAGAACTTGTTGAATCCGGCCGCTACGCCACTCACCTCAAGGCATGGCAAAACACGCTTGGGAGAGATCAGGTGCTGGTAACAGTTTATGAGGACCTGCGACGTGATCCTCAGACTTACCTGAATACAATCTCTGACTTCATCGGTATTCCACGGATTGAACTCAGTCTCTCGGAAATGCGGCGCACTCACGAATCAGAAGGACTGACACATCCCCGCAGCTACTTTCTGACCAAAATGGCATATGGGGTTTCAGAATGGTTCAAGGCCGAACGGATGGATGGCCTACTTGCAGCGGCAAAAAAGAAAGTCCTTCTCAAGCTCTTGTTGCGAAGCGGTTCGAAATTTGAGGCTTTGCCCCCGGATCTTGCGTGCAGGCTTTACGAACTCTTCCGTCCCGAAGTCGAGGAACTAGAATCGATTCTCAATCGTGACTTCCCAGCCTGGAAGTTTTGCGAGTCGAAAACCGGCGAATTACAGGCGGCAGCGTAAACAGACCATCCCTGGCAGCTCAAGTCCGTCAATCGAGTCCCTTATAATAAAGAATTCGGCTCAGCATCCCGCAGCGTCTGTGTGCATAGCGACGAGCTGACGTCTTCGAACAATGTCCGAGCTTCCCAACGACAGCATTGTGGTGCGCGGCGCGCGCACTCACAATCTCAAAAACATTGATTTCGAGATTCCCCACAACGCCTTCACGGTGGTGACGGGCGTCTCAGGATCCGGGAAATCCTCGCTCGCATTCGACACCATTTATGCCGAGGGGCAACGCCGCTACGTCGAATCCTTATCGACCTATGCTCGGCAGTTCCTGGAGCGGATCGAAAAGCCAGATGCTGATCATATTGAAGGAATCGCGCCCGCAGTTGCTATCCGGCAGAAGAATACAACTCGAAACCCGCGATCAACGGTCGGGACCGCGACGGAGATCTACGACTACTTGCGACTGCTGTTTGCGCGAGTGGGACGAACGTATTGCCTGAGCTGTGGCTCGGAAGTGAAGAAGGATACAGTTGATGAGGTTGCAGAAGCAGTGCTGGCGCTCGGCGAGGGAACACGGCTGAATGTTTTCTTTCCTCTGCAATCCCAGGAGAACAGCGCTGACAAGGAGGCACCCAAAGGTCGAAAAAAGAAATCCCCTCCGACCGGACCGGCAGATAGCATCAAGTCGCGCTTGTTCGAACTTCGGCAAAAGGGGTTTAACCGGCTGTTTCAGAACGGAGAAATCTTTGAGTTCTCGACGCCCGAGTCCCTGCTCGACATCAACTTCGCCAGCCCGGTTTTCGTGCTGGTTGATCGTATTTCAGTCTCGCCTGATTCACGGGCGCGCATTGTGGATGCGACTGAAACCGGCTTTCGCGAAAGCGGGGAAGTCATTTTTCAGACCTCACCTCGCGACGATCAATGCGCACGGGAGCTACGCTTCTCGCAACGCTTTGAATGCAAGAACTGCGGCATTCGTTACGAAGAGCCGGAGCCGCGGCTGTTCTCGTTCAACAACCCATTCGGCGCGTGCCCGCGCTGCCAAGGTTTCGGGAACACAATCGACTTCGATCTTGACCTGGTGATTCCTGATAAGTCGAAGTCTCTCGATGAAGGCGCCATTGAGCCCTGGACCAAGCCGAAATATCGCGCTTATGCGACAGAGATGAAGAAGTTCGCTCGCCAAGCCGGCATTCCGCTGGATGTGCCGTGGGCGGAGCTGGATCCTGAGCTGCAACGCGTGATTGTCGATGGCGGAAAGAAATTTCCTGGAATTCGCGGATTTTTCGAATACCTGGAGCGCAAGAAATATAAATTACACGTTCGGGTGTTCCTGAGCCGCTATCGCGGATACACGCTTTGCTCAGACTGCAGCGGCATGCGCTTGCGACGAGAAGCGCGACAGGTGAAGATTGCAGGGAAAAGTATCTGTGAAGTCTGCTGCATGACGGTCGAACAGGCTGCGGAATTTTTCGAGCAGGTCCATCTCACTCGCGAGCAAGCGGACATTGCCGAGAAACTCCTGCATGAAATCCGAACCCGCCTGCAATTCCTGAACGATGTAGGGCTCGAGTACCTGATGCTCGACCGCCTGACTTCAACGCTTTCTGGAGGAGAGGCGCAGCGCATTCAACTCGCCACGTCCCTTGGTTCGCGCCTTGTGGGCACCTTGTATGTTCTCGACGAGCCTTCGATCGGGCTGCACAGCCGGGACACGCATCGTTTGATCAACATCCTGCATGGATTGCGCGATCTGGGAAACACGGTGCTGGTGGTGGAGCATGACCCAGATGTGATGCGGGCCAGCGACCGCATCCTGGATCTGGGCCCCGGAGCCGGTGAGCATGGAGGGAAAGTAATTGCGACTGGCACATACGATCAGATAAAAGAGACAGCGACATCGCTCACTGGTCGCTATCTGGCGCACGAGTTGCGCATCCAGACGCCCACGAACCGTCGCAAACCCGGAAGGCAGCGTATAACGATTCGCGGAGCGCGGGCACACAATTTGAAACAGATTGATGTGATGGTTCCGCTTGGAATGTTGGTGGCGATCACGGGAGTGTCAGGATCGGGCAAGTCGACGTTACTGCATGATGTTCTCTACCACGGACTTCGGGCACGAAAGAACCAAACGAACGACGCGCCGTTAACATCGGCATCGTTCGAGGAAATCGCCGGGGACGAATTTATAGACGATGTTGTGCTCGTTGATCAGTCGCCAATCGGCCGGACCCCACGCTCGAACCCGGTTACATACATCAAGGCTTTCGACGGAATCCGCGATTTGTTTGCGGCGACGCCCGAAGCACATAAGCGCGGATTTGGCGCGGGACATTTTTCCTTCAATGTTCCGGGAGGGCGATGCGAAACCTGCCAGGGCGATGGAACGGTTGTCGTTGAAATGCAGTTTTTGGCTGACGTGGAACTGATCTGCGAAGAATGCAAGGGCAAACGTTTCAAGCCGGAGGTGCTGGAGGTCCGCTACCGAGGGAAGAATGTTCACGAAGTGCTCGAAATGACGGTGCGTGAGGCGATGCACCACTTTGCCGGGGCGCCGAAAGTTGCCGATAAGTTGCGCGTTCTGGATGAAGTCGGGCTCGGATACCTGCGGCTGGGACAATCGGCCACCACGCTTTCGGGTGGCGAGGCACAGCGAGTGAAGCTCGCGGCCCACCTGCAGCCGGCAACGGCGGCGAAAAATAGGCCCGCATCGCGTCAGCGCATTCTTTATATCTTCGATGAGCCCACGACCGGGCTGCACTTTGACGACATCAGTAAACTACTCTCGGCGTTCCGGCGTCTTATTGAAGCAGGAGGTTCGATTCTTCTGATCGAACACAATCTCGAAGTCATTAAAACTGCCGACTGGGTCATCGACTTGGGCCCGGAGGGCGGTCAGCGTGGCGGCCAGATTGTTGGAGAAGGAACCCCTGAAGATATCGCCCAACTGAAAGATTCCTATACCGGGCAATTTCTCACACGGGTGCTGAACGGAAATGGGACTTCGCGTTCCAATGGGCAAAACTAAATCAGCGGCCGGGCACATTTGTCTCGCCTTATCCATCTCCGCGAGTATTGTCTCTTTTGCGCCAACAACCTTGGCCCAACAGACCGGACGAACCGTCCGTCATCATCGCGTCGAGGAACAGGATGTCGGCGCAGACCTGCTGAACGAAGCCGAAACCAACCTGGCGAAGCAAGACTACGCCGCGGCTGAGCCACTGCTGAAGAAATACCTGGAAACCTATCCCGAGAGCTATGCAGCCTGGTACGACCTCGGTTATCTCTATCAAGCGGTCGGAAAGAATACAGATGCGATTACCGCTTACAAGAGATCGATTACGGCGAAGCCTGATGTGTTTGAGTCGAACTTGAATCTCGGATTGATCCTTGCCCAGGCGGAAGATCCACAAGCCGAACAATACTTAAGGGCCGCGACCAAACTGAAACCCACGTCAAATTCCACACGGGGCCAAAAGTGCGCGTGGATGGCGCTGGGCCAGCTTCTTGAAAACAGCAAGTCCGATGAAGCAATTACAGCTTTTCAGAAGGCGGAGACGCTCGATCCACCCGATCCAGAACCTCACCTTACCGCAGGCACATTGCTTGAACGAGAGCAAAAGATTCCAGAGGCAGAGCAGGAGTACCGGCAAGCGCTGAGCATCGCGCCTGATTCTCCTGACACCCTGAGCGCCATAGGCAACTTCTACATGCGCGAGAAACGGTTTGACGAGGCGCAGACCATCCTTAAAAAACTTGTTTCCGTACATCCGAACGACGCGAGCGGACATTTTCAATTGGGGCGAATGCTTGCAATTTCCAACAAAAATGATGAGGCCGCGGCAGAGATGGAGGCTGGGTTGAAGCTGGATCCCGCTGACAGCCGGGCGCAACGCGATCTGGCCGACATGTACGCTGCTTCGGGGAAATACGACCGGGCAGCGGAACTATATTCAAATCTGTTGCGCTCGAACCCGAATGACGGCGGCCTGCACTTCGCTCAGGGACGGATACTCCTGAAACAAAAGAAGCCCGCGGAAGCGCAGCAGGAGCTGGTCAGGGCCGTCCAGCTCAAACCGCAGTGGGGTGAAGCGTATGGCGAACTGGCGATAGCTGCCGATGAAAACAAAGACTACGCGTTGGCGATCAAGGCAACCGACACACGCGCACAATATCTTCCGGAGAATCCCATGAGTTACTTCCTGCGCGCGACGGCCTACGATCATCTGCGCGATCCGAAGCAAGCGGCCAGGTATTATCATCAATTTCTGGAGGTCGCCGGGGGCAAGTATCCCGATCAGGAGTGGCAGGCGCAGCACAGGCTGATTGCGATTGAACCCAAGAAATAAGTCCATGATTGGCAAAGTTTTTGCGACCGTCTTGTGCCTGGCTGCCTGCGGGATCTGCTTCGCGCGCCAGGAGGAGACGCTTCCGCAATTAATGGCTAAGGCGGATGCAGCCTCTGGCGGTCAACAGGCGGACCTCTGCATGCAGGTCGCGGAACGGGAGATGAAGCTGGCCATTGAGGCCTTCAGCAAGAACAAATCCGAGGATGGTCGCTCTGCACTCGAGCAGATCACTGACTATGCCGGGAAAGGCCATTCGGCAGCTATCCAATCAGGGAAGCACCTCAAACATACTGAGATCAAGCTTCGCCAGGTATCGGAGCATTTGCGCGATTTAAAAGCTAACGCCGATCCGGATGATCAACCGGTGGTGCAGGCAACCATCGATAAGCTCGAGGCTTATCGTACCGAGCTTTTGAAGAGTATGTTTGGTTCCAGGAGCCATGATTAGCAAGCGAATTCTTCCTCTGGTGCTCCTCAGCACCTCTCTGGCCTTCGCCCAGACTCATCACCACGATCCACTCACCAACGCCGAGATCGACAAAATTCGTGATGCGGCCCAAATGCCCGATATCCGGCTCAAGCTTTATGTCGAATTCTCCCGTGCCAGGCTTGAAAAGCTGCAGCAGGTACACGCGGATCCTAAAGCCACCGACCGGCAGCAGCAAACCCGTGATGCGCTGCAGGATTTTGTGGATGTTTACGACGAACTCGACACAAACGTCGACACTTATGCCGATCGCGGCACAGACATTCGCAAGCCGCTGAAGTTCATAATTGAAGCCGACACCGAGTTCGGCGCCAAAATTCGGGCGTTCAAGTCGTCGCTTGGCAGCACACAGGAAGCCCGAGACGACGATTTTCTGGTCGGCAGCGCGCTCGAAGCTGTTGACTCTGGAGCCAAGGACCATCGCGACCTGCTCGCAGAGCAGGAGGAAGCTTTTAAGCACAAGAAGAAAAGTCACAAGGACGATTCGGCGCGTTCTGAATAGCTCGTGCTACTCTCACCACAGTGGGCAATCTGATTGAATTGTTTCAGGAAAGCTATCGTGAACTTCGACCGCGTTCACCGCTCCCCGAACTGAGCGTCGAGTTCTTCAGCTTTGCCAATGTGAACAACACGATCCGCCTCCGTGAAGGCAAGCTGCTGGTGCGAATTTCCGACTTGCTCGAAGGTGCACCCGAGAACGTGCTTCGCTCCATTGCCCATATCCTGTTTGCCAAGATATACCGCAAGTCTCTGGATCGTACGCACACCGCCCGTTATCGCCGATATGTCTCTTCCCATCATATGACGGAAAAGGCGCACCTGATCCGGCAACTGAGAGGACGTAAACACATCGCCTCGGCGCGGGGCCGGATCTACGACCTGGATGTCATCTTTGATGATCTGAATGCTCGGTTCTTTCATGGATTACTGGCGCGGCCTCAAATGACCTGGAGCAGCGAGAAAGCGCGCAACCGCCTCGGACACTACGATCCGGCACACAACGCAATTGTGGTCAGTCAGGTATTCGACCGACCCCAAGTTCCACGATACGCAGTCGAATACATCGTGTATCACGAGATGCTGCACCTGAAGCACCCAGTGAAGCTGCGGGGCAGCCGGCGATGCGTGCACTCGCGTGAGTTTCAGGCAGAAGAGCGACAGTTCCCGCAAATCGATGCGGCAAAACGATTCCTCAAGATCCTCTAGTTTGACCCTTTCTCCGCAGGCAGATATCCTTAAGGAAGACGACAATTTGCGACTGGGTCGCAACTAGACCAGGTACCTACTTTTGCTTCAGGCATTCATCATAACGTTGCGCGAAGGGGTCGAGGCCGCGCTCATTATCGGCATAACCCTGGCCTATCTCAATAAGATCGGACGGGCGGATCTGCGCAGAACAGTTTTTGCAGGGCTCGGCGCAGCCTTTGTCGCCAGCATTGGCGTTGCTATTCTCCTCTCGCGTTTCAATCTGAGTGAAGACCTGTTTGAAGGCTGGGTGATGCTAGTGGCGGCATTGTTTGTGGTTTCTATGATTGTCTTCATGATGCGCGCCGGGCGAACAATGAAAGGTGACATCGAAACCAAGCTGGGGACACTTGCCGGCAGAGGCTCGCAGCTCGGAATTTTCCTTTTTGTCTTTCTAATGGTTCTCCGCGAGGGCGCCGAGACGGTGTTGATTTTGTCCGCGGTGTCGCTCGAAAGCAGCGCACTACTGAGCTTCCTGGGAACACTGCTGGGAGTGCTAGCCGCAATCGTCTTCGGCGTGATGTTCGTAAAAGGCAGCGTGCGCATCAATCTCCAGAAGTTCTTTCGGGTTACGACTGTCATCCTTTTCTTTGTTGCCGCACAACTGCTCATCTCCGGGCTGCACGAACTTTCCGAATACGGGGCGCTGCCATCGTCGAAACGAGAGATGGCGATCATTGGGCCGATCGTGAGTAATGAGTGGTTCTTTTTTGCCACGATCCTAGCCTTAGCCGCCTTGATGGTGCTGTTTGAAGCGCGAAGTCGTCAACCGGAAAAGCCGGCAGAGTCTCCCGCCGAAAGACGCAAGGCCTTGTGGACTGCGCGCCGGGAACGCCTGTGGATGGGCGCGGTTTACGCTAGCTCCTTTCTTTTTATCGTTCTGGTCACGGCCGAATTCATCTACGCCAAGAGCGTAAACTCACTCTCGCCTGCAACCCAGGTCAGCTTCACGAACGGTTCGGTGAGCATTCCGCTTTCCCAAGTTGCCGATGGCGACCTGCATCGATACTCGGCGCGCGAGAAAGGAACCGAGATGCGCTTTTTGCTCTATCGCAAACCGGACGGAAAAGTTGTTGCTCTTTTCGACGCCTGCGAAATTTGCGGATCGGTCGGCTTCGTAAAAGGCACCAATGGCCTGGTCTGCAAGAATTGCGCTTCGCCAATCAATTCGCAGTCGGTTGGCAATCCGGGAGGCTGCAATCCGGTTCCGCTACATTCGACCTCGAACGGCAATGCTATCGTGATTGAAGAGGCAGACCTGGCGGCGCGCGTCAAGTTGTTTCAGCGGTAGTTCTTCGCGCCCTTGCGCTTTGGTCGCGAACCTCGGTTAAACGCCGTGTTCATCTTTTTCGACCAGGAGCGGCTCGTAACCACGAAGGACACGAAGGAAATCGCTCTAATTAGACTTCGTCTGATATGGACCCATGTTCGTTCGCCTAGTTTACGAATCTTTCCGGCGGCAGACCAGGCGCAAGCTACTGGTGGCCATCGCTGTCACCCTCGGCG
The DNA here is from genome assembly GCA_035651555.1 of Terriglobales bacterium. Taxonomy (GTDB): domain Bacteria; phylum Acidobacteriota; class Terriglobia; order Terriglobales; family Acidobacteriaceae; genus Gp1-AA145. Next base: position 139,682 of record DASRFL010000037.1, read on the forward strand.
CTGCGGTATCGACTGCCATGATCGCCATCGCCACCGATATTGGTGACAAGATCGGTCATGAACTGCGCACTTACGGCGCCAACATTGTGGTCACGTCCGATGATGAGGCTTTGGACGTTCAAATCGGCAGTGTGTACCTGAAACCTGTCCGGGCCACATATTTGAACGAAGCCGATCTGCCGAAGATCAAGGGCATTTTTTGGCGCAACAACATCGCTGCCTTTGCGCCCGAACTTCCGGTCAGCGTCAAAGTTGGCAACATGAATACGACGCTGCTCGGAACATATTTCTCGAAGACCCTTCAGTTTGGCACCGAGCAATTTACGACTGGTGCGCGCACCGCGTTTCCATGGTGGCGCGTGGAAGGAACCTGGCCTGCGGATGATTCCAGCGAAATTCTCGTCGGCAAGAAGCTGGCTGGCGAGCGCAATGTCCGGCCCGGGGAGCAACTGGAGCTCGATGGGAAGCCGTACTGGGTCTCAGGAATTCTTTCAACAGGTGCTGCGGAGGATTCCGAAATTGTGGCACCGCTCGCTGTGGCACAGGTGATTTCTGCCCAGCCTGGCGCGGTGAGCAAAATATTCGTAAGTGCGGTCACCAAACCAGAAGATGCTTTCGCCCGCCGGAATCCGGACACGCTCAGCCCCGCCGATCGTGATCGCTGGTACTGCACTGCATATCCACAGGCCATTGCTTATCAACTGCAAGAAGCAATTCCCCACTCACATGCTGAACAGATTCGGCAGGTTGCGCAGACTGAGGGACTGGTGCTCTCGCGGATTGAAGGCCTGATGCTGCTGATTACGCTGGCGGCCCTGTTCACCGCCGGATTGACGGTGTCGGCCGCGATGGCGACCGCCATGTTCGAACGCCGTGAAGAAATCGGATTGATGAAGGCACTCGGCGCGGGACACTTCATGCTTTCGGCAATTTTCATCACCGAATGCGTGCTCCTGGCCTGCGGCGGCGGAATATTGGGCTTTGTGGGTGGCGCGTTTCTGGCGCGAACCCTGGGTCACACGATTTTCGGTTCAGCGATCGTCGTGGAACCTGTACTACTTCCGTTAGTTTTGGCAATTGCAATCATCGTAACTTTTGTGGGAAGCGCAACTGCAATTCGGCGTGCGGTGAAATTCGATCCAGTACGGGCGTTACGAGGCGAAGCATGAAGCCACGCCGTAGAAACAGTGCCCCGATGTTTTTCCGGATGCTGGTCCGCGCCGCGATACTACGAAAGCGAGCCGCAATTTCCGCTTTGCTCGCGATCACGATTGCGGCCGCAGCCGCGACTGCGATGTTGAATCTGTTCGTTGATGTACAAGCCAAGTTGCGCAAGGAGTTTCGCGGCTTTGGAGCCAACATTGTGGTTGAAACGAAAACTGGCGCGAGCTTCACCGCAAGTGATCTGCAGCGGATCGACTCTACTCTGGGAAGTCGAGGATTGGCGGTTCCGTTTGCCTATGCGGTCGCGCGAACTCACAGCGGTCAACCTGTTGTAGTGGCCGGAACCGATTTTGATTTAGTGCGAAAGTTAAATCCGTGGTGGGCAGTTTCGACCTGGCCTAGCCGCTCCGGGGAAGGTTTGGTGGGGGTACGGGCAGCGCAAGCTGTCGCTCCCGACAATGCGCCCTTCGCGCTCGCATATCAAAACCGCACGATACGCGTTGTTCGAACTGGTACGGTTCGGACTGGCGCCGGTGAGGACAGCCGGATTTACATTTCGCTGGCGGATTTCGAGTCGTGGACCGGCCTGCAGCCGTCGGTGGTTGAGATCGTTGCTTACGGTTCAGCAGCAGACATCACTTCGACCTTAGCCACACTCGTGAAAGCGGTTCCTTCTGCCGATGTGCATCCGGTTCGGCAGGTGACAGAAGGGGAAGCCAAGGTTCTCGGTAAGACACGGTCAACTTTGTTTTGGTCGTCGGGCTTCATCATCATCACCGCAGCTTTGTGTGTTCTAGCAACATTAACCGGATGGCTCTTCGACCGGCGCCGCGATTTCGCCATCATGAAGGCCATTGGCGCCTCAGATCGCCTGATCGCGTTGTTTGTTTCTGGCGAGGCGGCGGTGCTGGCCTGCGCCGGCGCGCTGCTTGGATACTTAGCCGGTATTGGCATGGCGGCGTGGATTGGCCGGGCAAACTTTCACGCACCAGTGGCTCCGCGTCTCGATGTGCTTCCGCCGGTCCTGGCGGGATGTCTTGCGATCACGCTACTCGCTACCCTGCTGCCATTAAGATTGCTGCGCCAGATTCAGCCAGCTATGATTCTGAGAGGCGAGTAAATGATCCGGCTTAACGGTGTAAGCAGGTTTTATCCAGCCAGGGCGGAGGCTCCGGGCGGCACAATCCGCGCGCTCGACGATTTTTCTCTGCACGTGGAACCCGGCGAGTGGATTGCGGTAATGGGTCCGTCCGGATCGGGGAAATCGACGCTGGTAAATTTAATCGGCTGCCTGGATCGTCCCAGCCAGGGTGAGATCTGGCTGGATGGAGAGAATGTTGCCCGGCTCGGGGCCAAAGAACTTACCCGTGTTCGCGCAGAAAAGATTGGATTCATTTTTCAACAGTTCCATCTGATTCCTTACCTGACTGCCGTTGAAAACATCATGCTGGCGCAATACTTCCACAGCATGACTGATGAGCAGGAAGCGGTTGACGCTTTGACGCGAGTTGGATTGGGTGATCGAGCGGAGCATTTGCCGGCACAGCTTTCAGGCGGGGAGCAGCAACGAGTATGTATTGCCCGAGCCTTGATTAATGATCCCAAGATCATTTTGGCTGACGAGCCTACGGGAAATCTCGATGCCATGAACGAGCAGATCGTGCTCGACCTGTTGCGCGACTTGCATAAGCAGGGTCGTACCATCGTGATGGTGACGCATGATCCGGTTGTCGCTCGCCTCGGTGATCGCAGGATTGAGCTGCACCACGGCAAGATTGCCGCCCAGGAAGTCTTCGCTATGGCTGACGAGGAGCAACTTGAAGAAGTCCTGGAAGAGCTCTGGGTTCTGGATGAGCATAAGCAGATCGCAGAGATCGAGCACATGGAAGTGCACGGCGCATTGCCAGTCAGCGTGGCAGTTGATAAGTTGCGCGAACTGGGACTGGTGGAAACCCAGCCGCATCCGCCCATTCAGCACGACCACAAAACCTTCGTGAACCCCTGCCACGACGCACTGAAGCCCTCAGGCGTGTCGATTGGCGATGGCAGCATGATCGTCGAATTGACTGGAAAGGGACGCCAGCGCGCGGGAGATATTATTCGGCGGCATCGCCTTGCCGAACGCTTGTTTACCGACAGCCTGGCAATGGACAGCGAGACAGAGATCGAACAGCAGGCCTGCAAGTTCGAGCACATCCTCTCGCCGGAAGCGACCGACAAGATCTGCACGTTTTTGGGACATCCTAAAACCTGCCCACACGGCGCGCCGATTCCGCCCGGTAACTGTTGTGCGGTGCAGGAGCGTGATTCAACTTTGACCAGAACACCAGTCCGGAGTGACTCCCACGACTAAGATCGGTGTCTTTGACTCAGGTTTCGGCGGCCTGACCGTTCTTAAAGCTTTACTTGAAGTAGCTCCAAACGCCGACTATCTCTACTTCGGCGACACAGCTCGCCTTCCTTACGGCTCTAAATCGGTTGAAACTGTCGCCAAATACGCGTGTGAGGCGGCGTCGTTTCTGGAGCAGCAGGGGGCCGAGTTGCTGGTAATTGCATGCAACACGGCGACTGCACTGGCGTTTGAGCAGATTCGGCAGGCAGTGTCGGTGCAAGTTGTGGGCGTGGTTGAACCAGGCGCGCAGCAGGCATCGGCGGCATCCCGCAATCGCAAAGCAGTTGTTATCGGAACTGAAGCCACAGTCAGCAGTCACGCGTATCGGAATGCCCTGGCTAAATTGCAGGTCGAGGCCTGCGAGAAAGCCTGCCCTCTTCTGGTTCCGTTAGTTGAAGAGGGATGGACTGACCACGGAGTAACCGAGCAGGTGGCGCAGATCTATCTCAACGAAGCTTTCAGCAACGGTTTCGCCTCGGCAGACGTATTATTGCTTGGCTGCACTCACTATCCGTTATTGAAGCCCGTCCTGCGGCGAGTAGCTCCCCCAAATGTCACGCTTGTCGATTCGGCTGAATCGACCGCGCATGTAGTCTCAAAAATCGTAAACGGGACGGTTGACAAAACGCGCCCGGCGCGAAGGCCGGCGTCTCTCAAGTTTTTTGTCACAGACTCAACTCAGAAATTTCAACGTCTCGGAAAGCTTTTTCTGGGACAGCCAATGAACGACGTCACTCATATTGAACTGAAGGAATAACTGAAAATCAAAAAGGCCTGACAAAAGTCAGGCCTGTCGAACTTCGCAGATAACCCTCAGTACAAGTGGAACGCAACTTCGATGGTTGCGTAAGTTGCTACTGGTTTGCCATCTTTCGTTCCTGGTTCGAATTTCCAGGTCTTCACGGTTTCAATCGCCTTTTCGTCCAGACCAAGGCCAACGCTACGAGCGACTTTAATATCGCGCGGGACCCCATCCGCGCCCACGATCAGGCTCAACACAACCGTCCCCTGGTACTTGGCTTTACGCGCCTCTTCCGAATATTCCGGATCAGGATCGTAAATCGCCTTCGGAGCACTGACCCCACCGCCGATGCGGAATACTCCTCCACCAATCCCGCCTCCTCGGCCCTCGCCAACCCCCGGTCCAGCGCCTACGCCGATTCCGCCACCGTTGCCAGAACCGATTCCGCCGCCAGAGCCCACGCCATTAGAAGGAGGACCAGAAGGCATTGCAGCGGTCGGATTTCCGAGGTTCAGCGTGTTGGCCGCTTGCAGCTTTACCTCAGGAGGTACCACCACAGTCGGCTGCACTGCGAGCTTGGGATGATCGTTCCTCACCACAATCGCGGGAGGGGTAATCTGCTGAAGATCTTGCTTCGGAATGCGACCCTTGGGCGCTTGAAATTTGTCGCGATCGCCGCCACCGCCGCCCCCAGCCACTTCCTTCGGGGAAGGCTTTATGGGAGGCGTATCGATCGGCGGCGCGATCAGCGTCACCTGCTCGGGCGCTTTCTGCACTACTTGCTTGCCCAGGTAATAGGTTCCGACCAGTATCGCGCTGATGACAATGATATGCATCACCGTCGAAAGGGCCGCTCCACTTCTTTTGTGGTCGTAGAAACCCCAAATTTCTTTTACAGGGACCGGCTTCGAAGTCAGCACCAATGGCGGCTGCTTCTTGGGAAAGAAGGTGTCTTTGAAATTCTGGCGAAGCGAGTCCCACAACGACGGCTCAAAGCCCTTCGGCATGAGCAGATTCAGTTCGGGCTCACGTTCGGGTGCGGAACTTTGCGGTGGTTTAAATTCCAAGGTTGCCATTTATGTTACCCGAGTCGTTAGTTAACAGGCTAGTCTCTGGCCTTCTCTGAGCCAGTGCTTGCCACAATATCCAATCTCTTAGGTGATGAGCGTCCCGATCAAGTTGCACATGCGGTGACCTCACGTGTAACACGTTGGAAGCTGCCTGTTTAACCTCAGCCCAAATGACGCTTCCAACTCCAGATTAGATGCTGCCTCTCGAGAAACGTAACCTCGGGAAGAAATTGTACTCTTGCGGAGGGCATTTGTTATGCCCATTTCAAGCCATAACCCAAAGTTTTACAGAAAACCAGAGCTCTTGTTTCGATGACTGGTAAATTTCTTGCGACAAGTCTGTAAATTCGGCGGTGAGCTCTCGTATGCCGCAACTCAGGGGGCCAATAGACGTCATCACCCGTTGCTCCCTATAATGAACTACATCAAGTGTTTGGAGCTCCCGCCGAGTGGACCTGAAATCTACTATCAATTTGCCTAAGACTGCCTTCCCAATGAAGGCAAACCTCCCGCAAAACGAGCCCAAAATCCTGGAACGATGGGCCGAAATGCGGCTCTACGAACGGCTCCGCGAGGCCCGGAAAAGCGCGCCAGTCTATGTACTGCACGATGGGCCGCCTTATGCGAACGGGCCAATCCACCTCGGTCATGCGCTAAACAAATGCTTGAAGGATTTCATCGTCAAATCGAAAAACATGGCGGATTTTAATGCTCCCTACATCCCCGGCTGGGACTGTCACGGCCTCCCGATCGAGATCAAGGTCGACCAGCAACTCGGCGGCAAGAAGTTGCAGATGCAGCCTGTGGATGTGCGCCTGGAGTGCCGAAAATACGCTCAAAAATATCTCGATCTACAGCGGGAACAGTTCAAGCGTATAGGAGTTTTGGGACGCTTCGACCGGCCCTACTCAACGATGACTCCCGAGTACGAATCGGTCGTGCTTGATACCTTTTACAAGTTTTTCGAGCAAGGCTATGTTTATCGTGGGCTGCGACCCGTTTACTGGTGTTGGCATGATCGTACCGCGCTGGCTGAGGCTGAGGTCGAGTACGAAATGCACACCAGCCCGGCCGTTTATGTTCGCTACCGGCTGCAATCGGATCCGCGGACGATCGATCCTTCCCTTGCCGATGCTCGTATCACCAAAGAAAAACCTGTATTCACAATCATTTGGACGACCACCCCGTGGACCCTGCCGGCTTCAATGGCGACCGCCTTCCATCCCGATGAGCAGTATGTAGCGCTGGAGGCGCAGGACGGAATCTACATTGTGGCTGAGAAGCTTGCGAAGGTTGTCGCGGAGAAATGCGGATTTCCCGACGCAAAGCCAGTTGCGCATTTCCCCGGCCGCGTGATGGAACACACGTGGTTTTATCACCCATTTCTTCCCTGGGAGCGGCGGCGAATTCTTGGCGTTCTTGCCGACTACGTGACCATGGACACAGGAACCGGCGTGGTCCACACCGCTCCCTCACATGGCGCGGAAGACTTTGCCACCGGCCAGCGCTACAAGCTTGACCCGACCTGCGATGTCGACGCAGCTGGAAAAATCCACAATGGTCTTCCGGAATACGATGGCCTCCAGATTTTCAAAGCCAACCAGCCGATTATTGAGCTTCTGAAGTCCCGCCGCGCTTTGCTGCACGAGGAAAAGCTGGAGCATTCTTATCCGCACTGCTGGCGTTGCCACAATCCTGTGATCTTCCGCGCTACTGAGCAGTGGTTTATTTCGATGGAAACGCCAATGCCGGGCGGCGGGACCTTTCGTTCGCGAGCGCTCGAGGAAGTCAAGAAAGTGAAATGGGACCCGGCCTGGGGCGAAGAGCGCATCAGCAACATGATCGCGACGCGCCCGGACTGGACAATTTCCCGCCAGCGGGTCTGGGGTGTGCCGATCGCAATATTTGTCTGTACGAAATGCGGCAAGCCACTGAATGATCCGCAGGTGAACAGGCGCGCGGTCGAGCTTTTCGCGAAATCCGGTGCTGATGCTTGGTACAGGCCTGATGCAGACAATCTCGCAGACGGCGCGCAGTGCGCATGTGGTGGGACTTCTTTCCACAGAGAAGCCGACATTCTCGACGTGTGGTTCGAGTCGGGATGCAGCTATCTGGTCGAGGTCGGGACCGAGCCCAATCAGCCCTGGCCCTCGGACTTGTACCTCGAAGGTGGCGACCAATACCGCGGGTGGTTTATGTCTTCCCTGCTGTGTTCTCTCGGTGCACAAGGCAGCGCGCCCTACAAGGGCGTGGTGACACCCGGTTGGACGCTCGACGAAAAAGGCCAGGCGATGTCGAAGTCGCGCGGCAACGACGTTGATCCTGTCGATATCGCCAAGCGTATGGGCGCAGAGATCGTGCGCCTGTGGGTGGCCTCGGTGGATTTTCGCGAAGACGTGGTCGGATCAGAGAACCTGATGCAGCGGATCGCAGAAACCTACCGCGACATTCGCAACAAGTTATTCCGTTACGTGCTGAGCAATCTTGACGGATTCGATCCCGCATCTGACGCCGTCTCCTTTGACAAGCTCGAGGCGGTTGATCGATACATTCTGCGCAAGGCCTCGACGCTAGCCGCAGACGTTATCCGCTGGTATGAGGAGTTCGCGTTCCACAAGATTTATCACGCCGTGAACCATTTCGTGGTAGTCGAACTCAGCGCGTTCTACGTCGATATCGTGAAGGACCGCCTTTACACATTTGGTAAGAAATCTCAAGGGCGGCGGGCCGCGCAAACGGCGCTTTGGCGCATCGGAGAGGCTTTAACGAGGCTGCTGGCGCCCATTATGAGCTTTACCTGCGACGAAGTTTGGCAATACTTACCGAAGCTGGATGGCCGTCCAGCCAGCGTTCACCTTGCGAAATTTCCGGAAGCAAAAGATGTTCTCGGCGAAGGCGTTCCGGTTGATGATCCCAAGCACGAGGAAGATTGGACCAAACTGCTCGCTGTCCGCGATAGCGTGTTAAAAGCGCTCGAGGAGGCCAGAAACAAGAAGGAAATCGGCAAGAGCCTCGAAGCTCAGGTAAAGGTCACTGCTTCCGATCCCTACTATGCAGTGCTTGAGCGGTATAGCCCCGATCTGCGTTACGCCTTTATCGTGTCGCAGGTTGAGCTAGAACGTGGGCCATCGCGCAATGGCACCGGACATCTCGCGGTGGAAGTTGCCAAAGCGGCGGGCATAGAGTGCGAGCGCTGCTGGAATTATTCGACGCGGGTGGGCGAAGATCCGAAGTACCCGACTTTATGCGAGCGCTGCACCCCGGTGGTGAAGGAAATCGAAGGCTCCGGGCCGTCTGGCCTGTCCAACTGTTAGTTGCCTGCTGATAAAATCAGAATAGTTGATGCGCCGATTCACTCTACTCATTGCTCTGGGCGTCCTGCTGCTCGACCGATACACTAAGTGGTTGGTGGCGAGAGACATTTCTCTTCATGACAGCATCACTGTCATCAAGCACATCTTTTACATTACGCACGTCGAAAACCGAGGTGCCGCTTTCGGTCTTTTTGCCGAATCGCCTTCGGAGTTAAAAATAGCGCTTTTAGTCCTCTTTTCGATCATCGCTCTGGTCATCGTTTCGGCTTTGCTCTGGCGCAGCAGCCATACCATGACGGCTACGGCCGTCGGCCTTTCCCTGATCCTGGGCGGCGCGCTGGGGAATTTGTGGGACCGCTTGCTGAGCGGCCGGGTAGTCGATTTCCTTCTGGTGTATCTCGGCTCATATGAGTGGCCGGCGTTCAACGTGGCGGACAGCGCAATTGTGGTTGGGGCGGGGCTGCTGGTATTCGAAATTCTCTTCGCGAAGGCGCCTGCGGCGGAAAACAGCGGCTCCAGGCTTTAGGCTTTAGCCATCCGGTTCTAGGCCTCAGGCGTCAATCTCTGGGTTCCAGGCTCAAGTACGACACTCGATTGCCATTTTGCTAAAGTTCAAGCCAGCAGCCTGAAGACTCCTACACCAGCCACTAATCACTAATCACTGACCACTTGTTTTCATGCTATCCTGCGCTCAACTTCTCTGCTCTCAGGACGAGCCGTGCTGGTCGAACTGCGCCTTGAAAACTTCGCCGTCATCGAGAACGTCGTGGTCGAGTTTGGTGCTGGACTGAATCTGCTTACAGGCGAAACCGGCGCTGGCAAATCCATGCTGATCGACGCTCTTGCTCTGCTCCTCGGCGGCAAGGCTTCTCCTGACGTGGTTCGATTCGGCGCCGAACGCGCGGTCGTATCTGCCGTGTTTGAAACCGAGGCAGGATCAGAAAAAGCTGTCGATCGCATCTTCGAGGAAAATGGCATCGACGCGGATGACTCAGGCGTAATCCTTCGCCGTGAAATCTCCAGCAAGGGCCGTGTCTTCGTTAATAATCAACCCGCAACGGTCGCTCTGCTCAAGCAGCTTGCGCCGCATCTGGCCAGCATTCATGCGCAGAACGAATCGCTGGTTTCTTTCGACGCTGCTGTTCGTTTGGAGCTGCTCGATCAATTTGCGGGTATCCAGCTCGAAACAATGGAGCAAGCCTTCGCTAGTTGGAGGCAGATTAAGTCGCGCATCGATGAGCTACTTCAGGGAGAGCAGGAGCGTCTGCGGCTCGTCGATCTATGGACGTTTCAGAAGCGCGAAATCGAAGACGCCAAGCTCCAGGCCGGCGAAGACGAGCGCCTTGAAACCGAAAAGCGTGTGCTCGCGAATGCGGAAAAGATTTACAGCGCAGCCATGAACGCCTTCGATCTTTTATATGAAGGCACAAGCTCGACATCTGCTACGTTGCGGTCCGCGCAGAAGCAGATCGAAGAACTTGTCCGCTACGAACCGAAGTTCCAGGAAGCGCTCACCGCTCTCGAGTCGGCGCGCATCAGCGTGGAAGATGTCGGGGGGAGTCTGCGCGATTATGCTGGAGAGATTGAGTCGTCGCCAGAACATCTTGCTGAAATCGAGGACCGGCTCGCGCTCCTCGATCGACTCAAACGCAAGTACGGGCCGACTCTGCAAGACGCAATTAATCTGAGCACAGACGTCTCTCGCAAGCTTTCAGAAATCGAAAATAAGGACGAGATTCTGCAGCAATTGCGCAATGACCTGGCTCTCGCGGCAGAGGAATACTTGCAGCAAGCACGGGCAGTTTCAAAAAAGCGTTACGAAGCCGCTAAGAAACTGCAGAAGCTGGTCGAATCCGAGATCAATGAACTGGCGATGAAATCTCAGTTCCGCATTGACATCAGCGGGACCGATGAAGAGATCAACTGGACTCGCAGCGGATTCGATCAGGCCGAGTATCTGATTTCCACCAATCCCGGCGAGCCGCTGCATCCGCTGGATCAGATCGCCTCGGGTGGTGAGCTCTCGCGCGGCATGTTGGCGCTTAAGGCCAGTGTCGAATCCGGCGCAACGAGGAAGCGAAGCTCGGCACAGCGCACACTTATCTTCGACGAAATTGACACCGGTATCGGCGGCCGCGCTGCAGAAGCTGTTGGTAAAAAACTGAAAGAGCTTTCGCGAGCGCACCAAGTCATCTGCGTCACCCACCTTCCGCAGATCGCCACTTTCGCGGAACATCATTATTTGATTGAGAAAAAACAGGCCTCCGGTCGCACCAGGACCACGGTTCGGCTCATCACTGGCGAGGAGCGCACGGAAGAGATTGCACGCATGCTCAGCGGCGCCAAGCTGACCGATACATCCCTGAAGCACGCCGAGCAGATGATCAAGGCCAACGCATAACAGCTTCGGGTTTTTTCCTTCGTGTGACTTCGTGCCCTTCGTGGTTCACTGTTGTCTGTAGCATCATGGGTGCTAATTGCATCCAAGCCTCGGGACTCGTATGGCCAGCGACCAGATCATCGAAATTGAAGGCAAGCAGCTTAAGCTGACGAACCTCGAAAAAGTCTTTTATCCTGCCACTGGATTCACCAAGGGCCAAGTCATCGACTATTACGCGCGGATCGCCCCGGTTCTCATCCCGCATCTCAAGAACCATCCGTTGACGCTGAAGCGATATCCGAACGGCGTGAACCAGCCCCCATTTTTCGAGAAGAACGCCACCAAATATCGCCCCGAATGGGTAAAAACCGTTCCCATATGGAGCCACGGCAATCAGCGCGATGTGAACTACATTCTTTGTAACGATCTTCCAACGCTGATATGGGTGGAAAACCTGGCCTCGATCGAATTACATCCTTCACTTTCCGTCGCGCAGGACATCATGTGTCCGCGGTCCATCGTCTTTGATCTCGACCCCGGACCGCCGGCGAATATCGTCCAGTGTTGCCAGGTCGCGATTTGGCTCCGCACAATTTTCGAACATTTCAAACTTCAGAGCTTTCCAAAAACATCCGGCTCGAAGGGAATGCAGATTTATATTCCACTGAACACAAAAACCAGTTACGACGAAACCAAGCCGCTGGCCCACGCGCTCGCCCGCCTGCTCGAGAATGAGCATCCCGAGCTTGTGGTCTCCGACATGAAAAAGGCGATTCGCACTAACAAAATTTTCGTTGATTGGAGCCAGAACGACGAGCACAAAACCACAGTCAGCGTCTATGCGCTGCGCGCCCGCGAGAGGCCAACCGTCTCAACTCCCATCACATGGGAGGAAGTCGAGCATTGCCTGAAGAAGAAGGACGCCAGCTTGCTCGTCTTTGAATCGCACCAGACGCTAGCTCGTGCCGAGAAGATAGGCGATCTTTTCGCGCCATTGCTCGAACTCAAACAAAAATTACCCAAACTGCCCGGAATCGGGAAAGGCGAAGCCGACGCGGTTGCGGCAGGGCTCGAAATGGCTGCGCAAGCGCAGAAGACAATCCCGCACAAGAAAAGTGCAATCCCGAACTCGAGCGCGCGGCGCGCAAGCTCGGCGGCGTCTAAATCGGCCAGATCTCGGCGAAAGATATAATCGGGCGGGACAAATTCTCGGCGTACTCGGGGTGCTCTGCGGTAAAGGCTCTTAAAATGGCGCAACTCTTCGTTGGCACGTCCGGATGGGCATACCCGAGTTGGAAGCCTGCGTTCTATCCGGAAAAGCTGGCACAAACGAAGTTCCTCACCTACTATGCCAGCCAGTTGAACACCGTTGAAGTGAACCTGACCTTTCGTCAACTGCTGAAAGACACGACTGCGCAAAAGTGGATCGCACAAACTCCGGCCAATTTTCGATTCGCGATCAAGGCGCACCAGGTAATCACACATATCAAGCGCCTGAAGAGCACGGAAGATTTCTTGCCTCGATTCATCGCAAGCGTCGAACCGCTTGCGCGCGCCGGGAAAATCGGTCCCGTGCTGTTTCAGCTTCCGCCGAACATGAAGGCCGATCTTGGGTTGTTCCAATCATTCCTAGCGACAATCCCGAGAGGCGTTCAAGCGGCCTTCGAGTTTCGCCATGAATCGTGGTTCGCAGATGACATCTTTTCCTGCCTGAAACAGCACAATCGCGCTCTATGCGTAGCTGAAACCGAGGATCGTGTGACACCCGACGTTGTTACCGCTGATTTTTGTTACTACCGCTATCGCAAGCCCGAATACCCGCCTGAAGAACGAGCTGGCATGGTCACTCGCATGCACGAACACCTTGCCGCCGGCCGCGATGCGTACGCTTACTTCAAACATGAAGAAACGCCGCAAGGGGCCCTCTATGCGGTGGATGTCTTAAAGGGAGCTGGAAAATATGTCGCCACGGATTAAAGCATCAACGCGGATGTGACCACTGTTGATCCATGCGGCTGCCGTGCAATCCGCGCTTGAATCTTGCTCGTTACTTTTTCTAGTGTCCGATAATGCGCATACTCAGTTCGTGACGTCTGACGCCAATTCCCGTGTGCTTTCCTCGTTCATCGACTACCTCAAGGTCGAAAAGGGTCTGAGCACACTTACGATTTCGGCCTACACGCGGGATATCGGTCAGTTCGCAGCCATTCTCGATCGCAGCAAGCATACTCTGTTAAACGCTCGCCGCGAGGACGTGCGGGCATTTCTGCAGCAACTGTTCGCGAATTCGGTCGACGGCCGCTCCGTAGCCCGCAAACTCTCCGCATTGCGTCACCTTTACCGTTTTCTGCTTCTCGATAAGCGCATCGACCGGGATCCCACGCTGAACATTCCTCTTCCCAGGCAGTGGAAAGTTCTCCCAAAATCTTTAGCCCGCGACGAGATTGAAACTATGCTTGGCGGCCGGGAAACTAGTGCTAACCAGAGTCAAGCGCTCACCCTTCGCAATCGCGCCATGCTGGAGGTTTTTTATGCGGGTGCGCTGCGGGTTTCCGAAATTATTTCGCTGAAGCTTGAGGATCTGAAGCTCGATATGGGGTATGTGCTCGTGCGCGGCAAGGGCGACAAAGAACGCATTGTGCCTTTGGGGCGCTCAGCCCAGGAAGCGCTAGCGGTTTATCTTCGCGAGTCTCGTCCGCAATTTGCGTCGAAACGAAATTCGCCTTACCTCTTCATCGCGCGCGGTGCGAAAAAGCTGACCCGCCAGCGTGTGTGGCAGATGGTAAGCGCGACTTCGAATTCAACCGGGCGTCACGCTAGCCCGCACATGCTGCGCCACAGTTGCGCAACGCACATGGTCGAAAATGGTGCTGACCTGCGCACCGTGCAGACGATCCTTGGGCACGCGGATATTTCAACAACTCAGGTTTACACGCATGTGGCGCTCGACCGGTTGAAGAGTGTGTATCAGAAGCATCATCCGCGGGCAAAGGCAAGGTGACCGCGAGTTCACCACCGAGGCACGGAGAAATAGTTCTGTCATTCCGAGGCGTCTCGCCTGCGAGACCACGAGGAATCTGCTGGTCCTTACTAACAAATCCCATTCCTTACCGCTAAAGCAATTGGGAATGACCGCCAACTGATGACAATGAAAAACGCCCAACACGTGATAAATAAGTTTTTGAAATCCCTGGCCGAACGGAACGCTTCGCCGCATACTATCAAGGCCTACACGCAAGACCTCACCACCTTTTCCTCTTATATCGGAACACGCAAATTCGGCGATATCGACCACATCGCGATTCGCGGTTTTCTTTCGAGGCTTTACGAAAACGGACTGAGCAAAACTTCTGTCGCGAGAGCGCTAGCTGCAGTACGGTCGCTTTATCGATGGCTGGCCCAGGAGGGAGTGGTTGAACAAAATCCGGCGGCGCTTGTCTCAACTCCCAAGCTGCCGAAAAAACTTCCACGTGTCCCTACCCTCGAGGAGATGAACTCGGTGTTCGACGGCGACCTGCCCGAGGTCGCCTCTTTCCCCGAGCGTGACCACCTCATGCTCGAACTCCTGTATGGATGCGGCATCCGGAATTCAGAGCTGGTTGGCATCAACCTCGATGACGTGAGATCCAGCGCTGAAGCAATTTTGATTCGTGGCAAAGGAAAGAAAGAACGGTACGTTCCATTCGGAGACGCAGTGAGATCAGCTCTGAAATCTTATCTTCTCGCGCGCCAACTCGTGCTTTCAGAAGCCCGCAAGCACACGCCAGCTTTGCTAATCAATCAGCGTGGAGGCCGGCTAACAACCCGCAGCGTGGGACGGATCATAAAGAAGATCGCAGTTGCTAAAGGCCTTTCACCGGATGTTCATCCGCACACGCTTCGTCACGCATTTGGCACGCACATGCTCGAAGAAGGCGCCGACCTGCGCGCCATCCAGGAGATGTTGGGACATGAGCGTCTGTCAACAACTCAGCGCTACACCCAGCTTTCGATGAAGCACCTGCTCAGCGTGTACGACCAGACGCACCCCAGGGCGAAGTAGGACACTCGTCGTCACTTTCCAATTTTGATTAGCTGTCCGTACTGGATCGACCGGAAGGCATTCAATATCTCTGAAGTGAAATCCGCAACGTCGTCCAGCCGGCTTGTCTTGGCACGGATGAGGAGAACGGCGATCTTGTGCTTTGCCAGATTTTGTTCATATTCGATACCGGTGTCCAAGGTAAGAAAGACATCGAAGCCTTCTTGTTCGGCCAACGCCAACAACTCGCCGTTCTTTTTCGCCGCAAAACCTGCTTCGGGAACTGTCCGACATTCATGGCCTGGCAAATAGCGTTTGAGCTTTCTCGGAACACACTCATCGAGTAGGACTCTCATCAAAGCTGCTCAAGCACAAGCGCCTTCGCATGTTCGAGCGATCTCACTGCTGCCTGGCGGCTCACAGTGGGGAAATCGTCGAGAAATTCGTCAATCGTTTGGCCGGCTTCCAAATAGTCAAGCAAATTTTGAAACGGCACGCGGGTTCCACGAAATACAGGCGTACCCCCGAGCACATCGGGGTCCTTGGTTATCAGTTCCTTTAGCTCACTCATTCCGTCATTAATCATAGCCAAGCCTCAGGCGGGCTTACCAGTGGCTTTCATGTCCCGCATTTCCTCCCACATCCCGACTACTCTCTCTTTCAATTCTGCCGTCAGCTTCGCGTAAGCTTCTTCCGACGCCGTTGATTCCGGCGGAGGCAGGATCGGCTTACCGAACTTCATCTTTAGGGGGGCGAACCTCTGGAACGGTTTTCCGCGCGGCCAAGCGTCAAACACGCCGTCAATCGCGATCGGAACAATTGGAACCTGCAGGTGAATAGAAAGAATCGCCGCGCCTTTCTTGAACGTCTTCGGCGTGCCGTCAATACTGCGTTCGCCTTCCGGATACAGAATCAGTGACATTCCTTGCCGCAGCCCGTATGCACCCGCACGCATTGCTGGGATCAGATTCGCATCGGGATCGACAACGACCACTCGCAGAATGCGGGCTACTCGACGCATGAAGCCTGTGCCGAACACTTCGCTTGTGCCCACTGCAAAAAGGTGCAGCAGCACGCGCCGGGGAAGAATCATGAGTAGAACCAAGGGATCGATAAAGCTCTGATGGTTCGAGCACAACAGGTAGGGAGCCTTTGGCAAATTCTCCAGACCTTCATACGTGACAGGGGCGCGCATCCGCCAGATCAGCCTTGCGACTCGCGTCAGGATGTACAAAATCGTGTCGGTTACCGAGCGAGACTTTCCGGCGGCAATCGCATCGGGATCGGTCGGGTCTTCTCGCAGCACTACTCCCCAACCAGCAAACGTCTGTGTGGGTCGGGCACTCTTGCCCGATTTTGTGCTGTCGAGAACGGCATCGACCAATTCGCGGACTGTGTAAACGTTCGCCAGCTGTGATTCTTCGACATGTCCTCCGAGTTCCTGCTCAACCGCGACCAGTAACTCCACGCGCCGCATGGAGTCGAGTCCCAGATCAAGTTCGAGGTTATCTGCCGGCCGAATCTGTTCGGGATTGCCGACTGCATATTCGCGAATTACCTTCAGCGCGCGTTGAACATCGGCTCGCTCCAGCCACGCAGTTTCTTCTTCTGTCAGCGGTCTGACAAAGCTCAGCTCACCCGTTTGCTCCCGCTTCCCTGCGCGGACTCGCTTTTCAATTTCAAAGCGCTTGAGCTTGCGGGTGGTCGTGCGCGGCAAATCCTCCTGCCAGATCTCGTAGCCACCAAGTCGCTTAGTCGACGCCAGCTTTGCGGAAAGCCCTTCCACGTCGAAGCGAATTACTTCTTTAGCGTTCACAACTTTCCTTTGCCGCAGCACTTCGAAGTTCGGAACAATCACTGCATACAACTTCTCTTGTCCACCCTCCGCAATGCCCATGACGCACAGTTCTCTTATGAATGGCGTTTGCAGATAGTGCGCCTCGATCTCCTCGGGATAAACATTTTTCCCATTCGCGAGAATGATCACGTCCTTCTTACGCCCCGTGATGAAAAGATTCCCGCGCTCATCGAAATAGCCAAGATCACCCGTGTGCAGCCAGCCATCTTTCAGCACATCCGCCGTCACATCCGGCCGGTTCCAGTATCCCTTCATCACAATCGGACCACGAATCAGGATTTCTCCACTCGCCGGCGAGCCGTCGTCCGTAGGTTGCGGATCGAGAATTCTTCCTTCGATTCCGTTTAACGGCTTGCCTACGGAGCCGATGACGTTCTCTCCCGGCGAATTGGCGAACGCGCCGCCGCACGTCTCGGTCAGTCCGTACGCTTGCAGCACGTCGATTCCCAGCATGTGAAAATCGCGCGCAATTTGAGGATCAAAACGCGACCCTCCCGTCACCAGGTACCGCATGCGGTCGCCGAAGAGGTTGTGAATCTTGCGAAAGAACGCGCGGCCGGGATTTATGCCGAAGGTCCTGCAAAAGGCATTTACGCGCACCAGCCGCTTGAACGCGAACCGCGCCAGAAATCCGCGCTGTTGCACCTCTTTGAAAATCCGTTCGTGGATCAGATTGAAAAATTGCGGTACCACCGCGAAAGCCGTTATCTTGCGCTCTCGTAATGCACGCAGCAATTCAGTTGTGTTCAAGGTGGAGAGATAAACTACCCGGGTGCCTGCCACCAACGGCAGGAGCAAGTTCGCCATCTGCGAGAGCACGTGGAACAGTGGCAGCACGCCGAGAATAGCATCGTTCGGTCCAATATGTGCCCATGCGAAAACCGCATCGGCTTCCGCCAGCAGGTTCGCATGCGTGAGCATCACGCCCTTAGGATCTGCAGTCGTACCTGACGTGTACAGCATCGAGGCCAGATCTTCCTGGCCGCGCGGGACCGGCTGAAATCCCGGCGCGTATTGCGCAAAGATACTGTCGAAATCCGTTTCAAATTTTGACTGTGGTGTCCCGGGCGCCATCGACCCTGTTTGAAAATTGGTTAAGACAATACCAACCTGCGTCCCCTCCGCCGCCTCTTTCGCCACCTGCTCGTGCTTCTCATCGCAGATCAGAAGCACGCTACCGCTGTCCCTGAGCAACTTCGCAACCTGATCCGCATGATATGCCGTGTCGAGTGGTACCGTCGTCCCCCCGGCCGCGATTATCCCTAAATACGCCGCTACCCATCGCGGATGATTGTCCGCCAGAATGGCAATGCGATCGCCCGCCTGAATGCCACTCGCCGCAAGCCACGATGCGACGGACTCCGCCATTTGCCGCAACTCGGCGTACGTGTAGCTTTCGAGCCCGTCAGTCCGCTGCACCTCGACAGCGACATTCCCGGGCCAGCGTTCGGCGCATTCGATGAAACGATCGTAGAAAGTTGGCATCTTGGAAACGGAATCTTACATGACCAGCAGCGCCGGGGAAACGGGCAGCTTTTGAAAACTTAGCGGAAGACCGCCTTTTCGCCCAGTGGATGGTTTTCGCGCGCTCGAAAAAATGCCGCTCCTTTTTGGAACGGCATTCTCTTTATCCAACGAGAGTCAATTGTGGGGTGACGGGCGTTCCCGCCCGTCACTGGTCAATTGTGACTTACCCTTGCGTCGGGTGCAGCACGCGGAAGGTACTTCCGCCATTAGGAGACCAAACCAGAACCAGCGCGTCTCCACCTTTCGGCGTATTCGCCAGTTCTCGTTGAACGTCAGCTGCCGAATGCACCGGGTGACGATTTACTTCCGTGATGATGTCACCGCGTTGCAGTCCGGCGTCATCGGCAGAGCTGCCGGGAACAACGCGCTGGACCACGGCCCCATGAACGTCGCTCGGAGCTTGCACCTGCTGCCGCACGTCCGGCGTAAGGTCAGACAAACCGATTCCCCACCGTGGTTTTCCGTTCTCTGCGCTGGCGGTTTCGGAGCCTTTGTCGCGAGCGCCCATGGCCTCAAGCGTTACCGGAACCTGCATGCTCTTGCCATCGCGCATGACCGTGAGATCAAGTTTGCTGCCAGGCTGCTTTTGCCCAACTTCCACCTGGAGTTCACCGGCATCGTTGACTGGCTTGCCATCAAGATCGGTGATCACGTCACCGACCTTCAGACCCGCCTTTTCCCCAGGCGAATCGGGTTCAACCTGGCTCACAACCGCGCCGGTCGCAGTCTTCACGTTGAAGAACTTCGCTTCGTCGGGCGTAACGTCAGCAATGCCGATACCGATGTAACCATGCTCGACTTTGCCGTTCTTGATCAAAGCAGCGACGGTTGGGCGAACGATCTGTGTGGGAATGGCAAATCCCATGCCGGAAAATCCGCCAGTCTCAGAAATCAGGAAGGTGTTGATGCCGACGACTTCCCCGCGGGCATTCACCAGCGGGCCACCAGAGTTTCCAGGGTTGATGGCTGCATCGGTCTGAATGAACTCGCCAGGGGAACGGCGATCCTGGGCATATGGATTCGGACGATTCAAGGCGCTCACGATTCCGCGCGTCACAGTGAAGCGAAGTCCGAGCGGATTGCCGAATGCCAGCACACTTTGTCCGGGGTGGAGCTGAGTCGAGTCGCCCCACGGGACGCTGGGTAGGTCGGCTGCATTCACTTTAATGACCGCCAGGTCGGTCAGCTTATCGCGGCCGATCAGTTTCGCGGCCAGGATCCGGCGGTCGTGCAGCGTTACGCGAATGTCAGTCGCGCCGTCGACTACGTGATTATTGGTTACAATGTAGCCGTCAGGCGAAATAATTACACCACTTCCGAGCCCGTGTTCAATTTGTGGCTGTTGCGGCTGCATTTGAAAGCGTTTGCCGAATGGACCAAAGAATGGCCCGAAGAATTGTTGTAGGCCATTCGAGTCATCGCCGTTCTCGCCATTTTGTTGTTCCTCGGCGTCGTTGTTATCGGGCGACGTTTTAGAGGTGACGGTCACGTTGACAATCGCTGGCGTGACTCGCGCCGCCAGCGTTTCCATCGCGTGATCCAGTGCAAGCAGTGCGCTTACGCTATTGTCGTCAAGTGGGGCTGCGGCCGGGGTTGGAGCGGGCGCCGCCGCACTTGCCGGCTTGGCAAATTCGTATGTCCCCAGTGAGACGGTAGTCACGATCGCCACCGCGGGTATGATCAAGCGCCGCGTCAGCTTTTTCTTGATTGCTTCAAACCAACTCATCTTCATTCTCCTTTACAACTAATTATTTAGTTTGTGATTACAAAAAAATTTCCACTCAAATTGAATTCATTACGATTTGAATCTGTTCACCATTCATGCCGCGAACTCGCCATACGGAAAGTGTCCAGAGCGCCGCCCCATCCGCGTCGAATGGAGTAGAGCGAATCACCAGCAAGGTTCTTTCCTCTGTTGTGCGGTCGGATGACTTGGCCATGGTGACGCGTGGCGAACGGTTCTGGTTGGGCGCTTTCATCTTCGCCGGAATCACCATTCCGTTCGATTTGTGTTGCGGGACCGAAGCTACCCGCGAACGATTTTGAGAATTCGGGCTCACGGCGCTCGCCACGACCGGCGTGCTCTTCTCCACCCACTTCGCCGGGATCGCAATTGCCGATGTTGCTCGATCAATCGATGATGCGCTCACCATGCCCGAATTGGTGGGACTGCGAAATGAAACCACCTCGGGGACGTATGGAGCACTTCCAACTGCGACCATAGCCAATGCACCGATCATTGCCGACGCAGGCTTCCAGCCAGGCACTGAGCGGGGACGGTTGACGTCAAGTATCTGCGCAAGTCGAATAGAAAGCTCTCGCACCCGGCCCAGCACAGTTTGCGCAAGTGCCAAGGCTTTGCCCATGCGCATTCTTTCCGCGATGACCTTTTCTGCTACTGAAACCAATGATGCCGCATAGATCTTTGCGTTCGCCGTTTGCTCAAGCACCAGGTCGTCACATGCAATCTCGCGCTCGAGCGCGAGCCGGCCATCTATAAACCACACTGCCGGATGAAAGAAGAACACGCTCTTGAGAATCTTCTGCATCAGATTCGTCCAGTCATCCCAGCGCCGAATATGTGCCAACTCGTGCAACACAACCGCTTTCAGCTCCTCTGGAGAAAGCTCGACCAAAGCCCATGAGGGCAGTACCACCGCGGGACGGAAAAAACCAAGGGCGGCGGGAAGGCGGAGAGAATCGGAAACAAGAAAGCGGATACGGCGGGAGCAAGAGACTTGCGACTGGAGTTCGAGCAATTCGGGATGCAAGCCCGGTTCGATTTCACGGCACTGTTTACGAATGCGAGCCACATGCAACAACGAAAGTCCCACACGTAGTAGCAGGCAGCCTGCAATCAGTGCCCATATGAAAAGCAGCCATGCTGCCCACCCACTCGAAAAAACCAAAGACGCATGTAAGTTGAAGCCGGGGCCTTCGCTCGGTGTAAGTAGCGGCAGCATAACTACGACAAGGAGGGTCGAGAACCAGACGGCAAAGCGGGTCATCGAGTTGCGGGTTCCACTCCATCGCAGTGCAATCCAGCTCAAACCGGTTATTGCAAACCCCTCGCACAGCGTGTTGAGGCCACGGCTGGCAGCAGTCTGGGCAAGAGTCTGGAAATCGAGGGCCATCATCGCGGGCCACCTTGTCGATTGGACGAGGAAGTCGAATCAGCCCTCAACATGTCTCGCAGCCGCTTTATTTCCTCTTCATCAATCTCTTCATCACCGAGGATATTCAGCAACAAGGCCTCATGCGAATTGCGGAAAAAGCGTCCAACCAGATGACGTATCTCGAAACGGCTCGCTTCCTGCTGGTCTATCAGCGGCTGGTACACGTGCGCACGGCCGTCTTTGAGATGGCCGACGTAACCCTTCTTCTCGAGTATTCGAATTGTGGTCAAGACGGAGTTGTAGGCTAAGGCCGGTTTTTCTGGAAGCCAGTCAAGAACTTGCTGGACCGTCCCGGGTCCCTTTTGCCAGAGCGCGTTCATGATGCGGAGTTCCGCTTCCGTCAGTGTGGCTGATTGTCTACGAGGCACCTTAAACCCTTTGCTTTCTACACCACCGAAGCTCAAAAAGGTAACAACTAATTAGTTAGTTGCAAGCGCGGCTGCGATTGGTTGCCTAGTCGGAGTGCTGCCGGAACAGCGCCAAAGCTATCGCTGGCTGGCTTCCCCGGCGAGCACGCGTTTATTGAATTCTGCGGACTTGTTGCGCGGAACGCTCAGCGATTTCCAAGCGGTTCCCTTCAATTGCTTGGCCAGGAAAATCATCTGGCCGCAGTGGTAGGAATAATGCGCGATCTGGCGATTTATAGCCTGCATCACCGAATGCGCCTCGCCGCGAATGAACACCTTGCGATCGAGGTCGGAATCTGAAAGCGGCTCCAGGGCTTCAAAGACTCGTGACCAGCCGTCGTTCCATAAACGCATCAATTCCTCGCGCGTTTTTGGCGGTGCGACAAATTCACTATCGCGATTGCGGTCGGGTTTCTCGCCGTCGCTGGTTAAAAAGTCAGTCCAACGCGAGCGCATGTTGCCGGCCATGTGCTTGGCGATGATAGCGATTGAGTTCATCTCTTCATCGAAGGCCGTGAACAATTGTTCGTCAGAGACCTGCTCCATGGCTCCTTCGCCAAGCTTTTTGTAATAGCGAAAAAGGGAGAGCGAATCTTCGATGTATGAGGTGCTGAATTGATGGGCCATATTTATACCTTGAACTGCTCGTCAATTTCGATCTGGTATCCGGCCGAGAGCCGATTGGTTTCATTCGCCATTCCAACCACAGCCATGAGCTCGCGAAACATGTCGTCCGTCATACCCTGTTTGCGTGCAGAAGCGGTGTGCGAGGCAATGCAGTAGCCACATTGATTGCTGACGCTCACGGCTACGTAGATCAACTCTTTCATCAACGGATCGAGCGCACCGGGCGCCATGATCTGCTTGATGTCTTCCCATGTGCGCTTCAACGTGACAGGATCGTTGGCCAGGGCCTTCCAAAAATTATTGATCCAGTCGGTCTTTCGGGTTGTCATGATGTCGTCATAAACGGCGCGGACCTCGGCGCTGGCGTCTTTGTATTCGATGAGGCGAAAAGGTGGCATAAGTTTCTTCTGTGCTCGGGACCCTGGTCATTCCCATCCGCTTCAGCGGCGGGGAATCTACTATTCATCACGAACCAGCGTTCCTCGTTGCCTCGCGAGCGAGACGCCCCGGAATGACATAGGAACTAAGTAATCCAGCCCCCACCCACGACTACATCTCCGTCGTAGAAAACGGCAGCCTGCCCCGGAGTGATCGCGCGCTGCGGCTCGTCAAATGTGACCAGAATTTCACTTGCGCCAGTTTTTTCAATCGTCGCGCCGGCAGGCTCGTGGCGATGGCGAATCTTCACTCTGACCTGCATTGGGTCACCCAGATCATCGATGGAGATTAAATTTGTTCTTTTGGCCAACAACGTGCGCGAATACAAATTTTTCTGCTCGCCCACGACCACCTGGCGGCTGTTTCCCTTGATCTGCAAAACGTAAAGTGGTGAGCCGGTCGCGACGCCCAGCCCCTTGCGCTGACCGACGGTGAAGTTGTGAATGCCGCCATGCTCCCCGATGATGCGTCCATCCGTTGTCACAAGCTCGCCCGCTGTATCCGGAAGCGAGTCGCCCTGCTCAGCCAGGTAGGCGTCGAGAAATTTCTTGTAGTCGCCTCCGGGGACAAAACAAATCTCCTGCGAATCGGGCTTCTCGGCAAGCGCCAAGCCGTGCTTGCGCGCGAGCTCGCGCACCTCAGGCTTGGTCATCCCGCCGAGTGGAAACAACGTGCGGCTGAGCTGCTCCTGTGTGAGTCCGAAAAGAAAATACGTCTGGTCCTTTGACCGATCTGTCGGGCGGCTCAGCAGCCAGCGGCCAGCCTTGTCGTCGAAGTCTACGCGCGCATAATGGCCGGTCGCGACCGCATCGGCGCCGATCTGCTGCGCCACGGTGAGCAACTGATCGAACTTCAGGTGATTGTTGCAGAGGCTGCACGGAATCGGCGTACGGCCTGACAGATACTCTTCGACAAACGGCCGCACGACGTCGCGCTCAAAGCGGTCCTCGTGATTGACGACGTAATAAGGAATGCCGATGGTCTCGGCGACCCGGCGGGCATCGTAGACATCATCGAGCGAGCAGCAGCGGCCGGTCACGGCCTCAGGCATGCCCTCGCGACCGGCAAGGCGACGCTGGTTCCAGAGCTGCATGGTGAGGCCCACGACGTTGTGGCCTTCAGCGCGCAGCATAGCCGCAACGGTCGAGGAGTCGACTCCTCCCGACATAGCAACGGCGATGGTCCTGGTGTCAGCCACTGGACTCAGAATTGAAAGCACAGGCGAGGCATTCTACCTGCATCCATAACGTTATTGTACTTGTAATTGGTGCGTGGCTCGTGAAGCTTGGGCCGAGGCCGGCGCTACACGGGTTGTCTGTTGTACAAAGGCGAGAGTTCACGCAATCGCGTGATCGCTCCGGGAATCAATTGAATCGCGAACTCCACGTCCTCGGCAGAGTTTTGCTTCCCCAGGCTGAAGCGGATGCTGGCGCGGGCGCGATCGGGGCGCAAACCCATTGCGGTGAGCACATGTGATGGCTCAATCGCGCCGGAAGAACAGGCCGCCCCGGTTGAGACCGCAAGGCCTTTCAGATCGAGCGCGATAATCAGCGCTTCGCCTTCAATGTAGTCGAAATAGATATTCGTCGTGTTCGGAACACGCGGAGCACCTGCGCCGTTTACGCCTGCCGCATCGACTTGCTCCAGAATTGACGACTCAAGTCGATCCCGCAATGCTGCCATCGCATTATCCGCGCCGCTTTCCAATCCCTTACGTGCCAGCTCTGCGGCTGTCCCCAGACCCACAATCCCGGGAACATTTTCCGTTCCTGCGCGTCGCGAGCGCTCATGACTTCCACCAAAGAAGCGGGGCTCGAGAGTCGTTCCCTTTCGAACATAAAGCGCTCCGACACCCTGCGGCGCGTTGAACTTATGGCCGGAGATCGAAAGCAGATCGCAACCAATTTCCTTCACGCGAATTGGAATCTTCGAGGCAGCTTGCACCGCGTCGGTATGAAAGTAGACATCAGCTTCGGCGCAGGTTGTTCCAATCTCTGAAACCGCCTGTACGACTCCGGTCTCATTGTTCGCCATCATGATGGTGACGAGCTTTGTATTGGGGCGCAGAGCGCGCCGCACATCGCCGGGATCAATCAGGCAACGGCCGTCCACCCCTACAAATGTGACTTCAATTCCCCGTTCTTGCAAATGCTTACACGAATTGAGCACGGCGTGATGTTCTATCGTCGACGTGACTACATGGTCGCCGGGCCGTACCAGACCGAAAATCGCCAGATTGTCAGCTTCGGTGCCACCACTCGTAAATACGACCTCCGCCGGACGACAACCCAGCAGAGCTGCGACAGATTCGCGCGCGCGTTCCACAGCGGCGCGTGTCTCCTGCCCATGGTGATGGATAGAAGACGCGTTGCCGAAGTGCTCGACAAAATACGGCCGCATCGCCTCGAATACTTCCGGCAATACCGGCGTGGTTGCGTTGTTGTCGAGGTAGACTCGCCTCATATCTCTATTGTATTCCGCACTCACAGTCGCGCTCGGGGACAACTCAACCGGTACCAAGCAACTCTGCTGACATTTCTTCGACTAACAAATTACACAAGCAAATCTTTCAAGTGACATTTCCTAAGAATTGCTGGACTAAGTTCAGCTTACCGATCGTGCCTTAGCCTGCAACTCCGGTCTGTGCGCACGATGAATTCTTGAAGGAGTACCGCATGAAAGACCTGCTCAACAAATCGAAAAATTCTGTAGACCGGCGCTCGTTCATCAAAAAAAGTGTTGCCACCGCCGGAACTGCAACTCTTGGCACGGCACTGCTGGCCAGCGGCTCGCCGGTTTTCGCAGACCAGAACGATCCCGTTAACAGTGGCAGTTTAACCAAAGGCGACGCGGCCTTGCTTCGGTTTGCGGCGGCGGCTGAAATTTTGGAAACAGATTTTTGGGTGCAGTACAACGAACTAGGGGGCATTCAAGATAACGAATTGCCGAGTGGCACCGGGAATCCCATTTACACAGCCAAACTGCAAAAGCTGGATTCCGACTTTGCGCAATACATCCACGACAACACAGACGATGAATTCACCCATCAGGATTTTTTGAATAAGTACCTGGAATCAAAAGGCGCAGACCCCGTAAGCCTCGAACAATTCCGTGTGCTTCCCGGCAGCACGGCGACAGGCTCAAGCGGAAAGCCGAGGCTGACCAACCTGATGCAGCTCACGCTCGATACCAGTTGGTGGACACGCTACCGCTCGAGCGCCCACAACCCTGACCTCGATCCCACCTTCAAATTCCCTCAGGCGGTTCCAGATTTGGCGAAGGGTCAATTCACCGCAATTCCAAGGACTGACGATGACCTCGAACCCAAAGACCACATTCAGGCAATCGCCAATACCGCGGGATTCCATATGCCCACGATCGAGCAGGGCGGAAGCAGCTTATATCCATCGCTCGCACAGCGAGCAACCAGCGTCGAGGTCCTGAGAATTCTCATCAGCATTGGCCCGACCGAGACCATGCACTTCCAGACCTGGTCGGACAAGGCTGGGAATGCTCCGCCCCTGACGGATCCTACCAACGGATTGACCTTCCCCGATCTAAACGCTCCTCCGTTCGGAGGACAGTTATTTCAAACCAATCTGATCATGCCCGAGCCCTGCCCTTTCATCAGTCGGAAACTTCCAAGATGTTCCGTAATACGGCCAACGGAAACAAAGGGAGCAGCTATGGGTGTGGTTAAATTCCTCACCGACATGGGGCTGTTCATTGGCCAATCGCCGGAGTTTTTCGCAGTAATGCGCGAGCTTGCCCTGGAAGCCGACGCTGCGACTCGCGGCGGAAAATAGCGCTAGGGCCGCAGGGGTGCCACATTAAGCTGGTTCTGGCACCCCTTTTTTAGCTTCAGTGTTCCCTGCGCGCTGGTCCCGGCCCGGCAACTACTCTGGAGTTTGAGAAAAGACAACAAACTATCCGCAAAAGTGCTCTAATTAAGCGTGTGCTCTCGGAGGCATTTATGTCTAGCCCCAGGTTCCGAATTCCCCGCTTTTCTCTAGTCGTTCTGTTGTCGCTTGCGATGTCGTTTCCCCTTCTGGCGGATTCTCACGTGCGGATTGTGCGCCTGAGCTATATGGATGGCAGCGTATTGGTGTCACGCTCCGATTCAAAGGACTATCAAAAGGCGATGGTCAACCTGCCGATCGTGGAAGGAATGAAGCTCAAGACAGAAGATGACGGGCGGGCGGAAATCGAGTTCGAGGATGGGAGCACTCTGCGCATTGTCCCCGGAAGCGCCGTTGAGTTCACCACTCTGTCGTTGCGCGATTCGGGAATCAAGGCTTCCGACATCAACGTTTCAGCCGGTACGGTGTACGTAACCTTCGCCGGTTCGAAAGATGCTGAATTTTCCTTGAGTGTGGGCGGAGGGAAAGTCAGTCTGAGCCAGGCAGCGCACTTGCGCATCGATTACGGAAATCCGCTCTCGTCAATCGCGCTCTTTAAGGGGGGGGCTCAAGTAGATGGCCCCTCGGGTACGGTCGAACTCAAGAAGAACCAGACCCTGACTTTCGAAATATCGGGCAGCGCTCAATATCAGCTCGCAAAGAATATTCATCGTGAACCGTGGGACGAATGGGACGATCAGCAGAACGAATATCACACCCGCTACGCAATGAAGTCCAACAACAACTATTCACCTTACGCTTACGGTATGACTGATCTTTCCTACTACGGCAGCTTTTTTGATTACCCGAGTTATGGAATGTTGTGGCAGCCGTATTTCGTCGGAGTTGGATGGGACCCGTTCATGGATGGTGCCTGGACATACTTCCCAGGCTGGGGGTTTGGCTGGGTTTCCGCGTATCCATGGGGATGGACGCCGTATCATTCGGGATCGTGGGTATTTATTCCGGGCCGCGGATGGGCTTGGCAACCAGGCGGCGTTTGGCAACCGGTCTACACACAGCCGGTTGTGGTAAACGCACCCAAAACTTTTGTGCCACCTCGCCCTCCGGTAAGTGGAACCAGGACGCTTGTAGTGAATCGTGGGCCGGCGTCGGTTTTCTCGGGTGAGAAGTTAGTAGTGCGAAATAATTCGGCGGGATTGGGTGTACCTCGAGGAGACATTCGCAATCTGGGAAAGATGTCGCAAAAAGTTGAGACTCGAGGCTCCGTCAGTCAACGGATATCAACGCCGTCTGTTGCGATGACCGGGACGGGAACTGGAATGGGGCGAGGTCCTGCGGGAACGAACGCAGCTTCGAGGGGCTCAGCCGCTCACTCCGGTGCAGGGGGATCGGGGCTGAGTTCACATTCCGCACCGTCGATGCCCAGCTCTCATAGTGCGCCTGCACCGTCAATGCCAAGCTCGCACGCTGGCGGAGCACCGGCAGGAGGGCCGGCTCACAGATAGTCCATTAATAAGCTGATTTGACTAGCGCTGGTCTTTAGCGCTGGTCCATAGGTACCCAGCGTTGCGGGTAAGCAGGTCCGACATAATCGGCCCGCGGCCGGATCAGCCGATTGTCATCCAACTGTTCGATTACGTGCGCGCTCCAGCCGCTGATTCGCGACACTGCGAAAATTGGCGTGAACAGATCCACGTCGATTCCGAGCACGTGATAAGTCGAAGCCGAGTAGAAATCGACGTTCGCGTTCAGCTTCTTTTCCGACTTTACGAACTGCTCGATCTTGCGCGACATCTCAAACCACTTCGACTGTCCGCTGGATTTGCAGAGGTCTTCTGACATTTTGCGCAGGTGCGTGGCCCGGGGGTCTTCGGTGTGATAGACGCGATGGCCGAAGCCGGAAATTTTCTTTTTCTGGGCCAACATGCCGCGAATGTGCTCAACCGGATCAGCTCCACGGCGGTCGATTTCTTCAAGGATGTGAAATACGGCTTCGTTCGCGCCCCCGTGTAACGGGCCTTTCAACGCGCCGATTGCCGAAGTAATGGCCGAGTGCATGTCGGAAAGGGTTGCGGCAGTCACGCGAGCGGCGAAGGTGGAAGCATTTAACTCATGGTCCGCATGAAGAATAAGAGCGATGTCAAGCGCACGTTCGGCGGTTTGCGAAGGCGGTGCACCGTTCAGCATCAACAGGAAGTTGGCTGCGTGTGAAAGCTTCGGATCGGGTTTAACTACATCTTTTACTTTCCGCAGACGATCGTAAGCGGCAACGATCATCGCGATCTGCGAGGTGAGGCGGATGGCTTTATGGACGTTGGCGTCGTGGTCGTTCTTCTTTTCTTCGAAATCGTAAAGACCCAGCGCCGACACAGCAGTGCGCAGTACGTCCATGGGCATTGCACCCTTTGGCAGCCTGCGAAGCATATCAATGATCGCCGGATCCAGCTTGCGCTCTGCCGCTAGCTGCTCATGCAAGCTGTTTAGCTCGCTCTTGGTCGGGAGTTCGCCGTTCCAAAGGAGATAGCAGGTCTCTTCAAACGTGGAGTGGTCGGCGAGTTCGTGAATATCAATGCCGCGGTAGGCCAGAACTCCCTGGTCACCGTCTATGTAGCAGATTTTCGAAGTCGTCGCGACCACGCCCTCCAGCCCTTTGGGCGCGTGCGTCATAGTCAGGCTGGACATTTTTCCTCGCTGGATGGATGAATTGGTTGTGGCCGCATGAGAGACGAAAAACGACGCCGCAACTAACTTTTATACGCCTTAAACCGGCAAGTTTCCAAGCTACCGGCGTTCCCCGAAAGTACAGGTATCACTTGAAACCTGGATTACAAGTGGATGTTCCCAATTACAATCGTCAGATGCGGTGGGCTGCGTTTTGCGTTGTTGCGCTGTTGGTAGTATCAGCTTTCGGAGACGAGAAAGCTGCTTCACCCCTACTTCCGTGCCCGCCGTCTGCAAGCGATGCCCAGTGTAACCCTTCCAAACACGACCTCAAGCAAGCCAAAGAAGCATTTTCACGCGGTCTGAAGCTGCAAAAGGATGCTCCGGACGAGGCATATAAAGAGTTCCAGCAGGCCGCCTCGTTGGTACCGCGGAACCTCGAATATGTCACGGCCCGCGAAGTGGCGAAGCAGCAACTGGTCTACAACCACATTCAACGGGGAAATGCAGAGTTGGATGGCGGCAAGCAGGTCGAGGCGCTGGCAGATTTTCGCAATGCCATCAGTCTTGATCCCACGAACCAGTTCGCGCAGCAGCGGGTTCGTGATGCTGTGGGCGACGCGGTGCCTGAACCTGAAGCTCCGGTTTCAATCGTCGATCAATCCCCGGAGATCCGCCTCTTCCCGTCAAAAAATCTGGCAAGCTTTCACTTCCGTGGCGACAGCAAAGAGCTGCTGACCGTGATCGCGGGTTCTTACGGAATTTCCGCGCAGCTCGACGATTCGGTCCCCTCCCGACGAGTTCGCTTTGACGTCGACAATGTCGATTTTTTCAAAGCCATGATGATTGCCGGCGACGTGACGAAGACTTTCTGGACACCGGTAAGTGAGAAGCAGATTCTGCTGCTCCAGGACACGCCCGAAAACCATCGACTCTACGAGCGCATGGCCATGCGCACGTTCTATATGCCCGGAATGAACAGCGGCGGAGGAACGGGATCAGACGCACCGGGCACGATGTCGGGAATCGTCAATCTTCTGCGGAATTTGTTTGAGATCCGGTACGTTACGCCAAATGCAGTCACTTCTTCTCTGGTTGTGAAAGCACCTCAGCCGGTATTGGACGCAGCCACTCGTTTCCTGGAAAGCCTCGATAGTAACCGGCCCGAGGTGATGCTTGATGTTCATATCTACCAAGTGAGCCACACCTTCGCCCGCAATATCGGTGTGCATATTCCGAACGATTTCAATCTTTTCAACATTCCGGCCGGGGCGCTTGCGGCGTTGGGTGGCCAAAATATCCAGGACTTGATCAACCAGTTAATTTCAAGCGGGGGCATCAACCAGGCAAATAACACTGCACTGTCTGCGCTGCTTGCGCAATTGCAAAGCCAGCAGAATTCGATTTTCAGCCAGCCGCTCGCGACATTCGGAGGCGGCAAAACGTTGACAGGAGTGAGCCTCGATCAGCTTTCCGCCCAGTTGTCGCTAAACGAGGGATGGGTCAAGACGCTCGATCAGGCAACATTGCGCGCAACGCAAGGCAATGAAGCTACTTTCCGCATGGGATCGCGATATCCCATTCTCAACGCCAGCTTCGCGCCCGTGTTTAATAGTGCAGCCATCTCGCAAGTCATCCAGAACAACAGCTTCCAGGCCGCATTTCCTTCTTTCAACTACGAAGACCTCGGGCTCACGGTGAAAGCCAAGCCGTCAATCACGGCCGATAGGAATGTGGAATTGCAACTGGAGATTGATCTGAAAGCTCTCGCCGGTCAATCGATCAACGGCGTACCGATTATCGGAAATCGGGAATATAAGGGCAGCATCAATCTTCAAGACGGCGAGCCGGCGATCGTGGCAGGCCAAGTCAGTCACAGTGAGACTCGCGATCTGGCGGGCATTCCGGGACTGAGTCAAGTCCCCGGGCTGAACAAGCTCACTGCAACAAACGAGAAGCAAATTGAGGACGATGAATTGCTGGTCGTGATCACTCCCCACATTACCCGGCGCAGCATGGGAGAGAATACCGAAGTCTACATTCCGAAATAGCTGCTATTTTTCTTTGGCCGCGAAATCCGCGATCTCCTTCAACACTTCGTAGTTGTTCCCGCTCACCCCAACCGGTCTTCCATTGATAAACAAAGTCGGCGTCGAATTCACATCCAAAGACTTGCCCAGGGTGATCGATTCTTGTACCCGAGACTCCGTCTCCGACTTACCAGCGCAGGTCGCGATTTCCGGTCCATTTGCACCGGATTTCCCCGCGATATCGGTCAACTGCTGATCGGCATTATCGGCTGTGATCTGCGCCTGCGCCTCAAATACAGCATCTACGAATTTCCAGTAGGCCTCGTTGGAAGATCGACCGACACAATCCGCGTACTCGGCCGCCTTCATGGCCCAGTTGTGCATAGGCAAAGGAAAATTTTGCGAAATGAAGTGAATGTTTGAATTTTCGGTCAGAAGCCGCTCGATTGTAGGATTAGCCTCTTTGCAATGTGGGCATTGCAGATCGCTGAATTCGACGATTGTCACCGGCGCATTTGCAGGGCCACGTGAGGGTCCGTTGGCCTTCTTTTCCAGAACCTCGCGCGCATGCTCGAAAGGATGGGGACCGAAAGGAATAATGTCACCCACAACGGCGTGCTTTCTATCTTCACTGACAAAGAATTTTTGTTCGCCCTGGCCCTGAGGGCTGCTGATAAGAACGTTCACCTCGGCAAGCCCCTCAGCGGCGCTCGGTTTGATCGCAGTAATTTTCCAGCTCAGTTGTGGATCGTAGCCAAAGGTCTGCTGCAGGAAGGCATTGACTTCCTCTTCCGAGGGCAGGTTTGGCGTTGCATGAGTTCCAAGCTGGCTCTTCGAAGCACTTTTGGTTGCCGGCTTCTGCTGGGCTAAGCCGAAACTCAGGAGGACCAACAAAGATAAAACCAATGTCAATCGATTGCGCATGTTTTTCCTTTTTGAATCGTGTGCCGAGGGCCCGCCCATGCTCCACAAGAATGAATCAGATGTCTGCCTTCGCCGCGATTGGAAAACGTCGCCCATAACCGAATGCCTTGGGAGAAATCTTGATTCCCGGCGCGGCTTGTTGTCGCTTATATTCGGTACGTTCCACCATGCGGATTACGTCCTTGACCAGCGCGAGCTCAAATCCGTGATTTTTTGAAATCTCCTCCGCCGAACGCGAATCCTCCACGTAGTCCTCAAGAATAGCATCGAGCACTTCGTAATCCGGGAGCGAGTCGGTATCTCTCTGGCCGGGCCTCAACTCGGCCGACGGCGGCTTCTCCAGCGTGGCTTGTGGAATGACGGATTTCCGAGAATTAACGTAACGACTCAAGCGATAGACCAGAGTTTTGGGAACATCTGCAATGACGGCGAGCCCACCCGCCATGTCGCCATAAAGGGTGCAGTAGCCGACTCCGAACTCGCTTTTGTTGCCAGTGCTTAAAACCAGGGCATTGAACTTGTTTGACAACGCCATCAGCAGTGAACCCCGGATGCGGGACTGAATGTTTTCCTCGGTAACGTCTTCGCCACGATCTTTGAAGAGGACACGAAGAGCAGACTTGTAGCTCTCGAATATCTCGGTAATCTTCAGAACTTCAAATCTGATTCCCAGGTTTGTTGCGAGTTCGCGTGCATCGCTGATCGAGCCTTCCGACGAATACGGTCCGGGCATTCCTATTCCCATCACGTTTTCCCCGCCTATGGCATCGACGGCAATCGCGGCGGTCAGTGCCGAATCGATTCCCCCGCTCAGCCCGATGATGACTTGTCGGAATCCGCATTTGCAAACATAGTCGCGCGTGCCGAGCACCAGAGCAGCATAGATGCTGGCCTCTTCGCCTTCAATCTGCTCGTGCAGGTCGCCCGTCAACGTGTCGGAATCAAAAAAGATCAAGTCCTCTTCAAATGATTTCCCTTGCGCTATCACCTTGCCGTCGCGATCGAATACCAGGCTCGAACCGTCAAAGACCAGGCTGTCATTTCCTCCAACCTGGTTCACGAATACTACCGGCACGCGATCGTTTCTGGCGATGGTTGCCAGCATGT
Source organism: Terriglobales bacterium (assembly GCA_035651555.1). GTDB lineage: Bacteria > Acidobacteriota > Terriglobia > Terriglobales > Acidobacteriaceae > Gp1-AA145. The sequence continues at coordinate 173,383 of DASRFL010000037.1, forward strand.
CGCGCCGCAATTCGCGCTTCTTCGCCCAGAAAGGCGATGCCGAGATATTCAAAACGAAATTTCCACCTGCGCGCACCAGCGCTTCCACCGGATCAACGCTGTAGAGCTGTCGGTTCCAGAAATGCTTGTCGTTCCAAGCGTCTTCACAAATTGTCAGGGCCATCTGCTTGCCGCAGAAAGGAAATAGCACCTGGCTACGGGCCGGAGCAAAGTTGCGCACTTCGTCGAACACATCGTAAGTGGGTAGCAGCATCTTGGATTGCACAAATTTGACTCGACCATCCATGAGCAACGCGGCCGAATTCATTACAGACTTGCCAGTATCTGCATCCGCTGGAGTAACGAGGCCGCAAATGACAGCGATGCCCTGAGTTTCTGCAGCGATATGTTCGACGCTCTGCTGGTTGTGCTCTACGAACGAAGCGCGCTCTACAAGATCACGTGGAGGATAGCCGCAGACGGACAATTCGGGGAAAAGAATCAGGCCGGCGCCTAGCGATTTGGCTCGCTGCGCGTAATCAATGATCTTCGCAGAGTTTCCCGCGAAATCGCCGACGACGGGGTTGATTTGGCCCAGCGCGATCTTCACACATTAAGTGTAAAGGCGCAGGGAATTGACGGCCAAGTGAAGTGACGCTAGAACTGCACGGCAGGCGAGCGGAAATTCGGCCCGTTAGGCGCAGTCGGAGGATCAGGCATCGGCATGACAGGCGGGGGAGCGGAGGTGCCGGTTCCTGAATTGTTGCTGGGAGCTTCTTCTCCAGGGCGCCGCAACGTCGGGGCGTGAGTCGGTTTGTTTTCCTTTTGGGCAGCGCTCGCTACCGTCGTGCCTCCCAAATCGACTTCCTTTTCGGTGCGAAGAACTTTTTCGCCGTTCACCTTCATCGTCTCGACGCGAACCACCTCATCGCCGACGACCCGCACGAAGTCAACATCCTGCGGCGGCTCACCATAGATCCAGTCTTCGTATTCGGTTTCGTCATCTTTCTCGCGGATCTTTTTCGGCGGACGGCCTTTTGCGTAAATCACCATCTCGCGATTCATCCCGACCAGAACCTGGTGATTTTTGATCGCTTCCTTGACCTTCGGAGGTACGGATTCGAGATAAGCATCAAGCGGCGATTTGGAATCAAAATCAAAAACCGGCCGGAGCATCTGCTTGATCTGCTCGACGGTCACGTCGGGAACATGGTGATTGAAAACCAGATCGACGTATGAACCTCGGGGATTATTGATTGGGTCTACATCGCCCCCGGGAGTTCCACCAGCGCCGTTAACCCCTACCTGAATATGCTGGTACCACTTCGCCTTCTTCACCGGCCCGCCATTTATCTCAAAATGCATACGATCATTTTTGAGTTCGAATTTCGTAATGATCGCCTGATCGCCGGGCTTGACGGACGGACCCCAGAGCGCCAAAAGTTGGTCCAGCGCCTGGCCGCTGGGCGAGACGTTGCCATCTTTTATGGTCAAACCAACTTTTCCCATCGGGAATTTAGTGCGGATGTAAACCAGGTCGGAGTTGAACGTTCGAATCAACTCCATCCGATGCTGTTCCGTCAGATGAGAGGAAGACTTGTCGTCCGCGCGAGAGAGCGAAACCAGAAGCAGGAGAACCAGCGAGAAAGGAACCAGGCGCGGCCGCATACGAGCACCCCAGGCAATTATAGTCTTGGATGCCTACGCTAGCAGCACGGCTACCCGGCAAACTCCGCGTTGCAAGCGAGAACTTGTCAAAACCGAGTCAAATCTGGCTGGCGATCCACTCGCCGACCTCCGCGGTGCCCAATCTTCCGCCCACATCTTGCGTCAGCTTTTTGTCGTGGACGGCTTTGCGAACGGCGGCTTCAATCCTGACGGACTCCTGCGCAAGCCCAAGGTGATTCAGCATCATCGCGGCAGTCAGAATCGCACCAATTGGATTGGCAACATTCTTCCCAGCGAGTGGGGGTGCGGAGCCGTGGACAGGCTCGAACATCGAGGTCTTACCCGGATGCACATTTCCACTGGCCGCCATGCCAAGCCCGCCCTGCAATGCGGCGGCGAGGTCGGTGATGATATCGCCGAACATGTTGTTAGTTACGATTACGTCGAATCCCCGGGGATCGCGGGCCATCTGCATGCAAAGGGCATCCACGTACATGTGGTCAGCCTTGATCTGCGGGAATTCCGTGCTCACCTGCTTGAACACTCGTTGCCATAAACTCCCCGCGTAGGTCATAGCATTTGACTTGTCGCACATCAGAACGCGCTTTCGAGCGTCTCCGCTGGATTTCTTGTTCTCGATGGCATACTCGAAGGCAAATCGAATCACCCGCTCGACACCTTTACGCGTATTGATGTCTTCCTGAATCGCAACTTCCTCGGCAGTTCCCTGCTTGAATATTCCGCCCGAGTTCACGTAAACGCCTTCCGTGTTCTCACGGATTACAACGAAATCTACATCTTCAGGTTCTACACCCTTCAGTGGACACAAAGACGAGTCCAGCAGACGTACCGGACGGACGTTGGCATAAAGATCCATCTTAAAGCGCATGTTGAGGAGAATCTCCCTCGCGTGAATGTTCGAGGGTACGCGCGGATCTCCAATGGCTCCGAGGAAAATGGCATCGAATTCCCGTCCGAGCATTTCAAATCCGTCGCGTGGGACCGTGGTGCCATCTTTTAAAAAGCGATCGGCGCCCCAGTCAAAATGCGTGAACTCGAGCGGCGCAGCAGAAGCCTCAACCACCTTTATGGCTTGCGGAATTACTTCTTTCCCGATGCCATCGCCGGGAATAACTGCAATCTTTCTCTTTTCTGCCACGCGTGGAAAGGTATCACAGGCAAGCGGTCAGTGGTCAGTAGCAAGCGTGTAAGAGGCACAAAGTTTGAAGGCTAATCACTGACCACGAGCCACTTTTCCCTTCGCTATAATCGATATATGGAGCTGGTCGTGAACCAGGACGCAGCCACAAATGAGATTGGCGATGGTTACGCCGACCTTACCGCCTTGACCACAGGTTGTGGCCTCTATCGGGCAGAACGGGCACTGTTTTCGATTACTGGCCGCGACCGCGTGCGCTGGCTGAACGGCATGGTCAGCAACAACATTCGAGATTTGGCTGCAGGTCATGGGGTTTATGCATTTGTTTTGAATCCGCAGGCTCATATCCTTGGCGATCTTTACGTCTTTAATCGCGGTGAGGGCCTGATTGCAGAAATTGAGCGTGAACAAGCCCAGTCGCTCATGCAGATCCTGAGGCGCTACATCATTATGGATAAGGTGGAGATTGAAGATCACAGCGATAAGCTAGCGATCTTAGGTGTAATCGGTCCGAAATCGGCCGAGGCGCTCGCCAATATTGGCTTGAATGCTGATCTCAAGAGTCTGGAATGTCGCGACGCGAACTGGAACAATTCGCCGGTCACGCTCGTTCGAAACGATAACCCCTACTTCCCTTCTTTTGAGTTGTGGGTGCCAAGAGATGTCCAGGACTCCCTTCGCGACGCTCTGGCACGGGCTGAATGTGAGGAAGTCAGCCAGGAGACACTTGAGATTTTCCGCATCTTCTGCGGCTTTCCTAAGTTCGGCCAGGATATCCGCGAAAAGATCCTCCCGCAGGAAACGGGCCAGGAGCGCGCCTTGAATTTTGCGAAGGGCTGCTACATCGGGCAGGAAATTGTAGAGCGTATTCGCGCTCGCGGGTCGGTACACCGGACCTTCATCGGATTTGAAATGGAAGGAATCGTCCCCGCGGGAACAAAGATCCAGAACGACGGCAAAGACGTAGGCGAGATCACTAGCGCTATAAACAAACAGCTACGCGGAAAATGGCTTGCGCTCGGGTATCTAAGAAAAGAGTTTCTGGACAGGCAATTGACCGCTGCTGGAACAGCTGTAAAACCGGTGACCCTGCCACTGACCAAAATATTTTCTTGAATTGGAGTCGGACAAGAATGTCCGACTCACACGTGTGCCCTATGGCTGAAAAAAAAGCAAGCTTTACGGTAACTGATCGCCGGCTCTTCAACTCGGAAGGCGAACTTCGCAAGGATGTTCCTGAGGAACAAGAAGCACCATCTAAGCCATCGGAACCTTTGGCGCCGAGTTCAGAAGAAGCGACGCAGTCCGCCGCCAACCCTGAGCCACCAGCTCCCTCTGCCGCAGAGCAGCACGAACAAGCTCAGGCCTACCAAAAATCCTCCGCGGAGATGGACCGCCAGGCGGAACTGAGCGGAATCTCCGCCAAAGAAATGGAAATCACTTTCGAGCGTTTCCTTGCGTCGCTTTATATGACCGGGATGCTCCAGCTAGGGCTGATGCACGAACAAGGAATGCCACCTCAGGTTGACCTGATCGGCGCCCGCCAGACTATTGATACATTGGCGCTGTTACAGGAAAAGACGAAGAATAACTTGACCTCCAAGGAACAAAATTTTCTTCAGAATGCGCTTTACGAGCTGCGCATGGCCTACGTTGAAGTTACCAATGCCATCGCCAAGGGTCCGCAAAAGGTCCCTGCCGCAAAATGAAGGCGAGGCTGACCGTTCTGGGCAGCGGCACGTCGATGGGAGTACCGACCATCGGCTGTGACTGCCCTGTCTGCCACTCCCCTGATCCGCACGACCGCCGCACCCGTCCTTCGGTACTGGTTGAATACAACAGCCGCGCAGTGTTGATCGACACCACCCCAGACTTCCGCGAGCAGGCGATTCGCGAGAACATTCGCGGCCTGGATGCGGTGCTTTACACGCACGCCCACGCCGATCATCTGCTGGGCATCGATGACTTGCGGCCGCTCAGCTTTCTTCACAAACCGAATCGGCTACCACTGTATGCACAACCTGATGCGGCTGATTTTATCCGCAAAATGTTCGGCTACATCTTCGACGCAAAATACAAGTTCGGAGGGCTTCCGCAACTGGAGCTACGGCCAATCAATGGCCCACTCGACTTGTTCGGCGCGCGATTTGAGCCGATCGTCATCATTCACGGAGATGCGGAAATTCTCGGCTTTCGTTTTGGCTCTGCCGCGTACCTCACGGACCATAGCGAGATTCCAGAGACCTCGCTGGCTAAGCTAAAGGATCTTGACGTGCTTTTTCTTGATGCGCTGCGTTACAAGCCGCACCCAACGCATTCTACCGTCGAGCACTCCTTGCAAACTGTGGAGCGGCTGAAACCACGGCGAGCTTTTTTCACCCACATTTGCCACGACTTGCCACACGAGAAAACGAACGCCAGCATGCCAGAGAATGTGAGGCTTTCCTACGACGGAATGAAGTTGGATTTTGAGATATAGAAGCTCAACTGAAAAGGAACGCCAAAGTTTATTAAGACCACGAAAGTAAACGAAGAACACGGATGCAGATTTTTCGCAAACTTGACGATATTCCCGCCGGATTCGGGCCCTCCATCGTGAGCGTCGGGAATTTTGATGGAGTTCATCGGGCGCACGTTCGAGTGCTAAACGAAATTGTGACCCGTGCGAAGCGGCTGAGATGGAAATCCGTCGCCGTGACGTTTGATCCGCATCCTATGCGTGTACTCAGACCCGACTTCAGGCTGAAGCTGCTGACCCCGGATGCAGAAAAGCTCCGGCTTCTGCAGCAAACAGGGATCGACGCGACAGTAGTCATTCCCTTCTCTCGCGACTTGTCTTTATTGGCGCCTCGGGATTTTGTCGAGCACATACTTTGTGACCGCTTGCACGTGCGGGAACTCCACGAAGGCTACAATTTTCGCTTCGGTCACAAAGCGGCGGGAGACATCGTGTTGCTCTCGAATCTTGGCGGGGAGCTCGGGTTTCAGTTGATTGTCTATCCCGAGCTACGACTTAGAAACGAATCGGTTTCGAGCACACGCATTCGCGAATTGGTCACGCACGGCGACGTCCAGCGCGCAAGAGCCCTCCTCGGTAGATCATTCAGCATCCTCTCAACCGCCGGTCGCGGCCGTGGCTATGGTTCCAAGTACACAGTGCCTACGATCAATCTGAGCCACTACGACGAACTCACCCCGCGAGATGGCGTCTACATCACGCGGACGCGCGTTGCCGGTGAGTGTTTCGATTCGCTGACCAATGTCGGCGATCGGCCGACTTTTGGCGGTCCTTCGTTTGCCATTGAAACTCATTTGCTGAACTTTCATCCTTTGGATCTGACTGCCGACACTGAGATTGAAATCTCATTTCTGTCGCGGATTCGGGATGAGATCAAGTTCAGCTCGGTCGAGGAACTGCGGAAGCAGATTCAGATTGACATTGCGCGGGCGCAACACTACTTCGGATTGCTGCAACGTACCAGGAAAGTGGCAGAAATGAGCCGCTAATGGAACCTCAATCGACTTGGCCGGGAATTGATTGAAGTTCTCGGCCGGTTCGTTGCGCCAGCACAATTGCGCTTAAAACCATGGCCACGCCAATCCCCTGTAGGAGCCCTACAACTTCCTTCAGGGCGACGGCTGCAATCACGATTGAAAACACCGGCTCCAGGCAACTCGCAATCACTGCTTTCGTAGGAACAAGTCTCTCGAGCCCGGCAAAATACAAACTGAATGGCAGCAAGACTGAAAGCAATGAAAATATCGCCAGAAATGCCCACGTCGATCCTGAATAGTGGGGAGCCAGAATCTTAGTCGGCGGATTGACCACGATCCAGAACAGTGACGCGAAGAGAGTCGTGTAGAGCAACACCATCCAGCGGTCGTATCGCAACAAAATCGCGTGCCCACCAACGTTGTAATAGGTAAAAGAAAATGCTGCCACCAATGCTGCACCTACGCCGATGCTGTCGAATTGCAGGCGGCCTTGTCCCAGCAAACCTATGACCAGTGCTATACCGGTGATTGCGAGAATCACCGACGCCAATTTCAGAGGCGTCAGGCGCTCAGCACCGCGCATGACCATAATCAATAAGACCCATACCGGGGCGGTGTACTGCACAATGATCGCGGTAGCCACGTTGGTTCGCTGAATCGCCAGATAGTAGAAATAATTGGAAGCCGCTACTCCTCCTAGACCGAGAAACAATAATTTGGCGAGGTCACCGCGCGGAACCTGGAGTTTCCGAAGTCCACGGCGCACGATCAGTCCCACAGCAACAACCAGGAATGAGAACCCGGTGCGACACTGCGACAGAATCAAGGGATCTACGCTGCGAATTCCAGCATCTGGCAGCAATCTGCCGGTGAATGCCGCCCGTCCCAGGCTGGCGGACACGCCCCAGAAGAATGCGGCCAAGGCGATGTACAGCAAGCCACGCGCCGAGTTCTGTGGCTTTGACTCTGAGACAGACGCAGAAGTGGCCGAACCCGCGGTCCGCGTCACTTCGAATCCAGACGAACCTGGTAGGTGATGCGCGCAGTTTTGCCCAGCATAGCCGAAACCGAGCAGTATTTCTCTTCGGACAAGCGAACTGCGTCTTCCACCGCCTTCCGACTCACGTTGCCGCTAACGTGATAGGTCAGTCTGATCTCGGTGTAGACACGCGGCGGCTGAGGGGCTTTTTCCGCTTCTGCCTTGATCTCGATCGCAGTGAATGGTTCCCGCTTCTTGCGCAGAATGCTGACGACGTCGTATCCGGTGCATCCACAGAGAGCGAGCAGCACCAGTTGCATTGGGCTGTTCGCGACTTTGCCGTCCCCGTCAATCAGCAAGGAATGCCCACCGTTGCCGGTCGCTGAAAACTGCATTTCTCCAGACCACTTGGCAGTCGCGTGCACCAAATTCACCTCCGGTTATCGGTCTTCGGCTCCGGGTGGATTAGTACTCGGAACAACTCCGGGGCTTCCTGTTTGAAACGCGTTTCGAGTGCGGTTGAAAGATCGTGGACGCGTGAAAGCGGCATGTCATCCGGAAACGTGCAGTGGCAGGAAATGTAGACCTTGCCTTGAACGCGCTTGACCTCGAGATCGTGCGTATCGAGGATCCCCGGAAACTCCGCGGATACGGCCTTTAATCGCTTTTCCAATTGCCCGTCACGGGTGATCTGTTCGGCGGATTCAATCGTGGCCGGCTCGCTTTCAATATGGGTAAGAATTGAGCTGACCTCCGGCACTTCGTCGCGAATCTCACGCTCCATCAGGCTAACGCGATCATGAGCGTCCTTTAGCGGAAGACGCTCGTCGAGTTCCAAATGCTGCTCTACGTGCAAACGGCCGTCGACATCCTGCACGCTCACATCGTGAACGTTCAAATTATGACGGGTCGCGACCGCGCGAACGCGATCAAAAATATTCTCAGCCGAGGCAGGCCGTGGTATTGAACGTACGACCACATCTGCATTCGGAAGTACCCGGTGCACGGTGTTGGTGACTTCGTCAGCCAGTTGCCCCGATCTCTGGAAAGTGACGTTTCGCGCCAGCCCAACCGAAACGTCGGCAAAATAGTGGTTCCCGGCACGTCGAATGCGAACACGGTCGATTTCCAGCAGGCCCTCGATATTTTCGAGCGCGGCAATAATTTTTGCTCGCGCGCCTGCCGGAGCGGCATCGAGCAAGGCGTCCACCGTGCGGCGCGCCAGGCGCGTGCTGACGAACATGATGACGCCAGCTACGAAGAGCGCTGCAATTGGGTCGGCATCTGCAAGCCATGGTACTTGCCATCGCCGGCCCACGTAGACCAGACCTAGACCGAAGGCGACCACCCCGCTTGACCAGATGTCGGTTGAAAAATGCAACGCATCGGCTTGCAATGCCTGGCTGTCGTATTTGGCCGCAATCGTCCCCAGCGCGCGCGAGCGCCAGAAGTCAACCGCCATCGAGAAAAGCAGCGTCAGAAAAGCGGCGAGAGTAGGCTCGATTTGCACGTGATGGAAGAACAGCCGCCTGATGGCTTCGTAAATGATAACGACGCAGGTTACAAGCAGAAGTCCCGTCTCGATAAACGCCGAAAAGTTTTCAACCTTACCGTGGCCGTATTGATGATCTGCATCTGCGGGCTTGTCGGAAACACGCACCGAAAACAGGGTGATCGTTGCCGCTACCAGATCCAGAGCCGAGTGCGCGGCTTCCGAAAGAATGCCCAAGCTTGCAGTCGTAATCCCGACAAAGATCTTCAGGCCGGTGATTGCCAGGGCCGCAATCAGTGAATTGGCTGCCGCACGCCGTTTTTCCGTGCGCATGGCATCCATGCCGAATGAGGTTTGCGCCCCAGACATACAAGAATTATCGCTTCGGCAAAGGGTTACGCCAAGATGGATTCGGTGAACATTGCTGCCTCTCGGCATGTGCTAGGATTTTCTATTACCCTGCAAATTCTTCGGAGGTTTTCCTTGAAAAGCATTATTACCGGATTCGTCTGCCTTGCGTTGTCGATTGTGGTAGTCGCGCAGACGAGCAGCTCTACTCCTACCCTCAAGACTCGGCCTGCCGATCCGAATGAGCTCGTGCCAAACACCGTAATCGCGCCCGATACGCCGGTAATTACCGTGCAGGGACTCTGTGAGAAACCCGGGAACGGCAGCGCGATGCCTTCGGATTGTTCAACCGTGGTTACACGCGCGCAGTTTGAGAAAATTGTGAATGCGGTGCAGCCCAATATGCCCCCGGCGGCAAAGAAACAGTTTGCCGCCCGCTACGTCACTGTCCTGTTGCTCGCGGAAAAGGGTCATGAACTCGGCCTCGACAAAGGTCCCGAATTCGATGAACAAATGTATCTGGCCAGGCTGCAGCTACTATCACGTCAGGCCGCGGAAAAGGTCCAAAGAGATGCTGCCAATGTGACAGACAGCGCGATCACCGACTATTACCAGCAGCACGCCGGCGACTACAAAAGCATTACTTTCGACCGAGTCTTCATTCCTCGTCAGAAGCAAATTGAAGATAACGCAAATGATCCGGATGCGCAGAAAAAGCGTGCGGCGACCGAACCCGACATGAAAGAAGAAGCTGACAAATTGCGCGCCCGCGCTGCTGCCGGAGAGGATTTCACCAAACTCCAGCAGGAAGCCTATGACTTTGCGGGAAGCAAGACGAAAGCAACCGATGTCAAGCTGGAAAACATGCGCAAGAACAGCATTCCCACTACGGATGCTGCGATTTTCGACCTGAAGAAAGGCGAAGTCTCGCAGGTTTTCAGCGATCCTTCAGGCTATAGGATTTACAAAGTCGACGAGATCAAAGACCTGCCGCTGGCGACCGTCCACGACGAGATTGCACGTGCAATTCAGGGACAGAACATAAAGAATGCGTTTGACTCTCTGCAAAGTTCGGCGAAAGCGACGTACGACGACGCGTATTTCGCAACGCCCGCACCACCGTCGCTGAAGAACCCTGGCGGTACACCAACATCCCAAGCAGGTCCACGCTCGACCCCTGGTAATCACTAATGGCGGATTCACTTCCGTCCATCGTTGTAACTGGCATATCCGGTAACCTCGGGCAACGGCTTCTGCCGATGCTTTCGGGGTTCCGAGTAGTAGGAACAGATTTCCGCGCGCCTCATACCGCCAATGCTCTGCAGTTCGTGCAGATGGACTTTTCGCTAGAATCGTCCTGCATGGAATTTCTGAGCTTGCTCCGCGAGGTGCGCCCAGTAGCCGTTGTGCATCTCGCGTTTGTCATGGACGCCATTCGGACCGGTGTTGCCGACCACGATCGCATCTGGCAATCAAACGTGGCCGGCACCGCGCGCGTGATGGAAGCTGTAACTGAAGCAAACCGCGAGTGGCCGATGGTGGAGAAGTTCATTTTCCTCAGCAGTGTCGCGGCCTATGGGCCAGGACTTTCCACTCCCGCAACCGAAGAAACACCCCTGGCCGCCCACACCTATGCCTATGGCGTGCAGAAAATGGAGGCGGACCGTGTCGTGCAGCAACGCGCACCTGCGCTGCGCGGCTGTAGCGCTTACATTCTGCGTCCGCACATCTTCGCAGGGGCTGGAATCGACAACTACTTCATGGAAGCTTTTCGTGGCATTCCGGGCGGAACCAGCAAGCGTGCTCAGCGAATGCGAAACGAGGGCAAGCGCCTTCCGTGCATGTTGCCATCTGGCGAACAATACCTGAACAACCGCATCCAGTTCGTTCACATTGATGACGTTGCTCGGCTCGTGGCTTTCATTCTCAACAAAACTGAACCTGAATCGCAGCGGCTCACAATTCTGAATGTTGCGGGCCGTGGTGGCTCTCTTACCTATGCCCAGTGCGTGCGACTGGCAAATGCAGAACTGCTTCGTGTTCCGACCGAAAACCTGTTTACGCTCGTGTTGCGCCTTCTCTGGGCGATCCGGCTCTCCACCATTCCTCCCGACATCGCCCCCTACATGACATCAGACACCGTGATGAGCACAGCGCGGCTGGAACATTTCCTAGGTCACGAATACGAGGACGTTATCCGTTTCCCGGTTGCGGACGCATTCGCCGAGTGTTTCAAGAGCAAAGAAACCAAAACGGAGGCTGCGCCGGCAGCGAAGTTATAACTTTGCTTCTGTATCGGAGCTTACCCCAGCGGAGTCGAAGGGGGCTGAGTGGTGGTTTCCAGTTATCGCGACCCGCGATATAGGCCAGCAATGCCAAAGGTATACGGTATCCACGAAACTTCGCGAAATCCTGCAGCCCGCATTCTCGTAAGCATTTCGTGCGGCTGGGGAAACCGTTCAACCGAGACCGGCAGGTATGAGTACGCCCCTGTATTACCCGAGATCATCCTGCCTATTCTAGGCAGAACAGATTTGAAGTAGACGTTGTACAGCTTTCCTGTGATTCCTTCCGGCTCGCTAAATTCCAGAATTCCACATTCTCCACCAGGTCGAAGCACGCGAAAGATTTCGCGCAAGCCCATGTCGTAGTCAGCAAGATTGCGAAAGCCAAACGCCGACGTCAGGAGATCAAACCGCTCGTCTGCAAATGGGAGCCGTAGCGCGTCGGCTTCAATCCATTTCATCCGGCGTGAGCCAGATGACTTCTTCGCCGCCCGCACCAGCATGGGATGGGAAAAATCCGCGCCGGTTATCGGAGCCTCCCCCTGATTTCGGAGGGCAAATGCCATATCACCGGTTCCGCAACACAAGTCAAGTACTTCCGCGCTGGGTCGAGCGAGAATGTGGGCAAAAGCTCGCGCAGTTCGCCGCCACCAGAGTTTGTCGATGTTTGCCGACAAGAGATGGTTGAGCAGGTCGTAGCGCGGCGCGATGGCGCTGAACATTTCTCGTATCGCGCGCGAGGCCGATTCGCGATCAGACGCTCCTGCGGGAGCAGCTCCCCGGACGCGATCCTCAGTCACCATCTCTCCTGCCGTCCTAGCCACGCGAAAGCCGCCGAATTTCCGCGAGAGCCGCGTTGATCGCATTCTCCGACACGTTGCTCACCACTTCCACTTTGCCAATTTCTTTTGCGAGCACAAAATTCACCATGCCAGATTCTGTCTTTTTATCCGATCGCACGAGTGCCATCGCCTTTGCGGCTGTGAGATTCACTTTAGGAAGGTTTCCCCATGCCAGGCTCGCGTCGCGAATCCTGGAAAACGTGCCGTTGCTCGAAAGCCGCATTTCGTCAGCGATTTTCGCAGCAGCGATCATTCCCCAGGCCACTGCTTCCCCATGTAAGAACTGCCGATACCCGGTTGCCGTTTCGAGGGCGTGACCCAGCGTATGGCCATAGTTCAGCACACGTCTGAGCCCGCCTTCCTTTTCGTCGGCGGAAACAACCTCAGCTTTTAATTTCACGGACTCACCAATCGCCCAGGTAAGCAGTTCGCGATTTTTTCGCAAGGACTTGATTGAAGTCCGCTCCAGCTTCGCAAACAATTCGGGATTTCCGATGATTCCAGCTTTGACTGCCTCATACATTCCGGCGCGAAACTCCCGTTCCGGCAAAGTGGAAAGGACCCCAGGATCTACCAGTACGATCTCCGGTTGATAAAACGTGCCCACCAGGTTCTTTCCCGACTTTAAATTGACGCCGGTTTTGCCGCCAATTGCCGCGTCGAGCTGCGCCTGAACGGTAGTCGGCACCTGAACGAGTTTGACTCCTCGCATGTAGACCGAGGCCAGCATTCCCGCGACATCTCCGACCACGCCGCCGCCGAATGCAACTACTACCGCCTTGCGATCGGCTCCGAGTTTCAACAATTTCTCGGCCAATGACTCGACACTTGCTAGCCGCTTGAACTGTTCCCCGTCGTGCATTTCAACAAACTGCGGTGTGAGCCCCGCCTTCCTAAGCGAGTTCGCCAAGAGCTTGCCCCACCGCTTCCGGACCGGCTGCACGGTCACGATAAAAACTGAGCAACCGCCGCCAAGGAGTTCGCGAAGAATCTCGCCCGTGCGCGCGAGCAAACCATATTCAATCACTACGTCGTAGCTGTGCGAAGCGATTTTGACCGGGATGCGGGTCATTGCGAATTATCATAACAAGCACGCGCTCGATGAAGGCGTGGCGCTGTGCAATGCCCAAGCTTCAGGGTGTACCATTTTCGAGAATGCCAGCCGACAGCTCTGAGACAGATTTTCTGGTCATTGGCGCCGGAGTCGCCGGATTACGTGCGGCTATCGAGCTTGCTCCTGCCGGCCGGGTAACGGTATTAGCCAAGCGCGACATTGCCGATTCCAGCACGCAATACGCGCAAGGAGGAATTGCCGCTGCCCTCAGCGACGAAGACGAAATCAGCCTTCATCTGCAGGATACGCTCAACGCCGGGGACGGGCTTTGCGACCCGGAAGCGGCCCGCGTTCTAGTAGAAGATGCTCCCGAACGAATCGATGAACTCATCGCGTGGGGAACTCAGTTCGATCGGGAAGGCACGAGGCTGACGTTTGGGCGCGAAGGTGCGCACAGCCGTAATCGCATTCTGCACGCCCATGGTGATTCGACAGGCCGCGAAATTCAGCGCGCACTCTATGCCAAGGCCAAAACGCTTCCGGAAATTTCCGTTCGGGAATTTGAGTTCTCAACCGACCTCATCGTTAGAAGTGGCCGCGTGTGCGGCGTAGAAATCCTCGACGAGCGTGGCGCCCATAGCTTGATTTTTGCTTCCGCGATCCTTCTCGCCACTGGGGGTATGGGCCAGCTTTACGCGAACACCACCAATCCGAGCGTAGCCACTGGTGATGGGGTTGCTATGGCGCATCGGGCCGGCGCTGAGGTAACGGACCTCGAGTTCATTCAATTCCATCCCACCGCTCTTTATCTGAAAAAGGCGCCGCGTTTTCTTCTTTCTGAAGCGCTGCGAGGGGAAGGCGCATATCTCCGGAATATGGAGACAATGCGATTTATGCCGAAATATCATCCGCTCGCGGAGTTGGCTCCTCGCGATGTGGTGGCGCGGGCAATCATGCATGAGCTCGAACGCAGCCGCGCAAAAGAGGCGGTGGTCTATCTCGATCTCACGCATCTGGATGCCGACAAAATTCGGAAACGATTTCCGCGGATCTATGCCACCTGCATGCAGTACAACATCGATATTACGAGCGAGCTTGTGCCGATTCGCCCTGCGGCTCACTATGCGATGGGCGGAGTTCGCACCGATCTCGAGGGCCGCACCACATTGCCAGGCCTGTACGCTGCCGGCGAAGCGGCTGGAACCGGTGTTCATGGCGCGAACCGGCTGGCCAGTAATTCCCTGCTCGAAGGCTTGGTCTTCGGCGCACGTGCGGGAAAGAAAATGCGTGACGAACTCAAAGCTTCATCGCAACGCATTGAGCAGCTTCCCCCGGCTGCATACTCGAACGGTCCCGTGACGCTACCAGTTGAATCCGCAATCGGCGAACTGCAGGAAATGATGTGGAAAGATGTAGGGATAGTCCGCACCGCGAGTGGTTTAAAACAGGCGATCGACGCCCTGGAGCAGATCGGCCAAAAAGTCTCGCGTCCTCACAGTCGGCGCGAGTTCGAAGCCCGCAATCTTCAGATCGCCGGATTACTAGTTGCGCGTTCCGCGCTTGCGCGCGAAGAGAGCCGTGGCGCGCACTACCGCACAGACTTCCCCGACCACAACGACGCAAGATTCCTGAAGCACTCGGTCGTCGCTGGCGATCAAATTCGGTTCGAATAGAGCTCTGCATTACACAGGCGTATGATGTCGGACATGTAGGGAGTAAGTCATATGAGAAAGCTGATCCAACTTGTACTGAGTGTTGTTGCGTTCGCCCTTTTTTCCGCCACGATGTACGCAGCCTCTCCGAAGGGCTGGTTCATCGCAGGCGACCAACCTGACAAGTACGACTCCGGCCTGGACGTGAGCGGAATGCACAACGATCATCCGAGCGCCTACTTGCGCTCCAAATCTTCGCGCATTAACGGATTTGGCACTTTAATGCAGGAATTTCGCGCCGATCACTACCAAGGCAGGCGAGTTCGTTTCAGCGCTTTCGTGAAAAGCTCAGAGGCCGACCGGGCCGGTCTTTGGATGCGCATTGACAAAGGTCCGGAATCAGTCGCATTTGACAACATGCAAAGCCGGCCAATCAAAGGAACGAGCGACTGGAAGAAATATAACGTCGTCCTCGACGTGCCTCAGGATGCGAGCGGTATTTTCTTCGGAATCCTGCTTAGCGGTTCAGGCGAAGTTTGGCTAAGCGACGCCCGGATTGAAATTGTGAACGATGGAGTGCCAATAACGGGTGGCCAACTCCGCTCCGACGCAACCGAGCCAACAAACCTTGACTTTGAAGAAAAATAAACACTCTGCCTATGGTGAGGACGGCGTCTTGGGCACGTCCCGAGGTTCGTCCGGGTTCAGGGCTGAAGCCACAATGGTGACCAGCAGAATTACACCAATAATTGCCAGCGAGATGTCAGTGCGAATCGGATAATAGTGGGAAAGCACCATCTTCGCTCCGACAAATAACAACACGCAGGAAATTCCGTAGTGCAAATATTCAAAAATGTTCATCAGCGAACTGAGCGCAAAGAACAGCGAACGTAACCCGAGTATTGCGAAAATGTTGGATGTGTAAACGATGAACGTATTCAGCGTGATAGAAAGCACTGCGGGGATTGAATCGATCGCAAAGATCACGTCCGTAGTTTCAATCACCAGCAACACAAGCAGCAGGGGCGTAGCGCACAATCCGGCATTTTCGCGCACAAAGAATTTTTCACCTACATAGTCCGGCGTCACTGGCATGAACTTCCGCACGAATCGCAAGGCCGGGTTCTTCTCCGGATCGATTTGTGCCCCGCGCTGGAATAACAGCCGGAACCCGCTGTACACAAGCAACGCGCCGAATAGATAAATAATCCAGTGGAACCGGCGGATCAGGCCGACGCCGACGAAAATGAACGCAGCCCGCATGGCAATGGCGCCAATGATCCCCCAGAACAGGACTCGGTATTGCTGGCCCTCCGGCAAGCGAAAATACTTGAACACTAGATAGAAAATGAACAGATTGTCCGCGCTCAGCGAGAGCTCAATCACATAGCCGGTTGAAAACTCCAGCGCTGCAGTATGCCCCTGCCAAATGTAAAGAAATAAAGCGAACAGCCCGGCAAGAAGAATCCAGAATCCGCTCCACAAGAGCGATTGCCGCAGTGAGGGGACACGCGCATGGCGATGAATGGCGCCGAGATCAAGCGCCAACATTGCTGCAACGAAAACATTGAATATCACCCAGAGCAGTATCTGGTTCACTGGCAATCTCAGGTACTTGATGGATTAGAAATGAAAACGGAGGAAAGCGAAAGTGTCGAAGAGCCTCGCTAAAGTCGCTTGCTCATCTGTTCTGTGCGGGTGTAATTCTGGCAGCGAAAGCTCAGCGTTGATTCAGCAGCCGCACCATTTCGAGCGTGACCGTGCCCACAATCTCCAGGCTTTTCGGGCTGAGCTTGTCGACCGTGTCTTCGGTGGTGTGATGAAAGACGTCGTTATAGCCGTACACCGGATCAATAATGTCAATCGCCGGAACGCCACGCTGCGTGAATGGAAGGTGGTCGTCTATTTCGGGTCCCTGTACACCAAAAAAGTGCGATTGATAGCCGAGATTGGTAGCCGCCAGATAAAGCAGATCCTCCAGCCAGGGACTCGAATTTGAATCTTTCAAAATGTTCAAATCCGCGTCACCGATCATGTCTTCCAGAATGAAGGCCTTGATCTTCTTCAACGTGCCGTCTGCTTGCCATTTGTCAGCCAGGTGACGCACTCCGTAAAGGCTTTCCGGGTCGTACCACGGCAACTGCATGGATTCCTCGGCGTCGTCCCATAACAGCCAGACGCTGTATCCATCCAGCTTCTTGCCGCGAAGCTGGTTGGCAAATTCGAGCAGCAGCGCACTCGATGAAGCTCCGTCATTGGCGCCGATATACGAAGTATTGCGAAGCGGCCAGTTCGTCTCGTAATGACTGGCAATCACGATGATGCCATCTTTCGTTCCTGGGAACTTGGCGATGATGTTGGTTACCGGAAACGTGCCTTCGCTGGGATGAATGTCAAACGCATCCTGCTCTGTATCGAGACCTTTGAGATGCGTGAGGATATAGTTCTCCACCTTTTTGTGGTTCTCGCTCCCGATCGGCCGCGGCCCGAGCGCAACAATCTCTTTCACGTATTTCATCGCACGACCAGAATCAAAAGCCGGGGGCGGACTGGGATTCGCGGGAGATACTGCTTGCGAAGATGCTGGAGGTGTGGCCTGAGCGGTGTCAGCGGCAACACTCGTGCCTGATGTAGCGGCGTCCTTTTTGCTGCACGCAAACATCAACAGCAGCGGCAACAGAAAACACCCCACGCACACGTTCATGCCTTTTTTCTCGCCGCGCGCGCTTCGCGCTGAGTGGGATGAACAAACCACGCCACGCCCATGCTTACGAAATAAAGTCCGAGCATTGGAGTGGCAAAGATGACCATGCTGGCAACGTCAGGTGGCGCCAGCACCCCCGCAATGATGAAGATGACCAGAATCGCGTAACGCACGTTGCGCCACAGCCAGCCCGCGCTCACCACTCCCATCAGCGCCAAAAAGAAAATGAGGATGGGCATTTCAAAAACCAAACCGAGCCCAAGAATCACTTCCAGGAAGAGGTCTGTGTATTCGTGGATGTTGATCAACGGCGTGAACTGCGTTCCCATTTTCCCGACAAGAAAGTCCAGCGCCACGGGATAGACCATGCGATAGCCAAAGTATCCGCCGGCAACAAACAGGCAAATCGTCGAAAGCATGAACGGCACGGCGTACTTTTTTTCACGACGATATAAGCCCGGCGAAATGAAAAGCCATACCTGGTAAAGAACGTACGGAGAGGTAAGAAATAGACCAGCCAGCGCGGAAATCTTCAAGTAAAGGTTAAAGGGTTCGGTAGGTGTGGAGTAGACCAGCTTTTCCGGAAGTCCGGCGTGTCGCAGCACATCGAAAATCGGTCTCTGCATGTAGCCGAATAATCTCTCGCGATAAATCCAGCTAACGCCCATGCCGGCGGCAACGGCAATGATTGAATGAAAAATCCGTGTCCTGAGTTCCTCGAGATGTTCGAGGAAACTCATGGAAGGCATTTCTTCCGGTTCAGTCTCACGCGGCTCTATTTCGGTTTCGACTTCAGGCATGGCTGGTGTGGGCGGGCGTATTCACATCCGGCGAAGGCGTCGCCGGTTCCGATGATGTTGCTGACTCTGATGTTTCTGCAGCCATGCTATAGCGCGAAACGGCCTCACTGACGGGCTCCGGTTTCGGCAATGCCTTCTGCTGCTCCTGTTCCTGTTTTTCCCGTTCCTTGCGCTTTTCTTCAAATTCCAGCTGCGATATCTCAGCTTCAATCTGTGCTTTAAACTCGTTCGAAGCCCGGCGGAACTCCCCTAGAGCCTTCCCGATCTGGCGGGCGATCTGCGGCAACTTCTTTGGCCCGAACAGGAGCAGGGCAAGGATGAACAGGACAATGGTATCCGGAAAACTCATTGCCTAGATCATAACGGAGTGAGTGCAGCCCAGCAACGCATCGGAACAACTCTTTCATGCACCCATGTGAGCTCTTAGGCTTTCGAACAAATCCTGCAACCGCTGGTTCCATTGATTCCAATCGTGACTGCCCGGCCCGGAGTGGAATTCATATCGAAACCCCCGGCGATTGAGGATAGCCGCGAAGCGTTTGTTGGCAGCCAGCAAGCCTTCCTGGTCACCGCAAGCCAAAAACATGAATGGAGCTTGCGTTGGATCAGCCCTCAACACGAGAAAAAACGGATCGTTCTCCCGTCGAGACTCGCTTCCCCAAGGACCGAAAATCCGGCTATGTTGCCGATATTGGCCGATTCGTTTGATCGAGAGCCTCCGGCTCGGCACATCCAGCGCAGAACTGAGGCCTCCAGCGAACACAAAGAGATCTGGGTGCTTCAGCGCCAACGTGATCGCTCCAAATCCTCCCATGGAAATTCCAACGATTGCGCGATCAGCTCTTTCTGAAGCGACCGGGAATTTGCGCTGAACGTCAGAGGTCAAATCTTCCGTTATATAGTCCTCGTATCGATCATTCGGGATTTCGGCTGCATTCACGTAATAGGAAGAGGAGCCCTCCGGCATGACGAGGACCAAACCACGTTGGGCAAACTGTGCCACGTCCGAATAGTTGGACCAATCGCGAAATTCGCCGCCGCCTCCGTGCAGCAGGTAGACAACTGGGAGCCTCGCGCCCGAGGTAAGATTTGCCGGCAACACCACGCGGTATGGCATTTCACGCCGCAGAGAGGGACTGTAGAATGTGACATCTTGCAGGCGTACTTTGTCAGTTAGCCGGGGGTGGTCAGCGTACTGCTTTGGCTTTTGCTGACAACCAAAGCAGCAGACGAGAAATGCGAATGTGAGTAGCAGCCAGCTCCGGGAGCGCGGCTTCACCAGGCTAGACCCCAATCACTCCCACCAGTTCTTTCACTGCGTCCGCGCTCTTGTTCAGGGCGGCCTGTTCTTCAGAAGTGAGTTTGATCTGAATGATCTGCTCGATTCCTTTGGCGCCCAATTTGACCGGCACGCCGACGTACAGGCCTTTGATTCCGTATTCACCTTCGAGATAGGCCGCGCAGGGCAGGATCTTCTTTTTGTCCTTGAGAATAGCTTCAACCATCTCGGTCGCGGCCGATGAGGGAGCGTAGTAGGCACTCCCTGTTTTGAGGTACTTCACAATTTCGGCACCGCCGTCGCGGGTGCGTTGAACCAATTGTGCAAGCCGGTCAGGCGCGATCAATTCTGTAATCGGAATCCCGGCGACGGTGGAATAGCGCGACAAAGGAACCATCGTGTCGCCGTGACCTCCAAGTACAAACGCCGTTACATTTTCCACGCTGACTTTGAGTTCGTCGGCGATGAACGTCCGAAAACGGGCTGAATCGAGCACTCCGGCCATGCCGATCACGCGTTCGCGCGGGAATTTGCTGAGCTTGTAGGCAGCCTGCGCCATTGCATCAAGCGGATTCGAGACGACGATCAAGATGCAGTTCGGCGAGTGCTGGACGACTTTGCTGACCACGTCTTGCATGATCTTGTAATTCGTATTCAGCAGGTCGTCGCGGCTCATGCCCGGTTTCCGCGGGATGCCGGCCGTGATCACGACGATGTCGGAATTGGCGGTGTCCTTGTAATCGTTCGTGCCGATGACGTGCGAGTCACGTTTTTCGATCGGCATGGCTTCGAGCAGGTCAAGGCCTTTGCCCTGCGGCACGCCTTCGATGATGTCGATAAGGACGACGTCAGCTAATTCCTTTGAAGCGATCCAGTGGGCGGCGGTAGCGCCAACGTTTCCAGAACCAACAATACTTACTTTCTTACGCATGAAAATCCTTTCAATAGCTCTCAGCACTCAGCAATCAGCATTCAGGCACAACCGAGTAATGCAGCACCGGAACTCGGCCACTGAATGCTGAGTGCTGACGGCTGAATGCTTTCACGCAGTCGTCAGCACTCCCGCGCTCATGTTCTCGATAATGTGGTCTCCGAACTTGCTGGTGCTGACTTTGGTTGCGCCCTGCATCAGGCGCTCGAAGTCGTAGGTGACCTTCTTCTGTTCAATGGTGCGTTCGAGGCCGCTTTCGATCAGATCGGCAGCTTCGTTCCACCCCAGGTAACGGAACATCATTACGCCGGACAAAATGACCGAGCCTGGATTGATGACATCCTTATCTGCGTATTTCGGGGCGGTACCATGGGTGGCTTCAAAGACTGCATAACCGTCGCCGACATTCGCGCCGGGAGCGATACCCAGCCCGCCGACCTGGGCAGCGCAGGCGTCGGAAATGTAATCTCCATTCAGATTGGGCGTGGCCAGCACCGAGTATTCATCTGCTCGCGTCACGACCTGCTGGAAAATAGAATCGGCAATGCGATCGTTGATCATTATTTTCTTCTTCCATGCTCCTTGCCCATGGGTTGCGTAGATGCCGTCGAGCACCGTGCGCACCTCTTCAGCCACTGCCCTGCGAAATTCTGGAGGCGCGAATTCAATTCCGGGTTCGATCAATGCTGCATTTTCTTCCGCTGACAAATTCGGGTTCTTATCTTTGTTATCGATGATCCAGCTCTCGCGTTCAGTAACGACCTTATCGCGAAACTCTTCGGTCGCGAGTTCATATCCCCACTTGCGGAATGCGCCTTCGGTGAACTTCTGGATATTGCCCTTGTGCACTAGAGTCACCGTCTTGCGTCCGTTTTCGAGCGCATGCTGAATCGCCATACGTACGAGCCGCTTGGTAGCAAAAATCGAAATCGGCTTAATGCCAACTCCGGAATCGGTGCGTACCTGCTTCTTCCCGCTCTTCAACATCTCTTTGTTCAGGAAGTCGATCAGTTTCGCCGCTTCAGCAGTTCCCTGCTCCCACTCGACTCCGGCATAAACGTCTTCCGTATTTTCACGGAAAATAACGACGTCCATGCGCTCGGGATTCTTCACCGGCGAGGGTGTTCCTTTGTAGTACTTCACCGGCCGAATGCAGGAGTAAAGGTCAAGAACCTGACGCAAGGTCACATTCAGTGAACGAATTCCTCCACCGACCGGCGTTGTCAGCGGTCCCTTGATGGCCACACGGAATTCGCGAATGGCTTCAACCGAGTCGTGCGGCAGCCAGTCATTGAATTTGGCTTTGGCCTTTTCTCCCGCGAAAATTTCATACCAGACCACCCGGCGTTTTCCGTTGTATGCCTTTTGGACGGCAGCATCGAACACGCGAACAGAAGCTTTCCAGATGTCGCGGCCAGTGCCATCGCCTTCGATGAATGGAATGACGGGGTTATTTGGGACCTGGACACGTCCTGATTGATATGTAATTCGCGCACCATCTCGTGGTACTGGCACGCCGTTGTATGAGTCCGCCATGAATTTCCTCCGCAAAATGAGAACAGAAATTATAAATGCTGCTAAGACCGGCTTTCGGCTGCAGCAGCTTCATCCGACGACCTGATCATAAATCCGGCGCACCTCGGAAAAGGTATGAAGGAGCTCCTGCTCCAGTCCGTCGGCGAACTCCCGATGCAAAGTCTGTGAGGCAAGCTTTTCCACTGCCCGTCGCGCATGCTCAGCGGAGGGAAGCCAGCGGCTATTCCTGCCGGTTGCCAGTCGAAGAACATGTTCCACGGTCCGGAGCATTTCGGCGGCATGGTCAAGAGTGGCGGCTTCATGCTTTTCCAGAACATTGGCTCCGGAACATCTCCAGATTCGATCGCGCAAAGTGCCAGACTTTGGGCGCAGATCATGCTTGACGAGCAGAAAACTGGAAAGAAAGTCGATGTCATAGAATCCGCCGGCGGAAGTTCGAATGCTCTTTTCCGGAGCGCTGGCATCCTGAAGTTTCTGGCGCATGTCGCGAATGGCCTGCGGAAAGCGGGGGTCTTCGGCGAAGCGGCGAAACAGATTCTCGCTAATCTGGGTCACTTCACGGCCAAGTTCGGCATTCCCGGCAATGAACCGCAGCTTGGTATAGGTGAGCGCCTCCCAAGGCTGGGCTTCGCTGGAAAAATATGCGTGGAGATGAGACGGTGTCACCACCAACTCTCCCTCCGACCCACGCGGCCGTAGCCGGGCATCGACAGGAAAGACCAGACCTTCCTGGGTATAAGCGGCGAGCGTTTGCATGATGTGCTCGGCCGACTTCGTCAGCGCCTCTCGATTCTGTTCGGCATCTCCGACAAAAAGCAGATCGGCATCGGAGAGCAGGTCGAATTCACGCGTCCCGAGCCGCCCGAGCGCGAGCACCGCCAGTCCCTGCGGCGCACCCGCAATTCGAAATGCCGCCGAAATCGCTTCTTCGGCAGCCATTGTGCTCTCGGCAAGCGATGAATAGATCGAACGTGGCTCGATCAGATCGCGAACCCCGGACGCGAACAAGAGATGTCGAAAATGTCGACGGAGCAGCGCCACCTTTTCCGCGTGTGAAGCCGTCGAATTGGCGATGTAATCGAAGATCGCATCGCGCCGCTCCGTACCGGGCTCGCCGAAAACGGACACCGATAAATTGAAGAGGTTTGCCGTTGCAAGTTGAGGCAGAGCAGAATGAATGTCGGCGAGAGTGCTGACTTCTTCGGGATAGCGGGTCAGGCATTCGGAGAGATATTCGCTCCATTGGAATACCGATGACGAACAAATGATCGCGTCTTCGTAGTTCAGGAGCGCGGAATAGCGCTCAGACGAACCATAGGCAGAACTTAGGAAACGAAGCAGATTTTTTCGCCCTGCGGGATCGACCCCGCGAAGAACGCGAGAGAGTCGCGGCGCATCCTCCGCCAGCCTTTCCAGCAGCTGCTGGTTAGATTGATCGACTGCCGGAATTCCAGACAAGGTTTGCAGACGGAATTCGCCCTCTTTGGCTGGGGCGGGGGTTCGCGCCTGCTGCTGATAGATGACGCGGTGGTAGATTTCAGCAACCGCAGCCATTCGTTCCTGGACGGCACTTTGAAGGTCACCCAGGCGATAACCTGGGGTAAGCCCAACCATCGAGCGCTGCAGAATTCGCAGATCACCCTCGTCAATCGGCAATCGGTGAACCTGCTGGCCCTCGCGAAGTTGCATTCGATGTTCGAGATGCCGCAGAAATGTGTACGCGGAGGTCAGTTCCTGAAAATCATGGCCACTGATATGGCGCTTGTCGTGCAATTTCTGCAGCGAGAATAACGTGCCCCCGGAGCGCAACCAGGGTTCCGCTCCGCCGTAGACACGCTGAAGACACTGCACGAGAAATTCAATGTCGCGGATGCCTCCCCGGTCGACCTTCACATTGATGGAATCGTGCTTGTCGGTTGCAGCCTGCCGTCTACGCTTGCGGTCGATTTTTTCGCGCGCCACGAGAGCGGTCTTGATCGCGGCAAAGTTGATGCGCTCGCTATAAACCTGGGGCTGCACGCGCCGGATGAACTCGCGCGCCAGCGCCAGATTCCCCGCGGAGTGGCGGACTTTTATAAGGGCCTGCCGCTCCCAATCGTGTGCGGTTTCCGAGTAGTAGCGAAGCGCGTTCGACAGGCTAATCGCGAGTTCTCCTTCATTCCCCTGGGGCCGCAGACGCAAATCAATACGAAAAACGGCTCCTTCACTCGTGGCGCGCGACAATATTTCGGTCAAGTGCTGTGCCAGGCGAACAAAATATTCGCGACTGGAAATGGGCGCAGTCTCAGGTTCACGCCCATCCCCATAGAGAAAGAGCAGATCGACATCGGAGCTGTAGTTCACCTCGTTACCGCCCAGCTTTCCTAACGAAAGAACTGCAAAGGGCGTATTGACAGCTCTGCCTTCGGGATCCAGGTGCTGTGGCAAGCCGAATCTGCGTTCCATGGCGCTCTCAGCTTCCCGGAGAGCATCTTCAAGAAGAACATCGCTCAAAGCAGAGATTTCTGCGGTCGTCTCCGCCAGGGGTGCAAGCCGGAGAACATCGCGCAACATGATTCGCACGTACTCACGGCGCTTGAAGCGGGCAAGCAGCAGCGAGACGTCCCGCTCGAATGATCGGGAGCGAAAGCGGGCAAGTGCTTCAGAGAATTCTTCGTGCGAGAAGCTGCGGTCCAGTTTTTTCTCACGCAGGAATGTCTGGAGGAGCTCGGGGTTCTGAACCAGAGTCTCGCCCAGGTACCGGCTATGACCAAACACAGCGACTGAATAGTGGACTAAGAATGGATGACTTTGAAAAATGCGAGGCAGTTCGTGTGCACCGGCAACGAGCCGATCCAGCAACAGGAGCGCAGAATCAGGATCGGGACAGTCCGCCAGCAACCCCGGGAGCGTGTTGGCTACCGCCGGAACCAAGGAATTCGCGAGCTGCCTGAGCCGTTCTCCAGCCGACCCGGGATCACGGAAAGGAATCGATTCCAATGCTCCGGCTTCGATTTTTGCGGGCTCTTCACTGGGTGACATGTAGCTGATCGGTATTCGAGCGGCAGATACGACGGCTGGGCAGATCAGCATAGCATTCTCAAGCAGCGCGTTGCGCTCAGGTCACCAGCGGCGCGTACCGAAATACTTGCGGATACCGATCGCGTTGTAGCGCCCCCACGGGCCATTCGGGCCAAGATCAGCCGCGCCCAAATAACGATCGCGCGCCCCGAACCGATCGAATAGGAAATGTTGGGTCACGCGGGCCTCGAAGCCTTTGCCTAAGTAGATTGCGGCGCCCCACGAGTGTTCGATTCCGATCGCGTCAAAAGACCACGTGTACAAGGTTTGAGGAATGTTCCTCCCAAAGAGAAAGGACGGCTCACCGAACAACATGAAGCGGCGCAACTGCCCACGTCCAAAAGGGCGAACCTCAACCACGCCCGATAGCATGTAGCGGGCGAATGCGGTGCATGGGGCATTCACCCCGCCGAATTTGCCGGCATCAGAGGCGCAAATGTTGGGATCGATTTCGTTATGGGGCGGAGCTATCTCAAACTGCGCGTATCCCCATAGCGTGTCTGAGGGGAAGAACATGCGCTGGTTTTTATCTGAATCGATTGGGTCATAAGCAACCCGGCCTGAGCCGACCTGCGCTTGACTCACCGCGATTGACAAGACAACTACAACGGCAATGGAAAGATATTTCACTGAGCCTCCGCCGCGTGCGAATTGTAAAAAGAACCAAAGCCGGGAGCCCTCCGGTCCTGCTTTGGAGTCCGAATTGTACATCTGTTGAAAATCCGAGGATCGAGGCTCTTCTTATACGGAAATCCATAGTGGATGGTGTGAATTCTCCAACAACTTGGAGAATGTGAAAATTAGGTAAACGTAACTCCCACGAAATCAGAGATGCAGTTTGGCCACGCTCGTGCTCTAACGATCGCAAGGAGTCCTACAAACAATGGGGCAGGAGATTTCGGTCTCGTATCAGGCGGTCAAGAGCAAGGTATATCGGTTAATCGACAGTTTGGTTGAGGATGCCAAGAACCAGGACGACGTGCAGGAGTCGGTGAAGCGTTGGTGGAAACACATTCATCCAGCCGACCGGCCGATCGCGAGAAAACATTTACTTTCGGTGTTGTCAAAATCGAGCGCCAGTCTGGAAGCAATCTCCGGAGGCTTGCTCGATCTGCAGGATTTCGAGATTCACCAAGTTCACACCGATGCGCCCCGTATTCACACGATGCCACATCCGCATGTTGAGCGGATGAAGGCCTCGGTTTAGCCTTCCGTTTCTCAAATTCGCGCAAATGATCCATCAGGCCCGGCATAAGCCGGGCTTTTAATTGTTGCTGTAATTCTGGTGCGATTTACAAACAGATTGTTTGCTCGGAACTCCTTGCACACAACTGATTTCCGCCCTCTGGGGCCAGGGTTACCAAAGGCACACCAAGCTCTGCCGTGCAGTTGCTTTGGCCAGTGTCCGATTCCATACTTTAAGCACGTGTTGGGCGGCCAACGGGCCGCTGTGTACGTCACCATTCGAGCGCTACGTGGCCGATAACAAGCAAATTAAGGCTCTGGGGCTGCGTTTTGCCCGCGCCCTGCAGATGACGGTGAAGACTGCCGTCATGTTTACGATTCACCACAAAAGCGTTGAACGACCGGTCCAGCAGAGTTTCGAACTGCTCAATAATCTACTCAAGGAGTCGGGACAGTTCACCTTCGGCTTTATCGACAACCAGATCATCCTCAACAATCTCCTTACCACCGACACGTCCCTCAATCACTTGCAAACTGAATTCCTGAAGCGCGGGATCGCGGCAGTCACCTTTGAACCGGGCCTGACCCTCGGCCGGTACCGCAAACTTGTCAGCGTTTTGTCGGTGCCAACCCAGGAGATCGATGATGCGGGGGGAACGCTGAATTTCCTCGATCGCAATGAGGTGGAAGGGGCACGCATTCTCCCTGCGGCCAAGAACCAGAAAAAAGACGCCGAGGGCGACACCATTATCGATACCGATTCAGAGGCCTACATTCTCTCGAAACAAATGGCAGACGAGCAGGGAGGACGCGATTTCCTGGATTCAATCGACTCCTTGCTTGAATCCGGCTGCATCGATCCCAACGTGCGCAATGAAGTACTCTCGGAGTTTGCTTCGAAACCTTTCGACGGCAGCGGCTACGGCGTTCCGATTCCCATGCCAAACCTAGTTCCGGTAAGAGAAGGGCAGATAGTGGTCAATGCCGGAAATGCAAATTCAGGTAGTGCAGGATCGTCGATGCCACATGAGCCCGGGCCGATTGCGACGGATGGGTCCGGCGGTAGCCTTGTGAGCGGAGCGGGTTTGAGCGGGGAAGGAAGTGGAGCGGGAGGCGGATACGCAGAAGGCGGAAGCGGACAGGGTTTTGGTCCAGGTGGGAGCGCGGGCCATGGGCCTGGAAACGGCGGAACGGGAATCGAAGGAGATGGCTCGCGCGCAGGTTCCGGGCCGGGAGAAGGTGGAGCGCGAGGCTATGGATATCCAGGTGGCTCAGGCGGCGGCTCATCCGAGCCCGGCGGCGGCTGGCGCCATGCGATGGGACTTCCAGGTGCCGGTTCCGGGACTTTCATGGAAATGGTCGAGGCCTCGGTGCAGCGGTCCCTTCTCGAAGAACGCGGCGATCCCCAGAAGTCGTACACATCCCTGGCACGCATATTGCGCAACATGGGTGTTGACAAAATTCTTGCTAACTTTCCGGCGGAGCGCCGCGAGCAATTGAACACTCTGCCTCCAGAACAGCTGGCCGCCGAATATATCGAGGATACTGCCCTGGAGCTTGCGGGTAAAAAGCTCAAAGCCGCCGAAGGGCAGTCGCAGAAAATCGTGATTGAAGAAGAAGTGGTTCGAGTGCTGGCCAGAAGCCTGAAAGCCACACACATGGCGGATCGTTTGGCGGAAAAGCTCGCCAAATTCATCTCCGATTTCGCGGTGCCTCAGCATTTGCAGGAAAAAATGCGTGAGGAGCTCAACTGGACCACGTTAACGAGCACGAAACGATATGAGTACCTGCTGACAAAAAAACACTATTCGACGCTTGAGTTCCGCCGCCTTATCGACCTGATCAAAGAGCTGATGAAATTGCGCGAGATGGAACGCGTTATCAATCTCGCAGGTCACTATTTTGAATTTCTCGACGAAAACGGCGAGATCGAAGTCTCTGAACTGAGCCGTGCTCCCGAATTAATCCGAATCATCCCACTTGCGCAGGGCGATTTCGCGATGAAAGCGGCTGAACGTCTAGGCAAAGCGCTGTTGCGGGAAAATATTTCTGAATTTATTCACGCCCAGGCGGCAACCGCACTGATCGTACTTGCTCAATCGGTGGCTTCATTCGAGAGTTTTCCTGAGGTCCTGGCCATCGGCGGCTTCCTTGAGGCTTCATACAACCGTGATCCGGAGAAACACAAAAAATGCTGCGGAACCGGCTTAGGCAGGCTGCTTCCCGCGGCGGCGATTGAGCGCATTATTGAACTGTTCTTGTTGCAACGCGAATCTGGATGGGGCAAGAACGCAGTGACTCTCTTGCGCTTTGCCGCTCCCGCCAGTATAGAAAGCGTGTTCAACCACCTGATTCTTGAACGCGACGCGCGCAACCGCCTGGCGCTTGTCCGGCTCATCGGACAACTTGGCAGCGCCAGCATCGGAGTTGCATACAAATACCTGAAAGACGAGCGCTGGTATGTAGTGAGAAACATTTGTGGTGTCTTGTCAGAATTGAAGGACCCTGACCTAGCGGATCACATTATTCCAGCCCTTGAACATCCGGATGCCCGCGTCCAGCAAGCGGCACTCAAGGCAATCATCCATAGCCGCACCGTTCGGGCAGCACCGGTTTTAGCGGCATCGCTGACAAAGCTGGCGCCAAACATTCTAGACGAAGCCCTGAACGAATTGATGTTTCTTCGCCACGTGAAAAGCATCGAGGGACTGGAGGAACTCATTCGCACCGCCAGCGGGAATCTCGGGGCATCTAGAAAGGCGGTGCAAATCCTAGCCAATATCGACGAGGACGAAGCGGTCGATTCTCTGGCCCGGATACTTCGCAATGCTGAATTGGATGACAAAGTTCGCCGCGCTGCGCTCCATGCCCTCTCTGCCAAAAAGTCCGAACATGCGCTGCAGTTTCTGAAAGATTTCGCTGCCAGTGAGAACTCATTTGCGCAGGAAGTCTCGGCCGAGCTAAAGAAAGCAGCGGCCGCAAAATAGTCCCAAGTACCTCTACGAACCTGTTGCTTTCGCCCCAGCTTTTTCTGTCACTCTGAAATCTTTCAAAGCTAATTCAATGCCGCCCAACTCCGCATGGTCATTGTGACCTACCGTAAATGCGACATCCAGTAGATCGCCAGGCAGCATCTGTTCCCTTTGGACCCGTTCACCGAGCCGCCATCCTATGGCATCGTAGGTCAACGCGCGCCGCCAGCCAGTCGCGCCAGCTCCACTGGAATTCAGTCTCATTCGCGCGTGCTTTTCTTTCAAGATTTTCGGAGACGCAGCCAAACGCGCAGACCTGGAACAAAAAACCGGTTCATGATGTCCTGCCCCGAAGGGCTCCAGCTTTCCCAAAATTTCAAGTAGTTCTGGAGTTATGAAATCAAGCTGCAATTCGGCATCGATGGTCAGTGTCGGTTCCAGATCGGCAGGCGTCAGTCGCGTCCGGGCATAATTGTCGATCCGGGATCTGAAATCAGGAATGCGGCCAGAAGGTAGAGAGAGTCCAACCGCGTGAGAATGTCCGCCATATCGGGTGAACAAGTCTGAGCAGGATTCAAGCGCATTTAATAGATGAAACGGCGGGATCGATCTTCCTGATCCATGCGCCTCGTCGCCATCAACTGAAATCACGATTGCAGGGCGCCCGTAGCGCTCCACAACCCGAGTCGCCGTGATCCCGATGACGCCGCGATGCCAGCCGTCGCCCTCGATCACCACGCAGTAGGACTCTCTCAGTGCGCCATCTTCAGCCAAGCGCCTTTCAATAGCCTCAACGATCCGTCGCTCTTCTTCCTGGCGTTCGCTGTTAAGCCTGTCAAGGCGCTCGGCAATGTCTTTCGCGCGAGCTGGATCCTTGACCGTGAACAGGTCGATCACGTCGCCGGCAATGTCCATGCGCCCCGCTGCGTTGATCCGGGGTGCGATACGAAACGCGATTTCTTCCGAACTCAAGGGCCTGTCGCCGAGTTGCGCTACCCCGAGTAACGCCTTGAGCCCTGGATTTACCGCTCTTCGCAACGCGCTCAGGCCAAGGCTTGCAATAACGCGGTTTTCGTCCAGCAACGGGACCGAGTCTGCAATTGTCGCGATCGCGGCAATTTTCATGAATGACAAGAGCAAGGATGACTGCTCTCGATTCGACAACCGTTTCGCCAACAAAGCCTGCGCAATTTTGAATGCAATCCCAGCTCCGCAAAGCGATTTGCACGGATATCCGCAGCCCGGCTGATTGGGATTGACAACGGCGAATGCCTCCGGCAATCCGTCCGGCCCCGGCAGGTGATGATCGGTGATGATGAGGTCCACGGCTGCGCGCCGGGCACTCTCTGCTGCAGCAAAGGCGCGTGTACCTGAATCGACGCTGATGACCAGCCGGATGCCACCGGCAGCAGCGCGTTCGATTACATCGCCACGCAAGTCGTAACCTTCACGGATGCGATGTGGCACATGAAAATCGGCACTGCCACCGCAGAGCTCGATCGCAGTTTTCAGGATTACGACCGCGGTCGTACCGTCGACGTCGTAGTCGCCGTAAACGAGAATCTTCTCGTTTCGCTCAATCGCGGCCTCAATTCGGTCGACAGCCGACTTCATGCCGGTCATGAGATAAGGCGAGTGCAGATGATCGAGAGAGGGAGAGAGAAAGCGGACGGCGGATTCGCCGTCCGCGATTCCCCGCGAGACCAGCAGTGCAGCTATGGTTCGAGTAATGCCTTGGGCTTTGCGGAAGACTGGTAGCGACGAAAGGGCCTCAGTAAGGGGTTCTACTTGCGCGGGATCAGATTGTCGGAAATTCCAGCGCACAATTACGGCTCGTCTTCAGCTCCACCGGAACCGTCAATTGCAATACCGCCGAAGTCTTCTGAGACTTCCATCAGATGCTGGTAATGGTCATACCACTCCGTCGAGGCCTCGTAGACCATCATCACGCCCTGGAATGCGAACCCCAGCTGCACGAAGCCGGTCTTTCCAAGATAGGTCCGCAGCCAACGCGCATCTTCCAGATCCTCGTCACTCGAAAATTCGGCATTGCTTAGTCGCTGGATCATCGCATCCAGTTCTTCCTTTTCGAGCGTCCACGAGTCCATCGTCAGAAAAGGAGATGAGGCAGCCTTTGCCAGCTCTACGAAATCTTTCCAACCTTCGGCGGCGTTTTCTCCGGCCTTCCACATCACCGTCTGCACCTCTTCGTGATCGATGTAGCCGGGGAAACGGCGCATGCCATGGCCTTCGACGAAGGCCACCATATCGTCCTTCAATGTGGCGAGATTGTCAGGCAGGTTAGACATTGCTAATCGAGCATTGTATGCCAGTTGGCGGTCAGGCGTCAGCTGTCAGCCGCCATGGATTTCGCCGAGATGCCGCTGGAGAACGTGGTGAGACTGGACGGCTGACGGCTGATAGCAGATCCTCTGTGCTAAACTAAAAATTCATCAACAACTTCTGATCGCGCATGCTGCTCTCGAAAGAATACGTGGGCTACCTGGCCCGCGAAACCGTCAAAAAACTGATCGCCTCTGAGTTCATCGAAAGCAAGAACCTGCCTGTACTCACGGAGAAAGTGCATGCAGCCATGCTCGATGAGTTCGGCCTCGAGGACCGCATCAACGACGAAGTTCGCGTAATTCTCGAAGCTTATTCCGACGAGATGCGCACCAGCGGCGCCAACTACCAGGAGATGTTCCGCAAGGTGAAGAACGAGCTTGTCCGAAAATACAGGGCGGTGCTATGAGGGTGAGCCGTGACAAGGCTAACAAGGTCGCCCATGTGGTTACTGACGCCCTGGCCGCGGCGGACGAAGTGGATTTTGTAGAAGATCGCAACACCATTCGATTGGAGATCCGAAAGATCCTCGAAGACCTTCTTAATCAGGAAGAAAAAATAGACCACTCTGCACGCCAGAAGATCGAAAGCCAGAAGCGCACCATCCTGGAGGGCAGCCAGGAATGGGACATCCTTTACCGAAAATATTACAACGAAGAAGTAAAGAAGCTGGGCGTGTAACGCTTTCGAAGAATTCGAGAAAAAAGCCCCGCGTCAAACGCGGGGCTTTTGCTTCGATGCTGGTTAAGCGGCTTTTCTCTTCGCGGCAACCTCGAGAATCCTCTCGCGATACCTTCCAGCATTGCTTGTAATTTCGGTGTGCGGCAAGCTTTTAACCCAACTCTGGTGAGGTACCATTCTTCGTTCCCGGCGGCTCCCCACATTACCTCGCAACGACGTGTTTGTCGGTTCTTCATCCGTGATCTGAGTCCAGCCGCTTCCGGAAGAGATGTGAAACACTCCGATGTAGCCGCCCTTCAATAGTTGTAGCGGCTTTGCGATCTTTCCTTGCTTATCGAAGTCGGTGGATTTGGGCGCCCGGAAGCTCTCAAACCACGCCGGATAAACAAAATCCGAAAGCAAAATATTATCGATCTTGTACCCCAGGCTGTCGTCCTCGCAGGCGTCGCAAACTTCGTACGCGTAAAGGGTACCTGCGGTTTCTTTGTTGGTTTGTACCAGAACTGACAAGTTGATATTCGGGTCGCCCAGCATTTCGAGCAACTCATGGCTAGCGGTTACCGTCCAGGAGCTTCCATATTTGAGGTCCGTACCCGCAAAAACTTTGCCGATCGGTAGTCCTTCATTCGTCAGATCGTGATAGCCAAGCGCGCCGGCCTGGTCTGCATCATCTAAAAGTGTAAGCCACCAGGTTCCTGGTTCCGGCTTTTCTCCAGTCGGGACAAACGTGAGCTTGGCATTGACTCCCCATGGGGGAAGAAAATCATGCGTGACCTGTTTCTGCAGAGCTGCGACCACGGGTGGAATCTCGTCGTCATGCAAAACCGTGCTTGCGTTGATAATTGAGATGTGAATTGGAGTTTGAGCGCTTTGCGGCATAGCATCTCCTTTAATGAACTGATTCGGAGAACGCGCAGGGGAAGTTGCGTGACTCTGTACCGGGAAATCTAGTCCCCTTGGCCGAGCTTTTCAAGTCAGGTACTGTCTAGTACATATCTGCCGCGCGAGGCCGCTGCTCCGCATTCGGCGTAGCAAACTCACCGGTTAACACTGGTCTCCAATGGAATTCGTCGTCTCCCAAGTCGTCTCCAGTGTGAAAGAAGCGGCGGGCCTTTCTGGCTTTGATTTGTGCGGTATCGCGCCGGTCGTCGCCCCCGAACTCAGCCATTTTTCCGAATGGATCAATTCAGGGCATGCAGGGGAGATGAAGTACCTCGAATCGAGGAATGACTCCGGCGAGCTGCGCCGCGCTTCGCTGAAATCGGCTTTCCCCTGGGCTCAAAGCGTTATCGTTTGCGCGATGAACTACAACACCGCTTACCCATATTCCACCCAGATAAGCAATCCTGGACACGGGTGGATTTCCCGCTATGCGTGGAGCCGCGAAGATTACCACGACTCCGTCCTGCGCCGATTGCGCGAAGTGGAAGCGAAAATAAAACAGAATTGTTCCTCTGGGATCCAAACTCGTTCTTATGTCGATACCGGCCCGATAGTCGAACGTGTTTATGCGAAATACGCCGGAATTGGCTGGCAGGGCAAAAATACATGTCTGATCAACCAGAACAGAGGATCATGGCTGTTTCTTGGAGTCATCGTCACTTCTCTCGAGCTGACGCCTGATCATGCAGCGGAAGATCGTTGCGGAAGCTGCACTCGCTGCATTGATGCGTGCCCAACCCAGGCATTAATCGCTCCATATCAACTCGATTCGAACAGGTGCATTTCATATCTCACAATTGAGAAGCACGGGGCAATTCCGGAAGAACTGCGCGACGGCATTGGACACCAGGTCTATGGCTGTGACATCTGCCAGGATGTTTGTCCGTGGAACCGGAAAGCCCCGGCTACCGAGAAGCCCGAGTTCCAGCCGCGGGAAGGATTGTTCAATCCCGCACTCGCGTGGCTCGCTGAAATTTCAGAGGAAGATTTCCGCGAAAAATTTCGTGGGTCTCCCATCAAACGAACCAAGCGTTCAGGCCTGCGACGGAATGCGTTAATTGCTATCGGAAATAGCGGTGACAAGAACTTATTGCCAGTACTCGAGCGCGCCTGTTCGGACAGTGATTCGGTCGTTGCTAGCGCCGCGCAATGGGCGCGCGACCGTGTCAACGGCAAAGTGGCGGTAGATCAGAAAGGAGAGAGAAAGGAGGGCCTGAGTTAGATAAACATCTCGTCCTGCGACGCCGCCACCGGAGTTCTTCCTCGCTTGCGAGAAAAGAATGCTTCAAAACCCGCACCCAGGCCGTGCATGAGTCCGGTCAGGTGGCGGACGGGAGAGACCACGGTGCGTTGCACCGCCTCCCGTGTTTCTTCCAACTTGTCCATGGTGCTGTTGACAAATTCATCGGCGCGAATGACCTGTAAGCGGGTGCGGTCGACAATATCGGTCAGCGTCGCATCCACACGCTCTAGTTGCGTGCGCAGCATGGTGGTTGAAACGCTGACGTTATCGACCACGGTTTCGATCTTGGGGCGCAGATCGCTCATCATTGAATGCGCCAGCTCAGCCGTTGGAAGGACTTTATTTTTGACTTCATCAGCGAGGGATTCGACTTTTGCGCTGGTCTTCCGCATCGCGACGTACATGCCGGCAAGGATTCCTGCTTGCAGGAGTACGGCAAACGCGGTCACCGCGATAAAGGCTATAAGCAACCCATTCATATTTACTCTGATGAACTAGACGTTCTCGCCATCACCGCTGCCAACGCCCGTCTTCTCGCGATACGCCTGGCGTCCCGCGTCAACCGCGGAGCGTATCTGCTCCCTTTGCGCGTTGTACATTTCACGGCCCCGATCTGCCCAGGTTTCCGCCTGTTGCCGGGCCTCGCGCGCCCGCTTACGCAGATATTCACTACCCTCTTCTGCTTTGGCCATCAAAATCTCACGGGTCTCGCTTCCTGACTGAGGAGCATACAGGAGGCCTACTACCGCACCAATTCCTATGCCCATCAGGAACCACATGAAGCCGTGTCCATTTCGTTCAGACATAACTACCCCCAACTATAACCGCATCACGGATGGTAGCATTCGCCCTAGTGAATTACAATGCGCGCGGCCTTGTATCGCCGCTCAGCAAGCGAGAGAATGTCTCGTTCCGGATCTTTCTCTAATTTGGGAGTTCTCAGTGTCCGATCGCAAATACCGCCAGCATGGATATCAGGACAGCGGGACCGAACGCGAGAAGAGTATTCAATCGCCGCGGCCGGTCAAGAAAGATATCTTCGGCCCTCGCCCCGTGCAAATGCTCGGAACTCATACCGTTTCGCGCTGCGGACAATGCGGAACTCTCTTGACCATGCTTGCCGAACCGCTTGGGCAATGCCCGAAGTGTGCATTCGAGCTGCACTCCTGCAAGCAATGCACGTACTTTGATCCTTCTCGAAGGTTTGAGTGCATGCAGCCGGTGGCCGAGCGAGTAGCGAAAAAGGACGCGCGCAACGATTGCCCCTCATTCTCGATAAGCTTGCGAGTCGAAAAACAAACCTCGACCGGAGCAGCAGCCAAGCCGAACAGCGCCCGCAAGGCATTCGACGATCTGTTTAAAGATTAGCGAAGAAAGATTGACTCATGGCTTCTGCGTCGGCCTGAGCAGCACTTCGCTGGCGAAAGATTGTGGCGCCTGGGTCACCAGCATCGCAACCACGTGAGCTACATCGTCCGATTGAAGCATTTTGCTGGGATTTTTTCCGGTGTGAGGGCCTAATTCAGTATTCACCGATCCCGGGCACACCACCGAAACCCGAATGTTGTGGACCCGTAGCTCCTCAGCGACCGAGTAGCTCAAGCCGTTCAACCCCCATTTGGAAGCTGCATAGGCGGCACCGTTTGGCAGGGCATTCTTACCGGCAAGGGACGAAATGTTCACGATATGGCCGGACTTTTCCCGGATCATCATAGGGGCAAAGCTGCGGATGCAGTAGTACACGCCTCGTAAATTCGTGTTCAGGACCTTTTCCCAATCCTCCGGTGTCAATTCATGTAGCGGAGCGGCAAAAGTTCCGACTCCAGCGTTATTGACCAGGATGTCGATTTTGCCGAAGTTTTTTTCCACGAACGCGGCAAGCGCATTCACCGATTCGAGGCTGCTCACATCACATTGCTTGATCGTGGCCTGATCTCCGACCTCCGACGCAGTCGTCTCAAGCGATTTCATTGTGCGTCCGCACAAAATCACTCTCGCTCCCAGGGATGCCAGTTTGCGCGCAATTGCAGCGCCGATGCCCCGCCCAGAGCCGGTTACAACAGCCACTTGCCCGGAAAGTACTGTAAAGTCACCACGACTCATTTTGCCTGCCTCCAGCTTGAACTCACAAAACCACCCGCATTCTCATCTTCTGCATCTTAAGCGAGTATGGGTAGGATTGGAGCAATAGACAAACTTGCTTAAGTTGAACGACATACATATAATCCCGGTCACCGGAGCTCATCTTTCGTCCCGGCCGTCGCCCAGGACTATGAGTCTCCGGCGTCTTGCTCGGGCCGGCTCACTACTGCGTTGTAGTCGATGCCATAGTTCAGAATTCAGCTTTTGCAGCGTTTTCCCGCAGTTCAATTTTCCTGAGATTTGAGGAGCGATTGGAATGAAAACTAGTGTTCTGGCGGTTTTCCTCGCGGTAATGATAAGCGCTGCAGCTCAGCAGCAAGCCTTGGCGCAGGCCACAGCATCACAGCCGCAAGCCGCGCCGGCACAGGGTGGAGCAGCGCAGCAGTCTTCGGGACAAGCCGCGGCCCCGGAGATCAAGGATCCCGCCGAATACAATGCCTACGTCAGCGCCGTCCAGCAGCAGGATAACAACGCTAAGGTCAGCGCTCTGGAAGCCTTTCTCACCCAATATCCCAACAGCGTAATGAAAATTCCCGCCATTGAGCTGCTGATGGCAACCTATCAGCAAACCGGAAATCAGCCCAAGGTAGTTGAAACCGCGAAGCGCCTCCTTACGGTTGACGCATGCAACCTTCGGGCTCTTGCGTTATTGAGTTTTCTCGCCCGCCAGAGCGTGGCTGCGGGCCAGAACCCGCAACAGAATCTGGCTGATCTCACTCAGTATTCAGATAAGGGCCTGGAATGCGTGCAGAGTGGACAAAAACCGGCGGCGATGTCGACGGAGGACTACGACAAGCTCAAGAAACAGGTCGCGCCGATCTTCAACGGAGGATGCGGATTCGCCGCTCTCAACAACAAAGACTATGCGAAAGCCCAACAGTGTTTGAAAGCCGCCGTCGAAGACAATCCGAACGATCTGCAGAACGTTTATCCGTTGGCGATGGCTTATTTGACAGCTAATCCTCCGGATACTCTCAACGGCCTGTTCTACATTGCTCGAGCGGTCTCTCTTGCGCCGGCAGGACCTGCTCAGACGCAAATTCAAACTTACGGAGAAAAGGTTTACAAAAACTATCACGGCTCGGACGAGGGCTGGACCGACTATGCACTCCCCACAGCTAAGGCCGCGACCGCCCCGCCAGCAGACTGGGGTACCAAGATCACGAAGTACGTTCCGCCCACTCCAGCGCAGCAGGCAGCCGATCTGGTGAAAGATAAGACTCCGGACCAAATCAAACAATTGAGTTTCGGAGAATGGGAACTGGTCCTTTCAGCTGGTGTACAAGATGACCAGAACAAAGTTTGGGACGTTATCAAGAATGTGCCGCTGCAGATGGAGGGCAAAGTGATTGAGGTCACAAGCCCGACGGAGTTGCACATTGCCGGCAGTGAGGATGATATCGAAGCTAATCGTGCCGATATCACCCTGACCATGTCCGGTCCAATTCCGGCAGCACGCTTACCTAAGGTCGGCGATACGTTCGACTTCGAAGGGACGCCCGCTTCCTACACACCGACCCCTTTCATGATGATGATGAGCGATGGGAAGTTGTTGAAGAAGGCAGGTGAACCCGCGCCGAAGAAACCGCCCGTGCACCGGCGTCCGGCGCATCGCCCGCAATCTCAGTAAACTGCTGAGAGCGAAGAAACAGAAAGGCAGCCAGTGATGGCTGCCTTTGTTTTTGGCGATCGCCCCGAAAACCTGCGTATCGCTAGCGCGCGAATCTTTTCTCGTACGCGGCATGGCGCGTGCCGCGGGGCGGGCGCTTGCCGCCGTCGCGGAATTCGCGAACATCAATCTTCAACTCGCCGATCGTGCGACTCAGAGTATTGCGGTGCATTCCCAGTTGACGCGCAGCACGGCACTGGTTGCCCTTGTTCTCCTCAAGCACGGTCGCAATGAAGCGTTTCTTGAATTCTCTGACCGCTTCGGAGTAGAGAATGTTGCTCTTGTACATCTGCAGCACGAGCGCTTCCAGTTGATCTTTCACGGGGGATCTCTCTTTCAGTTAACTCGCGGCCAGAGTGAAAATGTCTAATGTTTGCTGACGTGCGGCGGCGTTGGAGGTTGTCCACGCCTGATGTAATCCAGTCCCTGATAAAACTGCGAACGCAATTGCGAAGGCGCCACCCATATCGCGGCGCGGCCCACGACCAAAAAATACGGCGCCAGTGCCGAAGTCTGCAGCCATTTTGCCGCGGGCGTGAATGCGGTCATGCCAAGCAGCACAATGGCCACCATCAGGCTGCCCCGAACCAAGCCGAGCAGTCCTCCCAATAAACGATCTATCCCACTCAGTCCGGCCGTCTTGACGATGCGATGGACGATCCTTCCCAGAATTCCTGCAACCAGCATCACCCCGAGAAAAATCACCAGAAATGCTGCATTCTCGGCAATCCATCGTTTCGTAATGTACGGCGTGAAATAGTCGGCCAGGCGTTCATACTTCCACGCGGCGACCAAATACCCAAACACCAGACCCGCGATTCCAAACACTTCCTGAAAAAAACCCGAAATTATCGCTTGAATAACAGAAACTAGCACTACAAACAAAATGCAAATGTCTGCGAAGTTCACGCGGCGTGGTCTCCATGTGCGCCACGACTGGAAATCCAGCAATCAGACATCCAACTCACGTCCGGTAAGCTGCCGGTAAGCTTCCACGTATTTCTCGCTGGTTTTGTGCGCAACCTCGGCGGGCAATGCCGGTGCGGGAGGCTGCTTGTTCCAGCGAATCTCCTCCAGATAGTCGCGAACATATTGCTTGTCGAAGGACTCCTGGGTCATGCCAGGCTTGTATTTATCTGCCGGCCAGAAACGCGAGGAATCCGGTGTGAGTACTTCGTCAGCCAGGGTGATGCCAGCAGCCGTCCGGCCGAATTCAAACTTCGTATCGGCAATAATGATTCCCTTCTGCCGCGCATACTCCGATGCCTTCTTGTAAACGTTCAGGCTCAAATCACGCAATTGGCGCGCATCTTCCGGATCGACGAGCTCCGACATGCGCTCGAATGAAATATTTTCATCGTGGCCGGTAGTGGCCTTGGTTGCGGGCGTGAAGATCGGCTCCGGCAACTGGTCGGATTCGCGCAGTCCCGCCGGAAGCTTGATTCCGCATACGCTACCGCTGGCTTTGTACTCCTTCCATCCGGAACCGGAGAGATAGCCGCGGACCACGCATTCTACCGGGAACATTGCAGCGCGTTGAACCAGCATGGAACGTCCGCGAAGCTGGTCAGAATACTGCTTGACCTCGGCCGGATAACGGTTTACGTCGGCGGTCACCAGATGATTGGGCACGACGTCCTTCAGGAACTCAAACCAGAACAGCGAAAGCTGCGTAAGCACGCGGCCTTTGTGCGGAATGCCGGTCGCGAGTACGTAGTCAAAAGCTGAAATGCGATCGGTCGCCACGAACAAGAGGTGATCGCTGCCCACCTGGTACACATCGCGCACCTTGCCGCTGGCAAAAAGTTCAAGTTCCGGAAAGTCGGTTTGTAGGAGAACGGAATCGAGAGTTTCGGTAGTCATGAGGTAAGTTTAGATGTAAAAACCGTCGCGTATTCTAGCCGCTCAGAAAATTTTGTCAACGGGGGAGAATCATAGCCGATTTTGAGCTACTCCGTTTTCCACTATCGTGTAATTGACAGGCGTTTTTTGCTGCGACAAAACGCTCATTGCCCATTTGAAAATGTGGAATTTGTGGAAATTGTGGGTGAAATTCTAAAACGAGTTCGGCCAGCGACGCGCACCGTGAAAAACGCGCAATATCTCTACATGCCCCAGCCGAACGCGATATGGAACGATGTACGGAGTTCCGGTCACAACGAGCTCTCTTGTACCCGGAACTCGGCCTGGACGTCCGATCGCCGGAAAGTCTTCCAATTGCTTCACAGCGTCGAAAATTGATTGCACAGGGCGCGCGGCTGCGGAAGGACTGTCTCGGGCGATATACTCCGCTTCGAGGTTCAGATTCCTGAGGGCAGTTTCAAGCCACTTAACGTGCACGCCGCTTGGTCCATTTGCGGAGGGTCCGGTTTACTTCAGCATCGCTGGCAAATTCTCCGCGGTCCGCCTCGGCAATGCCTTTCTTGATCTCCGCGATTTGCCAATCGTTCAATGCGACGTAGTCGCGAATGGCTTCAGTAACGATGAAGGAACGGCTGCGACTCATGGCCGAGGAAAGACGATCCAGCTTTTTCTTCAAATTGTGGTTCAGACGCAGAGTTAGTACGGAGGATTCTGGCATCGGGATACTCGCGTCTACATTGTAATACAGGAGTTGGCGACGTATTACGCGGTCGCGCCGAACCGGACCGACACCAGCTTCGAGACGCCGGGCTCCTGCATGGTCACGCCATAGAGGACCGGCGCAATGCTCATCGTCTTTTTGCTATGCGTGATGAGCACGAACTGGGTCTGCACACTCATTTCTTTTACGAGCTCCGTGAACCGACCTATGTTGGCTTCATCCAGTGGCGCGTCAACTTCATCAAGAATGCAGAATGGGCTGGGCTGATATTGGAAGATTCCCACCAGCAGCGCCAAAGCGGTCATGGCTTTCTCACCGCCGGAGAGCAACAGGACATTCTGCAATCGTTTTCCTGGGGGCGATGCCACGACATCAATGCCGCTTTCGGCGCTGTTCTCTTCATCTGTCAGCCGCATCAGGGCATTACCACCGCCAAACAGTTTCTTAAACGTGATCTGGAAATTGTCGTTGATCTTGTTGAACGCTTCTTCGAACTTCTGCCGTGAGAAGGTATCGATTTCTTTGATCGTCGCCTGCGTGTTCTCGATCGATTCGAGCAGGTCTTTTCGTTGTGTCTCCAAAAACGCCTGGCGTTCGGCTGTCTCTTTGTACTCTTCGAGGGCCATCATGTTTACCGGACCCATAGCATCGAGCCGCGCGCGCATCTCCTGGCATGCTTGTTGTTCGGTTGCAAGCTCGTCGCCTGCAAAACGCGGCAAGGTGGAGTCCGCCATCAACTCCGCCCGCGGCACTCCGAGATCGTTGAGGCAGGTCTGGGCCAGGTACTCCGCGTCGGACTGCAGCTTGACCGCAGATGTAGACGCCTCGGCTTTACGGTCCCGCAATAGTTCCATAGCATTTCGAAGCTCACGCAACGACGCGTCAATCTCGCTCGCGCGCGCGCGAACTTGCTCGGATTCCACCTGCAGCAGGCCGGCACGGGTCTCGCAAGCGTTGCGTTCGGCCTCGAAATCAAGCAGCTTCCCTGAAATTTCCAGGTTCTCCATCTCTCGTTGCGCCTTTTCCTCAGTGGCTGACTCAATCTGAGAGATCAGAGCCGCTATCCGAGTCTCCATTTCTCCGGCAAGTTGTTCAATTCTCCGCAACGCGAGAGTCGAAGACCGGTGGCGCTCCTCGAGAACGGCCACCTGCGCCTGGCCTTCGGAAACTGATTGCACGCACAGATTGCGGCTCTCGCGCAATGCCGTCAGTTGCTCGTGGGCAGAAGTGGCGTGTCGCTCGAGTTCCAGGCGCTTTTGTTCGAGAAGAGCAATCTCAGATCTTCGAATGCTGAGGACTTCTTCGTTCCCCGTGCGTTCAGTTGCCAGTCGCGCGAGTTCCTTTTCGCAAACTTCCCAGCGTTCGCGAGCGCGAGCCATCTCGGAATCCAACTGCCGAAGAGCATGACCGGAAGTCATCACCTGACTTTCAGAGGCGCGCTTCTCTTCCTCGATCCGATCCAGCAGCAGAGTCAACTCCTTGATCTCGTGTCCGAGATTTAAGACGCGCGTTTCTTCACTTCGAAGCGAGTCTTCGAGTTCCGCTAAGAGCCGTAGCACATCCCGCAGCTCACGCTTCATAGAGAGCGGCCCCTCGGCACGCTGCTTGCCTCCAGTGACGGTTACATTGTGAAAACACTCTCCGGTTTGTGCGAGGAAAAAAGCGTCCGGATTTTCGAGCGCGAGATCGCGCGCGAATTGCGGATCGGGTACGATATAACCGTCGCGCAACTTCGGAAGAATCACTTCGAGTGACTTTCCGAATCCATCCAAAACACGAATCGTGTGCTTCAGGGGAACAATGGAATCGTGCGGTGGCGACGCCTGACCTTCAGGAACGGCAAAAGAAAACCGTGCCTGCGAATCTTCCGGGTGGACGAGGAACGTAGCCCGCCCATCAACGTCCGAGCGCAAAAGCCGCAGGCCTTCATCAACTGCATCCCATGACTTCACAACGATATAGTTCAACTCATCGCGCAAGAAATCCTCGACCACGGACTCATACCGCGGCTCAACCTCGAGAAAATCAGCCAGCACGCCTACCGGCGCACGACCACCTTGAAGTCCGCCGGACTGAAACAGCCGTCTGACCGACTCGGTGGAATAGCCATGCTCCGCGATGACTGCTTCGAGCGAGCTCTTTTTTCCCAGGGCAGTGGCATACTCAGCGCGTAGTCCATCGAGGCGAGTCTTGGCTTCAGATTCCTGCCGCTTCTTTGAGGCAAGCAAGTCACGCGTTTGCGTGATTTCCTCTGTTAAGGCCGCAACCCGCTGCGACACCGATTCAAATTCCAAAGCAATCTGCCCGCGCTCTCCGCCAAAGCTCTCGGCTTGCGAACGTGCAGTCGCCATCTCGGCTTGGAGGCGTTGAGATTCCCGGTCGGCAGCGGCCATGCGCTCTTCGGTTTGCGTCAGCTGGTTACGCAAATTCGAAAGCGACGCCACACAGTCGAGAATCGCGATCCGGGACTGCTCCTGCTGAGATTCCAATTCCTCGAGCGAGCTCTCGGCGCCGTTGGCGTTCTGCTGCCTTGCCTCGAGCTCCTGCTGCGCCACCGCCAGATCAGACGCCGCAGAGTCGAGAATCTGGCGATTCGAATTGAGCTCGACTTCAAGCTCGGCCAGTCTGGCAAGCGCCTGTTCACGCTCGTTCTCAGATGCAGCTGCGCGAGCGGTGAGCTCGTTGCAGCGTTCCAGATTGTGTTTGCGCTGGGCCTGCTTGCGATCCACTTCCAGCTTGATGTCGTTCAGCCTGTCGGTATTTTCACGAATCTCGGACTCGATTGAATATCCGCGCTGCGTGCGGTCTGATAGTTCCGTCTCCATTTCGCGAACCATTTCGCTCTGATGCCGCATTTCTTCACTAATGGAAGCGACGTGCGCGTCCAATTCCCTGCTCTGCTGGTCGAACTGCGCGAACTTGCTGGCGATTACAACCCGCAGTTTCGCCCGCATCTCATCACGCAAGCGGCCATAGCGCTCCGCTTTCGAAGCCTGGCGCTTTAGCGAGTTCATCTGACGCGTAACTTCATCGAAAATGTCATTTACGCGCGTCAGGTTTTGCTTGGCGTCCTCGAGACGGGCCTCAGCTAAGCGCTTTTTAGTCTTGAATTTTGTGATTCCAGCCGCCTCTTCGATGATCGCGCGGCGATCGGTCGGACGGCTGCTCAGAATCTGGCCGATGCGTCCCTGCTCAATCAGCGCATAGGACTCTGGCCCTAGACCAGTTCCCATGAACAATTCCTGAATGTCACGAAGTCGGCATAGTTTGCCGTTCAGCAAATATTCGCTATCACCGGAACGAAAAAGCCGCCGGGTGACGGCAATCTCGCCTGCTCGCGCTGGCTGCTGATTGAACTTGCGCCGCCTGATTTTGAGGACCACATGGCCAGGGGCTGTTTCCACCGTGCTCAGCTGGGTCACGAACTCGCCCTTAACCAAATGAATCGCGAAAATCGGCTCATCGTCGGGAAAGGCAATCGAATTGATGTTTACTTTGGATCGCGGAACTTCGACTTCCTCGGTTCTTCCCGGCTGCGACTCTTCGCTCAATCGCTCGACTTCTTCGGCAGCGCGTGCCCGAATCTCAGCCTCGTCCCAATCGTCAGCCGGCATTTCATCGTGAAGATCGAGCTCCGTGGGATCGTTTTTGTCCGCGC
The DNA here is from genome assembly GCA_035651555.1 of Terriglobales bacterium. GTDB lineage: Bacteria > Acidobacteriota > Terriglobia > Terriglobales > Acidobacteriaceae > Gp1-AA145. The sequence goes on from DASRFL010000037.1 coordinate 218,065, forward strand.
CGTCATAGACGTCGGGGTCGATCAGTGTCAGAGAAACCTCGGCCATTCCTGTTGGCTTGCGATCACGCGTCCCGGCAAAGATAACGTCTTCCATGCGCGAGCCGCGGAGAGTTTTCGCCGACTGCTCGCCGAGAACCCACGAAATTGCATCTGCGATGTTCGACTTGCCGCATCCGTTTGGGCCGATGATCGCCGCCACGCCCTCGCCATGAAACTTGAGTTCTGTGCGGTCGCAAAACGACTTGAATCCGAGAATCTGGAGTCTTTTAAGTTTGAGCAACGTGCACTCCCCTTCCACTCTGTCCCCTCGACCAGAGCTGATGATCCGTGCTACGAGTCATCGGCGAGTCGAGCGACCTGCAGTCCCGTTTGATGTGAATAGCGCGAGAGCTAAGCATCTAGAGATGCCCAACTTCAGGCAGTTACCAATCAAGTTCCTCCGAAACTTCGAATCGTCACAAACACCATCGACTGGAGTGGACGCGGCAAAACTTGCAGATACTGTATCGGCCAATTTGCACCCGGGTCAATACTTAAAACACCATATGTTGTGGGTAACTCGGCCAAAACCCATCATTTTGCTGCCACTATGCGATTCGGGCGAATTGAAATAGCCGAGGCAAGGCAGGAAGGGAGAATCGCAGAGAGCAGAACTTAGCCTAGCTCAGGCATCCCTGCCGCGCAACCTGAGTGTTCCTCGAACGATAACGCAACCATTTGCCTTGAGACCGGCTGTAATCCATAACCCATAACCATTGATACGGGGTTTTAGGCCTATGAATACGCAAGGTAATCCAGCATTGAGGGTATTGAAATTAAGGGAACCCTTCTAGGCATAATAGTTTGATTCGGGTATGTTCCGCCGTTTGCGGATGTGCTGCACTCTACTCCTCTGATGCCAGTACGTGTTCTCATCGCCGACGATGATGCCGCCATCAGGCGCCTGTTGCGTCGTTTGATTGAAACTCATAATGGCTGGACAGTTTGCGCCGCCGCCAGTGACGGCCATGAAGCTGTGGATAAAGCCGCGGAATTAAAGCCTGACGTTGTGGTACTCGATCTGGCTATGCCCGACATGAATGGATTTCAGGCTGCTAAAGAAATCGCTCAGAAAGACCCCGAAGTTCCCATGCTGCTCTTCACCGTGCAGCAAGTTTCGAAAGAACTAAACAGTCAGGCCCGAAATGCCGGATTTCGCGGTACGTTATCAAAGAACACCGGCAGCGAAGTGGTCCATGCCATCGAAGCTTTGCTCAACCACCAGAACTTTTTCCAGCCTGGACGTGCCGACGTGACTGCCTGGTAGGGATCACGCCACCGTCATCAGTGCTTCTTGAAGGCCCGTCTCCGGAACCCGTGGCATGCCCCCGGCCTGCGACGCCACCCACGCGCCCATGCGGTTTGCTCCCTGGTTTAGATCGTTAAGGGACTTTCCCTGCATAAGCCCATGAACTAAGCCCGCAGTGAATGCATCCCCTGCGCCTACCGTGTCCTTTACTCTCACCTGAAAGCCCGCGTGTTCGTCGAAGCCCCGCGAATCGCACAGCAGGCTGCCTCGATTTCCGCGCGTAACGCACACGAGCCTTAGGGCGAAACGGTCCATCAGCGCACGGCAAAAGGCAAGCTCATCACCAGCGGCCCTTGCGCTGCCGGCTTCCATGGCGAGCAGCTCTCGAATTTTTGGAACTTCTTCATGGTTCAGCTTGAGCACGCTCGCCCGTTTTAAAGATTCCGTGATGGTCTCTGCCGAGTAGAAGTCTTGGCGCAGATTGACGTCAAAGATGCGTAGCGAGTCAGGAGTTGTGGCGTCGAGAAATTCAATGATAGTTCGTCGCGATGCAGGCGAACGCTGGCCGAGGGACCCGAAACATACCGCTCCGGCAGAACTTGCGAGCCTCCGCCAGACTGGGGTCCATTCCAGGAAGTCCCAGGCTACTGGTTGGAGTATTTCGAAGTTCGGTTGCCCAGTCTCGTCAATCTGAACGTGCACAGTGCCGGTCGGATGAACGGGATCGCATTGAATGAACTCATCGCTAATTCCCTCCCGAGTTAGTGTTGCGCGAATTTCTTCGCCGAGCTGATCGTTACCCACCCGGCTGGCAACCACCGCCCGAGATCCCAGGAGATGCGAGCAATATGCGAAATTTGCTGGAGCGCCGCCGAGTTGCCTTCCAGAGGGTAGAAGGTCCCACAGAATCTCACCAAGTCCGACAACGGTGGGCGGGGACGGCATGGGCTTTTTCCTAACTTTTCCTGTGGCCCAGCTCTTTTCGTGCTGCTGCCAATTGCTTCCTCTCGTCCGAGCTCACCTCTGGATATGAGAGGTGCAACTTTTCTAGCGCTTCGACGACTGCTGCGGCCACCACCAGGCGCGTATACCACTTATTGTCGGCCGGCACAACGTACCAGGGAGCATGCTTTGTTGAGGTCGCCCCGATCATTTCTTCATAGGCGTTCATGTAATCGTCCCAATATTCCCGCTCATGGATATCGCCCGCCGAGAATTTCCAATTCTTTTCCGGATTTTCCAGCCGCGCCAGGAACCGCCGCTTTTGTTCCTTTTTCGAGAGATGCAGGAAAAACTTGCGAACAACAACCCCGTTGTGAGTGAGGTAGCGCTCGAAATTCGAGATGTCTTCAAAGCGGTCCTTCCAAAGGTTTTGCTCCGTCAGCCGTTCCGGCATCCTTTCGTTCTTCAGAATCTCGGGGTGCACTCGCACCACCAAGACCTCTTCATAGTAGGAGCGGTTGAAAATCCCGATGTGCCCACGTTCGGGAAGCGCGGCATTGGCCTGCCACATAAAGTCGTGGTTCAACTCCTCTGACGACGGTTGTTTGAATGAATGTACCTGGCATCCTTGCGGGTTTAAACCCGACATCACGTGCTTAACCACGCCGTCTTTGCCAGCTGCGTCCATTGCCTGCAAAATAATCAAAACAGCCCAGCGATCCTGGGCATAGAGCTTGTCCTGCAGCTCGGACATGTCTGCGATGCCTTTGTCCAGCAGTTCTCGCGCGTGTTCACTGGAGCGAAAGCGTCCGGTATCCGCCGGATCAAAGTCTTTCAGCCTGAATTTCTTGCCGTGCTCAACCCGGTAAGGATCACTCACTTTGCTGGCCCAACTCATTCCGTCTCCATTAAGTGTGAATTTGCCGATTGAGCCCGGGGGCAACACAGATCAGCTGGCTCTGCTCTGCCCTGCACGTAGCGCCATCTCGCGCGCTTTGCGCAATTCCGAGACCGGGTCTCCCGTGGGAAGGAATTCCATAGCTACAATCTTGTCGTATTTCAACTCAGCCAATTTGCGCAGGATATTTTCGTAGTTGATTTCTCCCGTTCCAGGCGCATGCCTCCCGGGAACGTCCGCAACGTGGACTAGCCCAACGTGCTCTATATTCTTCTCCAACTTTTCGATCAGATTCCCTTCCGAAATCTGCTCGTGGAAGAAGTCATAGAGAAATTGTACTTGGGGATGGTTTACAGCTTTCACAATTTCGAATCCACGAGCTACCGAGGTCAAAAAATATTTTGGGTTTTCCTCCGGATCAATATTTTCGAGCAATATCCGCACCGGCTTGCCAGTAATCTTCTTTCCTTCGATGACCCTTGCGGCCGCTCGCAGTCCATCGACGCAACTCTGCTGCTGTGCTTCGGTGGACATTCCGGAAACCACGTTGCCGGTAAGGAAAATAATTGCCGGACAGTGGAGCCGTTCCATGATCGGCAAAGTCTGGCGTAACTCCTGGACGAGAGAGTCGCGTTCTGCCGGATTGCACAAACTGTGCTTCAGTCCGGCGGTGCAATCGAAAGTAATGCCCAATTCCTTGCGCTTAGCGTTGGCGCGTTCAAAATCGGCATCGGACCATTTTTCGTATTCCCCGACAAGCTCGACATTTCTGTATCCAGCGGCGGCAACTTTCTCCAGGCGCTGTTCGAACGGCATGTCACGGAAGACGGTCCACAACATGATTGAGAGTCCAAAAGGCACTTTTGATGATGACGATGTTGTCTCGCTTGAAACGACCCCGTCGAGCGGCGAGGCCGAAGCTAAAGGTAGAGAAATTAAAGCGGCCGCCATTCTGTTATTGAAAACTCTTCGATTCATTCCACCTCCGCTCAATACTGAACGTGATTTGCTCTTCGCCCCCGCGGTTCGGCGGGACACGTTATGACACGCCAAGAACGCGCCTCATTATTGAGCAGATTCGCATCCGCGGCAAGCTTGAGATATTTCCGGTCAGTCGAAAGCACACACGGAAGACTCTTTCGTCATATTCCTTCTGCGACGAGAGTCTGGAAGAATTGGGTAAATGGCGAAACCCACTGAAACGCCTGCTCCGATTGAAGCTGGCTTAAATTCGCGAGTTCCATTTTATGTTCTGGCTTTGATCGTGCTGGTTTTTGCCATTGTGCGCGTCCGGACAATGAATATTCCGCTCGAGCGTGATGAAGGCGAATACGCATATGCCGGACAGCTCCTGTTGCAAGGCATTCCACCCTACAAGCTTGCATTCAACATGAAGCTTCCCGGGACATATCTCGCGTATGCCTTGATCATGGCTGTTTTCGGGCAGACAGGCGCCGGAATTCACGCGGGATTGTTAGTTGTCAATTCAGTCAGCATCATTCTGGTTTTCTTGCTTACGCGGCGACTCCTGGATTCTCTGGCAGCTCTTGTCGCCTCGGCCAGCTATGCGATTCTTTCCGCAGGCCCCTCTGTCTTGGGCTTCGCCGGACACGCGACCCACTTTCTCGTGCTGGCCGGGCTAGCCGGAATTTTGCTTCTGTTGCGCGCAATGGAAAAGAGACGCGCTTGGGAGCTTGTGCTGAGTGGGGTCCTGCTTGGACTGGCATTCCTGATGAAGCAACCGGGCCTTTTTTTAATCTTTTTTGGATTTCTGTACCTTGTCAAAACACAGTTCAGTGATCGGGTCGGGTGGCGCACTCTTTTCCTTCAATGTTCAGCATTCCTTGCCGGGGCGGCTCTCCCGTTCCTTCTGACATGTCTTTGGCTGTGGAAGGCCGGCGTCTTTGGACGATTTTGGTTTTGGACCTTCACTTACGGGCGCCTCTACGGAACCATGGTCAGCCTTCACGATGCGTTTGGCATATTTCTCACGAACAGTCTTGCGGTAATCCGCCCCGAGGCTGGAATCTGGATCATTGCGGCCGTAGGTTTGGTCGTCCTTTGGTGGAGAAGGAATTCTTCAGCGCTGTTCCTTACCGGATTTCTTGCGTTCTCGTTTCTGGCGGTTTGCCCCGGCTTCTATTTTCGAGAGCACTATTTCATCGTGATGTTACCCGCGATTGCCATGCTGGCCGGAGCGGCGGTCAGTCTGATGACTCGCGAACTTCGGGACCGCAGTTCGAAGCTGCTCCGCGCTGTTCCAGTGCTGGTTTTTCTCACCGCTTTCGGTCTTGCCTTCGCGCATGAATGGGATTTCTGGTTTGAAATGGATCCCATCACGGCCTCGCGCTCGGTCTACGGACCTAATCCGTTTCCGGAAGCCGTGGAGATAGCAAAGTTCCTAAGAACGCACGCATCTCCGTCGGCTTCGATCGCTGTGCTCGGATCGGAACCGGAAATTTGTTTTTACGCTCGGCGCCATTCTGCTACTGGGTACATCTACACCTATCCGCTCATGGAAGAACAGCCTTACGCCTTGACCATGCAACAGGAGATGATTTCTCAAATCGAGCAGGCGCAGCCGGAGTTTCTGGTGTTTGTTAACGTTCCCACTTCATGGCTGCGCCGAGAGGGTTCGCAGACGCTGATCTTGCAATGGACGCAGAAGTACGTCGCCGACCATTACTTGCTGGATGGAATGGTCGACATTCTTGGTGAGACTCACTACGCCTGGGAGGCTGACGCGGAGAATTACCGTCCGACATCGCGCTATACCGTTCAGATATTCAAGCGAACGCAGTCGTAAACTTGACGATCTGAAAATTTCCAGTCTCGTATGCGTTCTTTGCTTGCCCCTCACTTTCGGATTCGTTGATAATCCAAGGCAGCTAACATGAGCACCCCAGTTGAATCAGTTGTAAAGACCTTGCCAGCTCGCTATTACACCGATCCCCAGGTTTTCCTCGACGAGCTAGAACGTTTCTACTGCGAGTCATGGGTCTGCGCCGGTCGAACCGAGCAGGTTTCCAATCCTGGCGATTACTTTCTGCGAGAAGTCGCCGGAGAAAGCATCATCATCACTTGCGACCGCGAGCAGAAGGTTCGTGCGTTCTACAACGTTTGCCGTCACCGTGGAACTCGTCTGGTGACCGAGCCTGTGGGAAGTTTTTCCGGCCGAATCCAGTGCGGCTACCACGGATGGACCTATGGGCTAGACGGAAAATTGATCGGCGCTCCGCACATGGATGAGGCGACCGGATTTTGCCGCGAGGACTATCCGCTGAATAAAGTCCAGTCAGCCGTTTGGGATGGACATATTTTTATCAACCTTGATCCGCAGGCCAGCCCACTTGAAGTTCAACTCGCAGATCTCCCGGAAAAGTTTGGCCCGTGGCGCATGCAGGACCTGCGTCTCCACAAGCGCCTCGTGTATGACGTAAAGGCGAACTGGAAGTTGATCATGCTGAACTACAACGAGTGCCTGCACTGCCCGGTTCTGCATCCGGCGCTGAATCGGCTGACGAACTACTTGGGAGCTGACAACGAAACTCCACAGCGCACCTACATAGGCGGCTCGATGGGTTTTCGCGACGGTGCCCAGACGATGAGCATGGACGGCAAACGCCGCCGCGACTATCTTCCCGGATTGAACGCGGAGGAACGAGAAAAAGTTGCGTACTACTCCATTTTTCCGAATTTCCTGTTGAGCTTGCACCCCGATTACATGATGACCGCGACTCTGTGGCCTAAGGCTGTCGATCGGACCGAGATTATTGCCGAGTGGCATTTCCATCCCGACGAAATGAAGAAGCCGGATTTTGAATCCAACGACGCAATCGACTTTTGGGACCTTACAAACAAGGAAGACTGGAAAATTTGCGAACTGTCTCAAGCTGGTATTGAATCGCGGGCCTACAAACCCGGGCCCTATTCAGAGCGTGAAACCCTGCTGCATGCATTCGATGAAATGGTGCTGACACGTGAAAGAGAAGCAAGCCAACATCGAAATAAGCGTTAGTTGAAGCTCATTATTGCCGAACGCTTGCTGCCCAGTCCACAAGTTCATCTACCGGGAGGAAATTCAGGATTCGTTCCTTCTGAACCCCAGCTTCGATGGCCGAGGCGAGCGCATATTCCATAAATCTGAGCTGCAAGGGATCGTGGGCATCGGTACCGAACGAAATCCGGCACCCAGCCTTCGCCGCGAGCCGCACGAGATCGAAGCTCAAATCCTGGCGATCGGGATAGGCATCGATTTCGACCGCTTTATCAATCTCCGCCGCGAGATCGAAAACGCGCCGCCAGTCAGCATTGAGTCCCAAGCGAAAGTTGTAGATGCGTCCGCGAGGATGCCCCAGGATTTGAACGTCCGGATTTCGCAGCGCAGCGAAATATCTTTCCGTCTGGTCGTCTTTTTTCCGAAGTGCTGAATGAAAACACCCGAGCACCAGATCCAATTTTGCCAGAGCACCCGAGTTCATATCGCCGTTTCCGCGCGGGTCGAAGTTGAGTTCAATTGAGCGCAATACTCGGAATTTATGCTTTTCGGACGCAACGGCGGCATTCACCTGCTCAATTTCTTCAGCCTGCTGGTTCAGTTGTGCTTCGTCGATTCCCCCCGCGATCTTCAAGCCTTTCGAATGATCTGTGATCGCAATATATTCGTATCCCCGGTCGATTGCTGCACGCGCCATGTCCTCGACCGAACCGGAGCCGTCGCTCCACTGCGTGTGCATCTGCAGATCGCCTTTTAAATTGCGGGCCCACTCGGGACTTTTCGCCAGCACCGCACGAGCACGCGTCAGAGTAAAAAAACGTTGCCTGATTTCCGGCGGCTTCGGAACTTCCGGAGGATTCTCAATCCAGCCACGAATAATCCGGTTGAGGCTTGGACCCACGCCTGCCAGTTCAGTTAGTGGCCGACACTCTGCAACGAGCGTGGCGGTCTCTTCCGGCCACATAAGCGCTTTACGCGAAGCACGCCGTAGCGCTTTTTGTAGCGGCATCTTTGCACTTTCGGCGGCGAGCGCTAACAACTCGGAAATGTCGGAATTGGAAAGGCTATCGGTGGAGATCGGGTGCGAGGGTCTCATCAGTATTCATGGGCGCCGATAACCAGCAAGCAACCCAGTCCTCTGATGCAGGTCTCACGCGTATAGGTCAGCCATTGGCGCGCGCCACCAAAAATATTGCCAGGCCATAGAAAACAAACATAAGCGCCAGGTATGCCTTCGCGCGCGTACCGGAACCGTCGAACTCTTTCCAGGCAAGAATCCCCCATAGGGCGGCAACCATAGGCGCGGACTGGCCGATCGCATATGAGATTGCAACACCCGTCAGACTCGCGGCCACGAGATTGAACACCGTACCCAATCCCCAGGCAAACCCGCCCACCAGACCAAGCAGGTGATTGGAGATTGAAGCCTTGAAAAATCCGCTGATGCTGACTGGCTCACCAACCAATGGATGCTTCATGAAGTAGATGTTCCAGAGGAAGCAGGATAGCAATGCACCCAAGGTTAAAAATACAGCCGCACTGTAAGGGCCAAGCGAACGGCCGGTAGTCATGGCATGGGTCATGAACGGCGCCCAAAGTCCCATCAGCACGCCGGAGACGATACAAACGACGATGCTCTTCTTCGTAACTAATCGGCCCGCTCCGCCACGACTGCCGTACGCCTTTCCATCCAGAATTACGGCGATAAGCGCGCAGACTACGCCAATTGCTAAAAATGCGGCGTTCCCTTTGGGCTGCAAGATATAGCTCAGAACCGTTCCGACTACCAGCGCGATTCCGATTGAAACCGGAAACGCCACCGCCAGCCCCGCCATATCAATTGCGGCAACCAGCAAAAGATTCGCTAAATTGAACAGCGCACCTCCCAGAAGCGCATAGAGCACATTCGAGAAATCTGCGGAATGAATGTTGTTGACCAGGCTCGAGGCGTCATGCCCCGTGCTGCCCATGGTGTGGCCAAGAACCAGGGAAATAACGAAGATGCCGATGGCATAGTCCCAATAAAACAGCTCGAAACGATAATTCTTCACACCTTTGTATGTGTTGGCCCATGATCCCCAACAGACCGCGCTGGTGATCATCATGGCAAGCGCAATGCCGAGACTATGTGGTGTGTACATTCAGTTTTCCTCCACCGCGGCGTCGGATCATTTCCCCTGGATCCTCGAAACGAAAAGCTGCAGAAAACGTGGCGCATCAACGTTGACGCAAACCTTCGCATTTGGCCGGACCTGGTCCACTCCCTCAATCACAAAGTGATCGCCATGTAACACGTTTCGCTCGATGTACCCATGCCGATTGGCTACTGTTTCTCCTCGCGTGAATTCACCACGAGTTTCCACATCCACGCGCATTTCCGGAGCTTCGACCAGGGTGGAATCGATAGCGACGCCGACCGCGAGGGGGTCGTACATCGGCGTTCCATCCGAGCCGAATTTGGCAGACAGGTCGAGCAGATATTTGGCGACTCCGGAAATGAAATCGTTCACCGGTCCGTGGGTGCTCGCAAGCTGATCGACATACTTCTTTGAAAGGAGTGTCTTATCGCCCACATCGAGTCCCACCATCGTCAGCGGCCAGCCCGCCTGAAAAACAATCTGAGCAGCTTCGGGATCGTTGTAGATGTTGGCTTCGGCGGCGGCGTTCACATTTCCGCCCGAAATACCGCCGCCCATAATGATCACTTCTTTCACCAGGGTGACAATAGAAGGATCTTTCTCCACAGCGAGCGCGATGTTCGTCAGGGGACCTACCGGTACCAGCGTGATTTCGTGCGGAGATGAATGGACGAGTTGAATGATCAGGTCGGGGCCGAAGCGCGCATCAACCGTGCACTTGCTGGCGGGAAGTTCGATGTTCGCAAGGCCGTTCTTTCCGTGCCAGAATTCAGCGGTAATTAGCTTCTGGAAGAGCGGGTGTTGGGCTCCGGCCGCGACGGGAATGTCACAACGATTGGCCAGGGAAACCATGCGCAGGGCATTTTCCAGTCCCTGCGCGGCTGTCACATTTCCTGGAACCACCGTGACAGCGCGAACATCCAACTCAGGCGAGTTCAAGGCCAGCATCAGGGCCATAGCATCGTCGCTGCCCGGGTCGGTATCGAGAATTATCTTCTTCGGGGCGGCGAGAGATATTGTGCTTGCGACCAGGACGGTTGTGAAAAGCAAGCTCCGAGCGAGGTTGCGGCAAGTGGCGCGTTTCAGGCCTTTAGTCTCCTGAGTGAAGTGGCAACTGAGCCTAGCTTTGGGTTAACCAAGGTGTCAAGGGAGAAAGCGATTCTTGCCTTGGGGGCTGACTGAATCTGGGAGTAACCTGCCGGTTCCAGTCTCCTGCCGTACAATGCAACCGATGGCGCGTGAACAACCAAGCCGGCTGGCCTTTACTAATCGGGGGACAGAGTCGGTGCTCGAGAGATTTCCCCCTGCCTCGGTTTCTCAGGCGCCTTTGGCCACGATTGGCGGCCGCGTGTTGCTCCCGAATCGCGGCATCCCGTTGAACATTGACTGGCTGGATCGTGTGCGCGTCAATACCAGCGCGGTCGAACGCAGGACACAGACTCACACTGCGCGCCGAACTGTAAAGAAGGAATGGCAGGCCGCGTGGCTTTTGCGCGCAATCACCTGCATGGACCTGACTACGCTTTCAGGCGACGACACCGACGAACGTGTGCGTAGGCTTTGCGCCAAAGCACGGCATCCGCTTCAACATGAGTTAGTAAAGCAGCTCGAGGTGGAAACCTTCGGCATTCGCGTAGCAGCCGTTTGCGTTTACCATCGGTTCGTTGACACCGCGCGCCGAGCCGTCGAGGGCAGCGGGATTAAAGTCGCGGCAGTCTCAACTGGATTCCCTGCAGGACTCAACTCTATTGAAGAGCGCGTCGCGGAAATTCGCCGATCGGTGGAAGCCGGAGCGGATGAAATCGACGTAGTTATAACCCGCGCGCTTGTCTTCGGTGCAAAATGGCGAGAGCTATACGACGAAGTCGCCGAATTCAAGCGGGCCTGTGGGCCGGCTCACATGAAAGTGATACTTGGAACAGGTGACCTGCTCACTCTGCGTAACGTCGGGCGAGCGAGCCTGGTGGCGATGATGGCGGGGGCGGATTTCATAAAGACTTCGACAGGGAAAGAATCCGTGAATGCTACGTTGCCCGTCTCTCTGGTCATGGTGCGCGCGATTCGCGACTATGCACAGGAAACTGGCATGGCAGTGGGCTTCAAGCCCGCGGGCGGGATTCGCACCGCCAAGCAGTCGCTCGACTGGCTGTCGCTGATGAAAGAAGAACTGGGCAATCCGTGGATGAAGGCCGATCTCTTCCGCTTTGGAGCCAGCGGGTTGCTCGCGGACATTGAGCGGCAGTTGGAACATCATGCAACCGGAAGATACTCGGCAGATTATCGGCACCCGATTGCATGAGCGTAAGGCACTAACCACGAAGGGCACGAAGGCGCACGAAGGAAGGCGTAAGCTGCTCGCACACTGAATGTCGATCGCTGAAAAATTCGTCGCCATGGAATACGGTCCTGCGCCGGAAGATCCAAAGGAGGCGCTGCTCTGGCTGGACCGCCATCAGCGAAAGTTCGGACATTTCTTGGGTGGCGAGTGGCAGCAGCCAGTCAAGGGCGAGTTTTTTGATTCGATTGATCCATCAACCGGAGAAAAGATTGCTTCCGTCGCGCAAGGTTCGCCAGCAGACGTGGACGCTGCGGTCAACTCTGCTCGTCATGCGCTTCCAAAATGGCAGGCGCTCACCGGCCACGAGCGCGCGAAATTTCTGTATGCAATGGCGCGTGCAGTGCAGAGGCATTCGCGACGTCTGGCAGTACTGGAAACCATAGACAATGGGAAACCCATCCGTGAAAGCCGCGACATAGATATCCCGCTGGTCGCTCGGCACTTTTATCATCACGCCGGTTGGGCGCAGTTGCTGGAATCAGAATTTCCCAGTTACACCGCGTGCGGAGTAGTCGGCCAGATCATTCCATGGAATTTTCCGTTACTGATGTTGGCTTGGAAAATTGCGCCTGCGCTGGCAACAGGAAATACAGTCGTCCTGAAGCCAGCAGAGTTCACGCCAATTACTGCTCTAGCCTTCGCGGAAATCTGTACTGAGATTGGGTTACCGCCAGGAGTAGTGAACATCGTGACCGGCGATGGCTCGACCGGTGAAGCATTGGTCAAACATCCGGGCGTGGACAAGATCGCATTCACTGGCTCGACCGAAGTCGGGCGGGCGATTCGCGCAGCGACTGCACCCACTCACAAAAAGCTTTCTCTTGAACTCGGCGGCAAGTCTCCCTTCATTGTCTTCGAAGATGCCGATCTCGACAGCGCGGTTGAAGGCCTCGTGGACGGAATCTGGTTCAATCAGGGCCAAGTCTGCTGCGCGGGATCACGGCTACTCATGCAGGAAAGCATTGCTGAGGCCCTGATTTCCAAGGTGCGCGACCGCATGAGTACGCTGCGCGCCGGACCTCCGCTTGATAAGGCAATCGATATCGGCGCGATTGTTGCCCCCGTGCAGCTTGATCGGATCCGGCGATTGGTGGATCAGGGCGTCGCTGAAGGCGCGGTTTGCTGGCAGCCGGAGATGACGTTGCCTGCCCGCGGACTGTACTATCCTCCGACTCTGCTCAGCAACGTGCACCCGACTTCAGTTGTGGCGCAACAGGAAATTTTTGGTCCCGTGTTGGCTACGATGACCTTCCGCACCCCTTCGGAGGCAGTCGAGCTTGCCAACAACACCGCTTATGGCTTGGCCGCATGTGTCTGGAGCGAGAGCCTGAATGTCGCATTGCATGTTGCAGCGCAGCTCAAAGCCGGAGTGGTCTGGGTGAACTGCACGAATCTCTTCGACGCGGCTTGTGGCTTCGGTGGCTACCGTGAAAGCGGCTACGGACGCGAGGGCGGACGCGAGGGATTGCGCGAATATCTGGAACCTGTCTGGTTCAAGAATGCGCCGAAGTTGCCGGCTTCGCAGAGAAATGAAGCTAAGGACGGTGAAGAGGCCTCAATCGCCGTGCCGAGTATCGACAGAACGGTTAAGCAGTACATCGGCGGAAAACAAGTACGCCCCGACTCCGGCTACAGCATGGAAGTCCGCTCGCCAAATGGGGCTTTGCTCGGCGAGGCTCCGTTCGGCAATCGCAAAGATATTCGTAACGCGGTTGAAGCCGCACGCAAAGCGACAGCATGGCCGAAGTCGACCGCGCACAATCGCGCGCAGGTGCTCTACTACATCGCTGAAAACTTATCGCAGCGGCGTGACGAGATTGCACATCGACTTGCAGGTGCAGTCGGCGAAGCACAGGCCAAAAAAGAAGTTGATTTTGGTATCCAGCGCATTTTCACCTACGCCGCTTGGGCGGACAAGTTCGACGGCAGCGTTCACAATCCGCCATTCCGGACGATTGCTATCGCCATGAACGAACCCGTAGGAACGGTCGGCGTCATCTGCCCGAACGAGGTTCCGCTGCTCGGATTTTTGTCGCTGGTCATGCCGGCGCTTGCTTGCGGAAATTGTGTCGTCGCGGTGCCTTCCGAAACTTATCCCTTGATCACCGGTGATTTGTATCAGTTGTTCGACACCAGCGATCTGCCGGGAGGGGCGGTGAATATTGTTGCTGGGCCGGGTTCGCAACTGCTTAAGACGTTGGCCGAGCACGACGACGTTGATGCGATCTGGTCGTTCGCCGATGAAGCCAGCGCGGCGGCAGCGAAGGCGTATTCCGTAGGAAACCTGAAACAGGTGTTTACCAATGAAGGCCGCCGGATCGACTGGTTCGACCCAAAGCAGGCGGAAGGCCGCTGGTACCTCGAACACGCAACGCAGGTAAAGAACATCTGGGTGCCGTACGGGGAATGATTCGTCTTTTCTTGTTTGACACTCTCCGATTCACATCACTACACTTTCTGATTTCCCATGCCTAAACGCCCCCGCATCGCCGTCGTCGGCAGCGCCAACATCGATCTCGTCACCTACACCGACCGCTTTCCCAAGCCAGGGGAAACCATCTTCGGAGACAAGTTCGATCTGGGGTTTGGTGGCAAGGGCGCGAACCAGGCCGTAGCGGCGAAGCTCTGCGGCGCTGAAGTTTTCATGATTGCGCGCGTCGGCGGCGATCTGTTCGGACCGGCAACCATCAAGAACTTCGAGTCGCTTGGAATCAATGCCTCGCACGTCCGCCAGGTAGAAGGCGTGTCGAGCGGCGTGGCCCCTATTTTCGTCGAGTCGTCCGGTCAGAATCGAATTCTCGTGGTCAAAGGGGCCAATGACGAACTCAGGCGCGTAGACATAGATTCCGCATCCGATGTGCTTAAGTCAGCCGACTGCATCGTCCTGCAATTCGAAATCCCGCTCGAGACTGTTTATTACACCGTGCAGTTCGCCCGGGAAAATAAGATTCGTTGCATCGTCAATCCCGCGCCCGCGCAAGCAATCGACGTAAACGCGATTACGGACCTCGACTACTTCGTTCCAAACGAGAGTGAAGCCGAAACAATTACCGGTACCCCGATCCGCAACGCTGACGACGCAAGACACTGCGCTGAAAAATTTCTAAAGTCAGGCGTGCGCGGCGTGATCGTAACGCTCGGCGCGAACGGATCTCTTCTTGCCAGCAAAGATGGCATGGAGCACCTGCCCGGCTTCAAAGTAAACACTGTCGACAGCACCGGCGCTGGTGACGCCTTCATCGGCAGCTTCGCGACATTTCTAGGCGAAGGAATTCCGGAGCGAGAGGCGGTCCGACGTGCCAATCTTTATGCGGCAATATCTACCACTGGCGCAGGCACGCAGAAATCTTTTTGTGATCGTTCACAGTTCGATCGGGAATGGGCCAAACGTGAGGGTTCGTAGCCAGCAAAATCGATTCTGCACGTGCAGACACTAACGAACCTCGGATTTTCTATTGTCCGACGCCAGGTGACCCGGATAAAAAGTCTTGACTAAGCACGTGGCCGCCTAGTATACGAGTTCCCTACTTGGGACTTCGTCCAATTCAGCCTTTATTCTTTTACTTGGAACTCGCGAAAAGGGGTGCGCATGTCCGCCAAGAATACGCTCCGGCTGGCAACATTCTGCTTTCTACTCTCAACAACTTCGCTGATTTATGCACAGGCAAACGGAAGTTTTTCCGGCACAGTGACGGACAAAACGGGTTCAGTCATAACCGGCGCAAAGGTGACGGTCACTTCGCAAGCCACCGGAACTTCGCGCGAGGCGACGACCGATGCCTCCGGCCACTATCTGGTGCCGTTGCTGCCAGTTTCCACTTACACCCTGCGAGTAGATTCTTCCGGATTCCAGCCCGTTGAACAAAAAGATGTGCGGCTGCAGGTGGATGAGAGCCGCGAACTTAACTTCACTCTTGCGCCGGCCTCGGTCACAACCAATGTTGAAGTGAGCGCTGCGGAGGTCGCTGTCGAAACCACCAACGCCGCACTCGGCCAGGTCATCACCTCCGAACAGGTGGCAGACCTTCCGCTCAACGGGCGCAACTTCGTTCAATTGGCAACTCTCACGCCGGGTACCACTTCCTCGACAAATCCCAATAGCTTCTTCACTAGCGCCGCCAGCAGCGAGGCCGCTACTCGCGGATCGTTTTCGCTCTCATCAGGCGGTTCGCGTGAACAGGAAACGGACTGGCTGCTCGATGGAAACGACAACAATCAGTTGGATGAGGGTGGAATCGCGATCTTTTCTTCCATTGACGACATTCAGGAATTCAAGGTGTTGACCTACAACTACTCGGCCGAATATGGAGAGCGCGCGGGTCCGACGGTGCTGGTGACGACGAAATCAGGAACTAACCAGTATCACGGCTCACTTTTTGAGTATTTCCGCAACACCAAGCTCGATGCTCGAGACTATTTCACGCACCAGCAAGGGAAATTTAATCTGAATCAATTTGGAGGATCGTTCGGGGGACCGGTTCAAAAAGACAAGACCTTCTTTTTCATAGACTATCAGGCCAAAATGCAACGCCGGGGGATCCCGTTCACCGGGGTTGTTCCAACCCCCGCGATGATTGGCGGTGACTTCACGCTAGATCCCCTGGGTTTGACCCGGGGTGTTGCGCAATCTCAGTACGGCAATAAGATCCTTTTCCCGAACCTCACCAATCCCTATTCGTTCCAGCCATTTTTCTGTGATAACGCTGGGAATCCGGCACCCGTAAACCCCGACGGCTCCCAAACCGCAACGGCTAACCAATGCAACAAAATTCCGAGCGCCCTGTTTGATCCAGCAGGTCACGCTGCGGCTACCCTGTATCCCCAAAGTGGTGTTGCCAATCTTACAACTCTGACAAACTATGCCAACGAACCAGTGCGGAGGCTCAACGAAGGAACTGCCGACATCCGCCTGGACCACAACTTCTCAAGCAAGGATTCTGCCTTCGCGCGTTTCAGCTACGACCAAGCTACCAATTTCGTACCGGGTGGATCACCAACTTGGTCGGAGCAGAATGCATTCGGTAGTAACCAGCACATCGAAAATCATGGACGAAACCTGGCGCTCTCGGAAACGCACGTCTTTTCTGAAAAAACCATCAACCAGGTGAACGTCGGCTACAACCGCATCTTCAATCACATTCTTTCCTTCGGCACCGGGACGTGCGAAGCAGCGATTGTCGGTATTCCTGGGGCCGATCTGGCCAGTAAGTGCGACAGTATCACGGGCTATCCCGCCAGTCTGAACCCCTCGCCCAAAGAATGCGTTGGATGCGGCATGACTTCTTTCCTCATGTCCGCGTATTTTGCCATCGGCGATCGTGGATTCGCTCCTTACCAGGGCGGAACGAATGTTTACTCCATTTCCGACACGCTCGAACTCATTCGCGGCAAGCACAGCATCAGCATTGGCGGTGTATTTCGCGCCAACCAGATGAATGTCCGCAACAATGCCTTTCAGGATGGCTTTGTGGTAGACAGCGGCACTTTCACCGGCGATGACATAGCTGATCTGCTTATCGGAAGCATGGGAGTTTTTGCTGCGCATGATCAAACTTTCCTCGGAGCCACAACGGGCCGACGTTGGAAGTTATTCCGTCCGTTCGTTCAAGATGATTGGCGCCTTACTAACAACTTAGTTTTGAATCTTGGAATAGCTTGGGCGTTGGCGACGCCTCAAACTGAGATTGAAAATCGCCAGGCCAACTTCGATGTGCAAACCCTGAAATGGTATGTGCCTAAAGGCAGCCCGGGACTTACGGGATGCACGGACTGCGTTGGCACCGATGCCGCTGCTGGCATTCAATTTGACAAAACGGCGCTAGAACCCCGCATCGGATTCGCGTGGAAGCCATGGGGAAGCGAAAAGACCTCACTCCGCGGCGGATACGCCATTTTCCACGATTCGGCTTGGAACCAGGGTGGACAGGGATTGTGGCAAAATCCGCCTTTCTATGCCGAAGTGGACACAAATTCATTTTGCTTTTTTACTCCGAACGCGTGTCCCTTCGGTAGTACGGTCGGCCACTTATCGGGTGGTTTCCTCCTCCCCAATGGGACGCCCTCCACTACTCCCGTAACGGGTGGCGCGGTATACAGTTCTCCGGTCAGCCCTCAGGCTTATACGGGAACGATCCAATCCATGAATCGCAACTTTAAGCAAGCGATCGTTCAACAATTCAATCTCAACGTTGAGCAGCAACTCCCGGGAAACGTGGTTCTTACGGTGGGCTACGCGGGTTCACGAAGCGCGCATATTCTGGTGAGTCAACTCAACGAAAATCTCTCTTCTCCTAGCGCGTGCGGAGTGGTTCCAGGCTACACCATTGGCTGCGGCTTCCCATCGTTTCCCTATGCTTTACCGTTTCAGAGCGTCGACACCAACAACAGCGTCGGTTCAGCCCGTTACGATTCTCTGCAGGTCAAGGCTGAAACCAAGAGCACAAAGCATGGTCTTTATGCTTTGATCGGCTATACCTATTCGCGCAACTTCGATTCCGGTCTGACCGACGGATTAGGTACCAATCCCGGTGCGATGTACTACCCTCTGCCTGGATTCCAGAAACTTGATTGGGGATTGTCACAGCTGAATCTCAACAATAGTTTCACGGCAAGCATTCTGTACGATTTGCCGTTTGGCAGGGGAAAGACCTACGGAAGTGAGTGGGGTGGAGCAACCAACGCGGTTCTTGGTAATTGGAGTCTGAACTTGATTGAGCGAGCTACATCTGGCTTCCCACTCTTTGTGGTCGATAGTGCCGATGAATCAGGTGTTTTCTTCTCATACAACGGCAATACGCTGCAGCGGCCAAACGAAGTGGGCGATCCTGACAAACCCGGCGCGGTTGCGGCGAATCCAGGCTGCGCCGCACCGAGTCGGATCCACACACTCCAGAACTGGTTCAACCCATGTGCGTTCCAGCAAGCCCCAGCCGGGGAACTCGGAACAGCTCCACGCGCTCCCGTCTACGGTCCACGGTTCGTGAATACTGATTTTTCGGTGATGAAGAATTTCCCATTGGCATTCCGCGAGGGTGCGAACCTGCAATTCCGCGCAGAATTCTTCAACCTGTTCAATCACCCGCAGTTTTATCTGCAAGGGTTTGGCGGCAGTGGCGAACAGGACATAAATTCGCCTAGTTTTGGAATTGTAAACGGGACCGTGAACAACCCGCGGCTAGTGCAGTTTGGGCTTCGACTATCGTTTTGACGAGTTCGCAGGCGACATCAAACGGGATCCAGCTTTCCATTTATTCGGCGCGCGATTGGCCGCAAATCTCTCATTTCTGGGGCGAACTCGAAAAAAGTTCGCCCTATTCCTCCTTTTATCTCAGCACTGACTGGACGGCGGCCTGGCTGGAAATTTTCGGCGAATTGCTTCAGCCCCAACTTCTCGTATTTAAAAACGAAGAGTTCGCTGTAGCCGTCTGTCTCCTGGTTGAATCCATCGAGCGCCGAGGTCCATTTCGGGTGAAGCAGATTTACATGAATACTTCCGGCGAGGATGTCGACGACCGCACGTTGATGGAATTCAACGGCCTGCTCTGCCGCGAGGGCTGGGAGGATGCAGTCTCACAGGTCTTAAGCGAACATTTGCAGACGCTTCGTTGGGATGAATTCGCTGTCGACGGAATTTTACCAGGCAAGGTCCTCAATTCACTTAAAATGGCTCTACCCCAATCGGCGACCAGTCTCGACCGTCCAAGTTTTTATGTGAATCTCGAACAGCTCCGGAGCATCAGCCAGCCTTTCGAGAGCACACTGTCGTCGAACACCCGCGAACAGCTTCGCCGTAGCATGAGGCTCTACTCCGCCCTAGGCGAAATCCGAGTACAAGTCGCTTCCAGCCTGAGTGAGTCCGAGGAGTTCTTCGAAGAGCTGCGGCAGATGCACCAGGCAAGATGGGAACGGCTTGGTGAGACAGGGGCATTTCCTCCAGGGCGAAGGTTGGAATTTCACCGGGCGCTGATCCGCCGGGCGTTTGCTAGTGGATCAATTCAGATGTTGCGAGTATCGGCTGGCACGGAAACGATCGGTGTACTTTACAACTTCGTTCGGGATGGCAAAGTCTATTTCTTCCAAAGCGGCTTCCAGTACAAGCCCGATAAACGTTTGAAACCCGGTCTGGTGACGCACGTTTGTGCGATTCAGTACTGCCTTCAGGCGGGATTTTCCGAGTACGATCTGCTAGCGGGAGATGCGCGATATAAAAGATCGTTGGCAAAAGATTGCAGGCAAATGGCTTGGGTGGTTTTCGCACGTCCCAGCCTGAAACTCGGTCTTATCGAGAGGTTACGTGCAGTCAAGCGACTGCTAAAGAAATCTTCTGCCAAAGGCTCACATTAAGCTAAACTGCTGATTCTGGCCATGTCCAGCGTTGGGCAACAATCCTCGGAATTAGAAGCGTGTAAGAGTCATCACCCACCTCGGGAGACAGCGCAGGTAGATCATCGTCCTTGCTTTTTGATCACGGTCGATACTGAGTGCGACGATGCCTGGTCGCAAAATAAGGCCGTCAGCACGGTAAATGCGGAGTTTCTTCCTCGCTTTCAGGCCCTGTGTGAATCCTACGGCCTGAAACCAACGTATCTCACCACATTCGAAATGGCCGAGTCGCCGGTTTTCCAGGAGTTTGGGCGTGACGTGCTTAAGCGCCAAACCGGTGAAATCGGCATGCATTTGCATGCCTGGAACTGTTTGCCCTTGGTCCCTCTCACCCCGGACGACTCGCGCTATCACCCTTATCTGACGGAATATCCGGAATCGGTGATGCGGGACAAAGTCAACTTCATGACCGATTTGCTGGAAGAGACCTTCGGCAGAAAAATGACCTCTCATCGCGGTGGGCGCTGGGGATTCAACAAGACCTATGCTCGCTTGCTGGTCGAGAGAGGCTACCTGGCGGATTGTTCCGTAACTCCACTTATTTCATGGACGCAACACGCGGGCGATCCGGAACAACAAGGAGGGCCGGACTATTCTGGGTTCCCGCTCCTGCCGTATTTTGTCGATCTCGACGATATCAGCCGTCCTGGCTGCTCGAGCTTGCTGGAAGTTCCGGTTACGGCTATGGAGTTGCAACCCCCGGCCCTGCGCACCATCACTCGCCGACTCCGCAGGCAGTCTCTAGCATACCGGGCAATAAATTACTTTTCTCCGCAGTTCGCGTGGCTTGCTCCTACGCGACACAACATCAGGCTTTTACTGGAAGTCGTCCGGAGGTCGATCACGTCCACGCGGCCCTGCGTGCAGTTCGCCATACACTCTTCCAACCTCATGCCCGGCGGCAGCCCCTTTTTCCCGGAACATCGCGACGTTGAGGGGCTCTACGACAACCTGCATCAACTGTTCAGCTTGGCCGCGCGTCATTTCCGCGGCGCCACGCTAACTGATTTTCGGCTTGAATTTGCGGGGAAATGATCTGTTCTCCTCCGGCCCACCTCCCGCTGAAAAACAAAGTGATCTCATCATAGTAGGAGCGGGACTTGCCGGCGCTACTGCTTCTGCAGTTCTGGGGCGTCTTGGCGTGCGCGTGACGTTAGTAGATCCCCGGCCGAATTGCCCTCCTGTGTTCAAGGCCGAAAAAATTGAACCCGATCAGCTACGGCTTATGCGCAAGCTGTGTATCTCCGAAGTGCTGTTATCACGCGCCGCGCCCATTCGCAACATTCACGCCTTCTTCAACGGAAGGCTCTACGGGACCAGCCATACCGAGCAGTACGGCACCTATTACAGCGACATGGTCAATTCGCTACGGAATTGTTTCCCACAAAATGTCCAATGCATACAGGACCGGGTTGTACAGATTTCGAGCACCGCCAGCTTGCAACGTGTGCGCCTGGCCGGCGGAGAAGAACTGACCTGCCGCCTCGTTATCCTGGCTTCGGGATTGAACGCAGATCTTCCTGCCGCTCTCGGATTGAAAAGGCTCATCATTCAGAAGCATCAATCGATCGCGCTTGCATTCACGCTGGCAAGCGCAGACAAGCGGCAATTTGCATTCGACTCTGCAAGTTACTATTCGATCAGTCCGGCCAGAGGAGTTGACTACATTACGGTCTTCCCGATTCGTGGTGGTATGCGTGCCAACCTGTTTGCGTTTCCGGACGCAGCCGACAACTGGGTTGGTGATTTCATTCGCAACCCTGAGTCAGGTCTCAGGCAGTGTTTCCCCAAACTGGCAAGCGCGATCGGCGAGTACCGGATCACGAGCAAGGTGGAAAGTTCGATTATTCATCTCTACCGAACCGAAGGTGGACCTTTACCAGGAATCGTGCTGATCGGCGACGCAGCTCAGAATGTTTGCCCCTCGACCGGCATGGGTTTGAGCAAGATATTCACGGATGTTGATGCTCTGTCAGAGCGCGTCGTGAATTGGCTTGGCACCCCTGGCATGGACAGAGACAAGGTGGCCAGTTTCTTCCTGGACCCGGTCAAATCCGCCATCGACACCAAAGCTCTTAGGAACGCTTTCTATCGAAGGCAGGCGGCTACTGCAAAGTCCATAAAATGGAGACTGCACCGTGCAAAACTCCATCTTGCGATGCAGTTCAGGCGTCCCACTGAAATGACCCCCAGCCGGGAGTAGCCCCTGTTATGGCGTCGGAGCCGAATGGGCATCAATCGAAGCGCGCAATGGTACCGGACGATAGCCGTTGCGCGTCCGGATGTGATATTTCCTGGCCTTTTCCGGCGTCAGTTTCACGCTAATAGAACGCCAGCCGCGGTTCGGGTTCGCCTTGGGGTAATAGCTCAGCGAGTACAGATGAGCAAGGTCATCGCGTATGGAAGAAAAGGCCTGCTTCTGCTCGTGCCAGTTCTTCGCGAAATAAGCCTTCCCTCCCGTCGCCGCAGTCATGCGCTCGAAAACCGCGGTCGAGACCGGATCCAATTGGGCCTGCTGTGTGGCGACCATATAAATCACGATGCCGGCCGATTGTGCCAGTTCAGCAACATCCTCCGGCGGAACTACGCTGACGTTGTCCGGGCCATTCGAAAAAACGACCACCACTTTCCTTCCGGTGTATTGCGAAGCATCTTTCAACGTAAGCAGCAGGCAGTTGTAGAGCGCGGCGTCGTCCCCGGCGACGGTGGTGCGAACTGCCCGCAGCACCTGAGTTCGGTCACTCGTCAATTCCACAGAACGCGAAAGATCGCGGCTATAGGAATAGAACGAAATCCGGTTCACGCTCTCGAGAGAGCGGACAAAGTCTGCGATCGCGTCCTGTGCGAAGACGAAACCGCGATACATATAGTTGCTAGTGTCGAAAAGTACAAACACGTTCGATCCCGCGAGCAGCGAATTGAGAGAACCAACACTGCCCGTGCTAGGAAGGTCAGACGCCTGGTCCTTCGCCGAATCTGGACCGCCGGTCAACGACGCCAGCTCTCCCACGCGCCGTACGGGACTGTCGCCCTCCCCAAAAGTTGCGATTTTTTCTGGAATACCATCTTCATTGATGACGAAGTCTTCCGGACGGAGACTAGTTACGTAATTGCCCTTATTGTCCGTAACCGCCACGTTCAACTGCACCATGCTCACCGTCACTCGGAAAGCGGCCTGGTCTTCTCCCTGTTGGGCCAGCGATCTTGGCCGAATCGCCAGAAGCATGAGCAGAAGTACACCGAGCGTGAGGAGAGATTTCCTTTGCATGATGAGGTCCCTGAAACTACCCACATTATGAAAACGTACGAACCACGATCTCGCGTCATTCAACATGAAATTGCTCCGCTGTCGTTGTATTCTCCGGAAGGACTGCGATTTTCCCCCGTCGGAATTCATCACCAGCTTCGCGCATGGCACGTAAGAGAGCCTGCCAGTCCTCGAAATCGGTGGCGAAAATCTTCTCAACCATAAGTCGTGTCAACTCCGGCGCCATCAAATTCAGCATGACCGGGGAGTAACCCTTCTCATCCGCCAGTCGCGCCCAGTAAAGATTGTTTGAATCCCAGGATTCCGCCATCAGTCGGCTGGAGTAACCGGCAAACGCTGGAAATGGTTTTACGTTCAGCAACTCGGGAGTGTAGGTCTGCGCCAATGTCCTGTGGGGCACACCGAAATCCCGTGACAGCCGTTCCAGGTTCACCTCGGCGGGATATTCGTGACACAAACGATCTAGCTCTTGGCCGGACGGCCCCCAAGAATTGCTGTCGTTAGCAAAACGCCGCCGAAATTCTGCCGTGAGATAGAACGTATCGGCAGGGGTCACCTGCTTGAGCCCTTCATCCACGTGCCCGCTACTAAGTTGATCGTTCAGCCAGGACGCCCTCTCAACGGTCATCCGTTGGGAGAGAATTCCCAATACCTTGGCGCGTAGTTGCGGGTCCCCAACCGACGCCGTCAAGAGCTCTTCTCCGGCGCGCTGGTAGAGCGCAACTGCATGCATCTCGTTGCGGCTCACGTTCCACCATCTCCCAAGAATGGCATCGCTCAGCAAGCCCGGAACGACCTCTTTCCATATCAAAGCCTGCACATTTTCCGGGGAGATAAAATCCTGCTCTGCGTCCGACAAGACGTAGGCCAGGTCTGCCAGAGATCCCACTAGATGCGCGCCTCCGCCGGCCGCCGATCCCTGGCCGAACAATTCAGAAGAACGCCACAATCCTTCGACGCCGGCAACGCTGTCTCCTGAAAAATCGTGCGAACGCACAAACAGGGGGTTAATTCGTAGAAGCTGCGCTCCGGGTGGTTGGTAGTAGGCGTAGTTCAGGCCCACGAGCGTATCGCGCAGGAACGGCGCGAGTTGCCCGCGAGCATCGTCCAGCTTCGCGCGCGACGGCGACCCTTTGAGCACCTTGGTGAGGTCCGTCTGCATCTGCAATTCGGTGTGCCGGTTGTTGTAGACTCCCGCTGCCCATTCCACGCGTTCAGACGACGTGAAGATCGGACGGGGCATTTCGAATTCCCGCAATCCGCCCGCCAGTGAAAGCAACGAAGTGCCCGAAACCGCACCCTTCGCGAATTCGTTAAGGCCGGTATCCAGTGCGAATAGGGTGTCCAGCGTAACCAGCCGCTGTCCGTCCATCACAGAATGAATTTTCTTGGCAATTTCCTGGCGTACCTGGTGGGCGTCAGTTCCGACTTCTTCCGGACCCGCAAGCAGATCGATGATCTCGTCCTGCGACGCCGTCGCCCTCGTGTTGGCCGCCTGCAAGGTCACGCCAAGGGCTATTCGCCCGGCCTCGAACAACTGAGCCGGACTGCTTAACCCCGAGAATGGCTTGAGTACCTGCTGAAATGATTCATTGAGTTTCGCGCGAGGGATTTGTCCCTGGCGTGCAAGTATCTCCCAAATCCCAACATTCGCCTGGAACGTTCCCATGGCATTGCCGCGCAGAGTGTGATTGCCGATTCCGTTTATCGAATCGGCGGTTGCGATGAAGCC
Source organism: Terriglobales bacterium (assembly GCA_035651555.1). Classification (GTDB taxonomy): domain Bacteria; phylum Acidobacteriota; class Terriglobia; order Terriglobales; family Acidobacteriaceae; genus Gp1-AA145. The sequence goes on from DASRFL010000037.1 coordinate 243,048, forward strand.
GGTAACAGACGCATCGTCCAGTTCCGGAAATTCTGAGAAGATCAGGTATTGCTCGCTGTAATCGTCAAACCTCTTCGCCAGAGCGCGGTAGGTGTCGGCGCTCAGTTGATGGCCATTCTTTCGACCTGCATCGAGTTCACTGAACAGCAGATACATCTGCAATGGGCCTTCATTCGTGCCCAGGCGCGAAAAGGCAAACATCGCGTCAAGTAGTTGTTCAGGCTGATTCGATTGTTCCAGGCGTCTGCCCCACTCGCGAACCAGCTTGTGATCGGACTTTTGATTGAGTTCCTGCTTCCAGAACCCGAGGCCTCCGGGAACGAGTGGCTGCCCATTGCTGTCCCACTGCAGCCTGGTCAGAAGCAGCAACAAACCTGGCGCCAAACGAAACGCCGGACGGGCAGCATCAGAAGAAAAATCGGAACCGCGAAACGCGGCGTACAGAGTTTTCAAACGGTTGGATTCTGTAAACCGGACTTGGCGGTCAGTGCTGATCCGCGCTAATGAGTCATAGTACGCGGCCAGCCACCCGTTGTCTTTCATCAACAGCTTCTGAACGAACTCTCCGGGATTGCCGGGATCTTCGCCCACCAAGTCCTTCCACTCAGCTTGTGCATTCGCGCCACCCGGAACCTGGACCCGGCCGCCACGAATACAAAGCTGCGTCCCATAAAAGTCCAGGTCAGCAGCGAGTGGCAAAAGCTTTCTCAACCCGACGGACTGCTGTAGAGCCACTCGGGTTTCAGGATCGATCCGGGACATCGCCCAGTAGAGCCGAGCCACTGCCGGGTGATACAAAAATAGTTCGATACCATCATAAGTTCGGCGGCGTCCCGGTTTTACCGCCTTCTCCCAGTCATTCTCGGTAAAAAACATTGGCACTGAGGAGCTGGCATACGGATATGTGAATGACTGCCGCTTGCGTAGCGCCTCTTCGAGGGCAGGCAAAGGAAAGCCGGAATCAACAGTAAGAAAAGCTCTTTCCGCCTCATCCGTGACCAGCACGGCACTGCTTTGTCCACACTCTCCCCTCAGCCTGTAGCCAATAATTCTCAAGAGCGGGCCAGCCTGGTCACAGCCAGAAATTCGAACCACTCCGCTTTCGCCAGCGAGTGCGGCAAGCTCCTTTGCCTGGTTTACATATCTTCCAAGCAGGATTAGAAACTCGGTTGGCGTGCCTGAATCTTTCCACCCGATATAGCCCTGCACATACACGTTGCGCGCGAGCAGCGGCATCAGTTGCTCCGGCGGAATCTTTTGGCTGATCCCAGCCATCCGCTCGAAAGACCGCAAGGGTCCTGGGATGGTTATCTGCGAGACTTCGACCGAGGCACCGCTATTTACCCTGTTCTGCGTTGCTTCCGGAGCAGGACTACTAATATCTGGGACCCCTGCGCTGAGAAAAGAATTGGCGGCTGGTACCACCAGGAGAAGTGCAATTAGGCGAAGAGAAAACTGCATAGTCAATCTCCTCTGCAGTAATTCGAGGAACTGATAAATTGCTATCGGCAAGCTGTTCGCGCTTCTTAGTCGCCTCCCGATCTTGGCAACTGGCGCAGAGAGTGGCCCTCTTATCGACCGGGTCTAGCGCACGTCCACGTCCCCAGAATCTGCCGGACAGGAATAATACGCCTTTTCCGGTGAGACTTCTGTCAAATTTTCCGCACGCTATGATGCATAAACCAGATGAAGGTATCGTTCAGAATAGTCTCTGGCGGGCACCTTAAACAAACTACCAGACGTTTCCCACGTGGCCCCTAGTTGTTGGCGTGAGCTCTTATTCCTACAATGGATCTGTGCCTACCCGAATCCTGCATGTAGTTGGGGCCCGCCCGAACTTCATGAAGGCAGCGCCAGTGCTGCGATCTCTATCGGACGCAGGACAGCGTCAGGCCCTAGTCCACACCGGCCAGCACTATGACCCCAACATGTCCGAGGTTTTCTTTCGCGAATTGGATATTCCGGAACCGGACGTGAATCTGGGGGTTGGGTCTGGCAGCCATGCTCAGCAGACCGCCTCAATCATGACCGGGCTCGAAGCCGTGGTGCTGGAACGCAAGCCCGATGTCGTGGTGGTTTACGGAGACGTGAATTCGACGGTTGCGGCGGCCCTGGTTTGCGCTAAATTGCTGGTTCCTGTGGCACATGTGGAGGCGGGCCTTCGATCAAATGACCGCACCATGCCGGAAGAAATCAATCGCTTGGTAACCGACCAGCTCTCGAATCTGCTGTTTACGCCCTCCCAGGATGGCGACCAAAATCTACACCGCGAGGGAGTGCCTGCGGAACGAATTCATCTGGTCGGCAATGTCATGATTGATACCTTGGTCCGATTGCTGCCTCAGGCCCTTGAAAAACCGCAAAACGGGCTGCCCAGGCGATTTGCTTTGGTCACTTTGCACCGTCCGAGTAACGTGGATAGTCCAGAAAAGTTGCGAACCATTTTGGATTCAATGCTTTCGGTGGGTAAAGACCTTCCAATTGTGTTTCCCGTTCATCCGCGGACGCGACAGCGCATAGCAGAGTTCAACATTCCAACCGCAGGCTTGCACCTTTGTGACCCGCTTCCGTATTTGGATTTCTTGGCGCTGCAATCGCGCGCAAGCGTCGTGCTGACTGATTCCGGCGGAATTCAGGAGGAAACTACGTTCCTCGGAGTACCTTGCCTTACGCTGCGGGAAAACACCGAGCGCCCCGTAACCGTCGACATCGGTACCAATATTTTGATCGGCAACGACATGGAAAAATTGCGAGCGGAGCTAACCAACATCGTTGAAGGCCGGATGAAAAAGGGAGCGATTCCACCGCTGTGGGATGGCCATGCCGCCGAACGCGTCGCTCACGTGCTCAAAAACGAACTTTCTTGATATCGAGCGCCCCGTCTTCAGCCTCTTTCAGCGTCACGAACTCTCGTGTTGTAAAATTTTAGTTCCCTATGCAGACGAAAATTCCTGTAGGTATTCTCGGTGCGACCGGCATCGTTGGGCAGCGCTTTATTCAACTGTTGGAGCACCATCCGTGGTTCGAAGTGGCGTGGCTGGCAGCATCTGATCGCTCGGAGGGCAAACTTTATGCCGAGGCTGTCCGCTGGCGGTTGAGAACGCAGGTTCCGGCAAAAGTTGCCGAAATGCGAGTCTCAGCCGCAAATCCTGACGGCGCGCCGAAGATCATTTTTGCCGCGCTTGATGCCTCGATTGCCGCCGAACTCGAACCACGTTTCGCCGAGGCGGGTTGCGCCGTCATCACCAATTCGAGCGCGCTAAGGATGGCGAAGGATGTGCCGCTGGTGATTCCTGAGGTCAATCCCGATCACACGAAACTGATTGAATGCCAGTCGTGGCGGCGTAACTCGGGCGGCTTTGTAGTAACAAATTCCAATTGCTCGGCAATGGGTCTTGTGTTGGCGCTCGCTCCCCTTCACAAGAAGTTCGAGCTTGAGACCGTGATGGCCGTCACCATGCAGGCAGTGAGCGGTGCGGGCTATCCGGGCGTGGCCTCGCTCGACATTTTGGGAAATGTGATTCCCTACATCCCCAAAGAAGAAGAGAAAATGGAAGAGGAGACGCGCAAGCTGCTGGGCAGCTTGAACGGCGCCGGCGTGGTGCTTGCCCCGTTCAAAATGAGCGCGCAATGCAATCGCGTCGCGGTAGAGGATGGCCACACCGAATCTATTTCCGTGAAATTCAAAAAGAAGGCCGATAAAGAAAATATCCTCGAAGCCTGGTCGGAGTTCAGAGGAATTCCGCAAGAGAAGAAATTCCCAACCGCTCCCGATACTCCCGTCCGTTACGTTGATTCGAGCGATCGTCCGCAGCCGCGTTTTGATGTGGATTCCGGGCACGGCATGACTGCGACTGTTGGCCGTCTTCGCCCATGCGGCGTGCTGGACTGGAAGTTCACCGTGCTATCACACAATGTGATTCGCGGCGCAGCCGGGGCGGCACTACTGAACGCGGAGCTTCTCAGATCACAAGGATATCTGGGGTGATTGCTCGACTCAGCCCAGCTCTTGGCTTTTCTCGGCTGAATCCTTGGCTAAGAGCTAAAGGCTAACGAGCGGATGCCTGCCCACTCCATCGTCATGAAATTCGGCGGCACCTCAGTTGGGGACGCCAAGGCCATCGAGCGCGTCGTTTCCATCGTTCGCGAACGCCTGCTCCAACATCCTGTCGTTGTCGTGAGCGCGATGGCTCGCGTCACTGATCAATTATTGCAAATGGCCGGCGCGGCCGGAAGTGGCGATCGCAAGACTGCGTTAACTCTGGCCCGCGAACTTCGCGAACGTCACTACAATACCGCCGGCGAGCTGCTTGGCACCGCGCTCTTCACAGAATTCCATGGCGACCTGGGAACTGAGTTTGAAGAGTTAGAAGAACTCATACGAGGCATTTCGGCTGTGGGCGAGCTCACGCCGCGCAGCACTGACCAGGTGGCGGCATTCGGCGAAACACTTTCCAGCAAGCTGGTGACGGCGGCGCTTTCGGCAAACGGTGTTGAGGCAACTCGCCTCGACTCTCGCGAGTGCATTGTTACAGACGACGCTTTTACCCGCGCGACCCCTCTTTTTGAAGAAACCAACGCGAAGCTCACCGAACGTGTGCAACCACTGCTGGACCAGGGGCGCGTGCCGGTAATGGGGGGCTTTATCGGCGCAACTCACGCAGGAATCACAACTACCATCGGCCGCGGCGGCTCCGACTTTTCAGCTTCGATCGTCGGCGCAGGGCTGAACGCGGAAAGGATCGAGATCTGGACCGATGTAGATGGCATGATGACCACCGACCCGAATCTCTGTCCTGACGCTCACCGAATCAAGGTCATCAGCTTCGACGAGGCCGCAGAACTGGCCTATTTTGGCGCCAAGGTATTGCATCCCGCTACCGTGCTTCCCGCAGTGCAGAAAAATATTCCGGTTTACATTTTGAATTCTCGTAACCCATCGTGTGAAGGAACTCGCATCGCTGCCCGCGCGCCGCACTCCAATAATTTCTTTAAAGCAATTGCGGCCAAAAAACGGATCACAATCATCGACATCTCAGCGCCTCGCATGCTGCTGGCGCATGGCTTTCTCAAAGCTATTTTCGAAGCTTTCGACCGCCATCGCATTCCCATCGACGTCGTGTCAACTTCCGAAGTCAGTGTTTCTCTCACCGTGGATTCGAATCACTCAATCCCCGCGCTTGCCGCCGATCTTTCGCGCATTGCGGATGTGAAGTACGAGGGCAGGAAAGCGATTGTCTGCCTGGTAGGAGAGAATTTGCGCGAGGTCCCTGGAATCGCGGCGCACGTCTTCGGAGCGCTCACGGACGTCAAGATACGCATGATTTCGCAGGGCGCATCCGAGATTAATCTGACTTTCGTGATTGACGAAGAACAAGTTCCCAGCGTAGTGCAGCGTCTGCACAAAAAATTTTTTGCTGACCTCGATTCCGCGGTTTTTGCCTGAGCAGCGCCAGTGCAGGGCGTGGCTCTCGCTCGTCTCGTTTTCGCTCCTGAATTCTTGCGCCGCGCCGTTTACACTTATCTCGCATGAAGTTTTTACTTCTCGGAGCCGGTAAGACAGGATCGCTGGTTGCAGCGGCCGCCCTCGCTCGCGGACATCAGATCGAAACACTGCGATCGATCGACAATCCGAATGCCTCAGCGCTCAGTGCCGGGCGACTCCGTTCAATCGATGTGGTCATGGAGTTCACCGGCCCCGACTGCGTGCTTGGTCATATTCGTGCCTGTGTTGCGGCGGGGAAGAACATGGTGGTAGGCACAACTGGATGGTATTCCGAGATCCCGAAAATCCGCGCCGAGGTGGAGAAGGCCAAGACAGGTCTCGTATTCGGCTCCAACTTTTCGATCGGCGTAAATCTTTTTTTCGATCTCGTCCGTTCCGCCGCGCCTGCCATTCAACATCGATACCTGCCGCACATCTACGAACGTCACCACGTTCACAAGAAAGACGCGCCCTCGGGCACAGCGGTGACGATTCAAAAGCTGTTACAACAAAGTCCCGACCTCGAAGTGGAGATCACGTCGTTCCGCGAGGGCGAAGTCGTGGGAATGCACGAAGTCGTCTTCGACTCGCCGGCCGACACTATTTATCTCTGCCATGACGCGAAATCGCGCCTTGGTTTTGCTGAAGGCGCAGTCCGCGCCGCCGAGTGGATCGCCGACAAGCAGGGCTTCTTCGACTTCAAAGATATCTGGCGAGAAATCAAATAAAAGTTTCCGGTGCCCATCCTTGTCTCCGCGTTTTGTGCGGAAGCAGGGTGACCCGCTTCTGGCCGACTTTGCCGGAAGTGGGCTGTCTCGGTTTCCCATCACTCCTCTTACGAGTTATCTTATTTCCATGCAGCTTCGTGGATGCGGTACTGCCCTGGTCACCCCATTTCATGCGGATGGATCTCTTGATGAGCAGGCGCTGAAAAATCTTGTCTCCTGGCAGATTGAATCCGGCATTGATTTTCTTGTCCCTTGCGGCACCACAGGCGAAACGCCGACGCTTACACACGAAGAGTGGCTGCGCGTGATCGATGTTACGGTTGAAGTGGCAGCCGGACGCGTTCCGATCGTTGCTGGTGCAACTTCGAATTCAACCCGCGATGCAGTTGCCAAGGCCCAGGAACTCGCTTCCCGCCCGGGAGTCGATGCCATCCTCACCGCGTCTCCGTACTACAACAAGCCCACGCAGGAAGGCCAGTACCAGCATTTCAAAGCCATCGCCGAGGCGGTAAACAAGCAGGTCATTCTTTACAACGTTCCCGGGCGCACGGCCGCGAACATTGAACCCGGAACCATTGCGCGCTTGGCGGAAATTCCCAACATAGCCGGGGTCAAAGAGGCGAGCGGCAACCTGACTCAAATCGCTGAAATATGCGCCGCAGCAAAACCTAATTTCGCAGTCTTATCCGGCGACGATGCAATGACTTTGCCGGTGATTGCGATTGGCGGAATCGGCCTGATCTCGGTTGCCTCGAACGAGATCCCCCGAGAAATGTCAGAAATGACTCGCGCTGCCCTGAATAACGACTGGGGTTCCGCGCGGCAGATCTTCCACAAATACCTTCATCTGATGCAGGCGAACTTCCTCGAATCCAGCCCTATGCCGGTGAAAGCTGTGCTCGCCATGATGGGCCGCATCGAGGAAGCCTATCGTCTTCCCATGGTCCAGGTCCGCCGGGATACACGTTCCAAGCTGCAAAAGATTGCTGGCGAAGTTGGGATAATTGCGAAGACCGCTGCTTCAGCCGCCAACTCGGCTACGTTTTTCGTTTACGAGAACTGGGCATCGGGGCCACACAAAGCGGTTTTGCACCGGTCAACCTGCGGCCAGTGCAGCAATGGAAAAGCCCGGCCGGCCGGCCATTCCGCGAATCATGCGCGTTGGCATGGTCCTTATCCCACGCTTGCAGAAGCCCGCCAGGTGACGCAAACATTGCCGAGCGTCCTTATCCGCAGCGAATGCAAGTGCATTTAAGAAATTGAGTAGTTGGGTTTCGCAGTTGCCGCTCAACTGACTTCTCGGCGTGCTCGGCGTACTCTGCGGTGAAAGGTTTTGCTTTCCCGTCCGCTATACTTTCACTTCCAATGAACCTACAGTCTGAGATTGAGCGGCTGGCAGCGGCCAATAATCCGGACCCAGACGCCCGCAAGATTTTCCTCGAATTCCGCGAAGCCCTCACTCGCGGCGAAGTTCGCGCGGCTGAACAAATCAATGGCGAATGGAAAGTCAATGTCTGGGTGAAACAAGGAATCCTGCTCGGTTTTCGCCTGGGCGAGTTGCAGCAGATGAGCAGCGGCGAATGTCTTTCGTTCGTGGACAAGGACACGTACCCAGCCCGCAAATTCTCCGTGGCTGAGAAAGTACGCGTGGTTCCCGGCGGCTCCTCCGCTCGGCTAGGCGCCTATATAGCGCCCTCGGTCATCTGCATGCCACCGATGTTCATTAACGTTGGCGCGTACATCGACGAAGGTACTATGGTCGACTCGCACGCCCTGGTAGGATCTTGCGCGCAGATCGGTAAACGCGTTCATCTGAGCGCAGCCGCGCAAATTGGTGGTGTGCTTGAGCCGGTCAATGCTTCGCCCATAATCATTGAAGACGACGTTTTGGTCGGCGGCAACTGCGGCGTCTATGAAGGGACGGTCGTCCGTGCGCGGGCGGTGTTAGGTGCGGGAACGATTCTTACTAGGTCAACTCCGCTGCACGATCTCGTTCGCGGAGAAGTGTACCGCGCATCTGAAGGCGAGCCGCTCGAGGTTCCCGAAAACGCCGTTGTCGTCCCGGGCGCTCGCGCAGTTACCAAGGGTAAAGCGGGCGAATGGGGAGTCTCACTTTATACTCCGGTGATTGTGAAGTATCGCGATGAAAAAACTGAGCGAGGAATCGAGCTCGAAGAGTGGCTTCGGTGAAATGAATGACAGAAGAACCCAAAGCTTCATAGTTCGCCGGGCCAACCCTGCCGACGGGGACGGCATATTGACATGCTTACATTCGGCTTTTGAGCCGTCCAAAACGAGCTACACCCGCGACGCGTATGCGGACACCGTCCTGGATGGGGCTGCCCTGAACCAACGCTTGTCCGAAATGATCATATTCATCGCGCTCAGCGAATCGGGAGTGGTGGTTGGTACCATCGCGTGCAAAATGGTCGACGTCGAAGAGGGTTATTTACGCGGCATGGCTGTGCTGCCACCCTGGCAGGGAACGGACGCCGCTCAACAACTACTCGAGCAAGCGCAGAGCGAACTGCGCCAGTTGGGTTGCAGGCGGATCACTCTAGACACGACCGCACCGCTGAAACGAGCCATGCGATTTTACGAGCGAAATGGATTTCGCGCGACCGATCGAGTCACCGATTTTTTCGGAATGAAGCTGTTTGAATACCAGAAGAAGCTGTAGAGCTTCGTCTAGTACTTCACGATCGCTGCGAACGATTTCGCATCCAGGCTGGCCCCCCCCACCAGCGCGCCGTCAATCTCTTCTTCCGACATCAACGCCTTTGCATTTTCCGGCTTGACCGATCCCCCGTATAGAATGCGCAAGCGGCTTGCGAATTCATCCCCAAAGGCTTTCGCCGCTTCGGCTCGAATGATCACGTGCGCATCCGCGGCCATTTGCGGGGTTGCTGTCTTCCCGGTTCCAATTGCCCAGACCGGCTCATAGGCGATTGTCAGCTTAGCGGCCTTCTCCGCCGAGATTGAACTGAATGCCCGTACACACTGCCGCCGAAGGACGTCTTCCGTCAGTCCAGCTTCCCGCTCTTCAAGAACTTCGCCGACACACACAACCGGCGTCAAACCATGTTCAAGTGCTGCTTTAAGTTTCAGGTTCACAGAGTCATCGGTTTCGCCAAAGTATTGCCGCCGTTCCGAGTGCCCAATGATCACGTGTGTGCACCCAACCGCGGCCAGCATAGGCGCAGAAATTTCTCCCGTGTATGCGCCTTCATTTTTCCAGTACACGTCCTGCGCGCCCACTGCCACCTTGGAATCCTTCACCGACTCCAGAGCAGCGTACAAATCGACGTATGGAGGACAAACCACAATCTCGTCCCGGCCGTGGTCCCAAACCAGAGGTAGGAATTCATCAAAAAATTTTGCGGTCTGCGCAGGGTCTTTGTACATTTTCCAGTTCGCGGCCATCAGCTTTTTGCGGCTCATGCTTTGTGTCCTCTTGGCTTGTATCTCAATTGATCAATGCCGGTAAATTTCGGAGAGAAACGATGGTCGGAGGTTCAACGGTTGCGAGTCCCGGGCGGTTCAAGTGAATTCCGCGCATGCCCAAAGCACGGCTGGGAATCACGTCAGCATCGATATTGTCGCCAATGTGAACGCATTGCTCAGGAGCATCGCCGGCCCGCCGGCATGCCTCAAGAAAAATGCTGGGAGCCGGTTTGCCCAATCCAACATCTTCGGAGTACACCATTACCGAAAAATATTTCAGCAAGCCTGCCCGTTGCAGTTTTCCGATCTGCTGTTCGCGTGCTCCATTGGAAATAATGCCCAGGGATTCGCCTGCGAGCCTCTCCAGGCAGGGCCCTGCATCATCGTAAGCAGAGGTCAACTTCTCATATTCACGAACAAATTTCTGGTAGTAAGCATCTGCCTCCGCGTCGCTCATGCCAGGGGCGCCGAACACATCTCGCATGCGCGCGCGTCGTTGTTCCCAAAGAGAAATCTCGCCACGGCAGAAGCGGTCAAAATGCTTGTTCAGAATTTCTTCCCACGTGGCAGGAAAGTGTTCGCGCGCAAAGGGAATCTTGCCTGCGTTTTTGTCGAAGAAAATAGCGGCGGCTCCCGCTGAGGCGCTGGCATGATCAATTAAAGTCCCATCGATGTCAAAGAAGATCATGTGCAAAGGTTTTGAAGGGCGGAATAACTCGAATCAAAACTTCAACGTTTGTCGGTAAGCGCTTGCACACCAGGCAACTGCTTTCCTTCTAAAAATTCGAGCGATGCGCCTCCACCGGTCGAAATGTGCGAGATTTTGTCCGCTACGCCTGCCGCTTTGACGGCAGAAACCGAGTCTCCACCACCAACGATCGAAGTCGCGCCGGCGTTGTCTGCGACCGCTCGGGCGACCTTGAACGTTCCCTTGGCAAACGGCGCCATTTCAAATACTCCCATCGGACCGTTCCACACGATGGTCGCCGCACGAGAAATTTCTTCCGAAAACAGCTCGACTGATTGCGGTCCTATGTCCAGGCCCATCAAACTTTCCGGGATGTCTTTGACGGTCTGCGTCTTCGCGTTGGCGTCAATCTTGTCGGCCACCACGTGATCGACCGGTAAAAGGAATTTCACGCCATGCGTTTCCGCATCACGCAAAATCTGTTTTGCCAGTTCAAGCTTGTCGTCTTCCACCCGCGATCTCCCCACGGCATGACCCCGAACCTTCAGAAAGGTGTACGCCATCGCGCCGCCGACGATCAGCGTGTCGACTTTCTTCATTAAACTTTCAATTACCGCGATCTTATCGCTGACCTTGGCTCCTCCCAGAATCGCGACAAACGGCTTCTCTGGATGCAACATTGCGCGTCCCAGATAGTCGAGTTCCTTTTCCATCAAAAGCCCGGCGGCAGATTTCTGGACAAATTTCGTAATACCCACGGTGGAAGCGTGGGCACGATGCGCGGTGCCAAACGCGTCATTCACGTAGTAGTCGGCAAGCGCGGCGAGTTGCTTCGAAAACTTCTCATCGTCCGCCTCTTCCTCTGCATGAAAACGCAAGTTTTCGAGCAGCAGGGTCTGACCTTTCTCCAGTTTCCCCGCCATTTCTTCGGCTTCTATTCCAACGCAGTCGGGACAGAAGCCCACGTTTTCCCCCCGCGCCAGTTCCTTGTCCAGCAACATGCGAAGCCGCTCGGCCACCGTCTTCAGACTCATCTTCGCATTCGGTTTTCCTTTTGGCCTACCCAGGTGTGAGGCGAGAATCAACCGTGCGCCATGCCGCAGAGCGTATTCGATTGTCGGCAAGGTTTCGCGAATGCGCGTGTCATCCATAACTCGGCCGTCTTCAAGCGGAACGTTGAAATCCACCCGCATGAAAATCCGGTGGTCGTTCAATGGCAGATCGCGAATGGAAAGCTTGGACATGTGGTTTCACCTCTGGAAAGTCGAACAGAAAGTGACCAGTGATTCGTGGCTAGTAATCCGTGCGTGGATAGCGCATCCAGCACTAGCCACGATTCACGAGCCACTAGCCACTCGTTCTTACAGGCCCTTACTTCCGATGAAATTAATCAGATCCCGCACTCGGCTCGAGTAGCCCCACTCGTTGTCGTACCAGGAGACCACTTTCACCAGATTCCCTACAACCATGGTTGAAAGCGCATCCACGATCGAGGAACGCGCATCTCCACGAAAGTCAGTCGAGACGAGTTCGTTCTCTTCATATCCCAAATACCCCTTGAGAGAGCCGTTTTCGCTCGCCTTTTTCAGTGCGGCATTCACGTCGTCCTTGCTCGCCTTCTTTTCCACCAACGCAACCAGATCGACGACCGAAACATTCGGTGTGGGAACGCGCACCGCGAATCCGTCCAACTTACCGGCCATGTCAGGAATGACCAGCTTTAATGCTTTTGCCGCGCCGGTCGAAGTCGGAATCATGGAAAGCGCCGCTGCGCGTGCGCGCCGCAGGTCTTTGTGCGGGAAGTCGAGGATCACCTGATCATTCGTGTAGGAGTGAATGGTGGTCATCGTCCCGCTTAGAACCTTGAATTCATCATGCACAACTTTAACGATCGGCGCTAAACAGTTCGTAGTACACGAGGCATTCGAAATCACGTTGTGCTTGGCAGGATCGTATTTGTCGTGGTTGACGCCCAGCACCAGCGTGACATCCTCGTTCTTCGCCGGGGCCGAAATAATGACCTTCTTCACCGAACCGCGCAGATGCTTCTTTGCGTCATTGGCATCGGTGAACCGTCCGGTCGATTCAATTACGACCTGCGCGCCCACACTTTCCCACGGCAGCGCGGCCGGGTCTTTTTCTTTGAAAACTCGGATTGGCTTCCCATCGATCTGAATGCAATCCCCACCCGCGGTAACCTTGTTAGGCAAGTTGCCAAGCACCGAGTCGTATTTCAGGAGGTGGGCCAGCGTCTTCGGTTCGGTCAAATCATTGACGGCCACGAACTCGAGATTCGGATCATTCAACGAAGCGCGCAGTACATTCCTTCCGATGCGCCCGAATCCATTAATTCCTACTTTGATTGCCATTTCGTCTCCAAGATGAATTTGAGGTGTGTACGGACTGCTCGAGAACTTTCAAGGGAAATAAGAATGTTAACAGCCATCTCCGCAGCGCCGCAAATGCACCATCAGCAGAAAATCGAATCACTTCAATCGCTTTGGTTTGTAAGAAAGGCTCCAGGGTTTCCCTTCGGCGCGATCAACGCAAATGGGATGAGGGTCCTGCCAAACACGGCTCACTCCGTAATCTCAATTTCAAGATACTCGTTTTTGTGCGGACGAAAGGACAATCGTGCCAGCCAGTATTTCTTTCGAATACTCTGGCGGGCCGCAACCGACTCTTGAGCGTCAGGCACAATCCGCGCTCTTCCCGCAAACTCCGGCCCAGTTACTTTTCCCCGGATCGTGCATGGCGCTACTCTGACATTTGGATTGTTGCGGATACGCTTTGATTTGCCAGAGGCTTTCTCAGTCACGACATAGAGCTTCCCGTTTCGTTCCGCAAACCACACCGGCGTGCTCACTCCGATTCCGCTCTTCCGAAATGAAGTAAGCAAGATGTATCTCCGATCTCGAATTTCAGCTGGAATTGACATTGAGTTTCGATTTCCTGAGGCCTCATCGGATCGACCAAGCGCCCAGTCCCTCATTGCTCCGAAGTGCTCCCTTGTGTTACAAGCCTGACATGCGTAAATGGATGCGCGATAAGCTGAAAAGACGTAAAAAGTCGCAGGAAGAGGCCGCTGCAGGTCCCGCTCCCTTGCAGCCCGCTTATTTCGGCTCCGAAGAAGAATCCACGACTGCCAAACAGCAGGCGACTGGAACTCAAGAGGCCGAAGGTGAGGTGAAAGAAGCAGAACCGGACCAGGAGGAAAAGAACGTCGCGAACGAATCGGCTACGCCGCCAGCCAGCCAGGCGGCGGATACTGCTCGGCGTCCTCGCCGACGACGACGGGGCGGTCGGGGTAGAAGGCGTCCGGGACAGCAATCGCAGGCCGCCGCTAACCTTCAGTTGACCTCTGAGCCGTCATCGGATTCGGCAGATGCTTCCGCGCCGAGTGTGCCAAGCCCTCGCCAAGCGGCACCTCAGCCTCAGCCGCCCAAAGGGGTTGTTGTACTCGCCGTCGGACTTCCCGGCTCGGGCAAGAGTTCGTGGTTCAAGCGTCACAATATCGTTCCGCTTTCGAGCGATGTTCTGCGCACGATGCTCTTTGATGATCCCGCCGAGCAGCGTTTTCAGGATTTGGTCTTCTCAAACCTTCGCTCCATGCTTAAGGCTCGGCTAATTGCGCGCCGCCCAACGAATTACGTCGACGCTACGAACTTGACGCCGCACGAGCGCCACAACTGGATCAAGCTCGCCAAAGATTTCGGTTATGAAGCCCAGGCGGTATTTTTCGATGTGCCACTTGAAACCTGCATTGAGCGGCATCACCGCCGCGACCGGCTCGTTCCGGAAGATGTCATGCGAAAGATGTCGGCGAAGCTGAAGGCGCCGACCTTCGACGAAGGGTTTTCGAAAATTACGGTGGTGAGGGTGAAGCAGAAGTAGGGATAAACCAGTGGTCAGTGGCTAGTGACTAGTGTTCAGTGGCTGGTGGCTTAGCCGCAGCAAATTCATCGACCACAGCATTTGACTACTGACCGCTAGCCACTAATCACTTGCCATTGGTTTCTCAACTTCTCCACCTCAGCGTCACCGGCCCGCTCATCGGGTGCTTCATCTCTCCGCCTGAGCGTTTCGCTTCGAGATGAGCGGCCTTTAATCCGAAATACCATTTCGCTGGACGATCGGCATCGTCGATCAACATCAAATGCGGATTTGTTCTTAGGCCTTCCGTCTGCAGCTCCATAGTCCGCCGGTCCTGCTCGACGAATTTCGCGAATACGAATTTCAGCAACGATGGCCCGAAAGGAACAAAACGAAAGATGTTCCAGCAGGCGACCACATCGATGCGGCAGTGGTCGCGCATGATCGGCGTAACCGTGGTCAGCGATGAGAACCAGTACTTCCCTGCTCGAATTGTTTCGAGGCGCAGGTTCGGGAGAACGAAATCAATCGTGGTCGTGATCGAATCCGCGTCGCCGTAGATTCGCAGCAGCTTGTATGGCGCGCTGTTCGCACTCGGCGTGTGCGCGCTCATGCGAAAGCCGTTCGGGATTGGCTCGAAATGTTTCGTCTTTTCGTGAATACTGTGCCGCGTCCGCCACCACCACGCCTGATGCACAAACGGCCCATGCGCCGGATCCATCAGACCGATAATTCCGTGATCAACCGTGGAAGGCATGTCGGCCGTGAGATACGCGGTCTTGTACTTTCCGGTAAAAAGCGGCACCTGAGGCGTAAGGGTTGGCGGCTCTTCACGCTTGGTGAAACCAGCGCCCGCCGATCCTGCGTCCGGAATGAACACCCAAACAAAACTGTCGCGCTCCTCGCAGCCGTAATTCCCCGCGTAAATGCGCTCGGTTTTCAAGTTCTGATCGGCCGTAAGCGACGGAATGGCGCGGCATTGACCGCTGTGCCCGTCGAACTTCCATCCGTGATAACTGCATTCAACCTGCTGGCCATCGAACCATCCCGCGGAAAGCGGCATGCCGCGATGCGGGCACGCGTCACGCAGGGCAAACGTCTTTCCATTGAGATCGCGCCCAATCACCAGAGGGATCTCGAGCAGCGTCGCTTTTTGCAGCTGTCCGACTTCGACTTTGTCAGACGGCAGCGCGCGATACCAGAAGCCGGTCAGCATCAGTGAATCCGGAGCTTCGCGCTTAGGAATATCAGCAGTGGCCATCAGGGAAAAGTCAGGCTACCACAGGCCGAGTGGGACGGACATTCGTGTCCGAGTCTTCGTTTTGGTTTTGGGGTCACGGGCGCCCGTGCAGGCGACCGCTTTCTCTCTCGGCGGGCGCGGACGCCCGGCTCCCCACGAGCACGGAAATCAGTCGGACAAGAATGTCCGACCCACACGCGCGGCGGTAGGTATAATTCTTGGGCAATTTGGGAGTTGCTTCTCGCGATCCAACCTTTCGAATAATGAAACTACTCGGATTTTTGCTGCTGCTTTCTGGATGGGCAATCGTGATTGCAGCACTCATCCTGCTGCACGGCGGCGCTGTTTCAGCATTCCTCATCGCGGGAGTCGCAGTTGAGGTTGTCGGATTGGTGCTCGTCGCCAGAGCGCATCTGCCCGCCTAAGGAGAACGGATGAGGCCCGAAGCCGTAGCTGAATACCATTTTGCATTTACCTTCCTTCTCATGCTTATTCTCCTGGTACCGCTGGCAGTGGTTGGACTTGCCCTGACCAACGTCGGCCTCGGGCGTTCGAGAGGCGCGTCGCATGCCATGACGGCTTCGATTTGCGCAATTAGCGTTGCGGCTCTGGTGTACTTCGCCTGGGGGTTCGCAATACAGGGCGGCAATATGGACCCTTTCCCCGGCGTAAATGGCATGTTTGGATCTCTGGGAACGTTTTTTCGGGGCGCCAACGACAACTTGGATTTCTTGTATCTCCCTGCGTTATTTGCGATGTTCAGCGTAGGACTGGCGTCCCTCATACCCCTTGGAGCCGCAAGTGACCGCTGGCGATTATCGGCCTGCTGCGCCTCCACTTTTCTTTTTGCAGGATGGATTTACCCCTTATTTGTTAACTTCGCGAACACCGGATTTCACGTACATAGAGCGCCCAGACTCGTGGTGGGCGATCTTTTTATGGATGCGGGGGGCTCCGGATTCATCAACGTAACCGGCGGTATCACTGCGCTCTCTGTCGCATGGCTGCTCGGGGCGCGCCAGGGTAAATATTCTTCAGCCGGAATACCTGCCGCAATTCCAGCGCACAATGGCGTGTTCGTGCTCTTTGGTTGTTTATTGTCGTGGCTGGGCTGGTTGGGTCTAAACGGCGCCGGAGCAATCCTCCACACGATACTGCGAATGCAGCCTACACACGTCATTATTGCGATTATCAACACAACCCTCTCAGCCTGCTCCGCCGCCCTCACCGCGGCCGCGGTCACACGCATCCGTTTCCGCAAGCCTGACGCATCGCTCATCGCCAACGGATGGATGGCGGGCCTCGTCGCCAGCAGCGCCGGTTGTGCGACGCTGAAGCCGGCAACTGCCGTACTCACCGGTATAGTCGCGGGAGCACTCGTGGTTTTCTCAGTCGAGTTTCTTGAATTCAGATTGAAAGTTGACGATCCTTGCGGCTCAGTTTCGGTTCACGCAGTTTGCGGAATCTGGGGACTGCTTGCTGCGGGAATTTTCTCTGATGTGTCGGGCCAGTTCATGGCACAACTGGTTGGAGTCGCAACTCTGCTGGGGTTCGTGTTCCCGATGAGTTACGGTTCGAACTGGCTGCTCAACCGATTCATCCCTTATCGCGTCTCGATTGACGGCGAGCGGCAGGGATTGGACCTGCATGAGCTGGGCGCAGACGCGTATCCGGAATTCGTGGTGCACACGGACGAGTTTCTGCAAAGATAGTGGCTCGAAGCTCGTGATTCGTGATTCGTGGTTCGTGATCAGTGACTAGTGGCCGGTGGGCAGTGATCAGCGATCGGGCAAGTAACGATTGTGCCAGACGAATTTTTTTCGCCTTAGGCGGTTGATTTCCTCTGCGCACTCCGGGAATCCTCGGCGACCTCTGCGGTTAAGAGCTTTTCGGCCCGAGCAAAACGCAAAGCCTTTAACCGCAGAGTTCGTTGAGATTTCGCAAAGATCGCAGAGCAGGGCAGATAGTAAGATTGAGGGCTCACTGTTTCGCGGCTGCGGCAGGCTCAGTCGCATTTAACCTAGCCAGCGCCTTCTGCGCATCTTCTGAGTACGGCCCGTGAGGAAGAATTTTCAAATATTCCTGATAATGCTCAACCGCTTCACCTGATTTCCCAGTTTTATCCAGCGACTCGGCCAGGCGGAATTGCGCGACGGCATCGTTCGGCTTGTAAATCAGGGCATCCTGATAACGCGCAATTGCCGCCTTATAGTTTTTCTTTTTGAAATAATAGTCGCCGACTTCGACATCCTTCGCCGCCTTATGCGGGTCCCACGGATGCATCTCCTGCACGTCAGAGGATGATTCGTTGGAATCATCGGTCGGAATGCTGCTGAGCGGGTGATTTTTCTGATCGTCTTTCGGTGGACTCAGGTCGATACGCGTGTCCCGGCTCGAACTCTCTTCAGTCGCCCGCGCGCGATCGGAATTCTTGTCCTGAGCTGGCACAGACGTATCATCCTGTTGCGCGGCTATTGAAATCACTGGCCAGAGCAAGACCGAACATAGGATTGCAATACGAAAAGTGAACATCACCGTCTTTCTCCGCGATCTCACGTGGAGTTTGGCGACCTCTGCGGTTAGAGGTTCCTAAATGATTTTAACCGGAGAGAACGCAGAGGTTTCACAGAGCGCCGACAAATTTGTGAGTTCGCGATCGCGAGAAAAAAGGCCGTTCTACTCACGTGGAACGGCCTGTTGGCGAAGTCCTCCGGGGAGGAGGGAAACAATTATTGAGCCGAAGCCCCACCAGGTGCAGGCCGCGCACTCGCGGTCGTGCTGTTCGACATCAGGCGGATGTCGACGCGGCGATTGGCCGCGCGGCCGTCGCGGGTGTGATTGTCCTGTACTGGTTTGTCCTTGCCCAATCCAATCAAATAGATCTTGTGGGCCGGAATGTTGTACTTCGAGCTCAGATACTGAATCACCGAGTCGGCGCGGCGCTGGCTCAGGTCGTAGTTGTAGTCCGCAGGTCCGGTGGAATCCGTCCCGCCCTCAACCGTAATAATGTAACCCTTGGTATTCGGGACTGTGGCGGCGAGCTTATCCAACTCGTCTTTCGCCTGCTTGGTCAAAAAGTCTTTGTCGAAGCCGAAGTGGACCGAGGTCTCACTCACGACCTTGTAGTTATCGAGATTAGCAACGGCATCGGAGAGAACGCCAACCCGGTGCACAGCATTGTCGGCTAGTTGTTGCGCCTGGGCCGCCTGCTGTCCGGCGCTCTGAGCCTTCTGGTCGGCCGCAGCCGCGCGGGTGTTCACGTCCTGAATGCCGGCCTGGGCGCGGGCATCGACATCTTTGATCGCCTTGGTGTTCTGCGCGGTCAGATCGTCGAGCTCATTGGTCTTGTTAATAATCGGCGTCGTCTGCTCTTTGACATACTTCTTGCTGGCGCAGCCGACCGACGCCACCATGCTGGCTGCCAGCGCAAGGACTAACGAAGTGCGATTCATGTGTTGAGGACTCCTTCCTCTCTTTCAAAACCTGGGGCAACAGTGACTGTGAATTCTGTGCCTTAAGATCGACTACGCTGGGGCGCATCGATCAAAACTTAGCCCGCCTGGAACGGGAGGCTTGTTCAGCCCACCTTGTACCAGAGCACGAGAGTTGCCAACTTACATGTCCCATCTCGTACTCCATAACCCACTCACCATACAAGGCTTAGATGCCATTCCAGTATATCGCCCGTTGTATGTACCCGCTGGAAATCGAGGAAATTTTATACGACCTTTGGTGCTCTGGAAATGTCATAGACAATCCACTTTCTGAGGCCGGAACCTACGAAATTGGGTACACACCGTGGAACTTCGGGTGATTTACCGGCAAAAACCACAAGACGAATCTCAGCGGACCAGCAACGATCTAATAAAATGTAAACAGTTGTTGCCCACACCGGCGCTGACCAGCCCCGCGTCTTTTGATACATGGATCTTCAGCAGAAAATCCGGTCTATTCCCGCCCAGCCTGGCGTGTATCTCTACAAGAACGCCGAGGGTGAGGTTATCTACGTCGGAAAGGCCAAGAGCCTGCGCCACCGGGTGAGTTCCTATTTCCACGAGGGCCGGGTTGCAGACGCCAAAACCGGAACCCTGTTGCGGGAGGCCGTCGATGTCGACTACATCGTCGTCGCCAACAACAAAGAGGCGCTGGCACTTGAAAACCACCTCATCAAGCAGAAGCAGCCACGCTTCAACATCCTGCTGCGGGATGACAAGACTTACCCGTATGTGAAGCTGGCGCTGGGCGAGAAGTACCCGCGCGTCTACGTTACCCGCAGGCTGAAAAAAGACGGCAGCGCCTACTATGGGCCATACTTCCCTGCCAATCTGGCGTACAGGATTGTCGATTTAATTCACCGCAATTTCCTGGTCCCATCGTGCTATGTCGATCTACGACGGTTTCATCCACGTCCGTGTTTGCAGTTCTATATCGGACGCTGCCTGGGACCGTGTGTCGAGGGACTTACCACGCCGGAAATTTACCAGGAAGCGGTTCGCGACGTGAAATTGTTCCTCGAGGGTCGCACCGGAGATTTATCCAAATCTCTTCGCGAGCGCATGGCCAAAGCTTCCGAAACCCAGGAATTCGAGCGCGCAGCTAAGTACCGTGATCTGATCTCGACAGTCGAGCAGTTGCAGGAAAAGCAGCGCATCGCCGCAGTTGAAGGCGACGATGCCGACGTATTCGGCTATCACTTCGAAAACGACATGCTGGCGGTCAACCTATTCCATATGAGGGGCGGAAAGGTGTTGGATCGTCGCGAATTCTTCTGGGAAGACCTGCCCGAGTTCGAATCGACCGCAGAAGACAGGGACAGCAATCATCGCGTGGGGACGGGTGCCCTCACCCGTCCGGCGGAGCGGAGCTCCGCGATGAATGAACCTGAAGACCTTCGCTCGGCCACACGGGCGGGAGCGCCCGTTCCCCCACAGCCTGATTTTCACCCGGCCGAATTCTTCTCGTCCCTACTCAAGCAGCTTTACATCGGACAGCCCTACGTTCCGCGAAACGTCTACGTTCCGGTCGATTTCGAAGATCGGGAAATGCTCGAGGAACTACTCTCCGAGCAATTGGCGGGCGAGGGCGCCCGCCCTACACGTGTTCATATCACCGTTCCGCAGCGCGGAGACAAGCGCTCGCTCATCGACCTCGCCGCGAACAATGCCAAGCAGCTTTACGATCAGCGCTTCCGGGTGATGAAGCCAAACGCGCGCGCCATTCAGGAAGCATTGCAGGACGCGCTGAATCTCCCAGAGTTGCCAACGCGAATCGAGTGCTTTGACATTTCCCACATCCAGGGTGCCGAGACGGTTGCCTCAATGGTTGTTTGGGAAGACGGGAAGATGAAGAAATCTGATTACCGCAAATTCATCATCCGCAGTGTCGACGGCGTGGACGATTTCGCTTCCATGCGCGAAGTGGTAACCCGCCGATACAAGCGTATTCAGGAAGAAAAGCTGATTGACGAAAAGAAGCAAATGCCGAGCCTGATCCTGATCGATGGCGGGTTGGGTCAGCTCCATGCCGCAGCCGAAGGTTTGAATTCCTTGCAGATCATCAATCAGCCGCTCGCCTCCATCGCTAAGCGCGAGGAGATTATTTACGTCTGCGGATTAGAAGACGACCCAATTATGCTCGACCACCACAATCCGGTGCTACACCTCATCCAATTGATCCGTGACGAAGCCCATCGCTTCGCCGTCACATTTCATCGCAAGCGGCGCCAGATTCGCGACCGCTCGACCGAACTCCGCGAAATTCCCGGCATCGGCGAGAGCACCACCCGCCGATTGCTCCAACACTTCGGCAGCTTGCAAGCGGTGAAACAGGCGGATGTGGCGGCGCTTTCAGCTGTGGTGACGAAAATTCAGGCTGAGGCCATCCTGCAACATTTTCAAAAGTAGCCGAGAAAAGCAGGAAAAACTCCCGGCTTTAGCCGCTGAGGTCGAGTGGAACTTGTGCTAAATTCGCTAACCATGCGCTCTTACGTCCGAACTCTCGCCTTGGTATTTCTCGTCACGGCGACCACCTTCGCCCAGGACCGCCACACAGCGCGCTCCATGGTGGTCAGCAAATATGGAATTGTCGCCACCAGCTATGTCCAGGCGTCGCAGGCTGGCGCAGAGATCTTGCGGAAGGGCGGCTCGGCTGTCGATGCGGCCATTGCGGCCAACGCCGTCCTTGGCGTCGAAGAGCCGATGATGAACGGAATCGGCGGCGACCTCTTTGCAATCTATTGGGACGCGAAATCCGGCAAGCTCTACGGCCTGAACTCGAGCGGATGGGCGCCACAAGCCCTCACACTCGAACACCTGAAGGCCAAGGGCCTCAAGGAAATTCCCCTCCGCTCGATTGACTCCGTGACCGTTCCCGGCGCGGTTGCGGGCTGGAACGCACTTCACGAGCGCTTCGGCAAGCTGCCGTTCAAAGATGTCCTTCAGCCGGCCATCTACTACGCGGATCAGGGTTTCCCGGCCGGAGAACTCGACTCGGAATACTTCAGCGACGCTCCCCCGGTTTTCGCGAACGATCCAGAAGGCCAGCACACGTATCTGCCCAATGGGAAACCTCCTGCACTCGGAGACGTTTTCCGCAATCCGAACCTCGCGAAGGCCCTCAGCCTGATCGCCACTAACGGAGCCGACGCCTACTACAAAGGCCCAATTGCCAAGGCGATTCTGGCGACATCGCAGGCCCATGGCGGCACGATGGCCGCCGCCGATCTCGCTGACTTCAAGCCCGAGTGGGTCGAGCCAATCTCAACCACCTATCGCGATTGGACGGTTTACGAGCTTCCCCCCAACGGGCAAGGCATGGCTGCGCTCGAAATGCTGAACATCATGGAGACTGCGCCGGCTTCGGCCGACGGTCCATCCAGCGTGGCCGAGCTGCACAAGAAGATCGAAGCTATGAAGCTGGCGTACGCCGATCTCGAACATTACAACGCCGACCCGCGCTTCGCGAAAGTTCCCGTCGCGGGCCTGCTCTCGAAGGACTACGCAAAGCAACGCGCCTCACTCATCGATCCCGTTCACGCCAACTGCAATGTGAGTTATGGAGCGCCTCGCAGTGATACAACCTATCTCACTGCTGTCGATCGCGACGGAAATATCGTCTCGCTCATTCAGAGCAATTACGAAGGCTTCGGCTCGGGGATCACCGTACAGGGCATGGGATTTGTTTTGCAGGATCGAGGCGCGTTGTTCTCGCTCGATCCCAACTCACCGAATGTGATCGCTCCCCACAAGCGCCCATTTCACACCATCATCCCAGCCTTCATGGAACGCGGCGACATCCACATCGGTTTCGGGATCATGGGAGGGGCGAACCAGCCGCTAGCTCACGCGCAGTTCGTCTCGAATGTCGTTGATTATGGAATGAACATCCAGCAGGCTCTCGAAGTCCCGCGCTTCACCGTTCACCCTGACCGCGGCTGCCATATAAACATCGAATCGCGTGTCACGCCGGAAGTTCGCGACAAGCTCACCAGCATGGGCGATCTTCTGACCGTCCACGAGGAATACGCTGACGTGATGGGTCGCGGCAACGCCGTGCTGCATGATTCGAAATCTGGAATTAATTATGGCGGGTCTGATCCCCGCGCGGACGGTTCCGCTGAACCCGAGCCACCGCCATCGTGGCACTGATATCCCTGTCATTCTGAGGGAAGAGAGATCATTCGCTTGCGGCTGATCTCTCGCACTCACAGCCTCCCTGTGCGACTGACCGAGCGCGAGAATGGGACCCATGCACTCCACACCGCTGCTCTAGCGCATTCTCCCAGAGGTTTCATCCGGGGCAAGAAGCTTGTGCCTCAACGCAAGATGAAATCTCTGGTTTTAATTGAATTCAACCGGCTCCGGTTATAGTCTTGTCGGTGCAAATTTCGCACGGAAAGGATGAATTCTTATGAAGCGACTCATTTATTTTTGTGCAATCGTGACTTTGCTCGCGGGAGTGGCGGTCACGCAGCATATCTTAGTGACTACCGCCATTGCAGCACCAGCAGCAAAGGCAAAAAATGCATTTACCCCCGATTCCATTCAATACGGCCCTGCCCCAGCATCCGTGCCGGCAGGAGCACAATTGGCTGTGCTCGAAGGCAATCCCATGGGCACAACAGGCGACTACACCGTTCGCCTAAAAATGCCTGATGGCTACAAGTTCCCGCCACACTATCATCCAAAGCGCGAGAATGTGACCGTCATCTCGGGCACATTCAAAGTTGGCATGGGAGATCATTTCGACGAAAGCAAGATGATGAGTTTCCCTGCCGGGAGTTTTGCATATCTTGATCCAAGCATGCACCACTACGCGATGGCGAGTGGCGAAGTAGTTGTGCAGATTCATGGGCGGTCACCACTGCAAATCAACTACGTGAATCCCAAGGACGATCCAAGCAAAAAGTAGAGCTCGATTCATAAGCTCTGATTCGATCGAATAACCCACCCTTCAGTTTTCCGAAGGGTGGGTTATGTGTGTTCTGGCAGAATTTCTCTCAAGAAATCCGCCGAAAAGTTCCTTGCAAGTTCCTGTACGCGATCCGGCGGCGTGTTTTCACTGCGCAATAACGCAATCTGCACCTCGCGACGCAATGACCATTTCGGGTGTTCACTCACAAGCCTGAATAAGCCCGCGGGCGCGTCCTTTTTCATTAAGGCCTGTACGACCAGTGCCTCCGTAAGCTGCGAATTGTCCAGCGCCGGAGTAGTCACCCGTGCATCCCTATCCTGAAGCAACTCCGCAGCGATTCTCCCTGAAACACGCCGGGCCAGTGTGATTCTCTCGCCTGTCGGAACCGACTCCAGCCGCACTTTAATCTGTTCTTCCGCGGCGCGTTTGATGTCCGCCGCGACCGTTGGCGTAAGCGTCACCTGCACCAGATCAAACGTGAACATCCGCCGCAGTAGCGGAATGCAAAGGTGCCGGGGAGTTCGTGGATGCTCGACAACCCCAAGCAGCACCTTCCGGCTTTTCGCCGTTACGGAGCTTCTCGCAAGTTGCGAAAGTGCGTCGGAACTGACCTGAGCATTCCTGAGAAGTGCCAACGCAGCATCCTCGTTAGTCAGCGCCCCATCAAGGTCGGCATCGCGTCTATCCGGCGCTGCTGGCTGCTCTACTCTTTCATCCTTCCGAACATTCATGATGATCGTCGGGGAAAGGGTCCCCTTCGGCCTACCCGCCTTTTGCTACCTCGAAGTTCCTTCTCGCCAACTGCAAAGCCCCGCGGGCCGGGTCAACGTCTCGACTGAGCAAAGGGGATTCCGGGGCTTCCGTGCGTAACTGCTCCGCGAAGCTATTCCTGACAATCGCGCTATTCGAGAAGATGCCGCCGTGCGTCGCTACTGGGCAGTTTTTTTCGCTAAACAATTTCGTGAGGACGACCTCCGCCGAAATCGCCAGTTGGCGACCTGCCTGATCCAGAATGTCCCGGGCGATTGCATTTCCCTTTTCAGCGCGCGACAACACAACTGGAAACAGGGCAGAAAAATCCGGAGGCGGCGTAGTGTTCACCTTCACAATGAAGTCCTCGAAATCCTTCGCTCCGAGTCCCGCGATTAATTCAGTTAGGAGCCCCGAGTTCTGGTCGCGATCGTGGGCGCGTAGAGCTAAGCGGACCGCCTCAACGCCAATCCAGTTTCCAGAACCCACGTCTGAAACCGCAGGTCCCCATCCCGATGCACGTGCCGTGGCACCAGCGAGATTACGTCCATAGGCAATGGCCCCTGTTCCAGCGATGACCAAAACTCCAGGTCCACCCCCAAAAGCATCTTCGAACGCAACTTCAGGATCTCCAACAACTTCAATGTCACCTCCGACAAGACTGGAGATCAATGCCCGCATCGCGCTAGAAATCTCGGTCCGCGCCGCACCCGTAATCCCCGCGCAGGTTCTCACGATTTGTCGCGGAGAGACCCCCGCCTGCACGCACGCTTCGTGAATAGCGGCGGACAACGCATCACGAGCGCAGGCTTCACCCACTTTCTGCACCCGGCAACTGGAGGAACTTCCCGCACCAAGCTGCGTGTCTTGATCTCCCACCAGACAACGGGTCTTCGTTCCGCCACCGTCGATTCCCAGAAAAAATGACACGCAAGGATTCTAACCGTATATAGCTCGCAGTTGCCGTTCCTTAAAATCAGACCATTCCTGTTTCACTTTGGACAATCAGGAAGTTCGCCCTGTACCACTGTGCACATGACAGGCTAAATTTGTGTACACATGACGGCTTCCCGAAAATGAAAAACCACGCGCTGCGATTTGTTGTTTTGATCGGGGTTGTAAGCTTCTTCGCAGATTTCGTCTACGAGGGCGCGAGAAGCGTAAACGGACCATACCTGGCTATTCTTGGCGCCAGCGCAACCCTCGTTGGCATCATCGCAGGATTAGGAGAGCTGCTGGGCTACGGTCTGCGTCTTGTTTCCGGTCCTTTGAGCGAACGAACCGGGGAATTCTGGCCGATGACACTGTTCGGATACTTCGTCCAGATGGCAGCGGTGCCACTGCTGGCCTGGGCCCCGAATTGGCAGATCGCTGGATTGCTCATCGTTCTGGAACGCATCGGCAAGGCGATCCGCAACCCCCCACGCGATGTGATGCTCTCCCATGCATCAAAACAAATTGGCCTGGGCTTCGGATTCGGCTTGCATGAGGCGATGGACCAGGCTGGAGCTCTGCTCGGTCCGCTTGTCATCGCGCTCATTCTGGCACGGCACGGCAGCTATCGAAGTGCGTTCGCGGTTTTGGCCATTCCTGCAGTCATTACGCTTAGCTTCATCGTGCTTGCGCGGATTTTATATCCCAAACCCGAGGACCTGGAGGTCAAGCCATCTCCGGTGCAGTCTGGCGGACTTCCTCGTGTGTTTTGGGTTTACTTAATTGGCGCTTCTTTGGTGGCTGCCGGGTTCGCGGACTTTTCGCTGGTCGCGTTTCATTTTCAGAAACATGCAATCGCGCCGAACATCTGGATACCAATTTTCTATTCGATCGCGATGGCAACCAGCGGTTTGGGTTCGCTGATATTCGGCAAATTGTTCGACCACACCGGAATCTGGATTCTTCTTCCGCTCACGATTCTTTCGGCGGCTTCGGCGCCCATGGTTTTTCTTGGCGGATTCGGAGTCGCGCTGCTTGGGGTTGCGCTCTGGGGACTTGGCATGGGCGTGCACGAATCGATCATCCCGGCGGCCGTCGCCACCATGGTTCCGCAGGAGCGCAGGCCGTCCGCTTACGGCATTTTCACCGGCAGCTACGGAGTTTCCTGGTTCCTGGGCAGCGTGATCATTGGAAGGCTTTACGACGTCTCACTTCCTCTTCTGCTTGCGTTTTCTGTCGGTGCCCAGATCCTTGCTCTCCCGGCTTTCTTCATGGTGAAAAGAACACTAAGAATCTCAAGCCTGGCTGGATAGCTCTCGGTCAATTGCGGAATATAATTGGGGTTCCTGTAATTTGAGGCGACTTACCGCGATCCCATGGCCCTCTCAGGTCCAGTCGAACCAAGTCAAAAGCGAAAACGCTTGATCCTCTTGCTGGCCGCCGGCAGCTTCCTCTTGTTTGCGGTTTTGCTGTGGGAGTCTTCGTTCGACGTTCCTTTCATCAATCCGAGCACGACAGAGCAAACGGTCTTCCTTGCTGCCTTGTCGGCGCTTGTGTTTCTGCTGTTTGTGACACTGACGTTTGTCCTCGCGCGAAATCTCATCAAGCTTTTTGCCGAACGCCGGCTTGGAGTCCTGGGATCGAAATTCCGTACGCGCCTGGTGGTAGGAAGCCTGTTGCTCTCCTTTCTTCCGGTGATCGTGATGTTCTGGTTTGCATACGGCTTGATGAACCGTTCCATCGAACGATGGTTTTCCACACCAGTGGAAGAAGTGCGCCAGGACACCGCGTTGATGTCGCAATTGCTGGCCAAATACGCCGCCGAAAATGCCCGTGCCGAGGCTACGGGTATCGCGGCTGCCGCTGAAACGCAGCACGCATTCGAGGGGCACAGCTTCTCCGCGGTTTTGAACGAGTTCCAAGAGCATGAAGCGACCCTGCAGGGCGGGTTTGCCATTGCAATACTTTCTGGCGAAGCTGAAGCCAGTTTTCACGCCCCCATGGCATGGCCTTTGTTGAAACCAAGAATCCCATTGCCGCCGGTGGCCAATGAACCGCAGCACATCAACTTGAACGGAGTTGAGTATGTTTTGGGCGCCGCACAGGTCGGCGATGCTGGGGAAATATTGGTCGCCATGCCGTTGCCTAAGAATTTCGCCGAAGCTCAAAAACAATTAGAAGCCAGCCAGCAACGATACCTTGAATTGGCCAAAGCGCGTCGAACGGTGCGCCGCACCTATATGGTGTTTCTGTGGTGGATCACGGGAATGGTTCTCTTCGCCAGCATGTGGCTCGCGCTGTATCTTTCACGCCTGGTCACACGACCGGTTGTCGCCCTTGCCGAAGCGACCCAGGAAATTTCCCGCGGCAATCTGGACTACCGGGTCGAAGTTCCGGCTGCCGACGAACTCGGGGATCTGGTCCGGTCCTTCAATCAAATGGCAGCCGAACTCGCCACGAGCCGACGCAAACTCGAAACAGCCAGCCAGGAATTGACCGCTGCAAACTCGGAATTAGAGCAACGTCGGCAGCACATCGAGACGATCCTCGAGAGTATTCCCACCGGCGTTCTTTCACTTGACGCACAGTTATGTGTCCGTCACGTGAACCCGGCCCTGTTGCGCATGCTTCGGCCTTCCGGTAAGCCACAGGTCCCTGCGGTGTTGATCGGCGCGCAACTACGCGACCTCTTCGCGCCTGAAGTTTTCGATGAATTCGAGCATCTTCTGCGCCGTGCAGACCGCATGGGTACTACCACGACGCAGATGGAATTTGCCATCCAGCATGTGCAATTGAACGTAGCCGTGACTGTAGCAACCCTCGAACACGTGCAAAAGCGAATTGGCTATGTGGTAGTGTTCGAAGATCTGTCGGATTTACTTCGCGCTCAAAAACAGGCAGCGTGGCGGGAAGTGGCGCGGCGTGTGGCCCACGAAATCAAAAATCCGCTCACTCCGATTACGCTCTCCGCGGACCGCATTCTCCGGCATCTCGACCGCGGTAACAATGTCGACCCTGCATCCCTTGAAGTAGTTCGCAGTTGTGCGGAAACGATATGCGGCGCCGCGGAAACGGTTCGCAATCTGGTGAACGAATTCTCGACTCTCGCTCGATTTCCTTCGTCGCGGCCCGAGCCGACGAATGTCAATGCTGTAGTAGACAGCGCCTTGGCCATGTTCAATGGCAGAGTCGATGGCGTTCATATTCGCAAGGCGTTTGGCGCTCATTTGCCGCAGGTCATGGCGGATTCCGATTCCATGAAACGGGCAATCGCCAATCTCGTGGATAACGCGGCCGAGGCGGTACAGGATTCGTTGGTCAAGGAAATTGAAATTTCTACCAGCCTGGTGCCCGGTAGTGATTTCGTCGAGATTTCCGTGGCCGACAGCGGACCTGGGGTCACGCCGGAGGTGAAGGAACGTCTCTTTCTGCCATACTTCTCGACTAAGAAACGCGGGACTGGGCTAGGCCTGGCGATCGTCAGCCGAATCATCGAAGATCATCAGGGCTCGATTCGTGTCGAGGAGAATCAGCCCGCCGGCGCCCGGTTCATCATCGAACTGCCTGTTGCTTCGGTCACCCCGGTACGCGCAACCCAACATGCTTAACGTTCTGATCGTGGATGACGAGGCCTCCATTCGCGAGTCCTTGCAAGCTGTGCTTGAAGACGAGGGATACAAGCCCAGTGCGACCGAAAGTGGCGAGGCTTGCCTCGACCTTCTGCACAAAAAGTCTTTTGATGTCGTCCTGCTCGACATATGGCTGCCGGGAATGGATGGTCTCGACGTGCTTCAACGAATTCGCGAGATGGAGAATCCTCCGGAAGTTATCATCATCTCCGGTCACGGCACCATCGAGACGGCAGTTCGCGCAACCAAGCTTGGCGCTTTTGATTTTCTCGAAAAACCGCTGTCTATTGACAAGACGCTGATCCTGCTGACCAATGCGTTGCAAGCCAAGAAGCTGCGCCAAGAGAACCAGGAACTCAAAAAACAACTCGCACCAAAAAGCGTGATCGTTGGCGACAGCGTTCCCATGAAGGCGCTCCGTCAGCAGATCCAGTTGATGGCGCCGACGAATGGGCGCGTTCTGATATTCGGTGAGTCGGGCACGGGCAAGGAACTGGTTGCGCACGCTATCCACGCGCAAAGTTTGCGGAAAGACGAAACCTTCCTCGAGGTGAATTGCGCTGCGATTCCAGAAGATTTGATCGAAAGCGAGTTATTCGGGCATCGCAAAGGTTCTCTCCCATCCGCCATCGAAGACAAAGAGGGCAAGTTCCTCAAAGCTCATGGCGGGACGCTTTTTCTGGATGAAGTCGGGGACATGAGCCTGAAAACGCAAGCCAAGGTGCTTCGCACGCTGGAAGAGCAAAACTTTACGCCGGTCGGTGGCGATGAAATTGTTTACGTCGATGTGCGGGTTATCGCTTCAACCAACAAAGACCTGGAAGAAGAAATTTCTCGTGGAAACTTCCGCGAGGATCTTTTCTACAGACTTAATGTCGTTCCCTTCTCCGTCCCGCCTTTGCGCGAACACAAGGAAGACATTCCCCTTTTGGCAGAACATTTTTTAAGAGAGTTTTCCGGACGTTACGGGCGCAAGCAACGCGAAATCTCAGACGACGCGATTGATGCGCTCATGCGTTACTCCTGGCCAGGCAATGTGCGCGAACTGCGCAATGTCGTTGAACGCATTGTGATCATGAATCCCACCATTTCGCGCTTAGATCGCAAACACCTGCCAGCTCTTGTTTACCGCGACGGCAGCCGTCGCGGCGGCGATTTCCTCACTTTGCACCAGGCCCGCGCCGCTTACGAGCGCGACTACATTTTGAAAAAATTGGACGAGAACCATGGGAATATCAGCCGCACGGCTGAAGTACTCGGTCTGGAGCGGAGTCACCTTTACCGGAAAATGAGAGCGCTGGGAATCGCGCTAAAAGAATAGTCAGGCTGCGGTCAACTGGTGCGCAGCTTGCCTGTAAGATTTTCCAACTGCCGCCTCCAATCCAATTCCTCTACGAAGCCGCGCGAGTCGCGCCAGTTCGGGCGAACTTTTACAAAGAGTTCGAGAAAGACTTTGGTCCCAAGCATTTTTTCAATTCCCATTCTGGCCGCCGTGCCAATTTTCTTCAGCATCTGGCCTCGATGGCCAATCAGAATTCGTTTCTGACCTTCGCGTTCGCAATAGATTGTTGCCGCGATGCGGGTCAGCTTCGTCCCTTCCTCAAATTCTTCAACCATCACTGCCACGGAATGCGGTACCTCCTCGCTGGTGGCGAGCAATACCTGCTCACGCACTAATTCAGACGCCATGAATCTGATCGGCTGATCGGTAAGTTGGTCTTCGGCAAAATAAGGAGGTCCCTCTGGAAGCGCAGCCAATAGCTTGTCGCTGAGCACGTCAAGGCCTTCGCATTTGCGCGCCGAAATTGGGACAATTTCACGGAATTTGTGAATTTGTGAATATGTCTCGATCAACGGAAGCAGTTGCTGCTTTTCGGCCCGCAGCAAGTCGATCTTATTCAGCAGCAAAAACGCAGGCGTGTTCGCACTCTTCACCAGCCTCAACAAAAACTCCTCGCCGGCTTCTCTTCTCCTGGAGGCGTCTGTGATCATTAGAATCAAGTCACTTCCATCCAGCGCCTCCCGCACCTCACCCATCATTTTTCGGTCGAGAGAACTGCCAGCGCGATGAACCCCGGGAGTGTCGATCAATACAGCTTGCGCGCCTGATCTGCCCTTCTGCTTCGGAAGATGCAGTACGCCAAGAACCCGGGTGCGCGTAGTTTGAGGTTTGGGACTTACGATCGCGAGTTTTTCGCCCGCGAGAGCATTCAGCAAAGTGGACTTGCCTGCGTTGGGGAGGCCTACAATCGCGACGAAGCCTGAGCGGAAGGACATTTCAGATCAGCTTCATCTGTTGTGAATTTACGACTGACACTCGCACCCGCTCCACTTTCCGGTCGGTCGCCTGCAACACCTCAAGGCGGAGTCCATCTTCTTCAACGACCTCGCCTTTCTTAGGAATTCTCCCGGCCAACTCGCTCACCAGTCCTGCGACTGTGGCTGCTCCCCGTCGATCCGGACGCACGCCTAACAACTCTTCCAGCCGATCGACATCCGTATTTCCAGGTACCAGGTACGAGGTATCACTTTCGCGGACGATCTGCGCTGTCTCATGCTCATCGCTGATCTCGCCAACGATCTCTTCAACCAGATCTTCTATCGTGACCAGCCCGGCAACGCCGCCGTATTCATCGATTACGATCGCCATGCGCGCCTTCTGTCTCTGCATATCACGCAGCAAGTCGCTGCCAAGCTTCGTTTCTGGTACAAACAGGACGTCCTTACGCATGAGCGACGCTACTGTGCGAGTGTGGGCTTCAGCATCTGGCACCTGCAAAACGTCCTGCGCGAAAACGATACCCACGATATTGTCCAGGTTTTCTTCGAACACGGGCACCCGCGAGAATGGCCTGGCGCGCAACAGCTCAATAAGCTTTTCCACCGTCGTGTCAGAAGGCACCGCAATCATTTCCGGACGCGGCTTCATGGCTTCACGGACTGTTTTTTCGCTGAATTGCACCACCGACTGAATCAGGTCACGATTGCTTTCGTCGAGAATTCCCTCTTCTTGACCCGCCTCGATCAAGGCATCAACCGCTTCGGCCTGCGTTTCGGGTTGCGCTTCGCCATGTTCACGGGTCAACGACGCAACCGATTGAAGAAAGCCTAGGACCAGCGTAATCGGCAATGTGAGATAGATGAGAGCTCGTATCAGCACCACCCAGCGCACCAGCCACTTGCCCTTGGTCCGCGAGAAGAAAACGAACGGCAGAAAGCGGTTGAACACAATGACGATCAGGATCAAGCTCAGTACCGCTTCCAGCACCTCCTCCGCGGTCCATCCTCCATCATTGAACAGCGCAAAACCCAAAACCATTGCAACTGCTGCCATCAACAACGGCGTGAGCACAGACATCGACAATGCGGCACGCGAGCGGCTCACCTTGAGCTTCGGCTCAACCATCTGCTCAAACGCATCTATGTTGTCCTGGAAGTCTCGCGACAGAAACTTGCCAATCTCCGCGTACACGCGGTCTACGTATGAGGAGAGGGTGAGCAACCCGAACAAAACCAACAATGTGATGGCTATCGCCAGGTTCATGTGCGTGAGCGCCGTTGGAAACTGGTGCTGGATTGTTGGCCCGAACGCCGCCCGTTACGTGGCTTGACAAACGACGAACGATCTACGGCCAACGACGATTGACCTTGCGTCCGTTCAATCAAACCGAGCGGCAGCCCGAGTCTTCGCCGCAAACTGATTTCTTTCTTTTCCATTTCCCCGCGATCATTCTCATGATCATATCCCGCGAGGTGCAGAATTCCATGCAAAATCAGGATTTGTACCTCATCCGAAACTGAATGCCCAAGCATCCTGGCATTGCGGACAGCTACGCTCAGGCAGATCGCGATGTCTCCAGCGCAACCATTCGAAATTCCACTTGGAAAGGAGAGCACATCTGTGACCTGCCGCTTGCCTCGAAAACGAAGATTGAGCTGCCGGATATTTGCGCTTCCCGTGATGAGAACATTGACAGCCCCTGTCAGGCCCGCTGCTCGCGAAGCCTTCGCCGTCAAAACCTCCAACTCTCGCGGATTCAAACCAGGAGAGTTCCGCTCAAGAATGATCACAGGTCTTGATAACTTTTCTGCCATTGAATTAGCAAATAAAACGAGGGCGCAGGTTGCGCCCCCTTCATCAGCAATCGGTTCTATTCAACGCGCTGATTCACATCCGAAGCCGATCCATTTCCGTTCGCCGGCTTGGATTCGAGCAAGTCCATCTGTTCTTCGACACTGCGGTTCTTGTGCTCGTCGTAGGCGCGAATAATCCGCTGCACCAGATGATGACGCACCACATCGCCCTCATCGAAGTAAACGAATGAAAGTCCCTGCACGTTCTTGAGCACGTCAATGGCCTCGAGCAGCCCGCTTCGACGGGCATTCGGCAGATCGATCTGTGTTATGTCTCCAGTGATCACAGCCTTCGAATTGAAGCCCAGGCGCGTAACGAACATCTTCATCTGCTCGGACGTGGTGTTCTGCGCCTCGTCGAGAATTACAAAGGAATCGTTCAACGTGCGGCCGCGCATAAACGCGATCGGCGCAATCTCGATCACATTTTTTTCCAGATAGCGATCGACGCGCTCCGGATCGAGCATGTCGTAAAGCGCGTCATACAGAGGTCGCAGATAGGGATCGATTTTTTCCTGCAGCGTCCCCGGCAGAAATCCCAGCCGCTCGCCGGCCTCGACTGCTGGCCGCGCAAGGATGATGCGGTTCACGCGTTTTGACAACAGAGCGGAAATCGCCATCGCCACCGCCAGGTAAGTTTTCCCAGTTCCTGCCGGCCCCACGCCGAAAACCATGTCATGGGCCTCGATCGCATCCAGATATCGGCGTTGATTCAAGCTCTTCGGCTGTACCGTTCGCCGCCCAAGCGACCGCTGGCGTCCCGCTTCAACCAGGCCTTTTAGTGTGGCCTTGGGGTCAGCGACCAAAACGCGCAACATGCTGTTCAGGTCACCATTGTTGAAGGTGTGACCGCTACGCTGCAGTTGGTCGTATTCGGAGAACACTTGCTCGGCGCGGGCTACGTCGCGGGGAGTTCCTTCAAGTTCGATCGAGTCAGAGCGAAGGTCGATGTTGACGTTCAGGCCGTCTTCCAGCACGTGCAGATTTTCATCGCGAGTGCCGAATAGCGCCTCAATATTGGGGCTGATTTCAATACTCTTCTTCATTCAGTTTCCGGTTTCCGGGTACCCTCGGGCGCAGTTGCGCAGCTTGCTATTAGATGTCTGATGTTGAAGTGAAGAACGCCGCTCGGCGCGCTTCCACGGATTGTACTTCGCCGCATGAGGTGGGCAGATAAGAATTCTGTTAAAGCCTACCGTTGGGCAATCGGCAGAGTCAACCACAATACGCTTGGGCCGTTGACCCTTGTAACTCCCTCCAGTAGAATAGGTTATTCGAACCCACGGGAAATCCGGTGGGAAACCCAATAGAAAGGCATTTACCTGTAATGGCTAACCATTTTTCTGCCCTCAAACGGGCCCGCCAGACTGAACGCCGCACGACCCGCAACCGCAGCAACACCTCACGCCTTCGTTCTGCTCTCCGCGATATGCGCGAGGCCCTCGCTAAGGGCGATAAAGCCGCTGCCGAGCAAACCTTCCGCAAGACCGCTTCTGCCCTCGACAAGGCGATCCAGAAAGGCGTTCTCCACGAGAATACAGCTTCCCGCTACAAGTCGCGCCTGAACGCTCGCCTGGTTGCGATGAAGTAGCTGACTTTGAGGAAGAGCGTGTGGGTCGGACATTCTTGTGCGACAACGACTCAAATCGACCGCTGTCATTCCGCCTAAGAGGTCACAAGAATTGTCCATGACCTCCGACATCGATCAATCTGGTTCTTCCGTCTAGCCACTGATCACTAGCCACTGACCACTGCTTTCCTGTACCCTGTCCCGCTATATTCCCGGAGGCCTGAAAGCATGCTCTACGCCGTCGGCGACTTCTCTTTCCCCACAGACTTCCAAACCAACTTCCTGATGCTCCTGCGCTGGATCCACTTTGTCGCGGGCATCACCTGGATCGGGCTTCTCTACTTTCTAAATGTCGTCAGCATTCCTTTCATGAAGGAGCTCGATTCACCGACAAGAGCCAAAATTACTCCCGGCCTTATGCTCCGCGTCTTGCACTGGTTTCGCTGGTCGGCATTGGTCACCGTACTTGCCGGGCTGGCGTACTGGGGACAAATCGTCAGCTCAGACGCTCACAATGCAGGAGTCTCCTCAGCGACCCCGATCTGGAGCTTCTTTCTCACCTGGACAGTAACCTGGGCGATCCTCTATGCCCTGCTGATCCCCGGGAAAGGCATTTTGGACAAAGGCTGGTTCCTGGCGATTCTCTACATCATCATCATTCTTCACTCCATGCATTTCTTCTTGCATTTGAATCGCGGCGGCTGGGAGAGCAATCGCCTGCTTGCTATTGGTCTCGGCGGCGGCATCGGCTGGATGATGCTCTTGAACGTCTGGGGCGTCGTCTGGCGCATTCAGAAGCGCCTCATCGCCTGGACGAAGGCGAATGTGGAGAACGGCACACCAATCCCCGACAAAGCCCCGCGCATGGCCCGAATGGCATTCCTCACCGCCCGGATCAACGCATGGCTCACGCTTCCGTTGTTATTCCTCATGGGCGCGGCAAGCCACTATCCAATGTTCGGACCATGAGGTTTGGAATCGCAAAAAAAACGCCCTTGCAGGAGCAAGGGCGTGCGAGAGTTTGGAAGGCTAGAAACTGAGCTTTATTGCTGCCTGAAGTTGCCGCGCCGAAGTTGTTCCATCCGGCCGCGCCACAGTTGATGTAATCACGCCAAAAAGCGGACCGGATGCGAGCAAGTTGCCGGCGCTCGCCGCATCAGCGCCCGGATTCGTGAAGTGCGGGTGATTGAAAATGTTGTAACCTTCCAACTTAAATTCCAAGCCCACGCGTTCAGTCAGTTTTGCCTTTTTGGCGAATTCAAGATCGAAATCAGCAAATCCGGGCCCGAAGAACTGGTTGCGTCCTATGTTTCCAGGACCGCTGCCGATCGCAGGCTGAGCGAAGGCGCAGAGATTACTGAAATACGCCTTACCCGCCGAGGTATCAGGCTGGCAAGTCGGGTCCGCGGCAGCGGTGTATGGATCGCCCACCAGATTTGCCCAGGCAGAAACGCCAGTGCGCTGGCTATCGTTGCTGCTGCGAATCTCGAATGGATGTCCAGTTTGAAGGGTTGTGATTCCGGAGAATTGCATCCCTTCAAACACCTTTCCCAGTACTCCGTTGTTGAAGTAGGCTCTCCCTTTGCCGAGCGGAAGTTCCCAGATGTAGTTAATGACAGCGACATGTCGAATGTCATTGTCAGAGTTGCCGCGATCCTGCTCAAGGTCGCGGGAGTTACGCGGGAAGGTGCGATTTCCCGCAGCTGGAGCCAATGGATCGACACCATCGTCGATCGCATGGGCCCAAGTGTAGGAACCCTGAACTTGAAGCCCGTGGCTCAAACGATGGGTCACTTTGAGCTGCAAAGAGTTGTAAATCGAATTCACCACGGATACTTGATAGAACGGCTGAACCATCGCGTTGTTGTTCACAGCATTGAACGGCAGAATGCCGAAGTCATTCGGCCCTTGACCGCCTTCGTACAGCAGAATGCCTGATACTTCGTCGGGGCTGCATCCGGTCGCGTTGCCTGGATTGCTGCAATAAGCGACTAGCTGATTGACCAGGTTTGGATCCGGGGGATTGCCATCAATCTGTCTTGGAATGAAATGTCCTTCTGAAGCAACATAAGCCAGGTCAATGACATTGTTCCCGGGCAGCTCACGCTGAATTCCGAAATTCCAGTTATTGCTCGCGGTATTCCGGAAATGGGTATTGAAAAGCACCGGGGCAAGGAATGAATCATCTGGAATACTAGGCGATGGAGTTGTGTTGGGAACAGTCGCTGGAAGAAAACCACTGCCAGGAAAAAACGCATCCGCGCCAAAAAAATGATTCAGCGTGTCGAATGGATTGTTGACATAGTCCTGCTCGAACGGCGGATTTCCGCGAGCATTTCCAAATAAATTTCCGAACACCCGATCATGGAAGATTCCGAATGCCCCGCGCACTGCGGTTTTGCCATCCCTGAATGGGTCCCATGAGAATCCAACGCGCGGCTCAATGTTCGAATAATCCTGTTGATATAAGCTGTGTCCCGTTCCCGGACCAACAATGGACATTACGACGTCTTGTCCAGCCTGGAAGGAACTTGGATCGGCCAGTAGGTTTGAGAAATTGGCATTCTCTTCATACGGCACTCCATCGAGCTGATAGCGGAGCCCGAGGTTCAGAGTTAAATTAGGCTTCACCTTCCACGTATCCTGCCCAAACCAGTCATACTCATGCTGCCGGAAATGCTTGTTATCAGAGCCCTGTCGCACTCCGCTCTTATCGAAGAACTCACCTGCAAAATCGTTGCCTGCGAAACCGTACAGCGCGATAGCCGAATTCTCGAGAGCCAGCGTGTCATTGGCCGGAGAAACTCCCTGAATCAAGCTAATTCCCGTTTGGTTAATGAAGGTAGTCATTGTCAATTCCCGCCGGGAGAAAAAGCTGTTTGGACCTTGCTCCCCGATATCGCGGAAATCAGCACCAAACTTGAACGTGTGATTGCCTTTTACCCAAGTGAAATTGTCTCCGAAACTGGTAGTACCTGTTTTTCGCCACTGACCGTCCGAAACCAGCGAATCACAGCCAAAGTTGGTGAATGGGGCATCGAAGAGATAATCGATGCCGTTGCCGAATTGGTCAAGCGGACTCACGCTGTCTAAAACGTTCGTGCCCGTGCAGCCAAAGTTGTCATACAACTTGTTCCATCCGAACAGGAACTGGTTGATGAAACTGGTGCTCAGGGTCGAGGTTAGGTTTGCGGACGCGCCCTGCACAATCGCCTTGCTGCTTACTCCGCCCACATTCCCCGGCAGAATGTCATCGTGGAAGGGGTTGGGATCGAACGAATGGTTGTAGGCGTAGCGCATGCTCAGCGAATGCTTACTGGTGATCTGCTCATCAATTTTCAGCACTGGGTTGTAGCTGTTTGTAGCCGAGCTGCTGGGAAAAAATGCAGTGCCTGTCAATCCGTCTGCCGAGGAAACCGGGTTCGGATACAGCGCAAAAATCTTTTGCATCGTGGGATCAAGCGGGGCACCTGTCGCGTTGTTCGCCCCACCCGGAGTGAGGTCTATGGCTTCGCCGTTATAAGTAAACACGCCAGTCTTGAATGCCGCTGTGGGCACCGTCGCGCTATTTGTAAGGGTGGTGCGAAAACGATCGAACTCAGTATTAAAGAAGAAGAACGTCTTATTCTTGATAATCGGACCACCGACTGAGAACCCGAACTGATTGCGAACGTAAGGATTCATCGGATTGATGCTCCCGTCGCCTCCCACCCTGGGATTAAACCAGTCCCTAGCGCCCCCGAAGCTGTTCCAGCGGCCGAATTCATAGGCCTCGCCGTGAAACGTGTTCGTTCCGCTTTTGGTGACTACATCGATAATTGCGCCGGTGTTGCGGCCGTACTCGGCATTGAAGTTATTGGTAATAACTCGAAATTCTTCGGTCGAATCAGGGTTCGCGCTCAGTAGACCATCAGGAATACCGGGAACCGATGTGTCGTTATTGTCGACGCCATCGAGCAGAAAGTTGTTGTTGCGTTCGCGCGAACCGTTAACGGTGAAGCCGCCCAGGCCGGTGTTCGTCTGTGAGGTGCCTGGAGAGAGCAATACCAGGCTGTATGGATCTCTCGTGATCAGTGGCAGATCCTGCATCTGACGCGAATCGACTAGGTTACTCACCTGCGCCGTCTCCAAATCAACCGGCGGAAGCTCGCTCCCGCGCACCTCGACGGCTTCAGTTGTGGCGCCCGGTTCGAGCCGAACGTCGGCAGTCAATGCCTGATCGACGGTCAAAACGACGGCTTGCAGCCTGAAGGTACGAAAACCGGCCTTGTCGACGGTGACCTCATAGGTGCCGACAGGAAGATTCGTCATGGTGTAAGTTCCAGTGTTGCTGCTGGTCACCGTGCGCGTCGTATTGGTCTGAACGCTCCGGGCCTCAACCTGCGCACCCACCACCACTGCACCGCTGCTGTCAGTGACAGTACCGCGGATGGAACCGGTTTGTGCCAGTGCCGAGACAGCAAAGAATGTGGTTATCAGGAAGCTACGCAAAGCTGTGGACACAATCATCCGAGCATGAAGCTGCATTGAAATCTTCTCCTTGTGAAGAATGCCGTGTACTAACACGATGACATTTGAGTTTGCAACTTGCGAGTGCAACTCAGGTTCCAAATGTAAATACTTCTTTGCCACTGAAAATAAAACCTTTACTGCCGTTAATTGGCTTGTAGCCATTCCATAGATATGGAATTCAGTAGGGACTAACCGTTTGTTTGAAGGGACAACCGTACAGCAGCCAGCTTCCAAAATAAAAGGCCCGCGTCCGCGGGCCTTGATCAAAAACCTCCAACTTACTAGAAGGTGATTTTCGCCACTAACCCGAGCGTTCTCGCACTGCTTGAGAAGACCGACTTCGGGTTGTTGAAGTTGGGGTCGGCTGGGTTTACATAACTCTTGAAGCTCCCCCCAGTCGTGTTGAAACCACCCACGTCGTTGACTCCGAGACCTGCAGCCGGATTAACGCCAGGGATGTATTGCGGGTGGTTCAGCAGGTTCGAAGCCTGCGCTCCGAAGTGGAACTTCACCCGCTCAGTGATATTGATTTCCTTGTAAACGGAGAAATCAAAGTTGTTCGTTGGCCTGGTTGAGAGTGTGTTTCGGCCGGTATTCGGAAGCGTTCCGGCACCAGCGACGATGTACTGTGCACTCGGATTGTTTGCCAAATAAGCCACAACATCGGGTGTTGCCGAGCTGCACGGATTGGCACTTGTGCACAGCGGCGTGATGTCACTGCCTGTTCCGGGGACTCCAGCAGAATTGAAGATTACTCGATCACCAGCCGAGTCGATGTTCAAGTTCGAGTCCAAATTGGACTGCACGGTTACCCACTCAGGTGATTCATACGTGTACACAGGGCTCAGATTCCAGTTTCCGATGACGTTCTTCACGAGCCAGTTGCTGTTCTTAAAGAACGGCAGATCGTAAACCGCCGCGAAAGTTAGGCGATGGGTGCGAGACAGCGCAGATGTAGATTTGTCCTGATTGAAATTAAAGAAATCCTCAGGACGGCGTGGCGTGAGGTCAGTTGAATGGAAATCAGCGGTGCTGTTGTCAATGGTATGGCTCCAGGTATAAGCAGCCTGGAATGTAAGCCCATTGCTGAAGCGACGCGTCAAACTGGTTTGCAAACCGTGATAGGTAGACCATCCAGCGGGAATGAAGGCCGTAAGAACGCTTCCATTGAAACCAGCCGCGTTCATCGGACCATAGATGGGATTGAGCGACTCCAACCCGCTCGCGCAGAATGATTGTGTTGGATCCAAAATACAAAGATGATTCGGCAACGCGTCCAAAGTCGCCTGCGATGGCGCCTGCAGATAAGTTGGAAGTTGATTTTGCGGGGTCACCGGAGAAATCAGGTTAATAATGTCCTGAAAGCTCAGGTGATTGCCACGAGTTCCTACATAGTTGATTTCAGCGGTGTAGTTCTTGCCGAACGAATGCTGTACGCCTAGGTTCCAGTTGACTGAATAGGGATCTTTTACTTGCGGCGGTATCCAGTTCCCGGTCAAAGCTCTGGCAGTCGCCTGGTCAGGAATATTCGTGATGCCGGTTCCGCCTCCCGGCAATCCTCCGCCGGCGAGGAAACCAGGAGCAGTCGCGGTCGGTGTGACACTTCTTGTCGCGCCAACTTGCGGAGGCACGGCGAGAATACCTATGTTGTCGTAGAGAGTATCGTAAGCAAGTCCAAATCCGGCGCGGATCGAAGTGTCGCCATTGCTTCCCGGAGAATACGCTATTCCAATTCGGGGAGCCCAGTTGTTCTTCGGCGCCTGCGGATTGGTGAACACCAGCGGCTGATTAACTTGCGGGACGATGACATTCGGTGCGTTCGATATCAAATTCAGGCTCTGGCGATTTTCTCCGATAGGTGTTGTGGTGTACTCATATCGCAAACCCAGATTGACACTCATGTGCGAAGTAGCCTTGAAGGTATCGTTCGCGAACCAATAGATCGCCTTTTCGTTGCCATAGTACGTAGTGGAACCCGAGCTACGCTGCCCGAAGTTGTCGGGAGAAAAATCGTCCAAGAACATCTGCGTATTATTCCACTCGTAATCTCCGCGAGCTCTTTGAGTGAATGATTGAGGCGAGATGTACCAACGATATTCACCACCGAATTTCAAACTGTGACGACCCTTGGTGATGCTGATGTTGTCGACAACCTGATAGAAGTTCTGGATCGTAAACTGAGGAGCGTTGTCGTCCGGGCCGATGTCCAATCCGCCACCTAAGTCAAACAAGGTGATATTGGGAAACGTATCTAACCCAGGATATTGAAAGTTCCCGGCCGGTATCTGCTGGTTGAAGCGATTGAATCCAAGCCGAAATTCGTTAGTTACGCTTGGGCTGAATGTATGATATTCCGATAGCGTCGCTACATAGAAGCGTACTGGTTCTGTTGTGAAGAACGCCGAAAGCTGCGGTACCGTGTCCAGGAAATCCTGGCGATTCATTATGAAACGCCCACGCAGCTGGTCCTTCTCGGACATGTTGAAGTCAATACTCTGAACGAAATTTTCGAAGTTATCGAAAGCATGCGGTACAAGCGATATATCCCCCACCTCAACGTTGCCCGCTGCGCACGTTCCATTCGCGGGCGCACTGAAGGTGTTGAACTGTGCGCCTCCCTCGCTGCCAGGCT
This sequence comes from Terriglobales bacterium, assembly GCA_035651555.1. GTDB lineage: Bacteria > Acidobacteriota > Terriglobia > Terriglobales > Acidobacteriaceae > Gp1-AA145. The sequence goes on from DASRFL010000037.1 coordinate 285,078, forward strand.
TATGACCGTCGTACTGGATACAAGTCGTTGCCGATGGCGCCACGGGTACGTATTTCGTGAATATGGCTAGATTTGTCGCGCTCACGTTCGGGTCAGCTGAGATCGCAGCCAATCCCGCCGCGGTTGGAGTCTGGACGGTAGGTCCGCCGAGAGCAGTAAAACCATAGGGTTGACGCTCAAAATCAGTAAAAAAGAAGAGTTTATTTTTAACGAGCGGACCACCGAAGGTGGCTCCGTAACGATTGGAGTCCAACCGGGGATTTGAGGTTAGCCCCTGCAACACCGCGGTGTTGTCCACCGCATCGAGATTTTTGTTCCTGAAATATTCGTAAATGGAACCGTGAAAGGCATTGGTGCCGCTCTTCACGGTCGTATTGAATTGTCCACCGGAAGAGTGACCGAACTCGGAATTGAACTGGTTCTCAAGCAGCGTAAAACTATCAACCGCGTCGTTCGGAACCTGTGCGAGAGCACCAGTCACCGTCTTATTGTTATTGTCCACGCCTTCAATGGTGAAGTTATTGTCGCGGGGACGCTGACCACCTACGGATGGCCCCATGCCAAGCCCCATAGCGTTCGCGTTCGTAACACCCGGACTAAGCAGCGACAAATTCAAAACGCCGGCACCAAGTGCACCCGTGCCGGTCATTCCCAGGCTCGAAGACATTACTGTGTCGTAGTTACTCCCCAACTGCGCGGTCGACGTATCCACAGGTGGCGGAGTTCCGGCCACTTCAACCGTAGTCGAACTGCTGCCAATTTCGAGGCGTAGGTTTGCCGTTCCGGTCTTATTCAACTCGACAGGCACATTCGAAAGCGTGGTGCTCTTAAAACCTTGGGCGGTAACAGTTATGTTGTACGCGCCTGCTGGCAAATCTGAGAACAGGTAGTCCCCAACGGCCTGTGTCTTGGTCGTGGCTATCTGTCCAGTCGCCACATTTACCGCCTGAACGGTGGCGCCATTCACCGCTGCTCCGGAGGGATCCGTGACCTTTCCCGTTATGTTTCCGCTAATGGCCTGTCCATATGCCAAGCCGAAACTGAGGGCGACCATCGCAAACAGCGATGCTACCCATGTAAATGCCTTGAAGTTGAGAACGCGATTCATGCGATTTCTCCTAAACCAAAGAAACTCTGGAATTTTGTGTCGAACCTTGGGCCGACCAGAACTTTACAGTCCTTTACCGTGTCTGCAATTTTGCAAATCACATTCCAAAGGATGTTCCAACCTAAGACAATGAAATAATTAGATTTATTTAATTGATATTTCTGCAGCCTGGCCAACAAATACCAAAAACAGTATCAAGTCAGTCGCGACTATATGGAATCGTGTATAAATTTGTGGGACTAGCTGTACGCTCAGCGGGATTTATTACGGGAAAACAGGTTCAACTCACGCGCTTTACGATGGGGGTATTCATCTTGTACTTGCGTTCAACCGTGTTGCCGGCGGCATCCTTCGTCCGTAAAACAAACATTGGCAGGTCGCCTTCTTTTCCGAAGACCTCGTGCGAGATCGTAACCGGGAGCACCCCGTTGATATTTCTCTCCCGGTACGCCGTCTCGTATCGGTGACGGCGAGTATTCCAGGTGAACACTCTGGCCTGGTTGTAGTCGAAAGGCATGCCATCTTTCGCCTCGGTAAGCAACATTAAATATTGCGGTACTTTCTTATCGGCGTCACTGACCTCGTTCAGGACGTAGCAGCCGACAATGCGCTGCCCCTCGGCGTACTGCGCCACCTCAAGCGGAACGTCGAGGTCAATCATCCGGCCGAGCACCCAGCCAACGTGGTTCTGCGAGTCGCGAACCAGCCACCAGTCTTCCATGGGCTTGATGATTTTTAAGCCACTCACCGGCGATTGCGCTCCGACCCCGGGAAGATTTTTCTCGACGGTGGCACGCTTAAGAACCGAAACCTTGGCGCCTTCGCCAAGCTGATAAAGATGTTCCGTGTCCCGTCCAGGCTCGACATGCAGGTTCGTATCATTGCGCGTTGTGGCAGTGCCTTCGATGGGAGCGTCTTTCCCCTGCTGTGCCATCTTCTGGAAGGCGTCAAACACTTGTTGGTTAACGAGGTAGCGTTGCTCGACCCAGCCTTCCTGCCCGTTTGCTGTGCGGATTTTTGCGAAGCGCCTTTCGCGATCCACGACCTCAACGCGCTCGCCATTCTTTGCGGCGCCCACCTTGTTATAGACCTGCGCCAACTGATCGCGCAGAGTCACCTGAGGCGCGGAAACGTAATCGGTCTCGAGCACGCGTTCGCGATGTCGGCCGCATCCGGCAAGCAATGCGCATGCGGCGAGGATCATGAGCGGCTTTTTCAGACGGAAGTTCGGCACGATCAAAAATCAATATAGCGCAGGAAAATCGGGTTGCCAGTTACGAAGGGATATTCGGGTCAATCAGACTCTAGCACTCGCCGGATGCCCGGCTTTGTCGCGCAGTTTGCGACAGCTGGGGGCTTTGAATTCCCAAACATAACTGAGAAACGCTGGGCGGGGAACTCTGAGCTACAGAATTCTTTCGTGAACGTAACCGCTGGCGCTCAGCGCCGAAAGCAGCTCCGCAATGTGGTCTGGGCCGCGGGTTTCCATGGTGATGTCGATGGCGGTATCACCGAGATTCACGCCGTAGTAAGCGCGATCATAGGCTGTCTCCACGATATTGGCACGATGCTGGGCCAGAATTCCTGTAAGCCGATGCAACGCGCCCGGATAATCAGGCAGATGGACCCGCAGCCGCACTAAACGGCCATCTTTGACCAGGCCTCGCTCCATAATGCGCGAAAGGAGACTGACGTCGATATTTCCGCCGCAGACCAGCACGGCAACTTTCTTTCCGCTGAGCGAAGTCTTGCGATTTATGAGCGCCGCGATTGCCGCCGCCCCGGCGCCTTCAGCCAAAGTTTTTTCGCGTTCTAATAAGAGAAGAATGGCGTTGGCAATCTCTTCTTCATCGACGGTTACGATATCGTCAACATACTTTTGAACCAGCGGCAGAGTCCTCTCGCCCGCCCGGCGTACCGCAATGCCATCGGCAATTGTGGCCGCTGGACTCAAGGTAGTCGGGTGACCTTCCGCAATGGCGACCTTCATCGAAGGCAGCCGAGCCGGCTGTACGCCGATCACGTTTACGCGCGGGTTCGATTCCTTTACCGCGCAAGCGACCCCGGAAATCAATCCGCCGCCCCCGATGGGTGCGATCACGGCTTCGACGTCCGGCACCTGATCGAGAATTTCCAAACCCATCGTCCCCTGACCTGCCATTACAACTTCATCGTCAAATGGATGGACAAAGGTCATGCCGAACTGTTGGCTGCGGCGAGTCGCCTCTTCGCAAGCCTCGTCGTAGTTTGCACCGTGTAAAACCACTTCCGCGCCGTAGCTCTTTGTCGCCGAAGCTTTAATCAGCGGCGTGGTGAGCGGCATCACGATCTGCGCCCGAATTCCATGCTTGCCTGCGTGATACGCGACTCCCTGCGCGTGATTTCCGGCCGATGCCGCGATGACTCCGCGCGAGCGCTCCTCGGGGGTGAGGGTCAAAAGCTTGTTCAGTGCGCCACGTTCTTTGAAGGCGCCGGTACGCTGCAGATTGTCGAGTTTCAGGTAGACCGAATTTCCGGTGAGCTGGGAAAAATGCTCGGAGCGCGCACAGGGCGAGAGATAGATTGAATCGCGGATCCGGCCGAGGGCTTCACGAACAGCAGCTAGCGTGACTGCCGGCTGCGGCGCTTTGGCTGGCTTAGTTGTCATGAGAACAGGTCTAGACATTTATATGTGATAGCTCAGCAACCCGGGCTCTCTTCGCGAACTCGGCGGATTTTCTCTGCCACCTTTGCGGTTAAAACCTTTTCACCGCCGAGAACGCCGAGCACGCCGAGGAACCTGCAACTCAGGCGGAGACCAAATCGCGCCGTGATTTCGTCTTCGCCGCAAGTTTGGCAGATTGCCTGGCCAGATAGTTATCGACTGACGTGGCCGCCTTCCTCCCCTCCGCAATCGCCCAAACCACCAGCGATTGGCCACGCCGCATGTCGCCTGCTGCGAATACTCCGGGAACCGAAGACATGTAATCAGCTGCGGTCTCGACATTGCCGCGCCCGTCGAGCTTCACTCCAAGTTGCTCGATCATTCCCGTACGCACCGGGCCGGTGAAGCCCATCGCTAAAAGAACCAGATCGGCGTCCATCACGAACTCAGTACCGGCGACTAGCTCAAACTTTGGGGGAGGGCCAACTTTAATGCCATGCAATTGCCTGACATTTCCGTTTTCGTCGCCGGTAAACTTTGCAGTCGCCACGCTCCATTCGCGAACACCACCTTCTTCATGCGCGCCTTCGATGCGCAACTGCATCGGCCATAGCGGCCACGGGGTAAGCGGCGAGCGATCGGCCGGCGGCATGGGCATAATTTCGAATTGATGAACCGACTTCGCCTTTTGGCGATGCACTGTGCCCAGACAATCGGCGCCCGTATCACCGCCGCCGATAATGATGACGCGCTTCCCGGTTGCGAGAATGTCCTGCGCCGGATCAAGTTCGTCGCCGTGGCAACGCTTATTCGCCTGCGGCAGGAACTCCATAGCGAAATGAATCCCCTTGAGTTCCCTTCCCGGAACAGTGAGGTCGCGCCCAGCTTCCGCCCCTCCAGCCAAGAGAATCGCATCGAACTCGCGCTGCAAATCTTCCACCGGGACGGAATGCCCGACGTGCGCACCAGTCACGAACTTCACGCCCTCGGCTTCCATCTGCTCAAGACGGCGGTCGAGAACCTGCTTTTCCATTTTGAATTCGGGAATCCCGTAGCGCAGCAATCCCCCGGCGCGGTCGGCTTTTTCATAGACGGTGACCCAGTGTCCCGCGCGATTGAGTTGTTGTGCAGCGGCGAGTCCCGCTGGTCCGGAGCCAACAACGGCGACCTTCTTGCCGGATCGGAATTTTGGCGGTTCGGGACGAATCAAGCCTTCTTCCCATCCGCGCTCGACGATGCTCTTTTCGATCTGCTTGATCGTGACCGCGGGCTCATTGATTCCGAGCACGCAAGCTGCCTCGCATGGCGCGGGACAGATGCGGCCCGTGAATTCCGGAAAATTGTTTGTCGAGTGAAGTTGCCGCAGCGCCTCTTTCCAGCGCCCTCGATAGACGAGATCATTCCAGTCTGGAATCAGATTGTTGACCGGGCATCCCGTGTGGCAGAAGGGCACGCCGCAATCCATGCAGCGTGCGCCCTGCGTCCGCAACTTTTCTTCGGGAAAGTCCTGGTAGATCTCGAACCAGTCATTTACACGTTCGGTGACCGGACGCCGGGTTGCGGTCTCGCGCCCAAATTCCATGAAGCCGGAGGCCTTACCCATGCAGCGCCTCCACCAACTCGGGCACAGGAACGGGCTGCCCGGGAACATATTGATAACGGCTGCGGGCCACACCCAGCACGCGCTTGAACTCATGCGGGAAAATCTTGATGAAGCGCGGCAGGCTCTCGGCCCAGCTATCGAGGATGTTCCTGGCCCGCTTGCTGCCCGTGAGCTCGCAGTGCTTCTCGATGAGTCCGCGAAGCAGCTTCACATCGCGCGGCTCGATCACCGGCTCAAGATCGACTGATGCCAGATTACAGCGCTTCTCCGTGAAGTCGCCTTTTTCGTCGAAGACGTAAGCGATGCCGCCGCTCATGCCGGCTGCAAAGTTTCTGCCGCAGGAGCCGAGCACGATCGCGAGACCGTTGGTCATGTACTCGCAGCCGTGGTCTCCGACCCCCTCGACGACCGCCGTCGCACCCGAATTCCGGACGGCGAATCGTTCGCCGGCAACGCCGCTGAAGAAAGCTTCTCCACTGGTCGCGCCGTACAGCACCACGTTGCCGATCAGAATATTTTCTTCCGCCGCGAACTTTGATCCTTTAGGCGGATACACCACCAGCTTGCCGCCCGACAGCCCCTTACCGACATAATCGTTCGCATCGCCTTCGAGCGTCATGGTCACGCCCGACGCCAAAAATGCGCCGAAGCTTTGACCGGCGGAGCCTTCGAACTTGATTCGAATCGTGTCTTCGGGAAGTCCTGCCGACCCATACTTGCGCGCAATTTCGCCGCTGAGCATCGCGCCAACCGTGCGGTGTACATTGCGAATCGGGAAATTCATTTCGACTGGAGTCCTGTTTTCGAGCGCAGGCTTTGCTCCCGCGATGAGTTCGTGGTCAAGGGCCTTATCGATCCCATGATCTTGCGCCTGCACGCAATGGCGAGCTACGCGCCCCGGCAGCGGCGGGTTGTAGAGAATTGCTGAGAGATCAACGCCCAATGCCTTCCAATGATCGACTGCTGGCTGCACATCAAGCATGTCGACGCGGCCGACCATATCATCGACTTTGCGGAAGCCGAGCTCGGCCATGTACTGCCGAACCTGCTCCGCTACAAAAAAGAAGAAATTGATCACGTGCTCTGGCTGGCCGGCAAATTTCTTGCGTAGGTCGGGGTCCTGAGTTGCAATGCCGACCGAGCAAGTGTTCAGGTGACATTTGCGAAGCATGATGCAGCCCATTGCAACCAGCGGCGCGGTAGCGAAACCAAATTCTTCGGCGCCGAGCAGCGCGGCGATTACAACATCACGCCCGGTTTGAAGCTTTCCGTCGGTCTGCACGCGAATGCGGCTGCGCAGGTCGTTCATCAAGAGAACTTGCTGCGTTTCCGCAAGGCCAAGCTCCCACGGAATTCCGGCATGCTTGATCGAACTGAGCGGCGATGCACCCGTGCCACCGGAATCTCCTGAAATCAGCACGACGTCGGCGTGTGCCTTCGCGACTCCTGCGGCGACCGTGCCAACGCCAATTTCTGAGACCAGCTTCACAGACACTCGCGACTGCGGATTCACGTTCTTGAGGTCGTAAATCAGCTGCGCGAGATCTTCAATGGAGTAGATATCGTGATGCGGCGGCGGCGAAATCAGACCAACGCCGGGAATCGAGTGCCGCAGGCGGGCGATTACGTCATCGACTTTGTGCCCGGGAAGCTGCCCACCTTCGCCGGGCTTGGCGCCTTGCGCCATCTTGATCTGCAGTTCGTCGGCATTCACTAGATAGTTGGTGGTCACACCGAATCGCGCTGATGCAACTTGCTTGATTGCGCTGCGACGCCAATCTCCATTGCTGTCTTTTTTGTAGCGTTCCTCGTCTTCCCCACCCTCGCCGGTGTTGGACTTGCCGCCGATCCGGTTCATGGCAATGGCCAGCGTTTCGTGTGCCTCTTTGCTGATCGATCCGAACGACATCGCGCCCGTCGTGAATCGCTTCACGATCTCTTTCGCCGGCTCGACTTCCTCAATCGCTACCGGCTTACGCGCCTTCTTAATCTTCATCAAGCTGCGCAAAGTTGCTAGGTTCTGACTCTGTTTGTCTATCAACTCAGCGAATTCCTGGAAGGTCTTGTAACTCCCTTCACGCACGCTGTGTTGCAGTTTGCTGATGGTGAGCGGGTTCAGCAGGTGATACTCGCCGTTCACACGGAAGTGATAGCTGCCACCCACTGCGAGCTCCGTGTCTGCTTCAGTCAGAGTGCGGAATGCGAATTCGTGCTTGAGTTGCGCCTCGCGGGCGAGCACGCTCAGTCCAATGCCACCGATTCGCGAGGTTGTTCCAGCAAAATAGGAATTGACCAAGTCTTCGTTCAGCCCAATCGCTTCGAATACCTGAGCGCCACGATAACTCTGCAGCGTCGAGATACCCATCTTGGAAAATGTCTTCAGCAGACCTTTGTTGACCGCCTTGACAAAGTGTTTGACCGCCACATCTGGAGTCATCCCGCCGGGAAGGTATCCACGAGCGGCCAGCTCTTCGAGCGTCTCGATCGCAAGATAAGGATTGATGGCACTCGCGCCATAGCCGATCAGCAGCGCAAAGTGCATCACTTCGCGCGGCTCGCCGGATTCAATGATCAATGCAACCTGGGTCCGCGTCTCTTCGCGTACCAACAGGTTGTGCACCGCTGCAAGCGCCAGCAAACTTGGAATTGGCGCGTAGTTCTTGTCCACGCCGCGATCGGAAAGAATCAACAGTGTGTATCCCGACTTCACGGCGAGCGATGCCCGGCGTGAGAGCTCATCGAGCGCCGAGCGTAATCCCGCCTCGCCATCTTCGGCACGGAACAGTGCCGGCAGCGTGATCGCCAGCAGATCGCCTTGCGAAACCCGCCGCAGCTTTTCAAGATCCCGATTCGTAAGAATCGGCTGCGCCAGCTTCAAGGTGTGGCAATTCTCCGGAGTCTCATCCAGGATGTTGCGCTCAGTTCCGATATAGCTGATGAGCGACATCACCATCTCTTCGCGGATAGGATCGATCGGCGGGTTGGTGACCTGCGCGAAGAGCTGCTTGAAATAATTGAACAGCGGCTGCGGCTTGTCGCTCAAACACGCAAGCGGCGTGTCGGTCCCCATGGAGCCCACTGGTTCCTGGCCCCCGACAGCCATCGGTTCAAGAATCATCTTCAAATCTTCATCGGTGTAGCCGAAGGCACGCTGCCGCGAAAGGATGGTCGCGTGATCGGACGCGTGCACGCGGACCGGCTCCGGCAACTGATCGAGCGTAATCTGATTCTCTTTGAGCCACTGCTCGTAGGGCTGACGGGCTGAGAGCCGCGTCTTAATTTCCTTGTCCGAAATGATTCGGCCTTCGACGGTGTCGACCAGGAACATTTTCCCCGGCTGCAGCCTTCCTTTGCGCTTCACCCTTCCTGGCGAGACAGGAAGCACACCCGCTTCTGACGCCATCACCACGAGATCGTCGTCCGTCACTACGTATCGCCCTGGCCGCAACCCATTGCGATCGAGTGTCGCTCCAATCACCCGGCCATCGGTGAAAGCAATGGCCGCAGGGCCGTCCCACGGCTCCATTAGCGAGCAGTGATATTCATAAAACGCGCGCTTCTCCGCCTTCATGTGCGGATTGCCCGCCCACGCCTCTGGGATCAGCATGGCCATCACATGGGGGAGGGTCCGGCCCGACTGAAGCAGAAGCTCTACGGCATTATCGAAGCTCGCGGAATCGCTCCCGCCTGGTTCAATAACCGGAAATAACTTTCTAATGTCGTCGCCGAAAAGCGGTGAATCAAGAATCGACTGCCGCGCGTGCATCCACGCCACGTTCCCTTTTAAAGTGTTAATTTCGCCATTGTGCGCAACGTAGCGATAGGGGTGGGCCAGCTTCCAGCTAGGAAAGGTATTTGTGGAGAAACGTTGGTGCACCAAACACAACGCGCTGGTTACATCGGGATCAGAAAGCTCGCCATAGAAGTTCGCGATCTGCGGCGCGAGTAGGAGACCTTTGTAGACGATGGTTCTACACGAGAGCGATGGAATGTAAAAGAACTCTTTATCTTCAATCTCGGACTCAGCAATTTCGTTTTCAGCGCGTTTGCGAACGACGTAAAGCTTGCGCTCGAATGCGTCTTCTTCCATCTCCGCCGGGCGACCAACGAAAATTTGCTGGATATACGGTTGCGAAGCCCGCGCCACTCGACCAATGGCATCACCATCCACCGGCGTGTCGCGCCAACCGAGAACCGTCAATCCTTCCTCTCTGACGATCCGCTCAAGAACTCCTTCGCAATTCAGGCGTGGACGCTTCTCCACCGGCAGAAACGTCATTCCTACGGCGTATTCGCCAGGAGCAGGCAAGGTAAAGCCCAACGTCGCACATTCGCGCGCAAAAAACTTGTGGGGAATTTGGATCAGCACACCCGCGCCGTCGCCGGTTTCAGGATCGCAGCCGCAGGCGCCGCGATGCGTCAGATTGATCAGGACCTGAATTCCCTGTTCAATGATCTGATGACTCTTCTCGCCGCGAACGCTAGCCACAAAGCCGATTCCACAAGCATCATGCTCGTGCGCCGGGTCGTAAAGGCCCTGCGCCGGCGGCAAACCGTTGATGGTCTTCCACTGCTTCAGACGGATCTCCAGACGGGAATGACAGGCTAGCGCGCAGTTCAGCCCGTATATATCTTTGTTACAGCGAGTTGGGGTCAAAAGTACAATTCAGAATTTCGATGCGGCGGATGGAAAAATCAAAGAGTGCACCTTTGGATCAAAACAGCACTGGGCGCGCCAGTTAATGCAATTTTTCTGATATCGGCTATTCAAAATCCTGCTTGGCCTCGAGATCAACGCGCCATGTATATTAGGTAATTCATGACGTCCACGCTCCAGACACGCATGTCCCACACAACCACCGGGACGCGAATTACTGTCTGGCGTGGGCGCTGAGCTGGAATCAAGACTTCTGCTCGAGACCCACAGCCGAAAAGGGCGGTGGGTCTTTCGTTTATATGGCAAATTCGCGAAGTCTGAAACAATATGCCCTGGAAGGTGTCGGCATGATCGTGATGAAATTTGGCGGTACGTCGGTCGAAAGCGCGGAGGCAATCGAGCGCGTTTCGAAAATCGTCGCCAGCCGCCGCGCCCAGAAACCCATTGTGGTCGTCAGCGCCATGGCCAAGGTCACCGACCAACTGGTTTCGATGGGGCAGACCGCGGCGTCCGGCGACTGCGAGTCCAGCCTTGAGTTGTTCCGTTCCCTTCGCGAGCGGCACTTTAACACTGCGACTGGACTTCTCGGCGCCAAGCGCGCCGCCAGCTTGCGGCCAAAGTTGCAAGCACATCTTTCGGAACTCGAAAATTTCATTCGTGGCCTGGCGGCAGTAAAAGAACTCACACAACGCGGCAGCGACTATCTTCTTTCTTTTGGCGAGTTGCTTTCGAGCCTCATCGTTGCTGACGCATTCACCGTTCGCGGACTTAACGCCGCCTGGGTCGATTCCCGCGCCTGCCTGGTCACCGACTCGACCTACACCCGCGCGGCCCCTCAAATGAGCGAGACCCGAGCGAAATGCAAAAAGCAAATCGTGCCGTTGCTTTCAAAGAAGCGGGTCCCGGTGATGGGAGGTTTCATCGCGGCCACTTCCGAAGGCATACCCACAACTCTCGGCCGTGGCGGATCGGACTATTCCGCTGCGATTGTCGGCGCCGCCCTCGATGCCGACAAAATCGAAATCTGGACCGACGTTGAAGGCATGATGACCACCGACCCGCGGCTCTGCCCGGACGCCCGCACCATCAAGCAGATCAGCTTTAATGAGGCCGCCGAACTCGCCTATTTTGGCGCCAAGGTCCTTCACCCCGCGACTCTCCTTCCCGCGATTCACAAAAATATTCCGGTTTACGTTCTGAATTCTCGCAACCTGAAGAGCACAGGGACCGAGATCACGGCGCAAGCGCCTCCGAGTAACGACATCTTCCGCGCCATCACGGCAAAAACCGGCGTCAGCATCGTGAACGTAGTCGCTTCACGCGGAGTCATGGTGCACGGCTTTCTCCGCTCTGTGTTCGAGACCCTCGACCGCCACTCTATGCCCGTGGACATTGTCGCCATATCGGAAGTCAGTATGTCATTCACCATGGAGACGAAGCGTCTGCCCGAGGCGTTGCTTGCGGAACTGGAGCAGATCGCTGATGTGAATTGCGAAGATCGCCAAGCAATTGTTTGCCTGGTCGGCGAAGACATTCATGGAAAGCCCGGTATCGCGGCCAGCGTGTTCAATACGATGGCGGCTGCGGGAGTGAACATCCGCATGATTTCGCAGGGAGCATCGGAAATCAACATCAGTTGCGTTGTCCAGGAAAGCGACGTTCCCAGAGCAGTGCTCCATCTGCATGAGCACTTCTTCCCCGCATCACGGAAATCGTCATCCCGCAAAACAAATGGCATCGAAAAACAATCGCGCGTGAACGGGCGCGCTGCTTCGAATTTGCGAACACGTGTTCATGGAAGAACCAGCAAATCTGGAGTTGGAGCTACGGGCGTCCTGCCCGTAGTATGACAAGGCATCATGAAGCCCATCGCCAATTTGACTGAGTCCCAAGCTGTGGCGGATAACAGCACTGCCAGCTTCAACGTCGCCATCGTCGGCTTTGGCACCGTCGGCAGCTCTGTCGCTCGCATTCTCGCTGAGCGTTCTGTTGCCGGGGTTTGCGTCAGTCACGTTTGCAATCGCAACGTCCAACGCAAGCGCGTCAACTGGCTTCCCGAGTCTGTTTGCTGGACCGAGAATATTGACGATGTTCTCTCGTCCGATGCGCAGGTTGTCATCGAGTTGATGGGCGGACTCGAGCCAGCAAGCGAGACGATTCGCCGCGCACTGAAATCCGGCAAGTCGGTGATCACAGCGAATAAACAGCTCATCGCGCGACACGGGGCCGAGCTGATCCGGCTGGCGCGAGAAAACGGCCAGCATATCGCCTTCGGGGCGTCGGTAGCCGGCGGCGTTCCCGTCATCTCTGGATTGCAGGAAGGCCTTGCCGGAGACGATCTCGTCGAGCTCGTCGGAATCCTCAACGGCACTTGCAACTACATACTCACCCGGATCGAAACTGGCGTGTCTTTTTCTGACGCGCTGCGTGAAGCGCAGAAGCTCGGCTTTGCCGAAGCCGATCCCACCGAAGATGTCGATGGTCTCGACGCCCGCGCAAAACTCGCAATTCTCGCACGCACCGGACTTCGCGTCTCAGCGAAACTCGAGAGCATTCCCGCGCGCACAATTTCCGCGATCGAGCCCATCGACTTCGAATACGCCAGGCTGCTGAACTGCACCATTCGCCAACTCTCGCGCGCAAGAAAGGAAGACAACCGGCTGCTGGCCTCAGTTGAACCTGGCCTGGTGCATTCCTCATCCCCGCTGGCCGGAGTTGATGGGCCACGTAATCTCGTAATGTCCACGGGAAGGTTCGGCGGCGAGACCATTTTTGCCGGTCATGGCGCTGGGGGACATCCAACAGCAGTCGCGGTGGTTTCGGATCTGATTGCGATCGCGCGATCTCGCCAGGTGAACGGCGCAGCGCTGTATGAGAGTGAAGTTCCCGAAATCCAGGTCAGCGCCGATTTTACTTCGCGCCACTATATGCGCTTTACCGTGCAGGATGAGCCCGGCATCATCGCCAAGTTGGCATTAATTTTTTCGAATCTTGGCATCAACATCGATTCCGTTTTCCAGAAGCCCGGATTCCCATCATCCAAACTCCCTTTCGTGATCACTCTCGAGCCGTGCCCGTCCTCGCTCGTGGATCAAGCAATGCAGCAGATCACGCGGCTCGAGTTCCACGTCCAGCCGCCGCTCAATCTGCCTATTCTGGATAAATAACAATCCTCCAGCCGTCCGCTCGCGGGCATCATGCAATTGCCCGTTTGTCTCTTGAAAATGCCTTCTTAATCAGCGTGTATCTTGCCGCGCCAATGATTCCCGAGTCGTCATTCAAAATGATCTTCACTGGCATGTCGGCGAGCAGTGACTGCATTCTGCCTTTGCCGAGGAAAGACTTCATGAAGATGGGATCCTGCATTTTGGGAACGATCTTGGCCGCAATACTTCCACCGATGAACACTCCGCCCGTCGCCATAAAATTCAGGGCGCAGTTTCCGGTTTCCGAGCCATAGACACTGACGAAAATCGAAAGCGCTTGCTCGCAGATCGCCGCCTTTTGTTCAAGAGCCAGTTGAGAAATCAACGCCGGCTGATCTTTCGCCTGGCTTAGCTGATCGCGTAACCAGTCCGGTTCGTCGACTTTTTTCATATCGCGGAGAAACTCGTAGATGTTTCTGATTCCAGGCCCTGAAAGAATTCGCTCACAGCTTACGTGATCGAATTTTTTCCGTAGATACTGCGCCAGCTCCATCTCAAGATCGCTCTTCGGAGCAAAATCCGCGTGACCGCCCTCGCACGGAAATGGATGATGTCTGAATCCATCCCAATACAAACCCGCGATTCCAAGGCCCGTTCGCGCCGAGATTACCACGCGGTTCCCTTCTGCATCCTCCGAGCCTTCACTCAGCGTCACAAAGTCCTTCGATTCAAGTGCGTCAATTCCATACGCGTACGCCTCAAGATCGTTGATCAGTCCAACTTCGGGGAGCTTTAATTGCGAAGCCAGGTTCGCCGCATCAATCGTCCATTCAAGGTTCGAAATCTTGCTTCGACCGCCGCGCACGGGGCCGGCCACTCCAAAGCACGCGCTGCGCACCAGAACACCTTCGCTGCTGATGAAATCTTTTACAATTTCTGCCAGTCCGCCATGTTGCTGGCTCTTGTACGTGCGTTCCACCTCCCGATGCAGTTGGCTGCCCTCGCTCTGGAACACCGCCATTCGCACACGGGTTGCACCAATGTCGCCTGCGAGAATCATTCGATTTTCCTCCACTCCCGTCCGTCGCGTTGCAATAACTCATGGCCTTCTTTTGGCCCCCAAGTTCCCGCTGCGTAATTCGGGAATTTTCGCGGCGGCAGCGCCTTCCACACATCCAGCACCGGATCCACAATATTCCATCCGGCTTCCACCATGTCGGCACGCTGGAACAGCGTCGCATCGCCGATCATGCAGTCATAGAGCAGCACCTCATACCCGGTGTATGCATCCTGGCCGAAATATTTCGAATACTCGAAGCTCATATCAACGGAGCCCACTTTCAAGATCGGTCCCGGAATCTTGGCTCCAAAGCTCAGTGAAATTCCCTCGACTGGTTGAATCTGAATCACCAGCTGGTTCGAATGTTTTTTCACTGGCGCATTTCGGAACAACTCAAACGGGGTCTTCTTGAATTGGATGGTGATCTCCGTGTGCCGCTTCGCCATGCGCTTTCCCGTACGCAAGTAAAACGGCACGCCCACCCAGCGCCAGTTGTCGATGTTCAGCTTCAAAGCGACGAACGTTTCGGTCCGCGACTCTGGCGAAACTCCCGGCTCTGACCGATAGGCGGGCGCGCGTTGGTCGCCAATCGTGCCCTCGCCATATTGGCCACGCACGCTATCTTGCAGCACAGTTTCTGAGTCGAGCAGTTGCACCGCATGCAGCACTTTCGCCTGCTCATCCCGGACAGCATCAGCCTGAAAAGACACCGGCGACTCCATGGCAGTCAGGCTGAGCAGTTGCATCACGTGGTTCGGAACCATGTCACGCAATGTGCCCGCGGCGTCGAAATACCCGCCGCGCTGCTCGACACCGACAGTCTCCGCATTCGTGATCTGTACGTGATCGATGTACCGCCGGTTCCAGATCGGCTCGAAGATCGCGTTGTCGAAACGGAACACGAGTATGTTCTGCACCGTCTCTTTGCCGAGATAGTGATCGATGCGGTAAATCTGGTTCTCCGCCAGGACCGACTTGATCTGCCGGTTGAGAGCGCGCGCCGTTTCCAGATCGCTCCCAAACGGCTTCTCGATTACGACCCGCCGCCATTTCCCGTTGTCCTGCCTGGACAGTTGGCTTTGTCCCAGTTGCTGCACAATCGTTCCAAAAAATTTCGGGGCGACCGCGAGATAAAAAAGATAATTTCCGTCCGTCGAATATTGCTGATCAAGCTCCCCCAACCGCTTCTGCAGCGCGGGGTAGGTCGCCGAGTCCCCGAAATCGGCCCGCTGATAGTACAAGCGATCGCGAAACGAGTTCAGCACAGGTGATCCTTTGTCCGCCGGAGGCACAAATGACGTGACCTGATCCCGAAATTGCTCCAGGCCCAAATCATCGAATGCTACGCCAAGGATCGCAAAATTCTCAGGAAGGAGATTGGCCTTCGCCAGATTGAACAACGCCGGCACCAGCTTGCGTTTCGTGAGGTCACCCGATGCGCCGAACAAAACCAGCACACATCGCGCGCTTACTTTCGTTAGTGGGCTTTGCTGCTGCTCGGCATGGGTGAGGACAGAGGGCGAAGCCATGCGGCTACTCCGGAATAGAACCTGTTCATTTTACTAGCGCTGGAGTCGATTGTATTAAGTGAGCTCTGCACCTTGGGCTGAGGCTTTTGGGATTGATAAGTTTTCACATGCAGCTCATACAACTCCTTCGTCTCTGCAATCGTCCGATGTACAAACAAATCGAAAGACACTCGGTAAGTGATCCAACGAGTGTTTATTCGGGCGCTCAGGTACCGCTTGCCTCGTCAGTCCTGAGAAATTTCGTAGGTCCCGCAAATGATCGCTATCCACTGCCCGCGACCGCAAGATTTGGTGAGCGAGCACGATGAACGTTTTGACGACTGTAATATGTGCTGTCTTGTTTCTTTCCCAAGCGGGTTTTTCGCAAGAGCAGAGCACAAAACACCTGGGACGTATTGGCATCGGAATCAAGCTCTCGTCATTGGGAGCTGGAATCGAAACTGCTGTACCACTCTTTCAGCATTCGAACCTGCGGACGAGCTTCAACTACTTCATTTACGATCGTGACCTCGCTGATTCCGGCTTCGGCTATCGGGGAGAGCTGAACTTTCGTTCCATACAGGCGAGCTATGACTGGTATCCATTTCGCAGCGGATTTCGCGTAAGCCCCACCGCCCTGGTTTACAACGGCACTGGCGTCCATGCGGCCCTCGTGGTACCCGGAGGCCACACCTTCAGCATCACCAAAAATACTTATGAGAGCGATCCATCTGATCCCATCAACGGAGCCGCGAAGATGAGTTTTCGAAAAATCGCACCCGGCCTTACCTTCGGATGGGGCAACCTGCTTTCTCACCATCATCGGATTTCTTTTCCGGTTGAATTTGGTTTTGTTTTCGAGGGATCACCCACGGTGTCACTGAACATGAACGGGAGTGGATGCGATCCAAAAGGTCGAGGCTGCAGCTCTCTTTCAAGCAATCCCGGTGCAGTCAGCAGCATACATTCCGAGCAAGCAAAGATCGCGCGCGAGGTGACGTTTCTGCGTTTCTATCCGATTATTTCCATCGGGGTGGGATACAGATTTTAGTCGGAGCCGGTATGCAGGTTGTCGGTCGCGCTCCTTTGAATGCCCCTACGCGTTACCAGATACACCGCGTAGCTTCCTAACCAATGCCCTCCTTCATAGTGCTCACCGGTCACAGATGCTAGTCCTGCTTTCCGATGCGCCTCCGCACTCATCACGATGGCAGGCAAACGCCGGTCGCCATTCGGCAATGCCGAAGCAATTCCCTCCAGCATCCAGGCACGGCTCAGGTTCAAGCCGTCCAAGTGCGCCAGTTTCGGATCGCTCGGGTCCGGTGACACTACAGGTTGCAGCCAGCTGTTTGAAGGCTGCAAAATCTGCGGAAGAAACGCGCTGAGCCAAGCCGCGAATTCTCCACTCGGCAGCACGCGACGCATCATGTCGGCTTCGCCCAAGCATGGGGATAAGAAATCCTCACCCGAAGGCTCATATGCCAGGGGACAATCTTTATCGCGAAAGAAGAACTGCCGCGCCTTCTCCTCTAGTAATGCAGCGAATTGCCGGTCTTTAATCGCGCGCGCATAATCAAGCATCAGACCCATGGCAAATGCGGTTTGATCGTGCTCTCCGATCCGCACGGGATTTGCGAGTTTCGGCAACCAACTAGTCAGACGTTCCCGCGCAGCTTCGGCAAGCGGATGAAGATTCGCAGAAAGTACGTTTCCCTCTGGATCGTGCCATTCGTCGAGTTCAGCCTCGAGTTGCAGCAGCCAAGCCAACCCGTATGGGCGCTCAAAACTGGCGCGCCCTTCCCCACGAAGGTAAGCAGCTTCTTGTGCAATGTGTTCTGCGGTCAAACTTTCGCTAAGGGCCTGGCGTGCAGGCCCTACAAAATTGGCAGACGGAAAGGTCTTGACAAGCCGCACCAGCAGCCAGTGGCCATGCACGGACGAATGCCAGTCGTAACATCCATAAAAGGCCGGCGTCAGTTTGCGCGGCGGAGCCACATCTGCATCACTGTTTAACGTATGGCTGATGTGGTTCGGATACTCTTTGTGCACGCACGCCAGCGCGAGTTTCGCGAATCGCTCGGCTGCTTTTTCATCGAACTGTGATTGATTTTCGGAGGCGAAGGCGGTCGCGCTGATGAGCAATAGTGTTGCGCAGCAAGCGAATTTCATCGCAGTTACTTTACCGCGAAATCACGACGTTGCGCGATGGAGAGAAATTACCTCCATCAATCGAGGACTGACTGCCGAGCCCCGCTGTCGTTGTAATATTGGTGCCGTTGATTCGGAGGCTTGAATGCGAGCGCTTTCATCCAGACCAGCGTTGTCTCCATTTGTCACGTTCGTCGCTTTGTGCGCCGCGCACCTTTTGTCCGCACAGCCTGCCGGAACTTCCGGCAGTAGGAGCACTCCTTCCTGCGCGAACGATGATAGCGGCCTCAAGCTCAGCCCCGGCTTCTGTGCCACAATTTTTGCTGACAACCTAGGCCACGCGCGACATATGGCGGTCGCGCCCAATGGAGTGGTCTACGTCAACACCTGGTCTGGCCGCTACTACGATAATAAAAACACGCCTGAAGGTGGATTCCTTGTTGCGCTACAGGGTAAAAGCAGCACGGGAAAGGCCGAGGTGGTTCAGCGTTTCGGCGAAACCGAAAAGACCGGCGGAGCCGGCGGAACTGGGATCGGCATATATAAAGGAGCGCTCTACGCCGAGATCAACGACAAGATCGTTCGGTATCCCTTGGCTAACGGGAGTATCGTCCCCCAGGGTTCCCCCGAAACGATCGTCTCCGGGCTGCCGCTCGGCGGTGATCATCCCATGCACCCGTTCATCATCGACGGCAAAGGATTCATCTACATCGACGTTGCCAGTGCGACAAACTCCTGCCAATTGCAAAACCGGCAATTGAAATCTCCGGGAGCAAACCCCTGCACAGAACTTGAAACTCGTGGCGGCATTTGGCGCTATGACACGAATAAGACCAATCAGACATTCTCACCTTCCGGCCGTTTCGCAACCGGAATCCGCAATGGGGAAGGTTTCGCAATCGATTCCGCGGGGCGGCTTTTTGTGACGCAACACGGCAGAGATCAGCTGCACTCAAACTGGCCCGATCTATACAAGCCGGAAGAAGAAGCCACGCTTCCCGCCGAAGAAGTCTTGCTCCTCAAGCAAGGCGGTGACTACGGGTGGCCGGAATGCTATTACGATCCCGGGCAGAAGAAGTTGGTGCTTGCACCGGAATATGGCGGAGACGGCGGCAAGAGCGTCGGCGAGTGCGCCAACAAACTTGCGCCTGCCGCCGCATTTCCCGCTCACTGGGCCCCCAACGGAATGGTTTACTACGATAAGAAACAATTCCCTGAGCGATATCGGCAAGGCCTGTTCATCGCTTTTCACGGATCGTGGAACCGCGCGCCTTATCCTCAAGGCGGATACAACGTTGTGTTTCAGCCAATGCTTGATGGCCATGCCTCCGCCAACTGCGAGATCTTTGCCGACGGATTCGCAGGAGCAGTGAAGACTCCCGATGGTGCTGAACATCGTCCGAGCGGTCTGGCGGTCGGGCCTGATGGAGCGCTCTACATCTCCGATGACATTCGCGGCCGAATTTACCGCGTGACTTACAAAGGTGGTGCGGCGGCAGGCTCTGCTCCAACACCATGTCCCGATGCCGCAGCTCCGGCCGGACAAATCGTCCGCGCCGAAGCGAAGCCGCCCGAGGGAACAAATCCAGACGCTGGGTTGCCGGTCCCAGCGGGCGCCACATCAGAAATGGTCGCGCTCGGGGACCGCATCTATCACGGCCAGGAAGGCGGAGCGACTTGCACCGGGTGCCACGGCGCAAACGGAGCTGGTTCGCCGCTCGGTCCCGATCTGACGCACAACAAGTGGATGTGGAGTGACGGCACCTTCGAAGGAATCAAGAAGACGATTATCGGCGGCGTGCCGCAGCCGAAGCAATTTCGCAGCCCCATGCCGCCGATGGGCGGAGCGCAACTCACACCCGACCAAGTTTCCGATGTTGCAGCTTACGTATGGGCGTTGAGCCACCAGTCGGAGTCGGCGAAACCGATTAATTAGGGATACTCGACGAGTGAGATTGTGCCGATATGAGATTAGTGTCTCGAATCAAAACTTACGCGAACAGTTTTGATCTCGTACGGACTCGTGTGCACAACCAAATCTCCATTTGTGGTTGCGAGTTCGCCAGCCGGTTCTTCCATTAAGTTCGTTTCCGAAGCAGCTTGCATCGCAGCGGCAAAGTGGAGCTGGACGTCGGTCTTTTTTCCTGCCCATTCATAAAATCGCGCGACTAGGGTCTTATCATCTTCGGACCGTTTGAGAGCCGTAACTACAACATCGTCCGCATTCACTTGCAGGAACGACTGGTCGGCTGGCAACTCGCCTTCATGAGGAGCGGTTGTGTAGGCCACCGGCGGATAGTTGAGCTCGTACCCCCGGCGAACTGTCTGCGCATCTTTCCAGTTTCCGCCGTGAGCGTAGAGCGAGTATGTGAAGTCATGCGCTCCCTCGTCGGCATGTGGATCAGGCCATTCCGGAGAGCGCAAAAGCGAAAGCCGCAGCACATTGCCCTTCGCGTCGTATCCATACTTGCAGTCGTTGAGCAGGCTGAAACCGTGGGTCGCGTCTGAAATGTCTCCCCAGCGCTGTGCCGGAACTTCAAATTCGGCTTGCTCGGCAGGAGTTCGGCGGGTAGTGGGTCGTTGCACCGATCCGAAAGGGATTTCAAAAGTCGCCTTTTCGTTGTGCGCGCTAAGTGGAAACGCCACTTTCAGAAGGATGTGCTTCTCGTGCCAGTCCGCGTGCATCTTCACATCAATCCGCGGCACGCCTGCGTACATCGTGATATCGCGAACAAATGTCGAATTCTGAAAATGATTTTTCACCCGGATCACTGCTCGCAACGGTCCACTCTCAATCAGCTCGACACCGTCGGCGGTGTCCAGGTCCCAATGCTGTTGTTCAAAATCGGCATCGATGTTCCACGCGTCCCACTGTTTCGGCTTGTCGACGAAGGTTTGCAGCAAGTTTCCACAGACTTTGTCTTTTGGACCGCCGGTGTCGGTTTCTGCGGGAGCAAGCGCTTCGGTTTGACCACGTTTGTCGAAAAGGCTGGTGACGCAGCCGGTGTGGGTATCGATTTTCAGGCGGAAGAACTCATTCTCCAGTGTGGTCGCCGACGCTGTTAAGGTCGAAGTGCTGTTCCCCGAACTTTTAGCGACGCGCACAAAATACGTCTTGTATCCAAGGCTCGGGACGTCGGCCAACAGCAGCAGCCGTACTCGATGTGTTACGGCATCCATGCTGAGAAGTTGTGATTGCGCTTGATTTCCAGTTGAATCGATCACCTCAACCCGCTGCGCCGGCGCGGACAGTTGGGCTTCAATTTCCACCACGTCCTGCCGGTTCCACGATAACGGATTGAAGATTATGATCGGAACTCCATCCCCGACCGTATTGATGTGCGCGGAAATTTCGCTCAGGGACCCGCGCGTGATTTCCGCGCTCATGCGTTGCACATCTTCCAGATTGCGTTTCGCATCCAGATAATTCACTGCAATTCCCGAGCCGGGCATTATGTCGTGGAAGTGGTCAAATAGCAGTTGCTTCCACGCCAACTGAAATTCTTCCTGCGGATAAGCGCGCCCATACAGCGAGGCGATGGATGAGAATTTCTCCGCGTTCAACACGGCTTCTTCACTACGGCGAATTCGACGTTTGGTTTCTGCTTGCGTAGTAAATACGCCACGGTGATATTGAAAGTAAAGCTCATCGTTCCATGTGGGCACACTCATTTCAGGCAATTTTTTGTCAAGATCATTGAAGAATGCCGTCGCGGTGCTTAGCTCGAATTTCGGAAAAACGACATTCGGTGACATCAAACGATCCGCGTTATCCAGCATCGTGCGAGTTGGACCGCCGCCATGATCTCCTACGCCATATAGGTGCATCATCTCGGGGTTGTCGCGAAGTTGGGGCCCATACATCGACGGAATCCACTGCGAAACATCCGTCGCGAGTTTCTCGGCCTCAATGCCTCCCGCATAGTCGTGCGGAAAATAGGTGAGAATGCGGCTTCCGTCAGGCGATTGCCACCAGAACAATTTGTAGGGAAAAGTTGTGAACTCGTGCGCCCACAAAAGCTTTTGCGTAACGAAATAATCGATCCCCGATCGTTTGTAGATTTGTGGGAGCTGCCAGTTGTAGCCGAATGAATCCGGATTCCAGCCAATCTTCACGTCCACGCCGAATTTCTGCCGGAAGTAAGTCTTCCCTACCAGAATCTGCCGCACCAGAGATTCGCCGGCGGGCATGTTCAAGTCTGGTTCGACCCACATTCCTCCGATCACTTCCCAGCGGCCCTCCTTCACTCGCTGTTCGATTTCGTCAAAAAGGTCGGGATACTTTTCTTCCATCCATTCGTATGCCCGCGCGGACGACATAGTGAACTTGAAATCGGGATATTCGCGCATCAGGTCCAAGACGCTGCGGAACGTGTTGCGTACAACTTCCACGGTCTCTGTCCAGGGCCACAGCCATGCCATATCAATATGTGAGTTGCCGACGGCGCGAATAGTGAACTGCTGCATCCACGGCCTTAACACTTCGAGCTTCACTTGCGCCTGGTGCAATGACTGGTCAAAGCCGCTCTGGTTCCCTTTGGCGAGCGGAGAAAAATCAATCGCGTGCACCGCATCTGAGAGTTGTTGCTCGCGTTGTTCTTTGCCCTCGGGGTAGGCAGCAATCAACGGCAGCGCGGACAACACCTCTTCTCTTATTAACGAGGGATCCGGGCGCCCCGCAGCCGGCTCAATCAGAAGATCACTGCGAAAGAAAGCTGTATCTACTTGCTTGGCGTCGATCCGCGCCGCAATCAGAAACCTGTCTCCGGGTCGTGCCTTTCCGGTCAACAAAATCGGCTGTTGCTGTTCTTCGGAAGCACGCGAGACCAGTGAACCATTTACAAAAATGCTGACCATCATTGCCGCATCACTGCCGAAATTCAGATCCAGTCTTATCTTCGCTCCTTTCATCGAGTAGCCGTGAATCGCTGTTGGAATTTCGACCCAGCGCCGAAGCACGCGCGCGCCCTTCCAGTGATTCGGGTCGTTGTCCTCACGGGAAGGATTGGCGGTGATGTGCTGCCAACTGGAATCACTGAGCGAGGGATCCTCAGGATGCGGAATATCGTCGTGAACGCGCCAATCCGGCAGCGGCATGGTCGTGAGCGATGCCAGGTGATCAAGGATCGGCTTGAATAAAGCAGGCTTCTTTGAATCGGTTTCCTGCGACAGCGCGGGAACGCTCAAGCACAGCCCCATCAGGAAGAGGAGAAAAGATCGCCGCATGATCACCTTTCTATTTGCCGGCATCGTTGAAAACCTGGAATTCGCGAATATGCGCCTCTGAAGTTGATTCGAGAATATTCAGGCGAATGCGTGAAGCAGTCACCGGAGGAAAGCTGTCAATTCTTTTATGGCCGATTGCATGGGCGTCCGTGACTTGCTTCCAAGCCTTGCCGTCCCAGGCCTCAATGCGGAAATGCTGAACGTGCTGGCCATCGTTGAGCCATTCCATGATCAAGCTTCGGTTGAAGGTTACTGGATGACTCAAATCGGCTTCCAGGACGGCATGATGTGAACCAGCAGGCGCAGACCAGAAGGTCGATGGATCACCATCGAATGCGGCTTCAGTCGCCGAGTTGTGAATGTGTGCTTTCGCAATCACATTGTTCGCGTAGCGATCGCGAATCGCCGCGCCGAATTGCTCGAGACGCTTTACGTCTGCATCCGGCAATAGGCCTCTCCGGTCAGGAGCGATGCCGAGCATGAGTTGCCCGCCGTGTCCGACGGAGTTCTCATATGTCGACAATAGTTCATCGACACTCTTCACACTCGCCTCGTCGTTCGGATGCCAAAACCAATGCTGCTTGTGCAGAGGCGTGTCGGCCTCGACCGGTCGCCAGCGAAGATATCCGTGCCGGTCCAGAACATTCCAGTTCTCGTAAGGAATCGTTCCATCCTCGTTTCCTGCCCAGCGGATGTCGCCATACTCGAACAATGCGGCATCGGCAAACACCAGCGTGTTCGGCTGGTACAGTCGCAGGTTCTCTATGTAGCGAGGAAAGTTGTAGACGTGCCCGCCGCTGCCTGCGCCATCCAGCCAGAATTCCACCAGTTCGCCGTAGTTGCTTGCTAACTCCTGCAACTCGGCAACGTAGTAGTCGTCGTAGGCCGCTGAATCCTGATATTTGGGCTCATGCCGGTCCCACGGCGAAAGATACACGCCAAATTGCAATCCAGATTTTCGTGCGGCGTCCGCGACCTCTCGGACAACATCGCCGTGTCCCTGCTTCCACGGGCTGCTCTTCACGCTGTAATCAGTCTGCTCGGTAGGCCACAGACAGAATCCGTCATGGTGCTTCGCCACCAAGACGACGTATCGCGCTCCAGCTGCTTTTATTGCGCGCATCCATTGTTCGGCATCGAGTTCGGTTGGAGCGAATACTTGCGGTGATGCTTTGCCATCACCCCATTCGCGGTCAAGAAAGGTGTTGGTGCCGAAGTGGATGATGACTCCGAACTCGAGGTCCTGCCATTCGTTTTGTTGCGGCGAAGGTTTGATGTCTGCGAAATTCTGGGCGGCACTTACCGAAACCTGCAGGAACACCGCAAGTATAAAAAAACCGAGTACGCGAATTGGGCCACGCAGCATTTTTCTGTCAGCGAACTTTCGTCCGATGTTGTAACCCGTTATTCGCACTCTCTCCCAGGCGCCGCACCTCTTCTTCGAACACCATCACCCGCTGATATTCCCGGCCTTTCGCCATTCCCATCGAGATCTTCTCGTTGCGGTAGCGCATCGGACTGGGCACATTGACTCGGACACTCGCATGAATTTCGCGCACGCCGGTGGCTTCGATAATATCGTGCACGTTCGAGGAGGTAATGCCCCCGCCGACCATGATTGCAATCTGGCCATCGGCGCTGCGCATCAATTTCACGATTGCAGGAATCCCATTTTCCACTTTCTGCTCGCCGCCCGAGGTGAGGACACGGTCTGCACCGGTCTCGATCACATCGCGCAAAGACTTCCCAAGATCGCGGGACATGTCGAATGCCCGGTGAAACGTAACTTTGAGTGGCCGCGCCATTTCAACCAGGCAACGCGTTCGCGCGTTATCAATTTCTCCATCTTCCTGCAGGATGCCAAAAACAATTCCGTTCGCTCCCAGTTGCCTGGCGAGCAGAACGTCCTGCTTCATGGTTTCAAATTCTTCGCTTGTGTAACAGAAATCGCCGCCGCGCGGACGAATCATGACGTAGAGATCGATTTCCAGCTTCTGCCGAACCGTTGTGATCAATCCAGCGCTGGGCGTCACGCCGCCCTCGAGTAGATTGGCGCACAGTTCCACTCGGCGGGCGCCGCCACGTTCAGCGGCTACCGCCGATTCGACCGAGTCGGCGCAAATCTCCAGAAGGACTGGTTCCCTCATACGCTGCCTTAAGCCGTACAAACCACGGCCCACGCCCGGCTCCGCTGAAGCTGCTTGCGGAAGCCCGAAGGCTAAAAGATGTAATGCAAGCTCAACTGCGTCTGCCGCGCTGGGGAGCGCACGCTGGTGATTTGACCAAAATTGCTGTCGGTTATGTTGTTGTCTGGATTTCCATAGCTGGCGATATTGAAAATGTTAAAGAAATCAGCGCGGAATCCGATTACCTGCTCGTGCCAGACATGGAAGTCTTTGAACAGTGACATATCAACCTGTTTATAACCCGGCGCACGCTCGGTGCTGTTGTGGGCGGTTCCGAACGCAAACTGATTCGCGACGCCGTACGCACAAATTCCGTTATCTGCCCCCGTTGGATTCGTGGTATTCGGCACGCAGGGTTGCGCGGAAGGATCGGTGCCCCACCAGTCAGTCAACGACTGATTCTTGATGATCATTGGACGATATTGATTGGCACGGGTAAGGCCCCATCCTCCATTGTTGGTGTTGCTGTTGTTGGGACCGAAGATGGTAACGGGAAATCCTGTGTACAGGATGGCCGAGGTCGAAGCCTTCCATCCTCCAAGCACCGCGTCCACAAAGCCGTTGGCACTTCCACCATAAGTTTTGCCTCGACCAAAGGGAATCTCGTATACGCCCACAAAATTCAAGCTGTGGCGCACGTCCATTCCTGATGGGCCGTAGTCTGCATTTGGGTCGAACCCATTCTGGAAAGAAAGGCCGTTGAAACTGGTGTTAGAGATCGAGTAATTGCCCGATGAATCCGTCAACGACTTCGCGTAGGTGTAATTCAAGGTGTATTCAAGTCCATGGTGAGTGCGTTGGCGTAAAGTCACCTGGCCCGAGTTGTAAGTCATTCTGGCCTGAGATTCGGTGATCAAAATACTTCCGCACTCTCCGACCAGCGCAAAGTACGGCGGTTGGTCCGCAGCCGGGAAGCTGGCCGCATTGCACGCTCCTAGCGGCGCGATGTCTTGTGCCTGCGCTGTCGTGAGCTGATTGCCATTGCGATAATTGGCGAGATGATGCCCAATTTGTCCGTGATAGCCAACAGCCAGCGATAATTCGTTGGTAAGCGCGTACTCAGTCATCAACGTGAACTGATGGATATATGCGGGCTGCACATCTTGCGGCCACACCGAATACAGAGAATTGTTGATGCCGAGGGGCTGACTGAATGCGTTGGCTACGGTGAACGGATTTCCCCCAGAACCAGCAGACGGAGTGGTGGCACTGCTGTTGATTGCAAGCGAAAACGGTGGGCTCGAAGTCAGTCGCTGATTAAACGAGTAGCCCTCAAAAAAGCTGGTTCCACCGTATCCGCCGCGGATCACGAGCTTGTCCATCGCCTGGTAAGCGAACCCTACTCGCGGCATAAACTGATCGTAATTTCCGTTGTAGCACGCGCGTGTGGGGCAGAGTTTGGATCCAGGAATCGCTTGGGCAGGAATTCGGCCGGCATACTCTACGATTCCGCCAGGTAGTACGTTTGCGGTCTTGTCGTTCTGCTCATACCACGGTTGATCGTATTCGTAGCGGATTCCAAGGTTGAGTGTCAGGCGGGGGGTGACTTTGAAATCATCCTGGAAGTATCCGGCAAGACGCCATTGCCGATTGCCAACCAATCCGAGCGGCGAAGCGAGCTGTACGTTCTGGATCAACCCGAGGACGAAGTCCGCTGGCCCATAGCCGCCACCGGTCGCCAGACCCGTGTATTGTCCGGTGTACCCGAACTGGCCGAGAAATCCAACATTGCCGGCGTTCAGGTAATTTTGCTGGTACCGTGTCGCCTGCCCGCCGATCGAAAAGTAGTGCTTCCCTTTTTGCCAGGTGAGGTTGTCGTAATAGTTGAAGGTGTTGTCAGTGAACACCTGAGGATTGGCATTGGTCCCGATATAGTTAGCGCCATTGCCGATGCTCTGCCCGGTGAAACCCTCAAACTTCTGGGTGCCGAAAGGAATCCCCACCTTTTGATCACCACTCAAGCCGAAGAGACCTGATGGATCGCTAGGCACGCCATTGTTCCAACGCACTCGTGTGAAGCCGAAACGGAATTCGTTTACCAGGTAAGGTGAGAAAGTGTGTACGAAACTCGCCCCGCCGATCTTTGTCGGATAAGTGTTGTGGGCCGGGAAGAAGACGGCGACTATGGGGCTCGTAAAATCACTTCCCGTGCCTTGCGAGTAAAAGCCGCTAAATCGCCCTATGCTACCCGGCGTGAAATCAACTTTGAAATCCTCCTGATTGTTTGAGACAAAGCTCGACTGCAATCCCTGGAAATTGTTTGCGATCAGCTTGTCCGTTGGCGCGGAATTTGGCGCAGGGTACACGTCCGGGTGGGCAGCCAGAAACGCTGCCACCGGGTTCACCACAGGAATTTGATCGTTCGCATAGGGAGTGAAATTGTTTTGCGAATCGAAAAGCTGAATTGGACCGCCCGGTACAGCAGGATTCAATAGCGCGGAAAAATCTCCGCTGAGCATCGCCGGAGTGAGCAGGCTGGCTGTCGCGCTGCCGCCTTTGTGTCTGCGAACTCCTTCATAATCGGCAAAAAAGAAAAGCTTGTCTTTAAGAATGGGTCCACCGAAGGTGCCGCCAAAAATCTGTTGGGTATAGGAATTCTTTGGAAGGACCGGCACATGGAATTCGTTCCCCCATGTATTGGCGTCGAGTATCTGACTCTCGACAAGGTCGTATGCGGATCCGTGGTAATTGTTTGTTCCGGATTTAAGAATGGTAATCACAGCACCGCCGTTGGCATTTCCGTACGTGGCATTCGCGTTGGCAGAAATGACGCGCAATTCGGCAATTGCATCGGGCGCAGGATTGTAGGCAATCAAATTATTCTGCGGCTCATTGTTGTCGGCGCCCTCAAGCGTATAGTTATTTGCCTGCTGACGGTTACCATTGATCGTGACGATACCGCTATTGAAAGTATTTCGCTCGATTGCGTTGTTCCCAGTTAATCCCGTCGGGTCAGTGTTGACGGCCCCGGGTTGAAACAGCGTGAGCGACGAGAAATTCCGGCCATTCAGCGGAATGTTCTGGATCTCAGTTGTAGTGAGCGTATTTCCCAGCGTCGCGTCAGTCGTATCAAGAATGGGATGAGCTTCAGCCGTCACCACCGTGGTTTCTGTTGCGCCAATCTGCAGCCCAACATCGATTTTCGCGGTCTGGTTAATTTCAATCGAGAACGGGGCCATTTTCGCGGGCGCGAAGCCTTTCGCGTCCACTGCCAGCGTATACGTACCAACCGGGAGGAACCTGATTGTATAAACGCCGGCCCCGTTCGTTTGGGCGGTTGTCTTCACACCTGTGGCGGTGTTCTCTGCTGTTACAGTCGCTCCGACCACTACGGCGCCGCTAGGGTCGTTCACCACGCCGGTGATGGAACCAGTAACGGTCTGGGCCAGTGCCGAAGTCAGCGCCAACGTTGCCATCAATAAGCAAAGGCATGCCTGACGGAAGAAACTGGTTTTCATGAGGTCCTCCTGAATCTCGAACGCGATCCGGGCCTGAGTTCCTGATTTGGCTTCAACATGCGACGCTAGCGAGAATGAATAGGAACTGTCAAGCAAAATTGATTATTTTTTACATTTTCAATCATTTTTATGGAGTTCTAGAGGCAAGGAAGGCCCGGCACTCATGCCATTGTGATGTACACTCATGCCTTCGTATCAAGCGGATCAGCGGGTAAGAAATTCTCCATCGTGGGCCCAGATGAAACTTCGTGGTGAAAAGCGTGTCGAGGGCATCCTCCGCGAGCTGCGGCACAAAGGCAATGTGTCCCTGGAGGATCTTGTAAAAGGCCTGCGCGCCTCACCGGCCAGCATCCGTCGCGATCTCGCGAAACTGGAAATGAACGGTCTGGTGCGACGCACACCCGGTGGCGCGACCCTGGTCGAGCCTTTGCTGTACGAGCCTTTTCGCTACGATTCCGTCTTTCAAAATCGCGAGCAGCATCGTGCTCCGGAGAAACGTAGGATCGGCCTTGCCGGCGGCGAACTGATTCAGGAGAATGAAACCGTCGGATTTACCGCCGGGACTACCACTACTCACGTCGCCCGCAGCCTGAGAAATCGCCGCAATATCCGCGTAATCACCAATGCGGTCAACATCGCGATGGAGCTCAGTAACTGCGATGGCCTGCGCACATTCGTCACCGGAGGTTTTGTGCAATGGGCGGGGTCCTTTTCACTTGTGGGCCATGCGGCAGTCGAATTTCTGAACGATATCTACATGGACAAAGTCTTCATCAGTGTTTGCGGAATTGATGTGGTGCGGGGAGTCACAGTGATCGAATCCGAAGAAGCGCTGACATTTCGTGCTATGATCCGGCAAGCCAAGAAGGCGATCGTCGTCGCCGATTCGAGCAAGCTCGGCGCCGTGACGCCAGCGCTCGTCTGCCCGGTTTCAGACATCCACATGCTGATCACTGACACGCGCGCTTCGGATAAAACCGTGGCCATGTTCACGGAACGTGGCATTGACGTTCGTCGGGTTTAGGCCTCCGGCCGGAAAATGTGGGCCGCTTAGCCTTTCAGTCATTTGATTGATTTCCATCGATTCGCTCAATTAAGTCTTGACAGTCGCAGGTGGCTGGTGCGATAAGGGATGCCTCGCTTGGTGGCCCAACCGAAAACTTCCACAAGGAGTGTGGGCTGTGAACGCAAAAATTCTTTCTCTCCCGATATTGTTCGCCTTTCTCGCTGCTCTGATGATTTCCGCGCCTGCCGCGCAGGGCCAAAGCACCAACAGGAAAATCGGCAACAAGACCACTGCGACGGCGGATCCGCTGGTGCCACGTCCGAATGAAAAGCCTTGCATCGTTCCACTGTTTAGCAAATTGCAGTTCGCGTTTTTTTCGCAGACCGACCAGAACTTCTCGTTCAGGCCTCCGGCTCGATGTGCAGGGCCCTGGCAGAAAGTGATCCTGGACATAAATTTCAACGAGAATGCCGGGCGGCAATTCGATCGCACAGCCAGTCTCTACATCGCGAATACAGATTTGTATTTCGGGACAACGCCTGAGCCGCTGCGATCCTCTCCCAACCATTGGCACATTGAGCGCGACATCACCGATTACAGCGCGCTGCTCAGAACTGACCAGCAAGGGACCATGGTTCTGCAAAATTGCACAACCGACTGCCCCCCGCCATTTAATACCGAACTGACCGGCGTTTTCACCGTGAGCGCGCAGCTCGAGTTCTATCCCACTCAGGCTGATAATTTTGCGCCACGAACCGCTGATATGGTTTTGCCGCTGGTTCAGCCAAATGGAAGCGGCGGATTTAATCTGCCGGTGATCTTATCTTCGCCATCCGACCAGCTCTCGACCGCGTTCAATCTGCCGACCAATATTGAGCAGGTCTACCTCGACGTGGTTTCGCAAAGCCAATCGACCGATGAGCAGTGGTATGGCTGCTTTCCCAACGACCTGAGCAGCATCAACGAAGTTTACGGTTGCGGGAATACCGACTTCCGCGAGACCGAAGTGACCATCGACGGGCAGCCCGCCGGAATCGCGCCGGTCTCACCGTGGGTATACACCGGATTCCTGCCCGATCAATGGGCGCCAATTCCCGCCGTCCAAACTCTCGATTTCGTTCCCTATCGCGTAAACCTGACCCCGTTTGCCGGAGTGTTGAGTGATGGCAAGCCCCACACGGTCGCGATCAGCGTATTCAATGACGACAATTATTTCTCCACTACTGCTTCCCTTCTGCTCTTTCTCGATCATGGGAGCTCGAATGTTTCAGGCAAAGTATTTCAGAACACCTTGCAGGCTCCGTCTCCAACTGTGACCGAGAACCTTCAGGGCACATCGACAGTCACCGGAGATATCGACGTTCACCAAAGGCGCGCATTCACGATTGCAGGTTTCATCGACACTTCACACGGAAGAGTAACCACCTCGGTTTCGCAAGAGCAGAATTTCTCGAGTACGCAGGCAATCGACTTCGATACGGTGAACGCTTCTGTCCTCGACCAGAAAACGACAGTTCAGAACAGCGTAAATTCTTTGACTACCTCTTTCGGCAGGGGCGGCTTCGACGTGAGCTCGCAGAGTTTCAGCTTCCCAATCACCGTCGACTTCATCTTCCCTGTCAGTAGCGCTAGATTCGGATTTACCGTAGCGACTACTCAGAAATATCAAGCCAGCAAACTCCGCTTGCACAACGGGAGAATCGAAGACTTCAGTACAGTCAGCAATTCAGCGACTGCGAGCGATGCAAGCCCAATCATGAGTTCGCAACATTACACCTCTTTCAACTTAGGCAGCCGGCCATATAACTGCGAAATTGCTTCGGAAAACAATGTGCTGACCAAAATCAGTGCAGGGTGCGGCCACTAAGCTTGATCTGCGCCTTTTGCCCCATTCCCCAAAGGCGAGGAGTGGGGCTTTTTTTTGACGGAATTCTGAATCAGCTTCGGACGGACGTGTGACGTCGCGATTGCTCGACAATTGCGACAGATTTACCTGTATCATGACTAGCTCCCTGTTGATCGATTGAGGCCCGCGCCAAAAGGCGTTATCCGGGAAGCTCATGAAAATTCAGCTCAAGCGAGTGAGGAGGTTCGATGTCGCATATTGATGTCCCGTTATCACGCGCGGGTTTTGGTCAAACTCGCCGACGGGACAATTGGTGGGTGCAGCCGCTGGCGGTTTTTCTCGGTCTTTCAATATTCATCGTCTACTCCACATGGGCCGCTCTGCAAGGGAAGTACTTCAGATTCGGGCCGTATCTCTCGCCTTTCTATTCGCCGGAATTGTTCGGAGTTTCGAAGGAAGCCTGGTTCGGCCAGAGCCCGAGCTGGATTCCCGCGTGGGTCACGGCGGCGATGCTCATCCTTTGGGCGCCGGGTGGATTCCGTGTGACCTGCTACTACTATCGGGGCGCGTACTACAAAGCATTCTGGGCCGATCCGCCGTCCTGCACCGTCGGCGAGCCACGAAAGAAGTACCTCGGCGAACGATCGTTTCCGCTGATCATCCAAAATATTCACCGGTACTTTCTGTATCTGGCATTGATCTTTCTGATCATTTTGGGACGCGATGTGTGGAACGCATTCTGGTTCGACGGCCGATTCGGCATCGGCCTCGGCACCCTGATTCTCTTGACGAACCTCGTATTACTGACCTGCTACACGTTCGGATGCCACTCTCTTCGTCATCTTGTTGGTGGATTTCGCGATCGTCTGGCGGGAGCTCCTGTTCGCAAGCAGGTTTATGACTGCGCTAGCTGTTTGAATCGCCGTCACATGCTTTTCGCCTGGTGCAGCCTGTTCACCGTGGGTTTCTGCGATCTTTATGTGCGGCTCTGCGCGATGGGAATCTGGCACGACTGGAGGATCCTCTAGTGGCCCAATACATCACGCATCAACATGATGTGCTGGTAATCGGCGCGGGAGGCGCTGGGTTGCGGGCGGCGGTCGAGGCTTCTGCAGCCGGGGTCACGGTCGCGGTTATCACGAAATCTTTGCTCGGCAAAGCTCACACAGTTATGGCCGAAGGCGGCGTCGCGGCGGCCATGGGGAACGTAGACGATCGCGACAACTGGCGCGTGCATTTTTCCGACACCATGCGCGGCGGACAATACCTGAACAATTGGCGGATGGCAGAGCTGCATGCCAAAGAAGCGCCCGCTCGCGTCCGCGAACTGGAGGCGTGGGGTGCGCTTTTTGATCGCACCAGCGACGGCAGAATTTTGCAGAGAAACTTTGGTGGACATCGATATCCACGGCTGGCCCATGTCGGTGACCGAACTGGCCTTGAGATGATTCGTACCTTGCAAGACCACGGAGTCCATCTCGGCCTCGATGTATTCATGGAGCACACGGTCATCACGCTCTTGAAAGATGGCGACCGAATCGCCGGAGCATTTGGCTACGACCGCGAACGCGGACGATTTCATCTGTTCCGCGCCAAGGCCGTGATTCTCGCCACCGGGGGAATCGGACGCGCCTTCAAAATCACCAGCAACAGTTGGGAGTACACAGGCGATGGCCATTCGCTCGCTTATCATGCCGGCGCCGCGCTGATGGACATGGAATTTGTACAGTTCCATCCCACGGGAATGATCTGGCCGCCCAGTGTTCGGGGGATTCTGGTGACTGAAGGGGTGCGCGGCGAAGGCGGAGTGCTCCGCAACAAAGATGGCGAACGTTTCATGTTCAAAGATATTCCGCAGCTGTACGCCAACCAAACCGCTACGTCAGAAGAAGAAGGATGGCGGTACACGCAGGGCGATAAGAACGCCAAGCGTCCGCCGGAGCTGCTGACACGCGACCACGTCGCCCGCTGTATCAGAAGAGAAGTTCGCGAGGGAAGGGGAAGTCCTCACGGCGGCGTGTTCCTCGATATATCGTGGATCAAAGAAAAACTTCCCAATGCCGCAGAACACATAAAGAAGAAGCTGCCCAGCATGTATCACCAGTTCAAGCAGCTTGCCGATATTGACATCACGCAGGAGCCAATGGAAATTGGCCCTACCACCCACTACATGATGGGCGGAGTCAAGGTGGATGCAGATTCGCAAATGTCCGACGTCCCCGGACTTTTTGCGGCTGGAGAATGTGGAGCGGGACTACATGGAGCCAATCGCCTTGGCGGCAATTCTCTTTCCGACCTTCTTGTTTTCGGCAAGCGCGCCGGCGAATACGCGGCCAAGTTCGCCAAAGAAAGTTCCCTGGGCAACGTAAGCGGTCAGGAACTCGCATCGGCTGAAGCATGGGCACTGCAACCCTTTGATCGCAAGACATCCGAAAACCCGTACGCCCTCCAACTCAGGTTACAAGATGTGATGCAGGAGCTTGTCGGAATCGTGCGCACCGAACAGGAAATGCAGCAGGCGCTTGAGCGGATACGCGAACTGAAGGCCAAGAGCGAGCAGGTCAGCGTCTATGGCAATCGCGAATACAACGCGGGATGGCACACGGCACTCGATCTCCGGAACCTGCTCACGGTTGCGGAAATTGTCGCGAAAGCGGCCTTAGAAAGAAAGGAAAGCCGGGGCGCTCACTTCCGCGACGATTTCCCAGCGAAGAGCGAAGAAGCGGGCAAATTCAACATTGTGGCGCGGAAAGGGCCAAATGGCGAAATGCAACTCACGCGAGAGCCGATTCGGCCCATGCCGCAGGAATTGCAACAGATCATCGAGGAGATGAAGTAATGGCGACCGCAACCTTTCGCATATGGCGGGGTGAAAACGGCAAAGGCGAGTTCCGCGACTATACGACCGAGGCTGCAGCCGGCATGGTGGTGCTCGACGCGGTCCACCAGATCCAGGCCGAACAGGCCGGTGATCTTGCCGTGCGCTGGAACTGCAAGGCAGGAAAATGTGGCTCATGCTCCGCAGAAATAAACGGTATGCCCAAGCTCATGTGCATGACACGGCTGAACACGCTTGCCCTCGACCAGCCGGTCACCATCGAACCGATGAAAAGCTTCCCTCATATGAAAGATCTGGTCACTGACGTTTCGTGGAATTACGAAGTTAAGAAACGCATTCCGAAATTTCAGCCGCGCAAGCCCGACGCGCCCGACGGCACCTGGCGCATTGCGCAGGAGGATGTCGAACGAGTACAGGAATTTCGCAAGTGCATTGAGTGCTATCTGTGCCAGGACGTTTGCCACGTGCTTCGTGACCATCACATGCACGATCAATTCATCGGGCCCCGATTTCTTACTTACGCAGCCGCCCTCGAGATGCATCCGCTCGATACAGTCGATCGAACCGCAGAATTGAGAAAGGAATTCGGCATTGGATTGTGCAATATCACGAAATGTTGCACAAAGGTCTGCCCTGAAAGCATTACGATTACCGACAACGCGATCATTCCGCTAAAAGAGCGTGTGGTGGACCGGTTCTTCGATCCGGTGGCGAGGGTGTTCAGAATCTTCAGCAACGCGAAAACGTAGGAGCTGTTATGCATTTCGAACTTAAATCCATCTCTATCGAAAGTATTCCCGAAGCGCTGGCAAAAGTAGAACGTTACCGGCTTCTGAACGAGCCGGTTCTCGCTGAAAGCATTTGCCTCGATATCCTGGCGATTGTCCCCGATCATCAGCAAGCGCTCATTTCGCTCCTTCTCGCACGGACTGATCAATTTCCGACCGTGAACGCCCGAACTGCTCAGGAAGTTCTATTGCAAATCAAAGGGGACTACGAGCAGCAGTACTACGCTGGCATCATCTGGGAGCGGTTGGGGAATGCTCGCATACGTCGCGGAGCAGAGGGCGGTGCATCGGCCTACCACGCATTGCGTGAAGCGATGACTCATTATGAAAGAGCAATCGATTTCGCGCCGCCCGGGAATGATGACGCTGTCCTGCGATGGAACACCTGCGCCCGCATGATTATGAGCAACTCGGACGTTCGTCCGTTGCCCGAAACCGATCCCTCCCAAGCCTGGGCACATGACGAAGCGGGTTCCCACACAGCCGACATCTAACGAACTCGAGTCCTGGTCCGATCGGCCAGAAAAATCAATCCCCTCATAGTCGGCCATGAATCTTCCTTGCTTGACTTCCAGTCGCTTCTGACCGATAGTCTTCGAGGGAAACAATTCGCAATGAAAAGAAGCATTTCGCAACCTGCGTATGGGTGGCTCTCTTCAGCCGTTTCGGCGGCGAGTTTTTTTTGATCGTCCTAATCGCAGTAACTTTGAATGCTCAACCTAGCCCCGCTCCCAGCGTCAACGCGCATATTCAAAGCAAGAACCTGCGTGTCGAATTCGACCGACACCTAAGGAGCCGGGTGGTGGCACGTTTTGACACTAAAGAAATAGTCCTGGGACCTTTTTCAGCAAGCGAAACCCTAAGCACACCGGCTACGAAGTGGGCACAGTTCCTCCTGATTTCGCAAACTGCCGATGAGTTCAAGGACGAGATCGGTGGCGGGAAAAAGCTTATCCTAGTCGGAAAATCCGGCGTCTTGACCAAAACAGTCGTGGTCAGCATTTACGACAATTTCCCAACCATGGCCGTTTTCGATGTTCAGTACATGAACAACGGCAAAGCCAATCTCCCGGTCACGGAGTGGATCAACAACCGCTACAAAGTGAATGCGGAACCCAACGCTCCGACTCCGGCGTTCTGGTCATACCAAACGGGCTCATACGAAAGGCGGCCGAACTGGGTGTTGCCGCTAAAGACAAACTTCTCGCAAGAAAATTATCTCGGTATGAATGCCAGCGATTACGGCGGAGGCACTCCTGTTGTTGACGTATGGCGTCGAGATGTGGGGATCGCGGTCGGCCACGTGGAGTTGCGACCGAGGTTGGTCTCACTTCCTGTGTCGATGCCCGATTCCACTCATGCCACCATCGCCATCGAACGGAAACAAGAAATTACATTGAAGCCGGGCGAGAGTTTTCATACCCTGCGCACCTTCGTCGCTGTTCATCAGCGGGATTATTTCAGCACCCTGGTTGAGTACCGTCGTTTCATGGTTGCACAAGGCCTTCAATTGGCAACCCCTCCGAAGGACGCTCAAGGCACAATCTGGTGCGCATGGGGCTACGGGCGCACGGTGCAGCCGAAGCAAATTTACGACTCTCTGCCGAAGGTCAAAGAGCTTGGATTTAAGTGGGTCACTCTCGATGACGGTTGGCAGAACAATGTTGGCGACTGGGCCCTCGATCCCAAGAAATATCCGAATGGCGATCGTGACATGAAAGCCATTGTCGATCGTATTCACCAGGAGGGCTTCCGCGCGCAGCTTTGGTGGTCGCCCCTCAGCGCGGTGCCGAATTCGGAGTTGCTGAAAGAACATCCTGACTATGCACTCCTTAATAAGGATGGTTCAAAGCAGAAAATTTCCTGGTGGAATTCTTATTATTTGTGTCCTGCCGACAAGCGCGTGGTCGAATATCACAAAGCCCTTGTTCGCAAGATCCTTGTGGACTGGGGCTTCGACGGCCTGAAGCTTGATGGCCAGCACATGAATGGGGCGCCAGCCTGTTACAATCGCGCGCACCACCACGCCTCGCCTGAAGATTCGGTTGAAGCGATGCCCGATTTTTTTCGCGCGATTTACCAGACCGCGCAGGCGGTCAAGCCGGGAGCGCTGGTCGAATTCTGCCCCTGCGGCACCAGCTATTCCTTCCTCACCATGCCGTACTTCAACATGTCCGTGGCTTCCGATCCTGAGAGTTCATTTCAGGTGCGGTCAAAAGGAAAAACTCTGAAAGCACTGATGGGAGACGACCTGCCGTTTTTTGGTGATCACGTCGAATTGAGCGATGGTGGAAACGACTTTGCCTCAACGCTCGGCATTGGCGGAGTGCTCGGCACCGAGTTCGTATTACCGTCCCTCGTTCAGAAACACGGTAAATCCGACCTGACCGCCGCGCGCGAGGTACAGTTCAAGAAGTGGCTCGGCATCTATCGCGACAAGATGCTCTCTCACGGCCACTACCTCGGAAACCTCTACGACATCGGCTTTGATTTACCTGAAACACATGTGATCCGCCGCGACAATACTATGTACTACGCGTTTTACGCCAGGCACTGGAAAGGGCCGATCGAACTGCGCGGACTGGACGATCATAAGTACAGCGTTCAAGACTATGAGAACGGCAAAAGCTTCGGGAGCATCCCAGGACGAAATGCAAAACTGAACGTCGACTTCAGCGGACATCTGCTGCTCGAGGTCGCGCCAGAGTAGCGCCTCAGGCTTCCTCCAACCAAGCGCTTGAGCGGGCACCCATCTTTGTTTTATTGAACAAGGTTTTATTCAACAAGAAGCAACAGTCCAAAACGTTCAGGCACATGAAACGTATTGGACATGGTGGGCTGCCAGGTTATGTCGTGGCGATTCGCCTCGGGGCCCTGGCTCCGAAAAAGATTTATTCGCAGCGTGTTTCCCGCAGCCGCAGGACGCGTGTCAATGGCGGAGTAGGGAATTTTCATAGCGCCATACCAGATGTGGGCAGAGCGGTCGATGCGCGCCGATACTTTAAATCCTGAGTTCCATATCCAGCCATCTTCGTGATGGGGCTTATGGAGATCGATGTCGAGGTCAATCCATTCACCCTGTGGCGAAACTTCAAACTCCTTGTAACGTTGAATGTCTTTGAAATCCGAGCCGATGAATGCCTCAGCCACATCCCAATTCCACAATTGATTTGTCTCAGTTGAAGTCTTCGGGTCAGGTTTCAGGTTGAGCTGTTTATAGGGACATATAAATAAGAGATATAGATTTTGTTTGGTCCAGCGGGTGCGCACCTCTGTCCGATACCCTGGAACGAGCCTCCCCTGGGAATCTGTATCCATGTACACGGGTTGCGCGCCGCGCCAGAAAGGTGAGTCTCGATTTGTGGTGAGAGGGACGTCGGCTTTCGCCTGCATGCTCCTGATATTGGGGGTGACCCCCGACGCGAATCCTGATAGAGCGAGGCACACCGTCAGAGTCGAAAACAACAAACGAATAGATGGAAGCCTCATATTTTGATCTCGAAGAGGCGCGAAAAGTTCTGGTTGTACACCTTTTCAAGGATCGCTTTTGGCAAGCCGATGCCATAAATCTGCCAGCGTCCTTGCGGGGGCTTTGGCGCCGGAGCGTAGTCGAAATATTCGTCTTCGGTCTCAAGAAAGCGATAATAAATTTCGTAGAGTTTGTCGTTGAAGACCTGTTGCGGAAATTCATCGCCATGTGGAGTAGCGTCAGTCCCGAAGAGGATGCGGTCCTGATATTTATCGAAAAATTTGCGTGAACGGCGCGGCTGCCGGCCCAATTCACCGATTCTTGCCGCAATATCAACCGTCATGTTGGGAAAGCGATCGAGGTTCTCGGAGACATTGTCCAGATTCTCAGAAAAGTTCCCGACATGCAGAACGAGGAATTGCGTTTTGGGGTGACGGGCGATCATGCGATTCCTCGCTTCGATCAACTCGGCGTTGCTCGGAAAATCATGATCGTAGAAAGACCAGTCAGGATGGTTATTAAGTTCTTCATATCGCTCGTTGAAGCGGTCGGTGGGAGTAAAGAACGCAACCGGATCAGAAATGTGAATCGCCACTGGCATATTCAGTTGCCCACATGCGTCCCACATCGGGTCGAACCGTGGATCGTCGATCTTGACCAGCTTCCCTGAGGTGATGTTCTCGCGCAGGTAGAGGCCTAGTGTTTTAAGAATCTTAAGACCCTTGGCTCCGGCGCGATGTGCGCGTTCAATTTCATCGGCCTGTATCTGCGGATATGTCGGATCGAGAAATTTCTCGTAGCAAGGCTCGGTCAAACAGTAGAAACGGCCGGGGTGCGCGTTGTCATATTTGGAGATGGCATCGACCAGACCCTCATCGTAGCCGCCGGTCAGATTGACCATCGCGCGAATATTCTTGCGATCCATCACCGCAAGAAGTTCGTCAGGCTGGCCGAGGTAGGTGCGCTTAGCTGATAGCGATACTCCGTTCTTCTCCTTTGCCGAGACGGTAATGTGAGTGTGCACATCGACGACCGGGAACGCGGCGCGTGGTACGTGCGTCTCTTCCGTGTGAAGCATGCTCTTCGGCTCATAATCAGCAAGAGCCAGGGGTTTTCCCTTGCCAGTTGCCTTCGAGTTCGCCTCCGAGTCTGCACTCGATACCCCAAACGCAGCTTTCGATCCGGCAGAGGCGCCGACCGCAAGACCCACTCCATGTAGCCAATCTCGACGATTCATTACTATCCCCCAAACAATCAGATTTGATCCAACCACCTGATCAGACTAAGACCTGGTCAAGAAGTTGATTTACCGCCCGATGCGCTTCGCCGATCGCGGTGCGATGATCTGGCGTGCCGGATAGATCTGTATTTGCAAACGCAATTCGTCCAAAGGCTGCCGCACGCAGCACCGTACGTGGCGCAGGTTTTCCGTCCTTGCCGAAAAAGAATCCCGGCTGCGGGCTCACATACGCATGTCCCCAACGGTTGAGAATGATTCCAGCAACATCACGCGACGCGTCGAACCCGGAAGCCGAAAACATATCGGTTAGTTGCGCACGAATCTGCCGTTCGTAGTCGCGGAAGGGAGTCGCAAGCAATTGCGCCCGGCCACGATTTCCTTGTTCCTGTAATGGAAGACCGTAATGAGGAAAGAGCACTTTCAGCGTGAGCACGACCGGAGAATCCGGACCAATTGTCTTCTGAACGGTCGAGAATGTCGGCAACTTTCGTATCGCTGCGAAACTGCCCAATCCCTCGAACCATTGACAGCCCGAGATGCCCATTTTGTAAAGAAAGCGCCAGTTGCGCAGCGCGACATTCGCCATCATGCAAGGCGAGCGGTAGAACTGATCGTAAGCTTCGCGATGTGTTGCGGGAAGATCCCGGACAACATGTTTCGAGGTCCAGCACCCGCCGGCCATAACCACGGAACGTGCTTTTACCCGATAGACTTTTCCACCCCGCGTGTATCCGACGGTCACAAAATTCGCTTTGGAAGGCTCGCCTTCGTGCTTCACCCAAACCGTCGTGCTACCCAACCGAATTCTAGCCGCCTGCTCCGGGCGATCAAGCGCGTCGAAATTGATGTTGCCGCGGCAGACGGCGTCGAGGGTCTTTGGTCCGGCAATGGAATCGGGAATCAGCGTCTTCACCATGTGCCGCGCTATCCCGGCGTTCCCGCCGGGAAACGACAGCGATGGTGCGTCCATTGAGAGATCCACATCGAACGCATAAATGCAGTACGCAGAGACAACATCCGGGCCAGCTCCGAATCCCCCGCCCTCTTCGGCCATGAAGGTCTGGATCGTCTCTTGGCTGAGGCCATACTTCTCGATCAAATATTGTTCGATCGTGACGCTGTCAATCTGGCGAGACTTCTCATCTCCGGGATAGTCGAAAGGCAAACCTCTCTTTGGCTGCTCGTTATACCTGAGAAGCTCGGTGCGTGTTTTCTCGGAAATCGGCGCGCCTTGCAACTTATTCTTATACGGATCGATGAGCCATTTCCCCGGGTTCTGCCCGAATTTCGCACCGAAGTAGAATGCGTCCGGCCCTCGCGCATCTTCAAAGCTGTAGCCCAGAGGAATCTCCGGCTCCGGACTTCCCCAACTCTGGTATTCGAATCGGCGCCAATCGAGGCCGATCAATTCAAAAAAGCGCGCCATGAAGCTGTGCGGAAGAGGCTGTTGGAAATGATCGGCGCCTTGCGGCCCCATGATCCGCTGTCCATCAACCATGAACTCGTTGCGCTTGGATTCACCTCCGAAAACAGGATGATTGTCGAGAACCAGGCAACTCAGCTTCGACCCACCGTATTTCTCCAGGAAAAGAGCAGCAGAAAGACCGCTCACGCCACCACCCACGATCACGCAATCAAACACCTCGCCCGTGTCGATGGTGTCTGCAGGCAACGATTCATTGAAAACGCCAGACCGAATCTGGTGGCCGGCGGTCATTACCTCGAGCGTGTTCCCATTCGAATTTGCGTAGTCGCCGACGCCGCCATAACCCGTCCACTCACTGGCGGCACTCGCATCAGCCAACAACTGCTGCGGACTCAGAGGACCGAGCAGTGCACCTCCTGCGGCTAACAGAGTCGAGTTCAGGAAATCGCGCCGGCAGATCGGCTGATTCAGGCCAAGCGATTTATCATGCGTGTCGTTCGAATTCGACACCTATACTCCCTTTCTCCAATCAGAGTCACTGGCTTTTTTCAATCGGATCGTGAGCGAGCCATCCGGGTTTGTGGGCTGCCGGCATGCCCAGCGCACCGGCCGGCGCACGCCTTTCACTTCCAACTCCGCGCGAAGAATAATCTGCTCGCCATCCATGCCCTTCGGCAAAATGATGGACGCCTGCCGAATTTTTCCGGCGCGCGGTTCGCCGGGATCAAGATTCCCTCCAAGCTTGACCTTTCCGTCGGGAGTTTCGGCGTAGACACCCAGCACTCCCGGCACGCCGGCCACTCCATCATTCACCACACCGATAATCAGTTCCATCGTGCCGTACCGTTTGCGCTGCCAAATTAAGGATGGACGAACGCGATATCCCAGCCGCTGTTCCATTGCTCGCAATGAATCGGGATACTTTTCGTAGTAGCGGCGGATGTTGTCGGCTTCAGTCCACAGTCCGAAATAACTCGTGCCGATATCGAGCGCGTGGAATCCGGCGGTCTCGCGATAGGGAACTCTGATCGGGCCGCCAATCCGATGAGGATAGTCA
Source organism: Terriglobales bacterium (assembly GCA_035651555.1). Classification (GTDB taxonomy): domain Bacteria; phylum Acidobacteriota; class Terriglobia; order Terriglobales; family Acidobacteriaceae; genus Gp1-AA145. The sequence goes on from DASRFL010000037.1 coordinate 327,493, forward strand.
TCGTTCGGATAGGCCTCATTGTCTCCGCCGACAAATGCCAGCATCGCCGGGGACAGTTTACTCAGGCACTCGCGTTCTTCAGCTGCATATTCTGGAAGCACGTAATGGCGGTTCTCGCCGTCCTCAAGGACCGTTGCCAGCCACGGCGGCCGGTTGGCAAGTTCCTCGATCTGGATTGGCTCATCCATTATTAGGCTGTCCGAGCGCAGCCAACAACCGGAGCGCACCGCGAGGTCCTGTATCTCGCGGTTGCCAACGTTGCTGATGTCCGGCTGCGTGTTTACCGCCAGGGGCGTTCGCTTCCACGTATCGATTTGGAATTGCGTCATGCGGACAAGGGTCTTTTCTGCGGTCAAGTAGTCCGGGAAAGGACTCGGCAGGTCGTTTGTGTGGCCTTCGCCCCAGAAGCCATAGATCATCAGGTCCATGAATTCCAGTTGCGGATGCCCGTCGAATTTCTCGGCCAACAACTGGTTCAACTCCTCGAATGCTTTCTGAAATTCAGGATGGTCGTAACGGGGCTCATAAAAATCGAAACTCGTCTTGTGCTCTTTGGATTTCCCCCCGATATTCACGACCGGAACTTTCTCGCGCAAGAAGTCCGGCATCGAAATTTTCTGCGGTTCAATATTCGGGCTGGAAAGCTGTACGCGAAATCCAACACCCAGATTGTGGCGCTTTGCGGCTTCGAATGTGGCCTGCCAGACTGGTGAAAGGTCGAGCCTGCCGGGTTGCAATTGAATGTCACGCCAATCGCAACGGATGTATAGGACATCGACGAAAGGCAACGAAGCCATTTTCTCGACAGCTTGCTCAAGAGTCTCTTTTCCGCATTGGACCTTCAGCGCCGGCCCGTTTTCTTCCCAGGTGTAGCCGACCAGTCCGGTACCGAAATTACGGATGTGCTCGCGCGAAGGATCGGTGACGAAAATCGTGTACCAGCCTTCATCCTGGCTGATGCCGAAAGGTCCTTGGTTCAGCCGGTTCGTGACTGAGGGAGGCGGAAAATAGTTTCCCCAGAGATGATCGGGAACATCGGCCCAAAGCCGCGGCGCAATGCCGGCGCCGGTCGTCAGGCCCAAGCTCGTCTTTACGAAATCTCGTCTGCGCATGACACGCCTATCCTTTATTTATCTATTTGTCGATTTGCAGTGGTATGCCTGGTCTGTTCACGCCGACGGCCGAGTGTCAAACCATGGTTACCGAAATTCCTGCTTCCTGCATGGCTTGCAGATCCGGCTTGGCAAGGTTCTTGTCTGTGATCACGTGCTGCACGGCGCTGGCCGGCATAATGTTGCACAAGCTGCGCCGGCCGAACTTGCTCGAATCGCATACTGCCACAGTCTTGCGCGAAATTTCGACCATCGCACGATTCACTTGCGCTTCGAGAAGATTGGGGGTGAAAAGCCCGGTCTTGATATCGAAGCCATCCACCCCTAAGAAAAGGATGTCCGCGCTCAGTTGCCGCAATGACTGCTCCGCCATTGGGCCCACGAGCGAAAATGAGTTCTTGCGCAACGTCCCTCCGGTGAGAATGACTTCGATTTCGCTGCCATCGAGTTCGGCAGCAATGTTGATGGCATTCGTGACCACCGTGAGCCCACCGACGCCCTTAAGGGCCCTGGCAATGGCGGTCGTGGTAGTGCCGGAATCGAGCACGATACATTGGCCTCGCTCCACCATCTTTGCAGCAGCGGCGGCGATCCGCCCTTTCTCCTTGCGGTGCTGCTTTTCCTTCTCACGGAGCGTTGGGTCGAGCAACGCACTCGTCTGGATCGGCAATGCTCCGCCGTGCGTGCGCTGGATCAGTCCCTGGTTATCGAGCGCCTCCAAATCTTTGCGAATGGTGATCTGCGAAGTCCTGAATTCCCGTGCCAGATCGGCAACCAGTACGCGCTTGCTCTGCCGCAAAATGTCAACAATCGCGCGGCGGCGCTCCTCATTCAGCATTCCGTTGGTGCCCACAGTGTTGGCCTTTATCGTTGATGTAGTTTCGTTTTGCTTCGAATCGAAACTCTCTCTCAGCACGTATTTTTTGTCAAGAGTTATCAACATCGGGCGAGAAAGCGTGGGTGGAGTGCATGCAAGCGAGGACGCGTTGTTGTCCAACAAATTTTCCCTTATTCAGTCAGCAATAATCCGTAACTGTTCGTAAGTCTGATCCAGGATTTCTGTGCTTATCCGTGACGCCCATTCGGCCGCAGACTGAGCGTGCCGTCATCATTCAATTTTTGGTGACAAGCCCAGCGCACCGGGTTTGTCATGCCCTTCACTTCAATTTCCGCGCGCAGCTTAAGCCCTTGCCACTTTGTTCCCTTGGGCAGAATAAATTGCGCCTGCCGCACTTTTCCCGGCAGCGGATATCCGGCATCGAGACAGCCGCTCTTCAATGCCTTTCCATCTTCACTCTCGACCGTCACGCGCAATACTCCCGGCACTCCGGCAATTCCGTCGTTGGCGAAGCCGATGATCAATCCGAGATACCCGTTATCTTCGTAGCTCCAAATAAACGAAGGCCGCACACGATACCCGATTCGTCGGTTGATACGATCAAACCATTTCGGAAACGCCTGATAGTAGGCAGCAAGATTTTTGGCGTTAATCTCGTGGAAGTTCCACAACGACCAGTAATTCGCGCCCACATCCATTACATGCGCGATGATGTCATCTGAGGGCGAAATGCCTTCGTGCAGGGTAACTTTTTCCGGCGGCTGACCCGGGATTCCCTGCTCTATCATCACCGCCGTCCATGGCGGACGATTACTTAACGCTTCGATTTGTTCGTTCTCAATAAAGATCGTGTCGCTGCGAATCCAGTTGTTACTTCGGACAGTGCGATCCAGGACTTCGGAATTCCCTACCCGGCTGTAGTCCGGTTCGGTATTTGTAACCAGGGGAGTCTTGGTAAAGTGCTCCTGCTGCACGTTCCACATGTCAATCCACGTGCGTTCAGCGGTTTGGTAGTCGGGAAAGGGATTGTTCGCAAAAGGCCATGTATGTCCTTCGCCCCAGAACCCATACAAAAATGTGTCGACGAACTCAATGATCGCGTTCCCATTAAATTCCCCAGCCATTTGCTCGACCAGTTCTTTGAAGGCTTGCTGAAAGAACGGATGGTCGAACCGCGGCTGAGATTTCGTGTACGGATTCTTGAGGAATCTTTCCCCTGACTTCGGAGACTCGTGCGGATCCATTACGAGATCAACCGTGGGCACTTTGTCGAGAACGAAATCCGGCAGCGCCGGCGCGTGCCAGTAATCGGGAGCGCTCATCTGAATGCGCAGACCGATGCGCTTGTCATTTGTTTTTGCTAGATCGAAGATCTGCTTCAGATAGTCGGGAAATTCCAGCTTTCCGGGTTTCGGTTGAACTTCCCTCCATGTAGGACGGATGTAGAGCTTCTGTCCCAGCGGAAATCGGACCAGGTCCTCAATCGCCTGCGAGACATTGTCGGATTTGATTTCATCGGTCCCCATATCTGCGGTGATGTAGGTGACCAATCCCATCCCGTAGTTCGGGACCACGTCTTCAGAAGGCGTAGTGCTCATTACAACTTCATCACTGGGAATAACGGCGTAAGGCGCGTATTGCGGAAACGGCCCTTGATTCAGGCGATCTGTTACGGGCGGACCGGAACCGAAGTCATACTTGCCCCAGTTGTGGGCCGGGACAACCGCGTGGGCTTTACTTCCGAGTTCGGCGGCGGCCGCCAAGGCGGCGCTAGTCTTCAGAAAGTCTCTGCGCTTCATTTTCTAAAACTCGCCCCCGATCGCGAATTAGAAATGCAACTTCAAAGCAAATTGGACCTGCCGCTGCGGAATTACCGTGGACGTGATCACCCCCGCACCTCCCGGCCCATCCGTAATGAAAGGGTCGGGTTGCGAAAACACCGGGTGATTGAACGCGTTGAACAGCTCAGCGCGGAACTCGAGGTTCGTCCGCTCCGTGAAATTGAAGAATTTCCGCAGCGACAAATCTGCTGTCTTTTCCCCCGGCCCCTCCAGAATGTTTTTGCCGGCATTTCCAAAACATCCTTGCGGACAATTCGGAACCGGAAAGTCGTTGATGTTGAACCAGAGGGCGGGAGTCGGATTCGCCAGATGGCCGCTGCCAATCTGATTCGATCGCTGCAGCCCCGGGGACCCTGTATTGCTCGGGTCAAACCCAATTTGCGGAGAAAATGGGAAACCCGAACGGAAGGTGATGATTCCCCCCAGGTGCCATCCCCCAAGAATCGCATCGGTCACTCCGCCCTGGTTCAAGTATTGCCGCCCCTTCCCGACCGGCAGCTCGTAGTCGACGCTGGTCACCCATCGCAGTCGATTGTCGAAGTCGGCCAACCCTTTCTCGGCAGCGATGTTGTAACTGTCTTGCGGCCAGGGAGCGTTGCAGCAGATTTCCGGCTGATCGTTGATTGCCTTGCTGTAAGTAAACGCGCTCAGGAAGTAGAGACCATGGCTCGTCCGTTTTTCCGCCTTCAATTGAAATGCATGATAAGTGGAATTCCCGCGGTTCTGGATCGATGTGAATGTTGCAAACTGGCAGACGCCCGGGCTCAGTGGCTCGCAGTAGGGCGCAAGTGTGGGATCAAACGAAGCCTGCGGAGTTGGAATCTGATTCAGGTCGCGCAACACTTGCAGGTGAGTTCCTTTAGTCCCCACGTACGCAGGACTGATCAGAATGCCGCCGGGTAGTTGATATTCGAGATCAACGTTCCACTGGTCGTACACCGGCGTCTCGGGATTGAAATCCTGACTGGTGACACCGGCGAACGTAGCGTTGCTGGGATCGATCAGTCCGGTAAATCCGGTCGCCAGGGTCACTGGCGAAGGCGTTATCCCGTCACTGCTGAATGTGGGCTCAAAAAAGAACGGCAGGTTGTAATCAATCTGCAAGGGATCGCCGGTACGGATTTCATAGAACACGAAGAACCGGCCGTATCCTGCACGAACCACCAGCGGCTTTGAGGGAAACGGCGTATAAGCCAAGCCGACGCGCGGGGCAAAGTTGTCCTTGTGCGGAGTAGCTAGTTTCTCTGGATAGCCAGGAGTACCCGCCGGCACTATGATCCCTTTTGTGTAATCAAAATTGCTCTGGTGATTGTGCGCCTCGTAGACGGGTGTCGCGTAGTCGTATCTCAATCCAAGATCAAACGTGACCTTCGAGCTTGCCTTGTAGTTATCTTCGACGAACGCTCCATAGGTGTGCTGCCGATTGCCGAAGTATGTGACCGTCGAGATCACAGAATTGACGGGAAGCCCCAGGAGCATATCGGCCACACTATTCCCGCTTCCATCAGCGATCGACCCCGAATCCGATGTGAACTGACCGCTGAAGGAGAGGTTCCCTCGCGGCTGCCCAATTTGCAAAAGATTGAACTGGTCAAAATGAATTTGCGGCCCGACTTTGATCAGGTGCTTGCCATGAACCCAGCTCAGGGTGTCGTTGAGCTGAATGTCCTGGGTGGTGCTGCGGGTCGGCGTAAATAGCGGCTCACCCAGTCCGTTGTAACCGGCAGGGGTAAATCGCGCGAGGCCATTAATCAAAGGGTTGTTTGGCACACCCGGTAGTTGCAGGCTTGGTGGCGGATAATGCTGTCCATACGACGGCACGTTGGAGATGTAATGTACGCGATTGAAACCGACCCGCAACGCATTTACCAAGTTCGGCGTCATCGTGTCGGTCAGGCCGAGCACCAGGCCTTCCCCGTTCAGTGGTCTGTTACCGGTATTGAAGTGGCCACCGTCGGCAATTCCCGAAAATACCGGTGCTTGGAAACGACTGTCTTTGATGTACGAAAATCTCTGGAAGAGCTGGATTTTGCTGGTCAAGTTTTCATCTGCTCGAGCATCCATCTGGTCGGTCTGCTCGTACCCGGGAGCATTCACAACGTAATTGTTGGCTGTTCCGGCTTGATTCGGCGCGGGATAAAGACTGGCATAGGCCTGGCCCAAGGAACTCAAAGGCGAAGTGATAATGTTTGCCTGTCCAGGAATCGGTAAGCCGGTGACCGGATCGAACCCAAAACCATCACGCACAACAGAGCCCCCCACCGTTCTAGTCGTGGATGGATCAAAAATCTCATTCACGAAAACAGGACGACCGAGTGCGTCGACGCATGCCTGATCACCATTCGGGCCACACGACTGCGACTGCCCACCCAGAATACTGCTGAAATCGCCAGTACTCTCTCCCGCAACGGGCACACTCGCAAAATCAGTCTGGGCCTGATGAATACGGGTTCCTTCGTAATCCAGAAAGAAAAACGCCTTGTCCTTCACTATCGGCCCACCTAGAGTTCCGCCGAATTGATTCTGCTTATATGGCGCTTTCGCCACATCGGATCCAAATCCGTATTGACTCGCATCGAGCGCATCATTGCGCAGAAACTCCCATGCTTCACCGTGAAAGCTATTGGTGCCTGATTTTGTGCTCGCGTTAATTACGGCGCCGCCGCTGCGTCCAAATTCCGGTGAGTAGTTCGAGGTCTGAATTTTGAATTCGGCGATCGCGTCTACGCTGCTCAATATGCTGACATCGCCATTGTCATTCGAATTGTTATCGATGCCGTCGAGAATGAAGTTGTTCTGATCGCCGCGAGTTCCGTTGACCGAGAAACTTCCACCCGTGTTCCCATTGGTAGGAGAACTACCGCCGTTGACCGGGCCTTCAATGACTTTCGCTACTCCAGTAGTCAATTCCGCCAGGTCGGTGTAGCGCCTCCCGTTTAATGGCAGCTCTTCCACTTGCGGCGCCGCAACCACGTCGCCTAGCGACGCAGTTTCCGTCTCAAGCAAGGGAGCTTCGCTGGTGACATTGGCAGTTTGATTTACCGACCCCACGCGAAGCTGAAAATCGAGATGCAGATTTTGCTGAACATCAAGAACGATGTTCTGGCGAATCTCCGGTTGGAATCCGGTGCCTTCCGCCGAAACCGAGTAGCGTCCGATCTTAAGAGGAGTAATGACGTAGTTGCCATTGCCATCACTCTTCGCTGTGCTTCCAATCCCGGTGTCTGTTTCGGTCGCGGTTACGGTGACATTCGGAAGAACCGCGCCAGAAGAATCCCTTACGGTGCCGGTAATCGTAGCGGTATCGACCTGACCGAACGCGGTGAGAGCGGTGCTGAGGCCCAGGAAAAGAGCCAAAGTAAGTCTGCGTTTCATAGTTCCCCCTCGGAAACGTCAACAGACCATATGTGAAACTCAATTGTGCGCGAATATAGTTATGTTGTGCGCGTTTTGTCAAGATCAACGTGCATATTTGATCGATATTTAACTAAAGCAAGCAGACAGACTGCAGCGCCTTTAGACGGAGACTATAGGTCGGGCGAACGGATCACTCGCACCCTGGAACACGCTTAATATCTGCTAGTTTCTACCCGAGCTAGCACCGGCGATTTTGTGCTCTCGAAAGAACCGCTCCCGGTGGGATTTATCGCGAAAAGCTTCAGTTCCGCCAGGCTTGGTGGTCGATAGTGCTCCCGCGAGATTTCCGTAGGTGAGACAAGTTTCAAGGTCAGCGCCGCGAATGTACTGATTGATGAAGCCGGCGTCAAAACTGTCGCCGGCGCCGATCGTATCGACAGCATCCACTTTCACTGCCACACCGCGGAATTGTTCTCTGCCGCGTCGGGCGATCGAGCCTTCGGGTCCCAACTTGACGACCACTGTGGGCACCTGCTCCGCCAAGCTGGCAAGGGCACCGTTGAGGTCCAGCTCACCTGAAATTTTCAGTGCCTCCCGTTCATTCGGAAGCAGCACATCAACGTATGGAAGCACTTCGCGTAGCCCCTCCCAACGATCCTCGGGGTCATCATTTGTATCCATCGAAATGGTAAGTCCCGCAGCCTTCAAAACTTTGAAAAGGTCTACGACTCGAGGGCGCAGCGCTGTTTGCAGGTAAAAAGACGAAAGGTGAAAGTGACGGGCCGCGCAAAGGTACTTGATATCCAGATCTTCGAATGTCAACTGCGCAATGGTTCCCAGATAGGTGAGAATATTCCGCCATGTCCCATGATGCAGAATGACTGTCAGTCCACTTCCCGCATCATTTGATCGGCGCACGTGTGACACATCGACCCCCGCCCCACGAAGTCGATCAAGCGCCGCGTCACCCAGGGAGTCTTTGCCGATGCGCGAAATGAATCCGACCCGGTCGCCAAGGATGGCAAGATTGTGTGCCACGATGGCAGAGGAAGCGCCGAGGGTCAGTGCCATGTCATTGGCAATGATCTCTCGCTCGGGCGGCAAATCGCTTGGCAGCCCGTAGAGAACCAGATCCAGATTCAATTCCCCAGCGATTGTGACGTCGAATTGAGGCATCTCGCGCGGCGCTTGCTTCAATCCGCCAGAACTACTACTCGGCTCAGGTTGGCGGGATTATCAGGGTCAAGGCCCTTTCGGAGGGCTGTAAAAGCGCCCGCCAATTGGCCAGCGAAGACGAATGGCGCTAGGCACGAAATTTCCGGAAGATCACATTCAAGATCCACGGCGAAATCGGCAGACGCGCGAGCACGTCGGGAAACATGGCTCGCAACTACAAGGGTCTTAGCCCCCAACTCTTTTATCTCCTCCAGCACTTCGACCTCTGCGTCGTGGTTGCTGCCAGAAAGCAGAAAGGTCGTGAGCACTGAGCCACTTATGATCGATTTAGGGCCGTGTCTGAATTCAAGTGTATGGAACGACTGGGAGTAGGTGCACGACATCTCCGTTACTTTCAGGGCCGACTCGCAAGCAAGGCCGTAGTAAGGCCCTTGTCCCAGGCATACGTAATCCGAAAACGAACTATCATCGATAAATTTGCGCATCCTCTGCGGCAGATCGCGTAAAACTCTTTCTGCCACAGCCGGCAGACTTTGAAAGCTTTCGAGAAGACCATGATTACCCGCAACCGTTGCAGCTAAACACTGCAATGCGAGCAGCATTGACGTAAAAGATCGTGTCATGACTGTGCTCTGCTCGTCAGCGTCGGGAAGAAGGATGGCAGCGGTCGCCATCTTTTCCAATTTTTGGCCGGGAGCACATGAAATCGCCACGCTCGGGATTCGCTTGTCGCTGAGCAACTGCGCCACTCGCAGAACCTCAGACGTCTGCCCGGAACGCGAGATCAAAACCGGAACAAACTCCTTCATCCCGCTAAACGCCAAATCCGGAAAAAGCAACAGTTCAGAAGCCGGCACTGCCCGTGCCCGCGTACCGGTAATTGAGGTCCAGCTCGCGGCCGCCGCAAGCGCAATGTAGTAGCTCGATCCGCATCCGACGAAAACCCACTCCGGACTGCTCACAAATCTTTTGGCGATTTCCCGAAGGGTTCCGCCCTTCTCGAGCCGCTTCAGGCAATTGATCCAGCACTGCGGCTGCGAGGCAATCTCGGCAAGCGAATACTTACCAAAATCTGACGGTTGTCCCCCTCCATCTTTCGGCGTCAAAATTGGCAAGCTTCACCTCTACCGAAGATCTCTCCGGCCAGACACGGGAATCGCGGCGTAGATAAAGAAGTCATGTTCATTGTCGATGTTTTCCGCGGAACGTGACGAACAAGGCTAATTTCTTGCCAAGTTGCAGCCCTAGGCTAGTCTGCATGTGAGCGATTGTCAACGTTGTTGTGTGAATGTGCTTGAATTGTTCCCTTTGCTTCACCAGAATCAGCGATAATTACCTGGAGTCCGGCATCACGCAGTTCCCTAATGTATTCAGGTTCCGTGCCGGCATCAGTTATCAAAATGTCAATATCTTTCACCGGTCCGACAAACGCAAATCTTTGCCGCCCAAATTTGGTGTGATCGGCCAGCGCGATCCGGGTCTTCGCCGCCCTTGAAACCATTCTGGTTATTTGCGCCTCCGCGTGGTGCGCAGTTGAGACTCCGTATGCCGGATCAATTGCACTTACGCCCAGGATCGCTTTGTCCAGCCGTATTTCTGATAGCGCCCTTTGCGCCCACTCCCCCGAAAGACAGAACGTGTCTTTCATCAAATCGCCCCCGGTGCACATGACCGTCACCCCGGCACTGCGCTGAAGTTCGCAGACGATGGTGGGAGAATTCGTCACGACCATCAGGCGGTGCCGGTGAACCAGGCGCCGCGCGAGCTCAAATACGGTCGTACTGCTCTCAAGAAAAATCGTATCTCCGTCCAGCACTAATTGCTCAGCCGCGCGTGCGATTGCCCGCTTTTCTTCGTTTTCGCTCCTCAGCAACGCGTCGTATGTGGGCTGGAAGTTGGTGCTCGACATGCGCGATACCGCGCCCCCATGCGAGCGAACCAGGACTCCCTCCTGCTCCAATGCGGCCAAGTCCCGGCGGATGGTGGCTGATGTCACTCTCAACCGGTTGCAAAGCTCGGAGGCCGATACCGTCCGTTGTCCGGTCAGAATTTCGCGAATTTGAAAACGTCTCTCTTCAGCGAGCATTTCGGATCAAATTCTACGATACAGCAGTCAAACGAAAGTAGCAGTTATTTCCGATATTCCAAACACTTACCAGATTTCGGCCATTCTTCTCGATCTGAACGATCTGAGATTTCGATCATATTCGATCTCAAATGTGCATTTGTGTAGGCTATGAAACTACACAAAAGTATCTAGATCGGATTCCTGGCTCGGTGATTCGTGATTAGTGGCTCGTAATTGAGCGGCTACTGATTCGTGACGTCCTACGCGGTGCGCTATATAAACGACGAATTCTTGTAAGATCAAGCACGACTTACGGGCATTTCGTCGTCAATTACGAGTCACCAGCCCCCGAGCGATGAATCGCGACTCACGAGCCACAAACCACGGATCTTTAGAACTCGAATCGCACGCCGAACTGGATACTTCGTGGCGAGTATCCGGAAGCAGTTGACTCGATCAGGCCGAACTGCGATTGGGGGTTGCCCGGATCGGCAGACGTATCCGGAGGCGCGAACCGAGGCGTGTTAAATGTGTTGAAGACCTCGGCCCGCAACTGTAAGGTCATGCCTTCACGCGGCGTGAACTCTTTGTAGAGATTGGCGTCGAAGTTGTGAATGCCATCCGTCCTCAGTCCTGAGAAATATCGGGGGCCATCGCCGGGCACCTGATCGCCGGGATCAGCGAAACAGGCAAGATTCAAAACCGGCAGCTGGGTTACCGCCCCCCGGTTCGATCCAATTCCTGTCGAGCCGCCGCATAGTACATTGGGCCTCTGATTTCCGTCTTGCAGCCGGTTATTGCTCATATATATAGACAAGGGCTGACCCGACTGTTCGGAAACTAGCGTCGAGACTGACCAGCCACCGATGACCGCATCCAATACGCGGTTCATTCCGCTTCCTATCCAGCGATCACGCCCGATGGGTAAATCAAAAACGACGGCCGCTGCAAGGCGGTGGGGTGTGTCATTGGCGCTGATGCTGTGTTCCGCGGCGAGATTATCTAACTGCTGCGGGTTGCCATTGTTGAGCGTGCCCACAAATGCGTTGGCGCCGGTCGAGGAATTGTCCGTGAACTTTGAAAACGTGTAGCTTCCTTCGAAGCTCACGTGGTGCGTGGTGCGCTTCTGGAACCGGATCTGCATCGAGTTGTACCAGGAGTTGGCGACCAGCCGCGGAAGCCCTTCAAAGTCGCCGTCAAATTGCGGGTAGGGCCGTAAAAGGTTTACCAGCGGAAGTGTCGGGTTGCCGTATTGAGAATCGGGCTCGTTGAAGATCGCGGGGCCAGCATTGAATGCACAGCCGCTCCCGCCAAATAGTGAGCAAAACGGATTTGTTACCGGTGTAGCCAGCGAATCAGAAGGATCGCCTGTGCCGCCGATCGCCAAGAAATTGGGATCGTTACGCAGCTTGGCTAAGAGTGCGGAGGAGATGAAGTCCCGATTGCGCGTGCTGGAGTATCCGCCGAACGGAAGATGGGTACTGCGGTTGGCAGAGTAATCCACTGCAATCACGATTTGACTTGGGAGCAGGCGCTGAATCCCAAGGTTCCACTGGTAAATATCCGCGTTTTGGGCTTCTGTAGTTCCAAGATCATTCCCGTTCGCATAGCCCCACTCCGCGAGTTTGCCATAGGTTTCGCCTTGAGGACCGGTTACGCCACCATGGAACGGATCGGACAGGGTGGCTGCACGGGTGTTGAAGTTGTCTGTAGTGAAGAACATGGTCGCACTTTTGCGAAACGCCGTTCCCGGATACTGAAAATTGGTGGCTACACTCATCCCGTAGTACACTCCAGCGCCGCCGCGCAGCACCGTGTTCTGGTCCAGCTGATACGCAAAGCCGAGGCGTGGCCCCCAATTGTTGCGGTCCACAGGAACGTGCCGCATGTGCGCAGTGTTCGGAAACAGCGTGGTTCCTACCAGTTGCTTCGGTCCTACTCCCAAGGCCTGAAGCCCAAAATTAAGAGTATTTCCATTTGCATCTTGTACCAGTTGATTGCCGCTACTCAAATCGATGTTCATTCCGCTGTCGCCGGTGAAATCGCTGAACTCGATTCGATTCGACCGCTCCGTATAGGGCGTGCTCCACTCGTAGCGCATGCCCAGGTTCAAGGTCAGCTTTGAGTTCACTTTCCAATCATCCTGGAAGTAAAACCCAGTTTCTATCGATTTGTTCGCGACTGCCGGGTAGATGTTAAGGCTGCTGCCGTTGTCTGGGTATCCGAACAGAAGACTTGCGAAGGGATTTCCTTGCGAGCCACAAGCGGGGCCAACCGGCGGGCAGCCGGCGCCGCTGTTCGGGCTGCCGGATGTGACGTCGTCGGTAAAGTTGAACAGGCCGGTGGGATTCGGCGGCTGGAAGAAATTATTGAAAAAGACTCGCTGCTCGCCACCCATTGTCATCAGGTGCGATCCGTGCGAGATCAACAGTTGCGAGGAGTAGCTATAGAGCGTATGGGCAAAATTTGTGTCCGTGCAGCACTGGTCGTACAGGCTGCTCCAGGGCTGAGAACAACCTCCGTCGGGGGCGCACATTCCAATTGTTGGCATGCGGTCAATACCGGAATTCGCGGCGAGGTAAGAGGGCAATCCAACACTGGTCAAAGTAGGATAATTTTCGGTTACGGGTTCACGGACGCGATCAATCGCAAAATGATTGGTCCACACAACCCGAGGATTGATCGTCCAGGCATATTCGAGGGAAGCGTTCTGCGCAGTTACGGAGTCTCCGGCGATTCCATCTGAAAACGTGTCCCCGTCACCCAGGACGGTAGGAGTACTGAAATGACTCTTCAGCCGGCTATAGCGGGCGGAAAGCCGCTGTGCGCTCGAAAGTTGATGGTCAACCTTGATATCGAACTGGTAGTCACCTCCTTGCGAAAGGACAGTCGTACGAAAATTGTTGAACTCTCCCGGCAGGTTTGGTTTCGGATATAAATTGATCATTGCCTGCCCGATGGGATCAATCTCATTTTGCGGAATTACATTCAGCGTCCCGCCGGGTTGCGAACCCACTTGCGGCCTCGATTGGCAGTTTGGCTGACAGATGATCGGGTCGTAAATTGGGTTTACGGTCCCTGAAAAATCACCGGTTCTCTCGGCAAGCGTGGGCACACTGGCATCGATGTTTACCGGTGAATTATTGCGCACCTTCTCGATGTCGCCGAAGAAAAAGGTCTTGTTCTTAATGATGGGCCCGCCAACCGAGAATCCATACTGATCGCGAACGTGCTTGGGTTTTTCATTCGGTTCCGGATTGAAAAAGTCGCGCGCGTCAGTCCCAGATCGCTGTCCGAACCACCAGCCGCTGCCGTGAAAATTATTCGTGCCGCTCTTCAGCGCCATATTCACGACCGTGCCGCCATTGTTGCCGAACTCCGCGGAAAAGCTGTTGTTCTGGACCTTGAATTCCTGAACGACTTCAACGGAAGGTTCGTAATACACGTTGCTGGTCGCACCTTCGCCTTGTTCCGGCGCGCTGATCAGCGACCCGTCAATGCGAACTTCCGCCGTCGCGTTGCGTTGACCGTTTGAAACGAAATTTGTTCCCGAAGGGTAGTTGTCAGTCGTGCCTGACCCGGCGGTTTCAGTCACTCCACCGGAAAGAAATGCAAGGCCAAAGAAGTTGCGGCCGGGGAGCGGAATCTCCTTGATGTATTGATTGGTGACTTCAGTTCCGAGGGTGGAGCTTCCGGTATCAAGTAGTGGAGCGGTGGTGTTTACTTGCACTTCGGTGCTGATTGAGCCGGGAGAGAGCGTGAAATTCAGACTGGATTGCTGATCGACCGCCAACACAATGCCGGTCTGTTCTTCCGGCCGAAACCCCTGCGCCTCAACCTTCACGGAATAGGTTGACGGGCGAAGGCTGGTAAAGAAATATTCGCCCTTGTCGTTAGTTTTGATGGAACTGGTTATGTTTGTCCCCGACTCTGTAATCGTGACCTTGGCATCGCGGACCACGGCGCCGCTCGAGTCCGAGACAACGCCCCTGATCTGCGACCGATAAGTTCCCTGGGCGAAAAGCGCAATCGCCGAAACACACACCGCCAACGCAACCAGAAGTGCGCGAGAAAATTTCGCAGTGTTTTTCATAATCAGCTCCATACTCTTTCTTCGGGATATTGAAACCCGAATTCGTGATCTGCCGACAGTTTGCCGCCCCAAAGCTCAAGGCTGTAGCCAGAAGACCGCGCCTTTCTGTATTGGCGGCAGGTTGAAGATCATTCCATCACCGTCGGCTTTGCCTTCGAGCGGCGATGCCTGGCCGAGAAAGGGAAGAAAAAATCCCTGTTGCTTGTTTGTTCCTTGGATCTTGACCTCGATTCCACTCTGCGCCGTCTGGACTTGATTCCCTCTACTCTGCAAGCCGGTGAAATTCGCAAAAAAAACGTGCGCGGATCCATCTACGTTCGCGATCGACGTGGCCACGGATGTCCCTGCCGTCACCTGGATTTTCTGCATCGATTTCAGGCTCGCGAGAAACTCTTTTTCGTCATCGGGAGTGGCCGACTCGAAATTCTTCTGCAGCCTGGCGTAGTAGTCCGCTCCGGGGCATTTGCTGAAAGCTACGACGTTCGGTTCGCCGCCTAGTTGGGTCGCGTCTTCACCTGTAACAACCAGCTTCCTGCCGCTCTCCACGTACTTGCGCAACTGCGTTTTTTCATCGTCACTGAGAATGCGAGCGTTCGGAAGAACCAGTGTGTTGCCTGCGAAGGTCGCCAAAGTGCGTGGCGTCACAACCTGAAACTCGAGATGCTTTTGCATCAGCAGGATCAATATCCCACGGTATGACGAGATGAATTCATCGGCGAAGTAATCACGCGTTTCCGGCGAGAAATACACGCCAATTGGAGAAATTGGAGTGCGCGGATCGTAGAGCGTCTTCTCATTGGCTTTGATCCACGCGAAAATTTCCCGCCGCGTCGGATAGTCGTTTGAGCCGGCCATCGAGTGTCCGGGAGCGTCCCAGAAATTCGTGTTGGCCATCACTTCTGACATGGCCAGGTTTTTCATTCCTTCGCGACGATCGAGGTTCTTCTGCCCATCCCACGAATAGTTCAGAATCCACGTCGGCTTTCCTTCGGCAAATGCGCGAAACGAATGCATGCCAACCTGATAGTCGAACCAGTCCAGCGGCTTTCGCAAAACCGCCATGTGATCGCCTTCTCCGAACTCGTATTCATGAGCGATCACATCTACCACGGGATATAGGCTGTACACATCGGCCCCGACGCGCACCGCGGCTTCCTCAATTCCGGGATAAATTTCGGGAATGATTTGAATGTCCGGCCTGACTGATTTCGCATTCTGCGCGATCTCGTGCATGAAGTCGGTGAATGTCTGAATCCGAAAATCCACCCACTTGCGAAAATTTGGATCGGAGAAATCTCCTAGCTTCAGGTCCTTCTTGGCATTCAGGCCGGTTTGCTTGCGAAATGCCTCAACCGTGTAGTCGTCGAAGCTCGCCCAGGTGTTTTCCCAGCCTTCGAAGTGCGTCATCCAATAAGGAATATCGACATAGATCCCATCGATTCCGGTGCCCGCAATCTGCCTGATCCGCTCCATGTAGATCTTGCGCCAGGCAGGAGCATAGGGGCTGACCCAGACATCTTCGTCACCCTTTCTGATCCAGAATGCAGTTCCCCCGCCGAAAATTGCCGGCTCGCCGGTGATCTTTCGCTGCAGCCAATCCGGATGTTCTTTGGCCAGTGAGTGCGGTGTGCTGTCTGCATTCGCGGTGATGCACTCCGTTCCGGCAACGTAGACGAACGCGTAGTTCCCTGCCGCATGGGCCTTTTCAGCGACCGCGTGAATGGCTTTTAACTTTTCCCTGGGATCGTTAAAGCTTTCGTACCGCCCTTCGATGTCGTTGTCGACCTCAATGCCGAAAACTCCATCGCGTTGCGCATTTTGGACAATCTGGTCAGCGTTGTCGCTTCGCAAGCCATACGCACCGATGCGAACATAGTGCGTCCAAGGCGTCTCATCCGACCCGGACACCGCTTTGGATATCGTAAAAAAAGAGAGAACAACGCAGAACAGCGCAAACCGATTGCAGGAGACACCGAAGGCCTGCCGGATGGCGGCCTGAGTTCTTGAGCGTATCATTTCGTTCGTTATCTTTTATGATCGAATAGGTACGTTGTCAAGCAAGAAATGAAAGCAGAGCACCAAAATCAAGAAATACTGGGGCTTCGGGGGACCATCTCACACCGATGTGAAGGGGAATGAAAGGCCGGGCTTTTTGCCGCATTTCACTTGGTGCCACGTTTTCTCACTGCGATTAGGGAAACTTGCTCCAGCCCGGGAAATTGCCCCTTGTCGTCGGCTTTGCGCTCGGTCGGCGCAATCTGCTGGATGGTCGTTGACGACGGCATCACCGGACCAAAATATTCGGCATAGATCGGATCGAACACGGACTTGTCCGACAAGTTATCGAGATAAATGTTTGTCGAGACGACCTCGTCGAAATTCATGTCTGCCTCTTCGAGGTTGTCGAGAAGATTGCGCATGGTTTGACGGAGTTGGTGTTGAGTCGTGGTGGCAAAAATCCCGCCGTGTGGCCCGGGAATGAACCCGTCCTTCGCCGAACAATACAATGTGTCACCGGCAAAAACACACGGACTGGCGGTTGGGCTCGGTGGCATGTTCTTGGGGCGAACCGCTTTACGTTGGCTTAAGTCACGGACAGCGACGCCCGTGTATTCAATGTGTGCTCCGCCCGGCAAGCTGGTCACTTCAATGGTTGCCCGCGCGGGCGTGTTGCCGAATTCAAACCGCCGCGCATACCGCTCGTTCATCACTCGATGCGGAATTTCAGAGGTCAGATACGGATTCACAAAAACCATGTTCGCCATATCGAGGCCGGCGGCTTTCAAAACCGCATGAACCCCGTCGAGCGCGAGATCGACCTGAGCCGCGGCATCGTCCGGTACTTTTCCGGTCGCTGGATCAGCGCCCATCATGCTCGAAACAAAAAGCCGATCGTGTGTGAGCATGCCCGGGGAAGCTGAACCCATCGATTTGAAATTTGGCGGGACGATAGCGCGCTTGCCGGTCAGGTCGCGCACGGCAACTGCATTGATCTCAATTGCTGCACCGGGCACTTTTGCGACGCCGAGCACAGCCCGAGCAGGAGGAGTCTTGGGAAAGTACTCGCCAAAGATGTGATCCATTTCTTCGTATTTGCCAACATCTTCGAGGTAAACCTGCGTATACACGACGTTGTTCATCGTGAGTCCCGCGGCTTTGGCGATGGTCTTCACGTTTTCGAGCGCCTGGCGGACTTGATCGGGAAATGCAGCGGGCATGCTGCCGTCCGCGCGCCTGGGAGCTTGGCCGGAAATGTAAACGTAGTCGCCGGCATCAACCGCCGGTGACGAAAAACGGCTCTCTTGCGCGGATTGTTCGGAGTTAACAGCCTTGATCTGCGCCCCTGCGGGCACGGCTAACAAGAGCACGCTGACCGCCAGACAGAAATCAACGCGAATTTTTTGAGCGCGCGTTTTCAAGTCGCAACCTTCCATTCGCTATGCAGCTTTAGACTTTTTCTGTGCCGCTCGCAAAATCGCGCGCAGTCTTTGTCCGACAATAATTTCCTCGCCCGGCTTGATGGTCATTGAAACTAACTCGATGTGGTCGGGAGCTTTTCTTTCTTTCGCCGTCGGCTTCGGATTTCCCTCACGCACCGCTGTGACCAGGCTCGGATTATCTGCGCCCAAAACCTCGATTACAGGGTCGTTCGCCCTCAATTCATTCACGCAGTCAGAGACGCCGTAGTTCCAGGCCTGCGTGTCCCAATAAACCCTGAGCGTCGGGTAGCGATTGCCATCGTCGGGAATGTAGACGTCGGTTCTCACTCCGGGCACTGTGTCGACCAATTTGCGAATTTTATCGATACGCGCATTCCACTCGGCATTGAGTTTTTTGAGATCGAGTTTCAGCCACGTCTCAAGCGACGTAAGACAGCCAATGATCTCTTCTTTCCCGACTTTCATCGGCCGGCACACCGCGCCTTCCCGCGGATTGCTGTTCATCAGCGCGGCTTCGATCAGGTCTTTCCGTCCGAGAAGCAGTCCCGTGCACTGTGGTCCGCATAAGCCTTTGCCGCCGGAAAAACAATAGAGATCGATTCCCATCTTCGCGTACAGCTTGGCATTTTCAACCGGCGGAATTCCGGCGGCGTCATCGAGCAGCATCGGCACTTTGTGGTCTTTGGCGACGTTCAATTCTTTCTGTAGCTTGTCGCCGAGATCGGTGGTGTAAATCATGGCCGTGTTTTCGTTGATCGCATTGGCCAGTTCCTCCGGCGAATAAACCAGCACTAATTTCCCGCCCGCGAGACGAATCGCGCTGTCAAATGCGCTGCGACCGCCAACCATGACGACTTCGTGCTTCAGGCCGGTAGTATCCGGCAATTGCCAGATTTTCTTGTCGTCGGTTCCGGCAATGCAGGCGGCAGTTGCGGCAGCCATCGCGCCCGCCGAACCGGAGGTTACGATTCCCGATTCAGCTCCTGTCAACTCCGCCAGGCGCCGCCCAACTCCACGTTGCAAATCGAACATGTTGACGAAATATTTTGCGGCTTCGAGTTCCGCCTGCCGCACTTCAGGAAATTCGAGCGATCCGCTGAGATATGTCCACGTTCCGCGGCAATTGATGATCGTCTTCACCCCGAGTTCCGTGTAAATGTTCCTCCGTGGATCCTTGCCAACCGCAGTCGCGGCCTGCGCATAAAGATCGCGCGCGGCAATTTGCGTCAAAAGTGGTGCAGCGGCTGCTAATTTAAAGAAAGATCGCCGACTGGAATTCTGAATTTCCATTATGAAATCTCCTCAGTAACCGCTCTACCTTAAAGCAACAGAGACAAATTAGTCTTCCTCTTTGGGAAGCTGAATTCGCGACCGTACCGCCAGAATATGGGCCTTGGCTCCCGGCTTGTTCTGGTTGTAGAAGCCTACAGTACAGTTAGGGCGAAAATAATACGCATCTCCGGCTTTGGATGGATGGCGCCCCTCGACGCCATCCGTTCCGCCACCGGCAACCATTTCGCCCTGGCCGTCGACAACCAGGTAAATCTCCTCGGCGGACTCATGGTGATGCGGAAAGTTGGTTCCGCCCGGCGCGAAATCCATCCAAAAAAGACTGACCACCACGTACGCCTGGTCGATCGCGTCGCGCGTTCCGGTTCGCGGACCGGCCATCAGTTTGTAAAGCACCGATGTCGGATGACCGCCTACGGTCTCTTCCTTCAAAACGTCCATATTTACGATCTTCGGCTCTTTCGGCGGAGCGGCGATCGCGATTGAAGACGGAATTTTGAACGTCATGACCTCCACGCGCAAAGGTTCCCCAGAATTGTTCTCAATGGAATGCTTTGTATCCGGCGCGATGTAGGTGAAATCGTTCGCCCGTAACGGATACGCCTGACCGGCGTAGCGCAGAACCCCCTTGCCTTCGAGAACAAAGTAGAGCTCTTCCTTCCGGTCATACTGGACTTCCTGGCATTTTCCGCTCGCGTCTATCGCGGCTTCTCCAAAGCGCGCCACATTTTGCATTGCGCGATCTTCGCTGTCTCCTTCACCGAAAATTGCCTTGTAGTGACAAGACGAAGAAGACAGATCAACTTGCGTAGGGCTGAGTTGGGGAACAAAGCGATACAACCAGGTGGGATCGACTTGCCTTTGGCCCAGAGCCGAAGACGCGGTCAGAAGCAAGAAGCCGACGATGCTGAGGCGCGAACACAGCCACTGGAGTTCACCCCGTGTGTTGATCACAATTTTTTGATATATCACAGAATGTGCTTGACGCAAATCGAAATGTTTCGTTTCATTGTTTTTTGTTTTGCGTTATTAAAGCGTTTCTGGCGCAGAGTTCTTCTTCCGGCATGGTACGCTCATTAGCTCTCCAGGAAACTGACTCTTATGAGAACGCAACGTTTTCGACCTGCGGTTCGCGCTCTGCTGCTTGTCTTGGCAACCACCGTCGCCGCACAAGCACATCCTCCAGCAAAACCGCAAAGCGCGGCAACTTGCCGGATTGAACCGGTAAACTACAAAGGGTGGAATGCGCAACAACTGTCGAACAGCTGGGTACAACTGGTCTTCGTGCCCCAAAATGGCGGACGGCTCATTCAGGTCACCTTCGCCGGCCATCCTTATCTGTTTGTGAATCCGCAGCTAGCCGGCAAGTATCTTCCACCCACGAATGACAAATGGTTCAACTACGGTGGCGACAAGCTATGGCTGCTTCCCGAGGGCAACGACGACGAACAGCACTGGGTTGGTAACTCCGATCTTCTCGACGATGGAGCATTCACCTTTCGAAAACTTTCGGAAGGCAATAATTGCGAGGTGGAGTTGACCGGCCCGGCCGATCCGCAAACCGGGATTCAGTTCTCGCGCACCATCCGCATCGACAGCGATTCACCACGCATCCGCTTCCACGCAACGATGAAAAATATTTCCGGCCACACTGTCGACTGGTCGATGCAATCCGTGTCGCAATACAACACCTCCGATTCCTCCTCGCCCACCGGCTTCAATCAGAATTTCCGGACCTTCACTCCTGCAAACCCTGCAAGCAGTTATCTCAATCGCTATCACGTTCGCTTCGGTCCGGCACAAAATCCTGCGGTCAAAGTAAGGGACGACGGGCTGTTCACCGTACACTACGTGCACATGGCGGCTGAGCTCTGGATCGATTCACCCGGAGGATGGCTCGCAGTGGT
The DNA here is from genome assembly GCA_035651555.1 of Terriglobales bacterium. Lineage (GTDB taxonomy): Bacteria > Acidobacteriota > Terriglobia > Terriglobales > Acidobacteriaceae > Gp1-AA145. The sequence goes on from DASRFL010000037.1 coordinate 348,615, forward strand.
CGACGGCAACAGTCGTTACGCTATGGTCGAACGCTTCGAGTACGAAGAAACAAAGCAGTATCCCGGCAAGGCTTCTGTCATCTTCTGGACCAATGGCCCTGAGCTGCACCTCAGTGACGATGGAATTCCTTCCATGCCCGCCGATCCCGATGCCAGCCCTACTTATCTGGAAGCTGAGCTGAATAGTCCCATGTGCAAATTGCGCGCTGGCGAAAGCTGCGAATTCGAGACGCAATGGTTTCCCACCCGCGCTGGAGAAGAGTTTCACGGTGTGACTGACGCTGGCGTTTTGATCAAGCCTCTCCTGGCGACGCAGGAGAATGGCAAACTCAGGCTTTCGGGTTCCTTCGGAGTCTTCTTCGCTGGACATCTCGTAGCACGCTTCTATAGCGAGCACGGCGCGTTTCTTGGCACTGGTCCTGTCGCTGATGTGACTCCGGCTGAGCTGGTTTCGCTCGACAGAGAACTTACTCCTCCAGCCAACTCCGCTCGCGTATCACTTCACCTGCAGGACGAAAACGGCGTTGACCGCGGATCTCTCAATGAAGTGCGCATCGATACCGGGGACAGCCATTGATGAGATTGGGTCCGACATTCGCTTTGATCTTGCTTGTTGCTTCCACTCGGTTGTGCGTAACCGCACAATCGACTGCCTCCCCGATATCGGCAACCATCAACGTTCAATCGGAAGACTTGGTCGCGCAACCAGTCGGAGCCAACTGGACTTCCTACAACGGCGACTATAGCGGCCGCCGCTACAGCAGCCTGCATGAAATCGATACGAGTAATGTTGCGCAACTGCGCGCCTCATGGGTATTTCATCCCGGCAATTCTCAAAATCTGGAAGTCACGCCGGTCGTTGTAGGCGGAGTGATGTTCGTGACCTCCGCTAACAACGTCTTCGCACTGGACGCGCGTACCGGCCGAGCACTCTGGCACTACGAACGCCCAATCAGTTCAGGCTTGCTCGATGATGCCGCAGCACACAAGAGCCGCGGTGTGGCGGTTTGGCATGACCGTGTCTATTCAGAAACCGATGACGCACATTTGCTCTGCCTTGATGCACGCTCCGGCGGCTTGCGATGGGATGTTCAGTACGCCGACAAACGCGACCACTATGGCGCAACCAGCGCGCCTCTTGTGGTAAAAGACCTGGTGATTGTTGGCACGTCCGGCGGCGACTCCGGCGTTCGCGGCTTCATCGCTGCGTTCGATGCTGAGACCGGGAAACTCAGGTGGAAATTCTGGACTATTCCCGGCCCTGGAGAATTCGGCTCCTCAAGTTGGCCGGGAGATTCATACCTGTACGGTGGCGGTACAACTTGGCTGCCGGGGACCTATGATCCGGAGCTCAACCTCTTGTATTGGACGACAAGCAACGCCGCGCCAGACTATGTCGGCGACACTCGCCCGGGTGACGATCTCTACACCGCCTGCGTCCTTGCTCTCGATCCCGACACCGGTAAATTGAAGTGGTACTTCCAGTTCACGCCGCACGACTTATACGACTACGATGCCACCGAAACTCCGGTGCTGATCGACACAGAAGAGAACGGTGCTACGCGTCATTTGCTCGCCCAGGCTGATCGAAATGGTTTCTTCTATGTTCTTGATCGCACGAACGGGAAATATCTGAGTGCAACTCCTTTCGTAGAAAAATTGAATTGGGCAAAAAGCATCGACGCGACCGGTCGCCCGGTACTTAGCGGATTAGTTCCTACGCCGAAAGGCACGGTGATCTGTCCGGGAGTCACAGGCGCTACAAACTGGTATGCACCGTCTTATAACCCCACTACGAAGCTGTTCTACGTAATGGCACTCGAGAGTTGTGATGAATATTTCGCCATTCCGAGGAAGTTTGTTCGGGGCGAAACTTACTACAACACCGGCACAAAACGGCCGCCTGACGAACACTCTCACAAAGTGTTGCTGGCATTGTCCCTGGCAGACGGGAAGCCTGCGTGGCGCTATGACCAAATCGGCCGTGGCTACTCATGGGGCGGGACCATGACCACGGCCGGAGGGCTGGTGTTTTTCGGCGATGACTCCGAATCTTTCGAAGCCGTGGACGCCGCAACCGGCCGCGCGCTTTGGCATTTCAACACGGGACAAAGATTTGTCGCTTCGCCAATGACTTATGCGGTTGATGGCGTTCAATATGTTGCTATTGCCGCGCAGAGCGATATCTTCGTTTTCGCTCTTCCGCACTAGAGATGTCAGGTTTTTCGCGAGGAACCGCAATCATGAAGCATTCGAACACTCTTCTTGCTTTTGTCTTTACCGCGTCTTTATTTTTCTTCTCAGCGCCAGGTTCTTCCCAGGAACAAAAACCAAAACGCGACTTTCAGCTCGAAGCTCTTTCGCCGCAATTTTGGAAGTTGATCGACCACAGCGCGAAGTTGGACACAGTAGGCTCCGGTTTCGGATTCACCGAAGGCCCCATGTGGGACCCCAAGGGATTTCTCTACGTCAGCGATGAAACTTTAAACAAAATTTTTCGTCTCTACCCGGACGGCAAAAAAGACGAAGTCATCTCGCTCGGCGATCCGGACGGAAATACTTTCGACCGCCAGCACCGCCTGATTGACTGCGCCAGCATCTTGCGGGCGATCATTGAAGTGACGCCGGACGGAAAATACAACATTCTCGCCGACCACTATGACGGTAAGAAGTTGAACACGCCCAACGACGTGATCGTCGGGCCCGATGGCGCGCTCTATTTCTCCGATCCGACCATGGACTTCGTTGCCGGCATGACTCAGGAGCTGCCATTTGAAGGAATCTATCGCCTCGACGAGAAAGGCAATTTGCGCCTGCTGATTCAGGATCTGAAACAGCCGAATGGGCTGGCGTTTTCGCCCGACGGCAAGCATTTTTACGTAGACAGCGACGACGACAAGAAGATCCGCGTATATGATGTGGCCTCCGACGGTTCGCTCAACAACGGCCATGTGTTCGGAGACGAAACCGGCAACAAAGGCGAAGGCGTGCCCGATGGAATGAAGGCCGACAAGAAGGGGAATCTGTTCGTCGTCGGGCCGAAGGGCATCTGGGTTTGGGATGCGAACGGAAATCATCTCGGCACAATCGTCACTCCGGAACAACCGGCAAACCTGACCTGGGGTGACAAGGACTATCGCACGCTTTACATCACGGCGACCACTTCGGTCTATCGCATTCGAACCAAAACGCGAGGATTTCTACCGTATCTAACGAAATGATTTTAGGAATCGTTGACTAGGAGGAAGCAATGAAATTACATTCGGAACTTTCAAGAATTGTGCTTTTTCTCGCAGCGCTCACGCTAGCGATTGTTCCCGCCTGGCAGTGCGGCTACGCCCAGAACAAAGCTGTCAATCTCTCCAGCTCCAATAATCTGCCATTCAGCGATGGAATCGTCGCCGGCAACACTCTTTATGTCGCCGGGCAACAGGGATTAGACGCGGCTGGCAAACTAGTTCCCGGCGGAATCGGCGCGGAAACCAAAGCCACGCTTGAGACGATTGAGAAAGTAGTGAAGGCGGCGGGATTCGAGCTGAAGGATATTGTGTCGGTGAACGTCTATCTGGCCGACATCAATGAATTCGGCGACATGAATAAAGTCTACAAAGCTTTTCTACCCGATCCGAAACCGGCACGAACGACTATTCAGGCAGGAGCGCTGGTCAACCACGCCCGGGTTGAGATTTCCGTAATCGCGGTCAAGCAGAAGTAAAGCTGTCACTGAGCGTCGGATTTGAAAATTGGCGGGAAGACTACCGTCTGCCTTCCGGCAGTTGAAGAATTGGAGCGTCAGTCCGGCAGCAGAGGCCGTAAGCCTGCCATAGCCGAAACCACGGGCTGTTGGCTTGCTTCTCATCATGGCGACGATTGGCGGCCGAGATATCGGTAGCGGTCAGGGGACGAGTGTCCGGGGTCGCGAATAAACGCTCCAACCGCTCAATATCCGAAATTGTGCGTTCGACGTCCATCCGGCTCCAGTATAACGAACCTGACTTGATGGCGGAAGCGACACACTCATCCCCCCGAGTGTCCATCCTTTCGTGCTTTTAGTCGGCCTTCGCCAGACGCTTCACGACCGTTTGCGCTAGCGAGACAAGAGCTTTGCCTCTTGCGTCCGACTCCGCCCGAGCAACCGTCTCTTCGAAGTTCAAATCAGCGGCTGTCTTCGTTAAAGAGATGTTCTCTGTAGCACGCGCGGTTTCGGCAACAATTCCGGTTCGGACGTCCAAAAGAACAGATTCGGCGACGCACTGCGCATGTACTTCGTTGGGCTTGAGGAAGCGGTCTCGGCGAAACGTCTGGATGCGCGTCGCATATACGAACAGGAGATCTGCTTGAATACGGGCTGCCGCTTCGCGCAAATAAGGTACGGTCCGTTTTTCTGGGACGAGGAGCGAAGGCAACAAGCGAACATCAGTCAGTTGGGGATCTGCCTTTAGCGCTTGCAAGAGCGCGTCAAAATTCTTTGCTTCCATATCGGCGAGGCTTTCCGACCACCAGGCGCTGGAACCAACATTAAGAACGGCCATGCGATGACGATCGGCAAGGCTCAATCGCGTGTTGAGTATTCTGGCAATATCCTGATCTGACAAGACAGCTTGGTCGCCCCGGAAGAGCGAATCCTGCGCCATATTTGATTCACTTCCGAGAATGGTTTCGGGCGGAGGAGGCGGTGGCGGAGGCGCCATTTTCTTCGTGCAGCCACAAGCTAGGACAACCGCCGCGAGGGTTAAGACAACTGATGTGTCGCGCTTCACGCTGGCATCATACCGCAGTCAAATGCGCTTTGATTATTGACGATCTCTATGTCACTCATCGATTACTGAAGCAGTGGCGGAACTGAAGTAGAGGAACTCTAGACTTGGCGGAAGCGAGTGGGAGTCGAACCCACCATCGCCATCAAAGATAACGATCTACGGTTTTGAAGACCGCGAGAGTCACCGGACCCCTTACGCTTCCACTTGAGAATAAACCGCTTGTTTTCTGCTGCTTGTAAGCACATCGCGCTCGTTACCAAAGATTTTTAGTGCTCAATCGGTGCTCGTTTACAATATCGCTCGGAGGTACTCTGCTCATGAGACTACCGAGGCGACCGCGCTACCAGACTGGCACAGTGTACGAGCGCAGCGGCGTTTTCTACGTTCGATACTACCGCACCGAACTGATCGACGGAAAACCGCAGCGCGTGCAGCGTTCGGAGTTCCTGTGCGACCGCGACGACAAGCACTACTCGAAAACCTGCAAGGCCGTTCGGCAAAAGCAAGAGGACTTCATGCGTGGCGTCAACGCACAGACGCCGCGACAGGCGCAGCGCCGCGACCAGCTCGTGACCGAGTTCTGGGAGAAAACCTACCTGCCTTGGGTCGAGTCGGAGAAACGTGCCTCGACCATCAACGGATACAAGGGCATCTGGAACCAGCGGCTCAAAGATCACTTCGAGGGGCGCATGCTCGCCGATTACCAGACCGTGGACGGCAGCCAATATCTGACCGCGCTCGCGAAGGAAAAGCTCGGTCGAAGGACCATCGCGCACATTCGTTCGCTCGCGAGCGGCATCTTCTCCCACGCGGTGAACCTCGGGCTGCTCGACTCGAACCCGTGGCACGAGGTGAAGATTCTCGCGAAGGTGAAAGCGCCGGGCGAAGCGCCCCACTACACGTTAGAAGAAGTTGAGAACATCATCTCCGCGCTCGTGGACCACGTCGATTGCCAGCTCGTCATCGCCCTGTCCTTCTTTACCGGCCTCAGGCCGTCGGAGATCGCCGGCCTAAAGTGGGAGGACTTCGACGGCAGCTTCGTCACTCTCAGGCGCGGAGTTGTGGACGGGGTTATCGACGAGCTGAAAACCGAAGAGAGCGCGGCGATGCTCCCGATCATCGGCCAAGTGCGCGTACCGCTGGAGCTGTGGCGCAAGCAGTCGGGGAATGTCACAGAGGGATGGCTATTTCCGAACATCCACAACCGACCGATGAACCTGCGCGACATGGCGCGGCGCATCATCCGACCGATCTTGCACAAGGAGAAGCTCGCCTGGAAAGGTCTCTACGCGGGTCGGCGAGGCGCGGGGACGATTCTCGTCGATCTCACCGGCAACCTGGTCGCGGCACAGGAACTACTGCGCCACAAGTCGCTCACGACCACCGCGATGCACTACAAGAAGCGCACCGAGAACGCGCTGCCGACCGGCATGAAGCTGCTGGAAGCCAAGGCGTCGAGCAACGGCGGTTAGATTTCGAAGTTTCGCTCCTTCAATTCTTCACAGGCTCCGTCTAAACCGGGAAACAGTGACCCCGCTGTGATTCCCATGTATGTCAGATCGCGAACGACTTGACGACGATTGTTCACGGGCAAGTCGATCGCCCACAAATAAACCGTCCCATTTCTCTGCATCGAATTAATGTAATCCTCTATGTCGTCAACGTTCGTGATCGTGGACGCCGCTTGCTGAGGAATCATCCTCTCGTTCTCAATCGCCAGAAACTCGCCGATTGAGAGATTGAGTCTTGGTGCGACGACAAAAAGAATTTGACTTACGTCCTTTTTCCATTGCTCCTGATCGAAAATGTGAATCCTGACTTTCGCATTCGGCTCGGCAGAGGCAGCCTGTTCATTTGATATTCCGCGATAGGCAAAGAACGCCGCAACATAAGGAGAGTATGTCCAATCCAGCAGCGGTGTGGGATAACCGTGGTGCTGAATTAGATTGAAGAATGCCCCATTCTCATCAGGGTCGTTCCGATTGAATACATGTCTCGTCCTGGCGCTAAGATGCTTGTATAGTGCAGGAACATCTTCATTCAAATATCTAGCAAGATCGGCCCTACCACTGCGGTGGAATGATGTACGCAAGCGCCAGGGTTTGTTTTGCCCTCTGAACAGAAATCTCGACTCTTTCAACCCCGAGACATATTGCCGAAACTCATCCCAATTCCTATACTGCGCGATCAGTTCAGAAGGTTGGTCCGCTTTTGATCGGGGCAGCACGCATTCGCCTATAACACCTGTATCGGTCACCCATGACATATTCAATGAGTCGCGATCTACAGTTCCTTTCACGTCAGCATACTTGGACCAAACTTCATCCTCACCGTAACGCTTCTTGAGTTCTTCCAGCGAGAGACCTGCGCCGTTGATCGGATCAAGTGGCAAGATTACTTCGGTGCGAAATTCGAACGGCGATTCTTTATTTACTGTCTGAAATCCTGTGAGCGAGTCTGGTAGCTTACGGTCATCTTCAATGAGGTAAGCTGCGCCTCGGTAGAAATCGTGGCGCTCGTCGATGTTAACGATCATTGCGCCTGAAGTTGTGCCGGAGTACCTGCCGAGCCATTGACCATTCATTCCGACATCGTAAGCAGAAGCTTCCGGCGCGAGCAAGAGTGAATTGTTGTTGAAACTGCTACACAGGCGCAATCCTTCGCGCTCAGGCGCGTCGGTAGCTAGCAGATCGCGCTTGACAGCGCAGCTCTGAGATGAGCGTCCGGAGCGCGTTCCGGCGCGGCTATTGAGCACTAATCGAGCACCACGCGCCGGAAGGCCTCGGGGTTTCAGCTACTTACAATCCTCGCGGAGTTATAGAGACTACGTGAGCCGGTGCGTGAACCTTAGGCCTTCGGCGTTCGATAACGATTTTTGACCCAGTCGGGGAGATCGTCTCGACGAAATAATCTCTACTCAGGGACTAGACTTTAAGTGTGACACACGCAGAGGTGACTGGGTCAAAAGTCAAAAGCCCTAGTATTGGATTATTGACCCAAAAATCTGCACAGCAGCAGCTACGCTTTCTGCTGCGTGCTGCTGGTGCTCTTGTGCGCCGGTTCAGAAGTAGTTCTGAACCACTTTTGAACTTTTGACCCAGCGCACTTGACACTTTTTGTCATGGTGCAGAACTCTTCACTCTTGATAGAAAAACAATTCTAAAAATAAAAAGTAAAACAAAATCGAGGTCATGCTAGAGTTCGTCTTGAATCAGAGAGCTGCTTGAGCCGTCCGGCTCGGTGGGTGCTCGAAGTCGATAATCTCCCGTATCGGCCTAGATTCGCAAGGCAAACTGCGAATCGTCATGGCCGAAAATCCTCAATCAAAGTACTCGCTCGATAACTTCCCTGCCGAGCTGCGCGAGCGCAAGCTCTGGGTGCTGTGGCGTCTGGAAGATTCCGACCAGCGAAAACGCTGCAAACTCCCGCGGCAGGTTGCAAATCCCCAAGTCGGCGCGGATTCAACCGACCCTGCGACTTGGGCCACGTTTCAGGCTGCGCTCGCCGAGTTACACAATTTCCCGCCGCATCCCCTTTATAAGGATGAAGTCAGCACCGGCGTCGGCTGTGTCATTGCCGATGGCTACGTCGGTCTCGACCTCGATCATTGTTACGACGAGCCGAAGGCCGAAACTGCAGATTGGGCGAAACAGCTGATCGCCGCCCTGCCGCCCACTTATACCGAGCTGACTCCCTCCCGCAGCGGCTTCCACCTTTGGTACAAACTCGCCGAGGGCGTTCAGCCGCCCGATAAGAAGGGCGTTCGGACGAAGTGCGCCGAAGTTTACCTGACTGGCCGCTACTTTACGGTTACCGGCTGGTCTGCCAAAGATCGCGCCCAGATTCATCGCCTCAGCCAGCAGGAACTTAATCAACTGATCGCCGCGGTGGAGGCGACCCGCGAGAAAAAGGAACCTGCCACCCAAGCCGTCCTGAAAGAAGATCAGGTTTTCGCACTGCTGATGAACGGCAAGCTGGCCGAACTTGGCTATGACCCGACCGGCGACAGCGAGGCCGACCTGCGCCTCTGTGGGCTTCTCGCGAAGAAGTTCAACGGCAATCGGCAGCTGATCGAGCAGGTCTGGAAAAGTTCAGGCCTAAAGCGAGACAAGCTGGGCCGCGCCGATTACGTTACCCGCACGCTCGACAAGGCGCTCGAAAATTTCCACGCGAAGCCTGAACCGGAAGCGATCGACCCTGAGACTTGGGCCGAAGAATTTCCGCTGCTCGGCAGCTATCGCGAAATTCCGAAGCCGACGCCGATTGTCCAGGATCTTCTGCTCCAGAGCTGCATCCACGTTTTCGCCGGCCTGTTCGAGAGCTACAAGACGATGGCCGCGCTGGAGATCGTTTCCGCCGTCCGGCAGCAGCGCCCCGCCTTCGACCACTTCCCCGTCCATTCAGCGCCTGAAGTTTTGTATCTCTGCCCCGATATGTCGCCGTCGCTTTTCTTTGAATATGCCGCGCAGTTCGGGCTGGCTGAGGACTCGGGGGTGCGCGTCATTCGCCACGATGCCGACGCGCTGCTGCAACTCGACGACCCACGCCTAAAGCGAGCGGTAGATGGTCGCATTTTAGTGCTGGACACGATGCTCGACTACGCCCATATAAAGGATGCGTTCCAGAGCGCCGAGTGGACCGCCTTCTTCCAGAAGCTCCGGGCGCTCGTCAAGCACGACAACTGCGCCGCCGTCATCCTGATCGCGCACCCGACCAAGGCAGGCGCGCGAAATACAGTCATCGACCCGACCGAATACCTGAAGGACTCTGTGACCTTCGGAGGCAAGATCGACGTGGGCTATGGCTTCCGAAAAATTGACGATACTTCCAAAGTCCTGATCGAGCGCATCAAGGGGCGCGGGTTTAAAAAGTCCATCCGCTTCACCATTACCACCCTCGACGAGCGCGGCAATTCCCACCTCGACCAGGGCCGGTTCCCGATCTTCGACAAGCCCGATAGCTGTGAGTCGTTGAGCGCACAGTTGCCCCAAAAGACGAAAGGCCGCCCGCGAGGGAATGACGGTTGGCTGCCGCGAGCGCAGCAGCTACTCAAGGATGGGCTGCGCAAGAACGCGATAGCGAAAACACTCAGGGACGAAGGCTTTGAAGTTTCCGACAGCACGGTGAAGCGCCGCCTGAAGGACGATCAGATTCCGTTTTGAAAAGGAGAACAACAGAAATGACCACCCTAACCGTAACGAACCTTGAATCAGTAATTGAGGAACGGCTGCGCCGCTTTCTCCAGAAGTGGGGACGCGGCCGGATGGGCGACGTTTACAACCGGATTTGTGGCCCGAACTTTCTCGTTACCCGCGAGCAGTTTCAGCAGATCGCCGAGAGGCTTCAGGAGCAGGATGTGCTGACGCTGGTAGACGGCGCGACCGGCAGATCAATTTGGCTCGTTCGCAACGACCTTGTCGAGCAGAGCCTGAAAGAAGGACAGCTCCGCTAATCTGGCCATGACCGAGATTCTCACCATCGATGAGGTCGCAGCATGGCTAAAGATGACGCGCGGTCAGGTGTACACGCTGACGCGCAAACGCTCACAGGTACGCATGGAAATTCCATTTCCAGTTTTGCGACTGAACGGCAACTTGCGCTTCAGCCGGTCAGCCGTCGAGGAATGGCTGGGGAAGATCGCGCAATTGCAGGAGGCAGCATGAGTATCGAAATTCCAATCATCTTCGCCGAGCGCGATGAGTCCGGCACCGTTCGGTTTTGGTGCAAGTACTGCAAGAGATACCACATCCACGGGTGCTTCGGGCTGACGACTTCGCATTGCACGAGAGTGGAATCACCCAACTATGACGGCCAATACGAACTGGTCGAGACAATCAAGCTGGAGTTCGAGCGACCGGAGTAAAGGAGATCGTTATGCCCATCCGCGACAAACTTAAGGCAGTCAATCGGCAGCGTTCTGCTAAGGCACAACAGACGCGTACGGAAATTCTCGCTCGACTCGATAAGCCCGCGCCACAGATCGCCGCCGAGGTTGGCATCGCTGTCCGCTCCGTGCATCGCCACATCGCGAACGCCCGCGCCGAGATGATTCAGGCGAATCAGGAATCGGTCTCCGAATGGCGCAAGGCGCAACTGGACGAGCTAAACAAGATGCGCGAGATTCTCGCCGACAACAAGCTCAGCGCGGGACGCCGAATCGAATTGACACTCGCGATTCTGCGCGAGGAGATCAAGCTGTGCGGAACCGCCGCCGAGTCCCGCGCCATCGTGGCGCACGTCAGCAACAACGTTGACCCAAAGACCTTGCCGCTCTATCGCCGCTTCATCCACGAGACGCGCTGGGTGCCGGAAGCTGCGTTTGAACGTATCTGGGCACTGTGTCGCGAACTCGAAGAGTTACCGGGCACGAAGCCGTCCGCCGAACCGCCCGACGATAGCCCTTTATGGCATGACGAAGAAGAAGAACAGAAGTTACTGACCGACGGGGAGGACGCCGATGCAACTGATTGACTTCATCGAACTGATTAAGCCGAGTTACGTTTCCGATTGGTACCACAGGATTCTGTGCGAGCAACTGGAGTCCGGGCGCGACGTTCTCATCAGCACGCCGCCCGGCGCGGGCAAGACCGAACTGGTCTCAATTCTGTTGCCGACTCACGCACTGTGCCACGACCCGAAGCTGCACGTCATCTCGTTGTCCAACTCGGACCAGTTGGCGCGGATGGCGTCATCGAACATCCTGCGTAACCTGCAATCGCCAGCCGTGCAGGAACGCTGGCCGCTCCAGTTCGACAAGCAGGCCGAGACACAGTTCACCATCACCGGCAACGACGGACGACCGTCAGTCCACGCCGCTGGAATCTCCGGCCAAGTAACCGGCGCTCGCGCCGATCTCCTGATATTCGACGATCTGGTCAAGAGTCAGGCCGACGCCTTCTCCGAGACGATCAGGGAGAAGGTCTGGTCGAACTTCAGTTCTTGCGCCGAGACCCGCCTGTTGCCGAATGGCCGAATCGTCGGCATTGGAACCCGCTGGCATCTGGACGATCCTATCGGGAGATTACTGAGACGAGCACAGCAAGACAAGTTGGCTCGGCAGTTCATCTACGTCTCGCTCGCCGCATGGAACAGCGGCGAAGATTCGTTCGTGCTAGACACGCGCACGGGAGAGAAGAAGTTCTTCAAGAAGTACAGGTCGTTGGCGTCGAAAACCGGCCAGCCGTACTCGTTCTCGCGCAAGCAACTCGAAGGTAAGAAGGCCGACCTCGGGCCTTCGCGTTTCAGTGCGCTCTACATGCAATCGCCGCTCACCGCCGAAGATCAGCTCTTCCCGCCCGAGTGCTGGAAGATCGTCGAAGGGGTCAACAGTGAGGAGCTCAACATGATCGTGAGCGCCTGGGACTGTGCCAGTAAAACTTCCGCGAAGCACGACTACAGCGCGAACGTGGTGATCGCACAGACGGTACGCGGCAACTGGGTCGTGCTCGACGCGATCAAGATGCGCGTGGACTTTCCTGATCTGGTCCGCATCGTTAAGGCGCGTTGCCTAGAGCTGCTCAAGACCTATCGCCTCGCGCCGGTGCTGGTGGTCGAGGACGCGAACGCCGGCACGCAGTTAATTCAGGTGATCGAGAGCCAAGTCTCGCTGGTCCCGCACCTCGCCGCGAAGCCGGTCCACTCGAAGATCATCCGCGCTACCGGCGTGACGCCGATGACCGCCGGTCGCTTGGTCTCGCTGCTGCGTGGGGATTGGAACGATGACTTCATCCACCAGATGGCCGAGTTTCCGGTCGGCGAGCACGACGACATTCCAGACGCCTTCTGCCACGGTATGAAGGCGTTCATCTCGCAGAAGGACTTTCGGTCGCTTGATAAGAACATGCTGCGACTGCCGTCGCGGGCTGAACAGGAGGCCGAGATGTACCAGAAGGAAGAACTGCGCCAGACGCTAATGCCCGACCGTGATTCTACCTTCGCATCGCTCAACGAGATCGACGGTTACATCGGTCCAGAAGTGATGTCGGACGCTACTCGGTTCGCGCTCGACCGTATCCGCAAACGAGGGGGATTTTGAACATGGCGATCAAGTTTGAGGTCACAGAAAGAGGCGGACTCTTCAGGGCGCGCATCGCCGGCCAGAATGGTTTCGCCTTTGGGCGAACGCCAGAACAAGCTATCGGACGCGCGAGACGAATGTCGCAGCCGTGGAGAGGCTATCGCGACTGGAAGCGCATCGGCTACATCGAACGGCGCGGCGAAGGACTGATCGACGATGAAAGCAAGGATTAAAACCTACTTGGCGCAATCGGCGCTGCGCTCCGCATTGCAACGGCGTCCGCGTACGAAGAAGGTGAATCGCAAGGTGATGGCGACCGCAATGATCGTGTCCGGCATGTCCGCGAAAGAGATCGCATGGCACATGGCTTGGCCGCTCGCCGACGTGCAAGAGCTGTGCCGAATTTTTTCGCGCTTGCGATAGTGCGAAGTAAGCAGCAGAAAACAAACGATTCGGCTCTGTCGGAGTAATTTCATCGGGAGTGACTGTGACAATCGTTCGCGTAGCAGCACAGAGAGGTAAACGACGATGGCTGACGAAAAGATTGAGGTCCTCAACCAAGACGGCACGACCTCTTACGTGGACGTGATCTTGGACATGGAGGACGCCAGCAGGGAGAGAACACCGATGAGCAAACGAGTGGCGATTGAATTTGCCGAAGCGCCGGAGTTCCAGCGCGAGCTGACCGAAGCTGAGGCACAGAAGTACGGAATCAAGGTGAGCGAAGAAGCGACGCCTTTGATGAGCAACAGCGAGGCAAGGGAGATCGTGAAAGCGTCCGCTGCTGTCGAGTCGGACCAGCAGATCAAGTCGATGGCCGAGTCTTATAAGAAGCTCGGTCTCACGGAAACGGAAGCGACGCTCGCAGCCGGTATCGACCTAGGTTTATAAGTTTCGCCGCTCGACCTTGAGTGCGTTCGATGTTGGCGACCAGAGCTGGCCGGTCTCGTCGAGTGATCGGGCAGCACTTCGGAAGGAGCAACAAATTATGAGCATTGAAAACCAAGCACCGAGACTAGCGAGCGAGTTCACACTTACGAAAAGTTCAAATCCTGAGCACGATGCGCAGGAGTTGGAACGTTTGCGCAAGATCGACCGCGTAACGTTAGGCGATTTGGAAGCCGAGCTGTGGGCGATTGGTGAACAACTGAAGTACTGGAAGGACGTGCGTGACGCGGCGCAGGCACAGATAGTTGCGGCGAAGGGACGAATCAACGCGGCGCGGTCAGTGCTGGCCGAACTGCAAAAGTCCGGGGCCCTCGGCCAAGATGCTCGTTACGACCGCAAGATGGCGAACGCGACCATCGAAGATGCTGTGACCAAGTTGGAGTTCGCGGAAAAGCGCCTCAAGAACGCGGACATCCAGCTCAAGACGTGGGAGAAGCGCAAGCAGGAATTTCCGACGGCGAAGTTGAAGAAGCTCCGCAAGGAAGCTCGCCTGCGCGAACAAATGAGCGGTCGAGCGTCGGGCTCCGAGCTGATGGAAGTTTGATTTTGTGGGAACCGCTTCGAGCGCGGGTGGCTCTTGCTACGGAGTCTCGAACAGGCCTTCGGCGTGCCTGTTTCGGAGAAAAGCGTCGGCGCTGAACCGCGAGCGCATCGCGGTTTCTACTTCCATGCCAAAGCCAACCTACGAAGAACTCGAAACGGAGATCGAGCGGCTCAAGCAGGAGAACCGCACGGTCTGGGACATCATTTGGGACGTGCTGTCGCCGCCAGAGGCACAGATCGAGGAGTCGGCTACGCGGTGGGTGAACTGAAATATTCACCTTCAACATTCCTTGTCGGTCAAGTCCTACTAATAGTGTCTTACAATTTTTGGAACGCAATTTGATTCTCACGCGGATTGAAGTAAAACTCCGACTACTCTGCCCCTATCCTGTGGCCTGGGTCGAAGATCGACCATAGGAGGAAAAACCAATGAGAAGTCGCAGCCCTTTCAGTTGGCCACATCCAGACCAAATGCGGTATCAAGAGGTGTTCTCTTGCCCCGATCAAAAGTTCCAGGAGGAGCTCTCCAGCTTATGTTTTTCGGACGTTCAAGACCTACTTCGCAGAGCGATGCGTGACCTCGAACGCGGATTCGATAAAAAGCGCCGTTGCTACGCCCTTCTCCAGCCTGCAACCGCGCTAAGGCTTCTAAGTCGAATTGAAGCTCTCACCCGCTTCTGGATTGAGGAATGGCCGGAGCGATGGTCAGACCCGGAGCGTGAGTGGTGAGAAATAGAATCCTGGTGCTCGTTTAGTGCTCAATTGTGTCTAATGAGGCCAAAAGCAGCCTAAATGAGCACCAGATAGCTAACGTAACTCAAAGAAAATACTCGTAGTCAGCGTAGTGGAGGAGATTTGAAGACCGCGAGAGTCACCGGACCCCTTGCGCTTCCTTTGAATTCACATTTTATGCGTGCGCACGCCCGCGGCGAGCACTAGATATCTTACGAACTGCCCGCCGCGATTATCAATTGGGGTGCTCGCAGCAATCCCGAAGGTAGCGGTTTTATGTGCTCAACGTCCTGTGGCGAGAAGCGCTGGCCATAGCGGTTATTTAGAAAGCTATAGTCGGTCGGGGCTCGTCCCGCCAGTTCGTTCATAGCGATGTTGTACACAACTATGCGCAAATGGTTGCTGCCAGCACGAAGCTGCTTTGTCACTTCGATTCGGTAGGGAGGTTTCCAGATAGCTCCGGCAAGTTTGTCGTTGATGAAAACCTGAGCCGCCTCGCGCACGGGGCTTTCAAGACCCGCGAAAAAGCGGCCGTGCATGTCGATCTCCCCGGTCGGAGTACCTCGACCAAAATCGAGATAAACTCGCTTGCCCTGCGGGGGAGAAAAGTTGAACTCGGTTTCATAAATCACTGCCCCGGAATAGAAGCGCGTAGCCTCGTTATCGGCCCAGGAGCCCAACTGCCCTACGTGAGTACTGCGCGGCAAGCCAGGGAAAGTCACACTCCAGTTTCCTTGCAAATCGGTTGCTAAGGGATTCGCGTCCCGATCTTCAGCGGTGGGCGCAATGGTTTCTTGCAGAGGCATGGGATCATCACTGAAAACGAGAACGCGAGATTCGTAGGGCTCCAGCGTGAGTCGAACATTTGTATTGCTCCCGGCAGCTGATATTTCTCCGGAAAATAAATCCCAGAACTGCAGGTTCCGCTTCTTTACCCGAAACTTCGCCGAGCCGGTAAGCTGGCGGTTGCTTGTATTCGCTACAAAGTAAATTTCGGAATTCGCCAGCGAGCGATGAACGAAACCCAGCTCGCCGGTTTGGCTTTCGAAGACGAGATCAGGCCGGAGATGTGCGACGAGCATCGCGCGCAAGCGCTTCGCGTCCTGGACAAAGTAGCCTCTTCCGTCTCCGTTCCGGAAGAGTGCCTGCGAAATCTGCCGCACTCGCGGCGAATCCTTCTCAGACTGAAGCATTCCAGGCGCCTTCGAGGGAAGCGTTCCGCTTGCGATCACGATTCCGCCGTTTCGCGCGAACTCTTCGATCTTCAAGTATGTTGCCAGGGGAATGCGGATGCAGCCCGGCAAAATGAGGGCGCGATACCGAATCCCGATTCGATCGATGGCTTCAGCATCGATGAAGTCGAAGTTAAATCCGGCTTCGAGGATTTGCGGAATCACATCCGGCCCGAGCAGACGTTCCATGGAATCGCTGACTGACGGCGACGATGTGGAGGTCTCGCTCACCGGGTTTCCCGCCGTGAACCCGGCCCAGGCATCGTCGGTGGGAAGAAGCAATGCCACGTCGATAACCGGCTTGCCTTGCCGCAAGAGGTAACTGCTTCGTTGCAGATATCGCGTGAGCTCGGGCATAACCGGCCACCACGGATTATGGTCGTTAAATGCTCCCGCGGCGTAAAAGCTCCATCCCGGCTCCGGAACTCCCCGCGGTGAGTATGGCCAGCCATGTCCAATAATTTGGTTCACCCCTTCAAGCAAGAACCGGTCCGCATCCGCTTTCATGTCGAGCGGCGTGGCGCGAAATGCCGGCGAGTGAAGCCACGTCCAGCTCTCGGCAGAAGTGATATTTTGTCCGTATAGATGGCTGGCAGAGGAAGCCCACCGCGTCGGGGAAAAACTCCGCCAGCTGTCGCCTTCGCCCTCGGGCAAATCGACCAGCCGGTTGCTCGAAAGCGTGACCGCAGGAATTCCATAGGTTTGCGAACGAAATTTCGTTCCATGGTCTGCAGCCCAGCGGCGCAATGGCGTCAAATATCTTTCATTGGCCAGCTCGGTGAGCGTTTCTCCCCAATCGTGCCGAATATCTGAAGTAGTAGGGCCAATGTCCTGGACCAGCGCCGGCAGGTTTGGAGTGAGGTCATAACCGCGCCTTTTCTGGAATTCTTGCAGCAAGTCGCCGGTCCAGTCCGAACCATAGACTTCAAGGCTGTCGCTGAAAACCGCGTAGGGAGGCTTGTCATCGAAGGCACTGAACAGGCGAACAGCCACATTGCGCAAATGATTTTCGATCGCGGATTGATCAAGATGATCAAGAACAAAACCTTCGGCCCCGACCGCGGCGCGTTTCACCATCATCGCGCTGCGGCTTGAGATGAACCATTCCACCATGCGCGGCTTCGGGGAGACTTGCACCGCCAATCGGCCATTGTGAACTTCAGCCAGGCTCAGGCTTTTCCAGGATGACTTGCCTGTGCTGGTGAATGCGGCCAGCAACGTCTCTCCTGTTGTTGTCGCAGGCACTGCAGTGCTCGATGTTCCGGGTGGAATCGACACAGAAATCACGCGCAGCTTGCCTGCAGCCTGAGTAATCGGAATATGCGGCCCGCCAAATGGCCAGCCGCTCCCCAACGTGAGATCGAACCTTAAGCCAAGCTCCCGTGCCTTTTCCGCCGCGAAACGCAGATCGTCAATGAACTCGTCCGAGAGATAAGGAAAATTGTGAAAACCAGTTTCAGGATCGTCCAGCTCGAGTGGGTAAACCGGCTGTATTTCAACTCCCCCGATTCCTGCATCCCGCATGGAACGCAACTCGCGCTCCAACTCAGGCTTGGTGACCGACGGGCCGAACCACCACCAGCGCATCATGATCCGGCAATCCGCTGGCGGGTTCTGGAAGCCTTCATACAGCCGGTGGAGGGTGTTCACTTGCGATTGGCCAAAGATCGAATTGGCCAGGAACAGTGAGCCGAGAAGTGCTAGATGGCCGAAAGTTCTCACGGATTTGAAATTCAAAATAGCTTTCCCGTATTAAACGGGAAAATAATAATCCTGCTTGTACTTAAAATGCGGAAATTCGCTGCCTGCAAGCTGTGACCGAAAACATTGTTGTGGGCTGCACACTGAATGTTGCAGCTCACTGACGGGAAGTATAATTTCGCGCATCATTCATCGGGAGCAAGCGTGGACAACGGAACAATCAGACGGGATTTCTTAAAAATTGGAGCTGCAGGAGCTGCAGTCTCCATGCTGGCCGGGCGAAACGCATTAGGAGCATCAAAACCGGCGTCCGGCGGCACGATGTTCGAGGTGACGGCTTTCGGCGCAAAAGCTGACGGAAAAACCATCGACGCACCCGCCGTCAACCGCGCAATTGAAGCCGCTGCTAACAATGGCGGCGGTACCGTGGTCTTCCCTGCTGGTTCGTATCTTTGTTATTCAATTCACCTCAAGAGCAACGTTCATTTGTACATTGGCGGAGGAGCCACCATCGTTGCCGCCGACAGCCCTGCGTCTGGCGCTGGCGGATACGATCCCCCGGAGCCGAACCAGTGGGATCATTATCAAGATTTCGGCCACAGCCACTGGCATAACAGCCTAATCTGGGGAGAGGATATCGCAAACATCTCGATCTCAGGCCCGGGCCGCATCTGGGGAAAAGGACTGAGCCGAGGCGATCGCGACGACGTGCTGCCGGCCGGGGTTGGAAATAAAAGCATCAGCCTGAAGAATTGCCACAATGTAACCATTCGCGACATTTCCATTCTGCATGGCGGACACTTTGCGATTCTCGCGACTGGCGTCGACAACCTCACCATTGACAATCTGCTGATCGACACTAATCGGGACGGCATCGACGTTGATTGTTGCCGAAACGTTCGCATCTCGAATTGCAGCGTGAATTCACCTTGGGATGACGGCATCTGCCCCAAGAGTTCATACGCTCTGGGTTATTCGCGTCCGACAGATAATGTCACTATCGCGAATTGTTACGTAACTGGCGGTTACGAAGAAGGGACGTTGCTCGACGCAACGTTCAAGAAATTTGCGCCAGACTTCAAGGTGGCTCGCAACGGGCGCATCAAGTGCGGCACGGAAAGCAACGGCGGCTTCCGGAATCTTACGATCACGAATTGCGCAATCGAAGATTGCCGCGGCATTGCGCTTGAAACTGCTGATGGCGGCCTGCTCGAAGACGTCACAATCAGCAATATCGCCATGCGGGACATCGTGGATGTACCGTTCTTCTTCCGCCTGGGAAGCCGCATGCGCGGCCCACAGGGCGTTCCGGTTGGTCAGTTGCGCCGTGTCCTGGTCAACAACGTTGTGGTATCCAATGCCAGCTCGCGGCAGGCGGCGATCATCAGCGGCATCCCCGGCCACTACATTGAAGATGTAAAGTTCGACAGCATTTTTATTCAGCATCGCGGCGGAGGAACCAAGGAGTCCGCTGCTGTTATTGTGCCGGAGATCGAAGAGGACTATCCTGAGCCCGGACGCTTCGGCCCCATCCCTGCTCAGGGCTTTTTCATTCGCCATGTAAAGAACATTTCCATGCGCGATGTGGAAATCAGGGCAATGCAACCCGATGTGCGTCCGGCGTTCATTCTCGAGGATGTCGATGGGGCAGATTTCACCCACGTCAAGGTACCGCGTGATGCAGCATCCACCTTCGCGCTGGAAAATGTCAAAAACTTTGAGCTAATGCGGAGTCGACCGCTTCCCGACACTTATCTAGAGAATGCAGCGGAGAAAACTCTCTGAGCGGCTAAGACTATTCGGCACTCGGTGAATCCGACTTCGGTTGCTCGTTCAGGATCCCGTCGAGCAAAAAGATATCCGTCAGCAGCGCGCGCAGATGAATTGAAGCATTCAGGTTGTCGATCAATTGGGAGCTGATTGTGGGTTGCGCGAGCACGAGTTCTAAAGCAGCAAGTGAGTCGGCAGCGTCGCGTTTCAAGACGCCCAAGAATGCCTGGAATTTTGTCGCAGGCTCGAGGCGATTTTTTTCTACGAAGTCGGCGAAAGCTTTGGCCAAATCATGTAGGGCATCAACGGCGCGCTGCAAGTGGTATCGCACCTGGCTGCCCTCGTCGCCGGGCAGTCCCTTCCCCGCGAAGGCGAGCATGAATTCATAACATTCCTCAATGGCATCGCAGCGATCTTCGATTTCCGCCAGGTTTGCCGCCTCAGTCGGCATCGGCTAAGCCTCGCGATTCGCGCGGCGGCGGATTGGGAGCAACCACCCAGCGCTCGGGATCGTGTTCGTGTAAGTAGAAGTCGCGCTTCATGGTGCCGAAGATCATCGAGTACGTGATCGGTAATTTCTCAGGGCGAATCGCAAAGTAAATGTGCACAATCACCAGCGCGATGAGGCCGACACCCGCGAGGCCATGCAGCACGTACATCAGACCCCAGGTCATATCCCCGAACAAATAGGGATTGCGGGGGAGGATGCCGGTGCGAACGCGAAACATCATGAAAATGCCGGTGAGGACGACGGCAAGCCCGCAAAGGACGATCACGCCATGGTAGAGCTTGTTGTCCAGCGGATACTTCCCTGACCTGCGCGGCAGCGGTGCGGGCTTTCCAAAAAATCGCGCCAGGCGTTTCCCCGAATCCTGCAGGTCGATCTTGTCGGGCCAGATGGACCAGAAATCGAGATAGAAGGAAGCATGAATGATGTGGAAGAGCACCGAGGCGGTGAGCACGATTCCCGCGATCCAGTGATAGGTCACCCAGTTGAACTGCACGCCGACCTTGGGCAGAAATGCCGTGAACAGAAGTACGAGCATCGCAGCAGCCATGATCCAGTGGAAAAGACGCGCTGCAAGCGAATGGCGGGCGATCTTTTCCGGCAAGCGCCCACTCACCTCCGGCGCAATCGTGCCTGCGAATTCTTTTGCCTTTGCGAAAAACTTGACGTAGATCGCGTGGATAACCAGGAACGCGAGTCCGGCAATCAGCGAAACCCAAATGAAAAACCATGCAATATGAATCGGGACTCTTTCGCCCCACGGACTTGTCGCCCATTCTAGGATGCCCATGCGGCCTCCTGCACTCCCACGATCGAACGCTTCACCAGGTTTCGCATCAGCGGGATCTTGTATCCGTTGAAAGTAAGCGGCACAGCGCCTTCAACCGCCAGCTTGCCGGCGCTCTCGGCGGTTTGCGCATTGCGCTGCTGCCCGCGAATCGCATCTTCAACCCGCTTCAGGCGGAGGGGACGAGCCGCGGCGGCATTCACGGCGATACGCGCCTGCTGGATCGTGTCCCCTGAAAGCTTCATCGCGGAGGCGACGTTCAGCAGCGGAAAGTCCCATACGTTTCTGTCGCGAACTTTTTCGAAGTAGAAAGTCGCGCCTGCCCACGTGGAAGGGATGCGGATGGCCGTGAGCAGATCACCCGGCTGCAGGATGTTCAAGCGGGTGATGTCGATATCAGGTCCAAGGAAATAATCTTCGGCGTCAACTACGCGCTCACCTTTTTTCGTGCGGAGGATAAATTTCGCGTCAAGAGAAATAAGCGCTGGAGCGGTGTCGGAAGGATTAACCGCGACACAGCGCTCAGCACCGAGGATCGCATGCTCGCGGTTGCGGCCCACGGGGGTGTCCGCGTAGCAAATATTTCCTCCAGCGCGGTAGCAAGGCCAACCGGCGCGGTAGTACCAACAGCGCGTGTCCTGAGAGACGTTGCCGCCGATTGTGCCCTGGTTGCGAATCTGCGGCGAGGCTACAAGGTATGCGGCCTGGGCGAGAACATCATATTTCTGCTTAATGACCGGATGACTCGCGATCTCGCTCAGCGTAGTCATTGCGCCGATCTCAAGGCCATCACTCGTCTCGCGAATTCCTTTGAGTTCTTCGATTCCACTGAGGTCGATGACAGCTTTCGGCTTCTTGATCCGGTCCTTCAGCCAATCGAAGCTGTCGAGCCCGCCTGCCAGCACCCAGCCGTCACTCCCATGCTGTGCGAGTGCGCTCTGAGCTTCGGCCACAGAAGTTGGCTGGAGCAGTTCGAAGCTAGGCATCACATCTCGAATTACAGCCATAGTTCTCTCCGGTACTCCTTATATATGCGCGGTCAATGGATCTTGCATGGGCCGCCCAGCCTCGAGCGAGGTAAGAATCGTGTCTGCATTCACCGGGGCGCGGCGGAAAATATCGTCGCCGACAGCATCGGCCAGCGCGTTCAGAATCGAAGCGCAACCGCCACCCACTGGAGGCTCGCCAATTCCGCGAGCTCCAACCGGCGTTTCCGGATCAGGAATGTCGAGCGCCGCCCATTGCATGTTGACGGGAATATCGAGGATGCTCGGCGGCTTGGTCTGATAGAAGCGGCGCGAAACCATGTGGCCGTATTCGGGATCGAAGACCCATTTCTGCCCGATGGCGTGGCCAATGCCGAGCGTCGAGCGTCCGAGCACCTGGCCGCCGAGAGAGCGCGGGTGGATCACAGTGCCAACATCGGCATACGCAAGAAAATCAATGATGTGATACTTGCCGGTATCACGATCAACTTCCACTTCGGAAAACGTCGCAACGAAGGACATTGAAGTGCCGTCGTGCGGATACTTGTCTTTTGCGGCTGCGATCAGACCCTGCCCGGCAAGAGCTGCAACTGAAGCCTTCGTATATTTGTTGATGTCTTCAGGAGGCTCGTGGCCGTCGTACTTCCCGCCAAGCTTGATTGCATGCTGTGCGGCTTGCGCCAGAGTCATACTCGCGCCGCCGCCTTTCGCGAACACGCGCTCGTGGGCAACGTCGTAATGCTCGGGCTTGCCACCGTAAGTTTTTGCGGCAATCTCCTGAAGTTTTTGTTTCGCATCCATCGCGGCCGCGTGCGCGGCGCGCGTCATGGCGTGGGTAGTTTGGCTTCCACCGGAAATGCAGGTCCAAGGCAGATTCTGCGTGGTGTTGCCCCAGGTGAGATCGCATTTTTCCCAGGGCACGCCGAGAACTTCAGCGACCACGCGATGGCAATCGATGACTGACTCCGTCCCGAGATTGCCGATGCCGGACTGAATCGCGATTCGCCCATCCGGCTTAATAACAAAGAGGCCGTCGTAGCCTGTTGAGCCACCGAAGAAGCAACTCAGCGATACTCCCAAACCGCGAACTTTTGAACCGGCTTGCTTCGGTTTGTTTGCCACACGCTCGTGCCAGCGGAATTGTTCGGCGCCACGGTCGAGCGCGTCTTTCATGAAAGATCCGGTGCAGTGCTGCCTTTTGCCATCTCGCTCTGGTCCAAACTCGGCTTTGCCTTCCGGGCAATTGACGCGGCGGAGCGCAACCTGATCGAGGCCAAGCTTGCGCGCTGCTTTTGAAATGAGCGGCTCCATCATCACGATGCCCTGCATTCCACCGGGAGCACTTTGCGGACCGCGCGGCGGAGTGTTGGTCATCACCGTGGCGCCGCGCCAGCGCATTGCCGGCGGCTGGTACAGGAGCGAAACGATCAGACCTGCAGCGCCGGCATCGCCTACGGCGTCGTATGGGCCGGTGTTGCAGATGACGAACATGTCGACTGCGGTAATGCGGCCGTCTTTCGCAAAGCCAACTTTCATTCTGCCGAGCAAACTCGGGCGGCCTCGACCGATGAAATTTTCTTCCTCGCGAGTAATTCGCATCATCACCGGCGCATTTGCTTTCTTGGAGAGCAGAGCTGGGATCATCGCGGTGATCGCCGCGGTTACTTTGCTGCCGAAGCCACCCCCGGTGTACTCGCTGATGAGGACGACATTCGAGGGATCAAGGTGCAGCCAGCGGGCGAGAGCGGGCACGGTTTGCACCGTGCTCTGGGTTCCGCTGTGAACATAGACTTTGCCGTTCTGCCAGTAGGCTAGGACACTACGAGTTTCGAGCGTCTGGTGACTGGTGTCCGGGGTGACGAAGCTTTCGTCGAGAACCAGCGCGGCATTCTTGAATCCCGCGTCGACGTCGCCATAAGACCAGGTCTGCGGAGCCTTCCCCATGGGAAGCTGGCCTTTTTCTGCGTCGGCGAAATCGGCCTTCGTCCATTTCAGTTCGCCGACTTCGGGCGGCGGAGGTCCTGCTGGTTTTTCACCGGGCTTCGTGGCAGGAGGCGGCTGCTGCACCCAGATATTTCCTTCGATGCGAGGATTCGGACCGCCGGGTCGGAGGGAATCAAGGGGATCGAGAACAAACGGCAGCGGCTCGAAATCGATGTCGATTGCTTCAATTGCTTCAGCAGCGGTGTATTCATCGACAGCGGCGACAGCGAGGATCGGCTCGCCCTGATAGAGAGGTTCGTTCGTCAGGCCGCGCTCGCCGCGCGGATTCGCCTTGATCACGACGCCGAGATCGGTGAGGCTGTCTGCAGGCGCGGGAAGATCGTCGGCGGTGAGGATCGCCTTCACCCCTGGCATTGCGAGAGCTTTGCTCGTGTCGAGATGCTTCACGCGCGCGTGCGGCAGAGGACTGAGCAGCAGCTTGCAGAAGAGCATTCCATCGGCGCGAAAATCTTCGGCGTACTTCGCCTGACCGGTGACTTTCGCATAAAGGTCGGCCGTCTGATAGTTCTTGCCGATCACTTTATATTTGGCGCCGTATTGTCTTTCCGCAGCGGGTGCAGCTTCTGTGGTTTTAGGCACGGCTCGTCCTCCTCATGTACTCGGCCCCGCGCATCAGCGAGGTGAGGATTTTGTCGTAGTCCTGGCAGCGACAAAGATTTCCCGAAACTCCATGCGCGAGTTCGGCGCGACTGGGATTGGGATTGGTCTTGAGAAATCCGACGGCGGACATCACGAACCCGGGCATGCAGTACGCGCATTGAAACCCTTGCTCATCCACGACCCCCTGCTGCACCGGATGCAACTTGCCGTCAGGCGAGGCCAGGCCTTCGATGGTCAGAATTTTTTTGTCGCGAACGCTGTGAGTAAGAACGGAACACGAATAGTGCGGCACATCATTGATCAGCACGGTGCACGAGCCGCACTCCGCGCGATCGCAGGCGAGCTTGGTTCCGGTAAGACCCAGTTTGTAGCGAAGGGTCCACGCCAGCGTTTCCTGGCGAACCACATCAACACGGCGCTGTTGGCCATTCACGTTCAGTGTGACAAGGCGCTCGCCGAGGCCGGCTGCCGCTCCGGCCGAGCTTGCCGCGCGGAAGATGTAGCTGGCGGAGGAAACTGCGATGCCGCTGGTGATGACGCCTTTGATAAATGAGCGCCGGGAGAATCTCTTTGCTGCTCTTTCGGTCTGCTGGTCGAACTCTGGCATGCCGACTACCTCCGGCAAGATTTTATGCTACCGCGAGTTTCATCGTGCACTACGGTTGAAGGTTTGAAATCGCGCAACTCGTGATTGCAACGGATAATTGTTTACCTGCGCGCGTGCGAGGTCAACCGAGAAATTCTAAGCCAAGAACGCAGTTGCCGTAAAAGAGAGATTCAGCAACTCGCGACCGAGTAGATCAGCGGCCCAACCAGCCGCCGTCGACGGCAAGAATGTGGCCGCTCACGTAGTCACTGGCGCCTGAACACAAAAACACGGCAGCACCGGCAATATCTTTCCCCTCACCCCAGCGGCCGGCTGGGATGCGGTCCAGTATCTGGCGGCTGCGCACGGGATCATTACGCAACGCAGCCGTGTTATCGGTCGCCATGTAGCCGGGAGCAATCGCGTTCACATTGATTCCCTTGCCCGCCCATTCATTGGCCAGAGCCTTGGTAAGCTGCGCCACTCCGCCTTTCGCAGCGGCATAGGCCGGGACCAGAATTCCTCCCTGGAACGAAAGCAGCGACGCAACGTTCACAATCTTTCCTTTGGCACTACGCTTCAACATATTTTGCGCAGCGAGTTGCGCGACCCTGAATACCGCGCTCAAGTTGGTAGCGATGATCTCATCCCAATAGTCGAGTGGAAACTCCGCTGCCGGGGCGCGCCGGATTACTCCAGCGTTGTTCACCAGAATATCGATGGATCCGAACTCGTCGACGGTACGGGAGATGAGATGCGATTGAATTTCGTGTTGCGAAATATCGCCCGCAAGATGAACACTCTTGCGGCCGAGTTGCCGGATTGCGTCGCTTGTGGCCCTGCTCTCCTGCGTGCGTCCGTGACATGCGACATTTGCACCGGCCTCAGCAAGGGCGATTGCGATCGCCGCACCAAGTCCGCGGCTTGAGCCGGTAACCAGCGCATTTTTTCCGTCGAGACAAAAATCTTCGAGAATCATTCCGCTTTTCGCGTTGGAGAAGGCATTGGGTTACACCTCCAGAATCGGCCGATGCTGAGGCACCAGAACCTTCATTACCAGCCACGCTACCAGATAGCTCAACCCGCAAACGACGAACATAATAAGATAGGCGGTCTGCGGCCGCTGGATGAAACTGTCGGTCAGCCTGCCAGCCAGCAATTGCACCAGCACGCCCCCAATTCCGCCTGCCATCGTGCCAATGCCGATAACTGAGGCGATGTTCTTCTTCGGAAACATGTCCGAGACCGTCGTATACAGGTTCGCCGACCAAGCTTGATGCGCCGTGGCTCCGACGCAGATCATCGCCACAGCAAGCACAGCAGCCGCTCCGCCGAACCGCTGCACGTCACCGAAGAATTGCGTCAGCAAAACCAACAACGGAAAACACGCAATGATGAACATCGTCGTCATACGCGCTTTGTACACGCTCATTCCACCCTCGATCAGCTTCTTAGGAATCGCACCGCCGTAAATGCTGCCGATGATCGCCACGCCGTAGACAATGAACGTCGGTAGCATGACCTGCTGCTTGGTCATATGGAATTGTTTATTCAGGTAGTCAGGCAACCAGAAAAGATAAAACCACCACACGCCATCCGTCATGAATTTTCCCGTGAAGAACGACCAGAGCTGGCGATAACGAAACAATTTCCACCACGATACTTTTCCGTCATCGTCACCTTCCGCCGTGACCTGCGCGTCATCCACGCGGATGAAGTCGAGTTCAGATCTCGAAACCTTAGGGTGGCGCGATGGATGGTTGTAGAGCCAAAACCAAAAGATCAGCCACGGGAAACCCATTGCGCCAGTGATGATGAACGCCATCCGCCAGCCTTTGGCATCGCCAAAATGAACCATGATTGCGGGTACGAGCAGAGCGGCAATCATTGCACCGGTGTTAGAGCCCGCGTTAAAAATCGCGGTTGCTAACGCGCGCTCTCGTTTGGGAAACCATTCCGCAACCGTTTTGATAGATGCAGGGAAATTGCCTGCCTCCCCTACAGCGAATGCGCTGCGGATAATTATGTGCATTCGCAAGAGCCCACCGACAAAAGCATTGGCGATACCGCAAATCGACCAGATGATGAGAGAGAAGGCCAGGCCGAGCTTCGTCCCAATCCTGTCGATGAACCACCCCGCCAGGACCGTCACGCCTGCGTAGAAGCCGGTAAAAGCGGAAGTGAGATAGGAAAAATCCGAATTGCTCCAACCGAACCCGCCTTGTGCTGCAGGCCGGCAAAAAAATTCTTTCAGGTAACTGATCACCTGGCGGTCCATGTAGTTGATGGTGGTGGCGCAAAACAGGAGCATGCAGATGACCCAGCGGAAGCGCCCTATGCTAGTAGGCAAGGGTATCCGCCGTGCATCCTCTATTCGCTCGGGACTTGTCATTGCCGGTTTCCCGGAGGTGGGAGGAAATGCCATGAAAGAGTTTCTGTAGCGATTGTTTTCCGCAAGGCTCAAGGATGCTATCTCTCACGGCTGCCTTGTTAACCTCAGCGTCGGATTCTCCGTTGTTATACACCAGCGGCGGCGGACATCGAGCATTCGGTCCTGAAGCAGAAAAAGTGAAGCTGCATTCAGTCACTCAACAAAGATTCTGGCACTCGAAAAAGTTTTGCGCCGGCACGAATCTCGCTTTTTAATTCGGCTGAGATAGGAGTTCAGTTCTTACGGTTTGACAGATGCAGCGACCATTTCTATCGTTATCGGTCGCAAACTCCGGCATTCAGTCTGTCAATTTAATAGTCGCTCGATCTTTTAAAGGAACCAATGCCGCGATGTCACAACTGTTGCATCCTGATCGCGCTGCTCGTGATGGCAGTTGCTTTACCCTCACCAGCTCAAAATCAGCCTAGAGAATTCAAGCATTGGCCCAAAGGCGATACGCCCCAGGAAGTCGGCGTTCGCGTCGCTAATCGTCTGATCGAAACACCCCACTTCAACTCTGGTAAACCCGAGCCGCCGACCCAGATCATCTACCCCGAAGTTGTCACTTGGTACGGAGCCCTGACCTTCGCCAGAGTCAGCGGCAATCAGCAACTCGATTCCCGGCTGATCCAGCGCTTTCAGCCCCTTTTCGGCGACGAATCCAATCTCGTCCCCAACCCGGTGCATGTGGATAATACGGTTTTTGCCGCCGTACCCCTCGAAATCTATCTGCAGAAGAAGGAACAAAAATATCTCGACCTGGGGAAAAGTTTTGCAGACCGGCAATGGGCAAACCCCACGCCGGAGGGCCTGACCTCACAAACCCGCTTCTGGATTGACGATATGTACATGGTCACCATCGTGCAGGTACAAGCCTATCGCGCCACCGGCGATCGCAAGTACCTGGACCGCGCCGCGTTGGAGATGACCGCCTACCTGGACAAACTGCAGCAGCCGAATGGGCTTTTTTACCACGCACCAGACGTTCCCTTTTTCTGGGGACGCGGTGATGGTTGGGTCGCCGCTGGCATGACCGAACTGCTAAGTTCCCTCCCCGAAGATCATCCCAAGCACGCCCGAATTATGAACGCATACCAAAAGATGATGAAAGCGCTGCTTCCTTATCAGGACAAGGACGGTACGTGGCATCAACTGATTGATCATCCGCAATCCTACCCGGAAACCTCCAGCACCGGGATGTTCACATTTGCGATGATCACGGGCGTGAAGAAGGGCTGGTTGGACGGCAGGAAATATGCCACCGTTGCGCGGAAAGGCTGGCTGGCGATCATCTCGTACCTGGAGCCAAATGGGGACATTCGCAATGTCTGTGAAGGCACGGGCAAAAACAACGATCTGCAGTACTATCTCGACCGCAAGAAGAACATTGGCGACCTGCATGGTCAGGCGCCAGTTTTGTGGTGTGCTACAGCGCTGTTGCGGTGAGGACATGAAGTTGCGAAGCAGTTTGGGTTCGCTTCGTCTTGGGTAAGGGGGAGGAAAAATGTGGGTTCGTGGTTGCGCGCGTTGTAAACAAACTCTGGCCAAACCGCACCTGTCACAGATCATTCGGTGTATCTGTGGCTGGGTATGGGGTGATTGAGAAATATTTCTAAATTCAGGACTGTGAAATGCGGCACCGTGGGCCTCGCCATCTATCGGCGCCGGCAAGCGCCTAGACTTTTCGCTCGCCGGCGTTGCGCACGTGGCATTCCCGAAGCAATTATCAGCCGACCAGCGACTTCTACATCAGCAAACTGGGCCTCGAGCGACTTTGCTGATGCTCGAGCGCGAGCGTGTCGCCTTCCGTTATCCGGGCAAGCCGCGCGTCTCCAAGTTCAAAAAAGACTTCAAATCACCTGCGTTGTTACGAAATCGGAACACAAGTCCCGAGTCTAGCGTTTCGAAAGCGTCCCCTCGTCCGCGCTGGAAATTGACGGCATCGAACAGTGCACTTACGTTTTGCTGACATGGACATACCGAGATTTTAATCAAGTAACACTTGAATTCGATCCTGTTCTATTTCCGTAAATGGAGGGGACGAATAGACGCAAGCGCATCCAGCTATGTTGCACTCTCACTTGGGGTTAACGCTATAGGCGTTCGATGGCCGCCGGACCGTATACGTGTGCCGCGCGGTCGAGAAGGGGATTCTAGCAATTTCACACGTCCTCATTGAAGGGTTGCCATTTGCGAGACGGCAAGTCTGTCTCGCAAGCAATTTCCCGTTCCCGTACTGGTACGAGGTACCAAGATTTCCAAGGTGGTGACACTTTTTCCTCAGTGGAAAATGTAACCCGAGGACGTAGAATGCAATGGCAGACCTTAGACGACCTACGGTAAGGACCCGAGAAAGAGTTACAAAGCCAGGGCTTCACCCCCAAACACAGCTGTAAACCTGGGAAGAGCGCCAAAGAAGTACAGCGGAATGGAGTGGCTGTGGCAATGAGCGTTGACGGGCGTGCCAATGTATTTCTCTTAGCGCAAAACCGGCTTCTTCGCGAAGCGTTGTCGAAGATTCTCTCCAAGAAGGAATCGATCCATGTGGTCGGGGCCTCCACGCTCACATCAGACTCTCTCAACGAAATAACGCTTGCTTCTCCAGACGTTTTGTTGATCGACTCTTTTGCAGCCAACCTTCCTCATGTGGAATTCGTGCGCGAAGTGGTGCAACGATTGCCGGGGATCAAGCTGGTGGTGATCGGTATGGAAGCCGAAGGGCAGACGTTTCTGCACGCCATTCGCGAGGGTGCTCTGGGTTATGTCGTCAAAGACGCGTCTGCGCTGGAGGTAGTGGCCGCCATACGGACGGTGGTCAGCGGCGGAGCATTCTGCCCTCCTCAGCTATGCGCTTTTTTGTTTCGTTTCGCCGCCCAGCAGAACCAGATGCCCAGTTTCTATGCCCGCAGACGCCTTGGCCTGACCAATCGTGAGCAGCAACTCGTGGGCTTGATCTCACAAGGCCTAACTAATAAGGAGATTGCCAACAGGTTGCAGTTAGCTGAACAGACTGTACGGAATCATGTTCATCGTATGCTTCGCAAACTTGGCGCCAGTCACCGCCTCGCGGTCGTCGATATCTGCCGCACCGAGGGCATTCCGGTCTGAACCATCATCTTGAGGGAACCGGAATCCAAATTTTGACCATTGTTTTTCCTCAGGTGGTTGATTTCAAAAAAAACTTCCTATTCTGTACCATCGGATAATGCGAAATGCACTCCACAATGTGCACTTTCGCGATAATTAGTACAAAACAGGTACTCACGCCCGACTTTAACTGGTACTCCACGCCCGCTTGGTACCAGGAATTGCCCTAGTTCCTCACCGGAGCACAGGAACACATTTGTTCCTTATATTTCCAGCAACTCACGTCGATAATCTTTGCACTCGCGTCCGCCTGTGTGCTTGGGAGTGTTCTATGCAAAAAATCAAAGTATTGGTGGCCAATCGGCCCCGCCTTATGCGGGAGCTGGTGCTCGCCACCATTTCTGAGCAGCCAGATATTGAAGTTTTGGGTGAACTGGAGGATGACTCGAAGATCGCAGAGGCTGTGGCGGCTTCGAATCCAGACTTCGTAATCATCGCTCTTGACCAGGCGGGAGTTCGACCCCCGATCTGCGACTACTTGCTCGTCCATCACCCATTGGTAAAGGTGCTGGCAGTCGCGCCGGAAGAAAACGACAGCGTTTTTTTCTGGTCTGACATTCGTTCGACTCCGGTCGAAAGTTCAGAAGAAGGAATCTTGAACGTAATTCGCGGCAAAACTCACTCTCGGCTCGAAAGGGTAATGTAGTTCAACTGACGTTGGCATACAAGTTTTTGTCCTTACAGTAAGTGCTTTGAAAAAAGAGAGTTAGGCGGCTATCTCACAAAAGCCGGGATGTAAGTGAGGTGGCGGAGCTGTAAGTGGGAGCGGAAATCAACTGATGTCTCCACACACCATTGCAAGATTTGCAGGCGAGACAAATTCAGTCGCGAATTCGCATTGGTATGCCCTTTACACCAACGCGCGTCACGAAAAAGTTGTGGCGAGGCAATTGGAAGAGAGGCAGGTGGAGACTTTTCTTCCTCTTTACCGTACCTGGCATCGATGGAAGGACCGCCGCAAGCAGGTGGAGTTGGCCCTGTTTCCCAGTTATGTCTTCGTAAGAATTGGCGAAGAACACAAGTTGAAAGTATTGAAGGTCCCTGGCGCCGTCAGCGTGGTGAGCTTCAACGGAAAGATGGCAGCACTGCCGCAACGCGAAATCGACGCTCTGCGAAATGCGCTTGAGAACGATGTTCACGCTGAGCCTTGCCCATACTTGCAAGTTGGAAAGAGAATTCGCGTCAAAGCTGGGCCGATGGCTGGTGCCGAGGGTGTTCTTTCGCGTAAGAAGGACAAGTTCCGGGTTGTGATCTCCGTCGACGCCCTCATGCGCTCCGTAGCAGTTGAAATAGATGGGGCCGACCTGGAAGCGATTTGATGTCTGTGAACCGGCAAATTGACTCTTCAAAAATTTCCGATCAGCGCAGGAGATTCTGCATGCGCAGCAAGAATAATTTCCCAATTCTCATAGCAAACTTCTTAGTGGCGATCTTTATCGTCGCGACTGTGACAAATGCTGTTGCTCAGCAGATAGCAAGCAACCCTTATACCGCGACGCCTCAAACCGCAAAGTCACGGGCCGAGCAGGAAGCGGAAACCCAGGTGGCGCTCTCGCCCGAAAAGATCATCGACCTGCTTCGCCAGGAGCCAGGACTGCTCCTGCAGGTGAAAAAGATGCTGGTTCGAAAGGCCTATGAACAAGGCCGTATCCTCGACCCCGAAGACCTCACCGACGATGCTTTGTTCCTGCTCCTGCATGAGGACCATAAAATTTGCGTGCTTGCTACCCAGGAAATCGAAGATCGCGCTTACGTGCGAGCAAAACCGACGCTAGAGGAAATTGAGCAGCAGAAACAGCTCGACGCTCGGCTTGGCGTAACTCGCACCACGTCGGCATCGGAAACACAAAAACCGGAAACCACATCCGCGGCACTGAGCCAGGAAGATGCGTATTGGAAACGTCGCGATCAGGAAAACGAGCAATACTCGATTCCGCGACAGCTAATGCCGGATCAGTTCCAGCCAACGCCTCCCGCAATGCAACAGCCCGTCAACCCACAAGAAGCGAACCCACAACGCCAGATGGAAATGACGGGTATGCCGCCGCAGAACCAGGATTTCTATGACAGCATGGGAATGGCTTCGGAGTCTTCGGAAGCCGCCATTGGTGCCGCAATGGACCGCATTACTCCCGACCAGCTTCCCGCCGTGCTCAACGCCAGCGCTTCAGCCAGCATGAATGCGGCCTCGCTTGATGAAAATTCGCCCGCTTCCCTATTTCGTAACCGAACCGGCAAGCCGCTTCAAACTCCGAACTATGGCGATTCACTTCAGCGCGGCATTCCAGCTGAAATCAGTCCCCCATCAAGTACCGATCTTAATGGTCCGCAGACCGAAAACGACCTGCGGGCAAAATTCGAAACGCCGCAACGACGAACTCCGTCCGCCGAAGATCTCAATCTCGACCGGCCGCAAATTCGCCGGCGGGTGAATCCCTATGCCAACGTGCCTTCGCTCTATGATCTCTATTCACAAGTATCAACTCGCCCTGCAACCATCGAGCATTTCGGAACCAGCATTTTCCGCAACGGCGCAGGCAACATCGATCGATTGCCAATGGATCTTCCCGCCGGCCCGGATTACGTTCTTGGCCCCGGCGACGGCGTGAGTATCGATATTTGGGGCGGAGTCGCGCAACGACTGCGTCGCGTCGTGGATCCCTCTGGCCGCCTGGCGCTTCCCGAGGTTGGAACTGTGGAAGTCGCAGGCCGAACTCTCGGAGATGTGCAGCGGGTTGTGCAGGCCGCGTTGCGAACGCAGTTTCATGAGGTCGAAGCTGACGTATCCCTCTCGCGCATTCGCAGTGTCCGCGTCTATGTCGTCGGCGAAGTTGAAAACCCCGGTCCTTACGACGTCAGTTCGCTCTCGACTCCGCTCAATGCACTTTACGCCGCCGGTGGTCCCACATCGCGCGGCTCTTTGCGTCATCTGCGTTTGTATCGCGGCAAAGATCTGGTTCAGGAAGTTGACGCCTACGATCTTCTGTTGCACGGCGTGCACGGGGACCTCGCAAAAATTCAGTCTGGCGATACGATTCAGGTTCCTCCGGTAGGGGCTGAAGTTACCGTCGAAGGAATGGTCATGCACCCGGCCATTTACGAACTGGGAAACGAAAAAACCCTGGCGGAGACTCTTCAACTTGCCGGCGGGGTGCTTCCCTCCGGCACCTACCGTCACATCGAAGTTGAACGTGTAATTGCCCACGAAAACCACACCATGCTGCGCATTGATATGCCGGACACGAACGACGCGCAGGCGGTCAACAAAGCTCTCGACGACTTCACCGTCCAGGATGGCGATAAAATCCGCATCTCGCCGATCCTTCCTTATTCAGACAAGACGGTTTACCTCGACGGCCACGTTTTCCATCCCGGTAAGTACGCCTATCGCGACGGCATGAGGCTCACCGATCTCATTCACTCTTACAGCGATCTGCTGCCTGAGCCTTACAAGCAGCATGCGGAGATCATTCGTCTGCAGGGACCCGATTACACGCCGACGGTTCTCGCCTTCAATCTCGGCGATGCGCTCGAGGGCAAAGAGCAAGACCTGACGCTCAAGCCCTTCGACACGGTAAGAATTTTCGGCCGGTACGATTTTGAAGACCAGCCGATCGTCACCGTGAGTGGGGAAGTCCGTGACCCGGGTGATCATGTCACCAACGGCGTGACCCGCTTGCGTGATGCCATCTATCTTTCGAACGGGGTCACACCCGACGCCTCACTCGACAATGCCCAGGTTTTTCGTCACAGCCCGGAGGGGAAGCTCAAGGTCATCAGCGTCAATCTCCGCCGCGCTCTGAGCGGAGACGAAAAAGACAATCTGCTCCTCGAACCGAAAGACCGCATCTTCGTTCACCGCGATTTGAACAAGATCGATCCGGCGATTGTCACCATTCAAGGCGAGGTGGCGCGGCCCGGCAAATATCCGATGGGCGAAGATATGACCGCGGCAGACCTGGTTCGCCTTGCCGGGGGTTTCAAGCGTGGTGCTTACACCGAGACTGCCGACCTGACTCACTATGAACTGGTGAACGGCACCAACGTCGCGGGAGAAAGCGTGACCCTGCCCATCGCTAAAGCCATGCAAGGCGAACCTGATACCGACGTCCGTTTGCATGATGGCGACGTACTCACCATAAAAGAGGTTACCGGCTGGAAGGACGTGGGCGCGAGCATCACGATCAATGGCGAAGTCATCCACCCCGGCACTTACGGGATTCAGGAAGGTGAACGCCTCAGCTCAATCCTTGAACGAGCTGGCGGCTTCCGCAGCGACGCTTATCCCTATGGCGTGCTCTTCGAGCGCAAGCAAGTTCGACAACTGGAAGAGGAAAATCGGGCCCAGCTTATCCGTCAGGTGCGCATTGATGGCGCGAATTTGACTCTGATTCCCGAACAGGACACGGATCAAAAACTGGCCAAAGAAGCTGCCGTTAACCAATGGCAGGCAGCGCTTCAGAAATTGCAGGACCAGCCACCAACCGGTCGGCTGGTGGTTCACATCAGCACAAACGTGAAAAAGTGGGCGAATACTCCCGCCGATATTCAGGTACGCGCCGGCGATGTGGTCTACATTCCCAAGCGGCCGAATTTTGTGATGGTCGAGGGATCTGTCTACAACCCAACCGCTGTCGCTTACAAGCCCGGCAAAGACGCCGGCTGGTATTTGAAGCAGGCCGGCGGCCCGACCAACTCTGCCAACAAGAAGGCCGTATTCGTAATTCGAGCGGATGGCTCAGTCGCGGGCGGCGCCGGCGGCCTGTTCACCGGCGGAGTCGAGAAAACCGGACTGCACCCCGGCGATCTGGTCATGGTTCCCGAGAAGGCTTTCAGTGGCACTACCAAGTGGAAGACCACTCTTGAGTCGGCACAGCTTGCCTATGCCGTCGGGATTGCTATTCAGGTTGGAAGAAGCTTTTAGGTCCAGATGTTCTCGCTTCGCCATGTCACCTTGGGAGCCGTGTTGAGCGTGTGCTTGCATTCAGTAAGCTGGGCGCAGGCCCAAAGCTCCGCAGGGGCTGCCCAAGGGTCAACAGCCGCCGAAAGCCGGACCACCGGCGATCTGCCAGATCACGATCCCAAGTTACAAGCAAACCCATTTCGTTCCTCAAATGAAGAATACTCAGGTTACGAGATCGAACCGGGAACTGACCCGGAAAATCATTTGGGTCCGTCTTTCGTGAAGCATCTTGCGACCGACCAATACGCGTTCTGGACTGCGCCCGTTCACTTCAAGCCGCGCGACCTGGAATGGATTGCTCCCTTTGTCGGAGTCACCGCTGGCTTCACGCGCGGCGACAGTTGGATTTCAAAGCAGATTCCGCAAGGCCAGATCGACCACAGTAAGAAATTTTCCAACTACGCAACCTACTCGCTTGTCGGGGCTGGCGCCGGATCGTTTCTGCTCGGTCACATCAAGGGAGACGATCAAATGTCTGAAGCCGGCTTATTGAGCGGCGAAGCGGCCATCAACAGTACCGCCGTGGCATACGCCTTCAAGAGCATCACCCAGCGCGAGAGGCCTTTTCAGGCAAATGGCAACGGCAACTTCTTTCGAAACGGCAGTTCGTTCCCATCAGAACATGCCGCCATTGCCTGGTCAGTCGCAAGTGTGATGGCTCACGAATACCCGGGAACGTTGACGAAAATCCTTGCTTACGGACTTGCCACGGGCGTAAGCGCAACTCGCGTTACCGGCCAGCAGCATTTCGCCTCGGACGTAATCATTGGCAGTGCGCTTGGCTGGTACTTCGGTCGCCAGGTCTACCGCGCTCACCACGACACCAGCTTGGGTGGCGATTCCTGGGGAAACTTCCTTCCCGACGATTCGAGAGAAAAGGTGCGTAATCCGGAAAACATGGGATCTCCTGACGTTCCCCTCGATAGCTGGGTTTATCCCGCGCTCGAACGCTTGATTGCTATTGGTTACATCAAAACCGGTCATCTCGGAATCCGCCCTTGGACGCGCATGGAATGCGCCCGAATGCTTGAAGAAGTCGAGCAGCGGATCGGCGACGAAGATGACCACAGCAGCGAAGCCGCAAGAATGGTCAAGGACCTGTCCGAAGAATTCTTCCCGGAAACGCGCCGCCTGGATGGCGGCGCAAATCTGGGCCTGAGCTTCGATAGCGTCTACATGCGCGCAACTGAAATCTCGGGCACACCGCTGCGTGATGGCTACCACTTCGGGCAGACTATCATCAATGACTACGGGCGACCTTATGCCGGGGGGTTTAACAACATAGCCGGAATCACCGCCCACGCGACAGCAGGAAATTTCTTCCTCAGCCTCCAGGGTGAATATCAGAATTCCGGAACCTTCCCATCCGAACCGCTCAGTGCACTCCAAGAGATAGCCGCCGCGGAAGATGGCACTCCTGTGCTGCCAAACCCTACCAATGCTGCAAACCGACTTCGCCTGCTGAACAGCTCGGTTGGATTCACAGTTGGTGGCTATCAGGTGTCAGTGGGAAAGGAGAGTTTATGGCTTGGACCGGGAGCAAGTGGTCCCTTCCTTTTTAGCGACAATGCCGAACCAATCACGATGGTGCGAGTGCAGCAAGTGTCTCCCGTGCAGGTCCCCGGATTGTCTCGCCTCCTCGGCCCGATGCAAACGGAATTTGCGATTGGCCGGATGTCCGGAACGGAATGGGTATTCTCCCAGAACCGATTCTTCGGCCCTGATATCAGCGACCAACCGTTCGTACATGTTGAAAAGCTAAGTTTCAGGCCGACTGATAATTTCGAGTTCGGCATGGGCATTAGCTCGGTTTTTGGTGGCCCAGGCTCCCCCGTAACTTTCGGGAGTTTTTTCAAGACCTACAGTGTGCGATGCTCCGTCGGCCAGTGCTCGACCTCTCTCGCCGCCAACAACTATGGTGACCGCCGATCCACTGCCGACTTCAGCTATCGCCTGCCTCATCTTCGAGACTGGATCACGTTGTACGGAGACTCTCTGGTGGAAGACGAGATCTCACCAATCGGCTCCTCGCGTCCGGCTTTGCAGCTTGGAATCTATCTCCCGAAAATTCCCAGGCTGAACAAGTTGGATTTCCGTGCTGAATCGGTTTACACCGACGCTCCTAACACCGTGTTCATCGGAAATTATTATTCAAACAGCCACTACCGCTCCGGCTACACAAACTATGGCGAGATCATGGGAAGCTGGATTGGGCGTGCTGGCAAAGGCGGACAGGCTTGGGCAACCTACTGGATATCGCCGCGCACCGACCTTCAACTTGAGTATCGTCGAGAGGTGGTCTCTCAAAAATTCCTGGGCGGAGGCGGGCTCAATGATTTTGGGATAAAAGCTGAGTTTAGACCCACCTCAAGCCTGTCCCTTCGAAGCGTTTTTCAGTATGAAAGTTGGAACTTTCCCGCATTGGACCCGGCTGCAAAGTCTGATGTGACCGCTTCGATCCAGCTTACGTTCTATCCTCATTGGCTCAGCACCAAATAGAAAAAATCAACCGGGTTTTCTAAACAAGAACTATGGACAATCGCGGGCAAGCCGTTCTTCACGAAACTGAGTTGGAGTCGATTCCACCGGTTCCCCTTCGCGTTTCCCGGCAGTCAATCCCGCCTGAGCACCGAATGTTGCACGCGCTTTCTGTGTTTTGGCGTGATCGGAGCCTCATTCTTAGAGTTGCCGGCTACTTTGCAGCCGTAACACTGCTGGTGGCGCTGCTGTTGCCCAACCAGTATCGATCGACAACGGAATTGATGCCCCCGGACTCAAAAAATACCTCCGGTCTGGCGGCTCTGGCCAGCGTCGCAAGCCAGCTGGGAGGAAGCCCTATGGGCACCTTCGCGGGCGATGCCCTCGGACTGCAGAGCAAGGGAGCAGTCTTTGTTGGTGTTTTGCAGAGCCGCACCGCGCGCGAAAATCTGGTCGATCAGTTCGATCTCAGAAGCGTGTACGGCTTTCCGAAACTTCACTTACGCGCTTCGAAGGAAGATGCGGTCAAGGAACTTGAGCGCGAGACCGAGATTTCCGAAGACCGCAAAAGTGGGATCATCAGCATTTCGGTCACGGATACCAGGCCTGATCGCGCCGCCTTGCTGGCCCGCGGCTACGTGGATCAGCTCAATAAGTTGATCGCCACCTTGAGCACCTCAGCGGCGGGACGCGAACGGGCATTCTTAGAGCAGCGGCTGGTGGAAGTGAAGAAAGACCTGGACGAAGCATCACGCGAACTCAGCCAGTTCGCCAGCAAGAATTCGACATTAGACCCCAAAGCTCAGGGAATCGCGATGGTGACCGCGGCCGCCAATCTACAGGGCGAATTGATCGCCGCTGAGTCACAACTGCAAGGTCTCTCCCAAATCTATGCCGAAAACAACGTGAGGGTACGGAGTTTGCGAGCTCGAATCGACGAATTGAAAAAGCAACTCGACAATGTCAGTGGCGGAGCTAACAGCGAGGAAGCAACTGCCAGCCAAAGCATGCCGTTTCCCTCGATCCGCGCACTCCCGTTATTGGGTGCCACTTACTCGGATCTGTACCGCCGCGCCAAAATTCAAGAGACGGTGTACGAGGTCCTTACCCAACAGTACGAAATGGCCAAGGTCGAAGAGGCCAAAGAAATCCCGACGGTACGGGTACTTGACGTTGCTGACGTTCCCCACAAAAAATGGGGACCTCACCGCGCCATAGAAATGATATTAGGTGGCATTTTTGGTTTGCTGCTGGGTTGTGCTCTTGCCCTGCTGTCAGACGAATGGAACAGGCGCGATCCCGACGATCCCTATCGGGTTTTCATTTCCCAGGTCGTCTCCAACTTGCGGCGGCATGCCGCCTATCGGCGCTCCGAAGAATTCTTCAAAAAGGTCTTCGTCCCCCGCAAGACTCTCCATATCGCACATGAATAATCTGACCAGTGGCTCATTGTTGGCGCGCAACACCGTCTGGAATCTTATTGGCCAGGGATCGCCTCTTGTCGTGGCGGCGGTCGCTATCCCGATTCTGGTCCGCCATATCGGTGTCGATCGCTATGGAGTCCTAAGCATCTCCTGGATGTTGATCGGATATTTCAGTCTGTTCGACTTTGGGGTCGGTCGTGCGCTCACCAAGTTCGTTGCTGACCGCTTGGGGACCAACACGGAACACGAGCTTCCCTCGTTGATATGGACATCTCTTGCGCTCATGCTGCTGTTGGGTATCATTGGCGGAATTTGCATGGCCGCGCTCTCGCCCTGGCTCGTCGCGCGGGTGCTCAGGATCCCTCCCTACCTGCACTACGAAACACTCCACACGTTTTACCTGCTATCGTTCGGGACGCCATTCGTGATTACGACCACTGGCTTTCGCGGCATACTGGAAGCACAACAACGCTTCGGAATTGTTAACGCCATTCGGATCCCCATGGGCGCGTTCACGTTCGCCGGCCCTCTCTTGGTCATTCCCTTCTCCAATCACCTGGTCCCGATTGTTGCCCTGTTACTAATTGGCCGTGTCCTCTTGTGCGTTGTTTACGGTCTAGCATGCCTGCACAGTATGCCTTCCTTGCTC
This sequence comes from Terriglobales bacterium, assembly GCA_035651555.1. Classification (GTDB taxonomy): domain Bacteria; phylum Acidobacteriota; class Terriglobia; order Terriglobales; family Acidobacteriaceae; genus Gp1-AA145. The sequence goes on from DASRFL010000037.1 coordinate 388,881, forward strand.
ACGGGATTTGCATTGCGAGCGGCGATTATCCGTCCTGTGCTCAGCTTTGGAAGCTGGGTTACTGTCAGTAATGTTGTAAGTCCTCTGATGCAAAGTATGGACCGGTTTCTCATCGGTGCGCTCCTGTCGGTCAGTGCGGTCGCCTATTACTCGGCTCCATTCGATGTGATTTCACGCATCTCCATACTGCCCGCGGCTGTGGCTGGGGTTCTTTTTCCCGCCTTTGCCATGACCTATGCGCAGGATCACAATCATTTGCTGAAGTTGCTCGCGCGCAGCCTGAAATTTATCTTCCTGGTCGTGTTCCCCGTGGTTCTGCTCATCGTCACCTTCGCCCCCGAAGGTTTGAGGTTGTGGTTGGGACCGGCCTTTGCCGACCAGTCAGCATCGGTGACACGTTGGTTGGCAGCAGGCACCCTGGTGAACTGCCTGGCATTGGTGCCGACGACCTTCATACAAGGAATCGGCCGGCCCGACATAACCGCGAAATTGCATCTCATTGAATTGCCGCTTTACCTCGCCGGAGCGTGGTGGCTGATTCGGGCGCGTGGGATCGAAGGCGCTGCTGTGGCCTGGGTCGTTCGCGTTATTCTCGACGGTCTACTCCTGTTCATCGTTGCCGAAACATTCCTCGAGCGAAAGGGCTTGAACCAGTTGATGGGGACTTTCGTTTTCATTGCCATGTGCATTTTGGCTGTCGCTTCTCTGATTGTTACGCCGCTTACGAAACTTACGTTTCTCTTTGTGGTCTTTTTTGTATTTGTTATCAGTGCTTGGTTTCTCTTCCTCAACTCTGAAGATCGCGCGATCGTAAACACACTGCGCCGCAGAACGGTAGGTTCTGAGTAGGATGACACCAGGTAGTTCAACTCCGCATCCCAGCCGCGCCGCCATGGTGTTGCTGGGGTTTTTGTTGTTGTTCGGGCTGTATGTGCCGACCTCATTTTCCGGTACCTATTCCATTCCCCTCTGGCTCGGAGCGCTTGGATTTATAGGTTTGGTCGCACTCGCGGCGTCTTTTCGACCAAATGGAATTGGAAGCCCCTTTTCCGTCATTAATTCATTGGTCTTAGTTGCCGCGATCATAGCGTCTTCTTTGGTCTCTCCATTTCCTGAGTATCGTTGGGGCGGACTATTGCCGTTCACCGTGCTGGCCCTCATCTATACCCTCAACATGAAGGATTTGACCGCTGGCCCCTATCTCAGGATCGCCTTCATCTTTACCAACATCCTCAACCTTATCGCGGGCGCTGCGGTCATTTCTCACAGCTCATGGATTGACAACTTCCTGGTGACCCACTACACAAGTTTCTATCCCGAGCTTGTGAGTTCAATGACCGACTTAGGCAAGCCGGTACTAACCTTCGGCAGCCATTCTGCGGCCGCTTTCTTCTTCTACTTATTGTTCCTACTGGACCTGGAGTCATTTGCGGTGTTCAAGCGTAAGCTATACCTGGGCTTCGCTCTTGGCTATATCGCCTTAGGGTTTGCCTTGTTTTCTGTCACGGGCGTCGTTCTGATGACGGTTGCAACCGCTCAACTCGTATGGTTACTTGCGCGTCGAAACTGGCGACAGCTCGTGCTCGGGGCGTCGCTTGCTGCCGCGTGCGTGACGATCGTAGTCGAGCACTATTCGCTCGATATCCGGGCAGCCAGTGACGCCGTCGTCCTCGCCGAGCAAGCGGCGGCTACCTCCGACGTGAACGGATTTTCGGGACGTTTTTCCGAGCTTGGCACCTTGTACACAACCGTTAAGTACATCAAGGATCGTCCCTTTTCCCCGGTTGGCATCGGGTATAGAAGTGACCTCTTCTTCGGCGACTCTGGTCCCGTCGAGTACTTTCTCCGCGGTTCTGTTGTTTTGGTGGTCTGTATGTACGGCGGGTTGTTTTTCTTTCTCAAGCGAAATCTGATTTCGAAGCGTCACCTTTTAGCTTTATTTTCGGCCATTTTTGCATTTGAACTTGGGTTCTCTTCGCTTACATATCTTCGACTTATCTGCTTGTTGCCGGTTTTTGTAATTTACCTCAACGACCTCTCTCGCCGGGAGATTTCCGATGCATTTGAAAGATCAGCCCCGGCCTAAGCTATTCCGGACGGCATGTCTCGCATGAATATCATTGCTTTTACCGGCGGTCACAACGCTCCCAGCCGGGTTCCCCGCGTCCAGAGCTACATTCCGGGCTTGAAAGAAATGGGCATTGCCATCACTGAGGCCCCATCCCGTGCCGGAATGTATCCCCCCGTCAGCAGGTGGAAACGACCGGTCTGGGGTGGATGGAGTCTGATCGATCGGGTGCCCGCAGTTTTACGTTCACACCAGTATGACGCGGTGTTGTTTCAACGGGAAATGCTCAGCACGCTCGTGACACTGGAGAGATTTACAAAACGGCCGCGGATACTGGATGTAGACGATGCGGTGTGGGTGCACCGCGGCGGCCGCTTCGCAGGCAAACTAGCGAAAATGTGCCAGCACATTATCTGCGGCAATCAGTTCGTTGCCGAGCGGTTCGCAGACTGGAACCCTCAGGTGAGCGTGTTGCCCACCCCCGTGGATACTGACCGATTCGTGCCAGATGGCTCCGTAACTACCACGAAGCGAGTCATCGGCTGGCTCGGACTCAGCTCCGGCTTTCGCTTCCTGTACCGCATCGAACCCGCCCTGCTCGCCGTGCTGCGCCGCTATCCAGATGTGGTCTTGCGAATAGTCTCGAATGAGCGCCCTCATTTGCCGGCGCTTCCAACGTCGCAATTGCAATACGTGCCGTACCAACGAGCGACAGAGGTCACAGAAATACAAAGAATGACGGTGGGAATCATGCCCCTGGACGATTCTGTCGCCGCGCGTGGAAAGTGCAGCTTCAAAATGCTGCAGTACATGGCATGCGCGATTCCGGCAGTGGTGAGTCCGGTCGGAATGAACGCCGAAGTTCTGGGAACAGCGCACGTGGGCCTGGGCGCGACCAGCAAACATGATTGGATTGAAGCCCTGTCATTGCTGTTGGAAAATCCTGAACTCGCAGGCCGCATGGGGCGTTGCGGTCGTGAGACGGTGTTGCAACGTTATAGCGTAAAAGCGCTCCTGCCCAGGCTTGCGGCGACATTGATTTCCGTCGTTCAGCCGTCGGCGACTCAACCGGCGACCAGGGACAGTCACGCATACTCCGAAAGCTAATTCACCATGTGCGGCATTGTCGGAAAGCTCAATTTTGATCGACACCAACCGGTTGACCCCGCACAGATGCGGGAGATGAGCGACTCCATCCGCCATCGCGGTCCTGACGATGAGGGCATCTGGACTAGTGGACGTGTGGGGCTTGCACACCGGCGGTTGTCGATCATCGACCTTTCGCCAGCGGGCCGCAATCCCATGTCCAACGAGGATGGCACGGTATGGATCGTCTTTAACGGCGAGATTTATAACTTTCAGGATTTGCGCAAAGAATTAATTCGCAAGGATCACATTTTTAAGTCGCGCACCGATACCGAAGTGATTCTGCACCTCTACGAGGAAGAAGGTGTCGACTGCGTCAAGCGCCTCGCGGGAATGTTTGCCTTCGCCCTGTGGGACGAGCGTGCGCAAAAATTGCTTCTGGCGCGGGACCGCTTAGGAAAGAAACCACTGTATTACAGCGTCAATGATTCGCGCCTGCTTTTTGGCTCCGAAATTAAGGCCGTCCTTCACAGCGGGGAGGTCGATACTACTCCAAACCTTGACGGCCTCCATCAGTTCCTGGTGTGGCAATGCATTCCCAGTCCTCACACCGCATTTTCCGAGATCAACAAGCTTCCTCCAGCCGCGCTCTTAGTCTGGGAAGAGGGTGCGGGAGTTCAAATCAAGAAGTATTGGTGCCTTGACTATGGCCGTACCCTGAAGGATGAAGAGCGAGGAATCGCGGAAGAAGTGAAACGCCTTACCGCGGAGGCAACTCGAGTGCGTTTGATCGCGGATGTTCCGGTAGGTTTGTTTTTAAGCGGCGGAGTGGATTCCGCGTGCGTGCTGGCGGCCGCGCGCGAGGCCAACAGCGGTCCGATAAAAACATTCTCGGTGTCGTTCGGCGAGCCGGAGTTTGATGAATCGCGTTATGCCCGTTTGCTCTCGAAGCGTTTTTCAACCGAGCATCATGAATTCAGGGCCTCGCCGAAAATCATTGATCTCGTCCCCCGGATGGCTGAGCTATTCGATGAGCCGTTCGCAGACCCTTCCGCGGTGCCCACCTACTATCTATCAAAGCTGACACGTGAGCACGTAAAAGTAGCACTGAGTGGGGACGGAGGAGATGAAGCTTTTGGTGGTTACCAGCGCTATCTGGCAATTAAGAGTCTACGACTAGCAGGACGCCTGCCGGGCGCTAAGAACTTGGCCAAATTAAAGTCCCTCGTACCATATAGCAGCAGTCGGCGCAGCAAACTTCGCTACCTTCGCGAGTCGCTTTCTCTTCTCGGGCGAACTCCAGAACGGCAATATCGCGCTGCCTTCCTGGGAATGATGGAGGCCGAACAATGGCATGATCTGTACACTGCCGAATTTCGAGCTAGTCTCAGCGGCGCGTCATCCGATGGTCTCGTCATTTGGGATGGCCATGGTGAAAGTGATGACCTGGCGCGCGCCATGGCTAGCGACACGGTACGCTACATTCCGGAATGCCTCAACGTGAAAGTGGATATTTCCAGCATGGCCTGCGGTTTGGAAGTGCGCTCACCTTTCCTGGATCATCGACTGGTCGAGTTTTGTGCGCGGATTCCGAGTGCCATGAAAATCAGTGGCCGGAAGCAGAAAGCAATCCTGAAGCACGCATTTTCGCTCGACGTGCCAAAGGAGATTCTTCACCGCGAAAAGTCCGGCTTTACCGTGCCGCTTTCAAAATGGTTCCGTCACGAGCTGCGGGATTTCGCACACGAATCGTTGCTGGCTACATCTAGCGAAATTCGCCGCCTGGTTTCCCAAGGAAAGCTTGCATCCATGTTGCAGGAGCACTGTGCCGGAGCGCGGAATTGGCATGTGCAACTGTGGCGCCTATTGATTCTCGAAAATTGGCTGCAATCAACGAAGGTGTATTCGCACGCCTGCCCGGTGTGAACGGAAAATAATTCCTTCCATGCCTCTCAACTACCTTCACAGCCTCTTTCATCGTGTAGAGAGCGGTTGGGATCCCATCTCGCAAGAGTACGCCCAAGATTACGCCGAGTTTTCATCTTCGCGGGTGGACAGTTCTCTGGTTGAGTCGCTTGATGCGAGAGTTGGAGGCCTCAGGGGCCGGCGGGTTCTGGATCTGGGAGGAGGACCTGGTCAGTACAGTGTTCTTTTCGCACAAAGGGGAGCTGAGGTCACTTGGCACGATATAAGCCGCGAGTACCGAAACATCGCGGAAGCGCGTGCCAATGCAATGGGAGTGCGGCTGCGGTACACGCTCGGCTACCTTGAAAGTGCGGCTAAGCTCAATCCGGAGCCGTTTGATCTGGTATTTTGTCGAGTCTGCTGGTACTACGGTCGTAGCGACCGACAATTTGCGCGGCTTTTTTACTCATTGGTCAAGCCCGGCGGGATGGGATACATCGAGTGCAATACGCCCGCGTTTTCAAACCCCTCAGGGGCGAGAACCGTCCAATACTGGCTGAACGAATTTCTCGGGTGGAAAATCGGTCACCCGATGCCCCCGAGAGGCCGCATCGCCAAACTTATACAAGCTTATCCGATTTCCTCACTGTCGCTCGACTATTCGTCGCCGCTCCTGGACATCGTCGAATTCAGGAAGGCTGGACAATGAGTGCCCGCTACCTGGTTCGCTTCGACGACATCTGCCCAACGATGAACTGGGCCATGTGGTCACGGATTGAAGCATTGCTGCTCGAATTCGGAGTCTCGCCGATCCTTGCTGTGGTCCCGGAAAACCGCGACTCGAAACTCATGGTATCCGAGCCCCGCCCCGACTTCTGGGCCGAAGTGCGCAAATGGCAAGCAAGAGGGTGGACCATTGGCCTCCACGGTCACCAGCACTTATATACAAACCGTTCTGGCGGAATTCTAGGTTTTCCAAACAAGAGTGAGTTCGCCGGCCTCCCGCTGGCTGCGCAGGAAACCAAGCTGTCGAGTGCAATCGAGATATTCAGGAGAGAGTCTGTCAACGCCGAGGTTTGGATCGCGCCCTCCCACTCTTTCGATCGCTCAACCTTGCTGGCGCTGAAGCGAGTTGGGGTGCAGACAATCAGTGATGGGTTCGCATTTTTCCCCCATACCGATGCAGAGGGAATGTTCTGGATTCCCCAGCAGCTTTGGCGATTTCGATGGAGGCCATTAGGGTTGTGGACAGTCTGTTTTCACCACAATTCATGGTCGGAAGAGGATTTCCTCCAATTCAAGCAGTCCCTTGAACGAAACCATGATCGTATCGCAAGCGTGAGTTTTGCTAGAGATCAATATCAGTTTCGCTCCCGTCATTTTCTAGACGGCATTTATGCAAAAGCGCATACCTCAGCACTACTTATGAAGCGCCGCATCCATTTTGCCTCATGATGTCGCAGACCCCCGATGAAGTGGTGAGTTTTTCTCCCCACAGAGAACTTCAAAAGAAGATCGCGGTTACTTACCTGCTCGGTTCCCTTTGTTATGCCGGGGCCGAACGCCAGGCGTTGGAACTGATGAAACGGCTCGACCGTCGCAGGTTCAAGCCTTCGCTGATTCTGATGGAAGATTCAGGCCGACACCGGCTGCCTGACTACATTGACGATCTCGAAATTCTCAATATCGCGGAGGCCGGCGTTTCCAGGTGGGTTCATCGGACGCCATCTCTGCTGCGCGCCGTGGTTCGGTTACAAAAGCGGCTAAGGTCTTGGCGAAGCGACATCCTTCACGCCTTCTTGCCGGGGCCTAGCATCCTTGGAGCATTCGCGGGCCGGATTGCTCACGTTCCGATCGTAATTGGAAGTCGTCGCTCTCTGCCGGACTTTTATCGCGCCGGCCGGGGTTTCGTAACTAAGACTGTAGATAGCTTTGCCTTCCGCTTGGCAGATCTGACCCTTGCCAATAGTAAGGCCGTGAGCGCGGGTATGGTCGCGGCCGGTTGCCCAACCCGGAAATGCCACACGATTTTCAACGGAGTCGATACGCTTCGCTTTTGCGCCGACCTTCCTCGAACATGGAGGATGGAAATGGGGTGGTCGGCAGATGATGTTGTTCTTGGGATGATCGCGAATTTTCGTCCATGCAAGAGGCATTGCGACTTTATCGACGCCGCCGCCCTGCTGTTAAGCCAACATCCCCGGATCAAGTTCGTCATGGTAGGGGCAGATCACGGAAACAGGGCTGAAATTGAAGAAAAAATACGTGCCCTGCGGCTATTTGACAACGTTGCCCTGGTCGAGAGCCATCAGTGTCCGGAGCGAGTCTTTGCGGCGCTCGACATCTATATTTGCGCTTCTGATACGGAAGGGTTTTCTAACGTATTACTCGAGGCGCTCGCCTGCGGCAAGCCGGTAATCGCAACTGATGTCGGAGGAAACCCTGAAATCATAGTACACGGGGAAAACGGGTTTCTAGTTCCTCCTCGGTCGCCCCAGGCGATCGCAACGGCTGCGAACATTCTCATAGGCGACGCCGCAAAGCGTTCGCTCATGGGACTGCGCGGTCGCGATCTGGTGAAGCAGAGGTTCTCGTTGGAGCGCATGGTGTCAGAACATGAGCAGTTGTACGAGTCGTTAGTTCCTGCGTAGTGATTCACCCGCATGGGCGCACAGAAAAACATTTCGATAGCCAGGGTCATTGCCCGCCTTAACGTCGGTGGCCCAGCAATACAAGCCATATTGATGACCGACGCCTTCAATCGCCGGGGCTTCCGCAGCATTCTGTTGACCGGCGAAGTTGCAACAGGGGAAGCGAGTATGGAGTACCTCGCCGACAGCAAGGGCGTCAAACCCCTGAAGCTAGACTCCTTAGCCCGACGGATTTCAGTTGGCGGAGACCTGATCGCTCTTTGGAAACTTTGGGTCACCTTTCTACGGGAGAAACCTGCGATCGTGCATACTCACACGGCAAAGGCAGGGACGCTGGGCCGGATTGCTGCCGTTCTTGCGCGCGTTCCAGTCCGCGTACACACATTCCACGGTCATGTATTTCGAGGATATTTCTCTAAACCGCTTACGACTCTATTCCTTGCTATCGAGCGGTTACTGGCCCGTTTCACGGACCGCATTGTTACCGTTAGCGAATCGCAGAAACGGGAGCTCTGCCAGGAGTTCAAAATTGCCGCCTGCGAAAAGATTGATGTTATTCCTCTTGGCTTCGAGCTTGATCCATTTCTTGAGATCGGCGGGACGAAGGGTGCATTCAGACGATCTTTATCTTGTCCCGCGCGCGTTCCGCTAGTGGGCTGGATCGGGCGCTTTGCTCCTGTGAAGGCGCCCAGCTTGTTGGTCGATGCCGCTGCGAAGTGTCCTCCTGAGCTGGCCCGGTTCGTAATGGTCGGAGATGGAGAACTTCGCCCTTTCTGTGAATCAAGAATTCGTGATCAAAATCTCAGTTCTCGAGTTGTCATCCTGGGCTGGCGCCGCGACTTGCCTGACATTTACTCCGACCTTGACCTCGTCATCTTGACCTCGCACAACGAAGGTACGCCTGTGGCCCTGCTCGAAACCATGGCCTCGGGACGTTGTTTCATTGCCACCGAGGCAGGTGGCGTCCGGGATCTGATGATTGGAAACCCGCTGGTCATGCCTGAGATGGAGATCTTTGAGAATGGTGTACTGGTGTCTCGTCAAGCTTCAGCAATCGCTTCGGCAATTCAGTACTTGCTGGATCGCCCGGGTCTGCGCGATTCGATGGGCAAGTCAGGTCGCGAATTTGTCCGAACAAAATACTCCGTTCATCGACTGGCAGACGACTTAGAGCGCTTATATCTCGAGCTCGCCATGCATAAGGGCCTTATCTCCCACCCCATCGTGCCTTTGCTAACTATACCTGCCCCTGTGGTCGTGGCTTCGCCGGACTCGATACCTGAAACTTAAACGTACTTCGATATACATCCTCACTCAAATTTTGACGTTGAACTCTACGGAGGTCTAAATGCGTGCATTGATCACAGGCGGGGCCGGTTTTATCGGTTCCCATTTGTCAGAACAACTAATCGAGAGCGGACACCGGGTCATGGTGCTCGATGATCTCTCTACGGGCTCCATCAGCAACATTGTTCACCTCCGGCACAAGCCTGGTTTCCAGCATGTGATCGATTCTGTAATGAACAAAAGTTTGCTCGCAGAACTTGTGGACGAAGCGGACGTCATTTTTCACCTTGCGGCTGCCGTAGGAGTGCGCCTGATTGTCGAGTCCCCGGTGAAGACTCTGCACACGAATGTGCGTGGGACCGAGTTGGTACTCGAGATGGCAGCCAAAAAGAAGAAGAAAGTCATCGTGGCCTCCACTTCAGAGGTGTACGGCAAGTCGAACAAGATACCCTTTTCTGAAGATGATGATCTCGTAATCGGTCCGCCGGTATTTGGCAGGTGGAGTTACGCCTGCTCGAAGGCAATCGATGAATTTCTGGCGCTTTCTTATTATCGCGAACGTCGCTTACCGGTGGTGATCGTGCGCTTTTTCAATACGGTTGGGCCAAGGCAAATTGGAATGTATGGAATGGTCCTCCCTCGCTTCGTCCAGGCTGCATTGTCAGGGGACCCAATCCGCATTTACGGAGACGGAAATCAATCACGATGCTTTGGCTGGGTCGGCGATGTGGTCGGTGCTGTCATGCGTCTCTCTGAAATTGAGGAAGCCGAGGGCCGTATTTTCAACATTGGTTCAGACGAAGAAATCTCGATCAATGGGTTGGCGTCCCTGGTGAAGGAAATCGCAGATTCAGACTCAGCTATCGAGCACATCTCTTATGAACAAGCTTATGGAAAAGATTTCGAGGATATGCGGCGCCGGGTGCCGGATCTTACTCGAGTCAAAACAACCATCGGATACGCTCCTACCAAAACCATCCGGCAAATTGTGCATGCCGTGACTGAGCATTTCAGGACTTCTCAAAAGGAAGAATCACGGTTTGCGGACCTTGTCCCAGCCGATTGACCACACTTACACCTATGCAATTGACCCTACAGCTCCCGTTGATCGCGAAAATCAGTGTAGCCGGGCTTTTTTCGTTTGCAACGACCTCAGCCCTGGTTGCGTTTACCATTCGCCTATGCCGTAAGCGCGGTTGGGTGGCAAAACCTCGCTCTGATCGCTGGCATAAGGGCACTCCTGCGTTTTTTGGAGGTGTGCCGATCTGGTGCGGGTTCATGCTGACTGCGCTCGCACTCCTGCCCTTCTCCTACCACTTGCTTTGGAAGGTCATCGCGATTGCCGCCGCAGTCTTTCTGCTCGGTGTTTCCGATGACATATTTCACTTTCGCGCCGGACCTAAGTTCGTGGTGCAAGTTTCGGCAGCATTGCTGGTTTTGAATTGTGGTCTCTTCTATCCATTGCGCGACAGTATCTTGGTGAATGGCGTATTTTCGGTTCTCTGGATTGTGGGGATTACCAACGCCTTCAATTTGCTTGACAATATGGATGGCCTATCAGCTGGCGTGGCCCTGATCTCCGCGCTGTATCTCTGCTCTTTCTTCTTTGGGCGCGCACCACAAGGTTCTGCGCTATTGGTGACGATTCTGGCAGGGTCCATTGGCGGCTTCCTCGTTTTCAATTTTTATCCGGCAAAAATATTTATGGGAGACGGTGGAAGCCTATTCATCGGCTTCCTTTTGGCGACCGTATCGTTATTCGGGATTACGCACGTGTCGGGAGTTCCAGGCCTGGTACTGGCCCCAATTACTGTGCTGGCTGTACCGCTGCTGGATACGTTTGCCGTCTCGATTACCCGTCGGCTGAGGGGCCAGCCGGTTTCAGTGGGTGGTACCGATCACAGTTCGCATCGCTTGGTGAGGCTTGGCTTGCGTGAACGTGACGCCGTTCTGCTTCTGTACGGCTTAACCGCCGCCTCGGGCGCCGTGGCACTACTCTTGAGAGGCTTCCTCTACCCTCAAGCGGTCGGACTTATCGCGTTCTGGTTCCTGTTCCTGGCAGTTTTTGGCATTCATCTATTCAGAAATGACCTTTCAGGTCAACCTCATACAGGGAACGCCGAAAAATCACGCTCCCTTTCGCGCATCTTGTCCCAGGATGCCCTGGTATTCCTCCTTGACCCTGTGGTGCTCTCGATCAGTTACTACTTAGCATATTTCTTCCGATTTGGCAGGTCAGTTCTCCCCGGAGATGCGGCTTTGTTCCTGCGATCATGGCCGCTTATCCTAGGGATCAAATTCTTAAGCCTGTATTTTTCCCGGGTCTATAGCCATTCCTGGTGGCGGGGTTCCGTTTCGGACGTTTATGCCCTGGGCCGGGCCACCGTAATAGGTGAAATTATTTCAGTCCTGGCCCTGGTTGCTTGGTACCGCTTCGCCGGATTTTCACGGTTCGTCTTTGCGCTCGATTTCCTTCTATCTTGGTGGCTGCTCTTTGCACTCCGGAAGTCAGCATCGTTCTTCAGGGACTCTCTTGCTCAGCTTCGCTGGCCCACTCAATCGCAACCCCCGGTGTTTGTGCTCGGGACTTCTGAGCATGCCGAAATTGCTTTGCGATATCTTCGAGGCAAAGAGCTACGCTGTGCTGGCTTGATCGATATGAACGGGGGGGCCGACTTAGGCAGACGCGTGTGGGGCATGCAGGTCGTCGGACACTGGAACGAGCTTCCCGACTTGGCCGCTAAGTACGGGGTACAACAAATTATCCTGCCGGAAAACGAACCTATTCCTTGCTCCGAACAGGAATTTCTCAACCGTTGTCATCGTGAGCAGATCCATATTGTGAAACTCGGGCTTTACTCCGTTTCTGTAAAAAGTGCAGCGGCTTCTATCTAGTGCTTTGAAGATACCGTGTTAGTGGATTGTTTGCCAGGCGTTTGGTCCGGTCGCGATTCCAATCGAACTAAACAAGCAGTTAATACCCATCTCTGTGCGCTGGACATGAGACAACGAATCAGGAGCTTGATGGCCTCCTTGCTATAGCAATCCTGCTGATCACCGACTGCCGCTACGATTTGTTTGCCAGGAAATTGGGCAGCTCGCCGAAGCGGGGCGAGATCGGGTGGATTATTTTTCGTTATCTCTGATTTCTTGTATCACACCAGTCACCCAGAAGCTTATGAGACCTGTGCGATTCACCCGGCTGTTCGAATAGTATGAGCATGGAGGAATTTAATGCCTAACTCTCGGTCATTGACTGCCTTTTCGACCCAAGTCGCGAGCGTGATTATGATCGCCTCGCTAGGTTTTGTAGCGCCAAAGACCGCTGGCCAGACCTCAAACCAGCCGACCGGGACTCACAATGTGAAATCGCTTGGCGCAGTATGCGATGGGGTCCATGATGACACTCAGGCGATTCAAGGTGCGCTCAATGCCGCGCGAGCTCCCTCTGGGACACCGGTGAAGGTTATTGTCCCCAACAATTGTGTCTCAGGCCCGTTGAAGTTGGGTTCAAACCAGTGGCTGGAATTTCTACCAGGAGCCACCCTGCATGCATTGCGCGGTTCGTTTTCCAATCAAGAAGCTTCGTTCCTCACCATTTCGGGCCAGCATGATGTGACGATTGTTGGCAACAATGCAACCCTTCTCATGAACCGTGATGAGTACACTGACGGTGAGTGGCGCGCCGGCGTCTATATCTATTCGTCTCGCGGCGTTCATATCGAAAACCTTGCAGTCAGGGGTGCTGGCGGGGATGGTTTCACTATCAAAGGAATCCCACCATCAGAAAACGTCGAACTGATTGGCGTTTCCGCTGATAGATGCGTGCGAAATGGCATATCGATTATTTCCGGACGAAATGTGACCGTCCGAAAGGCGATTCTGAAAAATACATCGCCGAACGGTCGTGGAGCAGGAGAGCATGGGCCCTGGGCCGGAATTGACATAGAACCGAACGGCGTACCTGGCGAGGTCCTGGACCATATCGACCTGGAAGATGTGTCTACCTCGGGAAACGGTGGTGCGGGGGTGCAGTTCACCATCCATGACATGTCAAGCAGCGTCTCGATTCACCTTGCCAACTTGCTCTCAGAGAGTGACGGTCAACACAATCACGGAATCGGTCTTTACCATGGCGGAATCCTGTTCGCCTCAGGCGGTCTCAACCCCAGGAAGCCAGTAGAAGGTCAAATCGTCATTGAAGGTACGCGAATCATCTCTCCCAACGGCTCCGGGGTGCTTTGGCGGGACTGGTCGGCCAATGAGCCATCCATCACCCTTCGAAATACCTACATTAAAAATCCAGGGGCACAAACGAAGAATATGAACCGATGCGGATTGTATTTCAATGCAACGGATACGTCGTTCGGCTCAAAATACAGCCCCGGGCCCCAGCTCAACGTCTCCGTAGACGGGTTGACGGTAGAAGATGGTAACAAGCGGCTCGTCCGCGCGGTCTGGTTTGAGGGGGATGCAAATCATCCGGTTCGCGCGACCGTAAAGAATGTGCACGAGCCAGGAACCGCAGCTCCCCGCATGATGGTGAAGAATCAGTAGCTCACGAAAGCTTCGTTGTACCAAAACTGCCATTCCACTAGCAGGGTTGCCGTGCTATATTTCGCGACTTACGCGTTTCACTAGAACAGCTGGTTGTACTCATCGGATCAAGCGAACCCTGGGGAGGGATCCACATGAGCCGTCGATTTCTAGCTGTCCTGCTTGCCCTTGAGACAATCTTTGGAACTTCCTGCGGCGGCAATGATACTGCGCGAGCTTCCGTGCGCGCGATTCATATTCGGAATGCCCGCTTTTACGAAAGCCAGGCAACCTCGCCTTCGACAGCACCCTCATTTGCGGGCTTGGTGCGGATCACCAACGCTGGACGTGCGAGCGAGGGATTCGACCTAGCTATCAGAGGCTACCTTTTCCACAATAGCCATCAGTTGCTGGCCTATATTGCCTCAATTCCACCGATCTATCCAAACGAACCTGATTACCAAAAGGCCTGGCGATTTCTGACTGCCCGTGCCTACGTCTACACTCCCTTCACAGCAGACTTTCATGACTATGATCCCCTGCTCTTCATCAATTCTGTCGGATATGGCTACTGTGACGATTTTGCCAACGCGCTGGCAACCATTTGGCAGTGGCAAGGCTATCAAAGCAGAGTTTGGTGGTTGTCGGGACACGTGGTTCCGGAAGTGAACGTGAATGGCCGATGGATGATGTTCGATGCCATGCTTGGAGTGTACTATTTCGACCACAACAACGACATCGCCTCGGTTGATGAGCTATCGCAGGATCCCGATTTAGTCGTCCACCCCATCAATCCTATCTATGACCCATCTAACAGGGCTTACCAAGAAGATATCGCAGGATTTTACGGCACTACTCAGGACAATTTATCAACGCCTCCACAAACCCTAGGCAGCAGAGGCATGCAGATCACACTCCCTCCCAAAAGTGACTTCATCTTCCCGCTCGCAAGCGGACCTAATACGTTCCTCACCGGAGGGGTGTTACCCTCAACCCCGTTGTACTATCTGGCTCAGATCCAAATTCCAAAAATCGACGCAGACACCTACCTCCAATTGCCATTGTTCATGGTCGGCGGCTCGGGAAATGGAAAAATCGAGATCAATGGTCAGACTTATACTCTCGGCTCACCGCAACTTTCTGCATTCTTCTCGCAATTCGGAAACGACAATTTTCCGGAGCCCGTAACCAGCATCCTGGTACATGCAGGGGCAACTAAGGTGGTGATCAGCATGGCATTGAGTCCCTTCGTGGTCGATGGTCTTAAGGGAGCAAACATCAGAATCTTGCCCCATAGCACCGGGACGCATCTAGATACCAGTTATTTACCCAGTGCCAACGCGACTCCCACCGCGGTCACGGATTTGTTATCTGGAATAGGCATGCAGCTTTTTCAGCTTCCGTACGAATATATTTCTCCCTTCTCTGTTTCGCCGCAAATTCAGCAACTCATGAATCAATCCTCCTCTGCGCCTTCCATTGAAGCATCGCAGGTAATCCTCCCGCTTCGCTCATCCGCATCGAAGTAAGCTGATTATCGACAATATAATTTGGAGTCATGATGCGGGGAACGCTGTTGATTTCGCTGGATTTTGAGCTCTTTTGGGGGGTGCGGGATCACAGTTCGATTGCATCTTATGGCGCCAATATCTTGGGTGCTCGAAAAGCGATCCCTGCGATGCTGGAAATGTTCAGGGCTTACCGCATCCATGCGACATGGGCCACGGTTGGTTTTCTATTCTTTCGCACCAAGTCTGAGTTGCTTTCGGCGCTCCCCGCCGTTACGCCGGAATATTCGATCCGGACCCTCTCTCCTTATTCGGACATGGATTGCGTCGGCAAAGATGAGGACAGCGACCCCTATCACTTTGGCCGCTCACTCATTGATCTAATTCGCTCATGCCCCGGTCAAGAAGTAGGGACGCATACCTTTTCGCACTATTACTGTTGCGAGTCCGGGCAAACGCTCGAGTCTTTTCGCTATGATCTGGAGGCTGCACGGCGAGCTGCAAGCCTCCTGGACCTGGGCTTTTTCAGCCTGGTATTCCCACGCAATCAAGCCGACGCTGCATATCTCGATGTCTGCCGCGAGGTGGGGCTTCGGTGCTATCGCGGCAACGAGGCCAGCTGGCTTTACAAGAAAGGCTCTCGTAAGGGCGAAAGTCAATGGAAACGCATGGGGCGTCTCCTTGATGCGTATGTCACTTTGTCGGGTCACAACACGTATGCGCCAGATTGCACGCGACAGCCAATCAATTTGCCTTCCAGTCGTTTTCTCAGGCCATACAGCGCAAAGCTTGCGTTTTTAGATGAACTTCGCAAAAAGCGCATTACGAGCGGAATTAAGCATGCCGCAGAGACTGGGGAAATCTATCATCTCTGGTGGCATCCGCATAATTTCGGCGCCCACTTGGAAGAGAATCTGTCGTTTCTTCAAGAGATTTTTCAATTCTTTACTCAGATGCGTGAGCTGCATGGAATGCAAAGCCAAAATATGAGTGAAGTCGCTAGCCATGCCTGCTAGGGTTGTTGTCCTGGGTAGGCACTCTGAGTCTACTTATGTTGTGTGCAATTTTCTCGCGACAATTGGAGATGTATCGGCGATTTTTGAAAAACCGGAATCCCGTTCCACGTTTCTGAAAAGGCGGCTCAAGAAGCTCGGTGCGATGACCGTAGCCGGCCAACTTGGGTTCCAGCTACTGCTTTCTCCATGGCTAGCATGGCGGGCCGCGGAACGGATCAGAGAAATTAAACAACAGTTCGGACTAAACACACTGCCTGTCGATGGCATTGATGTGCGGTCAGTGAACGCCGACGAAACAATTACCGCAATTCAAAACATACGGCCAGCGGTAATCGTGCTTGCCGGCACGCGAATCGTCAGCAGACAATTTATTCAAAGTGTTGGTTGTCCGCTCCTCAACATTCATGCCGGAATCACTCCACTCTATCGCGGAGTCCATGGAGCTTATTGGGCCCTGGTCGACAAGCGTGCGGATTTATGTGGTGTGACGGTGCATCGCGTAGATGCCGGCATCGATACCGGGGACGTTCTAGCACAAGCCGTATTCCGTCCGGATGCGCGCGACAATTTCGCTACTTATCGGTGGATTCAACTTGGCATGGGATTACAACATCTCGCCAAAGTCATTCCTGAAGTGATTCGTGGCACATCTCAATCTCGCAAGCCACTGGTTGCGGAGTCAAAGCTACGCACTCATCCGACGATTTGGGGGTATGCCTGGCATCGACTGATACACAAAGTTCCGTGAAGGCCTCACTGGGACTTGGTGCTGAAACCTTTGGGCCGCGGCCAGAGGTTCCGGTCTCACCGCGACTTACGATCGAGAAACAAAAAGCAGTGTTATCTGCGCGACCTCGAATTACGGATATCGCTTCTATAGCATTTCGCCTGGAAGAAGCACTGCTCTCCAGATCTCCTGACCGCGCAGAGTCTTATCTGAACTGCATTCTACCTCACAGACTCGCCTTGAGCCTCGACTACGTTTCCAATATCCCTGGGGAATGATTGTTCAATCATGGCCTGCACAGTGGTGGCTCTGTAAACTCGGCATTCGCAACTCCGCTCTTTTTAACCGAATCCTCGCCTTGCCGATTCCATCGAATACTAATGATGAAAGGCATCTCCGTAACTTACATCGGTGGCCCGACCGCGCTCATCGAGTGGGGCGGTCTGCGCTTTTTAACCGATCCGACTTTTGATCCCGCGGGCAGCGAATATAAGAGCGGATCGGCAACTCTCAGGAAGCTTGCCGGGCCGAGTATCCCGGCGGAATCCCTCGGCCCGATCGATGTAGTTTTGCTCAGCCATGACCATCATTCCGACAACCTCGACCGTTCCGGACGCGAATTACTTTCGCGCGCGAAAAAAGTTATCACTACAGCAGCCGGCGCGGAACGGCTGGGCGGAAATGCAGTTGGCCTCGAAAGCTGGCAGTCCACTGAGGTTCCCGCGGCAATAACCGGAAACTTTGCGATCACGGGAACGCCCTGCCGCCACGGTCCAGCAAACATGGATCGCGGCCCGGTGACTGGATTTCTGCTCTCGCGTTCGCAAGATCCTGAAAATGTGCTTTACATCTCCGGAGACACGGTGTGGTACGAGGGCGTGGCAGAAGTGGCGAAACGCTTTCATGTAACAGCGGCGATCTTGTTCATGGGCGCGGCGCGCGTGCCTGAAGTGACTCCCTCGCCATTGACGATGACTGCTGCCGACGGAATCTTAGTGGCACGGGCGTTTCCGGACGCGGCCATCATCCCTTTGCATTACGAAGGGTGGGCGCATTTTTCAGAATCGCGCGACGTGATCTCGGAGGAGTTCTCGGTTGCCGGACTGGGAGACCGCCTTCATTGGCTTCAGGCTGGCAAGAAGGTGATTCTGCAAAACTGAATGCGTTCCGCAAATAAGAATCTCGAAAAAAGCCTGGCGCGTTGCGACTGGGCAACCAATGATCTCTCCATCGCCTATCACGATCGCGAGTGGGGCGTTCCCTGCCACGACGATCGCAACTTGTTCGAATTCCTGATTCTTGAGGGCGCGCAGGCTGGATTGAGCTGGGACACGATTTTGCGAAAGCGCGAAAACTATCGGCTTGCGCTCGACAACTTCGATCCCGCTAAGATCTCACGCTACGATCAACGGAAAATCAATTCATTGATGCGAAATCAGGGCATCATTCGCAATCCCCTTAAGTTACTTTCCGCCGTAAAGAACGCCCTAGCATTTTTAGAAGTGCAAAAGGAATTCGGCTCCTTCGACCGTTATGTGTGGCAGTTCGTCGAGGGCAAACCACTCACGAATCGACGCGAACGATTGAAGCAAGTTCCAGCTCGGACTCGCCAATCAGACGCAATGAGTAAAGATCTCAGGAAGCGCGGCTTCAGCTTCGTTGGCTCGACCATCTGCTATGCCTACATGCAAGCAGTTGGAATGGTGAACGATCACCTCACTAGCTGCTTCCGCTATGAGCAGATCATCAGTAGCTGACAGCTCACGGCTTGCGTTGCCGTTGCTGCTCTGAATCATCGATCGCCTTCCTGAATTGTTCTACAGCCTCCACTCGCGGCGCCTTCAGAGAATCTTTTCCCATACATCGCCACACAGGCGCTCCATCCAACGGATATTCAATTCCGCCAGCCATATACACTTCGAACATATCTTCCGTAGGTCCTATCTCGTTTGTAATTCGAGGACCTTGCCCTGCTGGGTCCCACTCAGGACCACTGAGACCGGGAGGGCGGCCCTGCTGAGCACCCACGCGGGTATTCCCTTCCGTGGATTGAATCACCACAGGTCGATTGTCTGCCGGAGAGTTTTGAATCGTGGCTCCAGGCGGATGTCCTTTTCGCACTGCAATGACCAGGTCCGCTGTTTGTACATCGGGCACAAGTTCAAACCTTCCCCATTTCATTATCGCTTTTTCAACATTGTCCTGAGCGGTGCGATTAGCCATCGGGTCAGTCACCGGCTCCCCGGCGTCCGGAGCGATGACAACGAAAACGGTGCGCGCTTTCAGTATGTAGTCAGGAAGTGTGGACTTCTTTTTACTTTTCGCGCTAGCCAGAGATGCTACGAGGGCGACTGTACATAGAATGGACAAGCTCCGGCGCATAATCCACCTCCGCTTGCATAGTTTCTCATCGTTTGAACCAGTAAAGCAAAATTCCGTAACCCACGCCCGCCGGATCACTGGCCCTCGCAGTTTGGAATGCCATGAAACGCCCATCGGTTGAAACCACCGGGTTCGAGGCTTTTCCACCTTCATAGTCATTGAAGTGCGTAAGCCGGACAAAGTCTTTTCCCGTCCCATCTAGCCTCAGTTTCCATATGTCGATGTTTCCTGGGCCGCAGCCACCGCCGTAGTCTTTGCACTGGCGGTCGCCTTCAACGGTTGTATATAGACCATCCGGGAAAATTCCTTCTGGCTCGTTGTATGTGCCGGGCGCTTTTGAAAAATGCGTCCCCTCGCCGGTCGCGAGATCGACGCCCATCACAGATGCCGCGCTGTTCGGCTCATAGCAGGTAAACACCATCTTTTTGTCATCGTCATAAAAGTCCTGTGCCTCAAGCGTGCAGCTTCTGTCTTTGCTCTCATACACAGTTTTGCTATTGATGAGCTTTGGCGTACCACTCGAGAGATCAACTTCGGCGGTGACAAGTCGCGATGCTCCGGGCGCGAGGTCCGGTGCCTGGTCGTGCGTCTGCGAGAATGCAACCTTCATTGACTTTTTGGAAATCGCCGCGCCCTCACTCATCTTTTGTCCGAGTTTGACCGGCCTCGCTCCTCGCTCTTTGCTCAAGAACCAAAGTTCGTTGTCGCGAGTGCGGCTGATGTGAATATCTTCGAAATGGTCGGCGCCGATCAGAATGTAGTCACCGCTGACCAAGTGCATCACACGCAGAAATGCGGCCGCCGGCACGTTGCAGGTGAGGCAGGTAATCACGCGAGTCTTCAGATCGATCAGCATGGCGTCGCCAAAACTTTTCGCCATGAATGCGACACGCTGATTGTCCGGGGAAATATCGGCGCGTTCACCAAAATGCGTGAGCACTTCGATATTTGAAGGAAGGTGCTCGAGCGGGTCACCGGTTCGACGCGAGTGGGGAGTTTGGGCCGAGGCGATTGCCGGAACTAGAACGATGCAGGCGAACAGGATTTTCATCCCGCCATGCTAGCAAACTGAAAATGAACTCGCCGGCCGTATCGTCCGTGTCGCGTTTTTTTCGCGACAGGGCGGGCGATTTGAATTCGGTTACTGAATTTTCGAAGCTTCGATCAGAAGCTGCTGCTCCTCCCGCGAGAACCCATTGTATCGTCCGGAGTCGACCTGCCGCTGCCTTGCCTCGGGCGGCATTGCCCGCAAAGCAGCAATAACGTTCCGGACAGCCGGACTCATCTGGTTCGAAACTCCCGAAACCCGATATTCCGCCAGCGTCATGGTTGCATAGTTCCCGGCGGGACTCTGCACTGCCGGCGTACTTGACGGCTTTGCCGGAACGCTCTGGCTGTTAGGTCGGGGAATGTTTGTCGGTGGGGGGACATTGCGATCATCAGGGTGACGGTAATCAGGGATGTCACGCCGGTCGCGGTCACGACCGCCATCCTCAT
>DASRFL010000038.1:0-6763 GCA_035651555.1 Terriglobales bacterium
CCAAGGCAAGCACAGGGCGCGAACCGTGATCTGCAGCGACACGTGGCTCAATGATTCCGGCACATGGAAAACCGTTTCGACCCACTGCTCGCTGGTAAAGGGCACATAGCGGCCACAGCCAAAAGTCAAAGGCCCGCCGCGAGGTCGGCCTTTTTTCGGTTGCCGCGAGTTCGTCTCAGGAAGCAGTGCGGTATCCCTATATTGCATACGCGGAGTCTTCGGAGCTCCGTTCATTTTTTCGCTAGCTATGCGGCCCGTTTGGCAGCTGCACGTATTTTGGCCCAGCGGGCACGTTGGGCTGTGGCGATTCGCTTACGCGCCGCTGCGGACATTCTGCGTGCACCTCGTCGGGACGACTTGGTAGGACCCTGAGAATTTGTTACCACCTTACGTATTGCAATAATCGCTTGATCCACCTGCTTCAATTGCTTCGATGGATATCTACCTGGCTGGATTTGGTGTTATATGCGGTGCGAAACCAGATCGTGCACCTGGCCCCCCTCCCCTCTATGCCAGAAAATCGAGTTCCCTCCGAAGCGAGAGTCACACAACTGCAGTCGGCAGCCAACGCCTAGATCTTCGAATACGGTTGCGGGCGTTGGCTGAACGAGAAATGATAACTCTCGATGTCACCCATCGCAGTTACGTAGTCGGCAGTCCAATCAGCCCCTTTAATGATCTTCTCGACTGCCGCGTTCAACAGCTCATCTTCTCGGCATGTCCAGTTAGTTTGAACTGGCAACCTGGATCTCCTGTCACAGCGCACACTTCGTTCCCCTCGAAGCGAGAGGACCTCGCTATGGCACTACGCTTGGCAACAGAGCGGCGCAGGTGCTTACGAAGTCGTGGAGTCGGCGGGCTAACAAGGCCTCGTAGGGGCATACAGCCTAGGGAGGTGGGAGACTGGTTATCCGTTTTGAAGGAAATGCCTCAATGGCCAACGCGTGAGATTTGCCGTGTGACGGTGTATGAATCCGTCAAGACTAGTTTTTAAGCTCAAGCTGCTAAACATCGCGCATTCAGCAAACTGATCCCGCAAATTCAATCTTGGGAGCCGCTGTCATCGGAACGCATGGGGACTCAAGCCTGTAATACACTCCCGCAGCGCAGATATTGCATTCCGGGAACCGACTCCCTTCAAAGTACATCTCCCGTTGCTCACCGGTATGTGGTAGCAAGTGCGATATACGATAAATTCCAGAAGCTGGCACTTTTTCTCCGGCCTTTAGAGCCTTCATAACCATTCCCTCCAATTTATAAACAGGCCATTCGCGGTAGTGACTACAGGAGGATTACTGCCTGGGAAGGCAGTGTTGGGCTGCCTCCCCACGGCATTACGGCGACACCCGCCGGCGGTTCGAAATCGGGGTGGCGACGCAGCGCAAGTAAACGCTTATTGACTGGAATTGGGGAATCTGCTGGCGGAAACATCTCCCTCATCGAGGTTGTGCTAAGGCAACATTGCTGCTGAATTTATGAACAACCGGATTGTAACTGGCGAAACATCCCTATTACACTCGTTGACGTTTTCTCGAAATTCCGTGCCAGCCATCCTCATGGCTTTTTCCAGTCTGTCAGCGCCATCAATTCGTCTTGGATTTCCTTTAATCTCAGCAGCAGTCGTTCGTGGTCCGACGACGAACCAGGCATCTTCTTGCCACCTTGCAAGTATTGGCGGTTCGCTTGCTGATTTGTGCTATTTCCTGCCGCAACTTTGCGATGCGCTCTTTGACGGGTTGCTGCATGAGGAGAGGTTAGCAGAACAGACCAAGCGATAGCTGCGTAACATCACGATTACACTCATTGACCACCGTGCGCGAACCAGTCAGAGGTCCCATTGTTGCACTCTGTTCCAGCAGAAGTACCCGCGGCCGATCCACCGAAGTAAATCAACTATGACCTTGCCCGCGACGGCCAGCGCTTCTTGATCACCACCAACTTCAACAACGGGTCCGCACATCCAATGTCTGTGGTTCTGAACTGGAAACCTGAAATGAAGAAGTAGCCTGGTGTGCCCCTCGACGATAATCCGCGTGAGCGTCAACGCTGGCTGGCGAACCATCTGCCGAGCAGCGCGGGGAACGCTAGGGCTGTCCGCCTTTACGGGACGCAGCTTCTCAGTATTCGAGTTGATCTTGACCGTTGACCCTCAGGCTTCGCGGTTGCAGCGATCTCAAAGCATAATAACGAGCATGGACTTGTTTTGCTTGGAAAATTAGACCCTTGAGGTCGCCAGCAAGTCGTCAGAGATACCTAACCACATCAAAGCTGAAGCTCGGTCACGAAACACTTCGACGACGGGGCCGTTTCTTGATAGCTCAACATAGGTTTGGAGCATTCGAGCAACTCCGTAGGTAAATTCGGTGGGAGCGACAACGGCTCGTCGTGCCGTAGCGGAGAAGACTCTGCGATCGTAGAGTGTTCCTGCGTTGCTCGCCGATAAGTCAGTATCTGTCGCCAGCGTCGCATCGCTGAGTTGATTGAATGCTGGATTGAAGTCAGGGTCATTAATCAAGCGATCTAGGTTCGCCAGCATGTCGCAGAACGTCACCCGGCCTTCCTCGACGGTGACCACTAGTCTTTTTTCTTTATAGATGGCAGATCGGACGGGCATCCGGCGAATAGTCTAGCATCGTCGAGGTACTTCGGGCATCCTCCGATGAACAGAAGCGACGACTTGACGTAACATTGCCATTTCACTTGTTGACCGCTGATGTCCTCCATGGTTGGTAAAAGAAGAGGAAGCACAAATTCCGCAATCTTGGAGTTTGCGCTTCACAGGAATTCATTCTCCTCCCCGGGATGAAGATCGCCGTGTTGCGACTGCCTGCTAGGCAAGGAGTCACATGCGAACTCATTTGGGGAGTACGAGCTTCGAGCTGACCACTGTCAGGCACAGAATCGCCTGGCGTTCGCACTTGATGTTCGAATGGTTGGCGAATCAAAGACGGGCTAGTAACAAAGTTCCGACGGACATGTTTTGGTGTGAAATTCTCTGGTAAGGTTTTGCAATCTGCAACTTACGGACTCGGTTGCGTATTCCCTGCCGAAATACGCGAAGATGTCGGTTTTTCGCAGAATTTGCTCCAAAATGGACTGCAGAGAATGAACTGGTCGCGCCCCTGCAGCTAACACTCTCGGCTTTTTCTCTGAATGCGGTTGCCGCAGTCCTTCGCCGATGGGCGCAGGCGAATCATCAGCGATCCCGCCCGAATGTACGGCGAATGCGCACTTGACGGTTGAACCCTCTCCAGCCGACGAGCCCGCAACCTGATCTGTTTTCTTGGAGTCCATGATATTTCGCCAGAGAGCAGATCCCCGACGGATGCTTTTGCCTTCTAGCCTCATTCTGGTAAGCTTGCGCGCAACATGGCACGGCTAGCATTGGGGACGATCTGCGGTCTGATTTATGGCGTACTTTCCGCCGCCTCAATGCTCCCGCTCACTTTTGCAGACAAGCCAGCGGCATTGCTCGGTGCCTTCATCAATCGCTTTTCTATCGGCTTTGTGATCGGCGCGATTGCACTCCCCTGGCCTGGATGGCTCAATGGCCTCGGGGTTGGAATCCTGCTCAGTTTGGGTGACGCAATCATTACTAAAGCCTACGCCCCAA
Organism: Terriglobales bacterium; assembly: GCA_035651555.1. GTDB lineage: Bacteria > Acidobacteriota > Terriglobia > Terriglobales > Acidobacteriaceae > Gp1-AA145. The sequence continues at coordinate 3,614 of DASRFL010000038.1, forward strand.
TTCTGATCTTCGGGGCGATTGGTGGCGCAGTGATCGGCTGGGTCGTGCAACGGTTCGGGCACTGATCAGTGATGTAACTGTGCTCGATATTAGCGGCAGAATCACGCTCGGTGAGGGCAACATGAAGCTCCGATAAATCGTTCGAGACTTGGTGAAACGCGCATTGAAGCGTCACTTCGGCGGAGCGCTAGAGCGGTAAGCGGGCCCTTTATTTCTTGATCGCTGAATTGCCGACTCAGAAAATGCTTTGAAGATAATTAGCCATGCAAGCTGGGTTTTAAGGAGCTACCGCCTCACATTCTAGATACACGCCGATTCCACCAGAGACCACGTCGAGATCTCGCAGCATTCTTCTTACAACACTCTGCTCTTCGCTGTGTCGAGTGCCTTTCATTGCGGTACTCCTCTGTTTGGGTTTGGGAGAACTCACACTCTAGATGTTGAGCTGTCCGTGGTTAGGTCAGAGCAGCAAACTCGGGGCCAACATTTAGTTCACCTAGCATTGCGCTCATTACGACCACGCGAGAAAACGCGCGAACTCGCTGCGCAGTAGGTTAATTTCTTTAACATCACGTCCTGCTATCCCAAAGGATTTCACCTCTAACCGAAGAGAGACGGGGTCTGCCAGCAGCAATAATTCTGTTACACTGCGACGGTTCTGACGAACGTTCGTGGAGTTACACTATTCTGAAGTTCCCATTTATTCGCCTAACCCTCTCGGTCAGTAGATCGCGCTTTGCTAAGCCACTGAGACTTACCTAAAGGGGTTTTGCCCCTTCCTCTTGCTCCATTGGCAAGCCGCGCGACCAAGAAGTTGTCATCCTGCCAGTCCTCGAAATACTTGCGAATGTTTCGGTGCTCGAACAAGCTCACTTCTCCTCCTTCTTACGGACAAGCCTGCCGTCGAGGCCGGCCAAGCCATTTCGAAATACTGTGCAGAACGGCTCTTTGTTGTGGCAGACCCCACGAGCGGGATGTCGGAAGTGAGCAATTCAGATCAGCAATCACTTGCCAGAGCGATCATGATGCGAGCAGACGAGCGTTCTCTCTTTCTTTTACGTCCCCTGAGCAGGCAGCAGAGCGCGAAAGACTTCAGCGAAAGAGGCCCTGCGTTCCGATTTGTTCAAGAAAGGAGGCATGACATGCGATGCTTCTGGGAGCACACGGTTCTCCTTGGCCCGATCTATAACTTGCTGGGCCAAGGTTTAAACCCTAGCGAAATCGCGAGCAAGCTCGATCTCCCGAACTGAAGGTACAGAGCTGCGTCGCCTGAATACTTCGTTTCTTGAACCTGAGGACTCGTCACGGAGTTGGTTCTATACGCTTCAGGTGCAGACGAACTCTTCCTATTGCTTGAAAGGTGGCAAAATGAAAATCACTCTCCGAACATGTTTTTGGGTGCAGGTAGCCTGCCTCAGTCTTTGGCCCCTTCCGCTATCTGCTCAGGCCTCTGATCCCGCGCAAAACCTGGCGAACTGCAAGAACGACCGTGAAATCTGCGATGCCTCTCGGCTGACCCAAGCGCAATCGGTCGAAGTGACCCGCACTGACCATCAGCGCAACCTTTCGAATTGCAGGGACGGTTTCGACTCCTGCGATCGTTCGAAGCTTAGTGAGCGGGAAGCGACGGCGCTCGCTGTGGCCGATCACCAGCGTAATCTCTCCGACTGCAGAGACGGTATAGGGTCATGCGACCAGTCACAACTGACCAGTTCCGAAGCCCGTGAAGTGGCCAGCGCCGCACACCGGCGCAATGTCGTTGACTGTGAGGACGCTATAGGTTCTTGCGATTACTCCGCACTGACCCCGAATGAACTAAGGGAAGTGAAGGTCCTGACGCAGCAGCTCAATGTTTCAAACTGCCGGAATGGCGTGGGTCCTTGCGACTATTCCAAGCTCAGTGCTTCGGAAATGATCCAAGTGGTGAGCGCAGAACACCAGCGCAATGCGGAGAAATGTGAGAACGGGTGGGACGAGTGCGATCATTCCAAACTCAGTCCGTCGGAAGCGGCTCAAACCAAGATTGCAGAACACGAGCGGAACATCTCCGCTTGTAGGGACGGCCAGGACAGCTGTGACTACTCAAAGCTGACTCCCGCCGAAGCGAGGATTCTAGCCGATGCTGAGCACAAACGCAATTACATGGCTTGTCTGAAGGGGTACGGTTATTGCGATCAGTCTCGACTCACGGCAGCAGAGGCCCTCTCGATTCAGCCGAAGGCACATTGATTTGGGTCAAGCCCTTGTACTCTGAGCAATTTTGAACAGATCAATTCGCCGAGCGTGCTCTAACATTCAGGAACTCTGGATTACCAGCCACTGAGCAATTCTCAAATCGTTTGAGACTGCCAGGAAATTAGGAATATATGAATGAAATCAAATCGCAAGCTTGGGTGGCATGCTTTGAAGCTGCGCTTATGGAATCTGATGCTACGAAGCTAAACGAGCGCCTCGAGAGGGCGGAGGCAGCAATTGATCTGCGCCTCTTTGCATTACGGAACGATAGCGATCACCATGAAGAGCGGTCGCTGATCACCGACCTCCCAACGTAGCCTACGATCATTGCGACGCATGAAATAAACAAGTGATATGCGTCCGCATCTTTGGGAAATTACTTTGGGTTGCAAAGGCCCTGTTGTCGCGGTATCTTTGCATCCTTCCTGTCGACACTGTGCAGAATTGCTCATCTCCGAAACAAGGACGGAACTATAATTCGCTGATATGACGCCAGGGCTGGCAACCAAGAAGAACCGAGTGTTCAAGCCCCACACTTTCCTTGCTACCATTGGCGGCGGCAGAAAGAGTGTGAGCGTTGCCAATAAGAACGCGATCTTCACGCAAGGGGACAGCGCGGATTCTGTGTTCTACATCCAGAAGGGAAAGGTGAAACTCTCGGTTGTGTCCAAGACTGGAAGAGAAGCGACACTTGGGATATTAAGTGAGGGGAGTTTTTTTGGCGAAGGTGCGCTGGCAGGGCAGGTTCTCCGCATGGGATCTGCGACTGCCTTGACCAACTGCGAGCTTCTGCGGGTAGAGAAGAAGGCAATGATGGATGCGCTTCACCGCGAACACTCGCTTTCGGATCTGTTCGTGGCGTATTTGCTGGCTCGAAATATCCGCTACGAAGAAGATCTGGTCGACCAACTTTTT
>DASRFL010000039.1:0-220869 GCA_035651555.1 Terriglobales bacterium
GATTCTCGCGCTGCGCGCCAGGCGCGACTTCCAGTTGCTGCCCATCGACCACGGCTGCGGCCTTGGCGTCACGACCTGATTCTCTTCCGCTCACGGGCGCGTCTCCTGGGCAGAAGCGCTCTCGAGCTGCACCAAAGACCCGAACTCATGGACGGGGCGCACTTCTTCGTTGAGCATCTCGAGCGCCTCGGGATCCTGGTAGCGCGAGAACAGCATGGCTCGTGTAGTGGCCCACAAGCCACGCAGCGAACCGAACGTATCGTTCACGGCCGAAGCTTCGTAGCCGCTGTGGACCATGCAATTGGCGCACTTCGGATTGCCCGACTCGAAGCCGTAGCGCTCCCACTCGGTGCTCTCAAGCAGCTCGGAGAAGGTGTCGGCATAACCGTCCTGAAGCAGGTAACAAGGCTTCTGCCAGCCGAAGACGTTAAAGGTCGGCATGCCCCAGGGAGTACACGCGTAGTTGCGCTTACCCATCAGGAACTCGAGGAATAGTGGCGACATGTTGAAGCGCCACTTAGACCGGCGGTTGGACAGAATCGCGCGAAACAGCCGGCGCGTGCGGGCACGTCCGAGGAAGTGCTGCTGGTCGGGCGCTTTCTCGTAGGAATATCCAGGAGAGAGCATCATGCCTTCGACGCCGAGTTCCATCATCTCGTCGAAGAAGGCGCGCACGCTCTTGGGATCGGCCCCGTCGAACAGAGTCGTATTCGTGGTTACTCGGAAGCCGCGCTGGACAGCCTCTTTCACGCCCTCGAAAGCTTTGTCGTATCCGCCTTCGAGGCAGACGGAAAGATCGTGATGCTCACGCTGGCCGTCGAGATGAATGCTGAAGGTCAGATACTTTGACGGCTTGAAGAGATTGATCTTCTCTTTCAACAATAGGGCGTTGCTGCACAGATAAATGTATTTCTTGCGGGCGACCAGGCCTTCTACGATCTCGGCAATCTGGGGATGCAGCAGCGGCTCGCCGCCTGGGATCGATACCATCGGCGCGCCACACTCGTCGACCGCCCTGAAACATTCCTCAGGCGTAAGCTGGCGCTTCAAAATGTGGGCAGGATACTGGATTTTTCCGCACCCGGCGCAGGCCAGGTTACAGCGGAACAAGGGCTCAAGCATCAGGACAAGCGGATACTGCGTGCGCCCCGACATTTTCTGCCGGAGCACATACGTCGCCACCGTCCACATTTGAGAAACAGGAACGCTCATAGCTGATGCTCTTATGTTATCAGGTCGGGTGTGAGCCTTTAGCTTTTAGTCTTTAGCTCTTAGCTACCACATTGAGATGCAAGCCAAGGGTATTCGATTTGTGACTGGAACCCCGAAACCATTGGCTATAAAAATTGCAACGGGGGAAACCCCTTCATATCTCTGTCAAAAACAACAAAATGGCCATAAATCAAGCCTAACTCGTCGACCTGCTTACGCAATATCGGCGCGAAAACTGGCGGGGAATTCAGACTCCTGAGTGGCAGCGTCAAATTGTGCTCAGCATGGCGGAAGAGAGTGAGCCGTCAATTTTGGCCCGGATTGCGGCACACTGGAAGCTGCCGGAAAATCCCATGGTCCTCGACCTGGGATCGGGCGTCGGCAATTTCGTGGTTGCGTGCCGAAATCACGGGGTGCAGGCGTTTGGAGTTGAACCCGACCGCATCGGCCAGGGCTCGAAACTCAGCTCCTTGCAGATCGCCGGCAAGCGGCTTGATGGCGCGTTTGCTGCTGCGACAGGTGAGCAACTGCCATTCCGTGATTCGACGTTCGATCTAGTCGTGCTCGACCAGGTGATTGAGCATGTTCAGCGCCAGAAGGCAGTGCTTGCCGAGGCCTTACGCGTACTCAAGCCTGCAGGGGCGATGTATGTAGCGTGCCCTAATTACCTTCGCTTTTATGAACCTCATTACAAAATATTTTTCTTCCCGCTTATTCCCAAATTCCTCGGATCGCTCTATTTGCGGTTTCGAAATCGTGATCCGGTGATGCTCGGGCAACTCACTTACACCACAAATGGGCGGGTTCGAAAGCTTCTTCAGCGGCTAGGCACAAGCTTCATCGACTTGAACGAGCGGGGATTTCTCGCCAAGTTCGTTGGCCAGGAATCGCAAGCTGCCAGCTGGAAGGCTCGAGTCGCACAAAGGCTTGCACGTCTTCCGCTTGTTTCGAGAGCCGTGCTATCTGCGGCATCGGTGTTTATTCGTTTGCGGGAGGGCGGAAGCGAATTTGTGGTGTTCCGACGAGCTGGATAGGAACAAAAACAGAGATCGAAACTTTCCGTTTCACGCCATCTGCCCCTTAGAAATCCCCACGGTTGGTCGGCCAAAAGTACCGTGAAAGCAAGGGTTTACCGCCGCGATTCAGGGCTCGAAAATCGGCCTGAATTGTGGTAAAATCCAGAGTATCAAAGGATGCCTTAAGTTATTGGAAATTCAGTAATTTGTGGGAAATTTGAGGGCATCGTAAAGGACATCGGAGAATCGTTCCCACTTCTCGCAAAATCGGCGAGAAATGGGCCACCCCTTTGGGTAGTTCTCCCCCAATCCGAATGGCCACCAAAGAGATCGCTCCCTCACCAATTTTGGAAAAAACAACGAAGAACGGTAAGCCGGCTACAAACGGCAACGGCTACACTGCCGACTCGATAAAGGTCCTCGGCGGGATGGAAGCCGTCCGCAAACGCCCGGCCATGTACATCGGCTCGACGGGCGACCTGGGGCTGCATCATCTTGTGTACGAAGTCGTCGATAACTCCGTCGACGAAGCGCTCGCCGGTCACGCCGATAAAATCGAAGTCACGATTCACATAGACAATTCGATCACCGTTGTCGACAACGGCCGTGGCATTCCGGTCGATCCCATGGACATCGACGGCGAGAAAGTTCCCGCCGCCCAGGTGGTTATGACCAAGCTGCACGCGGGCGGCAAGTTCGATTCATCCACCTACAAAGTTTCCGGCGGATTGCACGGCGTTGGCGTCTCCTGCGTAAACGCGCTCAGTGAAGAGCTCGAACTTGAAATCTGGCGCGATGGATTCACCTGGGAGCAGACGTACTCAAAAGGCGAGCCGACTTCGAAGCTCAAGAAGACTGGGGCGGTGAAGGCGAAGACAGGAACCAAAGTTCACTTCAGGCCGGACCAATCCATCTTCACCGCAACTGAATACAACTATGACACGCTGGCCCAACGCCTGCGCGAACTGGCTTTTCTGAATAAAGGCTTGCTCATCACGCTTACTGACGAGCGCGCGACCGACTCGAAAACGGGCGAAGCGAAATCGTCCGAGTTCAAGTACAACGGCGGCATCGCGGAATTTATCAAGCACCTGAACCGCGGAAAGAGCGTGCTTCACGACAAACCGATCTACATGGAAGCCGAGCGCGACGGCGTGGTGATGGAAATCGGCATTCAGTACAACGACGGCTACTCCGAGAGTGTGTTCAGCTTCGCCAACAACATCAACACGGTGGATGGCGGCACGCACCTTTCCGGTTTTCGTACTTCGCTTACCCGGACCATCAACTACGCCGGCAAGCAGCTCGGGCTCTTCAAAAGCGATAGCGAAACCGTCAGCGGCGACGATGTGCGCGAAGGCCTGGTCGCGGTCATCAGCGTAAAGCTGCCGCAACCGCAATTTGAAGGTCAGACCAAGGGCAAGCTGAATTCTGATATCGCCGGTATCGTGCAGGCGTTCGTCAACGAGCGCCTGGGTGCATACCTCGAGCAGAACCCGACGGTCGCGCGCAAGATCATCAATAAAGCGATTGACGCAGCCCGCGCCCGAGAGGCTGCACGTAAAGCGCGTGATCTCACTCGCCGCAAAGGCGCGCTCGATGGCGGCGGCCTGCCCGGCAAACTAGCGGATTGCAGCGAACGGCAGCCGGAGCGCTGTGAACTGTTCCTGGTGGAAGGGGAGTCTGCAGGTGGTACCGCGAAGCAGGGACGCGATCGCCGATTCCAGGCGATCCTTCCGCTCAAAGGAAAAATTCTAAACGTCGAAAAAGCGCGTTACGACAAGATGCTCGGCCACGAAGAAATCCGCGCCATGATCACCGCCCTCGGCACGGGAATCGCCAAAGAAGACTTCGATCCGGCGAAGCTGCGCTACGGAAAAATTATTCTCATGACCGACGCCGACGTCGACGGCTCGCACATTCGCACGCTGCTGCTCACCTTCTTCTTCCGCCACATGCAGGAGCTGATCAAGCGCGGCAATGTGTTCATCGCCCAGCCGCCGCTTTTCTCGATCAAAAAAGGGAAGTCGCAGCAGTACATCAAAGACGAGCGCGAGTTCGTGAAGGTGATGGTGAAGCGCGCCGCCGAAGGCATGACCGTGCGCTATGGCGAAGGTGCGGCCAAGCTCGAAGGCTCGGCGCTGGCGAAATTCATCACCGTGCTGAACGAATATCTGACGTTCTATGACAAGGTGAACAAGCGCGTGCGCGCGGAAAAAGTAACCGATCTTCTTCCGAAACTTGACCTCGCAAAACGCGCCGATTTTGAAGGCGACAAGAAGACGCAGCCGAAGAAAATAGAGAAGCTCGAAAAAGAAGTGAAGAAGCTGCAAAAGGAATTGCAGTTCAAGGAAGTCGAAGCCCGCTTCGACGAAGAGCACAACTTGTGGGAACTCCGGTACGTGAACAATCAGGGGGCTGAGCACCTCATTAGTTGGGAGCTTGCTTCCACGCCGGAGTATCGCCAGATGCTCGCGAAGTTCAAGCAGATCGAGCCCTACATGGAACCCCCGTTCATTGTGGAAACGATTGCGAAAAGCTCAGCGGGCGGGAATGGTGCAGGAGCGGAGCAATCGGAGGAAGCACCAGGCACTGATGGTGTTGAGGCCAAGACGGGCGAGGACGCCCGTCCGCCCAAGAGCGATGGGAAGTCGGCAGCGAAGGCGGGCAAGAAGGCCATCAAAGAAGAAGTCGAAAAAACCACGGCCCGCGACCTCTTCGACTACGTTCTCGGAGAAGGTAAGAAAGAGTTTACTGTCCAGCGCTATAAAGGCCTGGGCGAAATGACCGCGCCTCAGCTCTGGGAAACCACTATGGATCCCGAGCGCCGTACATTACTCTCAGTGAAGCTCGAGGACATTGCCGAGTGCGAGACCATCTTCACTACGCTCATGGGTGAAGACGTCGAAGCCCGCAGGAAATTTATCGAAGAGAACGCGCTTGATGTGAAGAATTTGGATATCTGACGTGCCCGTGTGGCGCGGACACTCTTGTCCGCGTATTGTGATCCATCGCATCAGGAAAATCCACCACCGCCACAATCACGGGGTGGTCTTCTTTCAAGGGTCCTGACTTCCTCAAACACCAATGTAGGACCGTTTCCGCAGAGGGATCTCCACTGTCCTGCGAACCGTCAGACTTCATGATCCTTATTGTGCTTTGAACATTGCCAATGTCTTCGCGGACAAGAGTGTCCGCGCCACACGGGCTGTTATGACTTGCGGGCTGGGTACAATCGGTCGAACACCACCCACATGACCGCAATCAGAATGAACACGAAGACGCTGGCTTCCGGGCCCACCGAACCGCCGGTAAGCCACCGTGCTCCGCGAAAAGACGAATTCAACAGGTGGCCGGGGGAGACCGTACCGCTGTCTGGCACGGAATACAGAAAACTTTCTCCCCAGTCCCAGGCAGCGTGCAAGCCCACCGCAAACCAGAGCGCTCGGGTGCGCCGCAAAGTGAAACAGAAAAACAGGCCAATGCAAGCTGCGCCGAGAGCACCAGGCAATGTTTCTTCTGGATTGAAGAGATGGACGGCTCCGAACAGGGCCGAAATGAGAATCGCCGCGGGCCAAAATCCGGTGGTTTCTGACAGCGTGATCAGGCTGTAGCCGCGAAAAAGAAAGTCCTCGTACAGAGCGACCACAAGAAAAAAGATTCCCCAGAACACGGCGAACCTGAATGCCCTAATGCCGTGTGTGGCAACGCTGCCAAAGTTAAAAGCGCCAATTCCGTGCATCGCCAACAGCAGCAGGGTGATCGCGGCAATTCCCCAAACCAGGCCGGATAGAAAATCCCTGCCGAATGCGCGGCGCAGGGGCAGTCCAAAACTGCCAAAGGGACGCATTTCGAGCTTGGCAAGGAACCATGCCGGAGCCAGCGCTGCCAGGAGCAGCAAAGACTCTTCGAGCAGTTCGAGCCACAAGGGATTCAGGTTGTCGGCTTTGCCAGCAATACCGCCGGCTATAAATATCAGCAGAGAGCGCAGCACATAATACGCGCTCACATAGACCAGCACGCGCCAAACCGGCCACACACCTGCTGGACCCGAGAGGATTGATGCGTCGCGCGAAATCGTTCCAGGCTGCTCTGAGGGAACTGAAGCTGACGGTCGGATTTCAGGTGTTTCGTGCATCGTGGTTTGCTGGCGCGCCGAGACATGGTAAAACAGTCCGTCCCAATGTCCGCAACCTTCTCCGAGCGTTTCGGCTGGCCGCAAGTACTTGCAGGAATATTATTGCTTCTTTTCCTTGGGCAGTGCTCATGGCTGGTCGCGCGCGAATATGTCACGATTGGCGGGCTTACCGGCGATGAACTCATGCGGATACAAACCGGGTTAACCCAATGGCGTGGCCAGGCTGTCGCCGGTACGCAGTCGAACAAGGACACTTTTTACACTCCATTGGCTCGTGATCGAACTCGCGACGATCCCTTTGATCCCAACCATTCCCCTCTCTGGTATTTAATTGCTTCCACACCCGCGGCGATTTTTCGCGTTTCACCATCTAGTTGGTCTTGGCTGTGGCTCGCGCGCGCGCCTTATATCGTTTTCGGAACTTTGCTCGGCGCGTCCCTGTGGTACGTATCGCGCCGTCTCTATGGAAACGCTGGTGGCTTCATCGCGCTGGGACTGTATTGCTTTTCGCCAGGCGCCATTCGCAGCAGTTCTTTGTGGATCAGCTCTCCTGACATTGGCGCAGTCTGGGGCACTTTCGGCGCGGTGTTCACGGCGATCGCGGTTTCACACACGCTTTATGCGCCGCGCGAAGTCGTGCTGTGGAATTGGCGCCGCACCATTCTTCTTGGAGTCGCGCTCACGCTGGCGGTCGGCGCGCACTTTGGCCTGGTGATTGTCGTTCCTTTGCTGCTGGCTTACATGCTGTATCTCGCGCCCGAGCGCAAGACCGCAGCCAGCGTGATCCTCGGCACGGCCTGCGTCATTGCGTTTTGTCTTCTATTTGCTTCTTACTTCTTCCATCCACGAATTTTTGGCGAAGGGTTGCGCCATGCGCGCTTTCTGGATGCGAACTTGCTAGCGCTGAAAATGCCGGGCGCCTACAAGCAAATCGGTCTTGAGATATTGGCGAGCGGGCCGGTACTGGCGATTTTGGCTCCTGTGGCGCTGGCCACCTATGCTGCGTGGCCACGTGCGCGTTATTTCGGCAATACTGCCCCGCTGATCGCGGCCGCCTTGTTTGTACTTCTCCGCATCTTGTCACCCCATGATGCGGGCAGCGTCTTCAGCCTCGCCGCAGTGGTATTCCTTTTCGTGTTTGTTGCCGGAATTGCCGCGGATTTGCTCGAAACCAGACGGCGTGAACTGTTTTCTTCAGTTATTGCCGGTCTTGTGGCAGCTAACGCCTTATGGAACCTGATTAGCCTGGCGCGGGTTGCGCGTTGAGTAACCTGGCTTCAGGCCGATTCGTAACCCGACCCGCTTTGCAGGAGGCGTAAAATTGACTAAGTTTCCCGCAACTTCCGGACGCGGGGATCGTTCTAACAGTTATCAGGGGGCGAATATGACTAGCGAGAATCGCCACAACTTTGAACTATTCGCTTTGGAGCTTGGGGCCGTGTTGTTGTTATCTACCATGGCGGTTTCAGCTCAGACCAGCTTTCATGCCGGAACGGTCGCGCCGCGCGGAGTTCCGGCGAGCGTGACCTCATTCGGATTCGGCGGGCATCCTGGATTTCACGGCGTTCCCGCCAGCGTGACCTCGCAAGGTTTCGGCGCCCCGATGCGTGGTTTTCACAATCGTCCGTTCGCCCCCGAACGCCACTTTCGCTTCCGCAGGCCAATCTTCGGTGCGGCCTACGTACCCTATGCTTATCCCTATCCGTATTATGTAGACGACAGCAGCTACGACGATTCCGTCTCGAACGAAATTCAGGCGCAGCGTGCCTATGACAGCCGCCAGCAGCAGTCGAATGAGGACTACCGAAGAGACTTAAATACCCGTGAGGAAATGCCGGCGAAGACACAGGAGCAAGCTTCCGCTCAGCCCGTGGCTGACCAGCCCAGCACGGTTTTGATCTTTAAGGATGGACGTCAGGTGGAAGTCGGCAACTACGCGATCGTCGGCGCGACGCTATATGAACTGAATGACGGGCGAAGTCGGAAAGTCCAACTAGCCGACCTTGATCTTCCCGCTACGGTGAAGGAAAATGACGATCGCGGAGTGGAGTTCCAGGTTCCTCCGCAGGCTAAGCTAAATTAGCAGATTGGAATTCGGAAGCGTAGGGCTTTGGTGGGTAGCAAAATGCATCGTACGCTGCTCGCATTCGCAGTTGCGTTTCTCACGACGGGCGTCGTGGCCCAAACTCGCTTTGGCAATTTCCGACGTTCCGCGAGCATTGGACCGGGCCGGACGGTAGTTCGAGCGCATCGTCCCTTCTTCCCTGCGACCTACTATCCAATTCCCTACTTCTACTCTGATTTGTACGATCCATACGAGATTGAGTATTCGGCGCCTGAGCCGCCGCCGCGTCCCGAGCCGATTATTCAGGTAAAAACCGAGCCCATCCCCGATCCCGTTCTGCTCGAGTTGCACGGCGATCAATGGGTGAAAGTTCCGAGTTTCAGTATGGCCTCGGATCATGCGTTGGCAAAAGGAACGTCTGCGAAAGAGGCTGCTGCGAGACAGCCTCTCCCGCCCGCAGTTCTCGTCTTTCGTGACGGACACAGGGAAGAGATCACCAGCTACTCGATCATCGGCGACTCGATCCATGCGAAATCCGATTACTGGACCACCGGTTCGTGGAACCGGACCATCCCGGTTGCCGCTCTGAATATTCCCGCGACGCTGGCGCAGAATCGCGACCGTGGCGTGAATTTTGAGCTACCTTCCAGCCCAGACGAAATCATGATCCGGCCTTAGTGCGCCAACTACAAAGGACGCAAGGGACGCGAAGACGATCGCCCACGATGTCACTTTCTGCGATGTCACTTTCTGCGATGTCACTTTCTGCTGCGCAGTCTCAAGACCGAAGTCTTGCAACTGAAGGCGCGGGCTTCGGGATGAAAAGTCTGCCGTTTACTTATTTAGGGTCTCGTGGACCAGATCAAAAGGCAAATGAAGAATAGCTGCATGGGAGTTCGCAACCAGAGTGCGGTGGCTGGCTTGCCACGAAGGGTGACGCCTTTGAGTGCCGCATTGATGTTGGCAACGAAGAGGCCGACCAGCATGATCGCCAGGCAGATCGCCGCCAACCGGCGGAATTGCGGCAGCAAGAGCCCGAGCGCCCCAAAAAGCTCGAGAACGCCTGTGACGTAAACGATGAGCAGGGGCTTTGGAAAGACCGGCGGGATCATGCGTGCCAGGTCCTGCTTCATTTTGTTGAAGTGAGCAGAAGCGGTGAAGACGAACATTACAGCCAGAGCATATACGGCAGAGTGCTGCCAGGTCGCGAGAGCCCCAACCCCCAGAGCGCCAATCCCGCGCAAGATCAACCAGGATGCCAACAACACGAATAGAACTGCCATGTGCTCTCCTGCGAAGAATTTTATGCCTGGTATGTTGTCGAAGATGCAAGGAAGGGCTGGCTATAGCAACGTTTAACGCGGTCGCGCGCCGTCGTTTCCGCGCACAAGACCACTCAGTAGTGCCTATGTTTTCCGTGGTTCACACGGTGGCGAACGGTCCGAAAAGGGAGTCCTACGTGGTATAATGAATCAGCTCCGAATCAGGCACTAAGCCCATTATTTTGCAGTGGTTTACAGGCGGTTAGCAACCTGAACTCGGAATAGGTTTTCGGACTCTCGCTGACAGCTAAAAGGCTAAGAGCTAACCGCTGGGTTGCTCATCGCTCACGACTCAGAGCTTCTTTCTATGGCAGACGATCAGAATCCCCAATTACCCCTGACTCCTCCGCCGGGCGATGGTGGCCCGGGCGCTGCGAACATTCAGCCGGTCAACATTGAAGAGGAGATGAAGCGGTCGTACCTCGACTATTCACTCTCCGTCATCATTGGCCGCGCGCTGCCTGATGTTCGCGACGGCCTGAAGCCGGTGCATCGCCGCATTCTTTACACCATGCAGCAGATGGGCCTGCAGCCCAACCGCGCCACGCGCAAGTGCGCCCGCATCGTCGGCGACACTATGGGTAAGTACCATCCGCACGGCAACCTCGCCGTGTATGACGCGTTGGTCCGCATGGCGCAGCCGTTTGCCATGCGCTATCCGCTGGTTGATGGCCAGGGGAACTTTGGCTCAGTAGATGGTGACCCGCCGGCGGCGGATCGTTATACCGAAGCTCGCCTGGCGCGAGTTGCAACTGCGCTGCTCGAAGATCTTGATAAAGATACTGTCGACTTTCGCGAGAACTATGACGGCAGCGAACAGGAGCCCGACGTTCTTCCCGCGCGCATTCCGAATCTGCTGATCAACGGCTCCGACGGAATTGCCGTCGGAATGGCGACGAAAATTCCGCCGCACAATCTCACCGAAATCGTGGAAGCCGCGATCATGCTGGTGAACAATCCCGCGACTTCGCTGCCGGAAATTCTGAAGATCGTCAAAGGCCCTGACTTTCCGACCGCCGGAATCATGCACGGCAAAGGCGGAATTCTCGACGCCTACAAGACAGGCCGCGGCCGCTTCACCATGCGCGCCAAGGCCGCGATTGAGACTTTTTCGAAAGACCGCGAAGCCATCATCATCACCGAAATTCCGTACCAGGTGAACAAGCGCTACCTCATCGAGCGCATGGCCGAACTGGTCAACAATAAGACGATCGAAGACATCTCCGACATCCGCGACGAGAGCGATCGAGACGGCATGCGCATTGTGGTCGAACTGAAGCGCGGCGCGGAACCGCAGATCGTCCTGAACCAGCTCTTCAAGCACACGCAGATGCAGGAAAACTTCTCGATGATCCTGCTGGCGGTGGTGCACAACCAGCCGAAAGAAATGGGCCTGATCCAGGCCATTCAGCACTTCATCGACCACCGCGTCGATGTGGTCCGGCGGCGGACTGCGTTCCTGCTGAAGAAAGCAAAAGACCGCGAGCACATTTTAGAGGGATATTTAGCTGCTCTCGATCATCTGGATAACGTGATCGCCATAATTCGCGGCAGCGCCAACCGAGCTGACGCTCGTGAAAACTTAGTTGCATACTTCGGCGGCAAGAAGATCGATATCAACACCACCGGGCGCGCGCCGAAGCTCGATCCCGAAAAGCCGTTCACCGCAATTCAAGCCGATGCAATCCTCGAATTGCAATTGCACCGCTTGACGCGCCTTTCGATCGACGAAATCAACAAAGAACTCGGGACCACGCGCGAAAACATCGCCGAATACGAATCGATTCTCGGCTCGGAGAAGAAGCTGCGCAAGGTGATCGTCAGCGAGCTCGAGGAAATCAAGAAGCTCTATGGTGACGAGCGCCGCACGGTCATTGAAGACGAAGCCGCCGAAATTCATCTCGAGGACCTGATCGCCGACGAGCAGGTAGCGGTTACGGTCAGCCACAGCGGTTATCTGAAGCGCACGCCAATTTCCACTTATCGCCAGCAGCGGCGCGGAGGCACGGGCCGCACCGGCATGAAGACGCGCGACGAGGATTTCGTTGAGCATCTGTTCATCGCCTCAACGCACGCATACATTCTGATCTTCACCAACACCGGCCGCGTGTACTGGCTGAAGGTGTACGAAATTCCCGATGTCGGCGCTGCCGGCAAAGGCAAGCACGTTGGCAATCTAGTCTCGCTCCAGCCCGGCGAAAGTGTGCGCACCATGCTCGCCGTGCGCAATCTCGAAGAGGAAGGCCGTTATATTTTCTTCGCCACGCGCAACGGCACGGTGAAGAAGACGCCGCTCAAAGACTTCTGCAATGTGATGTCACGCGGCATCATTGCGATTGGCATCGACAAGGGCGACGAGCTGGTCGAGACCACGCTCACCGACGGCAACCAAATTATTTTCCTCGCTTCGCATGACGGTCAGGCGATCCGCTTCGACGAATCCGACGTGCGCGACATGGGCCGTCCGGCTTATGGCGTGCGCGGAATGAAGCTCGACGAGAAGGATTACATCGTCGGCATGGCGACCACGCCGAAAGACCCGAAGAAAGCCGAGGCCGAAGTCGAGAAAGCCAAGGCCGAAGCCGGAGTCCCCGGCGCGACCGCAACCGATGAGACGATTCCGGTGAAAGGCTCGCTGATTCTCTCTGTGACCGAAAACGGCTACGGTAAGCGCACGCCGGCGGACGAATACCGCCTGCAAGGGCGCGGCGGCTCAGGCGTCATCAACGTGAAGACCACGGAGCGGAACGGCAAAGTGGTCGGCATTGCGCAGGTGGATGAAGACTCCGAGCTCATGCTGATCAGCCAGTACGGCAAAATCATCCGCATGGATTCGAGCACCATTCGCGAGTCGGGCCGCTCAGCCCAAGGCGTCCGCCTGCTGCACATGGAGCCGGGCGACCGCGTGGCGGCGGCGGTTGTCATCCCTGCGGAAGAGGAAGCGAACGGCGGATTGATACAGTAGAGGCTTGAAAATTGAAAAACGAAGGGCGCGTTTTTGCGCCCTTTTCTTCGTTAATGCCTTTGGTAACTGAGCCGATCAGGATTTCTGGGCATCTGATATGCTGATCCGCGGAGCTGCCAAATGAAGGCCACGAATGAAATCATGGAGACTCCGATATACGGCCTTACGGAGGCTGCTCACTACCTGCGTGTACCTCCGAACACTCTGCGCTATTGGGTACAAGGAGGCGGATCAGTTTCTCCGCTTATTACCCTCGCTGCTCCTGCACGGCTGTCCTTTTCGAATTTGCTGGAATGTCACATGCTGAGCAGCATGCGTGCTATTTACGATGTCCGTATTCCAAAGGTTCGTAAATCACTTGCAACCCTTGCTAGATACGTCAATCATAAGCATCCGTTGATTGAACAAGTCTTCCATACCGATCGGCGAGATCTCTTCATCGAGCACTTGGGAGAGATAGTTAATCTCTCGAAAGGTGGACAGTTCGAGATCAAGGGCATGTGGGAGCTATATCGAGAGCGCGTCGAACCCGACCCGAAGGGTTTTAGCAAACTCTATCCCTTCGTGTTGGAGCCGAAGCCGAATGAACCGAAACTCATATTGATTAACCCAGCGGTGAGTTTCGGAAAACCAGTTATCGCAGGTACGGGAATCTCCACCGCCGTGGTCGCATCGAGGTTCAACGCTCGTGAGTCAATAGGCGACCTCGCCGAAGAATATGGCGTCACGCCGAAGCAGATCGAAGAAGCAGTCCGCTGGGAGCAGAGAACGGCAGCTCTCGCTGCCTGAAGACTTCGTTCTGTACCTCGACGAAAATCTTCAAAACTGCAGACCGATCCTCGACATCCTCATTCAGTACAAGGTCAAACACGTACGACATGTTGAGCACTTCGCTCCTGGAACAGAGGATTCAGTTTGGCTGCCATTCGTCGGGCAGCATGGCTGGGTTCTTCTAACGAAAGACAAACGAATTCGATACAACCAGCTGGAGAAATTAGCTGTGCGACGCTACGCAGTGCGTCAGTTTTACTTCTCCTCGGGTAATCAGACTGGAGCAGAAATGGCAGAAACACTCGTTGCAGCACTAACCGCAATGGTTAAAACCTTTTTAAGAGAAGATCCGCCATTCAGCGCAAGTGTCTCAAAATCAGGAAAGATCGAGTTGAAGTAAACATCACTGACAACTGGAAGTACCCTATTCCTCCTCTTCCTTCACCTCGCCTCTCTCGCTTTCGACTTCTCGATGATTTTTCCTGCAGTTGGCCTGGGGACAATGTCGTAAACGGTTGCATTTCCATGTTGAAACTGCCGCAACACATGGGTCATCGAAGTCAGGTCGGTGCGTCCTAGGTGAGCATCGCCATTCCTAACGCCAAGTTCGGATTGCTATACTTGGTCTATGAGCAGCGACGAAATTCCAGAGAATCGTCGGCGCGATCTTCTCCTAGCGGAAATAGAAGCTCTGCTGCGCCGGGTTGACGCCATGCCGACGCTCGATGATCGTCCTCCCGACGAAATCCTGGGTCACGACGAGCACGGGCAACCGCGTTGATTCGTTATCGCTTCATCGCATTCTCCTAGGCATTCACCGCCTGCCAGTGGCCATCGCAAAACACAAACACATCCGTGAACATGGTGCGATCCAGCTCTTTACCGCTGTCGTCTGTCGCAACTACTGAGCCGTTCACAATCGCG
Source organism: Terriglobales bacterium (assembly GCA_035651555.1). GTDB lineage: Bacteria > Acidobacteriota > Terriglobia > Terriglobales > Acidobacteriaceae > Gp1-AA145. The sequence goes on from DASRFL010000039.1 coordinate 14,414, forward strand.
ACATCGCCATATATCCGCACGTTCAGCTTGTCGAATTTGGTGTGGCGGTCCTTCGGTTCAGGATGTTTCATCACCCAATCGATGTGCTCCTGCTTGGTGAGGAAGTGATCGACCGGAATCACGTGAACGAAGTCTGGGGCGAGAATTCGATTAAGCGTCGGGGCCTCATGCGCGTGAAGCCATTCCTGTTCGAGTGCGATGATGGTTTCGCGATCTTTGGCGGGATCACGGGCGGGATCACGCCGCGTCTTGGCGGAAGCGAGGTTGAGGTGAACGACAATCAAGAGCGCAAGCGAAAAAACAATTCGAACTCTCATCCGAGCCTCACCTCTCAATCCGATTTGATCGTGCCGCGTTCTCGATTTTCTTATCCACTGCGGGAAGTGGTACATTTTTTCCATTGAAACTGTGGCGAGTATTCATTTTTTTTATCGCTCTCTTGTGCGCCGTTCCCGCTTTTGGCGGACCGCCGTTCCAGACCGACGATCCCGATCCCGTCCCTTACCGGCACTTTGAGACCTATGCGTTTGAGCTCTCGGACGGAACTCACGCGGGTGGCACCGTGCTCGAACTGCCCGCGTGGGAGATGAATTGGGGCGCTGCGCCGAATCTGCAACTTCACATTGTCGTGCCACTGGCCACCAGTTTTGCGCCAGAGAGTGGTCCAGTCAACTTCGGTATCGCCGATACCGAGCTGGGCGCAAAGTATCGCTTCATCAAAGAAACCAAATATCGCCCTGAGTTCGGCGTATTCCCGTTTGTCGAGTTGCCGACCGGTAGCCCGTCTCGGGGGTTGGGTGTGGGAAGAACCTGGTACCGCCTGCCGTTGTGGGCGCAAAAAAGCTGGGGTCAGTGGACTTCGTATGGAGGCGGCGGCGAGGTCGTTGTGAACCAGCCTGGATACAAAAACTACAGCTTCGCAGGATGGCTCCTGCAACGCAGCGTGACGAAGAAGCTAATTTTGGGAGGCGAGCTTTTTTCTCACGGCGCTGAAGGTGCCGCCGTCTCCAGCGTCCGTTCGTCGACTATGGCCGACATCGGCGGCTATTACACCATTCATGAAGGATTTCAGTTGCTGTTCGCGTCGGGGCACAGCATTGCTGGCGAAGGCGAAACTTACACCTACTTCGGGCTCTACTGGACCTGGGGATCGTCAAAACCCAACCAGAATACGAAGAGCTTCTACGGGCGAATGCCAACTTGCGAACGACCATCCATCTAGGTCGATGGAATGACGCCTGGCTGTGAGTTACGGGAATGCGAGAGGAAGTGGTAGCGCTACCGGGAATCGAACCCGGGTTTGAAGATTGAGAATCTTCCGTCCTAACCCCTAGACGATAGCGCCATTGCGGCGATCAGCGTCGATTATAACAAAGCGTTTCATTGACGCTCTGGTTCACCTCGGTCACCGCGCGATGTTTGTCGGGTGACAAAAAGGCAGATTCCTCATCGCCAACGCGATTCGGAACGACAGGGCGGGGAGAAAAATATCGATACGAGACAGTCTACCGAAACCGTCCAGTCACAAAGCAAACGCTCACCTTGCTCTTGCCAACACCAGCGTCACATCGTCGGGTTGCTCGGTGCCGCCGATCCAGTCGTCGACCGCGGCGGTGACGACTTCTGAGATCCGGGCGAGCGGGAGGTCGCGGTTTTCCTGCACGAGTTCGAGCAGGCGCTGCTCCCCGAATTCTCCAAAGTCATTTTCCGGTTCGGTTACACCGTCACTGTAGGCGAGGAAAATTTCGCCGGGACGTAGCTGCACGGAGGCTTCGTCGTAATTGATATTGTCAAAAAGACCGACGACCGTTCCCCCAGCCTCGAGCCGCCGAACGGCGCCGTTCTCAGAAAGCAGAAGCGGAGGCAAATGGCCGGCATTGCTGAAAGTGAGGCGGCGATCGCCGGCGTCGTACATGGCAAGAAACAGGGTTGCATACTTTTCTTGTGGCGTGCTGTGAAAGAGCTGATGGTTCAAAAGCGAAAGCAAAGTCGACGGACAAACTTCCGCGCCCTGAAGAATTGAATCTGCTTTCGATACGAGCCGCGGGCCAGCGCCAACGGCTTCTACCTGTCGCATGGCGGGAACACCTTCAACCGAATACGCGCGAACCGCGGAATGGATGGTCGCCATCAATAACGCTGCGGAAATTCCTTTTCCACTTACGTCGCCGACGGCCAGCAGCAGCCGGTCCTCGCCAATTGAAAGGAAGTCGTAATAGTCGCCGCTGACGCTGCGCGCCGGACGGCAGAAACCATGGACTTCGAGGCTGGGCAACTGTGCGATACGCCGCGGAAAAAGCTGCGATTGGACTTCCTGCGCGATAGTGATCTCGTTTTCGAGGCGCTGCTTCTCTTTTTGCTCGAGAATCAGCTTCTCGATGGAGGCGGTCATTGAGTTGAACGAATTCGCGAGCGCGGCGAGCTGGTCGTTTGAAGTTACAGAGATGCGATGGCTGAAATCTGCGCGATTGATGTGAGTGGTGGCCCGATACAACTGCCCAACTGCGCTGGTAATGGAGCGGGTGAGGCGAGTACCGATCCAGAGTGCGACCACTACGATGACCCCGAATCCGATAAGGGCCGCCAGCAACTCGGCTTCAACGGTATATGCGAAGGCGCCCGGCGCCGAGAAAAGGTGATCGTACAGGGACGATGAACGGGTCTGAACGTCAATGGCTGCAGAGTTCGAAGTTTTGCCATCAGCCCAGTTCATGACCGGTATAGAGGTTGAAAGGTTTACTGGTGGGTCATAGAAGTAGCGTGGACCCGAAACGATGCCAGCTGTGAGGATCGGACGCAGTGAAGGTGCGCTGGTATCACTGGCGCTCGAAGCCGATGTACTCGCAGCCGCGGCGCTTGACGACTGTTCGAGTGTGATCTCGCCTAGGCCCGATGCAATGGCGAGCAAGACTGCCTGGCCAAGGGGTTTGCTGGAGACTACCACCAATTCTCCCCGAGAGGCTCGGGCTATGGTTGCCGCACGCAGGAATAATCTGCCGCCATCCTCGACCACGCCGCTAAAGTCGGAAGGAAAGTTTTGCGGGGGCTCCGCAGCAATAGGACCAGCCGTGGCAGCAATGATTTGCTTGCCGCTAAGCCACGCCGAGGTATCACCGGCTGCTTTGTTAATTTGCTCCAGTAATAAGGCATCCTTGGCATCGAGGCTGGCGCTGATTTGCCGCGCGATGGCGGAGTTCTCAGAGCGCAACGCCTGAAGCTGATCGTTCAGTCTGGAACTGACGATGTACGTGGCGAACTGCCCGGAGAACAAACGGAGTGAAAGTACGGCTAAGCCCGCCAATAAAATCAGGGGTACGATCCCGATAAAAACATAGGTAACAATGAGCCGGTTGCGCATGCGCCACAATGCATGGGCGGAAAGCCAGCGCGCTCCCAGAACAATCAAGAGCACGAGGGAAAGCAAGGTAAGGAAAATCGTCCATCCGCCGAGATAATTGGCTGCGGAAGGACGCAGGATCGCGACGCTCTTTTCGATCAGCAACAACAGCAGATCCACGCCAAGTACGTAGAGGGTGAAAAACGCCAGCTTACCGCGAGGAAACAGGCCGTTGTGGTCGAGCCAGACGCGTGCTCGTAGGAGGCGGGAATGCATACAATCTCGCCTGAATTATAGATGCAAGCAACAGGATTCTTTGAGCTTCTTGCCGGCCGCGCATGAAACCATGATAGACACCAAATTCGATCAATGTCTGCTGCTAGAATGCTCGCTGTGCAGCAGAAAATCCTGGTGCTGATTGCAGTTGGAGCGGCGATTGGTATTGCCCGGGGGCAGGAGTCGAAACCGCCCGAAAAGCCGCAGGTCAAAGTGAACGTCCTTAATGTGTGCACGCCTTCGAAAGAAGAGCAGCAGGAGATTGCTTCTGCTCTCAGCAAGATTCCGAAACATCCCTCATTCAGCGCCGATTTTGAGATTGATCGCGGTCGGTCTGTGCTTGACCCGAATGCCAATCCACTGGGCGCCGTTTCAGCTGCGCAAACAGCTCAGCAGCAAGCTGATCCGGCATCGTCTCAGCCGGCGTCAGCACAGTTTGTGCGCATACGCCATGACTTTCCTAACGGGCTCGCGTTCTCGAATGTGCAGTATTCGTTCAGCCGTGACCGGGAGGCGATGGTTGAAACGCTGGTGTTTCGCCTGCGCGACCCAAAGGATGTGCTCGAAATTTCGATTGAGTCGAGCGCTTCATCAGTGACTACGGCGTCAGCTATGTTGGCCGCGGCAACCCCTGCGGGAAGGGTCAAGCTGGAGCGATTTGGCAAGTCATCGGTGGTGCTGGCGCGTTGTGCGGGCTCGAACGGGCCGGCAGTCGACCAGAGCGCGTATGAGCCGCTATTTTCCTCGGCGTCATCCATCTTGTCGGACTACCGCGGCCTACTCGACGCGAAAAAATTGATCCCGGAGGAACTTGAGAGGATGGGCGGATCTGGCACCGGGGCTGGGGCGCATCGCAAATCCTCCGCTGTCCAGCATCATCCGTGAGCGCCCCGGCGGGATGCGACCGAATTTCTTTTCCGGAATCTAAACCATTTCTATGGCAATACGAAACGTCGTAATTATTGGGTCAGGCTGCGCCGGCCATACAGCTGCGTTGTATACCGCGCGCGCGAAACTGGAACCGCTTGTAATCGAGGGACATGAGCCCGGTGGCCAGCTTTCGCTGACTACGCTGGTGGAGAATTTTCCGGGATTTCCGGAGGGCATTCAAGGGCCGGAGTTGATCGCTAACATGCGTCGCCAGGCGGAACGCTTTGGGGCGGAGTATCAACTAGCGCACATTACCACGGCGGACTTGAGCAAGAACCCGTTCGTTCTGAAAGTGGGCAAAGACACGATTGAGACGCGTACTTTGATCATTGCGAGCGGTGCCTCGGCGCGATGGCTGGGGCTGCCGAGCGAGCAGGCACTGATCGGACACGGAGTTTCATCCTGTGCGACTTGCGACGGATTTTTCTTTTCCGGCAAAGAGATTGCGGTGATCGGTGGCGGCGACTCAGCGATGGAAGAGGCGCTTTTTCTTACGCGTTTCGCCACGAAGGTCTCGCTCATTCATCGTCGTGATGAGTTTCGTGCGTCGAAGATCATGCTGGAACGGGCCCAGCAAAACGAGAAGATTCGCTTTGTCACGAACGCCATGGTGGAAGAGGTGAATGATGTTTCCAAAAAGGAAGTGACTGGCCTGAAACTGCGGGACACAAAATCCGGGAAAACTTCGGAATTGCCGGTCAGCGCGATGTTTCTGGGCATCGGACATATTCCCAACGCGAAGATTTTCGAAGGCCAGTTGGATATGGACCAGGACGGGTACTTAAAGACTACGAACAACGTTTTTACCAAAGTTCCCGGAGTTTTTGCCTGCGGGGACGTGCAGGACCGGCGGTACAGGCAGGCGATTACCGCAGCCGGTTCAGGATGCATGGCCGCGCTCGAGGTGGAGAAGTTTTTGGAAGATCACGAAAATCAATGAACCACGAAGGGCACGAAGCTACACGAAGGAAATGCGTATTCAACAGAAGTCTCCTATATTCCTCGGCTACCCAGTGATACTCAAGGGAAGAAATTACAAATGAACTAGCGAACAGCAATTTAGCGAGGGCTTTCCTTCGTGTACCTTCGTGCCCTTCGTGGTTCATTGACGTTGGTAAGCCTTGCCCGCAATTGCGTCTGGAATGATACAAATTTCTGTGACCCTGCCGCTCCATAATCAAACAATACAAAACGTGGGCTGGATGTGCTAAGGGCGGCGCTCATTTCCCTTTCTGAAAGCCGCCGCCTGCGAGCTTTCGCGGAAAAATCTTCAATCGGGCAACAAGTTTCGGGACGCTTTGTTGCAGGCACCACGGTTGAAGACGCCCTTCGCGTAGCGAGCGCGCTGAATCAGGCCGGGCTCAGCGTTTCGATCGACAATCTCGGCGAAAATGTCGGGACCGCTGAAGAAGCCCGCCAGAGTGCGGAACTCTATCGTCAACTCCTTTCTGAAATCTCCACCCGAAATCTGGATGCGAACGTCAGCTTGAAGCTCACGCACATGGGCATCGATGTGGATGCGCGGCTTGCATTCGAAAATGTTGCCGCACTTGTCGCGAAGGCGGCCGCGATGACGCCGAAAAACTTTGTCCGTGTCGACATGGAAGGCTCGGCCTACACGCAACGCACCCTGGATCTGGTGCATGAACTTCATAACCAGCCAGAGAATCGTGGATGCGTGGGAGCGGTGATCCAGAGCTATATGCGGCGATCGGAAGACGATGTAGGCGAGCTGATGAGCGCGGGAATTCGCGTGCGGCTCTGCAAAGGGGCGTACAAGGAGCCGGACGATATCGCTTACCAAACGAAATCGGAAGTGGATGCAAATTATATAAAGTTGATGAAGATCCTACTGAAGAGCGGGATCTATCATGGTCTGGCGACGCACGACGAAAAAATTATTCGTCAGGCACAGGCATTTGCAATAAACGAAAAAATTGCGCGCGATGCATTCGAATTCCAGATGCTGTATGGAATTCGGCGTGATTTGCAGCGTTCCCTGGTGCGCGAAGGCTGGCGAATGCGGGTCTATGTCCCCTTCGGGACTGAGTGGTATCCATATCTCATGCGGCGATTGGCAGAGCGGCCGGCGAACGTATTTTTCGTGGCGAGGAATCTCCTCAGAAAGTAGGCAGGAGCTAACTTTTCTGGTCGGCAGCCAATGCTTGATTCCGAAGCTCACCGTTCAGTAAGGCACTCTCTTGCGAACGGGCGAGAGGAATGCTTACCGTCACCCGCGTCCCATCATTGCCGGATTCCACCTCGAACGAGCCTCCTAGTTCGCGGATTCTTTCCCTCATGCCAGCCAGTCCCACGCCGGAGGTTCCCGAAGCCTTGAAGCGAGCAAGAATCTCTTGCGGCACGCCGACTCCGCGGTCGGTGACGATAAGAGAGGCGCATCCCTCCGAAATGTCAAAGCGAACTTCCGCAGATTCGCTCTGCGAGTGGCGGTGAATATTAGTGACGCTCTCCTGCACCACGCGAAACAGCGCCAACTCCAGTGGGGCCGGAAGACGGTCGGGTGGATCTTTAATATCCAATCTGAGATCGAGTCCGCTGCGCTTGGCGAATTCCTCCAAATACCAACGAGCCGCCGCGGAGAAGCCGGCTTCATCGAGTCCGGGAGGATGAAGCAAGTGAGAGAGAGTGCGGATTTCCTTCATGGACTGATCGATCAGATTGATGCATTCCTGGTACCGAGGATCGGCCTGGTTGCTGCGCAGCCCAGAGAGGATCATCTTGGCCGCGGCCAGGTATTGGCCGATGCTGTCGTGGAGTTCGCGTGAGAGACGGCGGCGCTCATCGTCGCGCGACTGCAGCAGGCGCGCGCTCAGACGGCGAGCGGCTTCGTGGCTGGCGAGTGCCGCGCGTTCTGCCTGATAAGCCTTTTGCTCGGATTCGAGCGCGGCCCGAGCAGCGGTCGCAGCGGCCTGTTCCGCCTGCTCTCTTGCTTGCAGCTCGGCCTGCAGGCGACGATAGTGCCAAAGCAAGAGCAGCACAGCGGCGCTGAAACTCACGGCAATTGCAGCGATCAGCACCAGAAAATGCGCCCGCGCCGAAGATCGTCTCTGTGCCAGCAGCTGGGACTCCTCGGATGTCATCTCGCGGGTGACATTAACGATGTCATTGGCGAATTCCACACTCTGGCGCGTCATCTCCGGCTGCCCGGCCGGCTCGGATGCTCCGCTCTGCTTGAGCGCAATCGATTTTTCCCAAAGTTGAATGCGGGTGTTTACCAGCGCCTCAAGTCGCTCACAGCTGCGTTGCTGGACTGGGTTGTCGGCGGTGACCTTACGAAGATTGGCAAGCACTTCCGGGATCTGGGCAGCGCTCCGCTGGTATTGCTCCAGCGAATCATTGTTACCCTGGAAAACATAAATCAGGCGGGCACGCGCAGCGGAGGCGATATCAGATTCCGTCTGTCCCAACAACTCCCGTACTTGCTGGCTGTGTTCGACCCAGCGTTCGCTGGCCGCAAAATTCGTCAAAGTAATGTAGACCAGAACGCCGCAAATGACGAGGAGAGTAATGCCGGTAGCAAATGCAACTCGCGCTGAAGTGCTGCTAGACATTCGAACCACGTTCCAGCTTTGTCCCGCCAATCTGGGGGAGCCGATGGCGAAAAGCCCTGGAAGGATTGCCTAGCAGTGTAGCAGGATTGCGATGCGCGAAATGGGTGGTCAATTGCTTGTGAAGGTTTGAAAAGTCCATCCGCGACCGCTTCTGGCTATTGTGGTGGACGGGGGATATATCGCTGGGGACCACCGTTCGGCGATTGCGGTTGCGCGCTATTCGACTGGGCGGGGGCAAGGGGCAGACGGGCGGCGTTGTTTAGAATCTGCCGCTCTTGCGGCGAAAACTGGTTGAAACGTCCCTCCTGGATGGCACGCTCACGCGCAGCGGGAGGCATGGCGCGCATGGTCTGGATCGCATTGCGCACGGCTTGCTGTCGATCAGCAGGCAGGCTGTGGAACTGCGAGTCCATCGATCGAAACTCCTGCTTCTGCGATTTTGTCAAGTGCTCCCACGTCTCCATGTGCTGCAGCACGCGTTGCTGGCGGTCAGGAGGCAGGCTATCGAAGTGTTGCAGCCGCTGTTCCAATTGCTGTTGCCGCTGCGGTGAGAGCCGGCGGAATGAGGGATCATTTTGCAGCGCGCGTCGCTGCTGATCGAGTGGCAGTTGGCGGTGCTGTTCGAGCCACTGCCCGGAATGGTGCCCTTGTGCAGGTGGCTGATAGGGCCGCGGAACATCGTATCGTTGCTGCGGAGCCGACTGGTTCCTCGGCTGAGGCGCCGGTTGATAATGCGGTTGCGAAGCCGGCCGCGACGGTTGGTAATGCGGCTGTGGAGCAGGCCGGGATGATTGGGAACGTGGCGGGGGATTTTGGCCACGCCGGTTCTGCGCGAGACAGGGCAGGACTGTGAGCATCAGCGCGAGGCTGAGCACGGTGAACCGCCCTGGTTGTACGTTCGCTTTCATCCCCTTCTTTTCCCCGGACTCTCTTCTTTCACTACTCTAAAATGCTTCCCACAACACTTACGGATTCGCGTTTACGTCATCCTGGACCTGCAAATCGTCCATCAAATCGGAATCCGCGTAAACATCCTGATTGTTATCGAGCGCCTGCAAATCGGAAACAGCAGTGCCCGGCACGACAGCCGCAACTGGGCCAGGAGTCGTACGCGCTCGCTTGTCCAGTTCCAGACGATAGACAGCTGCGCCAACAACCAGCATGGTAGCTACGGATGCCGCGATGGCGGGCCTCCGGACCCACGCCAGCCAGCGCGACGGATGTTTTGCCTCCGCCTCTTCGCGCAACCGCGCCCGCAAGCGGGTATCAAAATAAGGCGAAGGCTCGGGAGCCTGCCACTCGTCGAGCAGCGCCATTGTCTGGCGAAATTCTGTGAGCATTCCCGCACATTCAGCGCAGGAAGCAAGGTGAACGTTTACTTCTGGAGGGGCGGAAGCGAGTCCGGCGGCCAGATCCGGAAGCTGTTCGCGAATTTCATTGCACTTCATGTTTCTTTCCCTTCGCCAAAAATCCTTCAACTGCTAGTGTGGCGCGGGCGCCCTCGCCCGCGATCCGTCATACAAACTCTTTCAACTGCGTCCGCAAAGTTTCGTATGCGCGGAACAGCAGCGACTTTGTGGCTGATTCACTTAACTTCAAAACATCGGCGATCTGGCGGTAATCCATCTGCTGGTACTTGTGCATGAGCACCGCCATTTTTTGTCTTTCAGGAAGCGCCTCAACTTTTTGCCTGATGGCCTTGAGTCGCTCACGCCGCATGATCTCTTCTTCAATGTTCGGCGTCTTGTCGGCCAAGTCCGGCGCCTGCCCGGTTTCTTCGTCGGACTCGTCCAGGTTCATCGTGTTCTCGGGCCGCTCGTGACGCGTGTCGCGCACGTAGTTCATGCCCAAGTTGGTCGCGATGCGATAAAGCCAAGTCGTAAACTTTGCGCTGGCCTCGTAGGTCGCACGCGACCGGTATACGCGTAGAAAAACCTCCTGCGCCAAATCTTCCGCAGCGGCTGAATTGTGCGCCATCCGGTACATAAAGTTTATGATCGGACGGCGATACTTCTGCACCAGGAAATCGAAGGCCGAATCATCGCCGGCCTTGACCCGAAGCATGACTTCGGCGTCGGTCAGCTCGCCTGTTTCCTGGCTGGCCGTGGTAGCCGTTGAGCGCACGCCCACTGGCAACCCGTAATTGAGTGCCACGCTGCTCACAGTAGAGTTAACCCGCTCATCCTCAGAAAGTTGCGGGTCTTGTGAGGCATCTTCATCCCTGTAGGCCTCTGAATTTGAAGGGCTTACATCCGGAGTGGCGGGTTTGTTTTTCTTCCACATTCAGGCTGAATTGGATGTCTGGCCAAGAACGAACAGACACAGCTAGGCTAACTCTTTACCGAACACGCAGAGGGTAGCCTACCACGCCAAACAAAATATCAGGGGAATGCTGGCGGTTTTGGTCGGGGCCATAGCAGAGGTAAACTGAAGTGGCTGTTACATACCGGAGAGTTGGCCGAGTGGTTGATGGCACCGGTCTTGAAAACCGGCATACCCGGAAGGGTATCGGGGGTTCGAATCCCTCACTCTCCGCCATGTAATCCAGGTCCCTCGGCTGGGCTCGGATTTCGGCACGCGGCTCAGACTTAACGACACTAGTTCCCTATAGCGCCAATTCACTCGGAACCGGCTCGAAAGCGTATGGGCCAGCGCCGCTTCCCGCCAACAAAACATTTTGAGCCTGTAGATTATGCATGTAATCTAATAGCTGATATGCGTTACGAACCCGAACACAAGACGCGAACCCGCGACCGTATTGTGCGAAATGCCTCTCGTAAGCTCCGCGCTGAAGGGTTGAGCGGTCCCGGCGTCGCAAGCGTTATGAAGGCATCGGGTCTCACTGTCGGCGGCTTTTACAAGCATTTTCGCAGCAAGGACGAGCTTCTCGCCGAAGCCATCGCGCAGGGATTCGCGGAGTCTAACGAGAAGATCTGTTCTTCCCTGCAAAATGTGCCGCGCGAGGCCAGGTGGAAGGAGATTGTTCGCTTGTATCTCTCGCCGGATCACTGCGATCACCCCGATTCCGGCTGTCCGGTCGCGGCTTTGGCGCCTGAGATGGCGCGTACCAAGCTGGGTGTTAGAAGACGAATTTCGGGGTTGATCAAAGACCGCGCGGAGCGCTGGGTGGACTTTATGCCGGGACGGACCGAAGCGGAACGCGAACAAAACTTCTTCGTTATCTTAAGTGCGATGGCGGGCGCCGTGTCCACTGCCCGCATTCTTACCGACCCTGCCGACAGGCAGAGACTGTTGACAAGCGTACGAGATCATCTTCTGCACAGCTTTTGATTTTTTTTGCATCGGTTGGATTATGACCATAATCTTATCTGCACGAAAGGACTTTTATGAGACTCACTGGTCGCACGATCCTTATCACGGGAGGTTCAGCCGGTATCGGGCTGGCTTTCGCTCTGAAGTTCCTCGAACTGGGCAATGAAGTCATCGTCACTGGTCGGCGTCAAGCTGTGCTTGATCAAGTGAAGGCGAGGTACCCGAAACTGCATACGATCCAGAGCGATGTCGCGGACCCGGCGCAGGTAGCCGCCCTCGCAGCGCGTGTGAAATCGGATTTCCCCAAGCTCGACGTGCTGATGAACAATGCGGGCATCATGCTTTACAAAAACCTTAAAGCGCCGGCGGCTGATCTCGCTGGATTGATGGTGGAGATGAACATCAATGTGGGCGGAGTAATTATCACGACTTCCGCATTCATCGATATTCTCAGGGCCAACAAGGGTACCGTGATCAATACATCCTCGGCGCTCGCGTTCGTGCCTTTGCCTTCTGCGCCGATCTACAGCGCCACCAAGTCCGCGATTCACTCCTACACCCAATCGTTAAGGTTCCAGTTGGAGGAAACAGGCGTGGAAATCATCGAGTTGATGCCGCCCGGGGTGAAAACCGACATGACAACAGAGCTTGCCAATGATGGCGGCGTGAGTGTGATCACCACGGACGAGTTGGTGAAGCAGTCGTTTGCGGCCCTCAGGGCGGGTGGCATCGAGATCCGGCCAGGACAGTCCAAACAGCTCGCGTTGATGCGTCGCCTCGCACCCTATTTCATCAACCGGCAACTCTGGAAGGCGTCTAAGAACCTGGTTCCAGTCGAGGCGTAGTGCGGGCTTGGAGATCGCTGCCGAGTTTAAAAGACTTTAACCGCAGAGTTCGCCGAGTCAAGGCAAAGGTCGCTGAGAGGCTCTAAGCGAACTCGCACTTTCAGTTCCGCGATCTCTGCGGTTAAAAGCTTTTGTTCGGCACTCGAGTCAAGAGCTCCGACCTGAGTTGGGAAAGGAGAATTCTTCGTGGCGCAACTGTCCGAACACCCAACCGTAAAACATTTTTACCAGGAAAGGGCGAACCGGGGTGAAGTCCCCACGGATCAGGTCCTTGATGCAGCTTGGCTCCGGCAGTTGTGTCTGGATGCGGGTGCAGACGATGTGGGTTTTGTGGAGCGGACCCGGCCAGAAATTGCCGATCAGCAATCCGAAATCGAGAACGTCTTTCCCCGAACGAGAACGCTCATCAGTGTTGTCTCTCGTATGAACCGGGATAACATCCGGACGCCAGCTCGTTCAATCTCCAATCTCGAATTCCATCACACCACAGACGAAACCAACGAAGTGGCCAGGCGAATTGTCTCGGCACTGGAAGAGGTTGGGATTAGTGCGATCAACGGCGGAGCCGTTGGCTTCCCGATCGAGGCTGATCGTTGGGGATCAAAAATGTGGGTGATCTCCCATAAGCCTGTGGCGGTAGCGGCCGGCCTCGGTCGGATGGGGATTCATCGCAACGTGATTCATCCCAAGTTCGGGAATTTCATTCTGCTGGGAACGATACTGGTGGATGCAGAAGTTTCCGAATATTCACACCCGGTCGTCTATAATCCGTGCCTGGAATGCAAGCTGTGCATTGCTGCCTGTCCGACGGGCGCGATCAGCCCAGACGGCCAGTTCAATTTCTCCGCCTGCTACACCCACAACTACCGCGAGTTCATGGGCGGATTCAACGATTGGGTGGAGAAGATCGCGGACAGCAAAAGCGCACACGATTACCGGAAAAATGTCTCAGGGGCTGAGACGGTCTCCATGTGGCAGAGCTTGTCCTTCGGCGCCAACTACAAGGCCGCTTATTGCATGGCGGTATGCCCTGCGGGTGAGGACGTGATCGCGCCCTTCCTCACCAATCGCAAGCAATTTCTGGACGACGTCGTTCGGCCCCTGCAGAACAAACCCGAGACAGTCTATGTTGTTCCCAATTCTGATGCTGAGGAGTTCGTAGCGCGGCGCTTTCCGCATAAGAAGACCAAGCGCGTGTCGAATGGTTTAGCTGGCCAGGGAACCATTCGATCTTTCCTGCGAGGCTTGAACTTCGTTTTTCAGAAAGGTCAGTCAAAAGGCCTTAACGCTGTCTATCACTTCACGTTCACGGGTCAAGACGAAATGAAAGCAACCGTCACGATCCGAGACGAAAAGTTGCAGGTTTCCGAAGGCCATAATGGAAAAGCCGATCTGCGAATTACTGCCGATAGCGAGGCCTGGCTTCGCTTTCTGCGTAAGGAAGCCAATCTCATATGGGCACTGGTCCGGCGGAAGATTCGTATTCAAGGATCGCCGAAGTTGCTGCTTGCATTCGGGCGCTGCTTTCCGTCGTGAAAAGGTACATGGAGGACGATTTGCGGTACTTAAGAAAGAAAACGAGACTCGTTCGTTAATCTCCGCCAGTTGACCCAGGTTTCCATGGTTGCGCTCCACTTTTCGGCACCTGACTGGATTCGGCACTGAGCCGATCCAGAACATTCTCCGGCAACTTTCAGGTTCGCGGTCCGATTGGGCCCACGCCGAAGCCGTATACAGTATTCGCTGTATTGTTCGATTGCATACACATAGGCGAAACTTTCATGGGGCGGGTTCTTGGCAACAATCATCAGCCATTTCGATCCAGGGCAATGTTCACCGTCGAGCAGCCTTCCTGACCGCGCCCACGTGGTTCAGTTTTATACCGACGACAACTCCCTGGTTCGAAGCCTCGCAAACGCGTTCAGCAAAGCCCTGAAGGCGGGGGAATCTGTCGTCGGGGTGATGACCCCGTCTCACGAAAGAGGTCTCCTGAAACGGCTTGCCGCCCAGGGGATCGATACCGAAGAGGCGGTAAAAAAAGGCCGACTAATTTTGCTCGATGCGCTCAAGACCCTGGGCACGTTTATGGATCCGAGTGGCCCGAATCGCCGGAAATTTTTCCTGGAGCTTGAGCGTGTCCTCCGCAAGGCTGAAGCTGCTGCCGAAGCCCGGCACAAGCGGGTGGTTGTCTTCGGTGAAATGGTCTCAATCCTATGTGGCCAGGGCGATCCGGATGGCGCGATTCGGCTGGAACAGTTGTGGAACGAGCTGGCAAAGACACATTTCTTTCATCTGCGTTGCGCCTACCGGGCAAAGTGGTTCAAAGGCAAACTCAGGGGAGAGCCCTATGCCGCGATTTGCGCCGAACACTCGATAGTCATCCACGCATAAAAATTCCCGCCGGAAATCTTCACTTATTCACTTAGGGGTGCGTGGGCCGGATCCGGGCCTTATAGAACGTCAGTCGCCCGATTTTTGTTCTCACCAACGACAACGCGAGCATCATCACGCAAATGACGAATAATCCGACCGATGCTCCCAGGATGCTATTGGCTCGACGCGGCAGAATCGTGAACCGGCCGTAGGCCAACTCAATATGGACCCAATAGACCAGTAACGAAGTCTGGCCAAGCTGAATTAGAGGGCTGAAGGCCCATGTCCCTGGCCCCCACCGGCACCAGCCGTACGCGAACGATATCAGCAGCAGAAGCATGCCTAGCCGCAGGATGAAGAACTCGGGGCTGGTATGCCAATAATCGAACACAGGATAAATCTGCACGCTGCGCGAGACCAAAAACCTGGAAACGAAAATGAGTAGAACACCGAGGATGCCGCCCATGAGAAATGTGTGAGCGCCGAGTTTCTTTGTCGAATCAGAGAGCAGGAAAAATCCGGCAGCAAGCCCAGCGAAGGCAAAGCCGCCCCAGGGAAAGATCGGAAAAAGCCAGGTTTGCGGCTGGCCCAGATTGTGCACGCCATCGATGTAACTCTCGAGTTCCCAGGGAAGAAAATTCGGCCGCCAGATCGTCCAGAGCAGCGGCGTAAGAAGACAGATTGCGGCTGTGACGAGAACGGCCGTTGTGATCAAACCCGTGTAGGGGCGCTTTTCCAGACTAGCGTCACGGGAGCGGACTCCCGTAGCTCCCCAAACCTTCAACACCGGCCAGCAAGTCACACCCATCAGAACCATGGAAGCGCCGATGGTATTGAGGATGTCGACGCGGAACAAATCCGTCCAGGGTGCCCAGCCGAGAGCTATCACGTATTCCTGCAGTCTGAACAGCAAGCCCCAGCCAAGGATTTCTGCTCCTCGGCGGACCATTTTCTTTCCAATCTCGGACGCGGAAATGTTTTTCCGCAGTAGCCTGTCGATTACCAGGGCGAAGGAAATCCCTGCCAGAAAAAGAAATAGTGGCGCAGGAAAGGTGCCCAGGATCTGCGACCACATATAAACCTTGGAATTGCGCGCCGTGCCACCGAGCCAGGCGTCATAGCAATGCGTTTGAAACATCAGAACGCAGGCGAGACCACGAAGCCAGTCGATGTAGGAAAGACGAGAAGATGCGGGCGTGGCCACGGGGAGCAGTATAAAGGCGGGGCTTATGGCGAAGGGAAAGGACCCCTCCAGTAAATCGCTCGAATCGAGATTATGCCGCCGCAGCTTTTTGCGGGAGTTGCGGTTCGGAGGCCTTGCGGACCAGATACTTTCCCGGCCCGACCAGGAATTTGGCGAGCACTCCGGCAACGCGCTCCAATAAGACCCGCTCTTCAGAGCCGAACGCGCTTTCGCGGTCGCTTTCAACGTTGAGAAAGCCGACTTCGCGGCCGGCGATTTTCATCGTGACGATCACCTTCTTACGCGTTCCCGCAACTGCGAATTGATCGGGATGCACCAGGTTCTCCAGCAGAGCTGGCGCCGATTTCTCATCCAGCTTGAGGTAAATCCCTACCCAGCCATAGTGGCGGCCATCGGCGAGCAACTCGGCGACTTTCTCCAGCGGTGAATGACGATAAGAAGGACGATGCTCTGCCAACGCCCGTTCAATCTGGGCGAGGAGATCACGCGATGAAAGAAAGGATTTCACTATGCGGCCTCAGAAGAGTTTGTAGTTTAATTTCATCGGAAACTGCGGGTCAACAGATTAGCCGGGTAAATTCGGTGTAGGCTCCCGGAAACATTTGTGGTGCTTACGAGGTGCATAGGTCCTTCGACTACGCGAAAACTTCGCATTCGCGAAGCTTTCACTCCGCTCAGGTGACAGAGGGCACGAAGTGTTGTGCTCATCGCTTTGTGCGGGGACAGAATCCGTTTACTGTGACGAACGCTTGATTTCCGATTCGTCGGGCTTGATGACCGACAAATTCGCCGGTGCATCCGGATGCACTCCGAAGTCCCACACGTAGCTGTTCATCCCTGACTTTCCCAGCATCTCTACGATCGCGTATTCTCCCTTCTCAAGCGGAGCTTTGGGCGTGAGCTTGATCCAGCCTTCCGGAAGTTGTTGGGCGTCTGCCGGAATTGCTTCCTGCTCCTGGCTGGATTTGCCGGTCACCGCGACTTTAATTTCACCCACAATTCTTCTGTCGCCTTTTACCTGCACGCGCACGATTCGAAAGCGGTCCCAAGGCAGCTCGGCGGCTGGAGTTTTGGAGTTGGTGTCCTGCTCGTCGCTGGCGTCGATGTTTATGTAGATGGTGGGCAGCGAGGTATGCACTTGCAGCTTCGAGCTCGGGCCCGGTATTTCAACCGTGTGCTTCGAGCCGGAGACCGGATTCATCACGTTTCGCAGGACGTTGTGCCCGGTATGCCGATTGACTTCGCCGCTGGTCTGGTCGAGCGGCAGTAACTGCGGTTCGTTGAGGTAAGTATCGAGCGCATAGACGCCGCCTTCGAGCGGGAGTCGCAATCCCGGAGCGACATGCGGAGACTTGGCTTCGTCTTCCTGGCGCTGTTCTTCCAGCTCTTTTTCCAGCCTCTGGGCCTCGGGAGACATTTTGCCGCTGGCGCGGTCCTGCTCGTATTGCTTGGTGGCGTCCCAGTCGACGATCGAATTGGGAACGTCCTCCCATTCATTGCGCTCGGCGCTGAAATAATGCACCCGGTCGCCCTGTATTTCGTATTTCGTGATGATTTGATAGGAGCCGTCTTTTAGGATGAGGCGCTTGCTGGCACCTTGCGCCAGTGCAATTGGCGGAATTGCAATCAGGCCAACCAGGCAGATTGCCGGCAAGATAAGGCTGGAACGGGACATTGCTTCTCCGCCTAGTTTACTGCGCGTGGCGAGCTAAACGTAAACCCCTCGTAAATCGACACTGGCAGCGGCTATGACTTGCGATCATCCGTAATGTGCCACAGAACGCCCGCCGGATCGCTCAGATAGAGCACGCGAATTCCCCAGGGCTGCATGGCCGGAGGTTTGCACATGATGCCGGGATACTTCTTCGCGAGATCGAGACGCTGGATGTGCTCCCACCAGGCGTCTGCGTCCTCAACATAAAGGCTCATCATGAAATTGCCGGCATGTTCGGCTACATAAAATTTCTGCAGCAGAAACCGAAAAGACCCAATTTGAAGCTCGGCAATCTCCGGATTGCTCCAATTGATGGTAAAGCCGAGGTCGGTGTAGAACTTCCTGGAAATTTCGGGATCTTTGGCGGGGACGAAGGCTTTGAGGTCCTTCACGGCACTGGGAAGCATCACTTTCTCCGAGCGCTGAATTTGCTGTAGCTGACAAGCGATTAGATCACAATAGGAAACGCGGAGCTGAATGGCGGAAAATTTCATTTTCTCGTGTGCCACTTTCTGTCATAATTGATTGTGCACGCCAGCCTGCACAATTTCCCAAGACAATTCAGAGCGAGGCAACGATGTCGGCAAAGTACATCTTTGTAACCGGCGGTGTAGTGTCTTCATTGGGCAAGGGACTGGCGGCGGCTTCGATCGGGTGTCTGCTTGAGAGCCGCGGGATCAAAGTCAACATCATGAAGTTCGATCCCTACCTGAACGTAGATCCCGGCACGATGTCGCCGTTTCAGCACGGCGAAGTATTCGTGACCGACGATGGCGCCGAAACCGACCTCGACCTCGGCCACTACGAGCGTTTTACCCACGCCAAGCTTTCTCGCGACAACAACTGGACTACCGGCCGCATTTACGAGCAGATCATCGCGAAAGAGCGACGCGGAGATTATCTCGGCAAAACCGTGCAAGTGATTCCGCACGTCACGAACGAGATTAAGTCGGCGATGAAGAAGGTCGCACAGGATGTGGATGTCGCGATTGTGGAGATTGGCGGCACGGTTGGCGACATCGAATCGTTGCCTTTCATGGAAGCAATCCGCCAAATGCGCCAGGAACTGGGCCGCGAGAACACCCTTTTCGTGCACGTGACGCTGGTTCCATTTATCGCTGCCGCGCAAGAGCTCAAGACCAAACCCACGCAGCACTCGGTCAAAGAACTCCTCAGCATCGGAATTCAGCCGGATATCTTGTTGTGCCGTACCGATCGCTTCCTCTCGAAAGAGATCAAATCGAAGATTGCGCTTTTCTGCAACGTGGCCGAAGACGCGGTGATCACCGCAAAAGATGTTGCTTCCATCTATGAAGTGCCGCTGGTCTTCTCGCGTGAAAATGTCGATACGCTGGCGCTCAAATATCTTCACCTGGAGCCGAAAGAACGAGACTTGAAGCAGTGGGAAGAACTGGTCCACCGGGTTTACAACCCCAAGGCCGACGTGAATATCGCGATCGTCGGCAAGTACGTCGAGTACGAAGACTCATATAAGTCGCTGAAGGAAGCATTGGTGCACGGCGCGCTGGCACACAACTTGAAGCTTCACGTGAGCTGGATCGAAGCCGAGGGCCTGGAGTCAGGTCAGCGCGCTTGCGAAGAACAGCTCAGCGGCTACGACGGAATCCTGGTTCCGGGCGGGTTCGGCAAACGCGGAATCGAGGGGATGTTGCAGGCGATTCGCTACACGCGAGAAAACAAGATTCCTTACTTCGGAATATGTCTGGGGATGCAGACGGCGTGTGTTGAATTTGCGCGCAATGTTTGCGGCTTGACCGACGCGAACTCCAGCGAATTCGATCAGGCGACGCCGCATCGTGTGATCTACAAATTGCGCGAATTGCGCGGCGTTGAAGAACTCGGCGGAACGATGCGTCTGGGTGCGTGGACGTGCAAAATCGAGCCGGGAACGCTCGCCCACAAGATTTACGGGCAGACCGAGATCAGCGAGCGTCATCGCCACCGCTATGAATTCAATCGTGAATATGAAGCCCCGTTGACGGCAGGAGGCTTGAGAATTTCGGGATCAACGCCCGACGGCACGTATGTCGAAATGGTTGAGTTGCCGGACCACCCGCACTTCATTGGCTGCCAGTTCCACCCTGAATTCAAGTCGAAGCCGCTTGAGCCGCATCCTTTATTCAAATCTTTTGTGGGCGCGGCGCACGAGTACGGGCGGCAACGCGAAGCGAGAAAACAGGCGGCTGAATTGGAAATGTTTCATCGACCAGTTAAGGTAGCGGGCAGATAGGTTCACGCCGGGTACCTTCACGCAAGAGCGATGAAATTCGCAACGAGATCTACGCTTCCTTAATACTTGACACACGGTCACGGATTGCAGCGTTCGGATACAATCGGCAGCAAGTGAAACGTGACACATCTGAAGCCAGTTCTTGTCGCTTTGGTTCTGGTTGGTGCCGTCGGACTTTTGGTCACCGGTGTCCTGATATTCCGCGGCTTTCGGGCGACCAGCACACCTTCCCCGCTTGAGGCCTCTCTCGCCCGAAGCGTTCGTAACCTGGCAATCCCTGTAAAGGATCGAGCGCGGAAAAATCCTCTGGAGCCCAATTCAGAAGCCACAGAACAAGGCCGCGAGTACTTTTTGGCCCACTGTTCCAACTGTCATGGCATTGATGGCGGCGGCAAGACGCAAATGGGCACGAATTTGTATCCCAGAGTGCCGGATTTGCGCTCTGCCAAAACGCAAAGCCTTAGCGATGGCGAGTTGCACTACATCATCGAGAACGGCGTGCAACTCACGGGCATGCCCGCATGGGGCAATGCGCATTCTGATGCTACCGGCGATGTATGGAAGCTGGTGCTCTTTATTCGCACATTGCGATCCCTTACTCCGCAGGAGATTGCCGAAGCGAAGACCCTGGCCGATCATGGCACTTACATCGGTTCACAAGCATGCGCCAAGTGCCATTCAGAAATTTACGACCGCTGGAAGAAAACGCCGATGGCGAATGTAGTGCGCGATCCGCGAACTCACCCGGAGGCGCTTGCTGCCAATCTCGCTACCAACAATGTGCACAAGTTCACCCTCGACCAGGTGGCATTTGTCTATGGAAGCATTTGGAAGCAGCGCTACTTCACAAAGATTGGAGATGACTATTTCCCGTTGCCGGTGCAGTGGAACATCGGCAAACACACGTGGGCGCCGTACATGGTTCCTGCCGGAGGAGACTGGTGGGCTTCAAAATATCCGCCGGACAACATGCAGCGTCCTACTGGGCCGTTATGTGACGGTTGCCATTCCGTCGGCTATGACATTCGCACAAAACAGGTCGCGGAGTGGAATGTCGGTTGTGAGCGCTGCCATGGGCCGGGAAGCGAACATGCGGCGCACCCGCTCCGAAGCAATATTCTGAGCCCGGCACAGCTTGCCTCGACGGCCGAGAGCGACGTCTGCATTCAATGCCATTCGCAAGGCCAGCCACTATCGAACCCCATTAAAGGAAAATACTACGACTGGGCGGTCGGCTACGACGTCAGCCGAAGATTGCCGGATTTCTGGAGGCTCGAGGACTGCACTTTGGGGCAAACCACGTTTTACTATTTTCCAGATTGCACCGCGCATAAAAACCGGATGCAGGGCAACGACTTTGCGCAAAGTGTGATGTACCACCATGGCGTGACCTGCTCTTCATGCCATGACGCTCATGGAACCGCCAACTACGCACAGTTGAGAAAGCCTGCCGCCGAGATATGCCTCGATTGTCACGGGCCCACCTCGCCGAATGGCCCGCACACAGCGAGCATCGAGGAACACACTCACCACAAAGCTGATAGTCGTGGAAGCCAGTGCGTGTCATGCCATATGCCCCAAATTGAAACCGAAGGCGTGCCCGGCGCGCTTGTGCATGCGCACACCTTTCGATTTATTTCCCCGGCAATGACCGACAAATACAAGATTCCGAATCCCTGCAACTCGTGCCATCAGGAGAAATCAACAAGCTGGGCACAAGAAGCAATAAGTCACTGGTCGAATGAACCTCCGTACTTGAGAAGCTTCTGAGAATTGTCGCGAAAATGGATCGAGGGCAGAATATTCCGCCCTCGAATGACAAACTCTGACCCAGTTTTTAGTGCCGATCGTGTCTCGATCACGGTCTCGATCGTTGTCCCTGTAGAAAGCCTCAGCGTTAGAATTTCTCTGTGGGAAAAAGTCTGCCCTACGCTGGGCCACAACCGCCATTTCGGCCACGGCGATTCCTTTCTGGCGGCCATGTACAGACGCTGGCAAGTTTTCTGATGCGTCGGCGTTTTTCGCTTCCGAAAGCCGAAGAACGC
Source organism: Terriglobales bacterium (assembly GCA_035651555.1). Classification (GTDB taxonomy): domain Bacteria; phylum Acidobacteriota; class Terriglobia; order Terriglobales; family Acidobacteriaceae; genus Gp1-AA145. The sequence goes on from DASRFL010000039.1 coordinate 36,234, forward strand.
CTGGTCGAGGTCGAACCCGGAATCCATGTTTTATGTCACTGTCATTGGCAGCCGGAACGGACTTCGGCGCTTACGATTGTTGTGGTGCACGGACTCGAAGGATCAACGGAATCGCAGTACATGCTGGGCATTGCCGAAAAAGGTGTCGCTGCGGGCATGAACGTGGTACGCATGAATCAGCGCACGTGCGGCGGTACCGATCATCTGGCGCCTACGCTGTATCATTCCGGACGCTCGGGCGATGTGATGGCAGTCGCGAAAAGCGTCATTGCGCAAGACAGGATTTCCCGCCTGGGCCTTTGCGGGTTTTCCATGGGCGGTAATCTGGTGCTGAAAGCTGCCGGCGAGTGGGCCGACCAAGGGCCGAAGGAATTTTGCGCAGTAGCTGCAATTTGCCCGGCGGCGGATTTGGCAGCTTCGGCCGACGCACTGCATTCGCCAATCAATCGCGTGTACGAACAGTACTTCCTGTGGAAGCTGAAGAGTCATATGCGCGACAAGGCGCAATGCTTCCCGGGTGAATACGACCTCTCGCGTATGAAAGGCGTGAAGAGTTTGCGCGATTGGGACGATAAGATCACCGCTTTTTACTGCGGATTTGAAGGCGCGACGGACTACTACGCGCGATGTGCGGCGGCCAATGTGATCGACCGCATCGCAGTTCCAGCTTATATTCTGAATGCGCGTAACGATCCATTCATTCGGATTCTGCCGGAAACGCGGCAGAAGATCGCGAACAATTCTCATATTAAATTCGTAGAAACAGATGATGGAGGGCACTGCTCCTATATCGGCGAGCGGAATGGCTACGATGGACACTTTGCAGAGCGGGCAGTGGTGGAGTTTTTTGCCTCTGTATGATTTTCTCCATTTAACGCTGTGTTGCAGGGCTTTTAAGAACTAACCACAGAGGACGCAGAGTTACACAGAGGTTTTTACAGAGTTTTAAAGCGATGCGACGAGTTCGATACATCACGCTTGTGATTGCGCTGGCCGCGGCGCTGGTGCCCGCGCACCTCGCACCCGCCGAGTCGCTTTCCCAGCTTCGCTACTCGAACTATGTCAATGATTTCGCGCACGTGCTCTCTCCGGAGACCGAGTCTGAGCTGAACGACCTCTGCCTGCAAGTGGATCAGAAGGCGCAGGCGCAGATCGCGGTGGTCACGATTAATACGCTGGATGGAGATGACATTGAGAGCTACGCGGTAAATCTCTACAAGCAATGGGGTATCGGGAACAAAGCCACAAACAAGGGTGTGCTGGTGCTGATCGCGGTCAAAGATCATCGCTATCGCACAGAGGTGGGTTATGGCCTTGAACCCATTCTCCCCGATGGCAAAGTCGGCGGCTTCTGGCGGCAAGTTGTCCCGCTGCTTAAGCAGAACGATTACGACGACGCGATAAAACAAAACACACAACAGATCGCGACTGTCATTGCGCAGGATGCGGGCGTGCAACTGACTGGCGTCAGCGCGGTTCCGGAGGAAAGGGCGCCGCCGGAACGAAAAAGCATTCCCATAGGCGGCATCGTTTTCCTGGTCGTCCTTGCCGTTATCGTGCTCGGCACACCTCTCCGGAGTGTTCTTTTCTGGTGGTTGCTCTTCGGCGGCGGTGGTCGTGGCGGCTGGGGCGGTCGCGGCGGTTGGGGCGGCGGCGGTGGCTGGAGTGGGGGTGGATTCGGCGGGGGTGGGGGCGGAGGCTTCGGCGGATTTGGCGGCGGGATGTCGGGCGGTGGTGGCGCCAGCGGAAGCTGGTGAGGGAGACTTTATGGTTCAGGAAGAACTGCTCAAGGAATTTGTAGCGAAACTTCGCACGGCGGCAGGGGAAAACCTTGCCAGCGTGATTCTTTACGGCTCGGCCGCCGACGGCGAGTTCCACGCCGAATATTCTGATTTCAATCTGCTCTGCATCGTACGCGAGACATCATTCCCATCGCTGAGCAAAATTGCCGAGGCGGTGGATTGGTGGCGCAAGAAGAAACATCATCCGCCACTGGTAATGACCCACAAAGAATTGAAAGACACCGCGGATGTTTTCTCCATCGAGTTCATTGACATGAAGCAGCGTTACAAAGTACTTCATGGAGATGACGTGCTGCGTGACTTGAACGTGCCCATGCACCTGCACCGCTCGCAACTCGAGTATGAATTGCGCGAGAAATTATTCCTGCTGCGGCAGCACCTACTGCTGGCGAATGGAAACGGAAAGGCTGTATGGGAGGTGATGCTGAATTCTTTGTCGTCATTCACCACTCTATTCCGCCACGTGTTGATTGAACTTGGCGAACAGGGCAGGAAGCATTCACGAGAGGCAGTTCAGGAGCTGGCTTCGCGACTGAACTTCGATCCCTCTGCTTTCGTACAATTAATGGAAGTTCGAGCGAAAAAAGCTGACCGCAAACAGCTCGCTGAAAGTGATGTCGCCAAGCGATACCTCGCGGCCATTGAAGGAGTAGCGTCCGCAGTAGATACAATGCAGAGTTCACCGAAAAGCACGTAGGGCAAACGGGGCACAGGCGCAAAATAAAGGAGAGGTCATGAGCAAATTCGCCATCATCGGAATCACGATTCTGGTGTTGATCCTGCTTGGGGTGGGCAAGTACATAAGCGTGAAGAACACGCTTGTGGCAAAAAACGAAGCGGTAAAAACCTCGTGGTCGCAGGTGGATATCGTTCTACAACGCCGTGCTGACCTGATTCCCAACCTGGTCGAAACCGTCAAAGGCTATGCCAAGCAGGAGCAGACGGTGTTTGGCGACATCGCAAAAGCGCGCAGCCAATTGCTTTCCGCCGGAACGCCGGAGCAAAAAATTTCCGCCAACAACCAATTGGATGGCGCTCTGGGCCGGCTGCTGTTGATCGTGGAAAACTATCCGCAGCTCAAATCCAACGAAAACTTCCTGCGTTTGCAGGATGAACTGGCCGGCACGGAAAATCGCATTGCCGTCGAACGGCAACGCTACAATGACACGTTGAAGGACTACAACGTCTACGTGCAGCAGTTCCCCAACAGCCTGTTTGCTCCGGGCATGGGTTTTAAGCCGAATACTGCTTATTTCGCCGCAACCGAGGCATCGCGCGAAGTGCCCAAAGTGAACTTCTCCGCACCTTCCGCCGAGCCTTCACCGGCGCCGGCGCACTAGGTTCCAAAGATTCTGTCAGCAGTTGGCGGACGTTGGGCCGCCAGCGATGGCGCGCCTGCCCTTTGCGTGTCCAGCAGGTGGCTAGCTCAACCCAGAGGCACATTCGAAGAAAACAGCGGCCAACCAGGTCGGGCTCGCCTAGATCCGCAATTGTTGCGGTCGTGGATAGAAGATGAGGCGTAACTCCGGTCTCGTTAGTGCTGCTTTGAAAGAACCGAGGAGAAGCGACGATTTGAGAAGTTGATGCTTGGGGCTGTCTTTCACCCTCACTAACAGAATCGGACGGCATAACTACAGGGCTCCCGGCGCCCATCTCTGGGCAGCTTACTACGATGCAAAGACTCTCGTCGAAGATGTCGGTCTGCATTGAACTGCGTATTTGCCGGGGTGAACGTCCTCTAAGCGAGGTAAGCGGCGACTGGCGCGGGTTTCAGTGGACTGCTTCCAAGTTCGTTATACTCATTTTCGCTTTGGTTGATCACCAGGAGACGGTATGAGGCGAGCAGCCTTGCTGGCGCTGCTATTCACGAATTGTTGCGCTTTCGCTCAAAGCGCACCGACGATGGCAATTGCAAACGTCAGCCATCGGACCACCATCAGCCTTGACGGCACATGGAACAGCATCGTCGATCCTTATGAAACTGGTTTGGGCAGCCGTATTTTTATTAATCGCAGGCCGGCAACAAAGAGTGAATTGGTCGAGTACGATTTCGATCGCTCTCCCAAACTCCGTGTGCCAGGAGACTGGAATACACAGCGGGATTCTCTGCTCTTCTACGAAGGGCCGGTCTGGTATCAGCGCAATTTCTCTTATCACAAGCGGGAGCACATCCGGACATTTCTGTATTTCGGTGCGGCGAATTACCAGGCACGAGTGTGGCTCAATGGAAAAAAGCTGGGCGAGCACGTGGGTGGGTTCACGCCTTTTGATTTCGAAATCACGGACCAGATCGTCGAAGGCGACAATAGCGTGGTGGTAGAAGTCGACAATACTCGCCACATTGACGGGGTTCCGGCGCTCAAGACCGATTGGTGGAACTACGGCGGCTTGACGCGAAGTGTGGAACTGATCGAGGTGCCGGAAAGTTTTATCCAAAATTATTTACTGCAGCCTGCTAAAGATCGTGCTGATGAAATATCAGGCTGGGTTCTGCTAGACACTTCGGGTCTCCGCCAGGTTACAGTCGAAATTCCGGAGCTGCAAGTAAAGCAATCGGCACAGACTGATGCTTCAGGCCGAGCAAGCTTTCAATTTTCGGCTCATTCGGAATTGTGGACTCCGGAAAATCCAAGGCTTTATCGGGTAGTCGTCTCGGCAGGCAACGACAGTGTTACTGACGAAATCGGCTTCCGCACCATCGAAGCCCGTGGGACGCAAATTCTGCTCAATGGAAAGCCCATTTTTCTACGCGGTATTTCCATGCACGAGGAAGCGCCGTTCCGCAGTGGACGGGCATTTTCTGAGGAAGACGATCGTACTTTGCTGACGTGGGCGAAAGAAGTCGGGTGCAATTACGTCCGGTTCGCGCATTATCCCTACAACGAAACCATGTTGCGTTTGGCCGACAAAATGGGCCTGCTGGTGTGGGAGGAAATTCCGGTCTACTGGGACATTCAATGGCAGAACCCCGCAACGCTTGAAAATGCGAAATCGCAACTGCGGGAGATCATTTCGCGTGACCAGAACCGCGCCGCCATTGCCATCTGGTCAATGTCGAATGAGACGCCGATTTCTTCCGATCGCACAGAGTTCCTGAAAATGTTGGCTGCCTATGCGCGCCAATTGGATTCAACCCGGCTGATTGCGTCGGCGCTGAATCATTGGGACCGCAACGGTGATGTTCGCACGCTCTCTGATCCTTTCGGTGAAGCGCTGGACGTCCTAGGGATAAATGAATACATGGGCTGGTACGAATCAAAAGTCGAGGATGCGGATTCTACGCGCTGGGAGTTTGCCTATGAAAAGCCGGTCGTCTTCAGTGAATTCGGAGCCGGCGCGCAATACAACCTACATGGTGGTGCCGACACGCGCTTTACAGAGGAATACCAGGCCAATCTGTATGAACACCAACTCGCAATGCTACAAAAAATTCCGCAGCTCGCAGGAATGTCGCCCTGGGTGCTGATGGACTTTCGCTCTCCGAGGCGGTTATTGCCGGGGATTCAGGACTACTTCAACCGCAAAGGATTGATTTCTGACCAGGGGCAAAAGAAGCAGGCCTTTTATGTGCTGCAGAAGTTTTATCGGGAGAGAGCGCAGGGCGGAACTATTCCGAAATAGCAGAAATTCCTGAAAAGCAGATTCCTCGACTGCGCTTCCGATTCGGAAAACGAATCGGAGTGCTCGCTCGGAACGACAGAAAGGAAAAGAAGATGAACTATCGCAAGTTTGGCCGCACAGGAGTTGACGTCAGTGACATCGCGCCCGGCCTTTGGGGCATGAGCGGGTGGAGTGGCTCGGAAGACAAGCAATCGCTCGATGCGCTGCAACTCGCCGTCGATTGCGGCTGTAATTTTTTTGATACCGCATGGGCATATGGCGGCGGCAAGAGCGACGGCTTTCTCGGTCAGACCATCGCGAAGAACAAGGGCAAGCGCCTTTTCGCAGCATCGAAGATTCCGCCTAAAAATGAGCGCTGGCCGGCTTTGCCTAAATACAAATATCACGACGTGTTTCCGCCGGACCACGTTTTCAAGTACGCCGAGCGTATTCGCAAGCAGCTCGGTACCGACTCGATCGACCTTCTCCAGTTCCACGTTTGGACGGACAACTGGACGGATGAGCCCGACTTCCGCAACACGGTCGAGAAACTAAAACAAGATGGAATCATTCGATATTTCGGTTTGAGCCTGAACCGATGGGAGCCGGAGAACGGAATCAGGGCGATTCGCACCGGACTGGTCGACGCAGTGCAGGTGATCTACAGCATCTTCGATCAATCTCCGGAAGATGAGTTATTTCCCCTGTGCCAACAGTTGGATATCGGGGTCATTGTCCGCGTGGCGCTCGATGAGGGCAGCCTCGGCGGGAAGATGACACGCGAGAGCAAATTTCCCAAGGACGACTGGCGTTCCGGCTATTTCAATCCCAAGAACCTTGCCAACACCATGGATCGCGTGGACCGGCTCAAGGAGATCCTGCCCAAGGGAATGTCTTTGCCGGAGATGGCGTTGCGATTCACGCTTTCTCACCCGGCGGTGAGTACGACGATTGTGGGCATGAGGAAACCCGAGCACGTGCAAGAAAATTGTTCGCTGAGTGACAAAGGCCCGCTAAGCGCAGAGTTACTGAGCGAATTAAAAAACCATCGCTGGGATAGAAAACCAGCCCCCTGGTCAGATTAGAAATCAGCGTTGAAATTTCGGGAAAGAGCTTCGGGTACCGTCGCGCCCTTCGTGGTTGAAAAAGAAAACCATAGAACCACGACGGACACGAAGGAAAAGCCAGTTTTTACTGCGATTTGCGGGACTTTGGCTTGGTGGCCTCCCCGCTTAAGCTACCTTCCGTGGTGATGCGAGTCGCTTTGCAGACTTCCTTTGCCACTTTCAGCGCGGTCTCGCGCAAAGGCGTCCCATCTGCGATAACCGAGCTGGCAGCGAGCGTGAACTGGACTGCGTCTTCCTGTCTGTCAAAGTAGAGAACAACCTGACTGGCTGCCATCGCAGGGTTACCTCCGAAGATTTGTTAGGGACATAATAGGGCGGAATGGTAAGAAGAACGTGTACTGAGTTGGTGCGCTTTTGCGTGTTCCGGAAATCGTTAGTACACGTACGATAGCGAACTATTCAACAGAAAGCATTGGCCTTAGCCTTCGTACAGCATCAGCGGTACAGCTTTTTCCACAGCCGGGGAGTAAAAACGTGGAGTAGTTGCGCGCCCGCTGGTTTCATCCGCTTCGTCTCCGGTCGCGAATAAGGCCGGTTAGGAGCTCGCTATGAGGCGCTGGTTAACTTTGGTATTCGGCTTCGTGTTTTGCGCGGCAATGGCGTTCGCGCAGGAGCCCGCGCATCCCGGACAACTGTTCTCGTCGGATCTGGTGGCGTGGTCGTTCATGCAGCAGCCGCAGCAGCCGGAGCAAAGCCATTCCAAGCAACAACCCGAGCCTACGCCGGAAACTCAGCCCTCGCAGAACCCCACTCCAGCTCAGCCGGGTGAGCACCAAACCGGCCCATCTACCCAGGAGTCGAATCAGGCCCCGACCGCGCAAACGTTCGCGGGCACGATCAGCAAGGAAGCCGACAGCTACGTTCTGAAAGTTTCCGACTCGAGCTCCTACAAGCTCGACAACCAGTCGCGCGTGCAGCCCTACGAAGGACGGCGCGTTCAAATCACGGGAACTCTCGACCGGGCGCTGAATCTGATTCACGTCGATAAAGTCGAGCCAATGTCGTAAGGCGGTGGCTCGTGATTCGTGGCTCGTGGCTGGCGCTTGTACGCAGGCTCAAGTATCAAGTAACTCAAATCCCAATCCTCCCCAACTACCATTCACAAACCACAAGTCACGATTCACGACCCACGAATCACGAGTCACGATCCACCACCCACGGCTTCCAGTGCTAGCATTGATCCTTCATGTCCGCTCGCGACTCCCGCTTTGTCCGTGCCTGCAAAGCTTTGCCTGTGGACCGCACTCCAGTCTGGTTCATGCGGCAGGCCGGACGCTACATGCCCGAGTACCGGGCGGTGCGGAAGAAACACACGCTGATCGAGATTTGCAAGAATCCGCAGCTTGCTGCGGAGGTTACGATTACCGCTGCGGAGATTCTGGGTGTAGATGCGGCCATAATTTTCGCTGATTTGCTCTTGCCGCTCGAAGTGATGGGCCTGCCGTTTCATTTTTCGGCAGGAGAAGGGCCAGTGATCGAAGGCCCGATCCGCACGAAGGATGAGGTGCGGCGATTGCGGACGGACTCCGCTTCAGACCTTAATTATGTGGCTGAAGCCGTGAGCCTTGTCGCGAAGCATTTCGGATCGAAGCTGCCGGTCATCGGATTCTGTGGCGCACCCTTCACTTTGGCGAGCTACATGATTGAGGGGGGCGGTTCCAAACATTACCTTAATACCAAAAAGCTGATGTATTCCCAGCCGCAGGCCTGGGACGAACTACTCGGCAAGCTGGTTTCTGTGACTTCCGCCTATGCCGCGGCTCAAGTTCACGCTGGTGCAGATGTGATCCAGGTATTCGACAGTTGGGTGGGATGTCTCTCCGTCGATGACTATCGCCAATACGTTCTGCCGCGAACCACAGAACTAATAAGAAGTCTCCGCGCGACGGGAGCACCAGTGATTTACTTCGGAACTGATACAGCAACGCTGTTGCCTTCGATGAAAGAGACCGGAGCCGACGTGATCGGTCTTGACTGGCGGGTTCCTCTGGATGAGGGATGGCGAGCGCTCGGAAACTCCGGCGCCGTGCAGGGAAATCTGGATCCGGTTGTGCTTTTCTCAGACTGGAAACAGGTAGAGGCTCGCGCGAAAGATGTTCTTCATCGCGCGGGTGGAAGGCCCGGGCACATTTTTAATCTGGGCCACGGCATCTTGCCGGAAACTCCGGTCGATAATGTCAAAGCCCTGGCCGAGTATGTTCAGGAGCATTCGGCGCAGGCAGCAACTCAGAAATAGCTAATGACGATTTCCGGCAAAAATGCGGTGCTCTTGTTGGCTCATGGCAGCCCTTCTTCCGTGAAGGATGTCCCTGAATTTTTGTTGTGTGTAACGGGCGGAAGGCCGCTGCCGCCGCAGGTGGTCGAAGAGGTGAGCCATCGCTACGGCGCGATCGGCAAGTCTCCTCTGACTGAACTCACGGTGAAGCAAAGCGAGCTGTTGGCAAAGAGAATCGGCATGCCGGTTTATATCGGGATGAGGAACTGGCATCCCTTCGTCGCGCAAGCTCTCGATCAAATGCAAGCCGACGGCGTCCGCCACGCGGTTGTCATCTGCCTAGCGCCGCACAATTCCCGCACCAGCGTTGGACTTTATCGGAAATCGCTCGCGCAATCCACGGATCCGGATTTGAGTTTCGATTTTGTCGAGTCCTGGCACGATCAGCCTATGTTGATCCAAGCCTTCGCCGAGAAACTCACGCCGGCGCGCGAGAAGATCAACCGTGAATACGGCAGGCCGGTTCCTGTGATCTTCACCGCGCACAGTGTTCCCGAGCGGGGGGTGCGGGAAGGCGACCCATATGAAATTCAGGCCCGGCAAACGGCGGCGCTGGTTGCGAGCGTGGCTGGTCTGAAGCTGGAGGAATGGAAATTCGCATTTCAGAGCCAGGGAATGTCAGGCGGGCCATGGCTCGGCCCTACAGTGGAAGACACGATTCTGGAAATGAAAAAATCCGGCCATAACGGAGTCTTCATCCAGCCGATCGGATTTCTATGCGACCACGTCGAAATTCTTTATGACATCGACATTTCTTTCAAACACTTCGCGGAGAAAGAAGGGATGCGGCTCTGGCGGGCGGAGTCGCTAAACGATTCTCCACTACTCACCTCTGCGCTCGAGCAGATCGTCCAATCTCGAATATCGGTCCCGGCCGAGGTACGCTGACTCCGCATGAAAAGGATTGCCGTTATCGGCGGCGGCGTTTCCGGTTTGGCCGCGGCCTGCGAGCTCGAGAAAAAAATCAAGAATGGTGCCGAACTCGAATACGTTATTTTTGAAGCAAGTTCCCGCTTCGGCGGTGTGCTTCAGACGGAAAATATCGACGATTTCGCAATCGAGGCCGGACCCGACTCTTTTCTTACTGAAAAAACCTGGGCCGCCGATCTTTGCCGCGAACTTGGCCTTGGCAATCAGCTGATCTCGTCGAACGACGGGGAACGAAAAACCTACATTCTGGTGAAAGGCCGGCTGGTGCCGCTTCCGGATGGCCTGATGTTTATGGTTCCCACCAAAATCCAGTCGACATTGCTTTCCCCTCTTTTTTCCTGGACGACCAAGCTGCGAATGCTGGCCGAATGGTTCTACCGTCCCGCCTCCGAGGTTCATGAATCAACCGTCGCCGAATTCGTCCAACGCCATTACGGACGCGAGATGGTGGAACGCCTTGCCGATCCGCTTCTCGCGGGAGTCTACGGGGGCAGCGCGGACGAGTTGAGTGCGAACGCAGTTCTTCCTCGCCTTGTCGAGCTTGAGGCGAAATACGGAAGTTTGGGCCGGGGCATGGTTGCATTGCGTAAGGTGCGGCGAGAGAAACAGTCTTCCATCTTTACCTCGCTGAGAAATGGCATGCAGGAGATGAGCGATGCCATGTTGTCGCGAATCCCAGAAGCCGCGCGCCGACCGAATGCACCTGTACAAAGCGTTGCGCCCGAATCGGGCAAGTGGCTGGTGGTGAGCAATGAACGCACGGAGGAATTCGACGGGGTTGTGTTCGCCCTGCCCGCTTACGTGTGTGCAGACTTGCTGCAGTCCAGCGCACCGCAACAATTTTCCTCGGACCTTCGCCAAATTCCTTACTCATCATCCGTGACTGTGGCGCTCGCGTACGATGAAGATATCCGGGTACCTCCTGGTTTCGGGTTCCTGGTTCCACGAAGCGAAGGCAAGCGCATTCTGGCCTGCACCTTCGTCCATCAGAAATTTGCCGGACGCGCCCCTGGAAGCAAGGCTCTGCTGCGCTGCTTCCTCGGCGGAAGTCGGGACGAACAGATTTTGCACTCGACGGACAAAGAACTGGAAGCGATCGTTCGCCGCGAGCTAGGCGAAATACTCGGCCTCAGCGCTACTCCGTTGTTCACAAGAATCTATCGTTGGCCGAAGGCGATAGCGCAATACATAGTCGGCCACAAAGCCATAGTCGACCGAATTAAGAGCATGCTTTCGGAAGTGCCAGGTCTGGCCCTTGCCGGAAACGCGTACGGCGGGATCGGAATACCGGATTGCCTTCGCTCGGGATCGGAAGCGGCGATGAAAGTCCTCTCCGATTTCGCCATCACATCCCCTCGCGCACGCGTGAATCAATAACATTACTGCAGTAATCTTGGCGTTTCTTTACGCGACATTCCACTATGATTTGGGTTCGCCTCTGTATAAGGAGTTCGTCTATGCGCGCGGGTCTTGTAATTGCTTTGCTGTTTGTCTCGGTCGCCTTCGCTCAAAATCAGGCCACAAATCAGCCGGCGACTAAACCATCGGATATGTCCGGCATGGATATGTCCCACATGGGGCATGAGGGCAGCGATCAATCCGCGCACGATACGTCCGGGATGGATAGCGGCAGCAACGCGGACGCCATGCACTCGATGGAGGGCCACCACATGGACATGGGTCCTCACATGAAAATGACCTCGATGCGTGCCGTGCAACCCGGCGATCAAGAGAAGGCCGAGCAAGTCGTTCAGGCGGCGCGCGCTGCCGCAGAAAAATATAAGGATTACAGGGTCGCGCTTGCCGACGGATACAAAATCTTCCTGCCCAATGTCCCCCAGAAGCAATATCACTTCACCAACTACTGGAATGCATTTCGCGCACGCAACGTTTTTGACCCTTCCCATCCAACTTCTTTGCTTTATGAGAAGGACGGCGAAAACTACAAATTGATTGGCGTGATGTACACGGCCAAGAAAGACGCGGCCGAAGACGAATTGAATTCACGCATCCCGCTGAGCATCGCGCAATGGCACGCGCATGTGAATCTATGCCTGCCACCCCATGACAAAAACGCCGAAAACGTGCTGCCGAATAGTGCAAAATTTGGGCTACGAGGCTCCATTGCGACAAAAGACGACTGCGATGCTGCAGGCGGAAAATTCATTCCACAGGTGTTCGGGTGGATGGTCCACGTATATCCGTTCGAGCAGAACCAGGCAGACATCTGGTCAGTCGAGCGGCAAGCTAACCACATGGACTAGGCTTACTTCTTCCAAGCCGGGGGAAGTGGGACATGCTCGTCATGAAACCGGTTCCGCTCGGTAGAGCCGCACGATGTTCTCGGCCGTGAAGTAGACCAGCATCGCAGCCATACCAGCGATCCCGACTGCTCCTCCTACATCGAACAGGAGATGATGAAGCACGCGCGGCCAGCGGAGTACGGCCAGGTTTCCGATTATCAGCAAAAGCCTCAACTCGGTCGGGCCGAAGCTCCAGAATGACATGTGAAACTCCCCGAGCGTGTAAGTCGCAAGATACGACTGAACTGAAAGCAACAAGAACATCAGGAGCAGACTGACTGCTATCCATGGGCTCATATATCCTGACAACCCCAAGCCTCCCATCAGGGCAACTGAGCCGATGCTGTCGAGCATGTGGTCCACGTAGAAACCGTAACGCGGCCGAAGTTTCTGGCGCACGCGGGCAAGCGTTCCGTCGAGGCTGTCTCCGAACCAATTCAATACGAGAAAGACGATCGCGGCGAACAGGCCCACATGACTCCAGCGTGCGATGGCGTAGCTTACGCCGGTCAGGAGTTGCGACAAGAAACCTAGAGCTGTGAGGTGGTCGGGTTTGATCCAAGAAGGCAAGCGACGAGCCATCCAAATAAGAAGCCGTTTTTCTGGCACGGCCAGAACACTCTGCTGGATGCGATCAGCCTGACGAAACGATTGGGGCGGCGGCATTTCTGAGAGCGTCCGTGTGGGCATGTAGCCTCCTGTCGCGGCAGTTTGCCGAGGTCCCTGCGCCGAAGCAATGCACGGGAGGTAAATTTGAGCTCAACCGTGGATCAATAGCTAAGTCTTAGGGCCAGAATACGATCGCTGCATTCATCGACTGCGGTTTCGTTCACGGTTCCATTTTGGGAAACGACGTCGGGAAAAACTGCCGAAAATCGGCGGGTAACGGCTCACTTTGAGCTCCCGGGTGCCGATAGGCAGGGCGTAAGAGGAAAGGAGATTCTAATGAACGCCATTTCCAGTTCCCCTGCCACGCCATCCTCCACCGCAATTGATTCGACCTTAAGTCTAGCTTCCACTCGGACCGTGAGCGGCCCGGCATTGAAACAGCAGCCAGCCGATCCGAGTGAGAGTACCGACACAGTGGACATAAATCCGGCGAGGCAGGCCCAGCAGATGTACTATACCGGCCATACGGTCCCGCAGATCGCTTTCAGCCTTGAGTTGAGCATGCAAGCGGTGGACAATTATTTGAATATTTCAAAGGCGGCGTAGAGATGCAGCCGGCGAGTTACGATGTCGCTCGTCGCTCGCTTACTGCCTGACGAGTTCTTCCATTCCCTCTTCGTCGAGCACCTGGACGCCGAGTTCCCTCGCTTTTTCGAGCTTGGAGCCGGCATCGCTGCCTGCGACAACGTAGTCAGTTTTCTTGCTCACCGAACCAGCCACTTTGCCCCCCGCGTCTTCGATCATCTTTTTGGCTTCGTCCCGCGTGTAGTTCGCCAGAGTTCCGGTGAGCACGAATGTTTTGCCAGCGAGCCTAGTGCCGCGCTCTCTTTTCTTGCCTTTGAAGGTCAGCCCGGCGGCGCGAAGTTCTTCGACCAACTCGCGATTTTTAGGCTCGGCAAAAAATTCGACGATGCTCTTTGCGATGCGCGGGCCCACCTCTTCGACTTGTTGCAATTCTTCTTCGGTCGCCTTCTCGAGCGCAGACATATCGCCGAAGTGTTCTGCTAAAAACTGGGCTGTGCGCTCGCCGACGAAGCGGATGCCAAGGCCGTAGATCACGCGCTCGAGCGGCAACTTCTTTGAGTTGTCAATTTCGCGCAGAACATTTTCTGCGGATTTGTCCCCCATTCGCTCGAGGCTGAGGAGCTTTTCTTTGGTCAGCTTGTAGAGATCAGCAATGTCTTTCACGATGCCGCGCTCGGTAAGCTGATTAACCAGCGCGTCGCCCATGCCATCGATATTCATGACGCCGCGAGAGGCGAAATGAAGAATCGTCTCGCGCAACTTTGCCGGGCACTTTTGATTCACGCAGCGATGGTCGGCCTCACCTTCGGCGCGAACTACGTGGCCTCCGCAGACCGGGCATTTCTCGGGCATGTGGAACGATTTGTGCCCGCGGGGATGATCTTTGTCGTCGATTACGCGCGTGACCTTTGGAATCACATCGCCGCCGCGCTCGACTTCAACCCAGTCGCCGATCTTAACGCCCAGGCGCTCGATCTCATCCATGTTGTGCAAAGTGGCGCGGCTCACGGTTGTGCCGCCGATGGGAACGGGCTTGAGCTCCGCGACCGGGGTCAGCTTTCCGGTTCGCCCTACCTGCACGTGGATGTTTTCGATCTGCGTAACTCCGCTGCGTGCGGCATATTTGTAGGCGATCGCCCAACGTGGGGCCTTGCCGGTAAACCCGAGTTCATTCTGCAGCGTGGTGCTGTTGACCTTGATCACGACACCGTCAATCTCATAGGGCAGGGATTCGCGCTTTTCCTCCCACTGTTTGATGAAGTCCAGAATCTCGGCGAAGTTCGTGGCCAGGGCGCGGCGAGGATTGACTTTGAACCCGGCGTTGTCGAGCGAGTTCAGGGTCTGCCAGTGCTGAGAAAATATTGTGCTTGCCCGGGCGGGGACGCCCGCGCCCCCAAAATCATTTTTGCTTTGGCTCAATAGCATGTACGCAAAATAGTCGAGGCGGCGTTGCGCGGTGATGCTCGGCTCGAGTTGCCGAACCGTGCCGGCAGTAGCGTTTCGTGGATTCGCAAACAGAGAAAGGCCGTGCTTTTCGCGGTCTTCGTTCATTTTCTTGAAAGAAGCGATGGGCATGAGCATTTCGCCGCGAACTTCGAAGTCGGCAGCAATGCCCGCTTTCTTCAGTTTCTCAGCCGAGATCGAAAGCGGAATGGAACGAACGGTACGGACATTCGCGGTCACATCCTCGCCGGTTGAGCCGTCGCCACGAGTGATGCCGCGAACCAGCTTCCCGTTTTCATAACGCAGAGCCAGTGACATGCCATCCAGCTTAAGTTCGCAGACATATTCAATATCATTCCGTCCGGCGAGTTCGTGCACCCGGCGCTCCCAATTGCGCAGCTCGTCTTCGCTGTAGGCGTTGTCGAGCGAGAGCATGGGAACCGAGTGCGGGACCTTGACGAAGCCCTCGCGCGGCTTGCCGCCGACGCGTTGTGTGGGTGAATCGGGGGTAACGAGTTCAGGATGAGAGGCTTCGAGCTTCTTGAGCTCGTTCATCAGGCGATCGAATTCGGCGTCGGTGATCTCGGGATCATCGAGCACATAGTAGCGGTACTCGTGATGACGGATCTGGTCGCGAAGAGACTCGATTTCGCCGTGAACGCGGGACTTAGTGGGACTCATTGGGGAATTTTGAAATTGTGTAATTGAAATTCCTCGGGCGCATTGGTCTTCAATTACCCGATTACAAAATTACACAATTAGCAAATTTGTTTCACGACGCTGGTTTTCCTTCGAACAGCGGCCACAGGCGGTCTCCAATCACGGCATAAATATTAAATGCCTGACCGCTGGCCGAAGTCGTCCGAAAGAGCAGTTCGCCGCGTCCGTCGCCATCCGCGTCGACCGCATCGATGAATTCGTATTTCGGCAAAACATCGAGGTGTTGATCGTCTGTCGTCTGGGCGAACACTTTGTGAAGTTCGGCGTAGATGTCTTCGCGCGCCACCAGAGCGATCGAATATCGCAGATTCAATTTTGAGTTCGGGATCGATGCGTTTGCCGTGAGCACCAGCACGGGTTCGTTGCTGCTGGTGAGGTCGAAAATTTTAAGCTGAACATCCTGAAACTCCGGCGCTGGGCCCCTTGCTCCAGCTTTAGCGGGATGCCTTACCGGAGTTTCCGATTCGCCGAGCAAATGAGCCGCCCTCCGCTCGACTTCGTTAGACGCCATGGCGAGCATGCTCTTCAAGAACTTCTGTTGTTCGTCCGGCTTCAGTTCGTAGGTGTAGGGACGCGCCTCGGGTCCGCCGGAATCGGAAACCGCGGGGATAAGCTGAATGGGCCCGCTGAGCGGCTCGACATCGTTGCCGGATTTGGTTTGCTCGTGCGAGGTTTCTGACGGCGCCTCACGGCGCAGAATTGGACGATCGGGAGCATCGACTTCGGCGGAAGCGCTGTCTGACGATTTTGAGCTTTTCGCAGACCCCGCGTCCTGGGAGGATGGTTTCGAGTTCGCGCCACTCGAGGTGCTGGTCTGATCTTTTGTCTTCGGCGCAGACGAAGCGGGTGGCGTCTGACTGGCCGAGCTATCGCTCCCCGAGTTCGGTGCACGGTGCAGCTTGGGCGGGCCGCTCGGATCTTCGGGAGCTTTGTAGGCTTTTTTGGCTGCTTCCGCTTTGGCGCGGGCTTTGTCGGCTTCGATGTCCGCCTGGCTCTTCCATTTTCCATCTGCGATCCAGGCATCTTTTTGCGGCATCGCTCCAGAGACGGTGAACAGGCCCTGCGGCGCTCCCGACTTCACTGCCTCATAAACAGTATCCGGTTGCAAAGCCATGGGGACAGGGTCGGCTTTGTACGCGCTGGCGTCATAAAACTTACCATCGATCATGATTGAAACCGCGATCAAGTGCGCTTTGCCATTGGCGGCGAGCTCAAGCAACCCAACCGCGCGCGGTCCTTTGCTGACCTGTCGTTTCTTCGCATATTGAGCAAACCCGGGTACCAGGAATGCGACGAGCAACACTGCCGCGAAGATGACGCCCAGCGCGGCTTTGCGGTATAACCGTGTGCGGTACCCGAGTTGAGAGAGCGCCATTCGAGACGGCGCCATTTGAAAGGACATCATGCAAATCAATGATAAAGCTCCTGATTTTAATTCGCTCGACCAGAACGGTGAAAAGATCGCCCTGAAAGACTACAAAGGCAAATGGGTGGTGCTTTATTTTTATCCCCGCGCCGATACTCCCGGCTGCACGATTGAGGCGTGCAGCTTTCGCGATTCATTCAAACGCGTTGAAAACATCGGCGCCGTGGTGCTGGGGGTCTCGCCGGACACGCCCAAAGACCAGAAAAAATTCGAAGAAAAATTCAACCTGCCGTTCACCCTGGTTGCGGACGCCGACAAGACGATTTGCAACGCTTATGGTGTGATGCAGGAAAAGAACATGTACGGCAAGAAAGTGATGGGCGTGGCGCGGACAACGTTCATCATTGGCCCGGACGGCAAGATTAAGCACATCTTCTACAAGGTGAAACCTGAAGGCCACGCGGAGGAGGTACTTGAGTATTTGAAGGGAGCGCAGAAGGGGGCAGCGTAGCTCATGGGCTAAGACGGGCGAGGACCCTTCGACTTCGCTCAGGGCAGGCTGCCCGTCTCCCCACAACACGTTTCTCACAACAAGATTATTGCGGTTGCAGCTCCACCGTCCCTACCGTGTTTGATCCCTGATCGATCTGCAGCGCGTAGGCTTGGGAACTGGAAATCGAATACAGAATCAGATCCAGCGCCCCTCCGCCGTTGCTCACGGTAACACTCGCCCTTCCGGCGGGAGTGATGCCGTAAGTTCCACCCAGGGCTCCGGGATTTGTAGCTCCTGAGCCGGTCGCAGAATCATTCACCAGTTCTACGACAGTCGATTTGGTGTTGCCATCGAACTGGATCGTCCCAATGCGAGCGACGCCTTCCGGGTTGGTGTCGATACCGTCCATCAGCATGGCGAACTGGCCGTTCAATGTGGAATTGGAAAAGCTCGAAGTAGTCTGCAGGTCGGCGGTTCCGTCTTCCGCGCTGGCTACACTCTCAAACAGGAAGTATGCACGCGAAGGGCTAACCATCCAGAAGACAGCGGGGATGGAGCTCGAGCTCACTGACAAAGTTATTGCTACACGACCACTGGATGAAGGATTGCTGCTTCCGGTTGTTGGACTTCCGGTGAAGCTAATTTGCTGCGAGTAGCTTCCTTCATTCATGTTATCGAGGGAACCGGCGCTGATCGTCGCGCCGCTGGCAGTGAACCGGCCTACGGTTGCGATATCGGCAAAAAAGTTGGTGTCATCCCCGCGCGTGCCGAAAACGTACGTTCCTGACAGCCCACCACTCACCGTGCCGCTTTGCAACTCGGCGGTGCCTGAGCCGACCGCGCCAGAGTCGGTCACCAGGAAAACAAATTTTCCGCTGTTGACAACGAAATACACGAAGTTGGTAGTCGCGCTAGCGCTGTCGGTGTAGGTGCCGGTTCCCACCCCCTGCGTTGAAGGCGCGTTCGCGCTCCCGCTGAGCGTTAGCGAACTCGAAGCCGAAGTCAAATTCTGATCGAAGTTGCCGCTCAACGTGCCACCTGAAATATTCAGCAGACCCACTTCAGAGGAGGCTGCGCCGGTATTCGCATTTACCTCCTGGTGCAACCCGAAGACGAATGCTCCGCTGGGCGCAGAAACCGAGCCCTGAAGTTCGGCGTCTCCAGCGCCTTCGGCAAAAGTATCGGCTTCCATAAGCTCAACCTTGGAGGTGCTTACCATGGTTATGGCCAGCGAGATTTGGGAGACACTGGCGAGGGAACCCAGTGTTGTAGAGCTGAGAAGCATTTGTCCAGTGCCGTCGGCGGAGATGTTGTAGGTGCCGGTGATGGCAGCGGTGCTCTGAATTGCGCCGCCCAGGCCGACAGTGTTGAGATCATCGATACCCGCTGTAATGTTTCCCGCGCCATCTGCCGTGATGACGCCAATTTCGCGATAAGGAGTCGTTGTTAGGAATCCGCGAATCTGAAAAACATATGACCCGGTCAAACTGGCATTGGAAAAATTGCCTGTCTGATGGGTCGTAACCATACCACTTCCGCCGCCGCAGCCAGCAAGCGCGAACAACGATGCAATTCCAGCAAAGGCGCAAATTTTGGGGAGAATTTTAGCGATTGACAAGGACACAACTCCTTTAGAGAAATGCTGCAATTCGCAAGACGGTGATCTTCTCTGGATAGTAAACCGGCTCGAACAAGAAAGTTGTTTTGGGGAAGTCAAATAATAAAGTGCTTATTCGACAGCGACTTTCGCGCGACTCGGGGGCACCGTCGCGCGCACCGTCGGACGCAGCCAATAATAGGCACGATAGGCCAGCAGACCCGCGAGCACGATTCCGTACTCGACAGGTTCCAGAATGTCGGCTTTTACCAGCCACAGATAGTGAATGACCCCAGCGATAGCGCTGATGTAAATCAAGCGGTGTATGGCCTGCCAGCGTTTGCCGCCCAGCCGCCGAATCCACCCGGCGGTTGACGTGAGGGCCAAAGGGATCAGCAACACAAACGCCAGAAAGCCCACCGTGATGTACTTGCGCTTGAATACGTCTAAAAAAATCTCATGAACATTAAAAAACTTATCGACCGTCAGGTAGGTCGTGAAATGTAAACATGCGTAAAAAAAAGCAAACAGGCCGAACATGCGGCGGAAGCGAATCAATGAAGGAGCATGCAGCAATTTTCTAATCGGGGTGATGGCAAGGGTGATTAGCAGGAACCGCAGGGTCCAATCGCCGGTTCCGTGTTCGAGGCGCTCGACCGGATTCGGTGCG
Organism: Terriglobales bacterium; assembly: GCA_035651555.1. Lineage (GTDB taxonomy): Bacteria > Acidobacteriota > Terriglobia > Terriglobales > Acidobacteriaceae > Gp1-AA145. The sequence goes on from DASRFL010000039.1 coordinate 55,754, forward strand.
AGGCCGAGACCCCAGGTGGTGATATCGGTCGGGTGAGGGCCGAAAAATCCATAGGCCAGTATCCCGAAGGGCACCAGGCAGAGAAGGAACACGACGACTTTGATCCAGCGAATCATCAGCTCTGAGGTATCAGCTTTCAGCTATCAGTTTTCGTGAAGACGAATTCAGCCGTCAGCATCAAGTATGAATGCGCCTTGGCTGACGACTGATGGCTGAGAGCTGACGGCCTCTAGTAGTTTTTTGCCAAATCCATTCCTGAGTACAATCCCGCGACCTGATCGTAGCCGTTGAACATCAGCGTCGGGCGGGGCAGAAGTTCGCCCAGGCGATGTTCATGCGCCTGGCTGTGATAACGATCCACGTTGGGATTCACATTCGAGTAGAAGCCAAAATCATGTGGGTTGGCAATGTTCCATGTGGTCATGGGCTCGTGTTCGACGAAGCTGATCTTGACGATACCCTTTGCCCCTTTAAATCCGTATTTCCATGGAACCACAATGCGCAAAGGCGCGCCATTCTGGTTCGGCAGAGTTTCACCGTACATGCCGAAACAAAGCAGGGTCAGAGGATGCATGGCTTCATCCATGCGCAACGCCTCTACGTAGGGCCAATCGAGCACCTGGCGTTGCTGGCCGGGCATTTGCTCAGGACTGAGGATCGAAGTGAACTGTACGTACTTGGCTTTGCCCAGCGGCTGTGCGCGCTTAATCAACTCGCTCAGAGAAAAGCCAATCCATGGGACAACGATCGACCAGCCTTCCACGCAGCGCATGCGGTAAATGCGCTCCTCTGCCGGCGCGAATTTCAGAACTTCATCGATGTCCCACTTCTGTTTCTTTGGAACGGCGCCGTCGATGGTCACTTTCCACGGTGACGTTTTGAAGTTCTTGGCAAGATCTGCCGGTGGTTCCTTCTCCGTGGAAAATTCGTAGTAGTTGTTGTAATGGGTTACGTATTGCTCAGGCGTGATTTTTTCATTAGTCGAAAACGGGCTTTTCTGCAGGCCGTTGATTTTTTCGGTTGCCCGAGCTATCGCCGAAGGCGAGATCAGCTCTTTGAGAGCCGCGCCCCCGGCGGCAACTGCGCTGAGGCCGGCGAGAAACTTGCGGCGATTCAAGTAGAGACTGCGGTCCGTAATTTCTGAAGAACGTATGCCATCGGACTTCTTGATCAGCACGGGGAGGAGGCTCCTAGTTGCTCCAGCTCTATTTTCGGTTTTCTTCCTGTCCGAACGCAAGCAGTTCGCAGGTGCGCTTGATTAAGTCCTCCTGAATGCCATCTCGCGCCAGGAATTCGAAGCCGTGGCGCAGCCCGTCACGGTAACGCACCAGGGCGCGCAGTTTAAGCAGGGCTGAGCTGGCAGGGAGAGTGAGTTCGAGGGTTGCGACTTCGCCCGGCTCAAGTTGCCCAGTAAGAGTAACGCCAATTCCGTCGCGGCCGAGCTCGATCGAACGGCCCCAGAGTTCAACCGGCGCATCGGCTCGAAACACTTTAGCGGAAACGCGAACGTCGATGGAGTAACGCGGGTAGCGGCGTCGCTTTGTCGGGTCAGGCAGCTCGTTACTCATCAGCTCAGTTTTTTGGTGTGAAGGATTGGACTGCTGACCCCCAGAGCCACTCCTATCAATAAGATATAGTGCTGAAAGCCAGTATCTCAACTCCACGGCACCAGCAGAGTAATCGAGCCGTCCCCCTCTGGGAGATGAATTGAACCTCGATAGGGCTGGCGGCGTATTCTAGATCAGGTCTTGAGGTGCAAGATGTTTTGTAATCGCTGCGGCACCCAGTTACAACCAGATTTCAATCTCTGCCCGAAATGCGGCGCCCCGGTGGAGAACAAGGCGCCGGTTGTGTCCCCCGCTCCGGCTCCGCAGGGACGACTGCAGCGGCACCTCAGGACGGTGGGCATTTTATGGATTGTGGTGGGCGGACTCTGGGTCATTCCTTCACTCTTTCTCATTGGGCTCGGTCACGCGGGGCACATCACCATTGGGGACGAGATGTTCAGCCGCGCGTTCGTGCCGCCGCTCTTGTTTTCGTTGGGTTCGGTCTTTTTGCTGGTAGCGGCGGGCGGAATTCTGGTGGGTTGGGGATTGATGAATCATGAGCGCTGGGCGCGGACAACCGCGATCGTTTTAGGAGTCCTGGCGTTGCTTCATCCGCCATTTTTCACGGCTCTCGGCATTTACACACTTTGGGTACTGCTACCATCTGATTCGGCCGCCGAATACGACCGTCTATCTCACGCTTGACCAAATTGGACCGCTTCCCATTCTTACTTTTCGCAGTCTCAGCCGTCTTGCAAGTAGGCCAGAAAACACGCTGCAACAGACCGGAATGCATCTAAGCTGTTATCCACCTCCTCACTTAACTTTGAGAACTGCTGTGTTCTTACGTTTTTGTCTTTTGTTGCTCTGTGCGACCTCGTTATGCGCCCAGACTCCGCAACACAGTGCAGAAACTCATCTGCTCACGATTACGGTCCTCGATGAAAACGGCGTAGCCGTCCCGGCTGCCCGCGTCGAAGTAACTTCCGCACATGCTTCTCTGCATTGCGAGACTGACCTGTCTGGCCACTGCCATTTTTCGAATCTGCAAGCCGGGCAGTGGCAATTCAAGGTTGAAAAAGAGGGTTTCTATATTTTCACCCTTGGAAACGTACAAACATCTGGCGCGCTTGAGGTCGCGTTGCATCATCAGCAGGAAGTAAAAGAGAACATCAACGTTGTGGAGTCGGTGCCGGCGATTGATCCGCAGCAGATTTCTTCCGCAGAGCGGCTCAGCGGCATAGACATCCTGAACATTCCTTACCCTAATACCCGTGACTACCGCTATGCGCTCGAGTACATCCCCGGAGTTGTGCTGGATCAAAACGCGCAGCCGCACATTGAAGGCGCGGAGACCTATCAGACTTTGGTTCTGCTCGACGGATTTGATGTGACGCAGCCCGCGAACGGGCAGTTATTGGTTCGTCCCAGCACTGATGCGCTGCGCGAGGTAAGAACTGAAACCAGCCGGGTGCCGGCACAATTCGGCAAAGGTCCGGCGGGAGTACTTTCTCTTGAGACCGGCATCGGCGATGACCGGTTCCGCTTCGCGGCGACCAATTTTTTACCCTCATTTCAGAACAAGGAGGGCTGGGCGTTCGACAAGGTCGATCCCAGGTTCACATTATCGGGGCCGATCGTGAAGGGAAAACTGTGGTTCTTCGATGGCCTGGACGGCGAATACGATAACGTCATCATTCTCGGCCTTCCGAGAAACGAGAACTCCGACAAGATTTGGCGCGGAGGCAATATCGCAAAGGTGCAGGCGAATGTCAGCAATCACGATATTGTCACCACCAGCTTTTTAATTGACTGGCTACACGACGACCACTTGGGAATATCAACACTCGCGGCGCCGGCGACGCGCCCTGCCGACAGCGAGAACGTTTATGTAGCGTCCATCAAAGAGCAACACACGTTCTCTGAAGACAAACTTCTTGAACTCGGCTTTGCGTTCGATCATTACGGATTGCGGCAAAGCCCAATTGGCTCGAAGCCCTATGCGCTTACCACGAACGGAACGCTGGGGAACTATTATCTTCACGCGGATACCACGGCCAGGCGTATGCAGGGGCTGGCCAACTTTTATGTACCCCGCCAGTGGCATGGCCGGCACGATCTGATTTTCGGCACCGATCTCGATCATCTTTCCTATGACCAGGTATTCGAGCGATCGCCGGTCTCTACGCTGAGACAGGGGCAGGCGCTCGCTCCCGACGCTACCTGCCTGGGACCGCCTCCCGTGCCCCCGAATTCTTCCCCTTGTGCGCTGTACTCAGTTTTTTCGGGAGCGGCGCCGTCTACCACTTACAACACGGAAACCAGCGCATATGTGCAGGACCGTTGGTCGGCATTGCCGCGCGTGCTTATTGAACCGGGAGTGCGCTTCGATTGGGACCAGATCATCCGCGAGCCTCTTTTTTCCCCACGGCTGGCCGGAACGTACGTGCTCGACAGTTCCGGTGACACAAAGATTTCTGCAGGGATCGGAGAGACGTACGAATCCACCAGCCTTTCTTTGATTGCCGAGCCATTGCAAGGAGCGCGTCACGACTATTTTTTCAATCCAGCCGGAAATTTGGACGCGTCCTTCTTCTCGACCTTCCGAGTTGACCGAAATGCCCTCGTTGCTCCCCGTTACGTTAACTGGAGTGTCGCAATCGAGCGGAAGCTTCCCGGGCAAATGTTTGTGAAGACAGAATTCATGCGGCGCAACGGCAGCAACGCCCTCGTCTACAACACTCCGGGTGGCGTTGGAGGGACAAATTTTCTGCTGCAAAACACACGGCACGATCGATATACCGCTTTCAAAGTGGATGTGCGTCATCCCTTTCACCAGCGCTACGTGATCACGGCTTCGTATATTCGCTCCAGCGCGGCTTCGAGCCAGGTGCTCGACTATTCGCTCGACAATCTCATAATCAATCCGCAAGTGCCTGGGCCGTACCCCTGGGACGCGCCGAATCGATTTATTTCGTGGGGCCTATTACCGCTGGTCAAAGGATTCGATCTCGCTTACTCGCTTGAGATTCGCGATGGGTTTCCGTTCTTAGTTGTTAATCAGCAACAGCAGTTGGTTTTGCCGCCCGGGGTGTACCGATTCCCGATGTATCTCACTCTCAATCCGCATATCGAAAAGCGCTTTCACGCACTTGGATTTTTCTGGGCATTGCGCGGCGGGTTCGACAACATCACCAATCGACAAAATGCCTATACGGTGAACAATATTCAGGGATCGCCGCAGTTTCTGCAATTGAGTAACTTCGACCGCCGCGCCTTCACGGCGCGAATACGTTTTCTCGGACGAAAGTGACCAATGTACTCAGCAGTACATGGCGAGAACATTCCAGCTACTTGGAAGTTCTTACCACCTCAATACTCGCGTAGCTTTCGCAAGTGGAAGAAAACACGTAAGCGCCCTCGCTTGGAACGGGAAGTGCAACGTGTCAAAGCAACCCAGCTAAGGTGGAGGTGGTTTATGGAATCTACGGCACAGGATTGGCGAGCGCTTTCAGAAGCAGCAAGCCGTGAACAGGATCCCGAAAAGCTGATGGAACTGGTTGACCAACTCAATCGCGCCCTACTGCAGCGTGAACTGCAGGTCAGGCGTCGTCTCTCCGCAAACTAAGTTCTGCCGCCCACTTCGTCTTAATTACTTCAAATCAGTCCACTGCACCGGACATCCTCAAAGCCAAACCAGCTACGTGCAATGTCAGGTGGATTGGTGGGACAATAGAAGCAGTGGTCAGTGGCTAGTTGTCAGCGACCAGTGGCCAGTGATCAGTGGTCAGCGATCGGTACTGCGACAGCCCTTGTTTCTCTCGGTACTTAGGACCGCTAACTGGCCACTGACGGCTGAGCACTAGCCACTGGTCACTGATCAACTGTATCCTGAGGCCCCAATCAGTCATCTTTCATTGCGGAGGAAGAACAATTTATGGCGCACGAACTACCCCCTTTGCCGTACGACTACTCTGCCCTTGAGCCCGTGATCGACGCGCAGACCATGAAGCTGCACCACGACATGCATCACGGAGCCTACGTGAAGAATTTAAATGCTGCGCTTGAGAAATATCCCAATTTGCAGTCGAAGAGCGCAGAAGATTTGATTCGCGATCTGAACTCGATTCCGGAAGATATTCGCACTGCCGTCCGCAACAACGGCGGCGGGCACGTAAACCACACCATGTTCTGGAAGATCATGAAGCCGAAAGGCGGCGGCGATCCAAGCGGACCCGTTGCGGATGCAATCAAAAAGACATTCGGCAACTTCAACGACTTCAAGACCAAGTTCAATGACACCGGCGCAAAGCAGTTCGGTAGCGGTTGGGTTTGGCTTGCTGGCAAACCCGGCGGCGACGTGCAGGTGATCAGCACGCCGAACCAGGACAACCCGCTTTCCCAGGGACTGTTCCCGATTTTCGGCAACGACGTTTGGGAACACGCCTATTACCTGAAATACAACAATCGGCGGCCGGAATACCTCGCGGCGTGGTGGAACGCGGTGAACTGGGACGAAATCAACAACAGATACGAGGCGTTCAAGTCCGGCAAACTCGAGCCGGCACTGGCCTCAAGATAAACGTCGATCAGCCTTAGAGAATGGGCCACCTATCCAAGTGGGTGGCCTTTTCTATCTACGGAATTAACTGGAGTTGCCGGTGCCAGCGAGCCGGAGCCGGGGCATGAGCCGGGCAACTACGGCGTGTACGGAGGCCATCTAGCTTTCGATGCCACATTGGCTGCCCTATCCGATTCCGATTATTGGCTCGGTGATTACCGTGGCTGCGGCCATCATCCTTCACTTTGCGGCTGCAGCCTACTTGCGGCACAGCGTGCAGGATGATCGGGAACGGTATCGGCGCCGCAAATTTTTCAGCACAGTAATTGCCTTCGCTGCTGGGTTCGTGATTGTGATTCTTTGGGCGCACACGCTAAGGCAAAAAGGGACGTTTCTTGGCTTGCTGGGCGCCGGGGTTGCCATCGCTCTGCGCGAGCCCTTGTTGAGCATTGCGGGACGGCTAGCAATCTTCGCTGGCCATATGTACACCGCCGGCGACCGCATTGAATTTCAAAAAATGAGCGGCGACGTAATCGATATCGGATTTTTCTATACCCGGATGCTCGAGATCGGTTCATGGATCAGCGGCGACCAATACAGCGGCCGCATTCTTCTGATCCCTAATTCCATGATCTTCGGCACGCCGATCATGAACTACACATTGCATCTTTCACTGATCTGGGATGAAGTCCATCTGCCAATTACCTACCAGAGCAATATGGAACGCGCTACCCGGATCCTTACCGATGTTGGCGCGGCGTATACAGGTGAATTCCTCAAGAACGCCGAGCGTGAGCTGGCGCAGATGCGCCACGATTTCCTGATGCCAAAACTTCAGTTGCAGCCGGAAGTGTATTTGAAAGTGACCAGCAACTGGCTGCAGCTCACCATGCGTTACCTGGTCGATCCGAAGCAACGGCGAGCGGCGAGCAGTTACATTTATACGGAAGTTTTCAAGCGCGTATCGCAGGCCGACGATATTCAAATCGCCTCGGAGACGATGGACCTCACGGTGCATCCTCCAAAAGCGGCATGACGAGCGGCCGCTCTAGCCGGAACGGTCGTTTAATATACCGTCCGGTCGCTGCGAAAGCAAAAAAGCGCGACTTGCATCCAATCCTCCATGCCTACGCAGGTCCTTGTCCTCGGTGCTGGTGTCGCCGGCCTCTCTGCCGCGATTGAATTGGCCCGAGCCGGGCTGAGCGTGGAAATTCTCGAAGCGCGTGACCGCATCGGCGGCCGAATCTTCACTGCGCACGATCCAACCCTTAATCATGCTGTGGAACTCGGCCCCGAGTTTGTACACGGCCTGGCGCCGGAAATCTGGCTGCCGGTGCAGAAGTATGGTCTCAAGATTACCGAGGTTGACGGCGATCTCTGGTGCTCGATTGACGGCAGGTTGGAAAAGTGCAGTTTCTTTGCTCAGGCCGGCAAGATTCTCGAAGCAATGAACGATGACGGGCCGGACGAATCATTCCTTGATTTCCTTGCACGTGAATTCCCTGGTGATGATCATGCTGACGCCAAGCGCTGGGCAACCGGATACGTCAGCGGTTTCAATGCCGCCGACCCCGGTTTGGTGAGTCTTCACTGGCTGGTGCACAGTCGGGAAGAGGAAGCGAGAATCGAAGGCGACCGGGCGTTTCACATTGAGGGCGGATATGAGACGCTGATCGGGATCCTCGTGGACGAGCTGAAGCGCCTGAGTGTCCCGATTCATTTGAATACGGTTGTCAACGCTGTGAACTGGCGATCCGGCTCGGTGGAAATCGCTGCAAACAGGCAGTCGGCGGAGAGAAAGTTTTCTGCCCGGTACGCACTCATCACCTTGCCGCTTGGCGTCCTGCAGGCGAAAGACGCTGTCTGCTTTTGCCCCGAGCTACCTTCCGCAAAGCAGAGCGCTCTGCAAAAACTCGCGATGGGCAAAGTTGTGCGCGTGGTGTTGTGTTTCCGCGAACGTTTCTGGGAAATCGTGCACGGCACGCCGGACGCGAGGTCTTTGCGCGACCTGAGCTTTCTTTTCTCGCGCCGCGACATTTTTCCAGTCTGGTGGACGCAAATGCCGGATACGGTTCCAATTCTTACCGGATGGTCGGCGGCTGAGGCGGCGGAGAAGCTTGCCGGACTTTCGAAAGACGAAATCGTTGGTAAGGCGGTCGAGGCTTTGAGCGAGATTCTATTCATCAGGAAAGAACTCGTCGAATCGCATCTGGCTGCCGCCTATTGTCACGACTGGGATTCGGATCCGTTCTCCCGCGGAGCATACAGCTATGTGAAGGTTGGGGGAGAAGGCCGGCAACGGGTGCTGGGTGAGCAGGTCGACAATACCCTGTTCTTTGCCGGCGAGGCCACGGATACGTCAGGGAACAACGGCACTGTGCACGGCGCAATCGCGAGCGGGAAACGGGCGGCTGCGGAAATTCTCAAATCTACCTAGACATTCAAATTCCCCGCTCCGTGGTCCAAGATCGGAAGCGACAAGGATGGGGCACTCTCCGATTTCACAGGAGCGGCGAGCGTTGGCTTCCGCCTAGAATAGCGGTGTGCTCGAGAGCGTGATCAATTTTTCGCAGCAGAATGACAGCTTCTTTCAGGAACTTCCGGCTGCGGCTGCGGTTTTCCTGCTGCGCGGGGTAGGCGAACCTTATGTCAGCAAGACTGCGAACCTGCGCCGACGATTGCAGCGGCTGCTGGGCCCCCCGGCTGAACACAGCAAGCGACTGAACCTTCGCGACCGGGTTCGCGAAATTGAGTTCACTGTCGCGGGCTCGGACTTCGAGTTGCAATTTCTGCTTTACAAGCTTTTGCGCGAGATTTTCCCGAAGACCTATGCGGCGCGATTGCGGCTGCGCCCTGCGCCCTTGGTTAAGTTGCATTTGGAGAATGAATATCCGCGCGCGTCAGTGACTACACGGATGGGGTCGACGAAAAGTGGAAATCTTTATTACGGCCCCTTTCCTTCCCGAGTGGCAGCGGAAAAATTTTGCAGCGATGCACTCGATTTTTTCAAAATGCGCCGTTGCGTGGATGATCTGCATCCCGATCCGTCGTTTCCGGGCTGCGTCTATTCCGAAATGAAAATGTGCCTCGCGCCATGTTTCAAGGGATGCAGCGACGACGAATATCGCGCTGAAGTCGGACGGGTGCAATCCTTCTTCGATTCTGCGGGCGATTCGCTGGCGAGAGAATTGGCGGAACAACGCGAGAAAGCTTCTGCGGAGCTTGCTTTCGAAGATGCTGCCGCTCTCCACGCCAAACTCGAAAAACTGAAGCCGCTGCTGTCGCAATTGCCGGAGATCGTACAAAGACTCGACCGGCTGCGGGCAATAGTTGTTCAGCCGAGCGCAGAGGCGAACACAGTGAAATTGTTCCGTTTGGCTAACTCAATGCTGCAAGGACCATTGTCGTTTAGTGTTGAGCAGAGCGGCGAGCCGCAGTCGATGGAATCGCGGCTGGAATCCGTGATCGCAGCTTTCCCGGCGGCAGCGTCTGCCTCTACTCTGGAAGGAACGGAACATCTGGCGATCCTGAAGCGTTGGTACTACCGCTCGCAGCGCGCGGGAGAAATCTTTTTTGCCGACGACAAGCGCGGGTGGCCGCTGCGGCGCATTGTGCGAGGAATTGGCCGGGTGTATCGGGGCGAGAAAGATCCCGAACCGAACGCATTTTCTGCGACCCCGGGGAGTATGCCGCCATCGTAGAGGCTATCTCGGCGACCTCGACCCAATCTTCGCGAACTTGCGGTTAAAATCTTTTACCGCAAAGATCGCCAAGGTTCTGCGAAATTCGCCAAGTAATCTGTCCAGAAGGCGGACCAACATGAATACGGATGAATCGCTCCGCAAACATTTAATTGAACTTCTCGAAGGCGGTCACGCTCACGCGACCTTCGACCAGGTGATTGGAGATATTCCGGCGAAATTTCGCGGCGAAATTCCAAATGGCCTATCGCATTCGGCCTGGATGCTGCTCGAACACATGCGCGTAGCGCAATGGGACATTCTCGATTTCAGCCGCAATGCGAACTATAAAGCCCTGAAATGGCCGGACGACTACTGGCCAAAGAACGCGGCCCCGACAAGCGCGCTCGCATGGGAGAAGAGCATTGAGCGTTTTCGTAATGATCTCGAAGCGATGAAGAAGTTGGTTACCGACCCCAAAACAGATTTATTCGCCAAACTTCCATGGGGGGATGGTCAGACAATCTTGCGTGAAGCGATGCTGGTAGCCGATCACAACGCGCACCACCTGGGGCAGTTGATCGATGTACGAAGGCTGCTGGGCATTTGGAAACAATAGCGTCTTCCTCCGTGCACCTTCGTGGCCTTCGTGGTCGGGGATTTTGGCTTTTAACCACAAAGGACACGAAGGCACACGAAGGAACTACACGGCTCTTTTAAGTGGGCTCTTTTTCTAAACACAACTTTCAATTCCTTCCTCCAACGTTCGCTGATAGCTAACAGCTCCCAGTCAATTTCAGGCGAGATGTATCGCAGCAAAGTGTCGGTGGTTGGGTGAACGCGAAGCGCCGGCGCGACCATTACCAGCCGCGGGGTTTGCGGCGAAAGCTCGCGCCCAGGGAAGTAACCGAATTTATGGAACTCACCACGTGCGTGGTGCCAGGCAACGCGCGCCCAGTAGTCGATTCACTGCAGGGGCAAATGTATGTCTTCGTCGGCTTTGAGTTCAATGACGGCCAACCTGCCTTCGCGGGTGAGAGTGAGCACATCGATCATGGAGCGGTCGGCGGCTGAAAATGCCGGCACCTGCGAGTAAAGGCAGCGAGGATCAAACTGATCGTCCAGTGCGGCGATGTTTTTCACAACCAGAGACTCGAGCCATCGCTCCGGGTGTAGCCTCCACCAGCGGCTCTCGTTGGGACCTTCGGGATGGCGAACCTCGCCGATGCTGCGAATCAGCCGCTCAAAATGCGGGAAGTTGTTGCCGTCCAGAACACGCTCGCCGGCACCGACTCCGAAGACAATTTCAGGAGCGCCGCTAAGATTTCCGGGCTGGGCCGATAGCCGCGAACGGGCAAATTCCAGTCCATGACAGCGAAACGCGATTTCCACGGACGAAAGAATGCCGATTTCCACTTCAGGCATCAAAGTCCTGACCAAAGCAATTGCTTCAGCGAAGCGTTCGTGAACCGTTGACTCATCAACGCAGTGGACGAGCCGGGTCGAAATATTTCCGCGGTCTAAGATTTCTACCGGTTTTAGATCTTCGCTGCGCTCTTCGAGCTCGTAAATCTGCCATTTAGCGGCCGAATTCAGATGGGCCGCGCGCTCGCGAACCAGAGCGGAAGACTTATCAGGAACGAAGACCTTCAGCCCTTCAATTACCAGCCTTCCAGCGTGCATTTGCCGGCAAACGTCGAGCCAGAGGATTCCGAACGTAAGCGCGGCGTCGATCGAGGACTGCAACTCTTGGGCGTTCACTCCAAGAACCGCGAATCCCGATTGCCCTTTTTTCAGCAAGCCACGCGCGTAGATCGGGCCGAAGGACTTTTCGAGATCGATCGATGTGCTCAATTGCACGACCGTCAGATCGGGAAAGTGCTTGCGCAAAACCCGTTCCAGAAGGCGCTGATAGCCGAGCCGCGCCGCGCGCTTGGCAGATGGAGTTCGTGGGTCGCGTTCGCGGCATATTTCGAGTCTTGTTGGGCGAGCGTGCCCGATTTTTTGGACTGTAACCCGCAGGATCTCGCCTTTGGCTTCAACGTCAAGCACCCGTCTGACCATGTTCCTCTCAGGCGACCAAAGGTGGAGCAGGCATTTGTTGCTCTCGCCGGAAATGGAATACTTAGATTGCCCGAGGTCGAAGACGACGGCGCCATCTTCAATGACTACGGCGTTGTTGCTTTCCGACAGGAATCCTTCGATCGCAGTGCTCAGGCTTTGAGGTGTCATGGGCAGAGTTTTCCAAAGGCAAAAGGATTTGTCTGTGACGGGTGAACATCGGGTGATCGGGTGATCGGGCCATCGGGACATCTGGAATGCCTTGCTCGGGGGATGGGCTCGGCACGTCTTAGATGACCTGACGGACCGATTACTCAGCTTCAATGTGGGATAATGGCCCTATCCGGAGTCCTTCCAGCCGAGAGGTCATCCAATAAGCGTGGACAATAATCATTTTTTCTTTGAGCACTACGGCCTGACGAACCGCGATCTGGAGCGCTATCTGGCCGCGGCTCTTTCTGCCGGCGGCGACTACGCAGACCTTTATTTTGAATACCTTTCGTCGACCGCGCTGACGGTTGATGAGTCGATGGTGAAGTCGGCATCGCAAGGAATTTCGGCGGGTTGTGGGGTTCGCGTCATCTCCGGCGAGCGCACGGGCTATGCCTACACCGACGATCTTTCGCCGGCCAGGATTCTGCACGCCGCAAAGACCGCCGCCCTGATCGCCAGCGGCCCGGCAAAGACGCCCAGCGCAGGATTTCAACAGGCCCAAGCCCGAAGTTTGTATCCATTGACCCTGCCCTCGGTCGATGCCGAGATTACCGCAAAAGTCGAACTTGTTATGCGTGCCGACTCGGCAGCGCGCGGCTACGATCCGCGAATCAAGGAAGTCCGCGCAAGCTACGCCGACGAGCTGCGGAATATCCTGGTGGTCGGCTCCGATGGAGTATTCGCTGAAGACTCGCAACCTCTGGCACGCTTGAACGTCTCATGCATCGCGAAAACAGAAAGAAATTCCGCCCGCGGCAGTTCCGGAGGCGGAGGCCGCGTTGCCCTTGACTTCTTCTTTGGCGAGAAGACTCCCGAGTACTTCGCAAAAGAAGCCTCGCGGCAGGCAATTCTTCAGCTTGATGCCCGTGAAGCTCCCGCGGGAGACATGGAAGTTGTGCTCGGCCCTGGTTGGCCTGGAGTTCTGATCCATGAAGCTGTCGGACACGGGCTCGAGGCCGATTTCAACCGCAAGCAAACTTCAGCCTTCGCCGGATTGATCGGCAAAAAAGTCGCCAGCGAAAAATGCACGGTGGTTGACAACGGAGTGATGCCGTGGCGGCGCGGTTCGCTCAACGTGGACGACGAGGGCCATCAGACGCAGGAGACCGTTCTCATTGAGAAAGGAATTCTGAAGGGATATTTGAGCGACAAGCTCTCCTCGAAGCTCATGGGCATGGCAGACACCGGCAACGGCCGTCGCGAAAGCTACGAGCACATCCCAATGCCGCGTATGACGAATACGTATTTGTTGGCCGGGGAAGACGCGCCGGAAGATATTATTCGCTCGGTCAAGCGCGGAATTTATGCCGTGAACTTTGGCGGCGGGCAGGTCGATATTACCAACGGGAAATTCGTTTTCTCCGCCTCCGAAGCGTATCTGATCGAAGACGGACACGTAACCGCACCAATTCGCGGTGCAACACTCATCGGCAATGGCCCGGATGCACTGACCCGCGTGTCGATGGTCGGGAACGACCTGCGCCTCGACGAAGGCGTCGGTACTTGCGGCAAAGATGGTCAGGCTGTGCCGGTCGGCGTGGGCATGCCGACCACGAAGCTTGATCGACTGACGGTAGGTGGGACCGCAAGAAAAGATACGGGCGGTTTCATGCAATAAAATTCATCAACCACAAGGGACACTCAAGGTACACGAAGGGAGCACAAACGCGGACGCTGAGGTGCTTTCCTTCGTGCAACTTCGTGTCCTTCGTGGTTAATGCTTCTTTATGTCGTCCAACACTCGATTCGAAAGCGAAACGCTTACAGCAGAAATTGACCTGAAAGAATTGGCCCAGGACATCGTCCGCCGCGCCATGTCTGGCGGAGCGTCTGCAGCCGAGTGCGTCATCCGCGAAGGCGATGAATTCTCTACTCTCGTCCGCCTCGGCCAGGTTGAGACGCTGAAAGAGTCGGGATCAAAGTCAATAGGCGTCCGCGTTTTTAATGGCAAGCGCGCGGCCAGCACGCATTCGAGCGACTTTACCCGCACCGGTCTGGACCGCATGTTAAGTTCGGCGCTTGAACTCGCGAAAATCACCTCTGAAGATCCGTACGCGGGGATCCCCGAGCCAAATCAGCTCGGCTCCATCACCGGCGATCTCGATCTCTACTCGCCTGATGTTTACTCGCTGCCCGGTCAGGAGCGTATTGCATATGCGCGTCGCGCAGAGAAGGCCGCGCTCGACTCCGACCCTCGCATCAAGAACTCCGAAGGCGGATCATTCGACGCCGCTACCGGCCACAAGATCCTTGCAAACTCTCATGGCTTTGTCGGCGAATATCGACGCTCTTACTGCTCCGTTGCCGCGGTTCCTATTGCGCAAGATGAAAATGGCGCCATGCAGCGCGACTACTGGTTTTCGGTGTCGCGCAACCTGGCGAAGCTCGAATCGCCGGAAGAAGTGGGAAAGATTGCCGCCAAACGGGCGGTCCGACGTCTGGGCGCGCGCAAAGTGAAGACACAGCAAGTTCCAGTGGTTTTTGATCCTCTGGTGGCCACTTCGATTCTTAGCCACATCTTCGAGGGCGTGAACGGAGATTCGGTTTACCGGGGCGCGTCATTTCTGGCGGGAAAACTCGGCGAAAAGATTGCCGGCGCGAACGTGACCGTAATCGACGACGGCACCATGATCGGCGGCTTCGGTACCAGTCCCTTCGATGGCGAAGGCATTCCGACCAGGCGCACGGTAGTGATTGAAAATGGCGTGCTCAAGTCGTATCTGTTGAACACCTACACGGCGAAGAAGCTCAAGCTCGAAACCACTGGCAACGCTTCCCGCGGGCTGGCAGGAACTCCCGGCATCGGTCCGGGAAACTATTTCCTGCAGCCGGGGAAGCAGACGGCGCAGCAATTAATCGGAGATATAAAGGATGGTTTGTACGTCACCGAATTTCTCGGCATGGGCGTAAATCTCGTCACCGGAGACTATTCTCGCGGTGCATCTGGGTTATGGATTTCCGGTGGCGAGCTGACATATCCAGTCGAAGAAATTACAGTGGCGGGGAACCTGAAAGAGATGTTCATGAACATTTCCGAAATCGCCAACGACCTGGAGTTCCGTGGCTCGGTTGCATCGCCTACGATCCGTATCGACGGACTAACTGTCGGCGGAGAATAATCTCGAATGAAATTTGCGAAAATTGTTTTTCTCGTCGCGGGAATCTGGGGCGTGCTTGTGCTCACGCCTCTGTACTTCATGTTCACCATGATTGGACGGCAGGACCCGCCGCCGATTACGCATCCCGCCTTTTACTATGGATTCGTCGGCACCGCGCTTGCATGGCAGATTGCTTTTTTTGTCATCGCAAAGGATCCCATCCGCTTCCGACCGATGATCATTCCTTCTGTCATCGAGAAATTCACTTACGCGATTGCGCTTGGCGTTCTTTTCCTGCAAGCGCGATTGCACGCGACTGATCTCGTTTTCGGGGTTGTGGATCTGCTGTTTGGCCTCTCGTTTATCGCTGCATTTTTCAAGACCGCAACCAGACAGTCGCGTCCTGCGAGTTCATCTGCGTAAAATGGCGCTGATCGACGCCAAACCATACAATCTTTCTTATGGGTGGTCTGATTCAGCCCTCGCCCGTTACGCAAGAGCCTGACACAAGCCGGCGAATTATCCTTGTCGCAATCGGCGTAGTCATTGTCCTCGCGCTGATTGCGGCTTTTCTGTTCCGCGCGAAGCCGCAGCCCGCGTCGCCAGTGCCGCCTTATGTGGCCCAGCTAAAAATTTCCGATTTGAAGATGAGCCAGTCGCAGAATTTTGTGGGCGCCAGCGTGACGTATATCGATGGAACCTTGGCCAACACGGGCGGAAGAACTGTGACTCACACCACGGTGCGCGTCACGTTCAAGGATTTGTATGGCCAGGTTGCGCAGGTCGAAGAAGTGCCGATCAAAATTTTGCAGACTAGCGGCCCTTATCCCGATACGGTCGACCTTTCGGTCGCGCCGCTCGCCCCAGGGCAGAGCAAACCCTTCCGCCTGATTTTCGAGCACGTGAGCGAGCAATGGAACCAGGCGTACCCAGAGTTGCAGATCGTTGATGTGCGTTTGAGGTAGTGAAAAGGCCGGAACACCCTTACAGTTGCTCTTCGTCATCCGCACCAGGGGAAATGGCAACGTCCTCTTTCAGACTCTCCATTTGCCTGCTGACTGCAATTCCGATCACCACTGCCCCAACAACTAACCCCAACACGAAAATTCCCGTTGCCCCAGTCATGGCGAAGATGATGGCGCAATTTTTGCGATTCGCTCAAAAAAATTGTCGGCTGTTACGAAAACGGAACAGATGACGAGACGAAATTATAAAAGTGACAGTGCAGTAGCATAAGAAGCCGTTAGCCCGCGAGGCCATGTGTTCGGTTTCCGTAACAAACTAAGTTCTCTTCTACAATGTCGGGTATGCCGGAAACGAAAACCATTCGCCTGACGGAAAGCGTGAAAGCTGCAGGTTGAGCTTCCAAGCTGAGTCCGGCGGCGCTGGACAAGGTGCTTGGGAAATTAGCCCGGCAACACGATCCGAATGTTCTTGTCGGCTTCGATCACGCCGACGACGCCGGAGTGTATCAGGTGGCACCCGACACCGCGCTGGTGCAGACCGTCGATTTTTTCACGCCGATCGTCGATGACCCTTATACGTTTGGCCAGATCGCGGCTGTGAATTCTCTGAGCGATATCTACGCTATGGGCGGAAAGCCGCTGACTGCGCTGGCTATGGTGTGCTTTCCGGAAAAAGGCGACCTGGAAGTTCTTGCGCAGATTCTCGCCGGCGGATTGTCGAAGATGATCGAGGCGGGTTGCACCGTGATAGGCGGCCACAGCATTCGCGATGACGAAACCAAATTTGGATATTCGGTCACAGGAACCATCGATCCAAAGCGCGTTTTGCAGAATGGCGGCGCAAAAGCGGGGGACCGATTGCTGCTGACGAAAGCAATCGGCACCGGGGTGATTTCCACGGGGATCAAAAAAGGCGTAGCTAAGCAAGCGTGGATCGACGGTGCTGTGCGATCGATGACAACGCTGAACAAGAGTGCTGCTGAGGTGATTGCGGAGTTCAATGAAGGTCAAAGTCCCCGCCCTGTCTCGCATAAGACGCGAGACAAGGAGGGGGCACCAAATCCGGCGACGCCTGACGATTTCCCCATTCGCGCCCTTACCGACGTCACCGGCTTCGGGCTCGTTGGGCATCTTCGAGAAATGCTGCTGGCTTCGAAGAGTGTTTCGGCGGAACTTTACTCGAGTCGAATCCCTCTGCTTGACGGCGCGCTCGAATGCGTTCGGGCCGGTCACATTCCCGGCGGCTTGAAAGCCAATCGTGAATTTGCTGAGTGCGTAGTTCACTACTCTGACGGAGTTGCGGAAGAGGTAAAAACCCTGCTCTTCGACCCTCAGACTGCGGGCGGGTTGCTGATCTCGATTGCTGGGGAGTACGCGGACGCGCTTAGGTCATCGCTTACCCAAGCTGGCGTAGCCGCAACTGAAATTGGAAGAGTTCTCGCAAGAGGAAAATCTTTGATTCGAGTTTCAGCTTAGCTTCTCGCTCGAACCTTGATCCAGATCGGTGTCCCCAGGAATCCGAATGCGCGGCGAATCTGATTTTCGAGGAATCTCTGATAAGAAAAGTGCAGCTTGATCTGGCGGTCAGTAAAGAGCACGAATGTGGGCGGGGCTACCGCGGCTTGGGTCAGGTAAAGAATTTTCACCCGCTGCGGCACCGGCACGGACGCGCGATCGAAGTCAATGTGCTTGAGGAAGCGGTTCATTTCGCCGGTTGTGATTCTCTTGCGGCGCTCGGCGGCAACTGTTTCGAGGGCGGGAAAGATTTTGTCGACGCCTTGGCCGGTCGAGGCTGCAATGAAAAGTACCGGGGCATAATTGAGAAATTTGAGCGCGTATCGCAGTCGCTGTTCGTAGGCAGCACGATCGGTTGGCTTTTTGCTCTCCTGAATCCGCGCGGTGCGAGATTGGCTCACCGGCTTCTTCTGCCCGCTTGTGACCAAGTCCCATTTGTTCACTAGAACAATGATCGATCGCCCACTCTCGTGCGCGTATCCGGCAATAGCGGCGTCTAGCGCGCTTACGCCCTCGGTGGCATCGATCATGAGCAATGCGATGTCGGCGGATTCGAGATGCTTGCGCGCCATCACCACCGAGAGCTTCTCGGCCATAAGGTGGGTCTTGCCCTTACGGCGAATTCCGGCGGTATCGATGAAACGGAATTTTGTTCCATTGCGCTCGACGATTTCATCGACGGCATCGCGTGTGGTGCCTGCAATCGGCGAAACAATAGCGCGCTCTGTGCCGGTAAGCTGGTTCAGCAGCGTGGATTTACCGACATTGGGATGGCCGATGATGGCGACGGAAACTTCGGTCGGTAGACCCGTCGTTGGTCCTTGGTCGTCGGTCGTTTGGAAAACCGTCGTGTCTTGTGTGTCATGCGTCGTGCCAAAATGCGAGGGTGCCCCATCCTTCTCGCGTTTTTTGCGAGAGGGTGGGGATTTTGACTTCGTGTGGACCGTTTTCTCGGCCAACTCCTTGGGGTTCTCCGCGTTCTCTGCGGTTAAAAGCTTTGCTTTGGGAAGGGCGGCGAGAATCGCATCCAGCAACTCATCCACCCCTCTCCCATGCTCGGAAGAAATTGGAACCACATCGCGAATTCCCAGCCGGTGAAATTCACCAGCGAGCGAATCCTGTTTGTCGGTATCGACCTTGTTGGCGGCGAGGAATAAAGGTTTGCCGGTTTTCTGTAGCAGTCGGGACAGATCGAGATCAGGAGCAGCCAGTTCACTGCGCGCATCAACCACCATGATGATTGCCGCCGCCTCGTCCAGAGCCTTCTTTGCCTGGCGAAAAATTTCGGAAGGAATCAGCGCCTTGTCATCCGGGATGATGCCGCCGGTATCGACCACCCGCAGGTCGTGTCCACGCCAATGGATTTCGCCATAAAGTCGGTCGCGGGTGATTCCCGGCTCGTCGCCGACAATGGCACGCCGCGATCCCACAAGGCGATTGAACAGAGTCGACTTGCCAACGTTTGGGCGGCCAACGATGGCGATGAGGGGAACTTTGTTCATTGGGAGCAATCGAAGCACGAAAGGCGGGCGAGGACGCCCGCCCCACACAAGAACTCCGCTATTATATTGACTCTGTGCCTGCCGGTTCGCAGTCCGCGATTTCGCCTCCGAAAACTAGTCCCACGCTGAATCAATTCTTCGGCCCCGGCGGCTTGCTCTCGCACACACATCCGGCGTACGAATTCCGCCGCGGGCAATTGCAGATGGCGCAAGCGGTCGAGCAGGCGCTTGAAGAACGGCGGCATCTGATCGTCGAAGCCGGCACTGGAACCGGGAAAACGCTCGCCTATCTGCTTCCGGTCATTCGTTCCGGCAAAAGGGTCATCATCTCGACCGGCACCAAAAATCTGCAGGAGCAGCTCTTTCATAAGGACGTGCCATTTCTCGAGCAGGCGCTCTTTCCAGAAGGCACTCGCAGGCTGAGCGTCTGCTACATGAAAGGGCGCAACAATTATTTGTGCCGCAAGAAGCTCTACGACCTGACCGGCCAGCCGGTTCTGAGCGGCCTCGAAGAAATCGAACATTACCGCGCGATTGCCGCGTGGGAAGAAAACACCGCCAGCGGCGACCGCGCCGAGTTGGCCTCGCTGCCAGAGGCGAGCGCGCTGTGGCATAAGCTAGACGCGCGCGCCGACACCTGCCTCGGCCAGAAGTGCAGCGCGTGGGACAAATGCTTCATCACCGAGATGCACCGGCGAGCGATGGAGAGCGACATCATCATCGTGAACCATCATCTGTTTTTTGCGGACCTCGCGATCAAGCAGCAGGCCGACGGCGCACCGGATGCCGGGATTCTGCCGGATGCTGGAGCAGTGATCTTCGATGAGGCGCATGAACTGGAAGATGTTGCGGGGAGTTATTTCGGAATTTCGATTAGCGTCGCGCGTCTCGAAGAACTCTGCCGCGACGTCGAAGCTTCGCTGCAACGAAATCGGATGTACACGAGCGGACTTTCTGGCGCACTGAAGAGTTTGCGCGAGCGTTCGGGATTTTTCTTTTCTCTGCTGCCCGAAGGCGAAGGACGGTTTGCGTTTGAGAACCGCCGCGAGTTTCTGGAAGAAAACGGCGAAGAGTTTCTTGGGCTGCAACGATCGCTGACTCACCTAGGCTCCGAACTGGAAAATCTGCCTTCAAAGCCGGAAGAAGTCTTTGCATTCACGCGTCGCGCGCAGGAATTGCAGGTGCAACTCGGTTTCGTGATGGAATCGGAGGAGAAGAACACGGTCTTCTGGATTGAGCGCCGCCGCACGGGGCGCGAAAAGGTGAACGTTTCGATCCAGGCTACGCCTATTGATGTTGGCCCGATCCTGCGCGAATGCCTGTGGTCGAAGCTGGACTCCGTCGTTCTGACCTCCGCCACGCTCGCTGTTGGCGGAGGGTTCGAATACATCCGGCAGCGACTCGGGGTTGAGCACGCGCGCGAACTGGTGGTGCCCTCGCACTTCGACTATCAGAACCAGGCGATCCTTTATGTACCTCCGGATTTGCCCGATCCGCGCACGCCGCAGTTTCAGATCAAAGCCGCGGAACGCATTCGGCGGCTGCTTGAGATCACGCGGGGGCGGGCATTTGTGCTCTTCACCAGCTACGCGCAGATGCGTGACATCTATCAACGGCTGCTGGGCGAAGTCGAATTCCCCATGTTGTTGCAGGGCGATGCGCCGAAATCGGCGCTGCTCGAGGAATTTCGTCTGACGCCGAATTGCGTGCTGTTTGCAACCTCATCATTCTGGCAGGGAGTGGATGTGCAGGGAGAGCAGCTCAGTTGCGTGATTATCGACCGCCTGCCGTTCGCGGTCCCCTCGGATCCTGTTGTTGCTGCACGGGTGAAAGTGATCGATGCCGATGGTGGCAATGCGTTCTTTCAATATCAGGTCCCGTCCGCTGTGATCACGCTGAAGCAGGGATTCGGCCGGCTTATTCGGTCTCTACACGATCGCGGGCTGCTGGCGCTGCTCGATAACCGAATTCTGAAGAAGCAATATGGCCGGGTCTTTATCGAGAGCCTGCCGAATTATCGAAGAACCACGGACATCGGGCAGGTGGAGAAATTCTTTGGCGTTGGGGA
Source organism: Terriglobales bacterium (assembly GCA_035651555.1). GTDB lineage: Bacteria > Acidobacteriota > Terriglobia > Terriglobales > Acidobacteriaceae > Gp1-AA145. The sequence goes on from DASRFL010000039.1 coordinate 76,964, forward strand.
ATCCATCTGAGCTTGTCTCTGCGACCTTTGCGAAACTTCTTTGCGATCTTTGCGGTTAGAGGCTTTTGTTTCTGGGCCGAATCGAAAAGCTTTAACCGCGGAGAACGCCGAGAAGAAACCAGAGTTCGCGGAAGGGATCCGCAAATCGGAGGAACTATGCGCGGCCCTTCTTTTTGCCTAGCGTGATTCGTTCCCATGGCCGCTTCGGGCGCTGGGCGGCGGGCTTGTCGCGATCAACGATGCGGTCGTATTGATAAGCCTCGCTCACGGTGCCGAGCGATTCGTTATACAAGCTGGGCAGGCACAAAGCTTCTTTCAATTCTTCGGTGAACTGTTGCAGAGCGTTCAGGTGGTCCGCCGTAGCAGCCACTTCCGTCTTCGAAGTTTTTAGCACCTGCTGATAACCACGGTTGATGAGTTTCGAGATCTCGCCGCTGATCAGATAACCGGGATAGGCGAAGATCTTCACGCCTTCGTCCCCGTCCTTTTGAATTGCAGCCGAAACGTTATACTTCCTCAGAAATACGCGGCCTTGCATTCCCGGCGCCTCGGTCAGGTCAAAACCGTGTTCGCGCAACCAGTCCAGCGATTCCTCGTATGTGCGTTGCTCAACTTTGGCAGCCAAAATTTAGCTCCTGTTCACCGTCGTTGGTCATTGGCCGTTGGCAGATCCTTCTGCAGTTCCGCATAGGGCCAACGACTGACGACCGATGACCAACTACTGAAATCTTAGATGCGCCTCCTACCCAATCGACGCATACCGGCTCCACTGTATCCCGGAGCGCTCCTCTATAATCTAACGACTATCGCCAATTTGTATTCGCAGGCGACATTACCATAGTCATAAATCGATGCATTCATCAACCACCAAAGTCGCGGAACTTGAGTCAGTTCGCAGCAAATTGAAACTCGGTGAGCGCAGCCTCGAGCGCATTGGCAATACTCCCTTGCTGCGGCTCGAACGTATTGCGAGTGAGTTCCCCAACGTGCAGCTTCTCGGCAAAGCCGAGTGGTATAACCCCGGCGGATCGGTCAAAGACCGCGCGGCTCGCAACATTGTGAAGGAAGCTCGCCGCAACGGAAAATTAGTTTCTGGAAAAACTTTGCTCGATTCAACCAGCGGCAACACCGGCATTGCGTACGCCATGATCGGAGCGGCTGAAGGTTTCCCAGTCACATTGTGCATGCCGGAAAACGTTTCCATCGAGCGCAAGCGGATCCTCTTCGCCTACGGTGCAAACATTATTTATACCGATCCCGCTGATGGCTCCGATGGCGCAATCCACAAAGCGCGCGAACTTTACGCCAGCGAGCCCGAAAAATATTTTTACGCTGACCAGTACTCAAACGACGCTAACTGGCAAGCTCATTACCATGGCACAGCCGAGGAAATCTGGCAACAGACGGAAGGACGTGTCACGCATTTTGTCGCCATGCTCGGCACCAGCGGCACATTTATGGGGACGTCGCGGAGGTTGAAGGAACTCAATCGTCAAATTCGCTGCATTTCTCTTCAGCCGGATTCCGCATTCCATGGAATCGAAGGCGCGAAGCACATGGCAAGCGCAATCGTGCCGAAGATTTACGATCCCGATCTAGCGGACGACGACATTGAAATCGCGACCGAAGATGCCTACGCGCACGCCATCCGTGTCGCGCGCGAAGAAGGGCTGCTGGTCGGAATTTCCGCGGGAGCGGCCATTGCAGGAGCGATGCGCGTCGCGGGGAAACTGAAGAAAAACGAAGAGGCTGTGATTGTGACGATTCTGCCTGATTCGGGAGACAAGTATTTGAGTGAGAGATTCTGGACTGAAGGAAGCTTTTAGCCATTAGCTCTTAGCTTTTAGCCAGAACCGGCCCGGTCCAGCTAAGAGCTAAGAGCTAAGAGCTGGAGCTGATGCTAAAACTTGGCCAATCCCACTACGATGCCATCCGCGCGCACGGCGAGGAGACGTACCCGCACGAGTGCTGCGGCGTGCTGCTCGGCCGTTTCAATGATGACGGCACGCGCATTGTGACCTCGATTGCGCGCGCCGGCAATACCCGCACGGATTCGCCGCAAAACCGCTACAACATCGACCCCAAAGAACTGGTGCGCATTCAACGCGAAGGCCGCGAGCGCGAAGAAGACATAATCGGTTTCTATCATTCTCATCCCGATCATCCAGCGCAGTGGTCGCAAACCGACTTCAATGAAGCTCACTGGCTCGGCTGCTCGTATGTCATCACCAGCGTGGAAAAAGGCAGAGCTGTGCTCACGAACTCCTTTGAACTCACAGGCAGCGACGAAAGCGACAAAAAACTGGTTGATGAACCCATCGATGTAGTCTGATTTCGTGCCCTCCCCGAAGCACAACTGCACATCGACTTTCAAGCAAAAACGCCCTATTGAAAGGTTTTAATTAACAATCTCCCATCTGGAATTCTGGGCCGAATTTGTGTACGATGTCCGCCAGATTCAGCTCACGGGCACGATCGTGTAGCTCCCGGTCAAGGAGGGTCAGATGAAAGCACTTGATTCGTTTGTCCAGAAGAATTCTCTCTATTCCTTTCTGCTTTTCTTGCTCATCGCAGCTCTCGCACTTGTGCCATTTGCCCTTGGCCAGGCGTACTTCGGAACCGTGAGTGGTGAAGTGAGCGACACCACCGGCGCCATGGTGGCAGGAGCTAAGGTCGTTCTCACGGACCAACGGAAAGGCTTTCACTTCGAAACGACCTCCGACACCAACGGGCATTACCTGTTTCGTACCGTGCCTCCCGGTGTCTACTCCGTATCGGCGGAATCGAGCGGCTTCAACAGGATCGTTCAGCAGAATTTCACCGTCGATGTTAACCAGAACGCCACGGTGAATCTGACCATGAGAGTCGCCGGAACCGAGCAGAAAGTTGAGGTATCCGCGGAAGCGCTGACCATTCAGACCGAGGACGCCGAAACCGGACAAGTGGTGAATCGCCGGTTCATCAATGATCTGCCGTTAATTGGTCGCGATGTCAGATCCCTTACCTCTTTGGCGCCAGGTGTCACCGAAATGGACGATCAATGTCCGGAGCCGTGTTTGGGCACGAACTTTGTTTCAAACGGCAGCCGTGGCGCTCAGGCCGACATTCTGCTGGATGGCGCATCCGTCACCAACTCTGAGCCCAACGGGGGGATCACGTCAGTCACGTACTTGCCGTCACCCGAAGCGGTGGAAGAGTTCAAGGTTGAGCAGACGAATTTCAGCGCTGAATATGGCTTTTCGGGCGGCTCGGTGGTCAACGTAATAGGGCGCTCCGGAACCAACAACTTTCACGGAAGTGTATATGAGTTTTTTCGCGACGGCAGCCTCGATGCGAACGACTGGTTCGCAAATCGAGCTGGGAATCCCATTCCGCCCCTGCGCCGTTCCAACTACGGTGGCACGATAGGCGGCCCTATCTTCAAGAACAAAACTTTCTTCTTTTTTGACTACGACGGCTCGCGTGAAACAGGGTTGAGCACCGCCAGCGGAGCCGTTCCCAGCGATGCCATGCGGGCTGGCGACTTCGGCGAGGTGTGTGCGGCTCAGGGAGGAACGTTCGATGGCAGCGGGTTGTGCAGCGTGCCTGCCGGCCAAATCTGGGACCCTTATTCCGGAACGTTCAACGGCACTATAACGCGCAGCACATTTATTCCCTTCAACAATCTTGCCACTTATCAGAGTCCCGGCCCGGCTACTCAAGCTCCAGGCAATCTGATTGATCCGGTAGCGCAAAAGATGATGAGCTACTTTCCAGAGCCCAACTTTGCCAGTGGAGGTATATACCAGAACTGGGTCGGGTCAGGCTCAAGCCACAGCTCTAATCGTCAGTTCGACATCCGAATCGACCATCGCTTCAGTCAGAACGATCTGATCACTGGAAAGTTTTCGTATCAATACACTCCCTCAGGCACGGGCCTCGATTGTTTCAAGAACTTTACTGACCCTTGTCAGGGTGGTCCGGGGTGGACCAATGCCCACGCGATCGCCTTTAACGAGACGCATACCTTCAGCCCGACTTTGTTGCTGACTACGACTCTCGGCTTTACTCGGGGTGTTTGGCATATCGATTCCTACAATCCGCATGGTGTGACCGACCCACTGGGGACATTGGGATTCCCTTCATATTTGCAAGCTAACGGGTTCACGGGAGTGCCCGCGATCTTTATCGACCAATACAGCCCTGCAGGGTACCCCAATATCGGCACCGATCCCTATGGCAATTACCGCCTAGGCCAGGACACCGGGCAGTTAGCGGCCGTACTCGACAAGGTACACGGCCAGCACGACATTAAGTTCGGATTTGATGGCCGCATTCACCAGATGAACTACATTCAGACCAATGCCCCGGTCGGATTCTTCAGCTTCAACACCGACGCTACGGATAAATGCGCCGATGGATTGGACGCATGCGGCGGCGATTCCATGGCTAGCTTCATGATGGGCCAGATGACGCAGAACTGCGCCAGTAATGGTTGTGGGTCTTACGAAGAAATCCAGTTCCGGCCAGCCACTACAAATTACCAATACGCATTCTTCGGGCAAGATAATTGGAAGGTGACGCAAAAGCTCACGTTAAATCTGGGCCTGCGCTATGACTTTACCTTGCCGCGTACAGACCGCTTTAACCACCAGGATTGGTTTGATCCCAATGCCACCAGTCCATTGAATGGCGGGAGTCTCACCTATACCAATCCCGTCACTGGCCAGCCCGTAAGCGTTGCTTTGAAGGGAGGTGAAGTTTTCGCCTCTTCCAAGGAACGCACCAACTACGTGACCGACTGGCACGATATTCAGCCGCGCTTTGGCTTCGCATATCAGTTCGCCCCAAAGATGGTGGTACGCGGAGGCTTCGGTATCTACTACGCACAATCTCGCTCCGGAGTCACTGGCGTCGTCCCCTATGGCAGCGCAGGGTTCAATCGGTTTACAAATGTGATCACCGTCAATCCAGCCAACCGTGCCACTCCTTTTGTGAACTTGAGCAATCCATTTCCGTTCGGATTGTCTCAGCCCGCAGGAAACTCGCTTGGGTTGTTGAATGATGTCGGTTTCGGCGCCAATGGCCCGATACGTACGCCAGGTGCAAACCAGACGCCCTATGAGCAGAGCTGGAGCTTCGGCATCGAGCGCGAATTGCCGAGCCACATTCTGATCAACGCGGAATATATCGGCAAGAAGGGCACCCACTTACCTTTCGACAACTCGGTGGAGCGGGACCATCTCGGGCCCTGGGTGGAAAATCTGCCGATCGGAGACACCAGCGCGGCCAATCCGTGCCAGGCAGGTCTCTCGATCGCGTGCCTCATAAGCCCCGTGCCCAATCCTTTCCAGACACTAATTACCGACCCGAACAGCACTATAGGCTCCAGCTTTTCTACGATTCCGTACTATCAGTTACTGCTTCCGTATCCACAGTTCACGGGTGTTTCGACCGAACCGCTGTTGATCGGGAATTCCATTTACCACGGACTGCAATTGACCGGAGAGAAAAAGTATTCCAACGGCCTACAGTTCCTGGCCTCGTTCACATGGTCAAAGTCGATCGACAACTCGTCCCAGGCTGACACCAATGTTTCTTGGCTAGGCAGCTTCGACAGCTTACAGGACCCCAACAAGCCGTGGCTGGAGCGGAGTCTTTCAACGTTTGACATTCCCTATGTGTTCCAGTTCAGTTACAGCTACGATCTGCCTATTGGTCACGGACGGGCATTCCTGGGCAACATGCCGCGTTGGGCAGACGCAATCCTCGGTGGATGGAAAACCAATGGCATTTGGCGCATCTCTGATGGACGTCCGCTGGCATTCACGGTTGCGGACGGTACTCTAATTCCCACCTATGGCGGCGGAAGTCAAACGCTGCGGCCAAATATCGTGGGAACGCCAAAGCGCAACAATGGGTCGGATTGGGTAGACAATTACTTTGCGGGTAACGACCCGAACGTCCACCCCAATTTCGTGCGTCCCGCCGATTACACTTTGGGGGACGCTCCGCGAACCATAGGCAGTCTCCGCAGTCCGTCGCACTTCACAACCGATTTGTCCATCGGCAAGCAATTCCGCATACGCGAGGAGATGAACTTCGAATTCCGCATCGAGGCCCAGAATGCCTTTAACCACCCTGTTTTTGGGACCCCGGACACTTCGGTGGATGATGGAAACTTCGGGGCCATCACGTCTACGTCGGTCGGCCCGCGCCAGGTGCAGCTCGGGTTCAAGTTTAACTTCTGACCCGAGGTCATGAAGAATCGGCTGCCCCGTCCTTGTGTCTCCGGGTTTTGGAGACACAGGGCGGGGACTTTGACCTTCTATTGCGGATCCACCCAAGCCCTGCCCAGGGCATTTTCGAGCCATCCAAAAGCTCAAACCTGCGGATACACTGCTCAGGACATTACACTTAGGCTGAGTATGTTCTAATATCTGTATCCCGAATGCCCTCTGCCCAAACCAAACTACGCAGGAATCTGAAAGCCACATGGCGAACTCTGCGTGGCGTTGGCAAGATCGCGAGAGCTCTCGCTTCGACTGACCATCCATTGCTCGCCCACATTATCCCCATGCGGCGATGCAATCTCGCCTGCACCTACTGCAACGAGTTCGATGACTTCTCGAAGCCGGTGCCGCGCGAGACCATGTTCAGCCGCGTCGATAAGCTCGGCGAACTGGGGACCTCGGTCGTTACGGTCAGCGGCGGCGAACCGCTGCTGCATCCTGAGCTCGACGATATTATCGGCCGCATCCGGCATAACGGCATCGTTGCTGGAATGATCACGAACGGATACCTGCTTGTCCCGGAGCGAATTGAACGGCTGAATCGCGCTGGGCTCGAATGGCTGCAGATTTCAATCGATAACGTAAATCCCGATGACGTTTCGAAGAAGAGTCTGAAGGTCCTCGATAAAAAATTGCAGATGCTGGCTGAGTATGCCGACTTTCACGTGAACATCAATTCCGTAGTCGGCGGCGGGGTGAAGAATCCGCAGGACGCGCTCACGATCGGCAAACGCGCGCTGGAGCTCGGATTTAGCTCGACAATCGGAATCATTCACGACGGGCAGGGCCAGTTGCAGCCTCTGGGCGATGAAGAGCGCCGAATTTATCACGAGATGAAGGCGCTCGAAAAGAAGAGCTTCACTCGGATAAATGCTTTTCAGGACAACATTGCTTTAGGACGTCCGAACCAGTGGCGCTGCCGCGCGGGCGCCCGCTATCTCTACATCTGCGAGGATGGCCTGGTCCACTACTGCTCTCAACAGCGCGGCTATCCGGCGATTCCGCTCGAGAAGTACACGGTTGACGACATCCGCCGCGAATACCTCACCGAGAAAGGCTGCGCGCCGCACTGCACGGTTTCATGCGTGCATCAGGTGTCGATTTTTGATGCGTGGCGAGGGCCGCAGAGACCAGCAGTGGCGCAGTCGGAGTCGCAGCCTAGCGAATTGGTGCAGGTTGAGTAGCTAGGTTTCTGATGGTGCCGCGCTCGGCTTCCAAAGCAGTAGTAGCATGAGACCAACCCCGAACAATACATCACTCTCGATCATCGGGCCGCCAAGCAGGCGCAATAAAAGGCCATACAAACCAACCGATGCACCGGACCAAATGCGGAACAGGTTTGCCGCTCTCCAGCGGGTGAACGGCGTACTCTTTTGAGACCGGCGAAATGATGCACCTCGGTTGAGCAGTCTGCGTTGCAAGGTAAATCCGCTCACTGCAGACCAAAGTGCCAGGAAAATGATGAGCAACTGGATTGTGACTGAAGCTTGCCTGCCATTCGAGAGATGGACAGGATAGAGATGGGCGAAGACGATGATAGTTAGTAAAAGCAATCCACATCCGAGTTGTACGAGTCGGAGTTTGTAAATCGTACCTTCCATATACTCTGCCGCCTAACAAGTCTCGAGGAACTCAATGCAGTCGAGCTTTTGGCGTTCAGACAATCGGAATCCGCGGCCGTGGAAGAGCGGCCATTTATGGCCGCGTTAACGTCCAAAATACGACGGGCTTTTAGCCCCGGGGCCCTAAAGGGCCGTTTGGGTTCACCGTAACGCGGCTCTAAAGAGCCGCTCTTCCACAAGTGCGGACCCTACTTCTTCCTCGCGAAGCACAGGCCCGACCAGGTCTCATCAATCGCGCACACCTTGTAATCCACCCAGCCGCTGTCGAGGCCAAATTCGCGGACGACGTCTTCTGTGAGATCGGTTGCAACTCCTGACGCCTTCTTCGGCCAGGCAATCCAGAAAGCGACCTTTTCCGGCAGCGCTTTCGCGAGTGGACGGAAATCCCGGAGTAATTCGCGTTTGGACATTGCAAAGAGCACAGCCACTTTGGCGGCCTTACGATCTTCAATGATCTGTGCGCCTTCTGGCAGTGATTCGAGTTTTCGCTCGAAACGATCAGGCGGGTTCACCAGTACTACTGAGCCATTTTCTCGGATGCCGAGTTTCTTCGGTAGCGGAGTTCCGGAGTAACCGGCTGTCTTGCCGGGAACGGCAGCCTTCTTGGGTGCGCTCTTGATCGCCATTCGATTCGCGGGCGAGCCGCCCGCGCCACACAATCAGAACCTAGCTCACTGCCCGCGCCACAATCGGAACCTAGCTCACTGCTTTTTTATCGAATTGGCGCAGGCCAACCGCCAACAGCAGGATGTCGAAGAATATAAGCGCCACCAGCACGGCGATTGTCGAAAGATGTTCGAGTCCTGGAACCAAAGACGCGCGCAGGCCTTCGCTCGCATAAACCAGCGGATTGATCAGCACGATCTTTTGCAGCACGGGGAAAGGATTCAGCGCGCTCCATGGATAATAAGTACAGCCGAAGAAAATCATCGGCGTGAGTACCATGCTGAACATCAACCCGATGTGCTCCTGTTTCATGCTGCAGCCAAGCGCGAGTCCCCCGCAGGCAGAAAACGCGGCGACCAGAATGGTAATGGCCGCAAACAGTACAGGGGAGTGGATCCCCATATCGATCGGCCGCAGCAGGAGCCAGCCGAGCGGGAGCACGATTACTCCGGCGATGATCGCCTGAATCATTCCCCATAGCACTTTCTCGATCGCCAGCCAGATGTTTTCAATTGGCGCGAGCAGGCGGTCTTCGATTTCTTTCGTCCACTGAAATTCGGCGATGACCGGCATAGCGACCGCCCATACGCCGGTAAACACCATGCTGATCGCCATGATTCCGGGCAGGAGCAGGGCTTTGTACTGCTCCGGCATGTAGCCGCTGCGGACCATTACGCGGCCAAAGATGAAGACGAATAGGAGCGGCTGCAGAAATGTTTGAAAAAACAACTGCATCGCGTTTCGCTTTGCGACGTGCGCATCGCGGGCGAGCAGTGCGCCAAAAGCTTTCCAGTTCAATCGCGCAAGCTCCTTCCAGTGTGATGTAGAAACAGATTTTCCAGGCTCGGTTCGGAGATGTGTACGTCGAGCAGCTCAGCCGCAGTCGTTGTTGCCAGAGTTGCGATCTCAGGAATCAGCGAGCCGCCGCGATCGGCGTAAACGTCGGCGCCGGCTGTGTCTTGTGAGCGGACCTCGCGGACTCCGGTGAGCGCGCGCAGTCCATTCATCAATTCGGCAGGCTGCTTGCCAAAGCGAAGTCGCAGCAGGTATCCGCCGGGAATCGAGGCCTTCAGATCTGCCGGCGTGCCCAGCGCGATGATCTTGCCGTGATCGACAATCGCCAGCCGATTGCAAAGCGCGTCCGCCTCTTCCATGTAGTGCGTGGTGAGCAGAATTGTCTTTCCCGCGGTGTTGTATTCGCGAATGATCTCCCACAGCAGAATGCGTGTCTGCGGATCGAGCCCGGCGCTCGGCTCGTCAAGAAAAAGAATCTGCGGATCGTGCATCATGGCGCGAGCAATCGAAAGCCGCTGCATCATGCCGCCGGAAAATCCGCGCACCATTTGATTGGCGCGATCAGTCAGCTTGAATTTTTCGAGCAGTTGCGAAGCGCGTTCGCTACGTTCTTTTGCGCTCAGGCCGAAGTAGGCCCCGTGAAAGGTAAGAATCTCGGCAGCGGTCAGAGAAAAATCCAAGTTCGGTCGCTGCGGAACCACGCCAATCAGCCGCTTCACCGTGGCTTGATCTTTCCAGACTTCGTGCTCGCCAACCCAGGCCTGTCCGCTTGTCGGCCGTACCCGGGTCGTGACCACGCCGACCGTCGTCGATTTGCCCGCGCCATTCGGACCGAGGAGGCCGAAGATTTCTCCGGGCATCACCTCTAGCGAGATGCCATCAAGAGCCACGATCTCAGGCTTTGGCTGCTTCCCTTTCTTCGAATCGCGCGCGCTGGCCCGGGGAACCAGTCCGCCCGCGGCAAATGGTGGCGCGGAATGGTACACCTTGCGCAAATCGAGTGTGCGAATGCCAATTGCCATGAAGTAATCCGGATGGATTGAAACTACAAGTTGGTCGGAAAAGTATAACTAGCGACGTGAGCTCACGTCCAGAATGTGCCTAAGTAGAGCGATGTGACTTGAGCCACTCCAGCACTTCTTCTGCATTCCGATCAGGGGGAAAAACCGGATAGAACACATGCTCGACAATGCCGTCACGAATAATCAGAGTGAATCTTTTCAGCAACGTCATCCCACCTGCCTCGAATGTGGGAAACCGCATGGCTCTCGTCAATTGCAAATGATCATCGGAAAGAATTGCAAACGGCAAGTGAAGACGTTCGGCAACTTCGCGCTGGTAAGCGGGACTCTGGGTTGAGAGTCCGAAAAGATGAGCGACACCGGCGTCACTCAATTCTGCAAAATGATCGCGGAAGGCGCAGGTTTGTGGCGTACAACCCCTCGCGCCCGGAATCATGTCCCAACCCTCAAGGTTTTTAACGCCCGGCCTGCCGGTGCGCGGGTAGGCATACACAACGACGCATCCTCGTAACTTGGCAAGATTGACTTTGCTTCCATCCGTGGCTGGCAAATCGATAGAAGCCAGTGTCTTCCCGGGAAGGTGGCGAGCCTCGCCATCATCCTTGGGCGCGGGGATCGTAGACCAATCGGGAGTGTCGATGCTTGACGCCATACTGGGTTGAGAGAGAGTGCCCCCGTTCTTGTGTCTCATTTTTTGTAGAGACACAGGGCGGGGTTTTTTGATTCTTCTAGTTCAAAAGCTGCTGCTGGACTTTAAGTCAACTTCCCCACCCTGTCGCAAAGAACGCGCCAACGGTGGGGCACCCACATGGTCAATCTTTTTTCTTGGCCGTCGGTGGCAGCAGTCCATTCAGCCGCAGATACATTGCCGCGGCGCCGTAGTGGTCGGCCCAACTGCTGGCCAGACCCAGGAATGCCCAGGCACGCGAACGCTCTTTTCCGTCGAACCACTTGATGTTCTCGTTCATCTTGGCATCGTCAGCCTTGGTAAGCGCGGTCCGGCAGAACTCGAACGAAGCTTTCATCGCCGTGACCAGTTGTTCCTTCGTTTCTTTCCCAGTGAACTCCACCTTCGGCTGCGGAACGTCGCCGACATTCGCGCAGAAGAAATTGTTTGCGTCGGCGATATGAGTGGCCAAATGGCCGAAAGTCATTTGGTCGGCTGTGGGTTTGTAATCGTACTTGTCGGCGGGCATTTCCTCGAATGCGGCGACGATGTTCTTCTCGCGACCGTCGAGCATCTGACGCAGGGCGTCCGAAGCGGGCGATTTGGATTGTGCGGCGGCCATAGAGGCAAGCAGCAAGATCAGCATTGCAGGTTTCATAAATTCTCCGGGTGCGCTTGGAAGAATAAATCGTGGAAGCGGCAGATGTCGAATGCGCCTGAACCCTGGCGGACAAAAGTGTCCGCCCTACATGTGTCTAGACCGCGATCTCGGGCGTGGCCGCCAGCAGGCTCTTTGTATAGGCATTCTGTGGAGTTTGCGTGATCTGATCAGTCGAGCCGATCTCGACGATCTTCCCGCGGTACATCACGGCAATTCGCGTTGAAAGATAACGCACCACTGGCATGGAATGCGAGATGAACAGATAGGTCAGACCGAAGTCACGCTGTAGTTGTTTCAGCAAGTTCACGATCTGCGCGCCGACGCTGACATCGAGAGCGGAAACCGGCTCATCGCAGACGATGAACTTTGGTCGCAGTGCCAGCGCGCGAGCGATAACGATGCGCTGCCGCTGTCCCCCGCTGAATTCGTGCGGGTAGCGTGGCAGCGCGGAAGAATCAAGGCCGACAGCTTTCAGGAGATTCTCTACTGTTTGTCTGGCAGATATTGCACGGGCGTCCTCGCCCGTGCGTCTGTGAATCACCGGCGGCTCCGCAATGAGGTCCGCGACCCGCATTCGCGGATCGAGCGAGCTAAACGGATCCTGAAAGATAATCTGCATGTCGCGCCGCAATTGCCGCATTTTGCGGGCACTCGCGGAGAGCAGATCGTGACGGTCGAAATAAATGCTGCCGGAAGTGGGTTCGATCAGCCGCAGAGCCAGCCGCCCCAGCGTGCTTTTGCCGGAACCTGATTCTCCTACCAAACCCAGGGTTTCCCCTGCTTGAATGTCGAGCGAGACATCGTCAACCGCTCGGACTTCGCCCTTTGTCGCAGTAAGCAGCGACTCGCCTTGTGGGAAGACTTTGGTGAGATTGCGAAGTTCAACGAGGGGCAATGGACATTCCTTCGCAGCAATTCTAAATTCTGGAATTCAGAACAGCTAACCTGCCGCGATCATCGGAACGGCAATCAGTGCGGCGATGATCCCGGCGGTCTTCCATCGCGTGAAATGCTCGCGGAGAAAGATGCGCGCCAGCACGACGGTCAGTGCGGGGTATAACGAACTCAGGACCACAGCCGTATCCAGACGCCCGGCCTGCTCGGCGCGGACAAAAAAGAATGTGCCGGTTACATCGATGCAGCCTGCCAGCAGACCGAGCGCGTATCCGACCCGGTATGTCGGCGAAAATTTGCGGCCGGCGAGGGTGACGGTTGCCGTAGCGGCAAGCGACGCCGCCCGCGCCAAAGCCGCGATCCACAGGGCAGAACCAGTCCCTGCTTTTTTGGCAAAAATGAAAAAGAATGCAAAACCGAGCCCCGAGATTGTAGCCAGCAACAGGCCTTCCGGCCTTCTACCGCCTTCCGGACGCGAGATCAGCCAGATTCCGATGAGCGCCAGGACAAAACCGAGAATTGGAACGTAACCAGGAATGCCCTCCGTGAAAATCCCAAAGGCGACAGGAATGGCTGCGCCCAAGACTGCCGAAACCGGGGCGGCAATTCCCATATTGCCCTGCGACAGGGCACGATAGAAGAGCGCCAGCGCAACCCCTCCGCAAATACCTGCCGCGAATGCCCAGCGCATGTGGCTGAAGGACGGAACGGGTTCGTGGTTTGCGACCGCCAGCGCGGCCATTAGCGCGGTGCCGCTCACGTGCCCCAGTGCAGCCAAAAAGAACGGCTGGAAACGCCGTGCCGTGTATCCACCCAAGAAATCGCTGACGCCCCAGGTGGCAAAGGCGCCAAGCGCATAAAACGTCGGAGCGATCTGCGTCGAACTCAACATGCTTGCAAATCGAGAGTAGCACGTGGAAATTCCGCTGCCGCAGATCGCTTGCGCTCGATCGCAGAACCCACTTTCTAACTGGATGACTACACCTTCAAAGCCGCCGACTACACGTTGGGAAGCAACGATTGCCGGTATCGAGAGAATTGTTACAAGTCAATGCAGCTACAAGGGTTGACAGTCGCGAATGAGCGGTGATAAAAGTGCGGCACACCTGCTCGTCCGCCCGACGACACCTGCTCGGTACATGCTGGTCGGGCATCTTTCGCTGTCGTTCGAATGTAGACGCGTTTCGCGTCGAGACAGATTACGTAGTTCGAGGAGCCATATGCGCAGCCTACGAAATGTTGCCTTTCTCGTACTCCTTACCGCGGCATCTTTGTCCTGGAGCCAGACCGGTACGTCAACCATCCGCGGCACAATCACGGACCCACAGGGGAACGTCGTCCCTGGTGCGACGGTCACGTTGACGAACACTCAGACGAACACGACCCGAACAACCAAGTCGACCGATACCGGAACTTACGTTTTCGATCTGATCACGCCGGCAACTTACCGTGTGGAGGTGGACGCAAAAGGTTTTAAGAAGAAGGCCGTTGAGAATGTGGCCGCCTTAATCGGCAAATCGACGGAAACCAATATCGCAGTCGAAGTGGGCACTGCGAACGAGGTGGTTGAAGTCACGGCCGCGTCTCAGCAGGCGCTGATCAATACGCAGGATGCGACACTAGGGAATAATTTTGACTCGCTGCAGATCACACAACTTCCGTTGGAAGCACGAAATGTGGTCGATCTGTTGAGCTTGCAGCCGGGTTCGACGCGGGAGGGCTACGTCACCGGAGCTCGGGCCGATCAATCAAACGTCACCCTCGATGGCGTTGACATCAACAATGCACAAACCGGCAATGCCGAGATACCCCGCACGACGAACAGTTTGATTGTTGGAGCCTTGGACAATGACCGAGGCGATATTACCAGCGGGCCGGTGCTGCGGCTGAACTCAGAAGCAGTCGAGGAATTTCGCGTTACCACGGCTAACGGAAATGCGAACCAAGGGCGGTCTTCTGGCGCGCAGATCAATATCATCACCAAACAGGGCACAAACGCCTGGCACGGAGCGGCCTCGGAATTCTATCGCTCGCGTGGATTCACCGCGAACGACTGGTTCAACAATCATTCCACCCCGGTGGTCGAGCGTCCTCCATTGGTCAGAAATACTTTTGAAGGTGCTATCGGTGGACCAATCGCTAAAGATAAGCTCTTTTTCTTCTACGATTATGCGGGAAGGCGAGACGCCAGCAGCCAAAGCGAAAGCAGAATCGTTCCTTTACCAAGCCTTGGACAGGGGGTCATCAACTATCTTTATTGCAACAGCGCAAGTGATACCGCCTGCACCACACCGGGCTCGCTAGACCTCACTACCAACAACGTGTATCCGGCGGTTGGCTTGAACCCTGCGGCTTTGCAGGCGCTGGCTGCTGCGGCAGCAGCATTTCCCAACAATGACCTCACCAACGGAGATCAGCTGAACACCGGTGGTTTTCGCTTTAATGCTCCCACGCCTGTGCGACTGAACTCCCATACGGGACGATTGGACTTCAACATAAACCAGAGACAATCCGTTTTCGCCAGAGTGCAAATCCAGGATGACCACCAAACATTGCCTCAATGGCTTCCGAATTCCGTCTCGCCGATTGTGTGGGCCCACAATTGGGGTCTCGCTGTCGGGCACAGTTGGACCATTGGGAACAATTGGGCAAATAACTTCCGTTATGGCCTGACCCGGCAGGGTTTCACGAATAGCGGAGACAGCTTCGGCGATGACACTGAGTTTCGGTTTGTTTTTCAACCGAATGGTCAGCAGCATCCCCTTTCTCAGGTCGTGCCAGTCCACAATTTCACAGACGACGTATCTTGGGTGCGCGGAAATCACACCATTCAGTTCGGCGGTAATGTGCGCTTGATCAGTAACAAACGGACCGATTACTTCGCAACCGGCGATTTTGAGGAGATGAATCCGTCTTACTACAACGGCGCTGGCGCCAATGTGATTTCCTTGTTCGAAGGCTACCTAGCTACCAATAATTTGCCTGGAGGTCAGGCGGGGCAGTCAGTGTCTTCAGAGCGCGAGGTACGGGATGCAGCTACATCAGCCATCGGTCGTTACACTCAATTGCAGTCTTTTTTCAATTTTGCGCACGATGGCTCCTTGCAACCGCACACGGCCCCTTCGGTTCGTGATTTTGCTACGCAGGCGTATGACGAGTACGTCCAAGACACCTGGAAGGTGAAGCCAAGTTTGACCTTGACCTTGGGCTTGCGCTACAGCCTTGAGCGTCCTGTTTACGAAAAAAATGGCTTCGAGGTGCAGCCAACTGTCCCTCTTGGACAATATTTCGCGCAACGAGTAGCGGCAGCGAACCAGGGGAATAACTTCACCGACCTCATCACCCTGGACAAATCGGGTCCGGCAAACGGCCGCCGGTCGATGTACAGCTGGGATAAGAATAACTTCCAACCCCGAATTGCGGCCGCCTGGTCCCCCGATAACGGCAAGACATCTCTGCGCGGCGGCTTCGCTATGACCAACGACTACTTTGGGCAAGCGTTGGCCGTAGATTTCGACCTGAACTCCAGCATTGGATACGTCGAGAATTTCCTGAACCATGCCAACAGTTTCGATGTCACGGGCAGCGGCAGCCACCCACCTGGCCCGCAGTTCACCGGATTCGGACAACCAGTTCTTCCTCTCGTGAGCGCTAATTTCCCAGGCGTAGTTCCCAGCAGTCTTGTGCTCCCAAGCGCTCTTCCGGCGCTGAATGGATCTGTTTTTGGAGAGCGCATTGAGCAGTCACTTGATTCAGCGTTGCATGCTCCGACCGAGTACACATGGAATTTCACCATTGAGCGGCAGCTTCCCAAAGGCGGCGTTTTATCTGCTTCATATATTGGCCGAGCAGGCCGGAGTCTGCTGGCACGCCGTGACATAGCCCAATTCAGCAACTTACGGGATCCCAAAACCGGAGTTGACTGGTATACGGCAGCGACTGCCCTCGAAAAACTGCGGCAACAATACGGCACAGATGCTGCGATCAATCAAGTGCCGAACTTGCCCGCAAAAATACAGCAATATTTCGATGATCTGTTCCCGGCAGGAATGGCGCAGTTATTGCAGAACTTTGACTACGGATCTCCCTGCAACTCCACGCAAGCTCCAGATTCAGGCTGGGACTGCGGGTGGAGCAATGCCCAGGCGTTCTTGGCCTATTCAGGGTCGGCCGTAGATTTTTACACGGCGAATGACTGGACCGACATTCAGGCTGATGTGGACAATGCGCTTGCGTTCACGGCTGATCCGAATGGTGATCCGACCGCCATGAAGTTCATGCAACCTCAGTTCGGGGCGTTGTCCGCCTGGTCGAGCATCGGAAACGCGAACTACAATGCTCTGACGCTTTCGTTGCGGCAGCGCTTGAAATCTCTGACATTCGACTTCAATTACACCTTTGCCCATTCTCTTGATGATGCCTCGGGCCTGCAGTCTGAAGGCGCATACGGCAACAACAGCGGCGGCAACGGAGCGTTCATCGTAAATTCCCTGCGGCAACGTGAAAATTACGCCAGCTCGGATTTCGACGTTAAGCACAGCATCAACGCGGATTTTATCTGGCAAGTCCCACTTGGACGCGGTCAGACATTTCTGCCGAATGCAAGCAAGTTCGCCGATGCACTCCTCGGCGGTTGGCAACTCTCGAGCATCGTCCGCTGGAATACCGGGCTCCCGACAGGAGTCTCACCATTTGACGAAAGCCAGTGGGCGACAAGCTGGGAAGTCCAGTCGAACGTTACTCCAATGTCCGCGTTGCAATCTTGCCCAAGCAAACCCAAGGATTCCGCTCCAAAAATTATTGGTAGCGGTTGTAACCTGACGGCCGTTTATCAAAACTTCCGAAACGCTTATCCCGGTGAAACCGGACCTCGAAACTACCTGCGTTACCCTGGATACTTCGATGTCGACCTCGGACTTTCGAAGTCCTTCAAGATGCCGTGGGAAGGACATCAATTGGCGCTGCGTTGGGACGTTTTCAACGTCACAAACACCCAAAGCTTAACCGGTATTGTTGATTTTTCGGTGGTTGCCGACCCGAAGCTGACCAACTCAACTCCGCCGCCGGACTGGGGGAACTTGTTCCAGGTGCAGGGTCAACCCCGCGTCATGCAGATCGGCGCGCGGTATTCGTTCTAACGACCCATTAGTTCGTCATCCCGACGCCCCGCGTTCTCACCAGCGGGGCGAGGGATCTGGCGAGGAGCAAGGACGCCGTGGGCGGGATACTTCGTTCCGCTGAGGGCGGCTTCGCTCAGCATGAAGCTGCTGGATTTTCCAAGTGAAGTCGTGAGAAGCTAGTTCGTCTCCGCCACCCCTCCATATTTCTGCAACCACTTCAATTCTTCCCGCACTTTAATCTTCCCGTGCCAGGGATTTTTGCTGAGCGAATGGCCTTCGCCGGGGAAGATCAGCAGTTTGTTGGGAATGCCAAGCGAATACAGAGCGTGCTCAAGTAGATAGTCTTCGAGGACGGCGACGCGAATGTCATCCGCGCCGGCGACCATGTGGGTTGGTGTGCGGACTTTGTCGATCTGAAAAATCGCCGCTTCGTCGTGGTAGCGCTGTGCCGCTTCCCACGGACGTCCGCCGAGGAAGTAGGCATCATCGAACGTGGTATCGTCGTTGCCCCAGTTCCCGACGTGCTCGACTGCGCCGGCACCCGTGACCGCAGCCTTCCAGCGCGTCGATTGCGTGATGAGCCAGTTGGTCATGTATCCGCCGTAGCTGTAGCCGCCGATGGAGATGCGATTCGGATCAACGATGCCATCTTTCACCAGCGCATCGACGCCTTCCATAATGTCTTTTCCCGGACGCGACACGATCTGCGGCACGATCTGCATCAGGAATTTGTCGCCGTAGCCGGATGATCCGCGATAGTTCGGCTCAAATACCAGCCAGCCTTGCGTGGCGGCAAGAATTCCCCATTCATACCAATCTGCCCTGAACTCATTGCCCCAAGCGTCAGCCGGGCCGCCGTGAATAAAGGTAAACATCGGCAGGTTCTTGGCCTCGAATTTTCCCGGCGGATAGATCAGCATTCCCTCAACGGTAGTCCCATCGTCAGCTTTCCAGCGATAGGGCTTGCCCTGCGGCAGATCGCGTTCCGACAAAAGCTGATTAAACGACGTGATCGGCTGCGCATGATCGAGATCGCCGGGGCTGTCGCTCAGGTACACCTCAGGAGGTTTTTGCAGCGATGAATAGACGAACGCAACCCGCGAAGTATGCGGCTTGGTCGAGATTGCCTCGAAGGTGCCGGGCCACTTGGTCAAGAGATGCAGCGATTCCGTCGGCTGCGACGCAGAGTACATCTGCACCTCGGTGCCAAGTCGGGCGGAGGTCAATGGGCCGTCTGAGGTCACGTTGTAGTACTCGACCGGACCGGCGAAATCTTTGCCCCACTGCTCGACGGAACCGGATTCGCTATCCACCCAATAAAGATGAGGTTGCAGGTCACGATAGGGGCCGCTGACGTCGCCGACATCAATGGTGAAAAAGATGTGCCGGTTGTCGTTTGCCCAACGCAACGCGTGCTCGACCGCCTGGTTGTGGGTGAGGCGACGGGCCTTCGTACGCTCGTCCGAACGGGCGGGGACGCCCGTTTCCCCATTACCTGTGCCTTCCAGGTCGACCACATAAATTTCGTAGTCGTCGAACTTCTCTTCGCGCTTGTTGATGGGGTTGGTCATCAGCGCGAGCTTTGTGCCATCGGGTGAAGCGACAAGCTCATCCACGAGCCAGGGTGATGTCGCAATCGGCCGCGCGCCGGGAGTAGTGTCAGATTCCTTCTCCGCTTCTGTCTTCGTTCGGCTCGTGGTAGCAGAAGCTGAGTGGGTTGCAAAAATCGTGGAAAGATCGAGGGCAAAAATCGTGTCTCCCCGCTCCGCCGTGCGGTACTCGACCACATCTTTCCAATGCTCGCGATAGTCGTCCTTTTGCTTTTTCGTCCAGGGATTTCGGGTGGCAAAGTAGAGAGTCTTGGAATCGGGCGACCAACTGAAGGAATGCACCGCCTCCGCCCCGCTGGTGACGGGGAAAGCTTCTCCGCCGTTCGGGGAAATCAGATAAATCTGGTCTGTGCCTTCTTTCTGCGACGAGCCGCTATCGGAGTCGTCCGAGTTTGCAGTGTCGGATTCCGTTTTGCGGTCAGAAACGAAAGCGATCCATTGGCCATCGGGCGACCACTTGGGCTCGCTGTCGTGACCGGATTGCGTAAGCTGAATGAGCCTGCCGGATTTTCCATCTCCGCGGTAAAGCCAAAGGTCTTTGCGGTAGATCTGCTGGTCCCAGTCGGCACGCTCGGTTTGGATCACGACCGCGTTGCCATCGGGCGAGATTTCAATCGACGGAAGGCTAACGGAGTTGAAGAATTCGTCGAAAGTGATTTTGGGTTTGGATTGAGTGAAAGCCGGAACAGAAATTAGGAGAATAAGAGCAAGTTTTAATGTTCGCATGGCGGGGTGAAGAAGGTTTATACACCAGGGATTTTTCAGGCGCAATCACCGGGCTAAGTATGAGGATTCAATTCCAAACCCTGGGCTCCGGCCCAGCCCTGCGTGATAGAATTTCCAAAGTGTTTTCCTTGCGCGTTCCCTAGGTTTGAACCCTTTGATTGAGCTGGCCCCATCGATTTTATCGGCGGATTTTGCCCACTTGGCCGACCAGGTTGCGCGGGCCGCAGAGGGTGGCGGGACGATCATTCACGTGGATGTAATGGACGGACATTTCGTTCCGAACATTACTCTCGGACCACAGTTGGTTCGTTCCCTACGAAAAGCCACCAAGCTGCCGCTCGATTGCCACCTCATGATTGAGAACCCGGACGAATATATTCCGGCATTCGCGGATGCGGGCGCAGACTGGATTTCCGTGCACCTTGAGGCGTGTCGGCATCTCGATCGCACTTTGAATTTAATCAAGAGCCACGATTGCCACGTGGGCGTGGTCATCAATCCGGCAACCCCGGTCGAGGCACTGAGCGAAGTGCTCGACATTGTGGATTATGTCCTTATCATGTCGGTGAATCCCGGCTTCGGAGCGCAGCCGTTCATTCCGAATTCGTTGCATAAGCTGCGAAAAGTGAAAGACTTGCGCGAGTCCCGGAGGCTGAATTACCGTATCGAGGTCGATGGTGGGATTGCCACCGACACAGTCGCTAAGGTGGTACGCGCAGGCGCAGAAATTCTGGTTGCGGGCAACGCCGTATTCAGCCACGGCGATCCAATGGTTAATGCCCAAAATTTATTGAAGGCGGCGTTGGGGGCAACGCTACAGAAAGTATAGTGGCCAGTGATCAGTGACTAGTGGTCAGTCCTGGTGCAGGCTGACCCGGTTCGACCACCTTGCTGCTGAACACTGATCACTAGCCACTGACCACTGCATTCTGAGGTTTTCATGTCTTTTCGATTTTCGGTAATTGGCCTGGCCGCGACGCTGGCGCTCACGACCGCGTGCACCAATAAAAAGGTCAGCAATCCGCTGGCGAAAGTTGACTCCAAGCAGCCTGACAAGGTGCTCTTCGACCGTGGCATGGATGCGATGAAGCACAACCACTTCGACATCGCGCGTCTCGACATGCAGACCCTTATCAACACCTATCCGGATTCTGAGTTCATCGCCCGCGCGAAACTGGCGCTTGCCGATTCGTGGTATGCGGAGGGTGGAACTGCGGCGCTGGCACAGGCCGAACAGGAATACGAAGACTTCGAAACCTTCTTTCCCAACATGCCTGAGGCTGCCGAAGCGCAGGTGAAGATCGCCAACATTCAGTATCAGCAGATGGAGAAGCCTGACCGGGACTTTACACACGCCGTGCGCGCCGAGCAGGAGTACCGCAAGGTGATGCTGCAATACCCCGACAACAAGCAGATGGTCGAGGAGGCCCGAAAAAGACTTTTACAAGTGCAGGAAGTCATCGCGGAACGTGAATTCCGCGTTGGACGCTTTTATTACATGAAAGATTCGTATCCGGCGGCGATCGCGCGTCTGCAATCGCTTGTCGACCGTTATCCGCTATACAGCAAAGCTGATGAAACCCTGTACCTGCTCGGCCAGTCCTACGAAGGCGAAATCACAATGCTTCGCAGGATGGACGTTCTCGAGCGCGAGCAAATGGAAAAGCTCCACAAAGTTAACGAAGCGGCGCTCAAGCAGAACAAATTGGCCCGCGAGCGGATGATCACCGATTTCACGGAAAAGGCAGCGGCCGCATATTCCAAGATCATTACTCGCTATCCCGCGATGAATCGGGCGGACGACGCACGCGCTCGCCTGGCTGCGCTGCACCAGCCTGTCCCGCGCCCAACCAAGGCCGCTTTGGCTCTGAACAGGGCCGAGGAGGCAGGGCGTGGAGAGCAGACGATGCTGAGCCGCATGATGGGCATGTTTGAGCGCCATCCTGATATGGCGCCGGCCTCAAAACTTGGCCAGCCTACGCTGACCGATCCTACTCCGATGGATGCTCGTGCCATTGTGAGAGCCTCAGAGCAGGTCGCCTTAGGCGGGAGCGGTAAGGGTTCACACACGCTTGATATTCAGCCGGTCAATGCGAATCCCGGAGAAAATGCCCCGCCACCGCGCTCCGATTCCCCGGTTGCGGATAGCGCCAACGCTCCAGCCGCTGACGCTAATGCCGCGCAGGCACAGCCTGATCCAAATGAACTGAAGCCCAACGCGGTAGCCACAGATCCGCCGGCACAACCTGCTGCGGCTGATCCGAACGAATTAAAGCCGAATGTTTCCTCCGACCAGCCCGCTCCTCCGCCGGCGCAGGTGAATGAAATTCAGCCAAGCAGCGGAGGTTCAACCCCCGCAGCGCAGGGCGCGGCCAATGGTGCCGATGGCCAGCAGCTTGCTGATGACAAAGATCTCGCCTCCAGCAAGCATAAGAAAAAGAAGGGGCTGCGCAAGCTCATCCCTGGCGGCTAGCTCTCAATAGACGTGAAAGTGTAACCGCGCCATTGACCGCCCGTAACCTCGGCAAACCTTTGGTTTCATTGACGTAACTCCTGATCCAAGTTACCTTCGGTGGTAGCGTTCCCCCGGATAAGGACATCGATTGCCGCGCACAGTACTGCTCGCAGATGACAGCGTAACCGCCCAGAATATGGGGCGCCGCATCCTCACGGATGCGGGTTACGAAGTGATTACGGTCAACAACGGTTCCGCAGCGCTCAAAAAAATCCACGAGAGCCGGCCGGACTTGATCGTGCTTGACGTGTACATGCCAGGCTACGGTGGCCTTGAAGTTTGCCAACGGCTCAAAGAATCCGACGCCACAATGAAGATTCCTGTCTTGCTGACCGTCGGCAAGATGGAGCCATTCAAGACTGATGAAGCCAAGCGTGTTCGGGCCGATGGGCACATTATCAAGCCGTTCGACGCCAGCGAACTGCTTGCCGCTTTAACTAAGCTTGAGGATCGAATTGTTCCCAAAGATAGTGGTCGTGGAAAATCCGAGAAGAAGAAATCAAAGTCTTCGTCAGGCCGTGATCCCGCATTCGAGACCGATGCCTCCCGCGATGACCAGATTTCCTACCTGAAGCAGGAAAGAGCACGCCAGGCTGCGGCGTCGGCGCAGAAGGAAGAACAACAGCCGGGAGAAATCGAAGCAAGCACCGCAAAATCTTCACGACCGGAAGTTACGCCAGAAGCATCCCGGGAATCTTCCGGAGAAGCGGTCACCTTTGCCTCAGGCCCAATTTATCAGCCCGATGGCTGGGAGAAGAAGGCGCCCGAGTTCCCGGTTGAAAAGCAAATCGAAGCCGTCGAACAAGCAGAGACTCCTGAAACTGTTTCTGCATCTCCAGCCCAGGAAGCGTCTTTCGAAAAATCGCCAACTGTCGAATCGGCGGTCAAGTCTGCAACTGAAGAAGCTAGCGCGCCCTCTTCCAACTCGCAGATTCAACCCGAAGCGGCTCGAGTTGTTCCCGCCGGTCCACGCTGGATCGCTGAGAAGGTTGAACTGACCGCGGAGGAGGCCTCCCGTTCGCTCGACGAAGAGATGCGGCAGGCGCAGGCAGCCGACGAAGCGGCCCAAAGCGAGCAGCCATCGTACGGAGCAGCTTCCGATCAGGTTTCAGAGCCTTCGGCAATTGTTGAACAGCCGGCGGAAGGATCGTCCTCCAACGAAGATCGATCAGCAGGAGCGGCGTTCGCAGCGGCAGCATCCGCGTCTGATTCTGTCGCGCCAATTGAAGCTGTCGCCAGTTCATCGCCAGCCGCCTCACCCACAAAAGCTGAAGTGGCATCTGCGTGGAACGAGTGGGACCGTGTCCGCGACTCAGTGGTGAATCCGCAGACCACGGAAGCGATTGTGCAGTCCGTTGCGGCAATGGCCCAGGGACAGGCTCCAGTACAGCAGCAGGAAACAAGCCAATCTGAAAACCTAGCTCAGCCGGAGGCACCGTCGCAACCTCAAGCCGAGACCTCGACAACAGAAAAGGCCTCCGCCGGGGACCCGCTCTCGACCATCGTTGACAGCGTTCTAGCCGAACTCAAGCCACGACTGCTGGCTGAAATTGCCAAGCAGATCGCAGCGGACAAGAAGTAGCCCTCGTTCTCCACATTCCGAGGCGAATTCCCACAGCTTCTCCGCAAAAATTGCCGCATTGGGTATTCCTTAAAAGGCCACTCTGGCCGACAATCTTGTGTAACGCATGGCGTTCAGCAACGACTTCGCACAGAACCTGAAGTTGCAGGCCGACATCGTCCGCATCGTCGGCGATTACGTTAGCCTGCGCAAAGCGGGCGCGCAGAACTACTCCGGCCTGTGTCCATTTCATAAAGAAAAGACGCCATCGTTTTCTGTTCACGCTACCCGGCAGTTCTATCACTGCTTCGGTTGCGGAGCCTCAGGGGACGTCTTCAGTTTCGTTCAAAAGATTGAGAACGTTACCTTTCCGGAGGCGGTTCGCGCCGTCGCGCAAAAACTCGGCGTTGCCTTGCCGAAGCAGACTTTCAGCACCGAAGCCGAAGCCAAAGACGCACAACTGCGGACCGCCTTGTTTGAAATTCACGAACGCGCCTGCGCTTTCTTCCAGGATTGTTTGCGAAGGCCGGAAGGCGGGCGGGCACGCGAATATCTTGCCGGCCGCGGCCTCAACGACGAGATGATCCGGCAATTTCGCATCGGATTCGCCCCGGATTCAGGATTCTTGTTGCGTGATCGGTTGAAGAACGAATTCAGCGAAGAAGTGCTTCGCGAGAGCGGATTGTTTTCGTGGAAGAACGGCTCTCAGCGGTCAGCCCTCAGCCATCAGCAACAACGGGAAGGGCACGACTTCAGTCGTGCCAATGAGAATCCAGAAGGGAACAAGGGAGCTTCAGCTGCACAGGGATTTGCCGACGACCAACCACCGCCGATCGATGACCAAACGCGACCCTCGACAGCTCTGGGGTCCATTTCCTCCATGTACTCCAAATTCCGCAATCGTGTCATTTTTCCGATTGCCAATGACAGCGGACGCACGATCGCATTCACCGGACGCACGCTTTCAACCGACGAAAAGGCCGGACCGAAGTATCTGAACTCGCCTGAGACTGCGATCTATTCGAAATCGCGCGTTCTCTTCAATCTCGACCAAGCCAAAGAAGCCATTCGCGCGCTGAGTTACGTGATCATCGTTGAAGGGCAGATGGACTGCATTTCCGTCTTCGCCGCCGGATTCCGCAACGTGATCGCCAGCTCCGGCACTGCATTCACTGCCGCGCAAGCCGCGCTGCTCGGTCGATTCACCAAGCAGGTGGTTGTCAACTTCGATCCCGACGCCGCTGGAGCGAAAGCCACGGAACGGACTTTGGGACTTTTGGTCGAAGAAGACTTCGACATTCGCGTGCTGACCCTCGAAGCGGGGTTCGACCCGGATCTTTTTATCCGTCGCAAAGGCAAAGACGCTTACACGGCCGCCTTGAAGAATTCCCAGAAATACTTCCATTACTTGATTGAACGCGCACGGCAACAGTTCCCCGTGCGCAGCGCTGAAGGCAAACACAAAGCGGTGAATTATCTCTTGCCACATGTTCAACGGGTGCCCAGCCGGATTGTGCGCGATGAGATCGCGGAAGAGATTGCGCAGAAATTGCACATCGATTCCGCTGTTCTGCGCCAGGAGTTGAAGCACGCCGCAGCGACTCGCAAGAGCGCGGCGATTAAGGCATCTCCCGAAGCCCAGGTCACCGATGCAGAAAAAATTCTGATTCAAGCGCTGGCTTCCGGAACTCAGTTCCATAGCGAGGACTATGTTTCGGACCGCTCCGGGGCAGACGACGCCTTCGATCCCTGCCGCCAGGTGCGTTACGTGCTCAGTGCGGAACGGCTCCATGTCGGTGTGAGTACGGAATCGCTTATAGAAGCATTGCTGGCCGCTCCTGCGGACGTTAAAGACCCGATGGAATTGGCTTTTTCGGATGGTGACCGCCAGCTGCTGGCTTCGATTCTCCTGAAGGGAGATCAAGAATTAACTTTGGAACGAGTCGAAGGCGCGGTTCGGGCTTTGCGGCGGGTGCAAATTCGCCGCCGGCTGGAACAGATACAAAGCCAACTGGAGTCTTTCCGAAACGCTGATGCCGCCCAACTTAAGTCTTTGATGGACGAGAAGCTCCGCCTGAAGCGCGTACTCATGAGTCCCAGCCTGAGCGGCGCTGATACTTCTGCAGCACCAGCGTAATCTCGCCTCTCAATCTGTAACTTCTTAGAATCGAACCATGCGTGAATACCTCGACGCGCTCGTGGATCTGAGTGGCGCGCGTGAAAACTGGAAGCCTCTGCCGCGCTGGGCTGTTGCGGCGTGGCTGGTTTTTTATTGCTGGTTCCTGTTTTACGCGTTTACGCAGCACGGCGGATTTCTCTTCATCGACACGGCCAATATGGTCGTCCACGAAGGTGGGCACGCACTCTTTGGCTGGTTCGGACAAACGCTGGGCTTGTGGGGTGGAACGCTGCTGCAGTGGCTGGTTCCATTGCTGCTGGCCTGTTATTTCTTTCATCAGCGGCAGTTTGCGTCGTTTATCTTTTGCGCATTTTTCTTTTTCGAGAATTGGATCTACACCGCTACATACATGGCGGACGCTCGCGCGATGGAATTGCCTCTCGTAACGCTGGGCGATCCCGATTTCGCCAAACACGACTGGAACACCATCTTCGGCAACTTGGGCGTTCTCGATTACGACACGACCATCGCAGGCATTGTTCGCTTTGGCGGCTGGCTCGGAATGCTCGCCTACACGGCGTGCCTGGCCAGCCGATTGCGGCACAGCGCACCGGATGTAGAGGTGAATGATCCTGAGTTCAATGCCCGCTTCCTGAAAGCGTTGAGCACAGACATTACGAAAAAGAGCGTCAACGTAGAAAAATCTCAATCGGCGCCAAAAGTTTCATCATAGTTTTTCTATTCTCTGCCGCCTCAGTCCAGCACTCGGCGATCTCAGCCGTTAAAAGCCTTTCATGTTGTCCGAGGTCTGACGTTGTCCGCGTGCCCTTCGCTATAATTACAGGTTGCGATTCGCTCAGACCACGTTGAGCGCAAAGAGGAATCATGGCTACTGAAATCGTTATGCCGCAGATGGGCGAGTCGATCGTCGAAGGCACGATCACTAAGTGGTTGAAAAAACCCGGAGACAAAATCCAGCGCGATGAGCCGCTGTTTGAGATCTCAACCGACAAGGTTGACGCCGAAATCCCCGCTCCCGCATCCGGCGTATTGCAGGAGATCAAAGTCGCAGAAGGCACGACGGTTCAGGTGAATACCGTGGTGGGAACGATTGCTTCTGATGGCGAAGGCGCCGCGGTGAAGGCCGCTCCTGCCGCGGAGAAGAAAGGCGTACCTGCTGCCCCCGTCTCAGAGCCATCCCATCCTTCGAAAAGCGCGAAGGGTGGGGCACCCTCAATGGAGGTTCCCGCCGCGCAGAGAACTCCGGCGCATGAAGAAGACGATCATGCGCGTTCTTCCCCGTTGGTGCGGAAAATTGCGCGCGAAAACAACGTCGACCTATCGCAAGTAGAGGGAACGGGATTAGGTGGAAGAATCACCAAGCAGGATATTCTGGCGTTCATTGAATCTGGTGGGGGCGTGGGCGTCTCGCCCGCCACAGCGGGTGCCCCATCCTTGTCTCGCCCGTCTTTGGCGAGACAGGAGCCTGCCCTGAGCGACCGACCAGCGGGAGGGAGTCGACAGGGTGGGGAAGTTGAAGTTGCGGCCTCGGCACCTGCACCTACCCCTGCGCCGCGCCCCACTCCCGCCGAAATTCCCGGCGACCTCGTTCCCATGTCCCGCATGCGGCAACTCATCGCCAAGCACATGATTGAGTCGCGCCGCACCAGCGCTCACGTGCACTGCATGTTCGAAGTCGACCTCACGCGCATAGTGAACCTGCGCAACAAGCTAAAGTCGGGCTTTGAGCAGCGCAATGGCGCGCGGCTGACGTTCATGCCATTCTTCGTCCGCGCTGCGATCATCGGGTTGCAACAGTTTCCGATCGTGAATGCATCGCTCGATGGCGACAACATCCGCTATCACCGCAATGTAAACGTCGGCATTGCTGTCGCGCTTGATTGGGGATTGATTGTTCCGGTGCTCAAGAATGCCGACGAGCTTAATTTCCTGGGTCTACAGCGCGGCATCACCGACTTGGGCGAGCGCGCCCGCGGCAAGAAATTGAAGCCGGAAGAGGTCGAAGGCTCGACCTTTACTGTCACCAATCCTGGCCAATTCGGTGCCGTGTTTGGCCTGCCCATCATCAATCAGCCAAACTCGGCAATCATGGGCGTCGGCGGCATCACCAAAATGCCGCTCGTTGTCACCGACAAGGACGGCGCAGACTCAATCGCCATCCGCTCGGTTGTGCACCTCACCCTGGGCTACGACCATCGGCTGATCGACGGAGCCGTCGCGGACCAGTTCATGGCGTTCGTGAAAAAGACTCTGGAGGGCTGGAGCGAGGATGTCGGGTAGGGGACGATATTCCCTACTTGGATGTTTCTTCGGTGGTGACGAAGATCGCACCGCCTCGATCAAGATTCTCTAGTCGAGAAAGCATGCCACGCTGAAGCTCGGTGTTGGAACGCAGTTCCGAAAATTTTTTTTTTTGTTGCCGTTTTCAGATCCGCGAAAAGAACCACGTCGCTTAGGAAATGGTCTCCGATTTTTGGGTTCACCTGCAAGTGCGACTCCGGCGACCCGTGCACCAAGGAAAAATACGCCGGCGAAAAATTGTGCAGCATTCTGCACCTGAACAGCCAAAGTTTCTCCGCGTGTGTAGAGTAGGCTGCCGGAAAGTAGTCTGCCACGAATTTCTTAAACCTCTCGGGGTCTTTTAGATTCTGATAACGATACCCGGCTAATGCATCCGTTGCACACATTACGCAGAGAAATGACAAAAACGCTGTGTCATTTTGCTCCAACAGAAACGGAATGCCGTTTAGATAAATCTTCTCAAACTCCCTGAGCGCTTCTTCTACTTTTGGGGGCACGCTCATCTTTCAGTGGCACACCGTCTTGGCGGTTTGTTTTGCTAAGCTGGCGGCTTGATCGTACATGAATGCCGATAGTTGGGACTCAATATCGGCGTCCATGTTCACCATCACTATGTCTCTACGCCGGAAGTCATCCTGCCGACAAAGGTTTAAGGCAAGCGCCGCGTCGCTCGCTGGCTTCAAGAACGCAAGGCGTTGATCGAGACTTGACGCGCGGGCAGCTAAGTCGAGCAGTGTTGCCCCCTCAGAACGAACGTCATCGCAACTTCGTTTTACTCTTGGGGCTTGAGCCAGCCCCGTTGTTGTTACGGAAAAAACTGCCGCGAATACAGCTGCTGTGAACCGACGCATGCGATCTCCGATTGCTTAATGTTCGCAGGCATGGCATCGCATAAAGAAGTAACTGAGGTAACGACGGTTGCCCCCTTTTGTGATTGTCATCCCGAACTCGCACGCTGAAAGCGGGCGAGAGAGGGACCTAACGTCGGCTTATCCTGCCAATGCGGTGTGGCTGCGCCAGTTCGGGCGCATCGGTCGTCCCGACTTGCGTCCGTGGTGATTCACGGGCATCGTAAGGTCCCTCTGCCGGCCTCCTTCGGAGTCCGCCCTCGGGATGACAACCATAAGCCAGAACACGAGAAGAATGGGGCAACCGCTTCCGATTCAGAACTGCGCTATATTGAAGGCCTTCAGGAGTTCGAAATTGTGAATAAAAGGACCTTCATCAAGCTCGGTTCGGTAGCGGCAGCAAGCCCGTTCGTCTCGCCGGTGCTTGCGTGGGCGTCGAATGAGAAATTGACCAACTGGTCACGCAATCTTGAATACGGAACGCAGCAGTTGACTCCAGCCACGTCGCAGGCGGAAGTTCAGCAGTTCGTCAAAGAGCACAACCACTTCAAGGTTCTCGGCACGCGCCATTGCTTCAACGACATTGCAGACACGACACACGAATTCCTTTCGCTGAAACCGCAGCACAAGATCGTTGCATTGGACGCGAAAGCGCGGACCGTGACGATTGAAGCCGGCATGACCTACGGCGACCTGGCTCCTCAACTGCACGAACGAGGATTTGCGCTGCACAATCTGGCCTCGCTGCCTCACATTTCTGTTGCCGGCGCGTGCAGCACCGGGACCCACGGTTCGGGCGAGAAAAACGGAAACTTGTCGACCGCAGTTTCCGCTCTGGAATTCATTCTGGCATCTGGCGAAGTTCGAACACTATCGCGCGAAAGAGACGGGGAGACATTCAAGGGCGCAGTCGTGGGTCTAGGCGCTCTTGGTGTCATCACCAAAATCACTCTGGATCTTCAGCCCACTTACACCATGCGCCAGTACGTGTATGAAGACCTGCCGTTCGATCAACTGACAAAAGACTTTGACGCCATTGAAGGCGCGGCGTACAGCGTTAGTCTTTTTACAGACTGGCGCAGGCCAGTGATCAACGAAGTTTGGCTGAAGTGTCGGACGGATGTGCAACCGCAGTTCGACGCCGGGCCGACGTTTCATGGCGGCAAACTCGCCACCCGCAACCTGCACCCGATCATCGAGCTGTCGGCGGAGAACTGTACCGAACAGATGGGCGTTCCCGGGCCGTGGTACGAGCGTCTGCCGCATTTCCGCATGGGATTTACCCCCAGCGCAGGGAAAGAGCTGCAGTCGGAGTACTTCGTGCCCCGGCAACATGCGCTGGATGCAATCCTCGCCGTCCAGCGGCTCCATGAAATGGTCAGCCCGCACCTGCTGATCACGGAAATCCGCGCCATCGCCGCCGACGATTTGTGGATGAGCCCGTGCTATCGGCAGTCTTGCGTTACGATCCACTTCACCTGGAAGCAGGACTGGCCGGCGGTCAGCAAGCTCTTGCCCGTGATCGAACGAGAGTTGGCGCCGTTCCAGGCCCATCCGCACTGGGGAAAGCTGTTCACCATGTCGCGGGAGCAATTGCGGCCGCATTACGAGAAGCTGTCGGACTTCGTGAAGCTCTGCAATGAATTTGACCCGCAGGGTAAGTTTCGCAACAGTTTTTTGAACAGAAATGTTTTTGGTGCGTAGGAGATGGGCGAACCGAGCCCATACTCTAAGGGTTCGAGACACTCGCGCTACGTACTTGCTCGTTCACCTCGCGTGATATGAATTCCTTCCACGCTGCGGTTGAGGGATGCCACTCTCCCGCCTGCGTCCCATCCCACACTATGTGGACATTCTGTTCCCAAAATTTATCGGTATAGCCTGCGAGGTGTACGTAGCCCGACTCGCCTGCATCACCCATGCAATAGCGCAGGCCGTAAATCAGTCTGAGGCCTGTCCGATCATCCGGTGTCGCTGGTTTGGTTTCTTTTTTGAACCCGGTCCCTCGCTTGAAATACGTGACCTCATATTCCCAATTGCATGGTCCCATGCGCGCCGGGGTCTGCCAATTAACAAACACGCCTGCCCAGGGATCAAATTTCGCGAGCAGTTCCGGATCCGTGATCTCGACTGGATGTCGCAGCTCTCCTCCGCTGATAACCATCATGTCAGGCGAGGCTTCCTGATCTCTCATCGCCACGGCACTGCTCAACAATGAGTCCCACCCAGGAGTTGCCTTGTGCCATTTGCCGTCGGCATCGCCACGGATAATCGTGCCGCTGTTGAAACTGTAAAGCGGCTCGCTGCGCCCCGGCAGATACACATATCCGGCTGTGCCATCCCAGCAGTAGCGTGTGGCATAGATCATCTTCAGGTCGCCGCGATCCAATGCCGACGGGCGGCGTTCCGGCCATTTCATGTAGAACATGACTTCCACCGAGCGGCGGAAACATGGCGCGTCAGCAAGCGATCGCGATTTCCAATCTGCAAACTGGCCCACCCACGGATTGAACGCGTTTAGAGCTTCAGGGTCGGAAATCTCGACCGGCTGATTAAGTCCGCCGCCCGAAACTAAAATGAGGTCGACCGGGCCTTTGCCGTAAGCGAGTGGAACAGCAGCCATTGTCGCTAGCAGGGCATAAAGAATGTGCTTTCTCATAGGTGTTCCTTGCACACACAAAGTCAGACGTACTTTCCTGCCTGATCGTTATCCGTGCGGAAAAAATATGCCGCGGACCGGGAAAACATCGTGGAGGCTGCCACGCCCGCTCGGCTTCACTCAGGTCAGATTCTTGGACCTCCTAGCTTGCCGGGCACAGGGAAGGGATTGTGACTTCTGCGATCACGATTGCCGGCATCCATATACTTTTCCTCCGCCGCCATGCGCGATATCTTAATTTCTGCAGCACCAAGCCGCCCATTTGTGAATAGCATGAGGCCGATATGAGAAGACATCCAGCTCAAGCCCAGTCACGAAATACGTGCAGCGGCTCGGGGCGAAGCTGGTTAAGCAGATTCCTGCGGATGCTTCGTGGCCTTATCAATTTCATGTGGTTCCACAAAAAGAGATCAATGCCTTTGCCCTGCCTGGCGGGCCGATTTTCATCAACATTGGCACGATTACGGCCGCCGCGAATGAAGCGCAGCTCGCAGGTGTTATGGCGCACGAGATGTCGCACATCTATATGCAGCACACGGCAAAGAGCGTAGGGCGCCAGAATCTACAGGGAATTCTCGGTGCCGTCGGCGGAGTGCTTGGCGGAATTCTCGGCGGAACGGCGGGCACTATCGCCCGAGTCGGCGTGGCTGGAACCGGAGTATTCATGCTGAAATATTCGCGCGCTGACGAAGCCCAGGCGGACGCAGTTGGCGCGGTCATCATGTACAAAGCCGGTTACAACCCGATTGAGCTGGCGAACTTCTTCGAGACCCTGAACAAGCAGGGCGGCTCTCCGCCGCAATTTTTGAGCGACCATCCGAATCCGGGAAACAGGACCGAGGCGATCCAGAAGGAAATCCAGAACTGGCCGTCGAAACAGTATTTGAGCGACAGCCACGCTTTCGAGCGTGCGAAGAAGGAAGCTACCGACATCCGTGCTTACACTGCGCAGGAAATCTCCGATGGCGCAAAGCAGGGGCTGTGGGCGCGGGAAAATCTGAAGAATGGCGCGGTGCCCCCGAACGCGCAACAAAGCATTCAAGAGGCAGCGAACGCGGGGGCCATCACCAATGTCAGCTTCGATCAGGTAAAGCCGAGCGATCAGTTCGCCGAACTGCGCCAGATGGGAGTGAGTATTTCCTATCCGTCGAACTGGGCGACGGCTTCGGGGCAGAACCAGATCACCATCGCACCGAAGGCCGCCGCAACTCCGAATGCAATCGCCTACGGAGTAATCATAAGTAGCACGCAAGATCCCAATGCCACGTCACTCGACCAGGCTGCGCAGGACTTGATTCAGAGCCTGCAGCAGTCAAACCCTGGCCTACGTCAAAATGGGGACCTGAGACACGAGACGGCAGGTGGCCGCGACGCGCGTTCCGCCGATCTGAGCGGCGACTCTCCTCTGCTGCAGGATGGCAAGCCTTTGCCCGAGCACGATTGGCTTGTAGTCACGCAAGGCCCGAGCGGAAGCTTTGTCTATCTCATCTTTATCGCCCCCGAGAAAGATTTCGCGGCGCTACGGCCCACATATCAAAAGATGCTCGACCGCCTGCGATTGGAGTAACCGGCAAACTCCTGTCCCGGCAACTCTTTGTAGCCTGGAGTTTTAGGCCAGAAAAAGGTTCGTGGGACTCGTTTTTCTTGACGGGATCAGGTACAATGAAAATGCGTTTGATTTAGCGGTACTTTGCATTTAGCAACTCCCGCCTAGTGCGTGGCCTGCCTGCAGAAGTCCAGCAAAACTCAGCGCGATTTCAACACAAAGGAACAAAAGCAACATCATGGAAACAGGAACAGTAAAGTGGTTTAACGACGCCAAGGGTTATGGTTTCATCAGCCGCCAGAACGGCGAGGACGTGTTTGTGCACTTCTCGGCCATTCAAGCCAATGGATTCCGCAGCCTGCAGGAAGGTCAGCAAGTCCAGTTCGACGTAGTCAAAGGCCCGAAGGGCTGGCAAGCCGAGAACGTAAAAGGGGTCTAACAACCACTTTCAATTCGTTTCAAAAGGCGACCCGAAAGGGTCGCCTTTTTGTTTTGCCAAAGCAAACCATGGATTACCCACGCGGTAGCTATTAGGTTTTTTCGAAAAGCTCTTTTGCCAACATGATGGCAGTCATTGCGTTCGGCCAACCAGAGTAGAACGCAAGGTGAGTGACGACCTCGATCAACTCCTGCTGCTTGACTCCATTCTCCACCGCCTTGCCTAGATGGAACCTCAATTGGTCGGGACGATTTAATGCAGTCAGCGCCGCCACTGTGATAAGGCTGCGGTCGCGTTTAGAGAGCTCCTTCCGCTCCCAGACATCGTCAAACAGCACTCGATCGGTAAGTTCGACAAGTTTCGGGGCAAAGTCTCCGATCAGCTTCTTGGCCCCA
This sequence comes from Terriglobales bacterium, assembly GCA_035651555.1. Lineage (GTDB taxonomy): Bacteria > Acidobacteriota > Terriglobia > Terriglobales > Acidobacteriaceae > Gp1-AA145. Next base: position 111,423 of record DASRFL010000039.1, read on the forward strand.
CTGGATGGTTCTGGCACTGTTGATGCTCCTTTCAGCGATAGCTCATTTGCTCCATCTGTTGTTTTGTCCGAGCATGAGTTTTTTCATTCGTTGTTTTGTCCGAGCATGAGTTTTTTCATTCGTTTGACTCTCACATCTCAGTAGCGTTCCCACACGACCTTCCAGTGTTCGTTTGGGTCGGTCGACGTGACGGTCAAGCGATTGCCGGAAATCTGGTACTGGCGTTTCAGCTCCTTGCCTGTGAGCGCACGCACAAGTGCGCCTTCAATGTGGAACGTGAACGTGGAAGAACTGTCGATGTGGTAGCTGCCGTAGGAAGCCTCGTAACCGCCTTGCGCGTATGTACTGCCGGTCTGCGCATTCCGGAACATGATCTGGACAGATGCTTTACCGTCATTTGAGAAGACGAACATGCCGGCGCAGTCTGCTGTTTGAAGTTTTCCATCGGCGCCGGGCTGTTCGAGCGAAACCAATTTCCATGCGCCCGCCAGATTCGTTGTGACGTTCGCGTCACGATCCTCTACGTCATTTGTGGTCTGTGCCTGCACATCTGCGCTGAGCAGGACCACGACACTCAACAAGAGCAACGACTTCATTTCAGTTCTCCTGCGCTGAATGTGAGAGTGCTGGAACTTCCCCAACGAATAGTACAATTCCGAATTTTCTGTGGCTACGGCCTATAATCAGGGTTGTTTTCAGGATCGAAATTGGACGCAGGTTGAGATGAAGTTGAACCTGAGGCCTGTTCTTTCGTTGTGCCTACTCATTGTTCCGCTCGGGAGTCTTGCTGAGACGCGCACTACTCCCCCGCCCGCAACGCCTGAAGCACAAGAGCGCCTTGGTACGCAATATTTCCAACAGGGAGACTATGCCTCGGCACTAGTCTGGTATCAGAAGGCAGCGGATCAGGGCAATGCCGAAGCGGAGAACGATCTGGGATGGCTGTATCAACATGCTTTGGGTGTACCGCAGGATTATGCAGGAGCGGCAAGTTGGTATCTGAAATCCGCCCAGCAGGGCAATGCCAAAGCGGAAGGCAATCTGGGTTCACTGTATCGCGATGGCAAAGGAGTAACCAAGGATTACAGCCAAGCCATGCTCTGGTTCCGGAAGGCAGCGGACCAGGGCAATGATTTCGCGGAGAACAACCTGGGGTTGCTGTATGAGAGTGGGTACGGTGTGCCGCAAGATTACGCACAGGCGGAGGAGTGGTATCGAAAAGCCGCTGAGAAACAAAATGAGGGCGCGGAAAACAATCTCGGGCACCTTTACCAAAACGGATTTGGGGTCAAGCAGGACTACTTTCAGGCAATGGCATGGTACTACCGGTCGGCCTCGCATGGCAGCGCGGTCGCGCAGAACAATATTGGTGTCCTCTACAAAAACGGATTTGGGGTTGAAAAAGATTATGAAAAGGCGCTGACGTGGTATCAACGAGCGGCGGATAAGGGCAATTCCGATGCACAAAACAACATCGGTTGGCTTTACCAGAACGGTTGGGGCGTGAAGCAGGATTATGCCGAAGCGGCGAAATGGTATCGCAAAGCCGCCGAACAGGGCAATGCAGAGGCCGAAAACAATCTCGGGCGCCTGTTTCAGCAAGGGCTGGGAGTGAATCCCGACAAGGACGAAGCTGCCAAGTGGTTTAGGAGCGCGGCGGCGAAGGGGAACAACGAAGCGGTTTTAAACCTTCTATCAATTGCTGGCCCACTGCCGAGCGACCTTACTTCGATGAACAGAATTTGCAGCGAGAAAAACCCGGAACCCTGTGTGACTCCGCCGCAGGCCATTTTTGATCCTGACCCGGAGTACTCCAAAGAGGCGCGTCTTGCGAAATACGAGGGCACGTGCGTCATTGGTTTGATTGTCGAGGCCGACGGAAGTTCCAGCCATATCACGGTGATCAGCGGAGTGGGAAAAGGGCTCGATGAGAAAGCGATGGATGCCGTCAGAAGCTGGAAATTCAGGCCAGCCACGAAAGGCGGAAAGCCGGTTCCGGCTGAAATCTTGGTTGAAGTGCAGTTTCATCTGCACTAGTTCCCAGCGAAATCGCGCAATACCGGCACCACACCCGAGCTATTCGGCGATGCTTCGAACGATAGTAAATTGAGGCATGGGCTTTCCGGACAAATTCACTCACCACTGCGAGCGCAAGCCGGGGCGCCTGTGACTCGGCCCCGAAAATTCAGTTCCGGCTCAGGTAATCGTCGCCCAATCAAGCCGCGGTTCTCGCGTGAGCTCGCCATCCTGTACGAAGATGATGCGGTTGTGGCGGTGAATAAGCCTGCCGGGCTTCTGGCCGTGCCTGTTCCGGGCTCGGATGCGCCATCGGCGTTGGCTCTGCTGTCGCGCGCTCTCGAACCCCGCAGACAGCGGGCCTTGATTGTGCATCGCATCGACCGCTTCGCTTCCGGAGTTCTGCTGCTCGCCAAGACCGCGCGCGACCGGGACGCGCTGGTTCGGCAGTTTCTTGCGCATACTCCGGTCCGGCAATACCTGGCCGTGGTTCGCGGGCACCCCAATCCGAGCAAAGGAGCGCTGGTTCATTATCTCCGCAAGGAGGGCATGCACCAGCAGTTGAGTACGGAGCGGGACCGGAAAGCGGCGCGTGCTGAACTCACGTATTCGGTGGAGCGCTCCTTGCGGGGAGCTTCGCTGGTTCGGATTGCATTGGTCACCGGGCTGCAGAACCAAATTCGAGTGCAATTTTCAGCCTTTGGACACGTGGTGATCGGCGATCGCAAGTACAGTGCGACTGAAGCTAGTGAGCGGCGAATTGCCCGGGTCGCCCTGCATGCGGCGCGTCTGGAATTCGTTCATCCGCGCTCAGGAGAGATCGTCGCGCTTGAGTGCGAGCCTCCTGCGGACTTTCGTTCGCTTTTGAAGTCACTAGGGCAGTGACCGAACTCCAATTGCGGACACGGTATAGAGGATCACAGAAAAGCGTTTCACCGCAGAGATCGCCGAGTTCGCGGAGAAAATCTCCATTCCTTGTTCCTCTGTGACCTCTGCGTGCTCGGCGGTGAATACAAACCTCGTGGATCGTAGAAAGGCATTTCACCGCAGAGATCACCGAGTTCGCGGAGAAAATCTCGATGGCTTGTTCCTCTGCGCCTCTGCGTGCTCGGTGGTGAATACAAAGCTCGTAGGATCACAGAAAGGCATTTCACCGCAGAGATCGCCGAGTTCGCCGAGAAAATCTCGATTCCTTGTTCCTCTGCGCCTCTGCGTGTTCGGCGGTGAATACAAAACTCGTAGAATATGACGCTCGTGAAGCACGAATTCGACGTCGTCATTCTCGGCGGAGGCGCGGCTGGCCTATTCTGCGCCATGGAGGCGGGCAAACGCGGACGACGCGTCGCCGTGCTCGAGCGCGCCGGTCGCATCGGCAAAAAAATTCTGATTTCTGGCGGGGGCCGCTGCAATTTCACCAATCTGCACTGCCAGCCGGAAAACTTCATCTCTGCTAACCCGCACTTCGCGAAATCGGCATTGTCGGCTTACACTGCCGCCGACTTCATCGCGCTGGTCGAAAAGCACGGCATCGCCTATCACGAAAAAACTCTGGGACAACTTTTCTGCGACGGGTCGTCCCATCAAATAGTGAGCATGCTCGAATCAGAATGCCGAAAAGCGGGGGTGAAGATTTTTACCAACGTCTTCGTTGAGAGAGTCGGACTTGCTAAGAATTTCGGCATTGATACCAAAGACGCCGAATTCCGCACGCAGGCATTGGTGGTCGCAACCGGCGGTCTCTCCATCCCAAAGATGGGCGCTACTTCATTTGGTTATGATCTGGCGCAGCAGTTTGGTTTGCGAATCAATGCCACCCGGCCCGCGCTCGTTCCACTGCTTTTGAACGATGACGACCGGCAACATTACTGCGACTTGGCCGGAGTCTCGGCCGAGGTGGTGACCACGATTGTCGAGAAAACCACTGGCAAGCAGCGCTTCCGTGAAAAGATGCTTTTCACTCATCGCGGCCTCAGTGGGCCGGCCATTCTGCAGATTTCTTCTTACTGGAAACCTTCCACTTCTATAACCATCGACGTGGCTCCCGGACACGAGGTCACCGCGGCGCTTCGCAACGGCGATGACAAAGTTGCCCGCCGCGATCTTTCCGCATTGAAAGCAGCGTTGCGCGCGGTGTTGCCTCATCGCTTGGCCGATCGCTGGATCGATCTGCATCCGCCGCAGTCGTGGAGCAACCACTCGCTCGCAGAACTCGAACGCGAGGTGCACAACTGGGTGGTGAGTCCGGAAGGTACCGAGGGCTACGATAAAGCCGAAGTCACTGCCGGAGGCGTGGACACCAACGAACTCTCCGGCAAGACCATGGAGAGCCGCAAAGTGCCCGGCCTCTATTTCATTGGCGAAGTTGTGGACGTAACTGGTCACCTCGGCGGATTTAATTTTCAGTGGGCCTGGGCGTCAGGGTTTTGCGCGGGGCAGGCAGTGTAGTTACTCACGGGACGCCAAGCGAATTCGCGGCTCATGCTGGACTCAAGGCGCAGCAATTCGACGGAAGTAGTCAGGTAGCTTGGGAAGCATCCGAAACGGACGGGCGTGCGAGTAACAATCGAAGCAGCAGTAGCAGCGTCATCAGCGAAATCGTTCCCAGGGAAATCGCGCAATATAGGCACCACACGCCTAATTTGTTAGGCGATGCCTCGAGAGAAGCAAGATAAAGCGAATACGCCAGCGCGGGAATGGCGAGAACGAGCATGCTCTTGTATGCGCGTTTCCATGCCAGGACGCCAAGAACGATGTAACCAGCGATCCCGATCACCGCGACCGGAAGCCCATGCTCCGATCCTCGCGGGATCACCGCGTACGGGCTGTGATTGACAATGCCGCAATCCCAGTGTGCATTGATGTCGCACACCGATTCGCCATAAGGACGGTAGTGCTCGCGAAGGGCAAGCGACGCGGCGGCAATGCCGAGCAGAGCGAGAATCAGCAAAAGGTACTTCATAAGTCAGATTGAAGACGGTCGGACAAGAGTGTCCGACCCGCACTGGCTATCTTCTGAAGCCACCACGAGCTATTTTTCCATGAATGAAACAAATGCCCCGGTTTTCTGATAGTAGACGCGCAAGCTGCATTCTTTTGGGGCCATGTGGGCGAAAGAAAGCTGCATCTCTTTCGTCGGCTGCGGAATTTCCCCCACTTCCATCGGAGCGCGAGCTACATCCTTGGAAGCATCGTAAGCAGCACCCGCGCTTACGTTCTTATTGACAATGGCAGTCCAGTTTTTTCTGTCTGGAATCAAGTAAACGCTATAGGCGCCGAGCGGGATCTCCGAACCCCCGAGCGTGAGCGGCGTTTGCACGTAGAGCGTGATTCCGGGCGCCCAGACTTTGCCGTTGTGGGGCTCTTCTTTCGGAGTCGGGTGGTACTGAATTGTTACCTGATTGTCGTCCGCGAAGTTGCAAAATGTCTGAGCATCCTGCGCAACCAGGGTCGCCGCAGGACCGAGTAACATTGCAAGTAATAGAACTGGGGAAGTAGACGCGCGCATTCTCAGAATTTTCCTTTCCGCAATAATTTAACACTGCAGAGCGGGCTAAGTAGCAGAATTTCCTCATCACTCCTCGGCATCTCTTATTCGCGACAGGCGCCGGGAAGAACCGGCAAACCACGGAAGAACAGGGACAAAAGGGTCTGAAAAGCTCCTCCGTCGTTGATCTTCGGTTACGTTCTCAACCTGCTGGTCGGTTGCTACCGTTTTGGACAGGGGGAGAGGCCCGAAAATGTCCAAACTGAAGGTTCTTTACGGGGAGTTGAACGAAGAAGTACTGGCGTCTCAAGCTTCGGAGCTGCAGAAATCGGGATACCAGGTGCAAACCGCTGTGGGCCGCAAGGGCGTACAGGAAGCGCTCAACAAGGATTCATTTGAGCTGGTGATACTGGGCGCGACGCTCACGCGCGATGACCGCCATCACCTTCCTTACATCGTGAAGAAGGGGCAGAAGGCGAAGGTTCTCGTCCTGCACACCGATGGTTCCCGGCATCCCTATGTTGACGGGAACATCGATACCGGCGAAGACATGCAGCACATTCTCGCTAAGATCAGCGCTTTGCATCAGCAGCCTGGACAGGCAAAGACCATGGCCGCAAGAGCCGGCTCGAAATAACCTTTGGCGAACTCCAGACAAGGCGGCCTTCGGGTCGCCTTTTTTATTTCTGTCGTAAAATTCTTATTCCAAATTTCTCGGAGGAATGGGATCCCAAAATGTCTGAATCCACACGGGACGGACAGCCTGATCGAAACGTCTACGTAACCCTGAGCGGTCTTCCGCTGATGGTCGAGTTCAAATGGCCGTTTCACAGTTCAACCGCGGGAGCCGATTTCTGGGTCCTGCACGCCGACGTGAAGCTCGGAAACTCCGATGGCCTGCACGCGCCGGTCGCTGTCAATCTCTCGGTGACAGTGCGCGACGTGCTTCCCTCGATGGAGCCCAAGGATGTTGAGGGCCCGGTGGTGAACGCGCTGCGAAAAGAAGTTGACCGCCGCCAGCTCGAGTTTCTGAAGTCGGGAAAGCTCGTACCAGTTCAGTTTTCCAGCCGATACTATGATTTCAAGCGCAACAAATGGGTCTTCGGACGCGCCAGCGACGAAGATATTTCAAGGCTGATTTCGCGAAAAGTTTTCTGGCAAACCAAACTTCTTGGGGGAAACGTGTGGATCGGCGATCCTGCCGAGGCGCTTTACGTTGAAAGCACCGTTCCGCACGTGCTCGAGATCGCACGCGGACTGGCGACCTCAGGTCTCATGACGGTAGAAGGTGAATGGGCATCTGCCAATGCCGCGTTGCTAGCGCAAGCAGAGAAATTCGAAGCCGAAATGAAATCGGCCTTTGATGATTTGCAGAAGAAGCACGCGTTTGAAGATGCCAAGCGCGCAGGGTGACCCCAATCCCGCCTATTGCGCCTGCATGGCCTCTACCGTCTGAAACAGCTGGCTGCTGTCGCCTACTTCCACGAACGGCTTGGCCGGATTTTTGCTACTGACCACGTAGATTGTCGGCGTGTGCTGGATGTTGACCTTCCGCCCCAACTCCTTGTCGGCATTAACCTGGGCTGCAAACTTGCCTTGCGGATCGATCACGAACGGCAGTTGCACCTTGTGTTCCGCCGCAAATCTCTGCGCATAACTCTGCAGATTGTCGGGCAAGATTTCTGGCTGGTGCTGAAAGATGAAGTCGCGGAACTGGTTGCCGAGGTCCGGGGATACCGAATCGAAATACCGGGCCATCACGGCTGCATTAAAAGACCAGTTGTGCATGGGCAGCGGAAAGTCGTGGCGAACGAGCGGGACGTTGTGCTTGCGTGCTGCCTCTTCCTCGATCGGCGCGTCCATGCGGCACTTCGGGCATTGCAAATCCTGAAAAACAATGATCGCCACCGGGGCACCTTTTGGTGGACGCAACAGCGAGGGGTCTTGCGCAAAGGCGATGGAACTCAGAAGCAACAAAGCAAAAAAGAATAAGAATTTCCGGATAATAGTGAGCTGAATCATAGTGAGTTGGATGCGGGCAGCTGCCCTGAAAATATGTTAACTGAACAGAGAATGTACGACTATCCTGCCTCTGCTCCCATGCGGAGCAGATCGAGGCGCGGAATCACCCCGCGACGAACGGAACCAAGGAAATCGTACTTGCACTCTCTCCAGCACAGCAATCAGCTCGTGGGGGCACGGGCGTCCTCGCCCGTGCCAATCGCGTTCTTCTCAGAGTAGACGCAGTTGCCTCTTCTCCAGTGCCAGCAACTTCTCCTTGATCGGCAATCCGCCTCCATAGCCCGTCAGCTTGCCATTCGAACCAATCACGCGATGGCACGGAATAATGACAGGAATGGGGTTCGATCCATTCGCCAGGCCAACCGCGCGGCTTGCGTTCGGATTTCCAATCCTGCGCGCGAGTTCGCCGTAGGAGATGGTCTCGCCATAGGGAATCTTGCAAAGCTCGGCCCAGACGTTTTGCTGAAATTCCGTTCCCTGCGGTGCGAGTGGCAGGTCGAAGTCTTTCAGCTCGCCTGAGAAGTAGGCTCGAAGTTGACGAACCGTTTCCTTCAGCGCGGCAGAATCCTCCTGCCACTCAGGCTTTGGGCGGGCGGGATGACGGCCATCCATAAAGTTGATTTCGCGCAGGCCTTTCTCGTCAGACGCCAGCAGCAACGCTCCGAGCGGGCTTTCGATTTGAGTGAATGATGTGTGCATGTTTGGCTCCTTCCTTTGGGACCATTCGTCCCGTCTTTGATGGATTTGATTTTGTCTGCCAAAGCCACATGGCGGCATAAGCTCGCCATGGACGCCAAGCTTCGGCGCGGGCTTGCATTTCGCGGGGATTCCGCAGGCCGGTCGCGCGGAGAAGACCGAGGTCGGCTGCGGGGAACGCGTCCGGCTCGGATAGCGCCCGCATGGCTACGTATTGCGCTGTCCAGTCCCCAATTCCAGGAATTTGCCGGAACGCAGTGATGAATTCTTCGAGCCTGACTCCACTGGAAAAAGAAATTCTGCCCTCGGCGACCGCCCTGGCGAGAGAGCGCAACGTGTTTGCCCGCGCTCGCGGCAAGCCAACGCGTGATAAATCTGCGTTAGCAATCTTTTCAGGCGGAGGAAACAAATGTGTCAGCCCCGGGACTCCGTCGATCCGCTCCCCGAATTCGCGCACGAGTCTTCCCGCGAGCGTGGTCGCACCGCGGACCGTCACCTGCTGCCCTAGCACTGCGCGCACCGCCAGCTCAAATCCATCCCATGAACCAGGAATTCGAATGCCCGGCTTGCTCGCGATCCTCGGCCCCAGCAAAGGATCACGGCGCAGTTGGAGCGACACAACCTCAGGATCGGCAGCCAGGTCGAACATGGCACGTACGCGCTCGATGATCAGAAAAAGCCAGCGCGGCTGCGGGTAGTGAATGCGCACATCGAGCGCGTCGGCTTCCCGATTGAGAGCAATTTCCATCCATCCCGCTTCGCCATGCAGAGCAAATGTGCGCCGATAGATGCCGCCTTCGACGGACTCAACCCCTGGCGTGGCGCGCGGAGCAAGAAAATCGAGCAGGGCTTCCCAGCAAAATGGTGGGCGATAGCGCAACGAGAAACGGTATTCATTGTCCGTCGCGGTCGAGCGGCGTGCCCCAAGTTTTCGCAAGTGCGTCGGCGTGCGCCCGTAGGTCTTCTGGAAACAGGCATTGAATCGCCGAATGCTGCCGAAACCGGAGGCCAGCGCAATCTGATTCATCGGCAGCGTGCTTTCGTTAAGCAAAGTCTTGGCGAAATGAAGACGGCGAGTCTGGATGACAGCCACCGGTGTAGCGCCGAGATGCTGCAGAAAAAGTCGGCGTAAATGGCGGGAACCAACGCCGAGCCGAGACGAGAGAGTTTCCACACCTCCAGTCTCAAGATCGCTCTCGCCGATGAGCCGCAGAGCTCGCGAAACCGTTGTCGAAGTGCCGAGCCACGCGGGAGTCCCGGGAGCGGTTTCAGGCCGGCAGCGCAGGCATGGGCGTAAGCCGGCCTCAGCTGCAGCAGCGGCGCTTGCGAAATAACGGACATTTTCTTCCTTCGGCGGCCGCGCCGGGCACACCGGCCGGCAGTAGATTCCCGTCGTCAGAACCCCGACGAAGAAGCGACCATCAAAGCGTGGATCACGAGTCTTGCGGGCCCGGGAACAAGTAGCCGCATCGAGCAACATGCATCTACGATAGCCCAATTGTCCGAAACCGGCTGGCCATTTTCGGACATGAATGTGGCGACGAAATGCAGGTCAGATTGCGGCAACTTGTTCCCGCCGCTTCGCCTGAATCTCGATGTAGACGTTCACCAGAGAAACGGCGGCTGGCGTAACACCAGGGATTCGGGAGGCATGGCCCAGCGTGCGAGGACGGACTTTGGTCAGCTTTTCCTGCATCTCGCGCGAGAGCCCGCTCACCGAGCGGTAGTCGAACCATTCGGGAATGTTGCGCTGCTCAGCTTTCTTCAGCCGGTCGATGGCGCGCTGCTGCTGCTGAAGATAGCCTTCGTATTTGATCTCCGTTTCGACGGACTTGAGTTCGTTGCGGATGGAAGAGGGAAGTACGTCGTGCGTCGGGCGTCGTGCGTCGTGCGAAACATTTCCGTCGTGGGTCGCCGGTCGTTGATCGTCGCCAGATCGGGAAGGGCACGAGTTTACTCGTGCCGGATCGAGTTCATTGGAATTGTCGGCTTTAGCCGCCGAGGACTCAAAAAAATCCGGAGTGACATCTCGGAGGATCGGAACCAGATGTTCAATCGTGATCTCGGGCCGCTTGAGAAGTTGAGCGAGCGGCTGGCCGAGCGCCGCAGAGAGGTCGATTTCGGGCCTGACCTCAGCGGCTAAAGCCGCATCACTCGCGGCGGCGTTTGCGGCACGACTAAAGTGGTGCCCTTCCCGGTCGTGGAACTTGGCAGGAGTTTCGCGAATAGCAGCTGTTGCCGAGCCTTGCTCGGCCGGGCGGGTGAGGGCACCCGCCCCCATGTGGCCTGTATTGGATTCGGGCTGAGTGCTGATTGCTGATTGCTGAATGCTCCCCAGCATTCCAGCACTCAGCTTCGTCTTTTCCAGCAACTCCTTCATCCGCTGCTGCCGCTCCTGCTTGGCAAGAAAATCAGACCAGGCTTCGTCCGAGATCAATCCCACGCGGCGGCCGTGTGGCGTAAGCCGTCGGTCGGCGTTGTCAATGCGCAAATGCAGACGGAACTCGGCCCGCGAGGTGAACATGCGGTAGGGCTCGTTCGTGCCTTTCGAAATGAGATCGTCGATCAGAATCGCCGTATAGGCTTCAGTGCGATCGAGAATCAGCGGGGGCTGATTCTTCACCTTCAATCCGGCATTGATCCCGGCCATCAGTCCCTGGCAAGCGGCCTCTTCATAACCAGAAGTGCCGTTAATCTGTCCGGCAAGAAACAGGCCGGCTATCTTCTTGGTTTCAAGTGTGCGCTCAAGTTCGGTGGGATCGATCGCGTCATATTCGATCGCATATCCCGGGCGCAGCATCTCGGCGGTTTCCAGCCCCGGAACCGATTTCAAAATTGCCAGCTGCACTTCTACCGGCAATGACGTGCTCATGCCGTTTACGTAGATTTCGTGCGTGTTCAGCCCCTCGGGCTCAAGAAAAAGCTGGTGCGTGGTCTTGTCCGGAAACTTGACGATCTTGTCTTCAATCGAGGGGCAATAGCGCGGCCCGATAGATTGAATTTGCCCGCTGTACATCGGCGAGCGATGAACATTTTCGCGAATAATGCGATGAGTTTCGGGCGTGGTCCATGCGATATAGCAGGGCACTTGCGACTCGTAATGGGCGACGCGCTTCGTGCGAAAGCTGAACGGCGTGGGGTCTGGATCGCCGGGCTGTACCTGAAACTTCGACCAGTCGATCGTCCGGCCATCAAGGCGCGGCGGAGTTCCGGTCTTCAATCGGCATCCGCGCAGGCCCAGCTTTTTCAGAGACTCGCCCAGGAGAACTGCATTCGGCTCGCCCGAGCGCCCGGCGGGATATTGCTGTTCGCCGCAGTGAATTAGACCGTTGAGAAATGTGCCCGTGGTGATGATGACGGCTTGGGCGCCAACGGTACGGCCGTCGCGGAGTTTGATACCGAGAATCCGTCGTGGGTCGTTGGTCGTTGGCGCTTGGTCGCAGACAGGAAGATCGTGCGGAAGGTCAACAATCCCACCCTCCCCTGAAGGGGAAGGATGGGGCACCCTCGAACTTTGATTTTCGGCCAACGACGAAGGACCAACGACGAACGGCTGCGTTTCTGGCTGATGGCTGACGGCTGAGGGCTGACGGCTGTCCGCAACGATCAAATCAGCCACCTCCGCCTGCTTGATCTTGAGATTCGGCTGCGACTCGAGCACCTCTCGCATCTTTAAGCGATAGGCCTGCTTGTCACACTGCGCGCGCGGCGACCAGACAGCCGGGCCACGGGACGTGTTCAGCAAACGAAACTGGATGCCAACCGCGTCCGTGACTTCGCCCATGATGCCGCCGAGGGCATCGACTTCGCGGACCAGATGACCCTTAGCAATGCCACCCACCGCCGGATTGCATGACATCTGCGCGATGAGATCGACGTTCAGCGTATACAGTGCGGTCTTCAGGCCCATACGAGCGCAGGCCACGGCGGCCTCGCAGCCGGCGTGCCCAGCTCCAACGATCACTATGTCGAACTGTTCTGTGAACTGCATGAAAGCTATTAGCTCTTAGCCTTTAGCTTACAACGGCAAGGTGCAACCTGCGAGGACAGCGAGCGGTGAGCAATGAGCGATGAGCAGGCCGAACAATCGAGATTGCTCACTGCTTAATGCTCATAGCTGATGTTTGATGTCAGTAAAAACCGCTTCTTGCCACTGATCTGAGGGTAAATACCATTTGCTTGCTCCCGCTTCATGATTGTTCTCGCCAGAACCGTAGCCGACGGTTTGATTTCGCCAGTAGTCGAAGCCAACCTGCAGCAGAGCACCGGGGGAGATTCTTGCACGAACTCTGACCGTGCACCCTTCGATGTGTCCGGCCGGAAGTGAGGCCCTGGGTGAAGCCGCCCAAAAATGCCAAACCTTGTCGGGCCGCGTGCCGACGCGAAGAACTACAGCAGAATGGTCATCAGAGTACGCTAGCGGGATCAGATCATGCGCATCGGTCCCGAACCAGGGATAGCGGCGATAGAATCCTCCACGAACGTCGCCACGATCGTCGTTCAACACAATCTCTTTACCGCCCGCGCGACAGGTCATTCGCGTGCGTGCGATCTCAACCATTGCGTTTTCGAATCCCGGAACCCGCGAGTCTGCGATTGCGATCCCCCAGGGCATGGCGGAGGTGAAATTCGGCGGCCTTCGCACCGGATTTAGATAGCCGGATTTAAATCGGACCTCGGGAGGGATAACGGAAGCAACTTCGCCCGAAAGTGCTGCGACACTAAAAAAGGTCACACCGCAAATAACGACGGTGAAAGCTGAGAGCCGCGAGGTTGTGTGCAGGTCCACCACTGGATGATGGCACGCCCGGCCTGCCTTGGCTCCAAATTTCGGCCAAACGAACGAGTCCGATTCCCCTTATGAAAATTTCGCCACTGGCAGGCAGCAACGATTCCTGATGCCAAAAGGTAACCCTTTAGTAACGGCAAGAAGCAATCTTAGTTATTCTTCATTCTGCAAAGCTCGTACTATCAAAAGATTGCGGAAGAATGCCGGGTGAAGTTGCCGCTGGCAGGGTTCTTGCAATCTAAGTAGCTGTTCAAATCCCGGGAAGTGGGTACAGGTTAGTGTCCGCTAATAAATTCGCTACCGCGCGCCTTCTTAGTCTCGCCGTCATTTTCTTGCTTATTCAGTCCACGTTTGCTGCGACCATCAGTAATCGTTCTTTGACCAGCCAGCGCAAGGCTCGTTCGGTGAAAGAAAGTCCTCACGCGCGCCGGCACATGCGCCACTTGGCGCGTAGCCGCCGGGTAAAGTCGCGCACGGTTCACTCTCTGAAGAAGCATCACTATTACGAGCGCTTTTACGCGAGTTCGTACTCGGACGACATTACTGACGGTGATATCGCAGCTGGTGAAGATCCCATCGTGCGTCAGGCTGCCATTGATGCCATGGGCAACATGAATGGCACCATGCTTGCGATTGAGCCGACGAGCGGGCGGATTCTCGCCATGGTCAATCAGAAGCTGGCGCTCTCGAGTGGCGCGCAGCCTTGCTCGACCATCAAGCTCTCGGTGGCGCTGGCGGCCTTGAGTGAAGGCATCATCACCAAAGAAACCCAGGTGCGGCTCGGCGGGCGTTACCACATGAATCTGACTTTTGCCCTGGCCCACTCCAACAACGAATATTTCGAAGCTCTGGGCCGTCAGCTGGGATTCGAAAAGGTCGAGCATTACGCGCATTTGTATGGTCTGGGAGAACTGGCAGGGCGGCATATCCAGGGCGAGAAACCGGGAGTCTATCCTGAGGAAGAAATTTCAAAGAAACTCGGCGGAGTCGGACGGATGTGCTCATTCGGAGAAGGTATTTCGATGACGCCGTTGCAACTCGGCTCGTTGGTGACGGCGATCGCCAATGGCGGAACCATGTATTACCTGCAGCACCCGACCACCCCGGCGGAGGTTGCGAACTTTCAACCAATCGTGAAACGCCATCTGCCGATTGCCGGGCTGATTCCTGAGATTTCTGACGGTATGGCCGGCGCAGTTGAGTACGGTACCGCGCGCCGCCTGCTCGCGAATTTCAATGAAGAAGAGGTTCTAGGCAAGACTGGAACCTGCTCTCGTGCCGGCACCCGCTTCGGATGGTTCGCCAGTTATGCCAACACCAATTTCGGCCGAGTCGTCGTGGTTGTATTCCTACAAGGCGGCCGCCCAACTTTCGGACCGAAAGCGGCGGAAATCGCGGGAAGGATGTATCGCAATTTGTACAATCACGACTTCTTCGTCGAAAAGCCGCTTACTCCGGCAAGTCCCGCGGCATCTGAAATGAGCACTTCCGACTGAGCTGAATTAGCTCTTAGCTTCGTCCCGCGCCACTACCCCATCCTTGATGTGGATCACGCGATGCGCGTAGGCGGCGATGTCGTTTTCGTGAGTTACAAGGACGATGGTATTTCCCTCGCCGTGCAGGCGATCGAATAGCGCCATGATCTCGTTGCCGGTCTGCGAATCGAGATTGCCGGTGGGTTCGTCGGCAAGAATGATGGATGGCTTATTGACCAGCGCGCGGGCAATTGCGACTCTCTGCCGTTGACCGCCTGAGAGCTCATTTGGCTTGTGGCTCAGCCGCTGTCCCATTCCCACGGCCTCCAAGGCCTCCTTGGCCCGTTCAGACCTCTCCGACGCAGGCACACCACCATAAATCAATGGCAGTTCTACATTGTGCAAAGCCGTGGCCCGCGCCAGCAGGTTGAAGGTCTGAAAGACGAAGCCGATTTCCTTGTTCCGGATATGCGCCAGCTCGTCATCATCCAACTCGCTGACCAGCTGGCTGTTAAGCCAATATTGGCCCTGGCTGGGGCTATCCAGACATCCGATCAGGTTCATCAGCGTCGATTTTCCGGAGCCTGAAGGCCCCATGATGGCGACATACTCATTGCGGCGGATGCGCAGATTCACGCCTCTAAGTGCATGCACCTGCTGCTCGGAACCCATGTCATAGGTCTTCCAGAGGTTCGAGGTGGCAATCATGCACGATTCCGGCGGAGCCGACACTTCCGGCTGGGAGATGCTGATTACTTCTGCCGTCGCCATTTTGTTCTCCTGCTCAGACTGGGACACGCATCGCTCTCAGTCCCTTGCCGTTGGACGGGCCAATCGCCTATTGGTCACGCTCAAAGGGTTAATAGACACCGTCTCCCGCAACTGGGGATACGACACGTGGAGATGAAAAGTTCCACCCTGCCGGCTTCCAGGGTAAGCCGCTCGAACGATTATAGCTGGCACGGTAATTCGTTTGATGCAGGACTTCATCTTGTTACGAAAATAGAACGTAAAGGTGGTGCCCTACTTGCGGCGGTACCGGCTTTTACAATCCAAGGGCAACCAAAATGGCTGCTCCCGGAATCTGGCATAAACAGGGTTTGCGCCACTATGTGCTTTCGGTTCAAAACCTTGTATTCCCGTCGGCGAAGACATAGAATAATGACACTCAGAGTGCGTCTGAAGGAGTACTCTTCCTTATGCCCCGGTTCCTTTCTTTGCGTCTAGTCTCATCTTTCGCGCTCGTTTTAGCGGCTGGTTTTGGTTGCACGGCTATGGCTGCTGCAAACCCCTCGGATCAGCAACCGAGCTCCGATCAGTCTCAGGTCGACCAAGGCAAGAATTCCTCGGTCGATCCCTTGCAGCGTCCCATCGATGAGAAGCGCAAGCGACAAAATGCGAAGGCCATTAAGCACGAATTAAGCGAAGGCGATAAAAAGTGGCTGAACGAAGACGTGCGCTGGATCATCACGGACGATGAGCGCAAGGCGTTCATGCAGCTCTCGAACGAAGAAGAGCGGGAGCAGTTCATCGAAGCTTTCTGGCAACGCCGCAATCCCGATCCCGACAGCGAAGATAACGAATTCAAAGACGAGCACTATCGTCGCATCGAGTACGCAAACGAACACTTTGCTGCCGGCAAGCCCGGTTGGATGACGGACCGTGGGCGCATGTACATCGTGTACGGCCCTCCAGACGAGATCGAGTCGCACCCATCCGGCGGCAGCTATGAGCGGCCGATGGAAGAAGGCGGCGGCGAAACCTCTACATATCCGTTCGAAGACTGGCGCTACCGCTATATCGAAGGCATCGGCCAGGAAGTCATCATCGAGTTCGTCGATACCTGCATGTGCGGCGACTATCACATGACCATGGACCGCAGCGAGAAAGACGCGCTGAAGTATGTTCCTAACGCCGGTCTTACCCTTTATGAGCAGATGGGCATGTCGACCAAGGCTGATCGATTCAGCGGATCGGGCCTCGAGCAGTTGGGCGCCGGCCCAGATTCGGCCAGCTTGCAGGCCAAAGAATTCGATCGCCTGGAGCAGTTCGCGAAGTTGCAGTCGGCGCCGGCTGTAAAGTTCAAGGATCTTGAAGAAGTCGTTAAGCATAAGATCAACTACAATTCCATGCCGTTTGATGTGCGCACGGATTTCGTGAAGATCACCAGCGACACGATTCTGGTGCCGGTCACAGTTCAGCTGAAAAATCGCGACATTACCTTTGCCAACAAAGACGGCGTGCAGCATGGCGTGGTCAACATCTTCGGTCGTTTGACCACTCTTTCTGGAAAAGTGGCCCAGACCTTCGAGGACACTGTGGTTGCCGATGTTCCCGCCGAGTTATTGCCCAAAGAAATCGATAATTCGAAAATATATTGGAAGGCGGTCCCGCTCCGGCCAGGTCGCTACAAACTTGACCTGGTTGTAAAAGATGTGAACGGAGATCGCATGGGAACCTGGAGCCGCGGCATTATCGTGCCCGAGTTTCAGGATGACAAACTGGCGAATTCGTCGCTGATCGTGGCAGACGACGTTGAGCCAGTGCCGACGAACAGCGTGGGAACCGGAATGTTCGTGATCGGAACCACCAAAGTTCGTCCGCGGGTTGCGCCAACCGACAAGCCCGCCGCTTTCAAGCGCGGACAAAAAGTAAATTTCTGGATGCAGGTGTACAATCTGGCGGTCGATGAAAAAACCCACAAACCGTCGGCAACTTTCGAGTACGACATTGTGAATGCCGCCACTAACAAAGAAGTGGTGCATGCGGTCGAATCGTCGGACAAGATGGGCAACATCGGCGATCAGGTCACGCTGCAGAAGGCGGTCCAGGCGGCAAATCTTGACCCCGGCGTGTATCGTATTCAGATCAAGGTGAACGACAATATATCCAAGCAGACCGTAGATCCTACGGCCACTTTTTCAGTCGAGTAAACAGGTTCTGAGATCTGATGAGAAGTAAGCTCGGCTATCTCGTGATGGTGTTCGGCTTGGCGCTGCCGTCTTGGTGTGCCGAAAAGACCGCCACGATTTCCGGCTACATACATAGTTCCAACGGATCGCCTCAGATGGGCGCCGTTGTCGAGGTCCTCGGCTCAGCTGCACAAACCTTCCACTTCATCACTGATGACAAGGGTTTTTTCCGCGCAAATGGACTTGTCCCGGGCATTTACTCAGTCAAAGCGTCTGCTCCGGCTTTTCTCCCAATTCTGCGAGAAAAGATCAGCGTGAAGGCGGGAGCCAGCGTTCTGCTGAACCTGACACTCTCCACGATTTTCGACGCGTTGCAAATCTCGCCGCGTCGCGGGAACTCTGACGACGGCGACTGGGATTGGGTCCTGCGGTCTGCTGCCAATCGACCCGTGCTGCGCATTCTGCCGGATGGCTCGGCTGTCATGGTCGCGGACAAATCAAGCTCTACTGATTTAAGAGGTACCGTATCGTTTGTCGCCGGCGCAGCTTCAAATGGCTTTGGCTCAATCTCAGACATGAGCACGGGCTTCAAAGTGGAAAAGTCGGTGTTCGCGAATGGCACCCTGACTGTAAACGGCGATGTCGGGTACGGTTCCGCTCTACCCAATGCTGTGTTGCGCAGCTCCTACAAGCACCGCATGGCAAATGGATCCACGCCCGAAATTGCTTTCACCATGCGCCGGCTTTCCGCACCCGATCTCGGTATTCACAACGCGCAACTGCAGGCGCTCGCGCTCACTACTTCGGACGATATAGCGCTCAACGATGTACTAGAACTCAAATTTGGAAGCGAGCTGCAAACTATACAGTTCATGGGAAAGGTGACAGCTTTCCGTCCGTTTGGTTCAGTTGCTGCGCACCTCTCGCCAGACACTGTTCTTGAGTACAAGTATTCGACCTCGCGTCCTAATAGCCGTGAGGAGCGGGGCTTCGAAACTTCCCCCGCGGATTTGAGTGAAGCGGACCCGCGCGTCAGCATGACGGGGTTTTCGCCCGCAATTGAACGTGCACATCATCAGGAGTTCGCCCTTTCGCACCGGGAAGGAAACACCAGCATGCAGGCGGCGGTCTATTTTGACCGGCTGAGCGATCCCGCGCTCACCGGAGTGGGAGAATTTTCTTCAACTACCGGTGACGTTCTGCCCGATGTATATTCCGGCACCTTCAGCTACGAGGGCCAGAATCTCGATACCCGGGGCATGAGACTGGTACTGGAACAGAAACTGACCTCCGATATTTCCGCCTCTCTCGACTACAGCTATGGCGGCGTGCTTGACTTCAATGGAGAAGCCACAAAGCTCCAAGAGGTGCGCGACGATAGCGTGACCAGAAACCGTCACATGGTTGCCGGAAAGGTGAGCGGTATAACTCCGCGCACAAAAACTCGATGGATCGCCTCCTACGGATGGACAAGTGGCCGCGCGCTTACCCCGGTGGATATGTTCAATACTTCCGCTGGGCAGGCGGATCCATTTCTCGATGTGTTCTTCCGCCAGCCAGTGCCCTGCCTCGGTTCTCTCCCGGGCCACATGGATGTCGTAGTGGAAATTCGAAATCTTCTCGCCCAGGGTTACGTTCCGGTCTTCGGGCAGGACGGCCGCACCGTCTATCTCGTGCAATCTGCGCGCGCCGTTCGCGGCGGTCTGGCGTTCAACTTCTAGTCTCCTCTTCAGCATTTCGTAAAGAAAAATCTTGGCGACGCAAAAACGTTTAGCTACTCGATCCAGGGTTGCTGTCGCATTAAATCCGGCGCTCCCGTCCTTAGTCGGGGTGGAAGCCTTTCAATCTATTGCGCTACAATCGCCAGCCAACGATCAATCTACATCCGCGAGGGCCTATGAAGCTGCGTCTGAGCTTTGCTCTGTTTCTGCTGTTTTCTGTGTATTCTCTGCCGGCGCAAACTTTTCGTGGCACGATTCTTGGAACAGTTACCGACCCGCAGGGTGCTGTCGTAGCCGGCGCAACTGTTACGGTCCGCAACATTGATACTGCCCTGGAGCGCACAACGCAAACCAGCGCCGACGGGAGCTATTCGGTACCCGAGCTTCCCATCGGGACTTATACGGTCACCGTCTCGCAGACCGGCTTTCAGAAATCCGTGACCAACGGACTGAAGGTCGACATTGCGTCGGAGAAACGGGTTGACGTTTCGCTCAAGGCAGGCGAGGTGAGCACGACTGTGGAAGTCTCCGGCGATGCGCTGCCACAAGTTGAAACCACGACTGACACGCTTGGGAATACATTCACAGCCGAGCAGGCCAAGGACTTGCCGCTGAACGGCCGCGACTTCCAGAAGATGATTTTTTTGACGCCGGGCGTTGCGGGTTCTCCCGATGAGATTACCGATTCACCCGGATCGTTCGGCATTTTCTCGATGAACGGGGCGCGGGGCCGGTCGAACAACTTCTTGCTTGATGGCACAGACATGAATGACGGTTATCGCAACGACCCGGCGATTAACGAAGCCGGCGTCTTCGGAACTCCTGCGACGATCCTGCCCGTCGATGCCATTCAGGAGACCCAGATCAGTTCGAACTTCATGCCGGAATATGGACGCAATGCCGGAGCGACGGTAAACATTGTCACCAAGAGCGGGACCAACACGCTGCACGGCACGGCGGTCGAGTATTTCCGGAATAATGCGCTGGACGCCCGCAACTACTTCAATCCCTCAGATCAGCCCAAAGCGCAATTTCACAATAACCAGTTCGGCGGATCGCTCGGCGGCCCTATCGTAAAGGACAAGACATTTTTCTTCCTCGACTATGAGGCCCAACGAGAGCGCGTGGGCGTGGTCACATTGGCGAACGTGCCTACTGGCACCGCGGCGGATGGATCTTTGAGCCCGAGTGACGCAACCAATCCAGTGATCCAGCAGCTGATCGCCCGCCACCCCTGGCCCGCGCCAAATTTGTCGAACGGAGGATCATTTAATGCTTCGGTGATCTCTCCTTCCTACAACCGCGTTGACAGCTTAATCGCCAAGATCGACCACAGCTTCAATGCCAACAATCTGCTCACCGGGCGCTACTTTTTCGGCGACAGCTCGCAAGCCTTTCCGTTGGCGCTGACCGCCAGCGGGGGCCAACTGCCCGGATTCAACACGTTCACCCCGACGCGAGTTCAACTCATTTCTCTCTCCCACGTGTGGACCATCTCAGGGACGAAGGTGAATGAGTTACGCTTCGGTTGGAACAGATTCGCGGAAGATTTTCTGGCCGAAGATCACGGATTCCACCCCAGCTCGATCGGATTGAATGTAGGCAGCGGCCTTGCCGACGAAGGCCTGCCAATCATTCTGGTGGGCGGCTTTGCCCAGCTCGGGTCTACGAGTGGAGACCCGCGTGGCCGCGTCGATTCTAACAACCAGTTGCTTGACAATTTTTCATGGAAGATGAACAAGCACGACCTGAAGTTCGGATTCGAATTTCGCCGCACAACCATCCGGCAATATTTTGATAAGTATTTTCGTGGCAAGATCACGTTCGATGATTTGCCAAGCTTTCTTAGCGGCACCATCGACCAGGGCTTCGGCGCAACCTTCCAGTACTCGGGGAATAGTCTTCGCCACACCGCCGAAAACAGCACCGGTTTATATTTTCAAGACACATATCGCCTGACGCCTCGTCTCACTCTGAACTACGGCCTTCGTTGGGACTATTTCGGGGTGGTCTCAGAGAAGAACAATCTTTTCAGTAACGCCACTTCGTTCGACGCCGCGAACCAAACCTTCACGTTGACACAAGTAGGACAGGGGGGACTCAGCAGATTGTATGAGCCCGACTACCGGAATTTCGCTCCGCGCTTCAGCCTGGCCTGGGACATGAGCGGTCAAGGGAAAACGGTATTGCGCGCAGGCTGGGGAATGTTCTACGACGCCTTCTCGCAGGATTTCTTCCTTGGGCATCTCCCTTACCCACCGTTCTATGATCCCGGTCCGGCTTACAATCCGGTCGGGCCTGCGCAGATCATTCCTTCTGTGAGCAGCGGCAGTAACGTGATAGCCGCCGGTCAGCCGATATTCAATACCCCTGGATGTGCCAATTTCGAGTGTGATTCCTTTGTCGTGGATCGTCACACGCGCACGCCTTATATGGAGAACTACAATCTCAATCTCCAGCACCAACTCAGCAACAAAATGGCGTTGCAAATCGGGTATGTCGGATCGCAAGGACATCGTCTATTCCAATTCGTAGATCTGAATCAACCGACGCAGGCGGCTATTACCGCGCACGATCTAGGATGTGGATGTAGCGATTCCTACGGAGTTGAGCGCACGTATGGTGGCCAGTTTGGTTTAAGCAATCCGTATACGACCGTATATCTGCTGCAAGAGCAAGCCACCGCTCGGTCCAATTACAACGCTCTGCAGACCAGCCTGCGCGTGAATGGATGGCGAGGCGTTACCTCGATCGTTAACTACTCATGGTCACACTCGCAGGATACCGCCAGTGACGGTGAGGACTTTGAACCCAATGCGTCGCAGCCATACGACAGCAACCGTCCCAATCTGGAGTATGGAAACTCGAACTTCGACGTGCGCAATCGTTTTACCTGGATTTTCGGTTACGAGTTGCCCGCGTCAGGTTCCAGCAAGCTGAGGAATGGGTGGGGTTTTACCAGCGCACTTACACTGCAAAGCGGCCAGCCCTTTCAGATGAATTACAACTTCGAAGATGATTTCAGCGGCGCCGGCGAGGGCATCGACCGCCCCGATGTGGTTGGACCGATTGTGTACCACAAAGGCGATCCCTCGAACTACGTCGACCTGAGCGCATTTGCGATTCCTTGCACGATCCTGCCCGGTTCTACGAACGCAACTATTACAGGCTCGGCAGCCGATTGTGTTCCTGGCACCCGCCACTTCGGAAACGAACGCCGCAATTCGCTGGTCGGTCCCGCGTACAAAAACTGGGACTTGGCAATTTATAAGAACACCGCAATCACTGAGCGGCTTAGCATGCAGCTGCGGGCGGAGTTTTTCAACATTGTGAACCACCCGAATTTTGCCAGCCCATTTCTGCCGCTGTTCATAGCGGACCCAGGCCAACAGGGATTCACTTTGAACAGTAGCAATCGAGAGGTCGGCGCTGGCGGGTTCGCCTTGGGCGCAACCGGCGACGTTGGAATCGGCAATCCTTTCCTTGGCGGTGGCGGGCCCCGCGGAATTCAGCTGGCCGCGAAGTTCACGTTCTGATCATTTCAGTGCGCGTCCCAGGCAGCCGGCGCGGAAGGTACGCTCGTCGAAGCGGTGAAGCCGTTTGATCATTGCTGGCTTCAGAAGTGGTGTGTGCCGGATGGTAAGAAGATACTCCGCGATGAACCAGATCGGCTGATCGGTAGTCATCCAGTTCTGGCGATCGAATCGTGTCAGGTTCACAGGATTTGAGAAAGTGCGTAGCGTCCTCTCCCGGCGCATATTGAAATATCCATCGAAGTAGCTCATCACCAATTCGCGAAGAGAACGGAATACCGGCTCGCGAAAACCCAGGCCGCTGTAATTGGATTTGGATATGGCTCCCCAGTGGCCGCCGTGTTTGTACACCGCAATCACGTGGTCGGTGTCGTGTTCGGCTTCGAGGTCGATCACCAGCGGCGGATATCCATTCACTCGCAGAGCAGCCGCAGCAAAAATTGCTCCTTCGAAACAATGCGATGTCTGCTCGCGAAGCACGCGCTGTGGAGACCACGCCGTATCGGCAACGTGATACGCCTGATCGTAAAGCTGTTGCTGGATACCGTGCGGATCCTTCAGGCTCCGCAGCTTGCGAAGCTCGGCAGGGGTGAAGCTTGCCAGGACATTCTTCATTCAGAGCTGAGTGTAACGGAACCCAAAGAGGGAAAAGATAACCAGCGAGGAATCAGGTAAATAATGTCGCCAGTTCGTCAGGACTCTCAATCACGACATCCGGCGGGGCCTCGCAGAGTGTATGCGGCGCGAATCCGTAGGTCACTCCACAAGTCGCGATTCCGGCATTGCGCCCGGTGAGCACGTCGATTGAAGAGTCGCCTACGATCATTGCGTGCTCGGGGGCGGTTGAGGTCTCTTTCAGAAGTGTGTTTACGCCGAGCGGATCGGGCTTCTTGGTGTCAAAACTGTTGCCGCCGTAAACCCGCACAAAAAATTTTCCCAGGCCCAACGCTTCAACAATCGCCCGCGTTGGGTTTACAGGCTTATTCGAGACCACCGCAAGCTTGCGCTGCGCTCCATTCGCCTGAATTTGCTCGAGTGCTTCCGGCACTCCGGCATAGACGTGCGTGAAGTCAAGTTTGTGCTCGCGATAATATGCGAGAAAAAAATCCAGGGCTTGCTTGAAGAAGCGTTCATCTTCTGGATCGCCAAGCGCGCGGCGAACGAGCATGGGCGCGCCATCTCCTACATAGGAAGCCACAATCTCGCCCGGAAGCTCGGGGCGGTCGAAATGCCGAAGCATGGCATTTACCGAGTGGATGAGATCAAGACGCGAGTCAATCAGCGTGCCATCCAGGTCGAAGATCACCAGCTTCATCGAATGCGGATCAAATTGGCGATTGAAATGAGGCATGAAAAAAGCATACAGGGAAAACCGTCGTTAATCGTTGGTCATCGGTCGTTGGCGAAAACCCGTGGCGCCTAATATGAGTCGAAGGGAGCCCCCAGCATTGTCTCGCCCGTACTTGGGGAAACACCCTGCCGTGAGCGCAGCCACAGGGATGAGGATTTTTGATTTTGCTGACGGCCAACGACAGACGGCCAACGACGCACGACCATTTTCGCAACTCTCATCACTGACATGTGATTTACAATACCCTCGGCCACGGAGAATTCCGTGATGCCTTCACGCATGCCGACCCGGAGCCACGGAAAATCCGGCGCTGTTGCTGAGGCGAACAAGGCGGGCAAGACCTACGAAGGCCTGTCGCGGCAACAACTCATCGAAATCTATCGCCTGATGTATACCTCGCGGCGTCTCGACGACCGCGAGATCATGCTGAAGCGTCAGCAAAAGATTTTTTTTCAGATTTCCGGCGCCGGACACGAGGCGGTCACCGTCGCCGCAGCCCTGGCAATGAAACCAGGTTACGACTGGTTCTTTCCCTATTATCGCGATCGGGCGCTTTGCCTCGGCTTGGGTGCGACTCCGGATGAAATGCTCCTGCAGGCGGTGGGGGCTGCGGAAGATCCAAGCTCCGGCGGCCGCCAGATGCCATCGCACTGGGGGTACAAACGCCTCAATGTGGTTACGCAGTCTTCCTGCACCGGCACGCAGATTCTGCATGCTGTAGGATGCGCCGAAGCTAGCCGCTACTTCATGTTGCATCCCAATGCCGGGCAGAAGGTCGCGGGTGACTATCGCGAATTCAAAGATGTGCAGTTCCATGGCGACGAGGTCACCTACGTTTCTCTCGGCGATGGAACGACCAGCGAAGGCGAATTCTGGGAGTCGCTTAACGCGGCGGCGAACCTTCGCCTGCCGATCGTGTTTCTGGTCGAAGATAACGGTTATGCGATTTCGGTTCCGGTCGAAGTGCAGACTGCGGGTGGAAATATTTCGCGTCTCGTTTCTGGCTTCCCGAACTTTCATTTCGAAGAGATAGACGGAACCGATCCAGTCGTCAGTTACGGCGCAATGTCACGAGCCATCGCGCATTGCCGTGCCGGAGTCGGGCCGTCATTTGTGCACGCGCACGTCATCCGGCCGTACTCGCACTCGCTCTCCGATGACGAAAAGGCCTATCGCCCGGATGTGGAACGGCAGCGCGATGCGGCGCGTGATCCGATTTCGCGTATGCAGCTCTTCCTTATTCGCGAAGGCGTTCTCGATGAAAAAGGGATCAATCGCCTCGAGAAAGAAGTTGACGATGGGTTACAAGCCGCCGTCGATCGCGTGCTGGCGGCGGCGCCGCCACAGCCAGAAACGATAAAGCAATTTCTGTATTCACCGAATCTCGATCCGACGTCGCCCGCGTTTGATACTCAAGTATCTGTTGCCGAGCATCCCTCTACTGAGAAGAAAGTCGCGCCGAAGACGATGGCGGACCTGATCAATGCAACAATGCGCGATGAGATGAAGCGCGACGAACGGATTGTGATCTTCGGTGAGGACGTTGCCGATTGCAGCCGGGAAGAATATCTGCGACAGAAGATGGTCAAAGGCAAAGGCGGGGTTTTCAAGTTGACCTCAGGCCTGCAATGCGACTTTGGTTCTGAGCGGGTGTTCAATTCGCCGATCGCGGAAGCCAGCATCGCGGGGCGTGCGGTGGGGCTGGCGGTACGCGGACTGAAGCCAGTGGCCGAGATCCAGTTCTTCGACTACATCTGGCCGGCAATGATGCAGCTTCGCAACGAGCTGCCGACGATTCGCTGGCGCTCGAACGGCGCGTTTTCGGCGCCATGCGTGATTCGGGTGGCAATTGGCGGATATCTGACCGGCGGCGCGATTTACCATTCACAATGCGGCGAGAGCATTTTCACGCACACGCCTGGAATGCGCATCATCTTTCCATCGAATGCTCTCGACGCTGCGGGCCTGCTGAGAACGGCAATTCGCTGCGACGATCCCGTCATGTTCCTCGAGCACAAGCGACTCTATCGCGAAAGCTATGGTCGCGCGGCATATCCGGGGCCGGACTACATGATTCCGTTCGGCAAGGCGAAGGTGGTGCATCCGGGAACCGACCTCACTGTGATCACCTACGGCGCGGTTGTGCCGCGGGCGCTGCAGGCCGTGCAGAAGCTCGACCGCGAGCAGGGACTGAAAATCGAGTTGATCGATCTCCGATCTTTGAATCCGTATGATTGGGAGACAATCGCAGGATCAGTTCAGAAGACCAGCCGGGTGATCGTCGCATACGAAGACACGCTCAGTTGGGGGTATGGAGCGGAAATCGCCGCTCGTATTGCGGGCGAACTGTTTGAACATCTCGATGCACCGGTGAAACGTGTCGCGGCGAAAGATACCTTTATTGCCTATCAGCCGGTGCTCGAAGACGCGATTCTGCCTCAGGTTCAGGATTTGTATCTCGCGATGAAAGAACTCGCGGAATACTGATCGAGCTTACCGAAATGAAAGAACACGAGGTCGCCCCGCCCTTCCCGCGTTCTGTGCGGGAGGAGCCTGCCCTGAGCGACCGAACGGAGAGAGGGAGTCGAACGGGTGGGGAATTTGACTTCCCTTCATTGACAACAAAATTCAAAACCCCCGCCCTGTGTCTCCAACAGCAGGAGACACAAGGACGGGGCACCCTCCGGAGCATTTTTGCCAATTGCATGCTGAGGGCTATCGGAGTGCTTCTGCTCTGCGGAGGCGTCGCAGTATCTCAAACTTCAAAGCCCGCGAAACCGCCTGCCGAATTCAGCCCGCCGGCGCAACACACGAACGCGCCGCTCCGGGGCATCAAGCGCATACCCGGCGAGGGTGATGGCGCTTACAAGACTCATCAATATCGCGATCTATTCGCCGAACAAGGACACTCACCCGAAGAATCACGCGGCAAGATCGAGAAAGCTTTTCAGCAACTCTTTCACGGAGACGGCCAGGAAGAGCGGATTTATTTCGAAACCGGAGCCAATGAGAACGGCCCGCTTGCTTACGTAACCGACTGGGCCAACAACGACGCGCGCACCGAGGGCATGAGCTACGGCATGATGATCGCCGTCCAGCTCAACAAGAAGCGCGAGTTCGACGCCATTTGGAACTGGTCAAAGACGTACATGCTGATTGCCGACCCGAAGAATCCTTCGGTCGGATACTTCGCTTGGTCAATGAATACCGACGGCACGCCGCGCTCGACCG
The DNA here is from genome assembly GCA_035651555.1 of Terriglobales bacterium. GTDB lineage: Bacteria > Acidobacteriota > Terriglobia > Terriglobales > Acidobacteriaceae > Gp1-AA145. The sequence goes on from DASRFL010000039.1 coordinate 138,653, forward strand.
GGGCGGCGCCCGACGGCGAAGAATATTACGTGATGGCGCTTTACTTTGCGGCGCACCGCTGGGGTAATGGGCAGGGAATTTATAACTACAAAGCTGAAGCGGATAAGATTTTGCGCGGCATGCGACATCATCCAGTGCTGACGGGGACGAGCCCGTTCCGTATTCATCCTGAAGACCCGCCGTTTATTCCGCCGGACCATCCCTGGCCGAGCCCGAACAACAAGCGGCTCGAACAAAAGGCGGCGGCTAAGGGACAAAAACTCGAAATGCATCATGCCCCATGGGACGCGCCGCACGCCGAGACCATTGGCCCGATGGTCGATGAAGACCACTTCATGATTAAGTTCGTGCCCAACGTGAATGTGAACTTCACCGACGCCTCTTATCATCTGCCCGCGTTCTATGAGTTGTGGGCTCGCTGGGGACCGGAAGAAGACCGCGAATTCTGGGCCAAAGCTGCCGACGTGAGCCGCGATATGTTCCCCAAAGTGACTGGGCCTGAAACCGGACTGACTCCTGACCGGAATTACTTTGACTACTCGCAAATGACTGGCCGCGATGGTACGCCGACTCCGTTCAGCTATGACTCCTGGCGAAGCGTGAGCAACTGGTCAGTGGATTATTCCTGGTGGCGCAAGGCTCAACAGGAAACAGTGCTGAGCGATCGCATTCAGAAATTCTTGTACGGACAGGGAATCGGCACGTTCGCGGATCAATACACACTCAATGGCAAGCCGCTCTCAGATCGCCATTCGGTCGGCATGGTTGCGACGACAGCGGTGGGCAGCTTGGCCGCGACTGACGGCCCGGCTTCAAAAGCATTCGTCGATGAACTCTGGAAGACGCCGACGCCCTCCGGCGAGCAGCGCTATTATGACGGCCTGCTCTACCTGATGAGCCTCATGCACTGCAGTGGGAATTTCAGGAGTATTGAGTAGCTGTCTTTTCCACAGCCTCAGCTACTCACACTATTGGCCTTAGCCAGAGTTGAACCACCTCCGTAAACACCATTCCTAGTGGTCGCCTATTCAGTAATCCGCAAGTTGTTGAGCTTTTCAGATCGAGGCGAATCGCCCTGAGATGACCTGCAACTTTGCCGTTGACAGCAAAGCATTTAGGCGTAAGATGTGGTCAAAAGTGGTAAAAAGTGGTTCGGACGATAGTGATGGTGGCCGGAATGACAGCAAAACGGAGCGACGGTGGAATTCAAGGCTGACTCCCCCAAAAAGAGCCTGAATGAGATTGAAAAAACCCAACTCGCCACTGTTTTTGCCTCTCTGGTAATCGCAAATCATGTTTCGCGGCAATCACCCAACTCGCGTCGACGAAAAAGGACGGCTCAAGGTTCCGGCCGAGTTCAAGCGAGTGCTCGACGAGAAGTACGGGCAGCAATTTTACATCACGAGCTTCGACGGGAAGGTTGCACAAGTTTATCCCTTCGAGGAATGGGAGCGGATCGAGCAGAAGCTGGCAGGGCTCTCCACCTTCAATCCTACGAAGAAGAAGTTTCTCGACCGCACGAACTACTGGGGCCAGCAGGTGGAGATCGACGGGCAAGGCCGGCTTTTGATTCCGCAGCTGCTGCGCGAGTCGGCGCAGATCAAGGGCGAAGTGGCCGTGACCGGAATGCTGACGTACCTGGAAGTTCGCAATCTCGAGGCCTATCGCCGCGAGATCGAGGAGAACAAGTTCACGCCCGAGGATGAGAAGACGCTCGACGAGCTGGGTATCTAGTCAGTCCCAGCGAACCGAAAGACGCGGTTCGCCGGGGCCCGAAGAATATGGGCGAGGGTTTGGAAGACACCCCCGAGCGGGGTGGGCATGGCAGGAAAGAGGGAGTTGGCCATGTTCCGGTTCTTTTAAAAGAAGCGATCGACTTTTTAGCCGTCCGGCGTGGCGGGACCTATATCGATTGCACGGTTGGCTTAGGCGGGCACAGCTTAGAAATCGCAAAACGCCTCGGCGCACCGGGTCATTTGATTGGCTTCGATAAGGATCCGAAGGCGCTGGAAATTGCAGAAACAGTCGTCGGCTCTCGGTCTTCGGTCGTCGGCCAACACCGTAGTTGGCCCAAGGTCGAACTGCGACATGGATCATTTGCGACTCTAGCTGACGACCGACGACTGACGACCGAAGGCGTAGATGGAATTCTCGCCGATCTCGGGGTCAGCAGCCTGCAATTTTCCGATCCGGCGCGCGGCTTTAGTTTTCAGGCGGAAGGACCGCTCGACATGCGGATGAATCCCATGTCCGAGCCCACCGCTGAACAAGTGGTAAACCAGTTCGACGAGCGCGAGCTTGCCGATCTGATTTACGAATTCGGTGAGGAAAGGAGGTCGCGGAGAATCGCCAGAGCCATTGTCCGGTCGCGGCCGATACGAACCACTGCGCAACTCGCAGCGGTCGTTTCAGCCGCGGCCCGGCCAATGAAAAATGAGCGAATACATCCCGCGACGCGAACTTTTCAAGCTCTCCGAATTTTCGTAAACCGCGAATTGGACGACCTGCGGAAGCTGCTGGAAGCAGCGCCGCAGTTGCTGAAACCGGGTGGAAGGCTGGTGGTGATCAGCTTCCACTCGCTTGAAGACCGCATCGTGAAAGATGCGATGCGAGAAGGTGCAAGGTTGGGGCAGTACAAGTTGCTGACGAAAAAGCCAGTGACGCCGAGTGAAGAAGAGATCGCTTCAAACCCGCGTTCCCGCAGCGCAAAATTGCGGGCCGCGGAAAGAGTTTAAAAGCTCAGTAAATACGAGAGTGCCGCAAAGCACCGAAATTTTGTTCTGAAGGTAGGAATACAGCCGCAACGGAGACACCAATGTATACAGGAAGCCTGATTGACGATTTGATCGCGACGGTTGAGCGCGCGGAAAACAGCGTCCGCGTGGAGATGCAAGAGCTGGACTCTGAAACCTGGTGCGCAATTGTTCCAACCGAAGTATTCGCGCTCGAAGCAGCGCCCCAGCTTGCAGGAGTCGCATAGTCATGGCCGCCGCTGCGATCACAGCCCCTGCTATTGCCGTTTCCGCCCCGGCAAGAGTTGCGCCGCGCCGCCGTCCCTGCTGGAACGGCACGCCTGAAATTTATTTCACTAAGGCGATCGACAATTCGCGCCTGGTGAAGGTCGAAGACCCGCGCCGTGCGCGTGAAATGCGGCATTTTGGCATCGCACTGGCCTGCCTGTTTTTGTTCGTGATGGCCTACGCATTTCAGCATTTCAAAGCCATCGAGTACGGATACAAGATCGAAGCATTGAAGTCACAGCGCGACAGCCTGGTGGAAATGAACCACGCCCTGCGGCTCGAAGAAGCTTCTCTGCGCGATCCTGAGCGAATCGACCGCATGGCGCGCGAACTCGGGCTGCAATCGCCGCAGGCCGGTCAGGTCATTCAAATGAATACCGCACTGCCCGAGGGGTCAGGCTCCGAGGTCGCCGGCCTGATGCCGATTTCGGTGGTGTCGGCTCGATAACGATTTCGCAGGATGGTTCGCAACAATCATCCTGCTGCGCTCGAAATGACAATTCACATTGTGTGTTTTGAGCAAGGCGGCTAACCGGCCGCCATTATTTTCTGAGGGAACTCGTGGCCTCGAGCACCGACCGCAATGGCTCCAATCTTCGCATCTATCTTCTCGCTGGCATCTTCGTCTTATGGTGCTCGGTCATCTGTGCCCGCCTGGTTTACCTGCAACTGTTTCGCTATGGCTCATTCGAGCAACGCGCCCAGCATCAGCAGCAGCGCACTGAAGAAGTCTCCGCGCGCCGCGGCATAATTTTCGACCGCAATGGGCAAGAGCTCGCAATGTCGATCAACGTGGACTCGGTTTTTGCCGTTCCCACGGAAATGCCCAAGCCGGCAAGTACGATTTCTCTCATCGCCCGGATTACCAGGCAGGACCCGCATGAACTGCTGGCTAAATGCGAAGCTGCCAAAACTTTCTGCTGGCTGGTCCGCAAGGCTGATCCGGAAATTTCCGCCCGCATTCGCTCCCTGAATCTTCGCGGCGTTTATTTCCAGAAAGAATCCAAACGCTACTACCCGAAGAATGAGCTCGCGGCGCAGGTCCTGGGCTACGTCGGTATGGACGACGAAGGCCTCAGTGGCATCGAGCGCGAGTACGAATCACAGCTTCACGGGCGTCCCGGGCAGATGCTCATCTCTGTCGACGCGCGCAAGAAGTGGTTCGGCAGCGTCGAGAAGCAACCCGAGCCGGGCGACAACATCGTCCTCACCATTGACGAAAAAATCCAGTACATCGCCGAGCGCGAGCTGGAAGCCGCGATGGCGCAAACCCATGCGATCGCAGGAACCGTGGTTGTTGAAAACACGCGCACCGGCGAAATCCTTGCTCTTGCGAATCGGCCCACATTCAACCCGAATCTTTCAAAGGAGATCACGCCGGAAAAACTCAAGGACCACGCAGTCAGCGACGTCTACGAACCCGGCTCGACGTTCAAGCTGGTTACGCTCTCGGCAGCGCTCGAAGAAAAGCTCACGACTCCCAATGAACTCGTCGATTGCCAGATGGGCTCGATCGTTTACAACGGCATGCGCATCCGGGACAGCCGGCCCCATGGTTTGCTGACGGTTTCTGATGTGCTCGCGGAATCGAGCGACGTGGGCTCCATCAAAATCGGCATGCGTCTCGGTGACGACCGCTTCTACAAATACATTCGCGGCTACGGTTTCGGGCAGCAGACCGGAATCGAGCTTCCGGGCGAGACGCGTGGTCTGACCAAGCCACCAAGCCGCTGGTCGAAAGTTTCCATCGCCGCGATTTCTATGGGGCAGGAGATCGGCATTACCCCGCTGCAACTCGTCGGCCTTATTTCAACCATGGCCAATGACGGGATCTACGTTGCCCCGCGTATTGTCGCGGCGACTACGCAGCCCATGAGCGCGCCACAGACCATCGCATTCCATCCGGTGAACCAGCATCGGGTGATCTCGTCCTTCACAGCGGCGGAAATGCGACAAATGATGCAGGCTGTCGTTCTTCACGGGACGGGAACGAAAGCCAGGCTGATTGGGTATACGTCAGCGGGCAAAACCGGAACGGCACAGAAAGTCGATCCGGCGACGCACGCTTACTCGCATACGAAATACGTTGCTTCGTTCGCGGGATTCGCTCCCATAAACAATCCCGCAGTGACTATCGCCGTGGTGCTCGACTCCGCGGTCGGATTGCATCAGGGCGGCCAGGTTTCAGCGCCGGTGTTCACGCGTATTGCACAGCAAGTGCTTGAGTATCTGCACACGCCGCACGATCTCGACATTCCCACCAGCCGCCAGATGCTATTGGCAGAATCCAAGACGCATGACAAGGATTTGGAAGAAGGATCCCCGGACCATCCAGGCGAAGAGATCGACTCAGCCGATGCAACACCACTTACTGCGCCGGATACAACGGTTAGGGGGGCGGCGGGCGTCTCGCCCGTCGGGCCAGGCGTGGATTCTTCGGCTTCGCTCAGGACCGGCACCCGGATCCCCGCAATGGATAAAGCCGTAATGCCGGCTGCCATGCGGCAGCAGGTCAGCACCGAACCTCCGATTCGCCGAAATCCTGAAGGGGCGCCCGACTCGGCTCCTTCCGCGCCTTCACCCACTCGCGGCACTGTGGTTCTCGATGTCGAACAAGGCGGAATCGTGGTTCCGTCGTTTATCGGAAAGTCGGTGCGATCAGCGATCGAACTTGCCGAATCCAGCGGACTTGACCTGGATATAGTCGGCAGCGGCCTGGGCCAAATCCAAACGCCGCTCGCAGGTGCCCACGTGCCTTCCGGGGCGAAAATCACGGTCCATTTTGGACGCTAACGCGATCCGAGCGGATATCTGATGACTGTCCCGGGACAGCTTGCTGCTTTCTACTAATATTCGGACGACGATAAACGATCGTGCTTCCCTGCGGATGGGTTAGTCCTCCTATTCCACAACCGATCACGCCCAGCAAAGGCGCGGCAAACATGACGCGCAAAGCGCGAGGAGGACCTTGGGCGATTCCACCGACGGTACCGACAATCACTCCTGCAATTGCGCCTCCCGTGCAGCCAGTTTGGCTTTGTTCAGCAGCGGAGTGAATTCGGCGGACCTCGCGAATTTCCGAGCGCGCAACTTGGAAATTGAACTTTGAAATTCGGCGTGCCCGATGAATCTCGCTGGAGCAGGCGAGAATTTCGGCCGTTACGCTCGTAAGCTCGCATTTCAGCTTGGCAGAGGATGCTCGAACAGAAACGGATGTTCCCTCCGGAAGGTTCTGGACGTCTTGCCAGTCTCCAATCTGGTCCTGGCCAAGGACTCCTTCTCGCACGAGCGCGATCAGAATCAGTAATGCAATCGTTTGCTTCACTCCACAAGGGTAGGGCTCTAGCTCAGGAATGAGAGGTGGCTTGTGATGCTTTCGCAACTGCCACATCAGGATTCAAGAGGATGGCGGATTAAAGCTTCGCAGCGTTTCAGCTCTTGCAGGCTGGATTCAGCAAGCAGGGGGAAGGACAAGACTCGTGGTGTGCCATTCAGTTGCTGGGCGGTAAGGGTATCGCAGACCACAGCGGCTGCCTGCTTTAGTCCGCGCTTCCATCCTGGCCGCGTTGTGTCGCGCACCATCAGGCTGTCGCGGTCGAAACCGGCGGCGGTCAAGATGGTCCGGGCGTTCTTAAGGAAATTGGGCCAGCCTGAAGCAATTCCGAGCAGGAGAGAATTGGATACAGGTAGATAGCGCGCCAGCGACTCTCTCGCCGAACGTAGATCGAGGGTGATGAGGTCGGAATTTTCAGGGAGCAGCTCTCGGGCGGCGTTGGCTGAGATCGAAAGCGCGACAGGCACAGAGGCGTCGGCAATAACTTGCGGATTTGCGCTCAGACTAGGCACAACAACCGGGAAGGTGAGAACGGCGCGCATTTCACAGGCAATGATTTGGGCAAGAGCCGCGTCCGGCTCGATCAGAAGGAAGTGGTCGGGTGGTTGCATCTCTAACACCTGCCGCAACCGGGCCCGCACGGCTGCGAGCGGAGCGCCTAAGCGCCGAGTCGCTCGAAGAAAATCGGTAATCAGTTGATCGAGCGCGATGTCTGCTTTTGGCGCAGCAGGTTGCTCCGCGCGAACATACACGCCGCTTCCCTTTCTGAATTCCAGCCAATTGCTGCGTTCAAGCTGCCGATATCCCGCGCTCACCGTATTCGGATGCAGCCGAAAACGCCGCGCCAGTTCCCGGGTACTAGGCAGGCGTTCCCCGGGCGTCAGTTCCCCACACACAATCGCCAGTACGACCTGGGTCGCCAGTTGTTCGCGAATGCTGATGTCGCTATTACGGGAAAACCAGAGCTGCATTGAAGGACATATTACATCGGGTGATCGGGCGATCGGGCGATCGGGTCATCGGGCGATCTGACGGAGTTCGGTCGATCTGACTCCATCTCATGCTTGACCCCCCCGTCACCTAATCAACAGGACCGGCCTTCAGATCATCCGATCGCCCGATCGCCCGATGGCCCGATGATACCGATTCTCGATCACCCGATTCGATAATCCTGCCGTTCCCTCTATTGCAATAAAATCTCTTGCAATGACGTTTGTTGATCTCCTTCGCGGCGTTGAAGTGCTCGCGCAAAGCGGGAATCCGCAGGTTACAGGCATTGAATACGACTCGCGGCGTGTGAAGTCGGGGGACGTTTTCGTTGCTATGAAAGGCGAATCGAGCGACGGCAATCGTTTCGTTAACCAGGCGATTGCCTCCGGCGCAGTGGCAATCGTTACCGACTCAGACATTACGCCGAAAAATGCTGCATGGGCAAGAGTGAAGCATGGGCGCCAGGCACTCGCAATTCTGAGCGCCAATTTTTATCGACATCCGACCGAGCAACTCGCAATTAGCGGCATCACCGGCACGAACGGCAAAAGCACAACAGCTTTTCTGCTGGAATCAATCTTGCAATCCGCAGGCAACAGGACTGCTCTGGTGGGCACCATTGAATATCACGTCGCCGGGAAAATTATCCCCGCACCGCATACGACTCCGGAGTCCCTTGAACTGCAGCGGCTGTTTCGCGAAGCGGTGGATGCGGGAACGACCGAAGCCGTGATGGAGGTTTCATCGCACGCTTTAGCGCAAGGTCGAACATTCGGAGTTCCGTTCGATGTAGCGATATTCACGAATCTGACCCGCGACCATCTCGACTATCACCGAACCATGGAAGAATATTTTGCCGCCAAAAAAATTCTATTTGAGGGTCGCGGCGCGAATCATCCGCGGGTATCGGTGATCAATGCGGATGACGAATATGGACTGAAGCTCGCCGGGCTGTGCAAGCAGCACGGATCGGAAGTGATTACGTACGGAATCTCGAAGGCCGACTTCCATTCTGCGAAACTGGCAATTACGCCCCGAGAAACGCGCTTCCAGATGATCACGAAGGACGAACGCATCGACCTGACCTCGCCCCTGATCGGCCGGGTGAACGTCTACAACATTCTTGCCGCCAGCGCCGCCGCTTATGCGCGAGGATGTTCAGCGGACGATATCGCTAATGGAATCGCCCGGCTGAGGCGGGTCCCCGGCCGTTTCGAGCGCGTCGACTGCGGACAGCCGTTCACGGTGGTGGTGGATTACGCGCACACAGACGATGCTTTGCGAAACGTGACTTCACTCGCGCGTGAGTTCGTGAAATCGTCGGGCGGCCGTGTAATTACGTTATTCGGTTGCGGTGGCGATCGGGACCGCAAGAAACGTCCGCTGATGGGTGAGGCTGCAGGTCGAGGGAGCGATTTTGTGGTGCTAACCTCGGACAACCCGCGTAGTGAGGATCCACTGGCGATCATTGACAACGCTGTCATGGGACTCCGGCGCAGCGGCGCGAAGTACACCATCGAAGCTGACAGGCGGGCCGCAATCCGGATTGCACTCGCGGAAGCCCGTGCCGGAGACATTGTGCTATTGGCGGGAAAGGGACATGAAAAGGAGCAGGTGTTAGCAAGCGGACCGGTTCCCTTCGATGACGCGTTGGTTGCGGCAGAAGCTCTACGAAGCCTGGGTTATAACTGCTCAAAATCCGGAGACGGCGCATGAAACTGCCACTCTCGCGAATAGCGGAATATCTCGAGATTCCTGACCACGAGGTTGGTGCAGGTGATCTCGAAGCGATTGTCACCGGCTACTCAATCGATTCGCGCACGATCAAGAACGGTGAACTCTTCTTCGCCGTAAAAGGCGAAAAATTCGACGGCCACGATTTCGTCGCGCAAGCTTGCGAAAGGGGTGCGGTGGCCGCTGTCGTTTCTAAAGAAAAATTCTCGGAGGCCACGAACCGCGTAGGGGCATCCGGAGCTGCGCGCCATGTGTTACTTCCCGTTGAGGATACCCTACGTGCTCTCCAGACTCTGGCGCAATCAGTCCGTCGCCTTTGGGCCCGTCCGCTGATTGCTGTAACGGGCTCCGCGGGCAAGACCACGACTAAAGAAGCTATCGCCCACGTTCTCTCTACCAAATTTCGCGTGCACAAGTCCGAAGGCAACTTCAACAATCATTTCGGCCTGCCCCTAATGCTGCTGAAGCTCGAGCCCGAGCACGACTGCGCTGTCGTCGAAATGGGCATGTCGCACCTTGGTGAGATCAAGGCGCTCGCGCAGATCGCCGAGCCTGAAACTGGCGTGGTCACCAACGTTGCTCCCGTGCATCTGGAATTTTTCAAAGACATTTCAGAGATTGCGCGCGCCAAATACGAACTGGTGGAATCTCTTCCTTCGAACGGCACCGCAATTCTGAATGCCGATGATGAATTTGTCTCGCAGTTCGGGCGCGATTTCAAAGGCAACGTCGTGACCTACGGTACCGCTCCCTTGGCCAATGTACGGGCTGAACACATTCAATCTCGTGGACAACAAGGCTCCGAGTTCGACTTAATAGCAGCCGGACGGCGGGCCAATGCAACCCTGCCACTCGTAGGCGTTCACAACGTTCACAACGCTCTTGCTGCCGTGGCCGTCGCTCTGGAACAAGGAATTTCCCTGCCTTCAGCGGTGGACGCGTTGTCACAACTCAGGCCGTCCGATAAGCGTGGACAGGTTGTCCGCATCGGCAACATTACCGTCGTGAATGATTGCTACAATTCAAATCCGAAAGCGCTGAACGCAATGGTTGACGCGCTGGCGAACATGCCAGCGAAACGTCGCATTGTGGTGGCCGGCGAAATGCTCGAGCTTGGGCCGCAGTCGGAGATGATGCACGCCGACGCCGGGCGCCACATGGCAGCTCGCAAGGTTGATGTCGTCATTGGCGTGCGCGGCCTTGCTGAGCATATTGTGAACGCGGCGAAGCAGGCGGGAATTCGAGCCGAATTCGTTACCACTCCCGAAGAAGCCGGCGAATGGCTGAAGCGAGAGGCAAAAGACGGGGACGTGGTGCTGCTGAAGGCTTCTCGCGGCGTAAAGCTGGAGAAGGCACTAGAGATTTGGAAACAGGCCGTTGCTCGTTAGTTGTAAGCCATCCGCTGGATTTGGCGCACGACGAGCGACCGGCGACGCACGACGCATAAGGAAATCGGAGGCGGATTGCTTTACTGGTTGCTGTATTCAAGACTCTTTCACTATTTTCCGCCGTTCCGAATTTTCCGCTATCTTACTTTCCGCACTGCTTTTGCCAGCCTGACAGCACTTTTCACCGGACTCATCATCGGACCTCTGGTCATCAATCGGCTGCGAGAATTTCAGATTGGCCAGTACATCCGCGAAGAGGGACCTAAAGACCATCAGAAAAAAGCCGGCACTCCTACCATGGGCGGAGTGCTGATCGCGATCTCAATTATTGTGCCAACCTTGCTGTGGGCCGATCTAAGCAACCCGTTCGTCTGGATCGCTGTACTCTCAACTGCGGCATTTGCGGCGATAGGATTTACCGACGACTACACCAAGGTCATTCACAAACGAAATCTCGGCCTTACCGCGAAAGCGAAACTCGGCCTTCAGATTCTCGCCAGTGTCCTGATCGCAGTGGCATTGATCGCGATGCAAAACCGAGGCATGTACTCGACGCGTCTGGTCGTGCCATTCCTCAAGCAGTTCCACCCCGACCTGATCGTCGAACGCCTGATCCACAATCCTGACCTTTGGCCTATCGCGTTCCTTCCGTTCATCGTGTTCGTCGTTCTCATCATCGTGGGCGCCAGCAATGCCGTGAATCTGACGGATGGCCTTGACGGTCTTGCGATTGGCTGCACCGTGATCGCCGCCGGCGCTCTTACGGTTCTGACTTATGTGAGCGGTCACGCTACCTTTGCGACTTATCTCGAGTTGCCGCGAATGCCGCAAGTCGGCGAGCTGACGATTTTTTGCGGCGCCATGGTCGGCGCCGCGATTGGATTCCTCTGGTATAACGCGCACCCCGCGGAAGTTTTCATGGGCGACGTCGGCTCGCTTGCGCTGGGCGGCGCGATTGGCACCGTTGCCGTCCTCATCAAGCAGGAGCTTCTGTTGCCATTCATTGGCGGCGTATTCGTGATCGAGGCGCTATCAGTGATCCTGCAGGTCGGTTCCTACAAGCTGCGCAAAAAGAGGATCTTCAAGATGGCCCCGATTCACCATCATTTCGAGTTGATGGGCTGGTCGGAGTCGAAAATTATTGTACGTTTCTGGGTGGCGTCGCTGGTCTTTGCGTTGTTCGCGCTGACAACCTTGAAGTTGAGGTAGATAGGAATTCACATAAAGTTGTGTTTCTCGTATTTCTAATCTCGTTATTGATCGTTGGTCTGGTCAGCATTTCGATCTCCCTCACCATGAAGTTGAGAGTGAACGAGAAAAGGGACGAAGGCGTGAAACTTTCTTGGTGGTCTAGAGATTTCCGAGAGACCAATCGCTTGTATCGAGAGTACTACCCCGCTAGCAGCCTTCCTGACATGGATACCTGCGTGGGATATCTGGTGTATGCGCTCCTCGTTGCTTTTTTGCTGACGGGATTGTTGAAAAAAAGCTAAATCCTACCCAAGGGCGTGGCCAAACGATGATTCATCGAGGTGCCGTCCCGCAGCGGCTGAAGCCATATGAAAAGCCTCAGGGTTCGGCACGAGTAAACTCGTGCCCTTCCCGTTATGAGATCAGCGGTCAGAAATGATGGTTAGGCTGCCGCCGTTCCGCTGTGACCTGTTTTCTCTGAGAATTGCTTGATCAAGAACGGCACCGCGAACAGAACCGGCGTGAACAGCAGATCGCTGGCAAACGTCCCGCGAAAGAACGGAACCGCAGCAACATAGCACGCGACCAGACCAGAAAGCGTCTTCGGGTACATGTTGTAAGCCAGCCATACTACGAAGTTGCTAAGCAGAAAGAAAGAAACCGAGCTTGCCAGGGCGGCCGCAATAATCCAAAGCGCTTTCAAATGCCGCTTCAAGCCAGTGCCGAGCAGTACAATCGCGGCGTACCAGGCCCAAGTCACCATCAGGTCCCAGGAGATCGGATACTTATAGACGAATTTGCTCAGGATCACGTCCGACGCTGCCAGCAACACAACGGGGAACCAGAATTGCCGGCGCGATCCGTAAGCTCCGAAAAATAGCAAAGATGCCGCCAGCGGGGTGAAGTGCCACGGCTGTGAATGCAAATATGGGATCGCAAAACGGAAGAAGACAGCCAGAACCACAAATATGTAAGCCAGCATGGTGACCTCGGCAGTATCGATTTTCGCGGCTGCGGTGCCGATCGTCAAGTGCAGCCTGTAGCAATGCCCGTGTGGCGCGGACACTCTTGTCCGCGGGTTTAGGTGGTTTGGAGGGGTCACGGCAGAGGCGGCTGCTGCGGCCTGCTTCCGAATTTTTCTCCAGTGACTCGCAAGTTCGGGCTGACCTCCGCGGTCGCCGATAACGTAGCCCGTCCCCGGAAACCTGGATAGTCATACCGCAAATCTTTAAAATGCACCGTCCATCCTCCCTGCGGTAACGGAGCCGCGGTCACCAGCGGATACTGTGCCCAACTGAGATACACCCGCCCTAGATACGATCGCTTGGCGGCGAGTGTCGCCTGAGTCTCTGGCGGCTTCGCGAAAGACTCCATTCCCGCAAGGACCAGTTTCCCCGAACGCGCGTCAATATCAGACGTAAAGAAATAGCCCGGCATTTCCGCAACTCCGTACCAGCGGAACAGGTGCCAGTAATAGGGATATGCCGAAACTCGCAGCGGCACTGCTGCGTCGAAGCGCGTATCGGCCAAGACGTGCACGGCCTTCCGATGCTCATGGTCGCGTATCGCATAAAGCCCGGCGACACAAACAATCGCTGCGACGGCAAAGCTGCGCCCCCGCGGCAGGCGCTCACGTCTCGAGAAAATCAGCGGAAGCACGAGGCCGCCAATCAGGATTATGTACAACGCCGGTTCAAAAATAAATACGATGTCCCACGAATACCACTTCTCCCATAATGGCCAGAACGGCCGCACGCCATAGTTGTTCGTGAAGTCGAGGAGAATGTGGCTCAGGCCGGCGATGTACGAAAATAGAAACAAAAGTCCCCATCTGGGCGGCAAATCCGGGATGTTAGTTTTTCGCCCGCGCGCTCGCCACACCAGATACATGAATCCGGTAACAACCGCCGAAACCAGAATCAGCCCCAGAAAGGAATGTGTGAAGCCGCGATGGTGCGCGAATTGATAGACCGGTCCTTTGAATCCGGTCAAGACATCGAGATCAGGCGCTTCGGCGGCGAGCGTCATGGCCGCCGTGGCGAGCGCGGTCTTGCGGTTGAATCCTGCCCGAGACAGAACGGCTCCGGTCAGGAAGTGTGTGAGTGGTTCCAAAGGAAAGTTCTAACACGAAAGAGCCGTGAGCAGTAAGGTATGAGCAGTGGGCAAGCAAGACACGGCTCGCTCGCAGCTCGTTGCTCATCGCTCGTCACTAAACTTCGGATGCCCCTTCGGCACCAGCACCGTGAGCGCGTCGGGAATCATCGAGAGCGTGATCGGCAATCGTCCAAGCAGCTCGCCGTCAGCTTCGACATAAATATTTACTGGTTTTTCTCCCGAAACGCTGCGGCAAGTGTCCTGAACGCTGCGGCAAGTGACCTGGTCGGCGTATTCGAGCAGGATCCCCGGAACACCACTTGAGAGACCCAAAATTCCGCGAAAAACATATGCCAGATACAACGCGCGGTTTCCCGTGCGGCACAACACCAGCCGCATGTCGTTTCGGGCGAGTGAAGCTCCCGGCGCTAGCTCTCGCAACACACCACCAAAAAAATTGATGCGCACTGCCAGCATTTCTGAAAGTCGTGGCTCGCGGCGGACCTCGCCGTTACTGGAAAACTCGGCTTCGAAGTAACGCATGCGGTGCGTCATCCACAGGTGCAGCGCCTTGCTGTAGTACGCCATCATTCCCACCCGATCTTTAATCAGGCGGTTGAGCTTGTAAAACAGATGGGCATCGACACCGACGCCAGCGGCAACGGTGAAATATCGAGAGGCTGGCAGATCGTTGGAGTTGCGAAAGTCGATCTTCCCGACCGCGATTCGCCTTGGAGCGGCCGTCAACAGCGCCCGCGCGGCCTTTTTGACATCAATCGGCAGCCGCAGATCGTGCGCCATGGCATTCGCTGTGCCCAGCGGAATAATGCCCAGTGCGGCATCTTTTGTCGCGAGGCCCTGCAGCACATCATGGACGGTGCCATCGCCGCCGCAGGCGATGATGGTGTCAAAGCCGTCGCGGATCGCCTTGCGCACTTGCGCAGCAGCATCTGAAGCGGCGCGCGTAGGAGCAACCTCGACCTCGATGCCCCCGCCGCGCAGAATCGAGACAGCGGTCTCGACGTCCTGCACGCGATATTTCTTCCGCCGGCCGGAAAGAGGGTTGTAGAAAAGAGCGGCCCTGCGCATGTGTTTGCGCTCAACCTCCGGCTCAGATGCGGCGAGTGCCTGGTTCGAGGTAGCCGTCAAACTGCGAATTCTACTGAAACCAACTTTAATGCACTGCAAATTCCGCAGGATGTGCCAGGTTGGTCATCTGGCCTAGAGAATTTTCTTGCCGAAAGCCGATAAGGCCAGCTCAACCGCAAGATCGGCGGTCCGGTTGTGTTCGTCAATGACCGGATTTACCTCGACAATTTCGAAGCTCAGCATCTTTCCATGGTCGGCGATGATTTCCATTGCCAGATGTGCCTCGCGATAAGTCGCGCCACCGCGCACCGGAGTCCCGACACCCGGAGCGTCTTCGGGATCAACCCAGTCCATGTCGAGCGAAACGTGGTATCCGGCCGTACCCTGCCCGGCAACTCTTATCGCATCCTCCATCACCGCGCGCATGCCCCGCTCGTCGATGTCGCGCATGGTTAGAACATCGATGCCAGCGCGGCGAACGTTCTCCTTCTCGATCGCGTCAATGTCGCGCACGCCTACCAGCACGGCGTTTGCAGGCGCCACTTTCGGCGAAAAGTTGAAAATGTTTCCTAGTTCGGAAGGCCCGAGGCCCATGAGCGCTGCCAGTGGCATTCCGTGAACGTTCCCGCTAGGCGAACTCTCGGGAGTGTTGATGTCCGTGTGCGCGTCGATCCAGATGAGTCCGATCTTCTGATTCTGCCGACGATAAAACTCGGCAACGCCTGAAACCGTCCCTGCGCCAACTGAATGATCTCCGCCAAGCACGAGGGGCACTTTGCCGGCTTCGAGAGTCTTCACAACCAGCTCGGCTTCCTTAGTGCAGGTAGCGGCGATTTCCTTCAGATATTTGGCGCGCGAGTCGCCCTGTTTTTTTTGCTCGGCAATGGCAACGGTGATGTTGCCGGCGTCTTCGACCACGTGCCCTAGCTCCTCGAGCCTGGCTTCGAGCCCGGCAACCCGCACTGCCGAGGGCCCCATATCGACACCACGCCGCGACTGGCCGAGGTCAAGAGGGACACCTATGACCCGGATCTTCTTACCGGAGACAGACGATGTTGAGACGAGCATAAGTTCAAACCATTAAACCGCAGAGATCGCAGAGTTCGCAGAGTCAGGGAACTCATTCACAATTCTACGAATCCCGTTTCTCAGCAAGGGAACGTGAAAGTTTATAAGCAGCCCAAGCTTGCACCCGTACAACCGAAGGTAGGAAAGCAATTGAGCCTCGTGAATGGAGTTGAGTTTCTCAACGGCTTTAATCTCCACGATCACGCGGTTGTCTACCACTAAATGCAAACGATACCCGCAGTCGAGCTTCACGGTTTTGTATAAAATCGGAAGCGGCTTTTGCTGCTCCACTTGGAAACTACGTTCCCGTAGCTCAAACACAAGACAAGTTTCGTAGGCTGACTCCAATAAACCAGGGCCCAGCGTCCGGTGTACCTCAATTGCAGCACCAATGATTTCTTGAGTGATCCTGTTCAGTGAAGCTTTTTCTTCCAATGCAAGCCCCGCATTTCTCTGCGAACTCTGCGATCTCTGCGGTTAATGGTTCGTTTACGGATAAAGCCTGTGCAACGTCCTTGCGAACGGAATCGTTTCCCGCACGTGCTCCAGGCCACAGATCCAAGCCACTGCGCGCTCGATGCCCATGCCGAAGCCGCCGTGAGGCACGCTGCCAAATTTACGCAAATCGAGATACCACTTGAACGCCTCTTCCGGCAATCCGTGCTCGCGAATACGCTGCACGAGTAAATCGTAAGATGCCATGCGCTGCGAGCCGCCGATGATTTCGCCATATCCTTCCGGCGCCAGCACGTCCACGCAAAGAGCGAGTTCCGGACGCTGAGGATCGGGCTCCATATAAAACGCCTTCACCTGTGCCGGATAACGATGAATCATTACTGGTTTATCGAATTGCGCGGAAAGATAAGTCTCGTCCGGAGAACCCAAATCTCCGCCCCACTCGAATTTGTTTTCGATCGCGCCTTTGGTGTGGCCCTCCTGCAGCATCTTCACCGCTTCGTCGTAGCTGATCCGCGGAAAGGGAGCCTCAATTTTTTCGAGCTTCGAGACGTCGCGTCCAATGGTTTGCAGGTCGGAACGGCGTTTCTCGAGACAGCGTTTCACAAGGAAACTGATCAGTCCCTCTCCCAGATCCATCAGATCGTCCAGCGTGGCATAAGCGACTTCCGGTTCGACCATCCAGAATTCGGTCAGGTGGCGGCGCGTTTTTGATTTTTCCGCCCGGAAGGTGGGGCCAAACGAGTAAACCTTCCCCAGCGCCATCGCGGTCGCCTCAATGTAGAGCTGCCCGGACTGCGTAAGATAGGCTTGGTCTTCGAAGTAATCGACCGGGAACAGCGTCGACGTGCCTTCGCAAGCTGCGGGGGTCAGAATCGGCGGATCTGTCAGCACGAAGCCGCGGTCGTCGAAGAAGTCGCGGCAGGCTTTGATGATCTCAGCGCGGACCCGCAGAATGGCGGCCTGTCGCGGGGTCCGAATCCACAGGTGGCGATTGTCCATGAGGAAATCGACGCCATGCTCTTTAAGCGAAATCGGGAACGGGTCGTTTTCTGAGACGCGCTGCAGCACCTGTACGTTCGAAACGTCGAGCTCATATCCGCCGGGAGCGCGCTTGTCAGCGCGCACCTTGCCTTCCACGATGACGCTTGATTCCTGCGTCAGGCCCTTCACAGCGTCGAAAACTTCAGGCGACACTGCGTTCTTTGGAACCACGCCCTGAATCACTCCGCTGCCGTCTCGAAAAATCGGGAAAAGAAGCTTTCCGCTTTCACGCAGGTTATAGAGCCAGCCGCGGATTGTGACCGGCTGGCCTTCGTGCTTGCCGATTTCAGCGATTGTGGTTACGGGATTCATGAAAGATGGTCACGTAGGGGCGGGTGCCCTCACCCGCCCTCCCCGGACGAGGGCGTCCGGGGTTACGCGTTTTGGAGTCACGCAGGTACTAAATTCCCAAAAATTTCCGCCATCTTCTCGACGGGGTTAATCTTCTCGTTCTCTTCAATTTCCAAAAGAAGAGGCGGCTTGTGCGGCGCTGCGCTCAGCAACTCCAGCGTTGCCTTCCAGTCAATCGTGCCATCACCCGGCCACAAGTGCGAATCTTTATCCTTGTCGTTGTCATGAATGTGGGTGGAATGGATATGGTCGCGCAAAGTTTCGAACGCCGGGGCCACCTCGCCCATCATGTTTGCGTGGCCTACATCGAAGCAGACCCCAACATCGTCGAAGTGCGTGGTACGGATAAATTCCACCAGCCGTTCCGGCAACGAGAGTTCATTGGGAATGTTCTCCACCAGGACGCGAACTCCGAGCGGCTTGGCAAAGGCCCGCAAATGTTCAACCGAGGTCATCGCAGCTTCGAATTTGCGCTCGTTGAACGACTCATTCGGCAGCCCAATATGCTGAATCAGAAACCTAAAGGGAATGTGCTCCGCTAACTCAATTGCGCGCTTGATCTCATCCATCGCCTCGATACGCGATGCCCTATCGGTCGACGCGATGTTGATCGGCGGTGCGCCGCTGCGGCCCCATTCGTAATCGGCGTAAAGCGGAGCATGAACCGAGTGCAACGGGATTCCACTGGTGCGAAACCAGTCGGCAATTTCGCGGACATGCTGCTTGCGGTTGGCGTAATCAAGGTGCTGGCGGGCGCCGAAGATTTCAATGGCCTGGGCGCCGCCGCTTACCAGTTTGTCCAGCAATCCTGGATGCAGGCGCTCTTTAACAAAAATGTAGGTTGAAACCGCTTTGAGCATATATAGCCTGTGGGACGCACGTGTAAGGGCCTGAAAATCCGGAACTGTTGAGGCTAGCTTAGCGCGCGCGCCAGAGTCAAATTACTCTTTTAGCTTTTTTCGAGTCGGCGGAGACCGCTTTTTGGATCGGCCGGGGCGCAGTCTCGCCTTCTTCGGCGCCTTGGCCGCGACCATGGAATAGGATTCGCGAATGTGTTGCTTGAGTTCGCCGCTGGGCAAGGCATCCAGACTCTCCAGCATTACCCACTTGTAGCGACCGACGTAAGGCGCTGGAATGATTCCCTCCCGCTCCGTGAGTTCGGCAAATTTCTCCGGGTCGCATTTGAAAACCAGCCGCTGAGGGACGCTGGAAATGCCAATCATCGCGAAGATTTTGCCGCCCACCTTGAAGCAGAGTTCGTCTTCCCATTGCAGGTTCTCAGTTGCACAGGGAAGCGAGAGGCACAGCTTGCGGATGGAATCGAGGTTCATGACAGAATTGAATCATTGAATCATCGGGGGATTGAATCATTGAAACCTGTGCAGCCGAGTGCTGCTCAATAACTTAATCTCTCATTGACTCAATGACTGGTATCCAGGCCGAATCAGTTATTGAGTCATTGAAAAGCGTCCCTGGCGGTCTTAATGACTCAATCCCCCGATGATTCAATGATTCAATCCCTAGACTTGCTCCCGCGCCTCGCCCAGCGTGACTGAGACGTCCATCCTTCGCTTTCCGCGGTAGATAGTGATCTTCACGGTGTCGCCTGCCCGATGGTTGTTCATTACCTGCGTGAGCTGCTGCTGGTCCTGGACGTCCTGGCCATCGATGGCGACAATGAGATCTCCGCCAACCATGATCTGGTAGTTCCCGTAATAGGCGCGCTCACTGCCCGCCCGTAAGCCAGCCCGGTCTGCCGCGCTTCCCGGCGCAACGTGCACGATCAATAGTCCATAGTCGGCCGGTAGCCCGAGCTCATCGGCAATGTCCGGACTGATAGGAATCGTCTGCACGCCCAGCACGGGCCTGCGCACCCGACCGAGCGTCAGCAGATCGTTGAGCACAGCCTTGGCCGTATTGATGGGAATCGCGAAGCCGATGCCCGCACTCTGCTCCACGCCTGGGTTTGAAGCGATCATGGTGTTAATACCGATCACCTCGCCGTGCCAGTTCAGTAAGGGACCGCCCGAGTTCCCGGGATTAATCGCGGCATCAGTCTGAATGGCTTCATCGATTGTGATCCCATTCGGCTCCTGCACCGAACGGATCGAGCTCACAATTCCCCGGGTAAGAGTTCCCGCCAGCCCAAAGGGATTGCCGATTGCATAAACCTTTTGCCCAACCTGCAGATTTCGCGAATCGCCAAGGGTCATCGGAGTCAGGTCCGGCGCCTTGATTTGGACTATGGCCAAATCGTGCGAGCGGTCGGTTCCTACGATGGTAGCGCGATATTTCTTCCGATTGTGAAGCGTGACTTCGATCTGCCGTGCCCCGTCGATCACGTGATAATTGGTTAGAACATGGCCGTCACGGTCGATGATGAACCCAGAGCCTTGCCCCTCTTGCGGTACCAAGCCATAAAAGAAGTCCAGGGCAACAGATTTCGAGGTGACGTTCACGACCGAACCAATATTTTTGTGGTAAACCGAAATATTGTTCTGCTCTTCGGGATCGAGCGGTTCGTTGGTTGAGGCTTCGGTAATCTCGACCTTGGAGGGAAGCGGCGCATTCACAGTGCGAAAAAAAGTGCCTGAACGATAAGTGGTGAAATAAAAGAAACCGCCAACCAGCACGACCGCTATCGCTATTGGACGAAGCAACTTCATCGTCAGAAGCACCTTTGTCTAAGTAAAAATGAGAACCTGAATAGTATAAATGTGCCTGTTGATTGACAATTGCAGGGCAGAACTTTAGCTTCTAACTCGACCTCCTGGCGTTCTCGACACTTGTCCAAAGGGAAATCCACAATCGCGTTGCTCCTGCTCACCCTGGGAGCGCTCGTTGTCCATGGCTATCACCCTTACGCGGAAGATGCTGAAATCTATTTGCCGGGCATCGAGAAGCTGATGCATCCTGCTCTGTTTCCCACTGGAACTGAATTCTTCGAATCCCATGCGGGATTGACCTTCTTTCCCAATCTGATCGCCCTGTCGATTCGCATCACGCACATACCTTTCGAGTACGCACTATTCTGTTGGTATATCGCCGCAATTTTTCTTTTGCTTCTGGCCTGCTGGCAGGTCGCTGGAATCTGTTTCGGAACGACGAAAGCAAGACTGGCCGCGAGCGCTCTCATCGCGTCTCTGCTCACGCTTCCGATCGCCGGTACCGCGCTTTACATCATGGATCAATATCTGAATCCGCGAAACCTGGCGGCGTTTGCAGCCGTCTTCGCAGTCTGCCGAGTGCTCGAAGCAAAATACATTCGCGCTGGAGCCTGGATTCTGTTTGCAGCAGCAGTTCATCCCCTGATGACATCGTTTGCTCTTGTGCTCTGCGTCGTGATTGTCGCTACGGATAAAGTTCGCAAGCCTCTGCCGGTGATGGCAATGCTCTTGCCATTCACGAATTTTTTCGCGCCACCGACTCCCGCCTATCGCGAAGCCATGCGCTTTCACATCTCGCACTTTCTGGTTCAGTGGCAGTGGTATGAGTGGCTGGGAATCTTCGGACCGTTTGCAATCCTGCTTTGGTTTATCCGGATTGCCCGGGCGCGAAAGCTGCAGAACCTTGAGAGGCTATGCCGTGCGCTAGTAATTTATGAGGCGCTCTATTTTGCCATTGCCCTGATTGTTGCAATTCCCGAGCGCTTCGAAGCCATCGCCCGCCTTCAACCAATGCGAAGCCTTCTGCTGGTTTACATTTTCATGTTGATCGCAGCGGGAGGTTTTCTCGCCGAATATCTACTACACGCCCATCTCTGGCGCTGGATCTTGCTGTTCATCCCGCTCTGTGCAGGAATGTCTTTCGCCCAGCGCGAACTGTTCCCGGCCAGTTCGCACATCGAGTGGCCGTGGGCGGCGCCGAAGAATCCCTGGGCGCAGGCTTTCATCTGGATCCGCGAAAATACGCCCATCGACGCGCAGTTCGCGATCGATCCGTTTTACATGCGAATCCCGGGCGAAGACACGATCGGTTTTCGCGCGCTCGCCGAGCGCAGTCGCATTGCCGATGCCAGCAAAGACAGCGGCGCAGTAGCGATGTTTCCGCCGCTGGCGGAAAAATGGTCAGAACAATTCCATGCCCTCGAGAACTGGGGAAGTTTCACAGGAAACGATTTCCTTCGCTTGCGCGAAAGATACGGAATCAGTTGGGTAGTGCTTCAGTCGCCCGCAATTGCTGGAATGGATTGTCCTTACAGGAACCAAACAGTAGAGGTCTGCAGGATCTGACCTGATTTCTAAGTGCGGACTGTGGCCCTCTGGCCGCCAGGCGCGTAGTAATCGGCCAATCCCGGTTCGAGTTTCCTACCCTCGCGGTTGAAAATCGAAAACTTCGCCAGCCCCCATTTCTGAAACGCAAATTGCATCGTGGTTGCCAGCACTCCAAGGCCGTATTTCACGCTGCGGCGGAAGTTGATTGACGATGCTTCAGGGAAGTATTTCGTTGGGCATGACACTTCGCCGATCCTAAAACCAAAAAACGCGCATTGCGCCAGCATCTGGTTGTCGAAAACGAAATCGTCAGAATTTTCGAGCAACGGCAAAGTCGTCAGCACATTACGGCTGAACGCCCGATAGCCGGTGTGGTACTCGGAAACCTTGATCCCCAAAAAAAGATTCTCGAACGCAGTCAGCAGACGATTGAATACGTACTTGTAAAGCGGCATTCCGCCGCGCAGCGCCTGCCCACCGATAATTCTCGATCCCAGCACCACGTCATACACGCCATAAGCCACCATGCTGGCCATCGCGGTCACCAGCAGCGGTGTGTACTGATAGTCCGGGTGCACCATGATTACGACGTCCGCGCCCTGTGCCAACGCCTCGCGGTAACAGGTCTGCTGATTTCGGCCGTACCCATAGTTGCGGTCGTGGACGAAATGCACTAGGCCAAGTTCACGCGCAATATCTACTGTCCGGTCCTTGCTGTTGTCATCAACCAGGATGCGAATGTCGACGATGTCCGGCAATTCCTGAACGGTCGGTTCCAGCGTCTTCTCTGCGTTGTAGGCGGGCATGACGACGGCAATGCGTTTTCCGTTGAGCATGAGAAAAGCTACGAGCTGTGAGCGGCGAGCAACGAGCAAACCTTGGCGGGTCGCTCATAGCTCACTGCTCACCGCTCAAGGCTGTCGTTTACACTCATGATAAATCATGGCCTCTTCGGTTTCGTCGCCCAGAGCGATACCTTTCGTCACTGACGGTACGCTCCTCCTCCACGCCGACTTCCTGTTGCTCGGAATCGTCATGACCTTTCTCGGACCGATGCTGCCTCAATTTTCAGCCAGATGGTCACTCACCGATGCCGGAGCCGGCAGCCTGATCTTCGCCGAGTTTTTCAGCTCGATGTTCGGGATGTTGCTTTCCGGTGTTTCAGTTGTCCGACTTGGATATCGCTTAACTCTGATCATCGGGCTCCTCCTGATGGCATGTGGTGTAACGTCACTCGCCTCTGGCCCCTGGCTCCAAGGGATCATCGCTGTTTGCATTTTCGGCGTAGGCTACGGAATCACCAGCCCCGCGGGAAATCTGAGGACAGCGGAAATCAACCCCGAGCGAAGCGCTTCGGCGCTCAATGTGATCAACGCCGTTTGGGGATTGGGTGCGATGAGTTCCCCTTTCCTAGTTGCCATCGCGCTGCACAATCATCATCCGTCATTCTTTCTGTATGGCACGGCTGCGGCCCTGTTTGCCCTGCTTACGACCCTAGCCATCAGTCGGTTTGTTCCTGATATCCGGGTTCACGCCGGTGATACCAACCCCAATCGAGCGCACCTGTGGCGCCGTCCGATTCTTCCGCTGATCTGTCTTCTGTTCTTTGTCTATGTTGGAACCGAAACTTGTTTTGGTAATTGGGTCACAACCTATGCTCGTCGAATCGAAACCGGCCCACGTTCTCTGGCTACAATGATGCCCTCTTTTTTTTGGGGAGCTCTGCTTCTGGGGCGCGCGTTAGCTCCACTGGCGTTGAAATTTCGGCACGAGACCACCGTCGCTCTCGGGGGCCTGATTTGCGCTGTGCTCGGCGGAACCGCACTCATTACCGCACACGGAGTCCCGCAGATCATTATCGGATCCATCCTCGCGGGACTTGGGCTTGCTTCCATATTTCCCATCAGCGTGTCCCTGCTGCCACGTTGGTTCGGTGATTCTGCGCATCACGCGAGTAGCGTCGTCTTTGCCAGCGGGAATACCGGCGGTGCGGTGATGCCATGGCTGCTGGGCGCTGTGTCGGCCCACTACTCGAGCCTGAGGCTAGCCTTCAGTATTCCCCTTGCGGGTGCAGTGGCGATGCTCGCCTTCTATCTGCTGCAATCTCCGTCTCAGGACGCTGCACCGGTCGTCACAGTCCAGTGACCCGAAATTTGTTGCTAAACTATCTATCAGCAATGCCCAAAACCCTCTTCGAAAAAGTCTGGGACGAGCATCTGGTAGCTACGCCGGAAGGCCAATCGCCCCTGCTCTATATCGACTTGCACCTGGTGCATGAGGTCACTTCTCCGCAGGCGTTTGATGGATTGCGTGCCGCTGGCCGCAAAGTTCGCGAGACCAAACGCACTATTGCCACTGTCGATCACAACGTTCCTACCGAGCCGCGTGGTACTCCGATTCTTGATCCCATTGCCAAACGGCAGATAGAAGCCTTGCAGCAGAACTGTCGCGAATTCGGCGTTCGCCTTTATGACATCGATTCGCCCGAGCAAGGCATTGTGCACGTGATCGGCCCTGAACTCGGCTTTACCCAGCCCGGCATCACGATCGTCTGTGGCGATAGTCACACCAGCACTCACGGAGCATTCGGTGCGCTGGCATTCGGCATCGGCACCTCTGAAGTTGAGCATGTGCTCGCGACGCAATGCCTGCCACAGCGCAAGCCGAAGACAATGCTGATCAACGTAAAAGGCAAGCTGGGCGAAGGCGTGACTGCAAAAGATCTGGTGCTGGGAATCATTGGGAAAATTGGCACTGACGGTGCCACCGGTCACGTGATCGAATACGCCGGCGAGGCCGTTCGCGCGCTTTCGATGGAAGGCCGTATGACGGTGTGCAATATGAGCATTGAAGCAGGCGCGCGAGCCGGAATGATTGCTCCCGATGAGACCACGTTCGCCTACGTCAAGGGCCGGCGCTTTGCTCCAACCGGGAAGGACTGGGATGCTGCCGTCGAGCGCTGGCGCTCATTGGCTTCCGATCCGGGTGCGCAATACGACACGGTTGTTGAAATCAACGCATCCGACTTGGCTCCGTTTGTGACCTGGGGAACGAACCCGGGCATGGTGGTGCCGATCACTGGCCGGGTCCCCGATCTGCCTCCGAATGGGGCCGACCGTCCGAACGCCGAGCGCATGCTCGAATACATGGGGCTGAAACCGGGTACGCCGATGCAGGAGATCCTCGTCGACCGCGTCTTTATCGGTTCATGCACCAATTCGCGCCTGGAAGATTTGCGTGCGGCCGCTCGCGTCGCCAAAGGCTATAAAGTCGCCAGTGGGATTCGCGCCATGGTGGTTCCCGGCTCGCAAAAGATTAAGCAAGCCGCCGAGCAGGAAGGCCTGGACAAGATTTTTCAGCAAGCTGGCTTTGAGTGGCGTGAATCAGGTTGCTCCATGTGCCTGGGAATGAACCCTGACATCTTGAGCCCCGGGGAGCGTTGCGCTTCAACCAGCAACCGCAACTTCGAAGGACGCCAGGGACGTGGCGGGCGCACGCATTTGCTGAGCCCGATGATGGCTGCTGCCGCTGCCATTGAAGGACACTTTACTGACATCCGCAACTGGCGGTTCAACTGATGCAGCCCTTTCGCAAACACAAAGGCAAGGTCGCGCCGCTCTATCGCGCTAACATCGACACTGACCAGATCATTCCGAAACAATTTCTGAAGCGCATCGAGAAAACCGGATTCGGCCAATTCCTGTTCAACGACTGGCGCCGATCCGCTGAAGGCGTCGCAGATCCCTCCTTTGTGCTCAATCAGCCGCAATATTCAGGCGCCAGCATCTTGGTCGCGGCAAAAAATTTCGGCTGCGGTTCCTCTCGTGAGCACGCAGTCTGGGCGCTTTCTGATTTCGGTTTCCGCGCGGTGATTGCGCCGTCATTTGCCGACATCTTCGCCAACAACTGCATAAAAAATGGCGTGCTGACGGTCGTTCTCAAAGAAAACGAAACGGAAGAAATTGCCCGCCGCGCCTCTGAAACGCGGGATTACAAGCTAACGATTGACCTCGAACAATGTAGTGTCTGGGATGACCAGGGCCTGACGGCAGGGTTCAAAATCGACGAATTCACTCGCCACTGCCTGCTCGAAGGATTGGACGACATCGGGCTAACTCTTCAGCATCAGGCTGAGATTTCGGCTTACGAAGCCGGGCATCCCGTTCCCGCCGCCTGGAAATCTTAGTTGTGCGACTCGCCACGCCATGCATCGCCTCTCGATCAATACGCACAAGAAACGCGAAGTCATCGATATCACCGATCAGGTGCAAGACCAACTTGGCAAGAATGACGTTGTGTCCGGGGTCTGCCACCTGCTGGTACTGCATACCACCGCGGCGCTCACCACCGCCGACCTCGATCCCGGAACTGACCTCGACATGCTCGATGCATTTGAGGCCATGATTCCCAAGCTCCGATACCGCCATCCACACAATCCCGCGCACGTGCAGGATCACATTCTTTCCGCGTTGATCGGCACGTCGGTGTCGCTTCCTTTTGAGAAGAAGAAGCTGCTGCTCGGCACCTGGCAGCGCGTGGTACTCATCGAACTTGATGGTCCGCGGGAGCGCGAGTTGGCGCTGAGTATTTCCGGGGAGTAGTAGTTCTAGCGAGTAGGCGGTGCCGCTGGCGCTCCCGACTTGACTGAAGGTCCGGGCGGGCCCGGCGTCGGAACAGCAGCATTAGGAGGCGGACTCGGTGGTTTCAGCTCCTGCTTGACTGCGTCCGAAAGTTTGTCCGCGTACGCAAGCAGCAGGCTTACTTGCCACATTTGCGTGTTGCTCAAAGTGTGTTTGAACTCTGGCATTCCTGTGAGTCGAATTCCATTCGCGACCTTCCAGTACGTTTCGCCTACAGAATCGTCAGTGACGCCCTTGCCCCGAAAGAGATTAGGTGGTTTAGGGAACATTCCTTTGGCCATCGCGCTCTGGTCTTCATTCGGTAGTCCGTGGCAAATCCCGCAATGGTCGCGATACACCTGCGCACCAGCGATGAATTCGGCCTCCTTCGCTTCCATCGGCGGAGCTTTCGGCGCCTGGTTTTCGATCCGAGCATGCAGCGCGCCATTGGCAAACATCCTCTCAAACGGTATCGGCTTGTCCTCTACGGCCACAGGGGCACGTCCAGAGATGAAATAGAACAACACTCCCAGCACTGCCAAAAGAAGTCCGAGAATCACACCAAAGAGAAACGCTTTCACTAACCCTCCGTGCGGCGCGGGAGCCCTCGCCCGACCGAAAGCGCAAATTATATCCGCGCGCTCGACCTGAGGACATCAGGATTTTTCAAGTATCACTGCGAAGAAGCCGTCGCAAGCGTGAATGCCAGGAACGGTGCGCAAATGGGGTCCGTTCAGGAGCGAGTCCAGATTTTCGACCGCGAGTTCGCCCTGGTGTTTCAGCTTCGCAAGTTCGTCGCGGCATTCGAGAACGCGAAATGCGGAGTTCGTCCGCAATGCGTTTTGTACGACTTCCGAGTTCTCCTCCGGTTCGAGCGAACAGGTTGAATAGATCAGCCGTCCGCCATTTGCGACTCGATCCATCGCGGATAGCAGGATCTCCAGTTGATACGCTTGCAGCCGAGTGATGTCTTCCGGCTTGAGCCGCCACTTGATCTCCGGATTTCTCGCCAAGGTACCTGTGCCCGAGCAAGGCGCATCGACCAGCACGCGATCGAATTGTGGCGCAAGGGGAATGCTCCGCGCGTCGGCTGCGATCACGCGAATGTTCTCGGAATGGGCCAGCTTCTTCAGCAACGCCGCACGATGCGGATGCAGCTCCATGCCAATCACGATCGACTGCGGATTCTGCTCCGCCAGAATTCTTGCCTTACCTCCCGGCGCGGCGCAGCAATCGAGAAGCAGGTTTCCACTCCCTACCAGAAGGGCCACAAGTTGTGACGCCTCATCCTGGATGATCAGCCTTCGCTCACGGGAAGCCCTGGTTTTCGTGATATCGCCATCCGCGACGACGAATGCTTTGGAAAGTAAATTCCCAGGCGTCAGCGCAATGCCGTCACGACTTAGTTCGTCAATGAGGCCCGGCTCGGTTATGCGGATGGTCGTTTGCGGTGCCGACTGATCGTAGCTGCAGATTGCCTCCGCCGGCCCGCGCCCGTATATTTTAGTCCACCGCTCAACCAGCCACGCCGGATGTGCGGACAAAGGTGAAGCAGCTTCCACTCGCAAGGGGTGCCCTATCTCCCCCGCGCTTTTTACGGCAGTGTGGGGAAGTTGACTCGCGGTGGGCCCACCCTTGTCGCGCGTTTTTTGCGAGGCACGGTGGGTAGCAGTCCCGGAAATCTTTCTCAGCACCGCGTTCACCATCCCTGATGCCGACCTCTTGCGCGCCTGCTTCACTAGCTCGACGCTCTCGTTGACCGCGGAATGAGTAGGCACGCGATCCAAAAACAACAGTTGATAAACTCCCAGCCGCAAAGCAGTGAGGACTTCCGGGTCCAATTTGTTGACGGTCTTAGTTACATGTTGAGCAATGCACTCGTCCAGCACACCCCGCCAGCGCAGCACGCCCAAAACCAATTCGGTCACGAGTCCGTGATCGATAGAGGAAAGAGTGTTAAATCGCGGTGCGTGAAGCAACTCCGAGGCGTAGGCATCAGTTCTTTCCACGCGCAGAAGAATCTCAAAAGCAGCCGCGCGTGCCGGAGAAATGGGCATCAGGTTATCTTACGAGCCCAAACGCCAACTCTCTGAACGCTATTCGCCGGATGCTGCCACAATCCAGAAGAAAAGCATCGCGAAAGCCGAAGCTGGTCCATGCCATCTCGTCGAATTGGCCCGCCGAATTCCGAAAAGGCCAAGAATAATTCCGCCCAGCGAAAGCAAGGCTCCCGAGCGGTAGATCCTCAGCAATGTTGGATCGTAAAACGGAAACGGGTGAAAGTGCGCGACGCGATAGTGGATATCGCAAGTGTCGCTGAGGACGTAGCCAGGACAAGGCTGGTCGTCGAGAGAATGAAAGGAACTGTCTTTGCCTTCGGTTTGTAAGCCCAAAGGAGCCAACCCCAGACGAGCAGAATTGGCGGCGCTAAATAGGCTAAGAGAAACAGAACCGCAACACTCACGTCTGGACTGATAGCAGCGAAGCTCGCATTCACCATCTTGGATGAGCGCGACCTATTCGACACGGTCCCCCGCTTTCACCCTGTACCCATTCACAAAATCCCGCGCTGCCATTTGCTTCTTTCCTTCCGGTTGTACCTCAAGCAATTCGAGCGCGGTTTCGTTCCCGCAGCCAACAAACAACTGGCCCTCTTTCACCAGAAGCTGGCTCGAAGGAATTTTTTCTGAACTCGGTTTCGCGGCACTGATGTTCAAAGTCTTGCCTCGAAAGCTTGTGAACGCACCCGGCCACGGCTGGAGTCCGCGTAGCCGGTTATAGATTTCCTGCGCCGCGCGGTTGAAATCGATTCTGCCATCTTCTTTCTTGAGCACCGGCGCGAGGGTAGCATCAGCGTCGTTTTGCGCCCGCGGTACGATCGAGTTCTCGGCAAGCCTCCGCAGTGTTTGGGTCATCAACTCCGCGCCGATCGCGGCCAACCGCGGCGATAAAGTTTCAGCCGTGTCTTCATCCAAAATTGCCAGCTCTTGTTGCATAAGAATCTCGCCAGTGTCCAGGCCTTCATCAATCCGCATTGTCGTCACGCCACTGACCCTTTCGCCGTTTGCGATCGCCCACTGAATCGGCGCGGCCCCGCGATATTTCGGCAACAGCGAAGCATGCAGGTTGATGTTTCCGTACTTCGGCAAATCCAACATCCATTTCGGAATGATTCGCCCATAGCCAACCACAATGATCGCCGCCGGTGCAATTTCCCCGAGCCTCGCCCTCAGCTCTTCGTTCTGTTTGATTTTTTCGGGCTGATAGACCGGTAATCCCAGTCGCGAGGCTGTCTCCTTCACCGGCGAAGCCACGAGATCCAACCCGCGGCCCTTCGGTCGGTCAGGCTGTGTCAGAACCAGCCGCAAGTTGAAGCCTGCTTCAACCAACTTCTCCAGCGTGGGTACCGCAAACCGCGGAGTCCCGCAAAAAACCAGGTTTTCTGATTGCGCCATGAACGTGAGGGCACCGACGAAGCCCACAAGAAAGCATCATTACACAGAGTCAGGAGACACACGGTGCGGTAGACAGAGAAGAAATTTAGCGCGGATCGCTAACGTTTGCTTCCAAAGCCTCGGTTTCAGGAAGTTCGAAACCCATTTCAATCCGATTCCGACCATTTCGTTTGGCTTGGTACATGGCGGAATCGGCTACCGCGACCAGAAACTCGGGGTCGCTATTGGCCGTCCCCAGAGTCGATCCGATGCTGAGGGTGAGGTTGATCCGGTTGTGCCCTAGATCCACCGGCTCATCGCTGACCGCGCTGCATATGCGTTCCGCCAGCTTGCGCGTCAGTTCAAGGTCGCAACCCGGAGCAATCACCAGGAACTCCTCCCCGCCGTATCGGCCTATCACGTCGTAAGAGCGGAGGATTGATTGAATCCGTTCAACCACGGTGACCAGCGCACAATCGCCGGCCGCGTGCCCGTAGTGATCATTGATGCGTTTGAAGTGATCAACGTCGGCAAGCATCACTCCCAAGGTCTGGTTCTCACGCCGGCATCGGGCCAATTCCCGTCGCAGCACATCGCGGATTGCACGCCGGTTCAATACACCGGTAAGCGAATCATGCTCGGCGTGAAAGCGCAATGAATCCTGCGCCTGCAGCAGTTCGAACTTGGCCTTCTGGATCGCAGTGAGCATGGCATTCACGGTTCCCGCTAGTTCGCTCAATTCGTCCTTTCCTTCCGCATCCAGACGCAGCGAAAGATCGCCGCTGACCGTGATCTCCTTTACTCTGCGGTTCAACGACTCCACGCGAGTCAACAGTTTCTCTTCCAGCAAAAAGAGCAATACGGCGCTGTGCACCAGGCCGGCAACCATCAGGAGCAGCAAAAGATATCGCATCACCTTCTGACCCTCGGGATAGAGGTCCTCGGGAATGCGAAATACCAGCAGCCGCTTGGTATTGCCCGACAGGTCTTTCAGCGGGACATAGGCCAGCATGGTCGTGTTGCTTTCAGATGAAACCGAGCTGCTACCGTCGCTCCAAATGGTTTGCCGGCTGCTCGTCGGTGCATTGACGGCCGGCTCCAGCCACAGTGGCACTCCAGCCGACCGAGACATATTGAGCAGCATGTTTTCGCTCAAGCCGCGGCCCATCACCAGCGTGCCGCGGGCAGGCCCATCGCCACGGCTGGTGAGAATTGGCTCGTAAGACATCAGAAAGAGCCGGCCGTTCAATTCAAGGAAACCGTCAACCGGGGCGTGGATTGCCGATGCCGGGCTGGAAGCATACTCGCTGGCGATAAATTCCAGGTTCTTCGTGCCAATGGGCCAACCACCGGTCTCTCGGTGGAGCATGACATGGCCTTTCTCATCGAGCAGGACAAACAAATCGATTTGGAGCGTCTCAAACGTCTCCTCGGTCAGTTCGGTCCGAATATAGCTCGGGTTGTGAGAGTTCATGAAAGCGTAGGTCTGGTCCCACCGCCCGTAGTCTCTTGCCAGAATTTGGAGCTGGTTCTGCTGGTCGTCGAAATGTCCACGCACGTGCTCGATGGCCTCAAGCGCATCTGTGCGTTCGAGCGCGGTGAACCCGTTCAGCAATGCAAATCGGGAGGCAAGATAGACTGCGGTGAGGAACGCTCCCAGAGCCAGGGCTGAATACAGCAGGATTCGCTTACGAATCGTCATAACACGCGCTATGTAGCGGAACTACGCAGTTGCTCCTGTCGGACGGCTTGCAGGGCGGCGGTTCGAGCGTAGTGACTGGGAACTGCTAAATACGCCTCCTGCTAATCGAAGCGATCGCTTCCTGCAGGAGTTTTCGGCACCGCGGCCTTAACCATAACATCGGCAAAAACCGGGAGTGGCATTGGGAATGACAGTTTCAGCACTTTAGTAACCAGGGATCGTCGTCAACTTTCGGTAACCGGCGGAGAGAAGTTTCTTGTCTTTGCGCATCTGAAACTGGAAACGTGCTGGGTGACGATGAATGATCGCCGACGGACTGGACCTGCTAACCTCGCTTTTTGCGTGCCGGGCTCACAATAGCCTTCAGCAGTCGCTCTAAGAGCTTTCCCGGCCTTTTCATGCGGGCCACTTCCGCCGACCACAGTCCAGGGTGCACTAAAGGCAAGGGTTGTTTGGGGGAGCCGAGCTGAAACCTGCTTTGAGCGGCGCCACGCGCGAAGATTAGAGAATTCTGAGCGTAGTACCACGCCACCCGAGGATTTTCCCAGATTTTCGGACGAAGGTAGTCGTAGCAGTCATAACCGAATTCTCGAAACAGTGCTGCCCAATACCCAGGCCATTGTTCATTCAAGTGCCGCCGCCCGCCCTGGCCGGGGATCGCAGCAGAAAAAGCGATCACATCGGAAGCGTCACAAAGGCTTTGAATAAACGTGTGCGCCGCTGCCTCTGGCAAGTGTTCCGCGACCTCGAACGAGATTGCTAAATCGAATCGGCGATCGAGCTTTAGAGGAGGGGCCAGATCGCGCGCGCGAAAATTCTCCGGCGGGATTGCGAGTTGCGCTTTGTCGACCCAGTCCCCGTCGATGCCCAAGACATCCCTAACTCCGAATTCCATGGCCGACGCCAGCCAGTTACCCGTGCCGCATCCGATGTCAACCATGCTCGTCGGCTTGACGACCTGAAAGATGATTGGCAATACTTCGCGTGCAGAATTCTGCGCCGCCGCGAGTTCACGATAAAACTTCGTATTGTAGTGGCGGCCCTTGTCCTCAGGAGTCATCTGTTTCTGGCCTTCTCGGCGAACACGGCGCATTTTTCTGCGCGCTCTGCGCGTCAAATCTTTTTTGATGTGAGTCCGCGGCGCGAATTATATATGCGCCGGTCCGATGCATTTGCCTACTGCTTCCCCCGTCTCTACAATAAGGTTTCAACCCACAATTTATGATTCATTTTCCAGTTCCCGAAGCCCTTACCTTCGATGACGTGTTGCTGCTTCCCGCTCGTTCGGATGTTGTTCCCGCTGAAGCCAACACGCAGACTCAACTTACGCGCAACATCCGCCTGAACATCCCGCTCATCAGCGCCGCCATGGATACGGTGACCGAATCGCACATGGCGATCGCGCTAGCGCAACAGGGCGGTCTCGGGATTATCCATCGCAACTTGACCATCGAGCAGCAGGCCGAAGAAGTGGACAAAGTGAAGCGTTCAGAAAGCGGAATGATTGTCGATCCGGTCACCATGTCTCCCGACGACAAGGTCTCGGACGCGCTCGAAGTCATGCGCAAATACAAAATTTCCGGCGTTCCCATTACCAAGAACAAGAAGCTGGTCGGAATTCTTACCAATCGCGATCTTCGCTTTGAGAGCCGCTTCGATATTGCCATTCGCGAAGTAATGACCAAGGACAATCTGATCACCGTTCCCGTCGGCACTACGCTCGAAGCTGCGGAAAAGATTCTGCACAAGCACCGCGTCGAGAAACTGCTGGTCGTCGACGAAGCTTATAACCTGAAAGGCCTGATCACGGTCAAAGACATTCAGAAGAAACTCAAATATCCGAACGCGGCGAAAGATTCGCAGGGCCGTCTCCGCGTCGGCGCGGCGCTTGGCGCGACCGGAGATTACCTGGAGCGTGCCGAAGAACTGGTAAAGGAGAACGTCGATCTGCTGGCCATAGACAGCGCGCACGGACATTCCTCGCGCGTTTTGGAAGCCGTGAGGCAGGTAAAAACAAAATTCCCTGAGATCGATCTGGCTGTCGGCAATGTGGCAACCTTCGACGGCGCCTGCGAACTGGCGCGGGCCGGCGCGGATGCGATCAAGGTTGGTATTGGCCCTGGCTCCATTTGCACTACCCGTGTCGTAACCGGTGCAGGCGTTCCGCAGATCACGGCAATCGCCGAAGCCTACCGCGCAACCAAAGATGCAGGAATTCCGGTGATCGCCGACGGAGGGATTAAATACTCCGGCGACATCACAAAAGCAATTGCGGCCGGTGCAAGCGCGGTCATGGTGGGATCGATGTTTGCCGGCACTGACGAAAGCCCCGGCGAGCTGATCCTCTATCAAGGCCGCACCTTTAAGTCCTATCGCGGCATGGGTTCGATCGGGGCAATGGCGGCAGGATCCAGTGAGCGCTATTTCCAGTCGGCAGCCGGCGAAGCTTCAACGGCAGTTCCCAACATGGGGGCTGATCCCAATCGGTTGGCAAAGCTCGTCCCGGAAGGAATCGAAGGCCGCGTACCGTATCGAGGCTCGGTCTCGATGATTCTTTACCAGATGGTCGGTGGCTTGAAGTCTGGAATGGGCTATTGCGGTTGCGCAAATCTGAACGAGTTACACCAGAAGACCCGCTTTGTTCGGATCAGCGGTGCGGGGTTGCGTGAGAGCCACGTGCACGATGTAATGATTACTCGCGAAGCTCCGAACTACGCTGCCGAGTGATCTAATAAAGCGAATCGTACTTCGTCACCACCCATTCGCCGCTACGGCTATCCAGTGTGATGGAGAGCAGGTCTTCGTAAGTCCCATCATCGTTGCGGCGCTTTGCCTTGTATTCAAGAATTCGCAACGGCGGCCGGTCATCCCAATCTACAACTTTCCAGGATATCAGCGGGTGCTTGGCCTCAGAGTCGCAGATGAACGCCGCGTATTTCTTTCGATAATCCTTTTCCCAGTCGGAAAGCTGCTGTTTACAGTTGCCCTCGCGCATCGCCCGGAGGAATTCTGCCGCGGCCCGCTCCGACGCGCGGTCTCGCAAGGGGTTCAAGCTGATCGACATGGGAACCTTGGTTAGAGGATCGACTTCCTCGGACCTGGCCAGCACTGGGGGCTGATTGTTCAGCCACATCAGGTAGCCGAAGAATCCGATCAGAATCAGCATGC
Organism: Terriglobales bacterium; assembly: GCA_035651555.1. GTDB lineage: Bacteria > Acidobacteriota > Terriglobia > Terriglobales > Acidobacteriaceae > Gp1-AA145. The sequence continues at coordinate 173,549 of DASRFL010000039.1, forward strand.
CTGCGCCGGCAGCAATGGCGATCTGTGTCTTGGAAAATTTCATGAATGCTTGTCCCGGTCTGGAACCAGCGATCCTGCCTCCAGTCTAGCCACCCTGGTTCGTTACGCACAGGTTACTTTCGGTGCAGCGGCAAACCTTGTACTACCAGAAGTAACCATGCGCTCAGGCACAAAAAAAGGCGGACGTGTGTCCGCCTTACCGAGCCGGTCGCCAAAACTCAATGTGTCATGACCTGGGACGTTTGGGTGGTCGATTTTGGAGCAATGCTCTTTGCCTGCTTAAGATGCTCCTCAAGGGTCGGCAAAGTTTGCGACGCGAAACTCTTCAAGTCAGAATCTTTCGCAGTCTTCGATTCGGTCCGGAATTCGCTGACATCTTTCGTGTGGTCCGTCACCATGTCCTTCATGTATGCCCGGTCGAAAGAATCGCCGGATAACTTCTCCAGTCTTGCCTTTGTTGCGGCGTCCTTGGCACTGAGCTTATCGGGTACGGTCACGCCTTTCTCGCTGGCGATCTGTTTCAGTTGATCATTGGCCTTCGAATGGTCATCAACCATCCTTTGACCGAACTGCTTCACATCGGGAGAACTGGCTTTCTCGGTCGCGAGTTTGCCCAATTCCACCTCTGCCATGCCGCCCTCTGCGGCTTTTTTGATGAATTGGCGGTCGGTGGCTGTCAGGCTTGCAGAACTGGATTTACTTGAATCCGTTGTCTGGGCCGCCGCGCACATGCCCAGCATAGAAACTAAGGCTATGAAAACAAGTGATTTAAAAGGTATCGTGTGACTCATGATTTTCTCCTCCATTGTCCACATTTTCGATGCCGTTCCGAACCGCAGGTTTGGGAAGTTGGTGCAAGAATCGTGCTCCGGAGAGAAAAGCTGGTGTGCTCTTCTGCCGATACTTTCCACAAGCCGAGCTCAGCGGCTCAGGATTGCCGAAGCCGAATATTCGTGCAGAATGGCGTGCTGATGGAAAACAGCCTAATTCCAGCGCACCCCGCCTTCACACCCTGGAAATTGATAAACTGAAAATTCCACGGTGAATCCTTCTCGCGTGTAGATAGATCGAAGCTAGGGAGGAACATTTAATGGCCGTCAGCGATCAGGCAGTGCTCACCGGCAAGCACTTAGACACGCTTAGCATTAACACTATCCGCACGCTGTCCATCGATGCCGTCCAGAAGGCTAACTCCGGACATCCGGGCGCTCCTATGGCGTTGGCGCCGGTTGTGTACGCTCTGTGGCAACAGTTCCTCCGCTTCGATCCGGCGAATCCAGTGTGGCCAAATCGAGACCGCTTCATTCTTTCTAACGGCCATGCCTCCATGCTGCTGTATTCCATGCTGTACCTGAGCGGCGTGAAGTCGGTCGATTCCGAATACAAAGTTCTGGAACGTCCCACGGTCACGCTGGATGACATCAAGAATTTCCGCCAGCTCGACAGCCGTACTCCGGGCCATCCCGAGTACCGCGTGACCACCGGAATCGAAACCACGACAGGCCCTTTGGGCCAAGGCGTAGGCAGCAGCGTCGGCATGGCGATGGCTAGCAATTGGTTGAAGGCGCGTTACAATCGGCCGGGCTTCGAAATTTTTGATTACAACATCTACACACTCTGCAGCGACGGCGATTTAATGGAAGGCCTTGGGAGTGAAGCCGCTTCCCTCGCAGGACATTTGAAGCTGCCGAATCTCTGTTGGATTTACGACGCGAATTCCATCACCCTCGATGGTCCCGCTGATTGGTCGTTTAATGAAGACGTTGCCATGCGCTTCCGCGCTTACGGATGGCATGTTACGCATGTTGGCGACGCCAACGATCTTGATGCTCTTTCAAGCGCCTTGAACGAATTTCTTGCGACCAAAGATCGGCCCACACTTGTAGTTGTAAACAGCCACATAGGGTACGGTGCTCCTCACAAGCAGGATACGAATGCCGCTCACGGTGAACCGCTGGGTGAAGAAGAAGTCCGGCTGGCAAAGAAATTTTATGGTTGGCCAGAAGATGCTCACTTCTTGGTGCCAGACGAAGTTCTTCAGAACTTTAAGGATGGAATTGGTGTGCGCGGGCGCGAACTCAGCGAAGAGTGGAATGATCTTTTCGGAAGGTATGCCAAACAGTTTCCAGACTTGGCCGACCACATCAATCGCATGCAGCGTCGCGAGCTGCCGGTCGGCTGGGACAAAAACCTGCCCACATTTCCCACCGACGCAAAGGGCATTGCCACGCGCGAAAGCTCCGGCAAAGTTTTGAACGTGGTCGCTCAGAACGTTCCCTGGGTGATTGGCGGCGCAGCCGATCTCGCGACCTCAAACAAAACCGACTTGAAGTTCGACGGCGCAGGTGTTTTCGAGGCCGGAAACTACGCCGGACGCAACATACATTTCGGTGTACGAGAGCACGCTATGGCCGCTGCCATGAATGGCATGGCCATGATCAAAGTCCGACCCTTCGGCGGGACGTTCTTCAATTTCACCGACTACATGCGTCCGGCCATGCGCATCGCTGCCATCACGGAAATTCCAACCATCTACATCTTGACGCACGACTCCATCGGACTCGGAGAAGACGGTCCTACGCACCAGCCGATCGAGCAGTTGGCTTCGCTCCGCGCCATGCCCCACATGATCGTGATGCGTCCCGGCGACGCCAACGAAGTAGTCGAGGCCTGGCGAACCATAATGCCGTTCAAGCACAGCCCGGTCTGCATGGTCCTCTCACGCCAGGCGCTGCCCACCATCGATCGCTCTAAATATGCTCCCGCCTCGGGCGTCGCGAAAGGTGGCTATGTCATCGCCGATGCGCAAGGTGGCAAGCCCGACCTGATCCTGATTGGCACCGGCAGCGAGCTTTCTCTTTGCATGAGTGCTTACGAAAAATTGACGGCCGACGGAGTTCGCGCCCGTGTGGTCAGCATGCCCTGCACCGAGCTTTTCGATAAGCAGGATGAGGCATACAAAAAATCTGTACTGCCGCCCGAAGTGAAGGCGCGTGTTTCGGTCGAAGCCGCATCTGTCTTCGGCTGGGAACGTTACGTCGGCGACCAAGGCGCGATCGTCGGCATGACCACATTTGGGGGATCAGCGCCGGCTAAGGATTTATTTAAGAAATTCGGATTCACGCGTGATCACGTGATCGAAGTCGCAAAGAAAGTTTTGGCGAAAGCGAAGTGAGCGATTTTACCTTCGTGTCCTTCGTGGTTTACCGACTTTAAATTCAGAACCACCAAGGGCACGAAGGAACACGAAACCAGAATCATACGAGGTGCATATGCAACCCACCGGAGTCATCGATACCGCAAAGGCCACCAATCCCCTCAAAGATCTTCTGAAGTTCGGCCAGTCAGTGTGGCTTGATTACATCCGCCGCGATCTCATCACCAGCGGCGAGCTCAAACGGCTCATCGATGAGGACGGCCTGCGCGGGATGACCTCGAACCCTGCGATCTTCGAAAAGGCCATTACCGGTAGCACCGATTACGCCGACATTTTGACTTCCCTAAAAGACCGTTCCGACCTCGATGCCAAAGCTCGTTACGAACTCATCGCCATTCGCGACATTCAGGACGCCGCCGACCTTCTCCTGCCTGTCTACAAAGAGTCGAACATGCGCGACGGCTACGTCAGCCTGGAAGTTTCGCCATATCTGGCGCGCGACACGAAAGGTACGATCGAAGAGGCACGCCGGCTCTGGAAGGCGGTCGATCGCCCCAACATCATGATCAAAGTTCCGGGTACCGCCGAGGGCACTCCCGCGTTCGAGCAGCTTATCAGCGAAGGATTCAACATCAATGTCACTCTGCTGTTTTCGCAGGAGGTCTATCAGCGGATTGCGGAAGCTTTCGTCCGCGGCCTCGAAAAGTTTGCCGCGAGCGGCGGAGACGTGAAGCGCGTGGCCAGTGTGGCCAGTTTCTTTATCAGCCGCATCGACAATTTGGCCGACGCGGATCTCGCGAATCGGTTGAAGTCTGCGAAGAATCCGCAGGAAGAAAAGAAGCTCAGAAGCCTGCTTGGCAAAGTTGCCATTGCCAACGGCAAGCTCGCGTACCAGCGCTACCTCAACATTTTCTCCGGCCCGCAGTGGGACAAGCTTCGCGCAAAGGGCGGCCAGACGCAGCGGGTCCTCTGGGCCAGCACCAGCACAAAAAATCCGGCTTATCCCGATATTTTGTACGTCCAGGAGATGATCGGCCCCGACACGGTCAACACCATTCCCCCCGCCACGCTTGATGCCTTCCGCGATCACGGTCAACCGCGCGAAACCTTGACCGAAGGTGTGGACGAAGCGAAGCAGGTCATGCAGGATCTCGCCTCAGTCGGAATCTCGATTGATGAAATCACCGACAAGTTGACTGATGACGGCGTCCGCCTCTTCGAAGAGGCTTTTGACAAGCTGCTTGCCGCCGTCGAAAAGAGCACGCAAGGCGGAACGACGCCGAAGATCAGCCAACAGACGCAAAAGCTTCCGGATGATCTAGCAAAAGCGGTCGCGCAAAACGTGAACGACTGGCGTGCCGCTGGCAAGGTGCGCCGGTTGTGGCAGCGCGACGCTTCCCTTTGGTCGAATACCGACGAGTCGCAATGGCTCGGCTGGCTCGACATCGCCGAGAAGCAGATTGAACGCAAGAAAGATTTTGCAAATCTCGCCGCGGAGATTAAGAAAGAAGGCTTCACTGACATCCTCCTTCTCGGCATGGGCGGTTCAAGTCTTTGCCCCGAAGTCCTCGAAATGACTTATGGGCACATCAATGGCTTCCCTCGGATGCGTGTGCTCGACTCTACCGATCCCGCGCAGGTGAAGTCATTCGAGAAAAAGGTCAATCTCGCGAAGACGCTGTTCATCGTCTCCAGCAAATCCGGTAGCACGCTAGAGCCGAATATCTTCAAGCAGTACTTCTTTGAGCGGGTGAAAGAAACGATTGGTGCCGACAAAGCCGGCAGCCGTTTCATCGCGATCACCGATCCCGGATCCAAGCTTGAAAAAGAGGCGCAAACCGATAAGTTCCGCCACATCTTCCACGGCGTGCCCACAATCGGGGGCCGCTACTCGGCGTTGTCGAATTTCGGCATGGTCCCCGCTGCGGCTATGGGACTGGATGTGGACAAATTTCTTGAGCGCACGGAAGAGATGGTTGAGGCCTGTGCGGCCTCGGTTCCAGTCGAAAAAAATCCCGGCGTGATGCTCGGCATCGTTCTCGGTACCGCGGCAAAATCGGGACGCGACAAAGTCACCATTATCACCTCGCCGGCAATTTCCGATCTCGGCGCGTGGCTCGAGCAGTTACTGGCTGAATCCACGGGCAAGCAGGGCCACGGAATCATTCCTGTCGATCGCGAGAAATTGGGTGCACCGGGGGACTACGGAAAAGACCGCATCTTTGCCTATCTTCGGTTCGAAGGTGCTCCCGATGCAGACCAGGACGCGAAAGTCGCTGCCCTCGAAAAAGCTGGCCAGCCGGTGATTCGCATTGCCGTTACGGATACCTACGATCTCGGCCAGGAATTCTTCCGTTGGGAGATCGCCACCGCGGTCGCAGGTTCCATCATCGGCATCAACGCCTTTAACCAGCCCGACGTCGAGGCCAGCAAGGTCGAAACACGCAAACTGACCAGCGAATATGAAAAGACCGGCTCGCTGCCCGCCGAGGCGCCGATCTTCGAGCAGGCGGGCATCAAGCTGTTTGCAGATCCGAAGAATGCAAGCGCCCTCGGAAAAGGAAATCTCGGGACCTATCTCCGTACTCACCTCGATCGCCTGAAGCCCGGTGACTACTTTGCCTTGCTTGCTTATGTCGAAATGAATCCCGAGCATGAGGCGCTGCTGCAGGAGATTCGTCTCGCGATTCGCGATACGAAACAGGTCGCCACTTGCCTTGGTTTCGGCCCCCGCTTCCTGCACTCGACCGGCCAGGCCTACAAAGGTGGCCCGAATAGCGGCGTCTTTCTACAGATCACATGCGACGACGCTCACGATCTGCCGGTTCCCGGCCAGAAATACACATTCGGCGTCGTGAAGGCGGCTCAGGCGCGCGGAGATTTCCAGGTCCTTGCCGATCGCGGCCGCCGAGCATTGCGAGTGCACCTGGGCAAAGATGTCGAAACCGGTCTGTCGGAACTAGTGACAATTCTCGGCAAGACGTTGAGATAGACACGTCCGCATCAGGACGCCTCCAGGCGTCCTGAAAAGTTGCCCAACGCGATTCGGTTTAGCCGCTACCGGCGAACAGCTCAGGAGGAACGATGCGTCTCGGAATGGTGGGTCTTGGCCGGATGGGCTCCAACATGGCGCGCCGTCTTATGCGCGGCGGCCACGAAGTCGTTGTCACGGATCTCAGTCCTGACGCCGTCAAAGGTATGGCATCTGAAGGCGCGGTTTCTTCTTCTTCGCTCGACGACTTTTCCTCGAAGCTCGGCTCGCCGCGCATAGCATGGCTGATGGTTCCCGCCGGTGGCCCCACCGAATCCACTGCCCAGGCGATCGCTCAGAAAATGAAGCCGGGCGACATCCTGATCGACGGCGGCAACTCTTATTTCAAAGACGACATCCGCCGGTCGAAGATGTTCCGCGAAAAGGGAATTCACTACGTTGACGTGGGCACGAGCGGCGGCGTGTGGGGACTGGAACGCGGCTATTGCATGATGATCGGCGGTCCTAAAGAAGTCGTCGCCCAACTCGATCCCATTTTCAAAACGCTTGCTCCCGGTCGTGGCGATATTCCCCGCACCCCCGGGCGCGAAAAGCTCCCTGGCACGGCGGAAGAAGGCTACATCTATTGTGGCCCCTCAGGCTCCGGCCACTTCGTGAAAATGGTGCACAACGGAATCGAATACGGAATCATGCAGGCCTACGCCGAAGGCTTCGACATTTTTCGCAATGCGAACAAACCCGAGTTGCCGAAAGACCAACAGTACGATTTGAATCTTCCCGATATTGCGGAAGTATGGCGGCGAGGGAGCGTTGTAAGTTCCTGGCTGCTAGACCTCACCGCGATGGCGCTTGCGGAAAATCCCACTTTGGCCGAGTACAGCGGCTTCGTTCAGGATTCGGGCGAAGGCCGCTGGACAATTGAGGCTGCCATCGACGAAGCCGTGCCGGTCGACGTGCTGTCGGCCGCGCTGTTCGTGCGCTTCCGCTCGCGCCAGGAGCACACGTTTGCGGAAAAGATGCTCTCCGCTATGCGGCAGAAGTTCGGTGGGCACGTCGAACCGAAGTCCGAAAAGAAAACGGCATAAAACCGCTGTTCCCGCTAACATTGAATTTGTAAAACTCAGGAGTGACTTGCCATGGCCCAGGCGGAGATCCTTCCGCAGACTCAACCGCGCAGTTCGGGACGCCCCGGCGATCCCTGCATCATGGTGATCTTCGGCGCGGCAGGTGATCTTACACGCCGCAAGCTTGTTCCCGCTCTTTATAACCTTGCCAAAGCGCAATTGCTCTCCCGCGAGTTCGCCATCGTGGGTATTTCCCACAACAAGATGTCTGACGACGATTTCCGCAGGAAACTCGCCGATGACATCAAGCACTATGCCGGCAACGATGTCGATTCCGATATCTGGGAATGGTTTAACCGGCGCCTCTACTACATCACTGCCGACTTCAACGATAAGAACCTCTATTCCCAGCTAAAAACTAGCCTGGATAAGCTCGACAAAGATCACTCAACCCACGGAAATTTTTTCTTTTATCTCGCAACCGCCCCAAGCTATTTCGGCTCGATTGTTGAGCAACTGGCTGCTGTCGGTTTGATGGAGGAATCAAACAGCCAACACTGGCGGCGGGTGATCATCGAGAAGCCCTTCGGTCACGATCTCGAATCAGCGCGCGCCCTGAACAAACAGCTTCTGAGCTGTGCCAGTGAGAACCAGATTTATCGGATCGACCACTATCTGGGAAAAGAAACTGTTCAGAATATTTTGGCGTTTCGCTTCGCCAACGGAATCTTCGAGCCCATCTGGAACCGCCGCTACATCGATCACGTGCAGATCACCGTGGCCGAAACTGTCGGCGTGGAATCGCGCGGCAGTTACTACGATACCGCCGGCGCGCTGCGAGATATGGTGCCAAACCACATCATGCAGCTCATCAGTCTCACCTCGATGGAGCCGCCAATCTCGTTTCGCCCGGATGCGGTGCGCGATGAACAGGCAAAAATCCTGCACGCCATCCAGCCGCTTACATCTGAAGAAGTCTTGAGCCGCACCGTTCGCGGACAATATGGGCCAGGAACCGTAGATGCGCATCGCGTTCCGGGGTATCGACAGGAAGAAGATGTTCCGCCTGATTCAAAAACCGAAACCTTTGTCGCCATGAAACTCGCCATCGACAATTGGCGCTGGGCGGATGTGCCGTTCTACCTTCGCACTGGCAAGCGTCTGAGGGCCCAGACCACTGAAATTCTCATCCAGTTCCGCCGAGCCCCGTTTGTGCTGTTCCGCGAAACCGAAGTCGAAAACCTGATGCCCAATCAGCTAGTCCTTCACATCCAGCCGCAGGAAGGCATTTCCCTGCAATTTGCCGCAAAGGTCCCCGGCCCCATCATGCGTCTAGGTGCAGTGGACATGAATTTCAATTACGCTGATTACTTTGGCACACAGCCGAGCACTGGCTATGAGCGCCTGTTGCATGACTGCATGATTGGCGACGCCACTCTGTTCCAGCGCGCCGATATGGTCGAAGCCGGCTGGTGCGTGGTGAGCCCGGTGCTTGATGTGTGGCGGGCTCTGCCTCCGCGGAATTTCCCCAACTATCCTTCTGGCAGTTGGGGACCGAAAGAAGCAGACGAATTACTCGAACGCGACGGGCGACATTGGAGGAACTTCGATCGATGAGTTTCATTCTCGCCGGCGATATCGGCGGCACCAACGCGCGGCTGGCCCTGTTCGACGCAAACAACGGAAATTTCGACCTGGTCTCCCAGACCATCTTTCCCAGCCGCCACTACTCCGGCCTGGACGAAATCGTAAAAGAGTTTGTCAGTAAGTCTCCTGCTAAACCCTCTCAGGCCTGTTTCGGGATTGCCGGTCCTGTAACCAATGGTCGCGTCGAAGCCTCGAACCTGCCGTGGATCATCGAATCGAAACGCCTGGCCGATGAACTCAAGATCCGCGAGGCGCTCCTGATCAACGACCTCGAGGCGACCGGCTGGGGCGTCGGTGCTCTCTCACCCGAGCATCTGGTTCCGTTGAATCAGGTCAGCTCAATTTCGGGGAACCAGGCAGTGATTGCGGCGGGCACAGGTCTTGGGGAAGGAGGGCTCTACTGGGACGGCGAGCGCCATCACGTGTTTGCTTCCGAAGGTGGCCACTGCGATTTCGCACCGCTGGATGAGACTCAGGTCGAACTTTTGAAATATCTGCGCAGCCGCTTCGGCCATGTGAGTTACGAACGCGTGCTCTCGGGACCCGGTCTGGTGAATGTGTTCGAATTCCTGCGTGACACGGGGAAAGGCAAGCCGCCGGATTGGCTCGTCGCCGAGATGGTGGAATCGGATGCCGCCCGTGCCGTCTCCGAGGCTGGCATGAGCGGCCGTTGCCCGATATGCGAGCAGGCGCTCGATATTTTTGTCGCGGTCTTTGGTGCTGAGGCCGGCAATCTCGCTCTGAAAATGAAAGCCGTTGGCGGCGTTTTCCTGGCGGGTGGAATCGCGCCAAAAATTCTGCCCAAGCTTGCAACCTCGACCTTCATACAGGCGTTCTTAGAGAAAGGCCGCTTGCGCCGGCTGATGGAAATCATTCCAATCAAAGTAATCACCGATGACAAGCTGGCGCTGCTCGGGGCCGCCCGCTGTGCATTCGTCGAAACGGCAGCTTGAAATATGTCTTCCGGTCCGAAGGTCGAAGTTCTTGGTTCCCCTCAGGAACTGTTCCGGGCCGCGGCCGAAAAGTTCTGCAAGCTGGGATCAGAGGCGATTCAGAAGACTGGCAGGTTTACCGTTGCCCTTTCGGGCGGATCGACTCCCCGCGGGTTGCATCAGGAGCTGGTCACAAATTTCTCCTCCCGCCTCCCCTGGGACAAGGTCTTTTTCTTCTGGGGCGATGAACGCCACGTCCCGCCTGACAGTTCCGACAGCAACTACCGCATGGCGAAGGAGACCTTGCTTTCGAAGCTCCCGATCCCCATGGAGAACATTTTTCGTGTTCCAGCCGAGCTTTCTGACGCCCGCGAAGCCGCTCAAAAATATGAAGACACTCTGGAGAAATTTTTCCAGCCCGCTGGGAACGAGTTTCCGCGATTCGACTTCATCCTTCTCGGTATGGGGCCGGATGGCCACACCGCCTCGTTATTCCCCGGCACAGCTGCTCTTCAGGAGAAAGACCGCCTCGTAGTCGCAAATTGGGTGGAAAAGCTGAACACCTTCCGCATCACTTTTACCTACCCCGTTCTCAATAACGCCGCTTCGGTGATGATGCTGGTCAGCGGCGATGAGAAAGCCGAGATGGTGCGGAAGGCCCTCAAAGATCCCGCCGCAAACCTTCCCTGCCAGGGCGTTAAGCCGGTCCATGGTGAAATCGTCTGGTATCTGGATAAGGGCGCTGCGGTGAAGCTGTAAGAAGCACTCAGCATTCAGCAATCACGCCAGCTTTCAGCTCTCAGCCGTCAGTAAATCTGCGATAACTGGTCATTCCTAACCGCTTTAGCGGTGAGGAATGACAAAGTTGTTATGGTTCACTGAAGGCTGAGGACCGACGGCCAACGACCGCCTTTAAAACACCGGCGCGAGGTTATGCATCTTCTGGTAGAGCTTTCTGTCGACAGTGCGAAGTACATCTTCAAGGCCAGTTCCGGTGACATATCCCGCCATTCCCCAACTGAATGACATCTGGTAGCGGTTCCCGTTCTCTACGTTCCACTGCTCGACCATGCTCAACAGCCGCTTCAAGGGATATTCAGCGTCCTGTTCGGTCGTGTCCGGCATCACAACCAGGAACTCATCACCGCCATGTCGGAAGGTCAAGTCCCCGCCCCGGAAGATCTTCTTCAGCATGCGTGCAAAATCCGTCAGTACGCGATTTCCTTCCATGCTGCCCAGCTTGGCATTCAGCTCGCGAAATCCGTTGATGTCCATGGTCAGAAATGTGACCGGGCTACCGATTCGGTTGGCTCGCGCCAGTTGATTAGAGATTAATTCATTGAGCGCGCGGCGATTGAATAGTTGCGTGAGCGGATCGATCAGCGAAAGGCTCTCCAGCCGCTCATTCAATACCAATTCGCTGATCAGGGCCTTTCTGGTCGAGTTCAGCGTGACCCGCTGCGCCATCAGGTAAACGTTGAATAGAACGATCAGGCAGATCAATCCAAAGAAGAGTTGGGGCAAATACCCCTGCTCAATATGAATGATGCGTTGGCTCACTGTCAGATTAGGCAGCACCAGCGCAAGGAAACCCGCGGTCAATACCAGAACCACCAGGGTGGCGATGGACCACAACTGCATGTCGCGGCTTGAAAGTTCGTGGATCTGGCGCTGAATGCTCTCTGCCCGCGCCAGCATCGATGGCTGTTCCTGCCTGACTTCAGACAATCAGATACCCTCGCGCGAATACACTACTGGGAAGTATCGCTGCTTAGTTTTACTGGATTTCGGCAGCAAATGCCCCTGAAAAGCCGCTCTTACAATTACCTTCGTAAGTTGCGGGAGTGACCGCCAGAACTGGTTGGTTTTTCTTCAGCTTGCAGATATCTGCGATTGGGCCGCGAGGTTAGGTAACGAGTCCTCATAGGGTGCCCGTGCGATCCCTTGCTCGGTCACGATCGCGGTCACATATTTGGCCGGAGTCACATCGAAAGCCGGATTTTCCACTTGAATGCCCTCGGGCGTAATGACCTTTCCGGCGATGTGGGTGACCTCGGCAGCATTGCGCTGCTCGATCGGAATCTTGCTGCCATCAGGCGTCGCCAGGTCGACGGTCGAGATCGGCGCTGCTACGTAAAAGGGAATACCGTGCTCCTTCGCCAACACGGCAACCGTGTAAGTCCCGATCTTGTTGGCAACGTCGCCGTTCGCGGCAATCCGATCCGCCCCGACAATTACCGCACCTATTTTCCCCTGCCGCATCATCGCCCCTGACATGTTGTCCGAAATCACGGTCGTCGGAATCCCGTCTTTTACCAGCTCCCATGCCGTCAGACGCGACCCTTGAAGGAAAGGACGAGTTTCGTCGGCATAGACGTGGATCTTCTTCCCGTGCTCAACCGCGGCGCGGATCACGCCGAGTGCAGTTCCATATCCACAAGTGGCAAGCGCGCCGGCATTGCAGTGGGTAAGAACGCCCCCGCTTGCCGGCATAAGTGTTGCGCCGTGAGTTCCCATGGCCTTGTTGATGGCAATGTCTTCGGCATGCATGCGTTGCGCCTCTTCAATCAGCGCTTGTTTTATCTGCTGCGGCGGGCGCACGCGCAATAGCTCGAATTTCTGCTGCATACGGCGAATGGCCCAGAACAGATTCACTGCGGTCGGGCGCGTCTTCCCGATCACATCGCAAACCTGGTCGAACTCGCGTTTCAGATCACCCGTAGTTTCCGCCTTCGACTCCTTCACGCCGAGGGCGATGCCCATCGCCGCCGCCACGCCAATTGCCGGCGCGCCGCGCACCACCATGTTGCGGATCACATCCGCGACCTGCTGGTAGGTCTTGCATGTGACATACGTCTCTTCCGTCGGCAGCTTCGTCTGGTCGATAAAGCGTACGCCGCGATCGGTCCATTCGAGAGTTTGAATCATAGGGATCGAGTCATTGAATCATTTGAAATCGTCGTGCGTCGTAGGTCGCGCGCCAAGACACCGTTCTCACTTGTCAAACAAGAACCTGGGCTAATAAACACTTGAGGGTGCCCCATCGTTGTCGCGCTTTTCGCGACAGGGTGGGGAATTTGATTTTGATTCCAGTAAGGTTTCACAAACTCGAGCAAGAATATCAACTCAATACTCTCGGGCCGACGACCGCCGACCAACGACCAACGACGATTCTTCGTTGACGGCTAAATGCTCTCTCCTCACATCACCCGCCGTAAACACCGCAACAAATGGTGCCGGCGCCGCAGCCTTCTCCACGTTCACCCGCCCACCAGCTTCTTCCCGCTCCACCAGGCACATCGTTCCAACAACTTCAAATCCAAACTCGCGAGCCGCAGCAATCGCCTCGACCGTTGAAGCACCGGTCGTGCAGACATCATCAACAATCACCACCCGCGCACCCTTCTCGCGATAGCCTTCAATCCGTTGCCCGGTCCCGTGCTGCTTTTCAGCTTTGCGGACCAGGAAACCGTTTAATTTGCCGCTAGTCACGGCAACCGCCACGACGATCGGGTCCGCGCCCATAGTTAAGCCGCCAATCGCATCAGCTTTCCAACCGCGCTGTTGAATTTCTTCGAAGAAGACTTGTCCGGTGAGTTGCGCGCCGCGAGCGTCCAGAGTCGTAGTGCGGCAATCGATGTAGTAGTCGCTGCGTCCGCCGGATGACAGCTTGAAGTCTCCCAACCGGAACGATTTCATCGCCAGCAAACGCACCAGTTCTTGTCGCGTGGAAAACATGAATTTCAGACTTAATTTCTAAGATATCAGAGTCAGTGCGCGAGCTTGGGCAGGTTGTGAAAGCCGTGGCTGGCGATCATCAGAACGAGAATCGGGACGCCATTGTAAATGCCGTGCACCACAAAGCTGGCCGCCACCGAATGGCGCTGGGCCCGCACTAGCGCGAGTATAACCCCAACCAGAAAAATGATCAGAACCGGACCCCAGGACTTGTACTCGGGGTAATGGATCAACCCGAAAACGGCTGCCGTTCCAAGTACGCCTGCCGCTACGCCCCATTTGCGAGCGACCACCGGATATAGAAAGCCCCTGAAGAACAGTTCCTCCATAAACGGCGCAAATACGATGCCCAGAACCGCCATAGCGAAGCCATCAATCGGACGCTGGAAGAATTTATCGAACGGACTGGTTTGTGGCATCGGCAGAACCCGCTGCAGTATCTGCAACGCCAGGGTCCCGATGCCTATCGCGATGAGCGCCGGCCAGCCTTCTCTTGGCCACTTCCAGGAAACAGCCTGCCACAAGGTCTGGTGAAATCGCGCTTTCGAATAGTCGACCAGGAACAACGCGACTGCGGCGAACCAGACAAATTGCGGTCCAAGTAACACCCATGGCTTTTGCGCGACATCATTGAATGTCAATGCCGGGTAGAACAGTTTCTGGACCACCAACACTACAAACGGGGCAAGAATTACCGGAACTACGAAGGTCAGCAGCCCGATCTGAATGACGTCCATACCGCCGAACGGAGGATTTTCCGGCGGAGGCGCCGACGTGACTGGCGCAGGGCTTTGCGCAACATCTGGACCATTGGCATCTTCCGGTCCGCCAAGAACTGAATTCGAGGACATTACTTTGACTGTACACGAAAAAACTCGACCGTTATGCGGCAAGATCGAGTGCTATGCGAATCGCATCTTCAATCTGCTTCATGGACTCATTGTCGAGCACACCGAGAGGAGGAAATACTGCGGTCGCAATTTCGATTGTGGTCACCTGATCGCACTTTACCCAGGATTCATACACAAGACCGCCTTGCCCAGCCCGTAGCTTCGGTCGAAGTGAGAATTGCCTATACTGTGCTTTGGAAATTGGCACAACGCAAACATCGAGCGAAAATCTATTCAGAGCATTGTTCGATATGACTAACGCAGGCCGTTCCTTGTCGAGAGCGAACAAGCAAATCTCGCCACGGCGCGGATACCAGCCCTGCGGCTTTATCCCTCGTTTCCAGACGGTCATTCTTCTCTCGCCAGGGATTTTATCGATGCGCCGCGAAATGCCCCGCGGGACGCAGCGTCCTCATCAGACGAGGACTCGAAGAAAGCAGCCGCCTCTTCTTCTAAGCGGCGCGATCGTTCGACCGCAAGCGCCACCTTCAAGAGCTGATTTACGCGCTCACTGGTGGACGCTGCCCCTTTTGTACGCTCTATTTCTCTCAAGACGGTCTTGTCGAGAGATACGCTACGATTGCTCCGAGTAGCAGTCGTCATACTTTTTATATTAGCATAGGTATCAGCATTTATATTATAACGCCTAACTAGCTGCTGGGGACTGGCTTAGCTGAGTGCTTCCCGCGAAGTGTTCTGCCAGTGCTTGTCCCGTGTACGATTTCCTGTTTCGCGCGACCTGCTCGGGCGTGCCTTGAGCAACTATTCTTCCGCCTTCTTCGCCGCCTTCTGGCCCCAGATCGATGATCCAATCCGCATTTCGGATCACATCTAGATTGTGCTCAATGATGATGATCGTATTGCCCAGATCGGTTAGTCGGTGAAGGACTTCCAGCAGCTTGCGAACGTCCTCGAAGTGCAGTCCCGTCGTAGGTTCATCGAGCAGATAGAGCGTGCGGCCGGTCTGGCGTTTGCTCAGTTCGCGCGTCAGCTTAATGCGTTGCGCTTCGCCGCCGGAGAGTGTCA
This sequence comes from Terriglobales bacterium, assembly GCA_035651555.1. GTDB lineage: Bacteria > Acidobacteriota > Terriglobia > Terriglobales > Acidobacteriaceae > Gp1-AA145. The sequence continues at coordinate 188,995 of DASRFL010000039.1, forward strand.
CCGCCGATTGACCCAGGTGCAGATATCCCAGCCCCACATCGACCAGCGTCTGCAACTTCTGCCGCACCTGGGGAATATTCTCCAGAATTGGCAACGCCTCCGATACTGGCGTTTCCAGCAGGTCGGCGATCGAATAGCCTTTATATTTGACAGCGAGTGTCTCCTGGTTGTATCGCCTGCCGCCGCACACTTCGCAAACGACATACACATCTGGCAGAAAATTCATTTCAATTCGCCGCTGGCCTTCGCCCTGGCACGCTTCGCACCTTCCGCCCGATACATTGAACGAAAATCGCCCCGGCTTGTAGCCGCGCTCGCGCGACTCCGGCAACATCGCGAACAGATCGCGAATGTGCGAGAAGACCCCCGTATAGGTTGCAGGATTCGAGCGCGGAGTCCTGCCGATCGGCGACTGATCGATGCGAATGACTTTGTCGATGTTCTCCGCCCCTGAAATCGCTTTGTGCTTGCCTGCCTGCTCGCGGGACCGGTAAAGCGCGTTAGCCAGAGCTCGATACAAGATGTCGTTCACTAGCGTCGATTTTCCCGATCCCGAGACTCCGGTCACAACGTTGATCAATCCCAGCGGGAATGTGACATCCACATTCTTGAGGTTGTTTTCTCTGGCTCCGAGCACGGTGATGGCAGAGCCGTTCACATTTCGGCGTTCGGCGCGCATATCGATCTGCTTATCTCCGGAAATGTAAGCGCCGGTCAGCGATTGAGGAGCGCGAGTGATCTCCTCTGGCGTGCCTCTGGCTACGATCTCGCCGCCGTGCCGCCCCGCGCCAGGTCCGAGATCGACCACATAGTCGGCTCTGCGAATCGTCTCTTCGTCGTGCTCGACTACGAGTACCGTGTTGCCCAGATCTCGCAATTCCTCAAGCGCATTCAGCAGCCGCCCGTTGTCGCGGTGATGCAGTCCAATCGAAGGTTCGTCGAGCACGTAAAGCACGCCGCGCAGCTTCGATCCGATCTGCGTTGCCAGTCGAATTCGCTGTCCCTCGCCGCCGGAAAGCGTCGCGGCCGAACGGTCCAGCGAGATATACCCGAGCCCAACTGCGTTCAGGAATTGAAGCCGTTCCACAATCTCCTGCATGATGCGTCCGGCAATCTGCTCTTCCCGCCCGGCCAGCTTTATCCCCCTTGCCTTTTCCAGCGCTCGCGAAACCGGCATGGCGGTGAAATCCGCAATCGACATGCCCTCCACCTGCACCGCCAGGCTTTCCGGCCGTAACCGCTTGCCGTGACATACCGGGCACTCGCTTGCCGACATGTGCCCCATCAGCCAGTCGCGATAGCCTTCCGAGCTCGATTCATCCAGATTGTTCTTGAGGTAGGCAAAAATTCCCAGGAAACCCGTTTTCCCTTTTGCGTTCGGCTCGCCATAAAAGAACAGATTCTGGATCTTCTCCGGCAAGTTCTCAAACGGTGTGCTTAGATCAATCCCATACGCCGCGGCCACTATCTTGATCTGATGAATCAGGTTCTGCGAAGCCGAGCCCGGGCCCAGCGCGCCTTCGAGCAGCGGCTTTGACCAATCATTGATCACCTTCGCGGGATCGAAGTCGTATGTGCTTCCCAAACCGTGACACTCGGGACAAGCCCCGTACATACTGTTGAATGAGAACGAGCGCGGCTCGAGTTTGGGCACGTCAATTCCGCAATCGGGGCATGCCAGCCGCTCGGAGTAAAGCTGCTCGTCCCCACCGACAATTGCGACCTGCACCAGGCCTCCGGCCAGTTTCATTGCCAAGCCAATCGACATTTCCAGCCGCTGCTCGATTCCAGGCTTCACCAGCAGACGATCGACAACAACTTCAATCGTGTGGTTCTTGCGCTTGTCGAGCTGAATTTCATCTTCCAGGCTGACCAATTCTCCGTCGATTCGCGCTCGCGTGAACCCATGTTCGACCAGCTTCTCCATTTCTTTCTTGAACTCACCCTTGCGTCCGCGCACGATCGGGGCGAGCACCATCACGCGATCCTCGGGAGTCAGCACCATCACTCGCTGCACGATCTGCGCCGACGTTTGCCGCGAAATTGCCCGGCCACACTTGGGGCAATGCGGTATACCGATCGAAGCAAACAGCAGTCTCAGGTAGTCGTAAATTTCGGTGATCGTTCCAACTGTTGATCGCGGGCTGCGGCTGGTCGTTTTTTGCTCGATCGAGATCGACGGGCTGAGGCCGTCGATCGAATCCACATCCGGCCGCTCCATTTGATCGAGAAACTGCCGCGCATATGCCGAGAGCGTTTCCACATAACGGCGCTGGCCCTCGGCATAGATCGTGTCAAACGCGAGCGAAGACTTGCCCGATCCGCTCAGCCCGGTAATTACCGTCAGCGTATTGCGCGGTATATCCACGCTGATGTTCTTTAAATTGTGTTGCCGGGCGCCGCGGACCGAGATTTCTTTAATGGGCATTGTTCTACTGATAAATAGACCTTCGTAACGTGGACGGGCCTACAGATCTGTTGGAAAGTGGAGATGCGCAGCTCTACTCACGTATCTTAGTTATAAACAGCGGCAAGCGTCAACGCGAGTAAAGTGGGAGGCGCACCGGTCTCGCCTGGCTCGGTTTCGTGGCGGGTTGCTGGTCCGGAACTAAGCCGTTTCTTTTCTTGCTGCTGGAAGACGGGAAGGCAGGCCGAACTTGGGAAGTCTGTTGATCGCGTTTGTAGTCACCTTCACCGTCGCTGGTTCCGTTGCTCTAGGAGTTACCGCCGCCTACGCCAGCGTTATCGCCCTGCTGCATGCCTTTGCTCACAGCTCCAGCCGCCCCAAACCTAGCCTGGTTCTAGTTCCCACGCAGAACCAGATCAGCGGCGACTAACCCGGCTCGGGTCGCCACCTCACACACGCTGCCGTGCTCGGATATCGATCTGTTCTCCAGAATTGTGTATTGCTTTTCTCTGCGGGCTCGGCGAACTCGGCGGTTCAAGCCTTCCAAATCAGGCGGATTTTTTCGCCGGCAGCGGGAATACAATGACTCTCCCGCGCTCCTGTCGGGTGACCTTTTCGGTCTTATGAAAATTGGCCGGAATGTAGAACTCGATAATTTTTGCCATGACCAGCCCCTATTTACGCGTTAGTTGCTACAAATTGTAAACCCGTTCTGCACTGGAAAGTCGCGCACCAAAGGCTCTCCCCGTGGCCTTTTGGCTCACGTCCGGCAATCAAGTGCCGATACAGATCTTGTAAGCCGTAAGTCTGTTAGTGGGCTTGACGCGTTGCTGGCACATGAAAATTCTCATCATCGACGATAGCCGCCTTCTTCGCACCTCAAACGAGCGAACACTATTGAAGGCGGGCTACCAGGTTATTACCGCATCGGACGGCGAAGAAGGATTGCGCGTTGCGACGGAGAGCAACCCTGACCTGATCGTCCTTGACATGATGCTCCCCAAACTTTCCGGGCCCGAAGTCCTGCGGGCCGTCAGAAAAAATCCATCCACTGCCTCCGTCCCGATCATGGTGTTATCGAGCTTGCCGGAGTCAAATCGCGAAAAGCTTATTGGCGACGGCGCCACCGTCTATTTTGAGAAAAATCTGTTTGCGGAAAGAAGAGGCCCCGACGCATTTGTCGATGAGGTGCGCTCCTTGCTTTCATCTCGTACTCAATCCAAAGCCTCGCCCAGTGCTTAGCCTGCCACTCACCTCAGAGTTCGTATGGTAGATTTTATGTTCCCCCATGAAAGACGTTGCTTCCTGGGCACTCGACACAGCTACACAACGCGGGGCGACCTATGCCGACGTGCGTGTCGCTGATGACCGTAGCCGCGCCCTCGCTACCAAGAACGGAAAAATCGGCAATGCCTCGGATTCGCGCTCTCAAGGCTTCAATGTTCGCGTGATCGTCGATGGCGCCTGGGGATTTGCATCGTCCGCGGATTTATCCCGGGGGTCAATTGAAACCACGGCGGCGCAAGCCGTGGCCATTGCAAAAGCCTCCGCCAGGGTGAAGCAGAGCGACGTCAAACTTGTCCCCGAGAAGGCAGTCACGGCTGAATGGACTACGCCGCACAAGATCGATCCATTCTCGACTTCTATCGAACAGAATCTCGCCCTGCTGCAAAAAATTGACGCCGAACTTCGCTCAGTAAAAGGCGTGACTCTCGCGGAGACTAATTTGAATTTCCGGCGCGACGAGCAGTGGTTCTTTTCCTCCGAAGGCGCGAACATTCATCAGACCAAAGTCACGACCGGCGCAGGATACGTGGCTTACAGCTTCGCTGGTACCGAGATCCAGAAGCGGTCCTATCCCAATTCGTTCGGCGGCCAGTGGCAGAACAAAGGATACGAACTCATAGACGAGTTGAAGCTCGTTGAAAACGCCCGGCGGATCGGCGAAGAAGCTGTCGCCCTGCACAAGGCCGATCAATGCCCGCAAGGTGTGTTTGACATTATTCTTGAGAGCTCGCAGCTTGGGCTTCAGATTCATGAATCAATCGGCCATCCGATTGAGCTCGACCGCGTCCTCGGCATGGAAGCGAACTTCGCCGGCACTTCATTTTTGACTCTCGAAAAATTGCGCACGCTCAAATACGGCAGCGACATTGTTAATGTCGTGGCCGATGCCCGCCAGGAGCACGGCCCCGGCCTCGGCACATTCGCTTTTGACGACGAAGGTGTTCCCGCTCAGTGCACGCCGATCATCTCGAATGGCCTGTTCACCGGGTATCTCAGCTCGCGCGACACGGCGCCGCTAATCGGCTTGCAACGCTCTGGCGGCACGCTTCGCGCTGAAAGCTGGAACCGTCTGCCGATCATCCGCATGACCAACATTAGTATTCTCCCCGGCGAAAAGCCGCTCACGCTCGAGCAGTTGATCTCGTCCACCGATCACGCAATTCTGTATCAGACCAACCGCTCCTGGTCGATCGACGATAAGCGTTACAACTTCCAGTTCGGCACCGAACTCGGTTGGGAGATCAAGAACGGCAAGCGCACCCGCATGCTGAAGAATCCCTCGTATTCCGGCATCACAACTGAGTTCTGGAGTTCGATGGATGCGATTTGTTCGCGCGACGAATGGACGCTGTGGGGCACGCCGAATTGCGGCAAAGGCCAGCCGCAGCAGGTTATGGGAACCGGGCATGGAGCTGCTCCGGCGAGGTTCAGGAAAGTGAAAGTGGGGAGCGCGTACAAGGGAACGTAGCCATGAGCAGTGAGCGACGAGCTGTGAGCGAACCTAAGTTTGTAGTTGTGCTTGCTCACCGCTCATTGCTCGCGGCTCATTAGTAATTGCAAAGCGGAATGCTGACTCACGACCAGGCCGCCGACATCGTCTCTCGACTCAGGAAGCACTCGTCTGCCGATGAGCTCGAGTGCTACTTCTACGGTGGCCGATCGGCACTGACCCGCTTCGCCAATAACACCATCCATCAGAACATGGCAGAAGAGAACTACGGCGTCTCCGTCCGTACGGCTTTTGGCGGACGCACTGCCCGGGCTACGACCAACAAGTTCGATGAAGAGAGTTTGCGAAACGTAGTACAAGCGTCTGAGGACCTGGCGAAAGTGCAGGAGCCGGATGCGGACCTGCTTCCGGTACCAGAGTCGGACAGGAATGTCCGACCCACACAGACACCGTCCAGGCATTTCGCCGAGACCGCAGCCCTCACTCCCGAGCAGCGCGCGGAGGGCGTCGGCAAAATGGTCGGAATTGCTCAGAGACATAAGCTCACGGCAGCGGGAATTTTTTCCAGTTCTGAGTCGATCGAAGGCATCTTCAACTCGCGCGGCCTGAGCACCTGGCACACGCAGACTTCGGCCGAAATTTCCATCACCATGCTCGCCGACGATTCCTCCGGTTGGCAAAAGTCGAATTCGCCGAACGTTGCCAATCTCGACGCCCAGCAGCTAGCCGAAATCGCCGCCAAGAAAGCCGTTGATTCCGCCAAGCCCCGCGAGATCGCGCCCGGCAAATACACCGTAATTCTTTCTCCTTCCGCCGTGCTCGACATGGTCGGCTTCATGTTCTTTGATTTCGGCGGGCTGGCGATCCTCGATCAGCGATCGTTCCTGAATAACCGCATAGGCACAAAGCTATTCGGCGAAAACGTTTCCATTTGGGACGACGTCGCTCACCCGTTGCAGTCCGGCCCACCGTTCGACGGCGAAGGCCTGCACCGGCAGAAAATTCAGCTCGTCGAAAACGGAGTTGTCAGACGCCTCGTTTACGCTCGCGCTTCCGCTGCGAAAATGAAGAAGTCTGACGACGCGGCGAAAGTCGGTCCCATCGAGCCAACCGGCCACGGGTTCCCGATCCCAAACGAAATGGGCGAAGGGCCGATGAACATCGTCTTCGAGTCGCCCCGCGATCCAAAGACGCTCGATCAAATGATCGCCTCAACCGAACGCTGCATTCTGGTTACGCGACTCTGGTACATCCGGGAAGTCGATCCTTACGAAAAAATCCTTACCGGCATGACCCGCGACGGCACTTTCCTGGTTGAAAACGGGAAGACCGTTTGCGGTGTGCGTAACTTCCGCTTCAATCAAAGCCTGATCGAACTGCTCTCAAACGTCGATGAGATGAGCACGCCGGTGCGCACCAGCGGCGAAGAGTCGTTCGATATGGTCGTGCCGGCAATGAAAGTGCATGACTTCAACTTCACGGAAGTGACGAAGTTTTAACCGTCACCTCTCAGCCATCAGCAAGACCCGACTCCTGCATCACGCTGAGTCGCTCCGCTCGGGATGACCGCGCCAATATTAAGCACGAATTCCTCACGGCCCCATCAATGCATTTACCTGGGTTTCGTTATCTGTCGCCCCGTTGCCACTCCTGCCATTGATCACAATCATGCAATCTCCGGGATTGATTTTCACGGGAACGGAAAAAATATTCTGCACCTGGCCCTGAAGAGCCGCCTTGCTGGATCCGGCGAGAGAAACCCTGTCGACCAGCGGCAAGCTAGCGAGGTGGAGCGCATCTTTGGGAAGCCAACTGTGCAGCGTCGAGAGCGGCGCCGGGTTCGGAAATCCCTGGCTGTTTAGATTCTCTTCGAAAATTCCGCAGCCTCCAGGCAAGAGGTAAAAATCATTGATCGCGCCCCAAGATGCCGTTGGGGGCGGCCCAAAGTCGCTTGTCCCATCGAACGTACTGTCGCTGATGTTTCCGTAGAGCTCCAGCAAATGTCCAGCGGTTGTCATCTTGATCGGAACTGCGAAAGCCTCTCCATCGATCGACGTGGCATTCTCACATCCCCAATCTTGACCAAAACAATATTCGCCGCCCATGCCAACCACGGTGTTCGGACTTGCGGCCTTCGTTGGTCTGTAAGTCAGGTCTAGATCGGCGGACATTGTCGCCTTGCCATGAAGCAGCGGCCCGCCACCATAGTAGAGGCCCACGCATCCGCTCATGGGCAGCGGATGAGGGAACGAAAGATTCACGGTGAAATTGGAGTCTGACTGCGAAGGGTTCTTCAGAATGTCGGTCCAAATGATCGCAGTTGCCTGGCTCAAGTTGATGTCGTGGGCGGGGCACTCTCCCTGCCAATATGCCAATACCCATAGGACTTCACTAAACGTCTGAGTATAGTTTTTCAACGCGATCGTCCCGTTCAATGCCAGCGCCTCGGCTGGTGAGTTCGCGCCATCGAGTATGTGATACATGGCTAAAAAGGTCGGAAATCCGTTCTGTGAACCTTGTGAAGTGGTCTGAGTTTGGTGAATGTGCAGGACGGACGATTGAACGGCGGTCTCCTGTCCCCACAAATCGCTCATTTCGCATCCGCTCAGTATGAAAATTGCAGTAAGAACACCAATTCCCCAACGAGTCTTCATGATTTTCTTTCTCTTGATGAAGTTCAAATAGACGTTGATCTTGACCGATCGTCGCATCAGATCAATGCTGAGGCGCGTGCCGAGTCAGACATTTAAGGTAAACCTAAGTTCCTGGAAAAAGTCGTGCGCGCGCAAAAGTTTTCTTCGCAACGGGACCATTCTGAGCATGCGAGCTTTAGCTCGAGATGTTCCCAAAACCACCAGTCAAGCATGATTCAGGAGTTGGAAGAAACTCCTCTGCCGGGTGGCGCAACGTTGTATGAAACGCCATCAACAAAGCAATTTCTACACAAGGACTGGCTCGGGAGTGTGCGTTTTTCATCTACGGTCGTGAATCGTGCTTCGGTCTTCGACCGGGCCTTCGCTCCCTATGGAGAAGTTTATGACACAGTTCAGGGAGGCATCACGGTTCCCCCAAACTTCACCGGCGACACGCAGGACACTGTCTCCGGAACATATGACACGCCAAACCGCGAGTTGAACCCCAATCAGGGCCGTTGGCTTACGCCCGATCCGGCAGGGGTTAGCGTTGTCGATCCTTCTAATCCTCAGTCCTGGAACTCTATGCCTACGCTGTCAACGATCCCTTGAGTTTCACTGACCCAGTTGGTTTGTTTTGCACGTACCTCAACGACGCCGGGGATGGAGTCGAGGAAGTTGATGATGATGGCGATCCTTCTGGATGCATGGGCAACGGTGGCCACTGGATACAGGGCTCCTACGGTGGTGGATCATGGGTGAAAATCAACGTCAACAGCGGCACAGTAAGCGGCCTAGGCTACGATTCGCAGGGAAATTCCCAATTAAGTCTTGCGGGAGCAATGGGCAGCAACAACTGGGGAGCCTTCACACGAACAGTTAGTTCGAGCCCTTCGACTCTCAGCTCAGGCAACTCTTTTACCAATGCTTGGAACTTCACGAAGTCATTTTTTGGGGGGGTTCCGTCTAAGTATACAGCCAGGGACCTGTTTAGATACTGCGCTAGGCAGCTATAAGCCTGTCTTAAGTGCACTTAAGAAGACTCAAGAATATGCTAAGAATCTTGCACCTCTTGTCGCGGCGTCGCCTGGAGCTGGAGCTTCGATTTCAAACCTGATCTATAGTACAGTGCAGTACGGAGCTGACCGAGGAAACGCGCTGGAGATTGGTGGGGCAGTCTCAGCACTTACAACGTTTGTTGGCACACAAGGAACGGAGATGTTAAGCGGATTGTCGAGGTTGGCGACAAATCCAGTTGTCATCCTTGGAACCGCGGATGCAGGACTGCTTTGGGGCGTCGGCAACGAGGCGGCAGCAGCGTATCAGGGCAGATGTCAGTGAGAAGGTCTACGCTTAAACAACCAATATCGGCTCGCTCGGAGCAAGTTGTTCCTGCGCACGATAGCAAACAGAGTGCCTTCTCAAGCAGGATCCGCGATGTGGGCTTACTGGTTGCGTCGGCGTTGGTCGTTTGCGGGCTTGGGATGGGGGCATTCGTATTCGCCGAACTTCACCACCTCAATCCCCTGTGGGTTTTTCTTAGTCTTATATCGATAAATTTTTTTGCATTTGCATGGGAGGAGTATCGCAAGGAATTCCGCTCAACCCGTTTCATTCTGTTCGTTGTCGGTTGGATTGTTATAAACGTCTTGCTAGTCGTAACCGTCCTGGCTTCTTTGGGCTGGCTGTACCTAGTACCTGCACTTCTTTTGGAACAGCTCGCTTTTTACATGTCAGCATTTTGGCTCTTCGGTCTTCGAGTGCCTCGCCGAATTCGCAAACATTAGCCATTCTCCGGCGGGTGGCCCATTCAAGCCCGGTTTTAGCTCGAGTGGGCCTTTTGCCAGAAGCAGTCTTGAATGGGCCCTCCTGGAACCCACGCAGTAAACCCTCGCAAGTGCACAGAGTGACATCAGAAGGGTGGCCCTGTGTCAGGATTACGGGGCGAAATATCGGGCGTTTAAGGATAAACGCTGATTTACCCGCAAGTCCATGTACCGCAAGCAGTTAGACCTTGAAGGTCAATGACTTCGGTAACTTTCGCGGGCTTACTTTGCAATGTAATCTGCCCCTGATGTCTAACCAAGCGGGCAATCCGTCAGGTGGTGCCAAGGCCGTGCGGAAGCGCTATGCAGAAGTGCAGGGCGCGCCGCGTTTTCCCGTCAAGCTTCCGATGCACATTAAATCGCAGGCTGGCGAGTCAGACACGGAGAGCGACAACATCTCCGCCAACGGCGTTCTCTTTCATCACGACATCGATATGCCGATTGGCTCGACTATCGATTTCACGATTTCATTTCCTGCTGATGTCGTCGGCTCAGACGCGGATGTAAAAGTGCAGTGCCGCGGACGGGTGGCCCGTACGGGCGAAGAAGGCGGGCGGCGGGGAGTCGGCGTGGTGATTGACGAATATCACTTCGAACGGCGCTGAGGGTTAGAGGCAAGAGAGTCGGACAAGATCCGACCACACGGGCATACATGGCAAGCGCTGCGATGAGCACGGGAGAAGCAAGAGTGGCCCCTCCTGAATTGGAGAGCAGGGAACAATTCATTCGTGTGATTGTCGCCGACTCGCAGGCGATTTTCCGCGCCGGCCTGCGCAAGATTTTCGCGGTTGAAGATGACATTCGCGTCGTCGGCCAGGCGGAGACGCTGGAGCAGGCGGTTTCCGCGGCGAAAAAATTCTCGGCTGAAATTCTGATCTTCGAAGCGGCGCTGGCGGAAAATCCGGTCGACTCAGTCCAGGAAATTATGAAGAACGCGCCCGGGCTGCGGCTGGTTGTCGTGACCGAGGCGCCCGAGCAGGAGTTGACGCTCGAACTCTTCCGCCGCGGCGTGCATTCGATCGTTTCGCGCGAAATCGATTCTGAAGTTTTCGTCGAGTGCCTGCGCACGGTGGCAGGTGGGCAACCGTGGCTGGAAACCCATGCCATGAAGTGGGTGATGGAGGCGTATCGCTCCCAGGGCACGCGGCCGCACGGAGGACGTTCGAAAGTACAGCTCACACCGAAAGAGTCGCTGATCGTTTCCTGCGTGACGCAGGGAATGAAGAACAAAGAGATTGCCGCTCGCGTGGGCACGACCGAGCAGGTGGTCAAGAATTATCTGCGCAAAGTTTATGACAAGCTCGGCGTCGCCGACCGGCTCGAGCTTGCGCTCTATTGCCTGAACAACCGCGTGCTGCTCGACGCAAAAGCGTCATTGCCGCCGGCCCAGCCTGGAGCTCAACCATCTGAGGCGAAACAACCAGCCGCTTCTGACACCGAAACTGCCGATACGAAAGACCACACGAACTAAATCCGGCAGCTTTCTGTGCAGCAACCCACTCTCTAAACCGGTTCCAGCTCATCCGCAGCACGCAATACTCCCGGGATCGAAATCTTAAGTCTATTCCGCGGATCAACACGGCCGATGATTGCGAGGTCAACCCTGGTGCGTCCAGGAATGGACGCTCGATCTTAGCCCAGCGCTTCAGCGCTGGGCACCCTGATGAGAGGTTTCTAAGCGCGAGCCACGCGAGCGGCAGGTAAAAATCCCAGCGTAGTTGCGGCCTCTACCCGCTCCCCATAGAATCGAATTTGTCCTTCCCGAAGCGCCCGCCTTCACCGCGGGCAATAGCGCCGGAGAGATGGCCGAGTGGCTGAAGGCGCACGCTTGGAAAGCGTGTTTAGGGGAAACTCTAACGTGGGTTCGAATCCCACTCTCTCCGCCATGTTTTCACAGAATTAGTTCACCGATATCGACGCAATTATCTTCCCACCCTTTGAAAGGCGCAAAGGGTAGGGCACCCACGTTTGTGGTATGTTCAGGTCGAAAAACGAAGTGTGGGCCCCCCGCCGCGATACAACATGCAATTTCTATTCGCTTTGACACAAGGCCGTACAATTGCCTCCACGGAGAGCCGGACAAACCAAGTGATCGACGATCCAGCGCCAGAGCAACCCGCAGCCGATATACGCAGTCGAGCCGGGCATTACGAGATCCTCGGTGAGACCTATGCCAAATTCGAGTTCTTTGAGAAAGGCTGGAATCCATACAGCAGATTCCTCGACGTAGACAAAGTAGATCTTATTCTGCGCAGAAGAGTCGAAGGCCGCATAGTTTATCGAGAGATTCAGGTCAAGTTTGGCAAGCTGCACCCTGTCGGTCCGGCATGGGAACGAGAGCACTTCGATTTCACTTCATGGCGGTTCTTCAAGGAGGAAGAATTTGCTGGGCACATAGATCAGAAAGATTTCTTCATAGCATATGTCCTATCCCGCGACCCGGACCCTGATAAACCCGCTTACCAAGGCGACATCTTCATCTTTCCCGTCCGCACGTTCATTGAGGTGATACGTCAGGGCATTCCCAGCAAAGGCCAGCGCAAGGTGTACCTGTCCCGACTCAAGGGCGAGGAGGAACGCTGGGTTCTAAGGAAAGCTGCTCGATTCGACAACATTACCGATGATGTCTGCCTCGATGTGACGAAATATCGGCGGAATTTCGACTTCCTGATGCCCTGACCCTATTCGATGCCAAACCAATCTTTGGAGAAAAACGAAGTGTGGGCCACCCGCCGCCACGGTGAAGAAGCCGACGGCTCGTCGTTCGATGCTCGCTCGATCATCTCGGATGATGGAAACAGTATGACTGATGAGATCACTACTAAATCAAAGGATGGTCAGGAGACTAAACAGAAATACGCATATAACCGTGTGAAGGGAAAAACAGCGAAGTAGACTTAGCTTAACAACGCAAATCGTGATTCCTACGACAGAACCACGAATTGCTTACTGGCCTGCGCCTGCTGCGTTCCCCTCGCTTTGAGGCCGTTGCGCTGTTCAACCTTTCTTCGCCTTGATCCTTGCCCAACGTCTCCGCTGAGCCGCTGCAATACGACGTCGCGCTGATGCTGAGAGTGTTCGCCTACCTGATCCTTTACGAACCCCCATTGATGTTTTGGAGTGTTGCGATTGCAGTGTTGAGATGGTCACGCTCTGTAGTCAACTGCTTAATGAGGCCGGAAAAGTCTGCCATGGTTTTAGATCCTTTCTGGGGTGGAATCATAGCAGGCATGAATGGTGGGGAGGTTGACAGCAAGCAACAGAATCGTCAAAATAGGCGGCCCGAAAGCTCCTAAAACGCCCGAAGAGAAAAGTGGAGGTAGTACACGTCATGGCGAGAACTTTGGCATCCCTTGCTGTAACGTTCACATTGCTGTTACTACTCGCGGTTGTCGCGCAAAGCCAAAATGCTGCGGGTAATTCAGACAATAAACTTAAACAAATGACGCAGGAGTGGTTTGACGCCTTCGACAAAGGCGACGGCCCGACGATGGATCAAATGGAAGTCGATAATTTAGTGTTGGTGAATGCGGACGGTTCAGGCGGCATATGGCAAAAGAAAGGCCCTCGTGGGAGCGATCAAAAACCGTCTACGCTACTCATTAACGTTGGCTCTTCCGAGGTTCGACGGTTTGGGAACACTGCGATTCTCACTGGCTCTGTCACGATAAAAGACGGTGATAAGACGGAGGAGAATAGCGAGACGATTGTTTGGATAAGAAAGAACAACAAGTGGCTGATATCCTCTGGCCAATGGAGTACCGTCTCGCCCAAGAAAAGCAACTAGGACGGCACAATTGAAAATAGAGTGGTGTGGGGGAGGGTTGCTTCTTTACCGTCCGGCTGCCTTCCCCTTGGCCATGCCTATCTGGCACTTGCTTGTCAAAAAGAAAACTCAGCAAAAACGAAAAGGCAGCCGAATCAACGGCTCTTAGCAATTTCCGATGTGCTTTGCTGAGCAGCATCGGTTTCGGACTGTCTCAAATGCGCCGTTATGTTTTTTGCACTGCTTTTAAGCCTCTCTTCTTTCCCCTGTAGCAACATTGAGTTGAGGCACCACCATAAACCGGAAGTAGACAATCTACTCCCACGCGAGTAGAGTGTCTACATCCATGAACGAGAAAGGTCAGTATAAGAACCGGATTGACCTGCTGCAGGGAACACTCGACATGCTCATTCTGCAGACGCTGCAGTGGGGACCGCAGCATGGGTATGGCATTGTCCAGGCTTTGCGTTTGCAATCCGGAGATGTGCTTCAGGTGGAGACCGGATCACTCTATCCGGCTCTCCATCGATTAGAACGTCAGCGCTGGGTGCAGTCCGAATGGAAGCAGTCAGAGAGCAAGCAAAGAGCCCGATACTACCGAATCACAGCCAGGGGGAAAAAGCAGTTGGCCAGGGATCTGGGCCGATGGGAGCGGATTGTCGAAGCGATTGGGTCGGTAATGTACGTCAAGCCGAAGGAGAGTGAGTCGTGAAGTGGTTTTCGAACTTCGGTTTTCAGCGGCAAAATCGCGAATTGCAAGAAGAGATCGATGCCCACCTCGAGATGGCAATTGCAGATCGAGTGGAGCGCGGCGAGACGGCGGAGGCGGCGCGACAGGCGGCAGTGCGGGAGTTTGGAAACATTCTTCTGGTGCAGGATGTGACGCGCCAGATGTGGGGCGGAGGCTGGTTTGAACAACTGGCCCGGGATCTTCGTTATGCGTTACGGCAATTGCGCAAGAGCCCCGGCTTTACGATCACCGCGACGGCGATGCTGGCCGTAGCTATTTGCGCCAACAGCACCGTATTCAGTTGGATCGACGGCACCATGTTGCGCCCGATTCCTGGCGCGCGGGATGCGGGCGATCTTGTGAGCTTGCAGCGTGGGGAACGAAACTTCTCTCCGACTCCTCCCTTCTCATATCTCGACTATCGCGATCTGCGCGAGCACAACCGCACGCTCGCCGGAATACTTGCATACCATAACGATTGGATCGCGCTGACTGGCGGTGCGCAGCCGGAGCGAGTCTATATTGCGAACGTGTCGGCGAACTATTTCGATGTGCTCGGCATTAAGCCGGTGCTGGGGCGTTTCTTTCTGCCGGAAGAGGAATCCCGCGCAATTCCCAACGTGGTGCTGGGCTACTCACTCTGGAAGACGCGTTATGCCAAAGACCGGGCAATTGTGGGCAAGTCGATCGAGGTCGCCCGGCATCCTGTGACGGTGATCGGTGTGGCACCGGAAGGGTTTGTCGGAGCCGCGCCCGGACTGCGTGACGATCTGTGGGTAACGCTCGATCCCCTCGGGTCGGATCCGTGGCGGATGACGCATCGCGATTCGGACTGGCTAATCCTAATCGGAAGATTGCGGCCGGGCGTGAGCCGCGGCCAGGCAGCCCAGGATCTCGACGCCCAGATGAACCATATTGTGGTCGCGTATCCGGACCAGCATCTCGGCGATAACCGGATCACGCTTGATCCTATGTGGCGTTCGCCATTCGGTGCCAATGGATACATGGCGGCGACGCTGCCCATTCTTCTCGCCTTTGCCGCTGTCGTGCTGTTGCTGACCTGCGCGAACGTAGCTACGCTCACGCTCGTGCGGTTTGTATCCCGGCGGCGTGAGCTTGCCATCCGGCAGTCGCTCGGGGCGAATCGTATTCAACTGGTGCGGCAGATGGTGCTGGAGGGCGTGGTGCTTTCCATCCTCGCAGGGGCTGCGGCCCTTGTGTTGACATCGTGGACGTCGAAGACATTCGCATGGTTCTTTCGGGCAAGCTCGGCTCCAATCAATCTGAACGGGAGCATGGATCACACCGTGGTGATCGGGATTGCGGTGTTTTCCCTGTTGGCTGGCATGCTCTGCGGCGCGCTCCCCGCCTGGCGTTCGTCCCATGCGCCGGCCATTGAGGTACTGAAGGCAGAGTCTGCAAATATCTCCGGCGGCTTACGCAACCGGAGATTGCTCAGCGCGCTGGTGGTAGCGCAAATTGCGCTTTCACTTCCGCTGCTGTTGTGCTCCGGGCTACTTCTGCGAACACTGCGGAACCTCGCCGGCGCAAATCCCGGATTTGAGCAGGACCATATTCTCACTGCGTCCGTGGGGCTGAATATCGCCGGCTACAGTAACGACGAGGCACAGTTGATCCGTCACAAGATACTTGATCGCGTGTCGGCATTGCCCGGCGTGAAGGTTGCGTCTCTTACGGACTGGATTCCGATGACCCTGATCCAAAAGAGGAACGATGCGTATCCGGAGGGGTATGTGCCGCACCCCCATGAATCTTTGCTGGTGGAGAATGCCGAGGTAGGCCCGCGGTATTTCGAATCCCTTCATATACCGATTGTGGAAGGACGCGAGTTTACCTTGAATGACGATGAAAAGGCCCCCGGGGTCATCATCGTGGATCAGACCGCTGCGCGGCACTACTGGCCGGGACAAGATCCGCTGGGAAAGAGACTCAGTGTGGGAGGCAGCCTTTGCACGGTTGTCGGAGTTGTGAGGAATTCAACACATACTTTCGTGAATGAGTCACCGGAGCCTATGGTCTATATAAGTTTTTTTCAGCATCCGGGGTACGAGACCATGGTGCAGGTGAAAACCGAGGGGAATCCGGTTGACTTGGAGCCGGCGGTGGAAAATGCCATCCATCAAATCGATCCACGGCTGCCGGTTTTCGATGTGCGTTCCATGCGCGAGAGTACCCATCTGGCGAGCAGTTTCGCGGTCATACAGAGCACCCTGGCGGGAATGTTCGCGCTGATTGGGCTGGTTCTTGCGGTAACCGGGATCTACGGAGTCGTGGCCTATCGAACCCAAATGCGGACCCACGAGATTGGAGTGCGAATGGCTCTGGGCGCCTCGCGCGTGGACGTGCTGCGACTCGTGCTGTTGCAGGGAGTGTGGCTCACAGGCGTGGGGCTGGCGCTGGGATTGGCGTTTGCGTTGGGACTGACACGGGTCATCGCGCGGCTGTTGTACGGAATCGGCGCCAACGATCCAGTCACCGTGGCTTCCGTCGTCACGCTTCTTGGAGCAATGTCTTTGCTGGCATGCTACTTTCCGGCCCATCGAGCGATGCGCCGGAACCCCGTGAGCGCGATTCGCGAATTGTAAACTGCAGCTTCGGGTGGGGAATTGGTTCCCAACCCTCGAAAAACGCGAATGGTGGGGCACCACTCAGTTCTGGCAAGTTCAACTCAGAAAATATAACGATGGGCCGTGCGCCAAGTGAACGCAGATAAACTAGAGTGTTTTTTATCGGCGCTCATCCGCGTTTATTGGAGCGCCCACTGGATTCTTGCTGGAAGGACTGTGAGATGCGGAAAGGGTTTACGAGAAAACCACAGCCGGACGCACCCGCGACGCGAGTCAAAAACTACATAACGCCGGGCGGGCTGCAGCGGCTGAAAGATGAGCGCCACTTTCTGCTCACCAGGGAGCGCCCGGCCGTGACCGAGGTGGTGACGTGGGCTGCCGGCAACGGCGATCGCAGCGAAAACGCCGACTATCAGTATGGCAAGCGGCGGCTGCGGCAGATCGACGGGCGGATTCGCTTTCTCTCGAAGCGAATCGATGCGGCGGAAGTGGTGGACCCGGAAGCTCCGAGAACGGGGCAGGCGAAGGCGAGGGCATTTTTCGGAGCGACCGTGCGCTACGCGAATGCCACGGGAGCGGAGCGAGTCGTGAGCATCGTGGGCACCGACGAGGTCGATCTCGGCCGCAACCACATCAGTTGGGTTTCACCTCTGGGGCGCGCGTTGATGAAGTCGGCAGCGGGCGACGACGTGGTTCTCCATGCGCCGGGCGGTACAGAGTACCTGACCGTGCTGGAAGTGCGTTACGAGCGCATTTCTGTGGAACCGTTCCGTGAACCACCTGGATCCGAGGCGTCCGGAAAAGGACTCACTCGCCGACGCTAATGCACTTGACGAAGAAGAGATAAGACGGGCAGGTGCTGTTCTTCTTTCTCAGCAAAATACCCTCAGTTGTGGTGAGTCGCCTCCGAAAACAAAAGGCAGACCGCCAGCCCAGGTCTTGAAACTGAATCGATCTGCAACGAAGCGGCTACGTATGCGAAGGCAGTAAGTCCCAGATGCCCGTGTCTTCCTCTCCCAGGACCCAGGAACAAAATCCCTGGAGGCCGCGGTCTTTGACGAGGGTGTAGCGTTCACGAAACGTACGTGCGTCGGTAAAGAAGATCCACTCGCGCATTTCGTCGCGGTAAAAATAAAACCACGCAGAACGGTCGGTGGAGTCCCATTGGACTTGGCCGTTGTAGGCCTTGGCGAGGTCGAGTGCGTCATTGGCGGAGATGTATTCGGCGGAGGGGTTCGGCTTCTCGCTGGTTTTTTCCGATCCGGCTACTGGCGCTTTCACCGGTGTGCCGGCGAACCAGTGATAGCCATACAGCGGAATGCCCAGGGAAAGTTTTTCCGGAGGCACCACCTTCAGCGCGTAGTCTAGATTGCCGACCGTCCAACCCCATCCGGCAACCGGGCCGGGAGCAGTCCAGCGCGTGTGTTGGTCGTAGGTCATCAAGCAAATCAGATCGACCGATTGAGCAAGGGCTTTCAGGTCATAAGCGCCGCGCCAGTTCTCGTAGAGCCACGCAGAAAATCCGGTTTCGCCAGGTGCTCCGGGCGCGTTCGGCACGGTCGCGATCGAAATTTGCAGGTTCTCCTTATGAAAGGCGGAGGCCGTCTCTCGGACCACTGTGGTCAGCGCATCGCGGTCAGTCCAGTTGATGTTCTCAAAATCAAATTGAAAGCCTTTGTAGCCATTCTCTTTGCTGGCACGAAGAAGGGACGCGATCATCACGCGATAAGCTTCGGGATTCGCAAGCAACTTGTGCAGGTCTTCCTGGACGAAGCCTGCATTGACAACGATGGGCATTACCGCAACGTGGTGCTCTCGCGCAGTTGAAAGAACAAGAGGATTGGGGCCGCCGGAAACCAGACCGCTCGAGTCAACCGCGTACCAGGTGGGAACCAAAATGTCGATCTTATCTGCATGCGCCAGAAATGAGCGTACGGAGTTAGGATTGCGCGTCAGATAGAAGAGAGATTTAGGTTGGCTTGCGTAAAGCGGCTCCACAAGCGTGACCAGGGACACAATAAAAGTGAAGAAAAGACGCGATCGCGTTTTCATGATGCGAGTCAGTGTAGCCGTGCCCGCGCTGCCAGGCAATTTGGAATATCAGATGACCGCACCGCATTCCTGATCCTGCTTGTCGCACAAGAACCTCCCACCTACACGCACAATTTATCCAATAGCCATGCGCGCGTTCACCTCGCGGCGGGCCCGCTCCAGCCTGACTGTGGCAGCCCTGGGGGAGATGCCTAAGATTCGGGCTGCCTCCTCGGTCGTAAAACCGCGTACTTCGCAAAGCAGGAACACTTTGCGAAGTACGCTGCGCAGGCTGAAGGCGTGCATTACCAGTCGCTGAAACTCATCCGCACGGCCTAAATATTGCGCTGAGAGGGCCTTGCTCATTTGGTTACCGCCGGGGGCTCGTCCTCTTCCTTCAGCTTGAGAAGAGGTCCGTGGGCGTCCGAGAAATTGCTGGTGCTCAGGACCAGAATTCCGGCGACGCCGTCGCCATCAAAGCGCGTCACATCCCCCGGACAACCTGCCATCGCGGCGTCATTAGGATCGGCGAACCAGATTCCGAGATGGGCGAGCGAAATCGGCGTGCCTGCTGAGAGAACAAACGTCTCCTCACTGAAGATCCCGGTGTAGTCGGCTACTCCATTGCCGTTCTTGTCCGTATTAACTTCTCCCTGATACCAGGACACTCCAAAAGGACCCTTTCCATGCTGCGTAACAAAAACTGTGAACGAATTATTGGGAGTGAGCCCGAACACTTCCAGGTGCATGTTCTGGACCGGCCCCAAATCGCTTATCGTGACACGGCCACGCGCGCTAGGTGGGAGACACGTTGCCTCTTCCGCACGCACCATGCCGAAGGTTAGAGTGTCTCCGGTATTTGCCATGACTCGCGGAACGATACCTGCGAGGGTCGTTATTGTCATCAACGCCCCCATCAAAATTGACTTCTTCATTACAGATTCTCCTTTTCAGTATGTTTAAGTTGTAGTCAGGTTTCCCTATTCAGAAAAAGAACTGATCACTCCCCCGCGGTGTGCACCGACAGGACTGTCGTCGCAAGTAACTTGGGAAAAAGAGACAGGTAAGGCTTGGGGGAGGCGCTACGTGACTTACCAAACCTGTCTCTTCATTCCGCAGCTCACTCTCCCTCTTTGAGCAAGCATGAGCGGATGGTGCCGGAATTCGTGGTAGGGGCCAATAGTCGGGGCCTTAAATCTTCGTTAAATCTGTATGTCGTTAGCCAACTTTTAGAAAACAATCGAACTGGTGCAATCACATCTCTGGAGTGAAGAATGGGGCCGGATACAGTTTTTTCTCTAAACGTTATGAAGTTGGGTCAGCAATTTGAGTTGGATCTCGGCGCCTATGAGCTGCGCCGCGCGGGAGAATCGCTCAAGATAGGCCGGATTCCAATGGAATTACTTCTTTTGCTGGTCGAGAAACGGGGGCAACTGGTCACGCGCGAGCAAATCGTGGAAAGAATTTGGGGAAAAGAAGTTTTTCTCGACACGGACAACAGTATCAACGCGGCAATCCGAAAAATTCGCCAGACCTTGCAGGATAATCCCGATGAACCATTGTTCATTCAAACGGTGATCGGTCGCGGCTACAGGTTTATTGCGGCGGTTGAGGTTCCAGAACCCGGGCCAGAGATGCATCAACCTCATGTCGCAGCTCCTTTGAGGACTTTCAGCGCGATCTGGGTGTCTATCGGCGTCCTCCTTATTATTGGGGTGGTCGGCATCACTTTCGCTGGACTTCGTGAACGCGCGGCGCAAAGGACATCTGGAATTGCGCCTGTTCAACAAACACGCCAGTCGATAGCTGTGCTTGGGTTTCAAAACCTCTCGAGCAGTAGTGACGATGCCTGGATTTCCACAGCGTTGTCGGAATTGATGAGCGCAGATCTCGCCGCTGGCCAAACGGTGCGGCTGATTGCGGGTGAGGATGTCGCCCACATGAAGAG
The DNA here is from genome assembly GCA_035651555.1 of Terriglobales bacterium. GTDB lineage: Bacteria > Acidobacteriota > Terriglobia > Terriglobales > Acidobacteriaceae > Gp1-AA145. The sequence goes on from DASRFL010000039.1 coordinate 209,661, forward strand.
CGATTTGAATTTGCCCTCGGCCGACAGTTACAGCGCGGAAACTTTATTGAAAATTCGCCAACACCTCGGTAGCGATCTGGTGGTCTTCGGCTCCTATCTCACGGCCGGCCAAAACAAGATTCACGTAACGCTCAAGGTGCAGGACGCGCGGACAGGAGAAATCGTTGCTGTGGTTTCAGAGGACGGCAAGCAGGCAGACCTGGCAGAATTGGTTTCTCGCAGCGGTAGCAGTACCCGGCAAATCCTCAAAATGAGTGATCTTTCACCTGAACATGCGGAGGAGGCCCGCGCCGCGGTCCCCGGGAATATTGAAGCGGCCCGCTTGTATTCGGAAGGTTTGGCAAAACTGCGCAACTTCGAAGTGTTGGCAGCGCGAGATTTACTTATCAAGGCAGTTGCTACTGATCCGGAACATGCTTTATCCCATGCTGCTCTCTCGGAGTGTTGGGCCACGCTCGGTTATGACCTCAAGGCACAGGCTGAAGCCAAAAAGGCGTTCGACCTTTCTTCGAAGCTTCCGCGCGAGCAACAGCTTTCGGTTGAGGCGCGGTATCGAGTTGTGACTCATGATTGGGCGAGGGCCATTCAGGTTTACCAGATGCTGTGGGAGTTTTTTCCAGACAACATCGATTACGGTCTTGCTCTTGCCAAAACACAATGGTCCGGCGGTACGGGCAAAGATGCCATTGCCACGGTCGATGCATTAAAGAGGATGCCCGCGCCGGCCAGTGCTGATCCGCGAGTTGATCTGGCCGAGGCAATGGCCGCGGATAGGTCGGGCGATCTGCACCGTGAAGAGCAGGCTGCGGCGCGTGCCGTGGAAAAAGGCCGGCGAAACGGGGCCAGAAGCATGATCGCGGGCGGGTTGCTGACTCGTGGCAGCGCTCTGAGCGCCTTGGGCGACAATACCAATGCGACAACAAGTTTGAAGGAAGCGCAGGCGATTTTCTCCGATATCGGAGAAAAGCAGGGCGTTGCGCGGGTGCTCAACAATCTAGGTATCATCGCGCGTCATCAAGCCAATTTTGCAGACGCGCAAAGGCTGCTGGAGCAATCCCTTGAAATCTCACGTGAAATAGGGAGTCAACTCAGTATCCGCCAGGCACTCAACAATCTTGCCAATGTCGTTTGGCAGCGCGGTGACACGGCCCAGGCTTTGGCCTATCACCAGCAAGCGTTACAACTGAGCCGCGATCTCGGCGACAAAATAAGAGAGTCCATCTCGCTCAACAACATTGCCGGGTTACTGATTCTGCAGGGGAAGCTGCAGGAAACTTTACAGACATATGAAGAGTCTCTGCGGCTGTCCAATGAAGTCGGAGATCGCGAGAGCGCCGGCCTAGCGCAGCTAAACATCGCCGACACGCTGACCCGCATGGGTGAACTGGACCGCGCGAAGGAACAAGCTGAAGCGGCCCTTGCTACTGAGCGGCAAGTGGGCAGCAAGAGCCTGCAAGGCTATGCGCTGTGCAATCTCGGAGGCATTCTCGTCTCACAAGGCAACGCTGAAACTGGACGCGCCCGATATCAGGAGTGCGCTGCCCTGCGTCATGATCTTGGCGAGAAGATCAATGAGGAAGAGAGTCATTTGGCTCTGGCCCAGCTACGTCTTGATAGTGGCGATGCGAAAGGCTCAGAACATGAAGCTCGCCGGATTGCCAATGTCGTTCATGGCGATGGCTCAACTGACGATGAAGCCCTTAGCTATTCGCTATTGGCTGCATCGCTGTTGGAGGAAGGCAAGTCGCAGGAAGCACGACAGGCGTCCGCCAAAGCCATCGAGTTGCTGCAAAAATCTTTGGATCTAGCAACAAAGCTTCAGGTCGAGATTGTAGATGCCTACGTTAGAGGGGCATCGCAGGCGACAACGGATAACAATAACAATAAGGTTGCGGATGCTGTGCGTTCGCTCGAAACGCTCTGCGCAGAAGCCAAGCAGTATGGGTATGGTGGCCTTGAATTCGAAGCGCGCCTGCGTCTGGCTCAGGTGGAGTTTCATTCGGGCAACGCGAACTCCGCCCGCGCCGAAATGGAACGACTGCGTAAAGATGCGCAAGCACAAGGCTTCATGCTTGTGGCACGCAAAGCTTCGGATGCCTTGCAGTCGCGATCTCTTCTGGCTGTAGCAAAAAATAAAGACCAATGATTAGCTGGACCGCGCCTATCCTCTCTTCTTCGTTTCGCCGCGTTTGCGTACATGGATATCATCCGCCGATATGCAGGGCCTGAATTGTGCTGAATTCGGAAAGAAAAGTTCGCCTAACCCTCGGTACAATCAACTCTAGCTGAAGATAGGATCCATTTGTTCTTGCTCACTCAGGGGAGAAGCCGGCGTGATCCGTAAAGCACCGTTGTTTGCGAGCTGGTATCAAAGGCTCGCGTTTTGGGCCGGATCGGCGATGGTTGCAACCGGCGTCGTTCTGCACGTTCCCATGTTCTGGATGGGACGGTTGACGCACTTTCATTTGGCCGGAATGCCGATGGGTGACGGCATGCTCGTCGGAATGGGACTGATCATTCTTGGGGTAGCCGCTGCGGCATACGGTTTATTGCCATCCGGACGAAAGCAGGAGATCACTTACCTCTCGATCACGCCTCCCGAAGACGCGCCGCTCACGAAAGCGCATTGGATCCAGATCATCCTGCTGGCGATTGCGCTGGTGATCGATGTTATGAAAGCGGCTTCCCTCGGCTTCGTAGTCCCTGGGATGCGGACGGAGTATGGCCTCAGTTTTCACTCCGTCGCGGTGTTGCCATTCGTTGCGCTGCTGGGCACAACCGTGGGGTCGTTTCTATGGGGCGCTTTGGCGGATATTTACGGCCGGCGCGCGGCGATTCTGTTAGCGGCGGTTTTGTTCGTTGGCACTTCCATATGTGGTGCGATGCCGTCTTTCGCGTGGAACATCGTGATGTGCTTCATCATGGGTCTGGCCGCCGGCGGGATGTTGCCGGTTGCAAACGCCCTGCTCGCCGAGATTCTTCCCACCAGGCATCGGGGCTGGTGTCTGGTGCTGCTTGGCGGGATTGGCACCATCGGTGGTTACTTCGCGACCAGTGAACTATCGGCGCAACTGCAACCATTCTTTGGCTGGCGAATCATGTGGTTCCTGGGATTTCCCACTGGCCTGATTCTGATTGCTCTCAGTCCCTTGCTTCCAGAGTCGATTCGCTTCCTGCTGCAGATGGGACGCGTGGAAGAAGCAAAAGAGATGCTGGCCCGCTATGGTTCGGTCATGTCCGCTGCTCCCGTGAGCGCCAGTCCCGAACGCATCGCAGCGAAAGAGATCGTCGGCAAACAGGATTCTAATATCTGGTCGAGCCTGCGCCCCCTACTCGGCGTCAGCATTGCTCTGACTTTGGCTGCGCTGGCCTGGGGCTTTGTGAACTTCGGCGTGCTGTTGTGGCTGCCGGGTAGCTTGATGGCCTCCGGCCGCAGTGTAGGTTTGACAAGCGCGCTGATCGCACGCTCGACACTGATTGCTGTTCCAACCATTGGCATCACGACTTATCTCTACACTTTGTGGAGCACCAAGCGGGTGCTGGTCCTCGCTATCGGCGTTACCACTCTTGGGCTGTTGGCGACGCTTGTGGGAAACACTCGGGCTTTCTCGTTGATCTCGAATCCGCTGGTGTCAGTATCGCTTCTCGTGGTCGGCACCAGCGCTGTGATTTCGATCCTCCTGCCGTATACGTCGGAGAGCTTTCCTATTCGGTTGCGCGGGCGCGCCACCGGCTGGGTGGCCGGATGCAGCAAGGTCGGCGGCGTGATGGCACAAGGATTGGCGATACTCGCGCTCGTACCGGCATTCGCGTTAGCAGCCGGCGTAATCGCCATTCCTACAGTAGGTTCGCTTTTGCTGGTTGCGATCTTTGGTCACGAAACGCGAGGACTCGACCTTCGGCAATTGGAAACCACCGAGCAAGTCCGATACGTGGAAACCGCGGGCACCGCGCAATAGATTAGGAACCCACCCTTCAAAGAGCGCGAATGGTGAGGCATCTCATTTGTGTGTAAGTTCAATAAGCTCGGCGGTTCGACCAGTTGTAAATTCTCCTTCCTGCCGTCCCACGCAGGACTTTGAGAGTAGAATAGCGGGCGAGTTGAAGTTGCCATGGCGCCAGCCCACGGAGACCGCCGCGGACATCCGGCAGTTAGCTTCGTTCTTGTCTGCATTGCCTTGACGCTTCTTTTCGCCGCAAATTTCTTCGATCTTTTGCCGGTTCACGCCAGCACAGTTCCGTCTTCGCAAACCAGCTCAGAAAAATCCTCCACTGCCCAAACTTCAGCCAATCAACCTGCTGCGCCGGTGCAAAATGCTCCCGAGATGACCCAGCAAGAAGCGCCCACGACCTTCCAGGTAAACGTGCGACTGGTGCAGGTGCATGTAGTGGTGCGCGACGCTCACGGCAAAGCGATTGGCACGCTTCACAAAGACGACTTCCATCTCTTCGACAACGGCAAGCCGCAGGTCATTAGCCGATTCACAGTCGAGCAGCCTGGGTCTCAGGTAGCGCAGGAGCAGAAAACTTCCGAAGCGCCAGGCACGCAATCGGCAACTCCGGCGCAGGCGCCAACTGTGCCCGAAAGATACATCGCCTATGTATTTGACGATGTCCACCTGGCTATCGGCGACCTGGCACAAGTCCGTCAGGCCGCCGAAAAGAACCTGGCCACATTGCAACCCACAGACAGGGCAGCGATCTTCACCACTTCTGGACAGAACAATCTGGATTTCACTGACGATCGTGCCAGTCTGCACAATGCACTGCTGAAATTATTGCCGCATCCGATCACGAGCGCCGCAATGCACGAATGTCCGCGGATGACTTATTACATTGCCGACCTGATTCAAAATGAGCACGACCCGCAGGCGCTTGCAACCATCACGGCCGATACTTTGACCTGCCAGTTTAATAATGATCCAAAATTTCAGAGTGCCGCGCAGGGAATAGCCCAGAGCTCCGCGATGCAGGCACTTTCGATTGGAGATGCGGAAACGCACCTTACTCTGGAGTCCATTAAGGACATACTCCGTCGTTTGTCGGCAGCCCCAGGCCAGCGTTCGCTGGTTCTGGTCTCGCCCGGGTTCCTTACTCCGCAGGAGCAGTTGGAACTCGATGAAATCATCGACCGGGCTGTGCGCACGAACATCACCATCAATTCTCTGGACGCACGTGGACTCTACGTCGAAATACCGGGCGGGGATATCACCCAGCAAATCTCGCCAAATCCGCAAGCGGCTGCGATTGAGACCCAATACCAGTTGGCCAGCGATTTTGCAGATGCCGACGTGATGCAGGAATTGGCGGACGGCACCGGCGGAACATTTTTCCACAATAACAACGATCTCGACGAGGGATTTCGCATAGTGGCATCGGCGCCTGAGTATTACTACGTTCTGGGATTCTCGCCGCAGAACCTGAAACTGAATGGACAATTCCACAAGCTGAAAGTTACTGTGAGCGCGCCGGAAAAGCTGGCCATTCAGGCGCGGCATGGCTACTTCGCCCCGAAGCAGTCGCCGGGACCGGAACAACAGGCGAAAGAGGAAATCGAAGATGCCGTATTTTCGCAGGAAGAAATGCACGAACTACCGGTCGACCTGCACACGCAATATTTCAAGCCCAACGATGCCGAAGCCAAGCTCACCGTGCTGGCGCATGTTGATGTGAAACAACTGCATTTCCAGAAGGCCGACGGCCGCAACAACAGCAGCCTCACCATCGTCTCCGCGGTATTTGACCGCAATGGAAATTTCGTCAATGGCATTGAGAAGATCCTGCAACTGCACTTGAGGGACGATACGTTGAACTTCAAAATGGGCCCCGGTCTGAGCGTTAAGACCAATTTCGATCTGAAGCCCGGTGGTTACCTGGTGCGGGTAGTGGTGCGCAGTCCCGAGGGCCAGATGTCGGCAGAGAATGGCGCGGTCCAAATTCCTTAGTCTGAGGTGCGGTATGCGAAGCCGTTATTTGTTTTCCGTGATTGCTTTCTTGTGCGTAGTAAGCATGATTGCATGGCGCTTGTACCGCGCAGTTCCGGCGCGCGCACAGCAATCCACGACTGAGGCGCAGCCGACCGTTTCGCAACCGCCCCAGCAGACTGAGGCAGTTAGACCGGCCGATTCGCAATCCGCACCCGCTGCCACTTTCCACGCACAAACCAAGCTTGTACTGGTCGATTCCATCGTCACCGACAAAAAGGGAAATTACATCCGCGACCTGGCACAAAAAGATTTTCGCGTGTGGGAAGACAACAAGGAGCAAGAAGTCAAAAGCTTCTCCTATGAATCGCAGACGGGAGTGAACGGCAATCCTCCAACTCACTATCTGGTGCTGTTTTTTGATAACTCCAGCATGCAGTTTGGAGACCAGTCTTATGCGCGGCAGACAGCAACAAAGTTCATCGATGCGAACGCGGGGCCGAACCACTTAATCACACTTGTAGATTTCGGGGGTACGCTCCGCATTACGCAAAATTTCACCGCGGATTCTGATCGCCTGAAAAAAATCGTGGCCGGAACAAAGTTCTCCACCGTTTCGCCCAACGGGACCGCGCCGGTTGAAGTCGCATCCGCAGGAGTTCCACCGCTAATGAATGCCGAAGCTGAGTTTGGCGCCCGTTCTATGTTGATGGCGTTGCGCGCGCTGGCGAAAAACCTTGCGACAGTTCCGGGACGCAAGAGCGTGGTCTTGCTGACCGCCGGGTTCCCGCTAACACCCGAAGATGAGTCGGAGCTGACCGCTGTCATTGATTCCTGCAACAAGGCGAACGTGGCGGTGTATCCAGTGGATGTTCGCGGGTTGGTTGCCGGAGGGCCCGTCGCACCGCAATCGCGGCTGACGAATCCACTTACCCGGCATGAAGGCCAATTGAGGACCGCGGTGTTCAATTACTCGGACGACGTCGAAAAAACTCCGCATCTTGTGTTGGTTCAGCGGCCAGGTGGTGGAGGCGGCGGAGGTGTTGGAGGTCACGGCGGCGCAGGCGGTGGTGGCGCGGGAGGTGGTGGCACAGGCGGAGGCCACGGCGGCACCGGCGGTGGCGGAACCGGGGGGCACGGCGGAACTGGCGGCGGCGGAACAGGCCATGGCGGCACGGGTGGCACCGGCAGCGGAGGAAAAGGTGGGACCGGCTCGAGTGGCGGCCGCGGATTTACTCCGAGCAGCGCTTATTACAACAACATGATGAACCCGAACTTGCAGCCGCGCAATATCGTCCCGCAATTTCCCGAGAGCGCGTCCACGAACCAACAAGTGCTCTTCGCTCTGGCCGACGGCACCGGCGGGTTCGTCATTCACGACACCAATGACTTACTCAGCGGTATGGACCGGATCGCCAAGGAGCAGGACGAGTATTACGTCGTCGGCTACGCGCCTCCCGAGTCGCAGGAAGGAAGCTGCCACACGATTAAAGTGAAAATCGATCGCGGTGGAACTATCGTCCGCTCGCGCAGCGGATATTGCAACGTGAAGCCGGTCGACTTACTCGCCGGCAAGCCGATCGAGAAGGAACTCGAGAGCCACGCCTCCATGAGCAATATAAGTGCTCCTGGCGCATCGCTGGAGACGCCGTTCTTCTTTACGTCCGCGAACGTGGCGCGAGTCAGCGTCGCCATGGAGATTCCTTCCAATACGGTCAAGTTCGATAAGCAGAAAGGAAAGTATCACGCTGATATAAATGTCTTGGGGATCGCTACCAAGCCCGACGGAACCGAAGCCGCGCGCTTCAGCGACACGGTTCATCTGGAGCTGGAGAAAGATGAAGTAAAAGAGTTCAACAAGAATCCCTTCCGCTATGAGAACCAGTTCGATGTGGCCTCAGGCGAGTACAAACTTGCCGTGGTATTCAGCTCCGGCGGCGAGAGTTTTGGCAAGCTGGAAGCTCCGCTGAAGGTCGATAACTACGATGGCAAGCATTTTGTCCTGAGCAGCCTTGCCCTCAGCCGCGAGGCGCATCCCGTAGCTGACATTCAGCAGGGGCTCGATGCCGATCTCATCGCCGGATATGTTCCTCTGGTGACTGCCGGAATTCAGATCGTGCCTGCCGCGGACTATCACTTCAAGAAAACCGAAGCTACCTTCATGTACGCCGAGATTTATGAGCCGCTGCTCACGGGGCCGAACCCGCCCAAGATTGGCGTGGAGATGAAAATTGTGGATGAGAAGACCGGGCGCGCGCCGATCGACGCAGGCATAACTAACACAGAGAAACTAATTCAGGCCGGAAATCCCGTAGTGCCGTTTGGCCTGAAAGTGCCTGTCGACAAGCTCGACCCCGGTAACTACCGCCTTGAACTTAGAGCCATTGACTCAGCCGGAAACTCGTCCCCGATAAGAGCCACGGAGTTTGTGGTGGATTAGGAAGGGTAGGGCAACTCGAAGGGTTCGCGAATCCCATCTCCCACGATTGTGGGAGATGAGATTTTTGCTGCATCGAGCAGTTACTCAATCGTAAGTGTCACAGGATTGGATTTTCCTCCTCCTGGTGTGGGATTCTTGACCTGTATAGCGGCTGTACCAGGCTTTGCGACCGCAGCCTTGGGCACATATACCGTAAGCTGCTTGCTGTTAACGTAGCTGGAGGGCCAAGTCTTGCCATTCCATGTGACGGTCGAACCCGGCACGAACCCTGTTCCTTTCAGGGTAAGGCGGAAGTTGGCGGCGCCGTGAGTGACGGTTCCGGGCGTCGGCGCGCTTGGAACTGGAACAGGATTGACGTTCTTGGTCGCGGTCAGGAACAAGCCGGGACTTTGAATCAGAACAACCTGAGATGTTGTGGTTCCGCAACACCCATTCGTCAAGATGAACGCTAAACCGTTGCTCCCCCATTGAATCAAGTTAGAAGGGGTAGACGAATTGAATGCCGGGATCAATCCCGACAAATTAGCAACAGCCAGCGGTGTGAACTGCGTCAGGTTATAGCTGGTTATTCCGAGGCCATTGAAGAAGGGAGTCTGGCCTAGGGCAAAGGCTCGATTGATGTTGAAGTCCGGAAAGACCTGGGGTGTCGGGCCGCAGCAAACATTCCCCACATCGAAAGTACCGAGCAGCAAGCCAGTGGTGGGATTGAACTCTTCCCCGCTGCCCCCGAAAATCAACCCGCCTGAGTACTGTATGGTGTTGCCGTCCACCAGCCCACTCCATTGTTGCGCGAGCGTTCCGCCGGTGGCGCTGACCGTAACCTGACTGAGCGTGTTGGACTCGTACCCGTAGAGAGTTGTGCCACTGGCAAAAGCAAGCTGGTTCATGGCTGACGACGAAACCGAGTTTGCGAGCTTGGATGCATCGCTGAAGAATTCCAATGGTCCGCCGCCGCAACAGTTCCCCTGCCCAAGCGCGACGGCAAGCAGGTGGGCATTGGTCGGAGACACTGCAAGCGCGGCAGCCGTGTTCGGGCCCGACCCTTGAATTGCGCCGAGATTGATTTGAATGTCGGGAGTAAAAGCAGGAAGATTCAATCTTTGAATAGAACCGTTTCCATTCAAACCTACATAAAGAAATTTCGAGTTGCTATCCAATGCAATCTTGTTCGGTTCGCTGCCGGCGAAGAAGTATCCCGTTACGGCCCCGGTCGCGGGATTGATCACAGCAATGCTGTTACCGTTTGGCCCATCTGTGCTCGGCAGAGAAGCATAGATCACCTGCGCGAACGGATCCCATACTAGAGCATTCGCCGGCAAATTCAGCACGTTGACCGTCACCGGATAAGTAACATTGAAAATGGTAGGTGGAGAAAGAGTGCCAGGAGCGGGATTGTTTACAGCTAACTGCACTATTCCCGCGTTGGCAAAGTCAGCCGCCGGGGGTTGGGCCTGCAGCTGCGTGGAGCTGATGTAGGTCGTGGGAATATTCGTTCCATTCCACTGCACCTTCGAAGTGGCCAGGAAATTCTGACCGTTGACTAGAAGCGGCTCGGAAGGCGTTCCGGCGACAACCGACGCCGGTGTCACGCTGGAGATGGAAGGTTCCTCTGACACCACCTGTAATGAAAAAGAACCTGTTCCGCCGCCGGGCTGGGGATTTGCAACCCATAGAGACACTTGACCTGTGTTCGCCAGTGCAGTATCTGGCACTTGGGCGGTGATCTGGGTAGCGCTCACGAAAGTTGTCGGCAGAGGGTTGGGGGCGTTCTGCAGATACACCAGCGAGGAGGAAAGAAATCCGGTGCCGTTGATCGTCACTTTCGTAGTTGGGGTGTTAACGTAGACCCCTGGCGGCGAGATTGATGTGACGTTTGGGACGGGATTTCCGCCGCTGCCGACGAGCGGAATATTAATCGGGTTAGCCACGCCACTGACGGTGATGGCGAGTGTGGCGCTGATATTCCCCACTGCATTCGGCGTAAATGTCATGTACATCTGGCAAGTTTGATTTCCGGAGATGACTCCGACACAGGTCCAAGGCCCGAAGGTGAAATCGGCGCTGTTTGCGCCCGTGATCGCCATATTGGTAATGGTGACCGCACTGGCCGTCGTGTCGGTCAAATCCACATAGACCGGAAAGCCGGTCGTGTTTTCAGAAACTGTTCCGAACTGAACCGGGTTGGGAAAAACGGAAACCGCGCCGGCTGAAGGCAGCGCACCGCCCAGGATGACGCAGGCACAGAAAAGACTAACGCGCAAAGCGCGACTCATAAATCAGCTCCTTGATCTGAATTCCCCCTCGACAGGCGAAGGAAGTGTACATTCACTCAAAAGGAAAGTCTCTGAATTTTTTGGGAGATAGTGAAAGATGAAGAGGTCGATATTCCCACCCTTCGAAAAACGCGAAGGGTGGGGCAGCCACATTTGTGGTATGTTCAAGGCCTTAAAAGCAAAGGGTGGGCCAGCCAGCCAAATTGTTAACCACTGACGAGAGCCGGCGCACCTTTGAAGCTGCGCTGGAGCGTGTGCGGAGCACTTATAAACTGCGTGTTTAAGCCTACGTGATCATGCCCGAGCATGTTCATCTGCTTTTAAGTGAACCCGAGCGGGGCATTCTCTCCGACGCACTGAAGTCGCTGAAGCAAGGGGTGTCTCGCCATCTGATTGGGAAGGCGCAGCATTTCTGGCAAAAACGCTACTATGATTTCAATATCCGGAACTATCCGCAGTTTGTCGAGAAAGTGAAGTATATTCATCGCAACCCAGTAAAGCGGGGATTGTGCGAGCGACCGGAGGATTGGGAGTGGAGCAGCTTTCGACACTATGCAACTGGATGGGAAGGA
>DASRFL010000040.1:0-6415 GCA_035651555.1 Terriglobales bacterium
GATTCTGCGGCTGGTCAACTCCTACAAGCTGAATGCGCTGCTGGAGACCTTGGTGAGCGCCGCAACGCTGAATGCCATCAAGGAACGGGCCGGATTCGGCTGGCAGATGGTCGTTCTCGCCCAAAAGAGGCACTAACCCAAGCCCACTAAAGAACCGCGTTACATCGCGTTACATAAGGAGGCATCTGTGGTGAGCTCTGAGGGAGCCGCCCGACATTTTCGATTTCTTTGGATTCTCGTTTCTTGTTCGTTTGCCGTCCGTCTTACCTGGCTGCTCGCGTATCCCCGTGTAATCGAGAACGAGGGCGCCCAATACGCGCGCCTGGCCCAGAATCTGCTATCGGGGAGCGGTTATCAAGATATGCGCGGGCCCACGACCATTCTCACCCCGCTCTACTCCCTTCTCATGGGAGGTCTCTCGCTTCTGATTAGAAATATGGAACTCAGCGGAAGGATGATCTCGTTATTGCTGGGATCCTTTGTACCTCTGATCGTTTATTTCATTGTGGATCGCATTTATGGAAATTCGACGGCGCGCGTTGCTGGCCTGTTTGCAGTGGCGCATCCATTGTTCATCGCCCTTTCAGGCTCAGTCTATTCGGAGGGTCCGTATATCTTTTTCTTGCTGGTTGCCCTCTACTGGACTTTAGTCGTTTTTCACGAAGGCCGCTTTGCCGCCGCGATCTGGGCAGGCGTATTTGCTGGGCTGGCATACTTGATCCGTCCGGAAGGCTTGCTGTACGCGATTCTGTTCGCCGCGTGGCTGGCTGCAGCGGCGTCGTTTGCAGCAGCAGCCTGGTTTTCCCACGCCGGATTTGGCGCTGTATGGCGCCGCTCCGTTACAATCGTATGTGCGAGCCTTGTTATCGCGGCGCCCTTCATCGGCTTTCTCAGTTCAGATTTGGGGCATTTCTCCTGGGAAGGTAAATCCCCTACCAATGACGTCCTTAATCTCCGGCTGAGCGAGGGTATGAGCTATCACGAGGCTGGGTCGGGCTTGGGGCCAAATCTGGAAGAGGCGGGCATATTTCTGCTGAACAGTGATTTGCTCATCGCGAAGTATTATCCCGTTTCCACGAGCCAGAAAATCCATCTCATGACACATGGGCTGTCAACGCGATTCCGCGCACTGATAGGAACTTTGCTTCGCGCATCGTACTTAGGCTCGCCGGTAATCTTTTTATTGGCTATAGCCGGTTTACTGGGCGGACCTTGGCACAAAATTCGCATCGCACATGAAGCACTGCTCTGCTGCATGGCCCTTTTGGTTTTCCTGATTCTCACATCGATGCATTTCCTCTGGGATCGGTTCCTGTTTCTCGCTTTGCCGATCGTGATGATCTGGAGTGCTCGCGGAGCGGTGAATTGCGCGAAATGGTTCAGGAATGCCCTCAATCGCGTAAAGCCATTACTAGGTGAGGACCTCGACCTGGAAAATCGTCAGCTCGTGACAATGGCCTGCGCGATTTTGCTTATTCCGGTTTTGCTTTCCGGGATACGGATAGGCACACTTGGGGAGTTTGCCGAGAGCCGGTGGATTCAGGAAAAGGACGCGGGACGCTGGATCGCGGCACATGCACCGGCATCCGGAAAGCTAATTACGATGTCCCTGGATATGATTACCGCCTATTATGCCGGAGCAACTGTGCGACTTTTGCCCCAAGCGGATTCTCCGACGGCCGTAGCTTATATTCATCGCATAAGTCCTAACTTCGTAATTTTGTGGGGCGAGGAGAAATCTCAAACACCCTACGTAGGGGAGTGGATGAGGAAAGGAATTCCAGACCCCTGCGCACAGTTGGCTTACCAGGAGGGGAGCAGTATGGAGGATCGCGTCGTTGTATATGCGTGGAGATGTGAGGCGTCAGAAGTGGCCCAATCCCATCCATAACAAACGTGGGCCGCACTTTGGATTTCTCGTTTATCGAGGTTGGTGCACAAAGACGATTTCTTGGACCGAATTATCGTCTTGTAATAGTTTCACTTTTCAGCCGATCAAGGTGAACATCCCAAATCGTTAGTGAATCTGGTTGTCTGTGTGCTGGTCTAAAACCTGCCCGTTTTGGATAAATCCCTCTGCGGTTATTTAATCGAATCCTTATCAAGTCGCCGAACATACGGAGGCTATCGCTAAAAACCCGGACTTTCGTACCCGGGTCATGTGCCCAGCGAACTGGAATTTCAGTGACTTTCAGTCCGTGACGGCGAGCCAGAAACAGAATTTCCGGATCGAATCCAAAGCCGTCTGTCTGTTGCTGTTCGAATAGAATTCGCGCCGGGATGCGACGAAACGCCTTAAATCCACATTGAGTATCGCCAAAATCGATTCCGGCGATACCACGGACAAGGAGGTTGAATACTTTGCCAGCCGTTTCCCGCAACTTGGATTGATGAACTTCGATCATGTTGCGTAGGAGCCGAGAACCAATTGCAGCGTCATACCTGGAATCGAAAATTGCCGCCAGCAGCTTATCTGCTTCGCCTATCGGAGTTGACAGATCAGCATCAGTGAAGAGCGCAACCTCGCCGCGCGCTTCCAACATACCGTGGCGGACGCTGAACCCCTTGCCACGATTGCGTCCATTCGAAAGAAGCCTAAGTTGCGGGAATGAGTTGCGAGCCTCTTGAACGATTTTCGCCGTATTGTCGGAAGAACCGTCATCAACAACGAGCACCTCACTAGGATAACGCCGTAAGCTCAGGTAAGTTCGGATCGATGCGATCGTCTTGGGTAGGCGCTTTTCTTCGTTGTAAGCAGGAATAATGATCGATAGATCTAAAGTCATAAGAGCAGGCTGCTTCTTCGGAGCGTCTGATACCGAAATCAGGTCGGAGAACGTGTTTCCTAGAGCCTTGCACGACTGGAATCGGAAACTCGTCGCAAGACAGATCCCTTCTCAGGGATCAATCTGCAGATAGGGCACCCTTATTGCCTTCGCGCTGCCCAGCCGAAGGCACCCCTTCGAAAAGAAGCACACGGCATGCCAGAAGTTAGAAAAGCGATTGTCCGCCGCGAGGATGCAACTCTTGGAACTACAGCCTGTTAGCTCGGCGGTCAAGGCTGACGGCTTGCCATTGGCTGATATTGGGTCGCCTTCACAAGAAGTAAAAACGCTTGTTTCGGCAAATCGGTGCCACTGTTAGGAAAGACATTGCAACTCGAATTTGCCACCATTACAGTGCGTGTCTCCATAGCTCCCTCCGTTTAAGAAACTCGCTCTGAGGTTCGCCCTTTGATCGATTTCGGGAGGTCTTCTAACTAACGGTCTTCATCAACGAAAATCCTATATCCAATAGTGAAATTCCACAAAACTGCCTTCATTATATGTTGCTTGTTTAGTTCGACTTTCGGTATCGGCTACGGCGATTGCGTATAATAAACAAAAAGCTGGGATTCTACGAACCCGATATGAGGCTGCAAAGGCGAGTGGTGCCACTATCGAGCGGACCAAAGCTGCTCGGACTGCTATGCACTGTGGGTCTGGCGTTTTAGGAACAGGTGACTGTGAAGAACGCACTTACAATCGATCTTGAAGACTATTATCACGTTAGCGCGTTCCGGCAACAGATTGCGACGACGGATTGGAATTTGCAGCAGAGTCGAGTCGAAAAGAATACAGACGTGCTACTGGAACTCCTGCAGGAAGTCGGTTGCAACGCAACTTTTTTCGTTTTAGGTCACGTTGCCGAGCGACATCCCCAGATCGTGCGCCGCGTGGCCGAAAAAGGTCACGAAATCGCATGCCATAGCCTTCGCCACCGAACGGTCTATGAAATGACTCCTACGGAGTTTCGCGAGGACACGGAACGTGCAAAAAAACTCCTCGAAGACATCACCGGATCGCCAATCCGGGGCTACCGTGCGCCGAGCTTTTCCATCAACAAGCAATCATTTTGGGCTCTTGAGATCCTGGTCGAGCTGGGATTTACTTTTGATTCCAGTATTTTCCCGGTGAAACACCCGAATTATGGCGTGCCGGATTCCCCGCGCGACCCATATCGGGTACAGACGCCGAGAGGATCGATTGTCGAATTTCCGATGACCACTCTGCAGCTTTTTGGTCGGCGTGCGCCATTGGGAGGAGGAGCCTACTTCCGTCTCTTACCATATTGGTATACCCGCTGGGGGATGCGCTTTCTCAATGAACACGAGAATAAACCAGTGTGCGTATATCTCCATCCCTGGGAGATTGACCCCCAGCAGCCGAAGATCTCCGGCAGCCTGACGTCAAGATTGCGGCATTATTTTGGATTGCGGAGTTCAGCTTCGAAATTTGGCAGGCTGCTACGCGATTTTCAGTTTTCGCCGCTGGGTGCCTTTGCGGAAACGGTTTGAATCCACCTGCCGCTCGCGTCTTCAAGCGGGCGTCCCAGATACTGAGCGATTTTCCTGCGAAGCGCCCACCGCTGGCCTGAATTCAAGCAGACAAACCAATAACCGACACATGCGAAGGGCAGTGCAAGCATGACCTGAAAGAAGAAGATTGCGAGGTTCCATGCCGGCCAAAACCGTTCAATACCGTAGGTTGCGAGCAAAAACGGAATCAAAGATGTCCACGGGCGGATCAGAGCGGAATTGACGTAAGTGAGGGGCCTAACGCCTAGTGCACGCCGAACATACCATGGCCAGAAAATGAGATTGTCGGCGACGCTCGGAATCACCGTCCCCCAGGCAACGCCGACGATACCCATTCTCTTCACCAGAAAAATGCTTAAAGCCAGATTGCAAATTCCCTCGGTGAAGAGGGCCGGAACGATTGGTTTATGTTTACTGAGGCCTAGAAGAATGCCTCCCGTGGCTGAATTGCCTGCCCAGACTATCATTGTGAGCGATAGCACTTTAAGGATCTGGCCGGAGGGACCCGCGTACTGACTTCCCATCCAGAGCCCGATGAAACTTCCGCCGCGCAATAGAAACGTACAAGTTATAGGCAGTATCACCATCGCCGCAGATTGGCTCGCGAAAAGAACAAGTTCCCGTAATTGGCTGGGGTCGTTACGGGCATCAATCGAACTGGCCAGGGGCGTAAGCGTTTGCGTTATTCCGGAGACCAGCACACGGGCGTATTCCACCAGATTCCCGCCGATTACGTAAAACGTGACGGCGGTTACCGGCAAATAGGCGCCGATCACCACGTTATCACTGGCGTTGATCAAACTTGCGCTCACGTGCATCAGGAAAGAAAAGACACTGAAGGAAAAGATCAATTTGAGCCCGCTGATGCTGGCTGCAGAAAGGCGAATCCGCAGCGCGGGGTAGAGATGACGCGCAAGCAGGATATTGGCAAGCCAGCGACATAGGGTGAAAGAGAGCTGGATATAGGCGAGCCCGACGATTCCCGAACCGAAATGCAAGGCCAGCACGATTGTAAGAGCGCGCAATGCGTTTATGCCGACCTCAATGGCGTTGGTCAGATCAAAGCGCTGTAAGCCGACGAGGATTCCGCCAAACACACCGTTCACAAGGGAGATCGCGATGCTCACGCCAGTGAGCGCAAGTACGATCTTGGCCGCGGGCAGTAATTGCACCGGCACGTGCATGCGTCCGATCACAAATGCGGCGAACACTAGTGACACCAGAATTGCAATCAGGCCGGCGGTGCCAAAGATAATGATCGCGGAAGATGCAACTTCGTTGGCTTTTTCGTGATTGGATTGCGTGTGGAATTTTGCAATGTACCGAGTTACAGCCCCGCGAACACCGAGGTCCAAAAGTCCCAGATAGCCGGTAAGCGATAAAATCAGCGTCCAAACGCCGTAGCTAACGTTACCTAGGTGCGTGACGACATAGGGCGACAAGAAGAAGTTAATCGCCATGGCCACGAAGTACGCGCCCCAATTAGAAAGCACGTTGCGCATCAAGCCTGATAGCGCGGAGCCTTGGCGGGGGGAAGTTACCTGCCCAGCAGTGTTAGCCCGAGATGGCATGGGAGGAAGATGTGCACGTCTTTAACCAAGAGCCTAAGAAACTAGCTTTCGTATTATCATAGGGTTACGGCTGCCTAGGGGGATCGTAAATCACTACGAATCCAAGCAATGCGTTAAGTGGGTAAACCAATACCACACTTAGGAAACCTGTTACAACCATCGCGTTTACACGACTGCAGCAGTTCCACTGTCTTGCATGTAAATAATTGATTCACAGTCAGTTGCCCCAAAATCGCGCAGATCTCCTTTTGGTCTGCTTCGTGCTTCCTGGAGACCGGTATAGCAATAGCAATCGGCCAATCGGCCCTCCGAGGAAGGCCTAATGTCCAGCGTTGAGCAGCCCACAATCGAGGTGCAGCGCGAATTCTGGAATTCGCACTGGCAGCAGGCTGAGGAGCGGAAAATCGTAAATGCGTGGACCGAGCGCCGCGCCCAGGAGATCCTGGGAATTATCCAGAGTCTGGGTATCGCAAATCCTAAAATCCTG